>NZ_AP024086.1:1012500-2212500 GCF_019703855.1 Desulfomarina profundi | reverse complement strand
CCCACGTCCGTACCGATGAGGGGCAGGCCTGCGGCCATAGCCTCGAGCCCGCTGATTGAAGTGGCTTCCATTAATGACGGCAGGATGGAAAAATCGGCAGCACTGTAGAAATCAATAATCTCTTCATGACTTTTATTGCCGGTGAAGATTGTCCTGTCACCGCAATGTTTTCTGAATTCATCCTCCACCTTCTTTCGCTCAGGGCCTGCTCCTATCACAAGAAAACGGACAGCATTATCAAGAAATTCAGAAGCCCTGGCAAGATGTATAACGCCATTTTTATCGACCAGCCGCCTGGTGACAATGGCCACCGTCTCCTTTTCACCAATGCCGAGTTTTTTACGAATAAGTCTTTTTTTCTCCTCGTTGAAATGGAATTTACTTCCGTCAACACCGTTGGGAATAAAGGTTTTTTCCGCCCGGATGGGAAAGGGGATTTCCAGGAGTTCCCGGCTTGGGGCAAGGAAAAGATCTACTTTCCCAAAATGTCTTTTCAACATGGCCATTCTACGGAAGCCCCCTTTTTTATCCGCTTCAGGTAGCCGGAAGTGTGATTGGTATAGGCCAGGGGGATATGCTTTATATTGTACCATTCCAGGGGAGCATGCCATGAATGTGGATGATATCCGGCCTGATTCTGTCAAGCAGATTCCTGGTGAATTTCCTGATCTGCAGGCCGTAGACAAGTGCCGCAAAGGTAAGAGGTACACGAAAAATATCGATATCACCATCTTTGGAGTGTTCCTGATCATTTTTTCTTTTGCGGGTAATGACACTGACCTTGTTACCCTGGAGGGCCAGAGCCCTTGACAATTCCTGGACATGGGCGGAAATACCCCCTGGAGTTGGGGGATAATCCATAGATATCATAAGAATATTCATGTTTTTTCTATACTTTCAGAATAAACGGTCAGCGAAGAAATTTTGCCGCACTGATATGGCCGGGTTTCTTGTCCGAGACAATATCTGTTACAAAGCCGAGTTGATGGAATTCTTCAACTGTCCAGAAAGAGACATGTTCCTCGTATGGGTTTCCATAAGCCATACCCTGTTCCTCATGACCGTTCGGACAGCCGAGTAGAAGGAGGGTTTCGGTTCTGCCTGCAAGATCGGGAAGAATTGAGAGATAATCCTCCTTGGCCAGATGCTCCGGCCCATGCCAGTGAAAAATCACATCAAAAGGCTGTTTGAAAAGCGCGGCCACGTCCCTGATATCACCCTGCGTAATCCTGTGATGGTCTTTGGGAGGAGCATGGCTGAGAAAATTTTCCACGTTGGCGGGAAAGAGCTCAAGGATGTGCCAGTCAATCGAATTGGCCCTGCAGATATCAATCCACCAGCGGTTTCTTCTGTCCTGGTAATCATGGAAACCGACATTGAGAAAGGAGCGGACAGGAGAGATTATATCAGCCTTCAGCAGAAAGTTCACAGCGCTCAGTTCTCTCCGGGTATAGCCTCTGCCTGTTTTTTTTACTTTGTGCCAGTCCAGAAGTCTCAGGGGAATTTTCACGGTATTGTTGTTCTCTTGCAGTGCAGGGTTCAGGATGATGTATAAAACTCGTCCTGCCATTCATAATCGCTGGATAGCGGTTGGTCAAATAATCTTTCAATCATATAGGCGGTTACCCTGGTGGTGTTGAAAGACCGGTGAGCCCTGCGCCAACCTTTTTCAGCTCTTTTTTCAGCTTCGTCAGGATGGCTGTGAAAATATTTAATGCGGGCAAGAAGTTCCTCCGAAGTTGAAAAATAGACAAGTTCCTTTTCATTATAGAGAAGTTCCATTGCCGGGATCCGTGGACAGAAGGTGAGCAGGCCATTGCCTGTCAGTTGAGCGATCCGGTCGGAGGAGTAAAGACGAACGTCATTTCTCCGACTTATATTCAGGGCCATCCTTGAGCGTGAAAGAAGGGCAAGGTAATCATGGCCGGTAACAGGTCCGTTGCCCAGGCAGCCGAAAAACGCTGAGCGCATTGTTTTACCGGTTTCAAGCTGGAGTTCCTCCATAAAAGTCCGTCGCTCCGGATCGTTGGAGTCACGACCGCAGAAAATAAAATCATAGTCGCAGGTGGTGTTGCGAAAAACGGTATACGATTCAACAGCCGGGTCAACCATATTGGGGATAAATGCAGCACTGGTAGTGCCACTGGAATACTCCCTCAGGTATCTGCCCGAAGTTGTGGCAAAGACCATATCGATAAACTGCAGTCGGTGAAAGAGATGTTCTGTTTTTTCACGATGAAAGAGGGCATCCACATACCACAGGCCGATTTTTATGGATGGATGGGATTTTTTCACCTTTTTCAGGGTTTCAGAGGTAATAAGTTCGGAATGTCCAAGGAGCAGAAGGTGTGGATTTATTTGGCTGCATGCTTTCAGCAGTTTTTGATTGACAGAGCCGGTGCCGAGTTTTGTCGTCCTGAAAAAAGATTCGTTTCTGCAGACATCCCGGTAACTGAAATCATAGACAAAATGACCGTTTCGGACGAGGCCTGCGGAGATTTTTCTGTCGGTTGAGTAGAGGTCTGTGCCATATTTATGTGTATTGAAATTCGCCACATGAAGTATGCGCATGAAAACTCCCGGGGTCTGGTCTGTGTATGCTTCTGACAAACAGGCAATAAAAATCCCAACTGTGGCAGAAACACTTTCCATGGTAGGATTTTCAGATCAAATTTGCTCAAATATGTATCATACTCCTGTTTATTCCGCCAATAGAAAGAATCATGCGGACATTGTCCTGGTTTTGACAATGCTGCTCGAGAGTATGAGCAGGCAGCCAGCGATCTGCAAAAGAGATAATGCTTCGTCAAAGAAGAACCAGCCATACATGACCACGCTGATAGGTTCGAGATATGCCAGGGTGGAAAAGGTTGTTGCGTTCAGCTTTTTCAGGGCGATCACAGCCAGTAAAATGCCGAGAAAACCAGGGAAAAAACCTGCACCGACAAGCCAGAACCACTGCGGATCAAAACCGGCCGGTAGAGAAAAAAGAAAAAATGGTAAAAGGCATCCTGCTCCTGCTGTCATCTGGTAGAATGAACTGGCAAAGACGTCTGTTTGTCTGTCTATTGTCCGGTTGATGATAATAAATGTGGCATAGCAGAACATGGAAAACAGGCCCGAAACCAGTCCCGCGAGATGATCTGATCCTGCAGAAAAATCGATCCTGAATTCCATCATCATTGCAAAGCCGAAAAGTGAAAGCAGAATAAGAGTGATTGAGATTCTGTTCAGGCGCTCCTTCAGGAAAAAGTGGGCAAAAATGGAGGCGGCAAGAGGGGCAAGGTAAAGTAGCATAACAGCGTTTGCCAGAGTGGTCAGGTTCATGGCCCTTGTGTAAAAAATAATAAGTCCTGCCAGCATGACTCCACTGAAAACAACATTCCATTTCGGCTTTTTCAGTATTTTTCCCAATCTTCCTGAAATACAGATAAAGAAGAAAAGAAAAGCCGCTCCGAAAAAAAGTCTGAAAAATGCCACAGTTTCTGCACCTTGTCCCGATTTTCTGGAAAAGATACCCATGGTACCCATGAAGAGAGCAGCCAGAATGGCAGCGATTACACCGTTAATGTTTTTTGACATGGTTTTATATATTCACAAAGGCACCTTAGAAAATTTCCGAAAAAAAGGTGCGTGGTTCGAGGTGAAAAACGGAGGTTCCTTTTTTAGAATTTCGGCAATTTCTCTGCACCGTTTAAATTTTGTATCGAGAAACTGACGCACTTCCCGGCGATTCCACCCCTGCGGATGGGTAAAATTTCTGTACAGGGAAAGATCGCCTTCATAGAAATCAGACAGTTCGAGGTGGGCTGTTTCCATACTGCAGACAGGCAGATTGAAAATTGCAAGGTTGAGAAAGGAGATGCATTCCCCATGGGTACTGACAAAAGTTAAAGTATCCTCAGCGCCTGATCGATTCTCCGCAGGAGTACCGAAAAGCAGGTATATGTAAGTGGAGATGCCTGCAATTTTCAGGTTTTCCAGAATCTTTGCTGCCAGATCCAGGTCAATACCCTTCTTCATTTTATCCAGAACTCCCTGGTTCCCTGATTCCAGACCGAGTTTCAGCATGACGCATCCTGCTTCCCTGAGTTTAAAACAGAATTCTTTTTCAGCTAACAGGTTGTCAAAACGGGCAAATCCGTACCAGGATGCATTCGGCGGATTTTCTGCCAATACCTTCAGAGTGGAGGAACTGAGTGCATTGTCAAGAAAATGAATGAGAACAGGGGATGTTTCTTCAACCAGATGTTTCAGGTCGTGGACCGTTGCAGTTGGGGGGATGTGACTGTATGGATTGTTTTCGCTTGTTTCGGGGCAAAAGGTGCATTTTTTCCAGAAACAGCCTCTGGATGTTGTATAGGGCAGGATAAAACCGGGGGAGAGGTAGCCGTGTGTCAGCAGGTCATCGAAAACAGGGCGAACATGACCTGCTGATGGGGATTTGTTCAGCAGTCGCAAAAGCGGCTCCTCTCCTTTTCCGTAGACAAGGGAATCAACCAGGGTACCAAAAGGGTTTTTCCAGCCGGGATTGCTCAGCCATGTGGTTACCAGACCGCCTCCCAGGATGATTTTCGTTTCGGGATATTTTTCCCTTAAATAGCCAATGATGGCAAAGGCGCAAAGGGCCTGACTGAGATAATTAAGGGAAATACCGACGGTTTCGGGATAACGGTGGTCGATCAGTTCGTTCAGTCTCGCACTGAAGTAGGGGAAATAGATATTTTTACTGTAGTAGCGCGCCGCCCTCCGCAGGTCATCACTTTTTAATGGTGAAAGCTCGTGATCCACGTAATTTGTCAGGGATAACTGCAGCCCCAAACGTTTTCCCTCATTTTCCAGCAGACGATTGACATCATAGACGGCCCGGGCATATCTGTCTTTGTTTGAATAAAGAGCAGGTGAGCAGATGTCCCTCAGATTTTTTTCCCTGTTTTTAAGAGCTCGTCGGCTCCAGGTATCATGGGTTGGAGACAGGTTTTCCAGGAGAAAATAGAGTCCTTCGATATTCATATCAATGACCTGGCAGGGAATGTCATGCCGCCTCAGAGTTGCCGCAAGATAAGGGAGGGATGCCGGCGGTTCACACGGTTTTGCCCCCGGAGGGTGGAGAATAAGCATTGATTATGACCTAATCCTGCACTTTGGGAATAAATAAAAAGCATTTATACTGTATAAACAGATAATTATCATATCGCAGTAAGGGTTGTACTATCCACTATCGGAGTGAGATTGTTTTTTCTTTATTCCCTCGCCCTACGGGATTGGCAATTTTATCGAATCTGCCTCGTTATCAAGGGCTTGAAGAATGTTAATACGTCGACGCCCTTGATGCCTCGCATCTCCGAAAAACTTGCCAATTGCAGGATTTAGGTATGAATTAAAACGTTGATGATACATGGTTTCAGCTGCACCTCGCGTCTACTTTGAGAAATTGTCATTTCGCCCGGTTTCTGCGTCAGGGAGAAATAAAAAATGCCTGTATATCAACTATATGTTAAGATTTTTGATTTGACTCTTTCCTGGTTTTGAAAGAAATGTCTGATTTTTCAAGATATCCTTATACCAGACATGAACAGATTTATGCAGGAAAAACTGCAGGATTGAGGTGGTAATTATATGCCGGAGTTCTTACATTCTTCTGCGGGAAAAGTAATTTTTTTTTATCTCCAACCTCATCATCGTGGGACGGAAAATAACATTTTAAATATGGATTGAAATTATGATGACTTTTGTAAAAAAGATGGCTCCGTTTGTTATGCTGATTATTGCCTTCTCCCTGATTGAAGGTGGTATAAACGCCAACTATGCGGATGCCCGCTCCCGAATGGGCGGACGAACCTTCAGAATGGCACCGAGAAAAGCACCAACCCGATCGACCCAGCGTCTGAACAAACAGAGCAACGGGTCGTTTCGCCGCGGTATGGCTGGAGGACTCCTCGGAGGTGCCCTGGGAGGCATGCTGTTCGGTTCAATGTTCGGCATGGGCGGAACGGGAATGGGTATCCTGCCCCTTCTTTTACTGGCCGGTGGCGCATGGTATCTTTTCAGAAGGATGAACAGGCCACGTGAGAACAGTTATTCGACTCGGAGTGGTTTTGGTGGCCAGGGAGGACCAGGTAATTTTTTCGGGGGAGAGTCGGGTACAGCAGCCGGAGTGCCACCTGTTCCGGAGATGGCGGATCCGGTGGCGGAAGGTATTGCCCAGATCAGAGAACATGACAGGTCGTTTGATCCGGATCATTTTCTCGAAATTGCTTCCGATGTTTTCTTCAAGGTACAGGCGGGATGGATGCGGAGAGATCTGGACTCCTACAGACATCTGCTTGGTGAGCAGTTGGCCCGGGAGTATGAGGATCATTTTGCCGAAATGCGACGTAAAGGACATATCAACAAGCTTGAAAGTATAGCTATCAGAAACGTGAAAATTGTGGAAGCGGGCAGTGATGGAATGGAAGATTTTGTGACCGTTCTTTTTTCCGCCAATCTGCTTGATTACACGGTGGATGACAGGAGTGGTGAACTGGTTGAGGGATCCATGACCGAGCCGGTAAAGTTCGAAGAAAAATGGACGTGGGCCAGACCGGTCGGCACAGAAAACTGGAAACTGGAAGGAATTGCCTGATATTCCTGACAGAACGGCAAGACCAGAAATAAGATATATTTTAAAAGATTAAAAGGAGCAGCAGAAGTGGATATAAGTCAGTTTCGTCGCGAGTATCTGAAAGGGGGGATGTCCCGGACAGATCTCGCTAAAGACCCGGTAAAGCAGTTTTCTCTCTGGTTCGACCAGGCCCGGACAACCCATGTTCCGGATCCAACCGCCATGATCCTGGCAACGGTCGGCAGCAATGGGCAACCGAGCCAGAGAACGGTTCTCCTGAAATACTATGATGAGAACGGATTTGTTTTTTTTACAAATTTCGGCAGTAGAAAGGCTGCTGAAATAAAGGATAACAACCGTGTCAGCCTGCTGTTTGTCTGGTTGGAGCTTGAACGGCAGGTTATTATTAACGGTTGCGCGCAAAAAATATCCACCGCCGAATCTGCAAAATATTTTATGACCAGACCAAAGGAGAGCCAGCTGGCCGCCTGGGTGTCCAGCCAGAGCCACAGACTCTCCTCCCGGCAGATTCTGTTACAGAAATTCCAGGAGATGAAGACAAAAATAGGGGAGGGTAAGGTACCCCTTCCGTCCTTCTGGGGGGATACCGGGTTGAACCCACAGAAATTGAATTCTGGCAGGGGCGGAAAAGCCGCCTCCATGACAGGTTCCTCTATACAAAAGAGGATGAGAGTTGGTCGGTAGAACGACTGGCGCCATAACCCGGTAAATCGGCATGGCCGGGCCAAATGGCTCAGCCGCAACAGGCAAATGAATATCCGATTGCAGCTGTACAATGTTCCACACTGCGATTTTAAGATAAATACCAGGTACTCTTTATGACCTCAACAGTCCAGACAGACAGGAAATCGTTTTTGAGAAGAAGGTGGGTTAAAGTGACAGGAGGAGCAGTAATACTGATTTGCCTTTTTTTCCTTCTCCTTCCCTTTGGTGTCAAATACTACCTTATTTCCTGGCTGGAAGAAAATGGAGCGGATTCCGCAAAAATAGAAAGTCTCTGGTTCAATCCGTTTACCGGGCGAGTGACATTAGGAAAGCTGGATGTGCGACGAGGTGGAAAATCTCTTCTTTCCCATTCTGATATTACTCTTGATATTGGTATTCAAGCCCTGTTTCAACGTGATTTCCGTATTGAAAGTGCAAAGTACGAAAACCTTGTTCTTGACCTTGAACAGTATAAGGACGGTCGTTGGCGTTTTGGTTCATATACCGTGGCAGGGGACGAGCGACAGGAGGTTAAGCCGAAAACAGAATTGCCTGACTCAACTTCCTGGGGAGTGCTTGCCGACAGGGTTGTTTTATCAAAATGTCGCCTCAAACTGAAAACGGCTCAGTACAAGGTGGATTTCTTCATTGATCATGCGGAACTGAAAAAATTTACCACCCATACGGGAGAGAGGGCCGGGAAATTTGTTTTAACCGGAAGCTTAAATGGTGCCGGTATTGAAATAAAGCTTGATACCCTGAAGGTGGCACCACAGCTTGAAATCAGTGGGGATGTTCATGTGAAGGAGTTTGATCTTGATAACCTGTCACTCCTGCTCGCTGATGCTCTGCAATCCATTTCCGGTAAGGTGGGAGTGAATGGCAAGCTGCATCTCACTGCCGGTGATGATGTCCTTGTTGATTATGACGGCACAATAACAGTCACTGACCCCGTAGTCGGTAACAGTGCTTTTTCCGTGCAGGGCGGACAACTGAACTGGCGGGGAAAAACGCATTATGCAGGGCCCGCAGAGGGAGATATGGCTGTTGATCTGGACGGGTTACTTGCTTCTGAAAATTTTTCTTTTCAGTTGCCGGATGGAGAGTTCAGGCTGCAGGAGAAAAAAATCGGTATCGAGGGTAAGAGCAAAATCAGGATCGGGGATGATGTCCGGGTTGAAAGTGATGCTTCAATTCACCTCCAGGCTACGGATTGCCTGCTGCCTTCCCTGAAGATATCCAATGACAGTCTGCAGTGGCGGGGCAAGGTTGATTATACTACGGCCGATAGTAATAAAAAACTGCCTGCTGCCTTTGACGGTCAGATTGTTCTTGACGGTTTCTCTCTGTTTGATGGTAAGGGGCAGACACCAATGGTCGCTTTTGAAAATGTTACCATTGATGATCTTGGTGGTTCTGATGGGAGAAAACTGACAATTGGCAGCCTGGCAATGACGGATTTTTCAACATCTGTTCAGGGTGAAATGCCTCTGGATATCAGTGTCGCGGAAGTCAAGCTGCATCAGGTGGAAAATGTGGACTTTAAGTCCCTGAAGGCGGAAGAACTGTCTGTGCTCCAACCTGTTGTTCAATCAACGATCAATGGCCGAACCCTGGTAAAAGCCGGGGAAATACGTGTAACCGGTATCATGGGTGACCTGGAGAAAACCGGTTTTTCAAGCCGGAATATTTTTCTGGACGGCCTTGTTTTTCTTGACGCTGTCAGTTTGGAGAAAGGTAATCTTTCCTCCCCTGCATGGGCGCAGGACAGTGGTGTGAGTGGTGAAACCCTGAGCCTTGAAAATCTTCTTGCAACAATCAATCTTGATAAAAAAGGCGAGCTGAATATAAACCGACAGTTGCAGGCAATGCGTCAAGCTCCTCAGGAAACTGAAGGGAATACAGGAGAAGCTGCAGGTGTCGACAAGAGTGATGAACCATATCCCTTTATACTCGGAAAACTCGAACTGATCGGAAAAAATCGACTGTCATTTACGGATAATACCCTTGCCGTACCGTTTACCAGTGAACTGGTGCTGTCGAAGCTGGAACTGGGCCGCCTTGATTCCACCCGACCAGAACAGAAGACGACTCTGGTGTTGCAGGGAGAGTTTGAAGGACGGGCTCCCCTCAGTGTCAAGGGTGAACTTTTCCCGTTCAAACCCTCTCCTGCACTGGATCTTGATATAGAACTGAAGAATTATCCTTTGACTAAACTGTCGTCCTATACTGTTCAGTCTGTGGGAACGGCTCTGGCCGGCGGTCAGCTGCAATTGAAAACAAAGCTGGGTCTGGCCGATGAGATTCTGAATATGCAGAATGATATCCTTCTGAAAAAGCTGGAAACAGAAAGAATCTCTGAAGAACTGGCCACTGAGCTGGATAATGAACTGCCCATTCCCCTGGATGCAGCTCTTGCCATGCTCCGGGACAGCAAGGATAATATTTCTCTGGATATTCCCATAGAGGGCCCCCTTTCTGATCTTGATGTGGGCATTTCCGATATTCTTGTAACGGCCCTGGGAAAGGCCATTGTTCCCGCCGCGTCCTCGTACCTGGTCTATTCCCTCGGACCGTACGCAGCTCTCGCCTATGTGGGGATGAAGGTCGGGGAAAAAATGATGCAGGTTGAACTGCCACCGGTGAATTTCGAACTGCAGGAAATTACTCTTACTCCTGAGCATGCCGATTACCTGAAAAGAATCGGCCAGATACTCAAGGATCGGCCGAAAACAGATCTGCAGCTCTGTCCGGTTGTCGCCTCCAGGGAATTTCTTTCCCCTGAAGTGATTGCCTCCGAGAAAAAAGAGAGTATCGAGGTGGCAGAACAGGACCGGGAAAAGCTGCTTGCCCTTGGAGAACAGCGGGCAACAGCAGTACAGGATTACCTGGTGAAGACTTTTGGCGTGGAGAAAAGCCGTCTGCTGATCTGTGACACCAAAATAGATACGGGCCGGGAAGCTGTTCCCAAAGTGTTGTTGCAGCTTTGATCAGATCCCTGGCCCGGTCGCGGATTCAGGGATCTGGAAAATCAGGTTAAATCGGCCAGTCGCTGCTTTGCCATTTCCAGATCAAAAAAAGCGGGGTCAAAATGAGCAGTTCCTGAAAGCTCAGACAGTTCTCTGTAGCTGGTATCGGACTGTTTTTCAGCGGCCTCGATCAGAGACTGGTATTCATGGATGTCAGCGACAATTTCCGGTGGACAGGCCTGTTCTCCCGAGAGCAGTACCGGGTATTTAAAATTCTGGTCGGCGGGCATGACTTCTTCCAGTCGAATATCATGCTCCCAGCCTTCCCCGGCGTCATAGAGGTAGGTGAACATGAAACCCATGTCTTCCTCCAGAGTATGGAGCTTGAAATTGCGTTCATCAAAACGTTTGCTTTCTGCAATTCCCGCTGTCCCCAATGTCGGTTCATAGCTGATTTTTCCGATGAGAAACTGGTGAACATGGGAGTCACTCCATCCCATGGCCAGTTGAATGACCCTGTGCAGGGTTGCCAGGGTTATGGAGCCGGGTACGGCTACGCGGCGCCAGATCAGGGGGTCTGAAAACATTATGGAAATTTCAAGTATATAACCGGGAACAGGTTTGTTCTCCTCTTTTTTTTCTTCCTTTTCCGGAAAAACACCGGTTATTACTTTGGCCATCGTATTCCTCCTGCTTTTTATTTTTATGCTCCTCAGGGTCTGCGCTTACCTGAACTCGAACAAAAAATCTCATTTCTAACCCGCATTTTTCATCAGTTCATGAGAAATGCGGGCTAAACAGACACTTTCCAAGTGAAAAGGTGCCGGGATAAACCGGAACCTTTCCTTATCTTTCCTTATCATTGATTATAGGTATCTTTCAGGATCGTGTCCAGTGACAATCTTTTCGGCTGATTGACAATTTTTCACCGTCATTGTACTGTTCTGTTAATTTGATAGGCGATTTTAATGAAATCAAAAGAGGAGCCTTATAATGACAGAATTCAGCGGGAGTAGTTCAGAATCTGAAAAAGATGATGGGTACACAGCTGTTATTTATTTTCATGGCATGGGTTCCCAGAGGCGGTATGAAGAACTGAGCCGACTTGTGGACGCAATTGATAAATTTCTGACCCATTCCGACCGGGATGGAGGGAAGGGTGGGGGAAAAGGGTTACTCCGTGGAATAGTACCAAAACTGGAACCTTTGGTCGGGAGTCGGGAAAAAACAATCGCCTATATTGAAGCGGAATATGATCCCAAAAAAGATGGAGAGTGGGGCGAGAAGAATCCTGTGCGCTTTTACGAAGTTTACTGGGCCCCGGTTATGGCAGGAAATCGCTCGGTTAAGCGAGTACTGAAATGGATGTTCAGTCAGGTTTTGCGTCCATGGCATACTTTTTTTTCACCGTGGCGTGAGCGACAACGGTTACGCAGGGCTGTGCTGATCGATCTGCTGGATGTTCGGGAAAAATGGCCTGATGGCGTTGAGGAGGCAGATTTTGAAAGGCTGGTGAAATTGTACGATGATTTCGAAAAACCGCATATAATCGAACGGTTCCCGGAGGGGACATTCAAGGATTTTATTTCGTTTATTGAAGACGAAAAGGAGGGCGGAAGAGTTCGGAAAGTTCAGTCTGTTGCCCTGGCACGTATGTGGTTGAAGCAATACCAGCTCAGAGAGTTGCTCAATGGCTTCTACCTGCTGACTCTTGCCCTTGCCCTGGTTTTCAGCGCGTTACTGAGTGTTTTCCTGATTTTTCTGTTTTTACAGTTTTTTGCAGGTTTGCCTCTCTTTTCAGGAGATCAGCATCCTCTTTTACATACTTTTATCACCAGGTGGAACCCTTCCTGGAAAACTGCTGCAGGTCTTGCTGTATCATTGTTTTCTTTTCTGGGGTTAAAAGGATTTCTGACTGATTATATGGGTGATGTGGAGTCGTGGGCGACCTACGAGGAAACGGATAAAAAACATGAACAGCGTAACAGGGTTATTGAGCTGGGCACAACTGTTATTAACCATGTTCTGGCACAGGAGGCTTGCAGGCGGGTAGTAATTGTCAGTCACAGCCTGGGAACGACAGTTGCCCATGATACCCTGCTTCATGTCACTCGAAATAACAGAGCCCGGAATTCACATGACCCCATAACCGGGCCGACAGAACTGATTAAAATCAGTCATTTTGTTACTCTGGCAAGTCCCATCGATAAAATCCAGTATTTTTTTGAAAGTTACAAAAGCAGGTATCACCGCTACAAACGGGTTGTGGAAGAGCTGCGTGGAGATATTGGCGAAGTCCCCTTTTCCCGTTTTGGAACGCCCTATATTCACTGGGTTAATTTTTGGGATGAAGGGGACATTATCAGTGGTGCTCTCCAGTCTCCGACCAATCGAAAACGGATCCGACACAGGGTCGATAATGTCCATGTTTCCAGTCTTTATTTTCCTGATCCGGGGGGATCCCATTCCGCTTATTTCAGGAATAAAACGGTTATTCAGTCTCTTTTTGAGATAATTATTCTCGGAAAATATAATTACAGAACAAAAAATCCGGATACCGGGCACCGGGAGAAATGTCGCAGGCATGCCCTGGGACCGGGGGAACCCACCGGGAACGTAAGGAAATATTTTTTTGCCGCATTGCTTTTTCCCTGGTTGGCGTCATCGGGCTGTTTCATGTTTTCCATGGGGTTTGAGAAGGCCGCACTGGTTCTGCTGAGTGGTGCTGCCCTTACAGTCGGTTTTCTTGGTGTAAATTACCTGGCGGGTTTTCTGAGGGGCGTAAAAAACCCTCTGTAGGTTTCATTGTTTTAATCCGCACAGGACATGTGGATCAAGTTTTTGCCAGGCTGGTTTGGCCGTTCCGGCTTTCTCTGGAGATTTCCTCCAGGCTCTCCAGGATGATGATTCTAAACGCTTCTCGCTTTTCGGAATCAGGTTCCCCATTATCCTTGAGTTGCTGGAAAAATCCCTGGCATGTTTTTAACCGGGAGGCGGACCAGTCCTTTGTGTAATTCCTGTTTGTTTCTTCAATGGAAATTGATTCAGGGTAATCACGCCTGCCGTGGGCCCAGTTGATGATGTGCCGGTAGTGCAGCAGGGCTCTGTTGAGGAGGACAAACAGCATTTCAATGTTTTTTGCCGGTCCCACCTGCACAGTCTCTCCGCCAAGGGGAATGCCGAGGATTTCCGCCTGTCCCGAGAGGTTTTCTCCACTGAACATGGCCCCCAGTGCACCGGCCACACCACCGATTGCGGTGAACAATCCCAGGGAATGGCCAAGGGTCGCAATATCCAGTGTTGCCCCCAGGGTGGCTCCTCCCAGTCCTCCTGCAATGATCACCTGTTTCGGTGTCAGGCCCAGGAGCTGCCAGTTTTTTTCATCCAGAATATTTTCCCGCAGCAGGGAGTGGGAAGGGAGCTGATAATTGAAAATATTATGTTTAAAGAGAGCCCGGATCTGTTCCTGGGCTGTCCGTTCCTTTTTTTCAAGCTTTTTTTTGTACCTGGTAAAGAGTTTTTCCCGTACACGTTGTTCATCAGAGCTGGAACCGATGGTACCGGTCAGTTTCAGGGTAAGACAGCCGACCAGAAGGTCGATGATGATATCGGCACTCTGGCTGTTGCGTGCCCTCCATTCGCTTTTGAAGGCGTCGACAACCCGAGAAAGGGGCTCATACCAGTCCTGGTCGATGGATTTCAATGCTTCGAGCAACCGGATACGTTCCGCGTAGGTGGCCCTGTGGGCATTAAAAAGCTGGTTGGAATTAAAGTTTTTCCTGAATTCCATTTTCCAGTCATCCAGAAAATCAAAATTATCGTCCTTGCAGTTGATAATGGCCATGCGGGGTTTACCGGTAAGGCGGAGGATCTCCATTTCCATTTTATCTACATTACGTAAAGGGCGGGAACCGTCAACCACGTATATGATACCTGCTCCACGCTCAACCGGGGTGAGAAGTTCAAGGTCGTCATGAAGTTCGGGGATATTTTCTGCAATTGATCTGAACTCCATGAGAAGCTCACTGCCGTTTTTTTTCAGTTTTTTAAAGTGACTCAGAACACGGGCCGGGTTCTGGAAACCGGGTGTGTCGGTGAAACGGAGGATTTCGTGGCCGTCAATGGAAACCGGAAATGTGCGGCACTCTGTCGTTTCTCCGGGGGTGGAACTGATCCGAACGGAATCGTCTTCAGCCAGGGTGGAGAGAACCGAGGATTTTCCTTCGTTCGGATGGCCGAGAATGGCAAATTCAGGAACGGTTGTTTTCATTTTTCTTTCTCCGGAGTGAGGGCGAGGAGCTGGAGAAAGGGATCGCCCAGGGCGTTGATTTTTTTATGCCATATGGCATACTCATTTTCGGTTACGGGGGAAAATGCAGTACCTGAGGGACGGCCGACAAGACCTACAGTTATAATTGTCTCCCGGGGTAATGATTTTCGTAATTCTTGAAGATAGGTGAGGAAATCGGTCAGGGGAACCATCCAACCCTCCACGAGGAGAAAGAGTCCCGTTTGACTGTCCCGGTTTTTCTCACTCAGTTCCTGCACTATTTTCAGGTCCGTATCATAATCCGCCATAAAAACTGTGGTCCGTCGTGGAGTAAATCCGTGCTTTCTCAAAAGGTTTTGTATTTTCGTTTCAGGAAAAAGCGGTGCTATATCATCGGCCACCAGAACTGTCTGGGGATATGTACGGCTGTTGTCCGATGGCGCGGAACTGACAAGTCCATGATTTTCTTCCTCGAGTTTTTTCCGTTCGGGCCCGGCCTGGGTGGAAAAGAGCGGTGTGGTCATTCTCTGTACGGTTCTCTGGCTGGCTGCAGACCGCCACGGGTTCCTGTTGAGAACTCTTTTTTCCATGATTTTCCCGGCAAGATAACAGAGCAGTCTGAAAAACAGACCATAAAAAAGCAGACAGAAGATAAGAAAAGGCCACCAGGAAACCAGGTTTTCAGTTGCCAGCATGTAGATCCCCTCTTTCAGGAGAATCCGGCTGCCTTCAATCTGTTCAAGAGAAGGGTATGCAAGGGAAGGCGGAACAAACCATGACCAGGGAAGGGCGAGGAGACTGATGAGTTTATGGAGCGATGCCGCGCTGAACTGTAGAGTGGACTGCCAGCCGAAGGCCAGATCGTTTGTACTGATCTTCAGCAGGGTGGCGGCAAGAAGGCCGCTGTTAAAAGACAGGGCGAAGATCTGGGCCAGGTTGAAAAAGATCCAGTAGAACAGCGAACCGTACAGTTTACCCTGGGAGGTGACAATGCCCAGAGCATGACTGAAACTCAAGCGTTTTTTGCCTGGAAGATGGCGACTCCACTGTCTGGCAAGGAGATCTGCTCCTTTTTTCAGCAGACGACCAAAAAAGAATCGATAAAATGAAGGTGCTCCTTTTTTACTGCGGATTTTTCTGATAAACAGCGAGCTTATAAGAAAACAGGTGAGCAGGATCTGGGAAAAGACGAAAACAAGGAGAAATTGAAAAACATTGATCGGTGTCGTACCGGAATAATGAAAGAAAGAAAGACCGGCCCCCATACCTGATACAACACCAGCAATAATAATGAGAGTGCGGGCAAGAATGTGGGCATCAGAGAATAATCTTCCGGGACTTCTATTTGTTTCGTCAGGAAATTCATCTGCTGTTCTTTTTCTCAGCCACGTTTTTATGATTTGATCATCTGTCAGGGAGGAATCATCTTTAAATGCCTCTCTGTATATTTCCCTGTCTCTTTGGTGGAGTTTATCCGGTTCCGCATCTGCATCCCTGTTTTGAAAATATGCGAGATCTATGATGTCCTTGTAATTCCAACGCAGTTTCATGAATCAAGTATACCTGATGTTTCGTGAGCGGGTAAAAGAAGACAAGCTGAAAGAATAATCAATGATGCAGCATATTGCCTGTTTTTTCCAGAAAAACCAATTAAAATTAAAAAGTGTCTTGAGCTACAGCAGAAAAAACACATCACCCTTTACTGATAAAAGTGCGCAACGGGATGGTTCCAACCGTCAAAGCGGAAAAACTATTCGTTATATTGAAGGAAATGCCATCAGTGATCGTGAAAATCAACCCATCAAATATAGAGATCATTCACAATTGAGAGTGGCCAAAATAAATGATGGAAAATAGAGTTAAAATGTGCAAGATAAGTGATGGAAAGGTAAGGAACCCCCTCACGTATCGCGCAAATACCCCGAGAGGGTTCCTGCCTAAAACACTAAGGCAGGAAAATGATACCAGAATTACTTCAAAGCACCAACCTTTTTAAGCTTCTTCACCATATAGACATAGATTTGGCTGATCAGCAGCATAAAGCCGGTTGTCCCTATTGTGGTAGCCCTCAGCATTATTCCAATTACCAACGTCAGCCACGCGGTGGGCCTGATCTTCCTGAAGAGTACTCTGTACGGTTCAGTCTCTGTTGCAGTAAAGAGAATTGTCGTCGTAGAACCTTACCGAAATCGACTCTATTCATGGATCGGCGGGTGTATTTCAGAGTAGTTATATTGATTGTAACCACACTAAACCAAAGCAAACCACAGGAATACAGTAAAAACATGGTGTCAAAAATGCTTGGAGCAGACAGGAAAACAATCAGCAAGTGGTTGACGTATTTTCGTGAGATTTTCCCTAAAAGTCAACTCTGGCAAACAATACGTGGTTCTATTCATCCTGCTGTTACAAATCACACTTTGCCTGGATCTTTGGTGGGTCATTATCTCGAAACCAAAAAATCCTCCTCAAACGCAATTCTCAATTGTCTCGTACTGCTGGCGACAGGAACAGTGATGGAGCAGTAACTCCCCGCAAAAGTTGGGGACTTCTTCTTTTGTCCTCTCCCTGTAAATTGGTTTTTGTCCAAAAACGAGCAGACTATGCTCAAAAACCAGACAGGAGCCATATCATGAACAAGAATAGCGAGTCCCGCCTGCATTCCTGGGCACAACTCCGTTTTTCCATCATAGGAGGACTGCTTGCCAGTCCTCCCGAGCCGGGAGAACTTGGCAGAAAACTTAAAATACTTGCGAGCCGACGGTATCAGCACCCATGCAAAGATGGGTTTGTTACCTTTGGTGCTTCCACCATTGAGCGTTGGTACTACAAAGCGTTGAACGGTAACGATCCTGTGGGAGATATGGAACGAAAACCCCGTTCAGATCTCGGGAAGAAAACAGCTCTTTCTGCGCAGATGCTGATCGAACTCGGGAAACAGTATTGCAGCTTTCCCCATTGGAGTTATCGGCTCCATACAGACAATCTTCTGGCATTAATTGAAGAAAAGCCAGAGCTGAGTAAACCTCCATCTTATGCCAGTGTTCGCCGACGCATGAAAGAAAGAGGGTGGTACAAGAAGCGGTCACCCCGTAACAAAACCAAAGGACAATACAAGGCAGAAGAACATCTTGAACAGATGGAAGTAAGAAGTTACGAGGCGTCCCATGTCCACGGACTTTGGCATCTGGATTTCCATAAGGGCAAACTACGGGTAGCTGATAGTAACGGAGAATGGCATACTCCGATAGCACTCTGCATACTTGATGACTGTTCCCGATTATGTTGCCATATCCAGTGGTATTATCAGGAAACAGCGGAAGTGTTGCATCATGGTATGTTGCAGGCCTTTATGAAACGGGGATTACCCCGCAGTTTAATGACGGATAATGGTGCGGCAATGATCGCCCGCGAAACAACAAATGGCCTACTGGGCTTGAGCATAAAACACGACCGGACATTGCCGTATAGTCCTTATCAAAATGGCAAACAGGAATCCTTCTGGGGACAGTTGGAAGGACGGCTGATGTCCATGCTGTCACGGGTAGAACCCTTGACGCTTGAGACGTTGAATTATGCCACACAGGCCTGGTCGGAGATGGAGTATAACCGAAAACGCCACCAGGAGATCAACTGTTCCCCTGTGGAGAAAATGCTGGCGGGACCAGATGGTGCACGCCCTGCTCCTGAGCGTGAAAAGATGGTTTTTTCTTTTACTGTTCAGGAAAATCGTGCCCAGCGAAAAAGTGACTCTACTTTACAGATCAAAGGTGTTCGATTTGAAGTTCCATCCAGGTTCCGCCACTTTGACCGACTATATGTACGATATCAAAGCTGGAATCTTTGCCACGCCTGGCTGGTAGACGAGAGAGATTCAACTTTGCTTGCGAAAATTTACCCTCAGGACAAGATCAAAAACAGTGACGGATTGCGAAGAACACTGGCTCCTCTTGTGGCCTTGCCTGAAGCTGATATCGACACAGACCCCTATCCACCGCTATTGCGTAAATTACTGGCTGATTATGCAGCCACCGGACTCCCTCCTGCCTTTATTCCAATGGAGGCAGACCATGAATAATAAGCGTCTTCTTGCACTGTTCGGTCTGAAATGGAATCCGTTTCTTCCCAACATCCCAGTACACTCTTTATGGCCGGCACCGGGAATAGATACCTTCCTCTTTCAAATTGAAAATCTGGTCATGGATGGCGGATTCGCACTCATGGCCGGAGAACCCGGGCTTGGTAAATCAAAAAATCTTCAATATCTTTCCCATAAACTTGAACGGTTGGAAAACGTCGTGGTTGGTGTTATGGAAAGACCTCAATCAAGTATTGCAGACTTTTACCGTGAGATGGGGGATCTCTTTGGTGTCAATCTTACCCCATCCAACAGATACGGTGGATTTAAAGCTCTCCGGGAAAGGTGGCGACAGCATATTACATCAACTTTGTTCAGACCAATACTCCTGATTGACGAGGCTCAGGAAATGGTGACCTGTAACCTCAATGAATTGCGGTTGATGGGGAGTGCTCAGTTTGATTCAGAATGTTTACTAACTGTTATTCTTTGCGGGGATCTCACTCTTCCTGAACGTTTTCGGAGCAATAATCTTCTTGCTCTGGGTAGTCGTATCAGGTTTAGAAGAATACTTTCACCATATGACAAAAAAGAACTGAGAAATTATCTGGAGTATTGTCTGAAACAAGCCGGAGCACCTCAGTTAATGACAAAACCACTTATGTCGGCACTTGTGGAACATAGTGCCGGCAATTTGAGACTGCTCAATGTCATGGCAGCAGAACTGCTTACCACCGCAGCGCAACGTGAGCTTACTCAGCTTGATGAACAACTCTTTCTGGAAATGTATTCCCCCACACCACAAAAAAAAAGATCACGTTAAATTAACAAAAGTCACTCCTGCTTTTGGCAGGTACAAAGGTCTGGCGAAACGGAGGCGGGCTCTGCTGAGGAGCAACCCGCCAAGGGATAGCCAGATGGGAGCGACGGATTAGAAAAAACCGTCCGGGGAGTCTTCGGGCTCCCCACCTTTTTTTCTAAGCCCGAGCTTCCCCCATGCCTTAAAAAACCTACGAACCAGAGGCGCAGCCGAGGGGTTGTATATCTACTACGGCACCAAACATCAAATAACTCGAAAAACGTTCCATCATTAATCGTGCTTCGGCTCATAATCAGTAAGTATAGCTAACATCTATATGGTCTACGTTTGTCATAAAAAACTACCTCGCCAGATCGAAAGAACGAAATAATCCAGATCAGTGATCTTTTTTAGCAGATTGTTTTGACAAACGTTACGTACGCTGCTGCTTTTGTCTTCTGTTACTCCAGTCTCCCTGCTGCTTAACTTACTGCGATTTGGTCGCCATCCCGAACCAAAATAAGACATCTTACCATTCTCGGGCTGACTGTAATCATAACCGTCCGGGTTTAGAGAAGTGGTGCCAATATTTTCACCAAAGGACACCATTCAGTCCGGTTTCAGACACCCCGCGGTCATCCTGTACCCCCTGTAAACTGAAATCGAAACGCCGCCGCTATCCCTCGATAGAACCAAAACACGACAGGTCGCCTATTTTACATAATGTATGGACAAGAAAAAGAGAAACAATCATGCCGAGAAGATGAAAAGAAAGATCGATTCTGCCGCTGGCAGAGCCATCTATTCCATGCGCTTAGGCAATCGGTGAACCACCATTTGCCCATATCCGCTCAATAATTGGCCTGGACAGATTTACCCTGAGATCCAAAAAGAAGGTAAACATCCAATGGAACCTGTTTTGTATAATCCATAACCTGAAAAAGGTGCATGCATATGGAACAGGTTTCGTGTAAATTGTCAGGAAACAGTGTCCGGGAATATAAACGGAAGAGAAATCAAGCAATAATATCGATTTTTGATGATATTTCGGAAATAACCATTCCGGTTTTTTGTTCTATTCCGGTAAAAAAATGATATTTTTTTTTAATTTATAGCCTGTGAAAATTGCAGTATTTTAGATGGTTTTTCTACAGGCTCGTTCAAGTTGCAGAAAAAGTAAATTTGCCTCTTGTACTGCTTGATTTTACAATGATAATTGTGGGGGGAGTGTTATAATATATCCTATAGACACCTTAACTTTAACAATAAGTGATATATGTTGCTGATATCACTGTAAAATACAAAATAAGGTCGTTTTGGAGGCTTAAACGGTATATGCTTATATGTAGGTGAAATAACAGAATTATATTTACTAGCATTAATTTGATAAAATCAAAAAACAGCAGATGCTTGCAATACCGGGATACTTATCCTACAGACTCGTTAGGCTTCAAAAGCGGATTCAAAAGGTAGTATGAATATTCTAAGAACAATCGTTGAACGACTTAGCAGAGGAAAAGTAATTAAGCGGAGGATAACCGTAGATGGAAAGTCTGTCCCCCTTCTTGTATCACCCGATGCTCAGTTAAAGTACTTGAAATTCGGGTCTGGTGTCTTCGATCAAGACCTCATCAATATTGCTGAAAAATATTTAATTGAAAATAGTAACGTATGGGATGTCGGTGCAAATGTTGGTGTATTCACTTTTGCTGCTTCATCCGTTGCTAATAAGGGCACGGTGGTATCTATTGAAGCGGATATATGGTTAGCCAATATTCTAAGAAAAACCGCTATGTTTAAGGAATACTCCAATAACACTATCAGTGTCTTACCCGTTGCAATTTCAAATGATAATTCGGTTGCTTCCTTTATGGTGGCGGCAAGAGGGCGTGCAAGTAATGCACTAGAAGAGGCGGGTGGGCGGTCACAGATGGGAGGTGTTAGAGAAAAACAGTATGTTCCTACCCTCACGCTGGATACTTTATTAAATACATTTCCGCCACCTGACTTTATAAAAATAGATGTTGAAGGGGCTGAACATATGGTGCTACAGGGAGCAACAAACATAATAAATAATATTCGCCCAAAATTCTATGTTGAAGTTGGAAGCGACGTGTCACGCCAAATTCTACATTTATTTCATTCCGCAGGTTATTTTGCGTTTGATCCTTTAGATAACAAATTGACAGATAATTGTGCTCCCAATACGTTCTTTATCCCAAAGGAGGATGAAAAAGCCTAATCGGGATAGAACTCCCCATTGCTGAAGAGCCCTCCCACACCCCCCCCCGCATACGGATCACGTACCAGGGCGGTTCGGCTGATCAGGAAATCAGTATCCCGGAAAACAGAGTCCCCTGTCGGTGAAAAATCTCTCCGGCATAGCAATGGCAACCCACTTGATTTTGCTCATCTGGAAGTACTTTTTGCGAGCATTCCCGCAGAGCATGGCATTATTACGAGAACCTGTTTTCGACAGTCATAGGCAAAACTGGGCTGTACAGTATTAACTTAAATAGACTTGGTAGTGGTTTAAAAATGGGGGGCCACTTCAAAGCGCCCTGAATTAAAAAGGTGGAAGGCATGTAAATTGCATGTTTCTCTGAAGGGAGGGATGGCTGAATTCTAAAAAAACAGCATGGAGAAACATTCGATCACCATCGTTTCCTGAACCGTAGAGATAATCACCAACAATAGGAATGCCAAGTCCCCTTGGATGGGCGGCATGGAGGCGGAGCTGGTGGGTTCGACCCGTCAGGGGAGTGAATTCCACCCTGGTTCTCTTGATTGGTTCGGCACCCAGGTTTTTCCACAATGTTATACCGGTTTTTCCATTCAGAGGATCATAGACCTGTTTCGGTCTGTTATTCGGATCGAGACGGAAGGAAAGGGATATTTTGCCTTCTTTTCCGGGAAGAATTCCATCCAGTATTGCCTGGTATCGTTTTGTGACCAGGCGGTTCTCAAATTGTTTTGACAGATTGGTGTGGGCGGCTTTTGTCATGGCTAAAACCATAAGGCCGGATGTATGCAAATCCAGCCTGTGAACTGCCGGTTGACCAATCATGTCCGGAAAAATCTCTTGAAGCCGTGTTACAACGCAGTCCTGTCTGTCGACTCCCCTGCCGGGGACGGAGAGGAGGCCGCCGGGTTTGTTGACCACAACAATATCATCATCGTTGTAAAGTATGTTTTTTTCTATCACATGCATTGGGTGATTGTTGCGCCTAATCGTTTAATTCCTGTTCGGATCATTTCTTCGTTGGTGGAAACAAAGCTTAACCGCAGGCAGTTGGAATCTTTTCTGTCTATATAAAACGGATCACCTGGAACAAAGGCAACACCGTTTTTAATTGCTGTGTGAAAGAGTTCCATCGCCTTCATATCCCCTGGGAGTGTCACCCAGAGGAACATGCCGCCTTCAGGGTCAGTTACCGTGACTTTCGGAGGGAAAAATTCCCTGATACTCTCTTCCATGGCAATTTTCTGGCTACCATATGTTTGCACGATTTTCTCAATATGTGTATCCACATCGTTATCGATCAGGAACTGGTGGATAATTGCCTGGGTAAAATGGCTGGTATGCAGGTCTGTTGCTTGCTTTGCGGTGATCAGTTTTTCCATGACAGGGGGTGGGGCAACAATCCAGCCCAGACGGAATCCTGGTACAATGGTTTTGGAAAAGGAGCCGAGCAGGATTGTGTTTTCAGGAATCAGGGATAGAAAAGATGGTTTGGGTTCTCCGCTGAATCGCAGTTCTCCGTACGGGTCATCCTCAATGAGGAAAGTAGTGGTTTTTTCTATTGTTGCAGCAAGTTGTATTCTGTTTTCAGTCGAGTAGGTGATACCGGAAGGGTTCTGGAAATTGGGAACCGTGTAGATCAGTCTGGTTTCATGAGAATCCAGTGAATGTTGAAGTGCTTCTCTGTCCATGCCCTCATCAGAAACCGGTACAGAAAGAAAACGGGGGCTGTATATGGAAAAAGCCTGTATTGCTCCGAGGTATCCAGGTTCTTCAATAACGAGTCCATCCCCGCTGCTGATCATGATTTTTCCCAGGAGATCAAGGCCCTGCTGGGAGCCACTGGTGATCAGGATATTTTCAACGGGAACATACAGATTGTTCCTGCTGCGGTACCTCGCGGAAATATATTCTCTCAGTTTTACGTATCCTTCCGTAGTGGCATATTGAAAGACAGTGCTGCCACCGCAGGTAAAGAGCTTTTCTGTAGCCGTTTGCAGTTGTTCAAGGGGGAAGAGGTCACTGTTGGGCAGTCCTCCCGCAAAGGAGATGATGCCGGGTTTGAGAGTTACTTTGAGGATTTCCCTGATAAATGAGCGGGGAATATTGTTCATACGGTCAGCAAATATATTTTTCATTTTCATTTTTTTATCGGCTCAGTCAGTGTGTTGAGCCCGCAGAGCAGAAAGCCGAGGATCGGCTCGCATTTTGAGCTGCAGGATGAATAAAAATGGCCATGGTGCCTGCTGTTGGATTTATTTTCCTTTCCCCAGAAAAATTCTGCAATACCCAGTGGTTTTATGTGGAGTGCAGCTGCCTGGTTGAGCAGTTTCGGAGCACAGCAGTCACCGGTTCCGGTGGGAATCCCGCCCGGCCCGACAAAGGCCTCATGCAGGGAGACTGTTTCGCCGTGAAAATTGGTCAAACGGTAAAGGGTATGAATTTTTTCCATCAACAGGCGCGATCGTTTTCTGCGTTCCCGTTTAATGGTATGCCACCTGGCACAATGACGAGTCTCTTTGGCGAGTTCCTTCCCCAATGTCTTGATTCTTTTTTCCTCGGGATAGTTGATTTTTTGAAATTCACTTATTTCAAAAAGAGGCGGTGCCCATCCGGGGACATGCCATAATCCGTTAAATTGTCCGGAAAAGGCATAAAGCCGGACTGTTTTTCCGTTTCGTCGGACTCCCTCCAGAACGCCGAACATCTTCCCTCGCGATTTACCAAAAAGATCGTCGGTTATCAGGAGATGCCTGTGTCTGGGGATGGCTTGAAACAGTTCTATGGTTTGGTGCTTTTCCAGTTTCTCCATGAGGCTGTAACATGCGGTAACAGCACGTGAACTCTCCAGTCGGTGAACTGTACCACACCGTTTGCAAAACCCAGAACTCTCTGTTGCAGAGAAAATCATTTTTCACCTCAATCCTGCACTTCGGTGCTCTTGATGCCTCGCATCTCCGATAAACCTGCCAATTGCAGGATTGAGGTTACAGCTTTTCAAATTCATTTCTCAAATACCATGCGTTTTTTTCTGAACTGGACTACAACTGAGTGCAACAGTATCTTGATTTCGGGAAAATCACCTACCTCGTCAGATACTTACGGGTTATAAAAACTACAATACAAAACATACGGAAGAAAGAAATGAAAAAAATGGTCTTTGAAGATCTTGGCCCGGATCGGGTTCTCACCCTTGTGGAGAAAAGTCTGGGAATTCGGTGCACAAATCTTTTTCGTCCGTTGAACAGCTATATCAACAGGGTCTTTGAACTGGAGCAGGAGGATGGGAGCGGGCTGATTGTTAAATTTTACCGGCCCGGCCGCTGGACAAAAGCCGCTATCCTGGATGAACATAAGTTTCTTTTTGATCTGGCGGCACAGGAGATTCCAGTGATTTCTCCTCTTGTTTTCCAGGATGGAACCACGCTTTCAGATTTTCAGTCATTTTACTATGCCGTGTTTCCAAAATGCGGTGGCCGAAGTTTTGATGAATACGATGATGAACAGTGGTTGCAGCTGGGAAGACTTCTTGGAAGGGTACACAGTGTCGGGGCAACGGGACAGGCGATTCACCGGATTCAGATGGGGCCGGAGCATTCCACCAGGACGCATCTTGAATATCTTTTGCTGGCGGATTGTGTCCCTGCTGATCTTAAACCCCGGCTCCGGGAGTCCGTTGAACGGATTATCAATAAAATATCCCCGCTTTTCAGCGAGATAGAGAATATTCGTATCCATGGGGACTGTCATTTTTCCAATATGATTTATCGTCCGGGTGAATCATTTTATATTATTGATTTTGATGATATGGTTATGGGGCCACCTGTGCAGGATATCTGGATGCTGCTTCCCGGAGAGGTTGATGAATCCTTTGTTGAGATTGATTTCTTCCTTGAGGGGTATGAGACATTCCGTCCCTTTGACAGGCGGACACTGCAGTTGATTGAGCCCCTGCGTGCCATGCGTTTTGTCCACTATATGGCCTGGTGTGCTCACCAGGTGGAAGAGGAGGGAGCTACCCGGGCCATTGACGGGTTCGGTTCCCGGGAATATTGGCAGCAGGAGATTGATGATCTGCAAGATCAGCTTGTACGGATAGACGATGGAAAAAACAGAGGCGGAAATTGTTAAATCAGTCCTTTTTCCCGACGTTTCGCATTCTGCCGATTTTCAGTATATCGGCAATATTTGCCTCGGGATCAATTACCGGTACGATTTGACTGCTGCTGCCGGTAAACAGGGTTGTAACCCCCGGACCATGCCCGGCCCGCAGGCAGTCACTGTGCACTACAATGCCGATTGAAACACTGTTTTTTCTGTACGCTCTGCCAAAACTGTTATCATGGTCAAGGAGAGCGACAAAATCTCCGAAGCGGATCCTGTCAAGTTTGTATGCGGCTACAGTCTGCCGATCACTTGTCATGATATCGTAGTCTCCCGATGCAACATGGGGGGAGCCCACACCGGAACCCATGCAGGTGGCTGGAACCAGGGTAGTGACGGGAATATAAAGCTTTGAATCCTTTTCCACAATGTTCATTTTTCCCGGCAGCTCCGGATCGAGATTGTACAGTCTTATTTTCGGATAATCAGTCAATTGCAGTCCCTGTCCCCTTGTTCGAACCATGATCGTATCGTCATAGCTCATTTTTTCCATGGCTTCCACGGGAAAATCGATCATGATATGTTCGGATCCTCCGTGTTTCCCGGTAACTACTCCTTCTGCACCTTCAGCTTTACCGGAGAGGATAGTTGCCCTGTTACCGATGCAACTGTATATCTGTAATGAATCATTTGGAAAATCATTTCGTTTTTCCGCGTTGGCCGTACAGCTCGCTCCAGGTTCGATATGGTCTCCCGCTAGGCCGAAAGCGGAATCTCCTACCAGGACATTAAGTGTAATGCCACCGATGGATGGCAGGATGAAGGGAACGCCACCATGGTCCACCTGGAAAGTTCCACGGGTTCTTGGTGGGCCCGGCTTACACTGCATCAGCATTTCCACTGTTTTTTCGGAATTTGTTTTCAGCATGGGATAAGGTCGTGCTTTTGAGTTCGTGAGTGTTTGATGGTATTGGTTTTATTATGCAGCCTGCATCCGGACAGTGAAAAAAAATGTTGTGCCGATTTCCGGAGTACTTTCCAGCCAGATTCTGCCGTTCATCATACTGACCAGTTTTGCGCAGATGGCCAGGCCCAGGCCGGCACCCTCATGTTTTCTGTTCATATAGTCTTCAGCCTGGGTGAACGGTTCGAAAATATCATTTTGCAGTTCGGGGGAATACCGTTGCCCTGGTCAGTCACAGAAAAGAGCAGGTCGATGGTATCATCCGGCAGTTTTTTTTCTTTCCGGACTTTTATTGAAATTATTCCGAGGTCGGTTGCTTTTATGGAGTTATCAATCAGGTTGGACAGGATTCGGGCCAAAACCAGCTGGTCACCGAAGAGCATAGTGTCCATGAGATCAGGAGGGATTTCAAGATCCAGTCTCAATCCTTTGTCGGTAGCGCCAGGTTTTATCGTGACAAAAAGTTCCTCGAAGAGATCAACCAGGTAGAAATGGGAGGGTTTGAAATCATTTTCCCCGGCTTCGATGGTGGAAAAATCGAGAATCTGGTTGATCAGCTTCATCAGTCTGTCTGCAGACTGACCAACCATATTGACATATTTTCTTTCCGGTGGCGGGATGTTGGAATGGGCAAGCAGATCAGTGAAACCGAGTATGCCGTTCATTGGTGTACGCAGCTCGTGACTCATGGCACAGAGAAAAGCGGTTTTGGCCTTGCTGCCGGCTTCAGCTTTTTCCTTGGCCTTTTTCAGTTCACGAACCAGGTGTCTCTCACGGAAAACACGATCCAACTTGGCTGCAAATTCATCTTTTCTAAACGGTTTTTCGATAAAGTCAGAAGCACCTTCACGAATGACATCAATATACGAATAGAGTTTACTGTATCCTGTCATTACAATGACATTGGTATCCGGATAATGTTTTCGTATCTGCTGCAGAAGCTCCATTCCGTCCATCTCAGGCATTGCCATATCGGTAATGACAATACTGACGGGTTCGGTTTCCATCTGTTTCAGTGCGTCTTTTCCATTTTCGGCACTTATGCAACGAATGTTCTGCAGGCCCGCATACCGCTCAACAAGGTCACGGTGTAGTTGGTCATCGTCAACAATCAGTATTAGATCATCACTGTCCATGGGAGTTCCTGAACGAGTTGCAGCTGATTAATCCTCCTGTAAAATAACTTCTGTACTAGCTGAATAGACTATATTTTTTCCAGTTCCGCAATAATTTCCGCACATTTTTGATGTGCCCGCTGCATGAGCTGTTCGGCCTCTTTCAGGATTGTTCTGCGATAAACATCATCTTCTATATCCACCATATTGATCAGGACATTCTGGTAGGCTCCCCAGATGCCGGTTTCAAGAGCCTTTGCCCCCACCTGTGTGTCTGATTTTGAGGCGGGATTTCCATGGCGTGCGATCTCGATCAGGCTGTCCCAAGCTTTATTGCCCAGGCGCATGGTGGTGAGAGGGACATTGATGGCTGTTTTCAGGCCGGCCTGCATTTTTTTAAAGCGGGCCTGTTTCTCTTCTTCACTGTTCCGGGGCATTCTCATTCCTTCAACATATTCGTTGAAGGCTGACGTATCCGCATCGATCATGGGAATGAGTTCCCTGGTGAGTTCGTGCAGGCCGGGTATGACCTTCATCATATGGGGCTGAACATCTTCAAAACGTCGTACTCCGTATGTCAATTTGGCAACCATCGCTCCCAGGCCGACTCCCACCGCGGCAATGGCTGCCGAGGCTGAGCCGCCGCCGGGTGCGGAGGAGCGCGAACCTATTTCCTCGATAAAATCTCTGACGCTGAGGCTTGCCAGTGGTTCGTCGGGTTTCTCGGCTACAATATATTCAATGATTCTCTTTTCCGGGATAAAAGGTGAAATGGAATTCAATCCCAGTCGCTCCACAGCCAGTCTGATCTTCTGGTCTTCTTCATAGATGAAGAGCTGTTCCTTCTCTATAAAGTAATCGGCGGCCATTAAAAGGGATTCCAGGGGAACGATGCCTACAATTTCCGAACCGGTAACGGCTACCCTCAGCAGTTTTGCTTCGTGCTTTACCTCTTCATAGAGGAGGTGGATGGGGGTAACCCGGTAATCATTGAGGTTGACTGTCACCTGGGCCACATTATATTCATTTACGAACCAGCCCATTCCCTTGACTTCCCTGAGTCGTCCCGGCTCGTTTTCTCCACGGCCGGCTTCGCGCAGGTTAAGAGCGATGCGGTGCGCCTGGTTTGGCGTTCCGAGAATATTGACGTTGTAGGCGATGAGAAACATGCGGGCTCCGGTGGCGGTGGCTCCCCATTCGGGTACGAATTCCAGAGGGCCGTAATCTGGTTTCCACCTGGGATCTGTCAGTCGCTCTGGCAATCCCTCGTATTCCCCTTCACGAATATCCGGGAGTTTACGCCGATATTCTTCTTTTGCGCTTGCCTCATAGAGGTAGAAGGGGACATGGAGTTCCTCTGCAGCTGCCATGGCAAATTTTTCCGCAATTTCAGCACACTCTTCCATGGAAACACCCTTTACCGGTATAAAGGGGCACACATCCATGGCACCGAACCGGGGATGTTCCCCTTTGTGGTTGCGCATATCTATTTTTTCCCTGGCAACGCGAGCTGCGGCGAGGGCGCCTTCAATTATACTTTCCGGGTCACCTACAAAAGTATAGACTGTTCTGTTGGTGGACTGGCCGGGATCGACATCCAGGAGTGTGCAGCCCGGAGTCTGTCTGATTGCCTCGGCGATGGCTTCAATGGTCTCACTGTCCCTTCCTTCCGAAAAATTGGGGACGCATTCAACTATTTTTTTCATTTTCTTATCACCTTTTCTCCTGAAATATAGACTTCTTCCACGGGAGATACACCGCCATGGTAGGCAAGGATCGCCGGGGATTGCCCGTCCAGCAGCAAGAAATCCGCTCGTTTCCCGCGATCAAGACTGCCTGCCATCCCTGCCCTGTCAATGGCATAGGCACTGTTCAGTGTAGCAGCAGTGAGGGCTTCAGCCGGACTCATATCCATATTCATAATAGCCAGGCCGATAATAAAGGGCATTGATTCCGTATAACTGGAGCCTGGGTTGCAGTCTGTTGCCAGAGCAACAGGCAGATTGGCTTCAATCATGGCGCGCGCCCTGGCGTATGGTTTTTTCAGGCTGTAGGCTGTTCCCGGAAGCAGGGTGGCAATAGTACCGGCTGCACTCATTTTCTTTATATTTTCATCACTTACTGCGAGCAGATGGTCAGCGGAAAGCGCGCCAAGATCCGCTGCAAGACCGCCTCCTCCAAGATCATGTACTTCGTCCGCATGGATCTTTATACCCATACCGAATTTTTGGGCCGCCTGCAGCAGCCGTCTGGACTGCTCAACGGAAAAGACACCTTTTTCACAGAATATATCGCACTGTTCAGCAAGATTGTTGTCTGTAACGAGGGGCAGCATTTCATCGATAATAAGATCAATATAATCATCCGGCTTTTTCCTGAATTTTCCTGGGACAGCATGGGCTCCCAGGAAGGTCGGCACTATCTCAAGTGGAAGGTCCCGGCCGAGTTTTCTGATGACCCGCAGCATTTTCAGCTCATTTTCAGTGTCTAGCCCATAGCCGCTTTTGATCTCCATGGTTGTTGTGCCGTGGCTGATAGCGGAGAGAACATGACCTCTACTGTAGGAATACAGACTCTCTTCATCTGTTTCGGCAACCGCTTTGACGGAGGAGAGAATCCCTCCGCCCTGTTTGAGAATCTCCAGGTAGGGTGTCCCGGCAAGGCGCAGTTCAAATTCTGATTCCCGTCTCCGGGCGAAGCAGATATGGGTATGTGGATCCACAAAGCCGGGAATCATGCAGCGTCCATTACAGTCGATTTCCCGATCGGGGGAGTTTTTCATTCTGCTCTGAACATCTGTTTTTGAGCCAATATCGTGGATCAGGCCGTTTTTGACAAGCAGAGCGCCGTCGTGAAAACAGGTGAGCTCCCCCTGTTGTCCTCCCCCTTTGGTTTCCCGTTGTCGGCAGGAGTATAGATCGTACAGTTTTGAAAGAGTGTGGCCGGTGGTGACATGGTAATCTCTGGTTATCTGTTGTTGAAAAGTTCTTCGGTTGCCCTGTCCACCAGGGATTGATCCGCCTGGAAGGGAATGGTTATCTGGTCGCCATTTATGTTATTCCTGTTATATTCCATGGCCACTTCCATGGCATTGGGGTTTCTGGCCCAGTTGCGCCGGGCCACACCGCCCATCACATCCCATGACATGGCAGACCTGAGAATGTCATCCACCTGCCGGCTGCCGTCCAGGACCATGCCGAAACCACCGTTTATCGCTTTGCCGATACCGGTGCCGCCACCGTTATGGAGTGCTACCATGGACATGCCCCTGGCTGCGTTTCCGGCAAAGCAGTGAACAGCCATATCTGCACAGACATTACTGCCATCTTTTATATTAGCCGTTTCCCGAAATGGAGAATCAGTACCGCCGGGGTCGTGGTGGTCCCGGCCGAGCATGACAGGACCTATCTCACCTTTTCTAACCAGCTTGTTGAATTTCAGGGCTATAGCCGTACGGCCTTTTGCGTCCGAATAGAGGATACGGGCCTGGCTGCCCACAACCAGGTTGTTCTTTTTGGCATCCCTGATCCAGGTATAATTATCCCGGTCCTCGGCCCGTCTTTCAGGGTCGATGCAGGACATGGCTGCCCGGTCTGTTCTGTCCAGGTCTTCAGATTTGCCGGAAAGGCACACCCAGCGAAAGGGTCCGTAACCATAATCAAAGATCGGTCCCATGAGGTCTTCAAAATAGGAGGGATAAATAAAACCGTCCTTTTCATCAACCCCGTTTCGGGCAACTTCGATTACTCCTGCATCAAAAACGGCTTTTAAAAAGGCATTGCCGTAATCAAAAAAATAACTGCCCTGTTCCGAAAGTTTTTTGATAACCTGGTAATGTCTGCGAAGACTCTTGTTTACCAGGTCCCTGAATCTGTCCCTGTTTTCTGCCAGCAACCTCGTCCGCTCGGCAAAGGAGAGTCCCTGGGGACAGTAGCCGCCGTCATAGACCACATGGCAGGAGGTTTGATCGGAGAGCAGGTCAATTTTCACTTCTTTTTCTGCCAGGTATTCAAGCAGGTCGACGATATTTCCGTGGTAAGCGATGGCTGTATTGTCTCCGGCAGCAAGAGCTTTTTTTGCTATCTCCACTACTTCGCCCATGTCACTGGTGACGATGTCAACCCACCCCTGCCTATGCCGGGTTGTAATACGGGAGAGATCCACTTCCGCAGTGATGGAAACGGCTCCGGCTATTTTCGCCGCCTTGGGTTGGGCACCGCTCATGCCGCCCAGACCGGAGGAGACAAAGAGCAGACCGGCCAGGTCCCGTCAGCGGGGACGCCGCACATTTTTCGGGCACCGGCGAGCAGGGTGTTATAGGTACCATGGACTATACCCTGGGAACCGATATACATCCAGCCGCCTGCGGTCATCTGGCCGTAAGAGGAAACACCCATCTGGGCGGCAATTTCCCAGTCGTCAGGGTTGTCGTAGAGACCAACCATCAAGCCGTTGGTGATGATGACTCTGGGATTGTCCGGAGCAGATTTGAACAGTCCCAGTGGGTGTCCCGACTGCATGACCAGGGTCTGTTCCTCGGTCAGCTCCTGCAGGTATTTTTTTACAAGGCAGAGTTGCATCCAATCATGGCAGACGGAACCGGTTTCCCCATATGTAACGAGTTCATAAGGATAGAGAGCCACATCAAAATCCAGGTTGTTGTCGATCATAAGCTGGAAGGCTTTTCCGGCAAGGCATTTTCCCTTATACTCTTCAATGGGAAGAGCTTTGATGTGACCTTTGGGCCGAAACCGGTAACCGTAAATCCTACCGTAGGTTTTCAGCTCATCGAGAAATTCGGGTACCAGGGTTGTATGGTGTTGCTCCGGAATATACCGAAGGGCGTTTCTCAGTGCGGTTTCCGTCTGATTGCGGTTCAACCTGAAGCCGCGGGCGGGAGCCCGGCGGATACCCTCCAGAAAGGGTTGTTTTTCAGGCAGTTCATCATCGAGACGAATCTTCATTGCCTGGGATATATTACTATTTTTGAGCATGATTATCTCCTTGTCCCGAAAAAGTTGTAGAATTTGATAATACCTCATAGTATACAACCTAGAGGTTGTATATACAACTTTTTCTTGATAGTGACGATTCTTTTTTGTAGAACTGTATTATAAAAATAACAGGAAATATTTTTTAAAAACCATGTGTCGTTTTTGAAGTTTTAATTGTATATACAAGTAAGCCATTTTTAAGGAAGAAGAAATGATAATGAAAAATATACAGATTGTACCGGGGGAAATGACCCTGGAACAATTACGAACAGTCGCGGCAGAACCGGTCAGAGTTGAACTTATTCCCGAATGCAGGGAAAGTATTAGAAAATCGGTGGCCACTGTTGCCGATGTTATCAGCTCCGGGAGGGTGATATATGGAATCAATACCGGTTTCGGACTGCTGGCCAATACCATAATCCCCAATGATGAACTGGAGCATCTCCAGCGTTCAATAGTCCTTTCCCATGCCGCCGGTATTGGTGATTTAATGGATGAATCAACAACCAGGCTGCTCATGGTATTAAAAATAAACAGTCTGGCCAGGGGGTATTCCGGTATCCGCCTTGAGGTGATTGAAGCCCTGGTGAAACTTGTAAACAGCCAGGTTTATCCCTGTATCCCCAAAAAAGGTTCGGTTGGGGCATCAGGGGATCTTGCCCCCCTTGCCCATATGAGCACTGTGTTGCTTGGGGAAGGGGAGGTGATTTACGGGAAAAAGCGACTCAGCGGTCGCGAGGGCCTCGAAATTGCGGGGTTGCAGCCGATAGTGCTCGGCCCCAAGGAAGGACTGGCACTGCTGAACGGTACCCAGGCTTCCACTGCTTTTGGGTTGGAGGGGCTTTTTGCCACGGAAAACCTTTTTTCTTCCGCCCTGGTTGCAGGTGCACTGTCGGTGGAGGCCGCACTGGGAAGCAGGCGACCCTTTGAACCTGCCATTCATGAAGTGAGAGGACACCGGACCCAGGTAGATACTGCGGCAGCTTTTCGTCATCTTTTGACTGAAATGAGCGAGATTGGACTCTCCCATAAGGATTGCGAGGGTGTACAGGATCCATATTCCCTGAGATGTCAGCCCCAGGTGATGGGGGCCTGCCTTTCTCAGATCAGGAATGCAGCGGAGGTTCTGGTGACGGAAGCCAATGCCGTTTCTGATAACCCCCTGGTTTTTGCAGAGAGCTGTGATATTATTTCCGGGGGAAACTTTCATGCGGAACCTGTCGCCATGGCAGCTGACAATCTGGCCCTTGCCCTGGCTGAGATCGGGGCTATTTCAGAGAGGAGAATAGCCTTGCTCATTGACACTCATATGAGTAAACTGCCTCCGTTTCTGGTGGAAAAAGGTGGGCTCAATTCCGGATTTATGATTGCCCAGGTGACGACAGCAGCTCTTGCCAGTGAAAACAAATCTCTGGCCCATCCGGCATCAGTGGACAGTCTGCCAACCTCGGCAAACCAGGAGGATCATGTTTCCATGGCAACTTTTGCCGGACGCAGATTGCTTGATATGGCCGAAAATACTGCTGGAGTGGTCGGTGTTGAGCTGCTCGCCGCCTGCCAGGGCCTGGACTTCAGGGCACCGTTGAAGACATCGCCCCTTCTTGAGAAGGCAAAGGAAAAGGTGAGGGCGCTGGTTCAGTTTTATGATCAGGACAGGTATTTTGCACCCGATATCGAAAAGGCAAGCGAGCTGGCCCTTTCCGGGACTTTGAATTACCTTGTGCCGGAAGGGTTGTTGCCGGGTGTGACTGCCTGATAAACCAGTCTGACTGGGCTAAATTTTCAGTTTAAGAATGAGTAATTGGATCAACAGGTGGACTTAAAATGCAGTTTTTCGATCATATTCATAATATTGATCCTTCCCTGCCCCGTTATCAGCAGGTCAAGGAGTATATCCTTTCCCGTATCGAAAGTGGTGAGTTGCGTGAAGAGATGAAAATCGAGTCGGAAAACAGACTCGTTGAACTGCTCGGTGTCTCACGAATGACTGTAAACAGAGCCCTGCGGGAGTTGACTGGCGAAGGAAAGCTGACTCGTGTCCAGGGACTGGGAACCTTTGTGGCCAACCAGAAACCTCAGTCAGCACTTCTTGAGGTTCAGTCCATTGCCAAGGAAATTCGTGAGCGGGGAGGGGCTTACTCCTGTGAAGTCTGTGTTCTGGCGGAAGAAAAAGCAAGCCCCGCGCTGGCTCTTTCCATAGGACTGCAACCCTATGCTTCCGTTTTTCATTCACTTATTGTTCATATGGATAATGGTGTTCCTATTCAGTTGGCTGACAGGTATGTCAAACCGGATTTTGCCCCTGATTTTCTGAGACAGGATTTTACCCACGTTTCTCCAAATGAGTATCTGCTGGATATTGCGCCTATTTCAGAGGTGGAACATGTGGTGGAAGCGATGATTGCCCAGGCGCCAGTTCGTGAGTTACTGCAGATTGATGAGACGGAACCCTGCCTGGTCCTGCACCGGAAAACCTGGGTGGAGGGAGAGATTGTGACAAAGTCCAGTTTTTACAATCCGGGTTCCAGATTTACCATCGGTGGCAGGTTTACCCCATCGAACCGAGGGAGTATCCAGGTTATTTAATTTCCGGAATGGTGCTGACTGTTTTTTCTATCAGGTCGTCTGCAGAATTTTACAATTTCCTTTTCTTCCAGTTTGGTGGGAAACTGAATGTGCAGGGTGTAGTCATTATAGAGATGGAAACTCACTTCAACAATTCTACCAAGCGTTTTCAATGGAGTTTCATCCCTGTTGAAGCTGCAGTTCAGCAACAGGTATCTTCCTAAAAGAGCTCTTGCTGTTTCCCTGTTGGAGCATCTGATACCGAAGCTGGTTCCGGATACTGACAGTTCTGAAAGAGTGCCGCGAAAATGTGTTTCGGTCTTTTTACCTTTCTTATCCAACAGACACGCAGTTACCTGTCCTGACACCGTGTACCTCGTGGCATGCAGTTTATCCGATTTCTTTCTGCGGAGGATTTCATCGATCTGGCCATTTTTCATGCAGTAGTCGATGAGTTTGTCGTAGAGTTCAGGGTTCTCATTCCAGCCGGTGGCTGCTGAGTTTTCCAGGACCATAAGTTGTACTTCCGAACTGGTTACCGCCGTGGCACTACAGAGAGCTATGGTGGCAAAGGTATATTCCCCGAGGATGTCTCCCCGGCCAAGTTGGGCCAGCACCACTTGTCTTTTTCCCTTTGGTTGACAGATGGAAACTCTCCCCCTGTCAATGAAAAAGAGTCGGTTATTGAATGAACCCTTGGACAGCACTATTTTTTTCGGTGGTACAATGACCTTTTTCAGGCTGTAGAACAGACAGTTCTGTTCTTCTTCGGAGAGGGTACTGTAAAGCTTGTCCCATACAGCGAAATGATCCCGGTCCCTGTTGGCTGTTTTTGTGTTTTCAATCAGTTCAGCTGATTTGATAATTTCGCTGAGAGCCATCGGGTTGACTTTAAGCAGCTTTTCCCGCAATGCTTCGGCACGGATGATATCATTGTTTTCAAGGGATAATTTAATGGCGTGGAAGATTTTTTCTGTCTGCCGGGCGAGATCCTGTTCAGGTGGGATGGGTTTTGCTGGTGTGACCATATGTTTTCCTCCCGGAATACAGATGTTGAAGTGTGAAAAGCTATTTTAATTATACCTGAATTCGGTGATTTCTCAAATCTGTAGCTGAAAAGAAAAAAGTCTTTTTGTATTGTTTGATTTAAATCAAGGTCCCTTTTATTTATCTCGTATATCCTTACAGTATACCTGACAGGCGTAATTACATGTCTGCTGTTACATATCAGAGGAAATATTCAAATGGAACAATACGAAAATAGAGGTATCAAGGAAATAATAGCGGAATTTCCCGAGGTTGGAACAGTGCTTGAGCAATACGGGATCGGTTGCGGACCATGTACGGTTGGGATGTGTCAATTAAAGGATATACTCGAGATTCATCAGATGGAGCCGGAACAGGAACGAGAGCTGATGCTTCGTATTGAGTCTGTAATTTATCCCGAGAGAGATATCCAGATATTCCGGGAGACAACAGTGCCATCAGAACGGAAGGTCCACGTTTTTCATTCCCTGCCCATGCAGAAGCTGGTTGGAGAGCATGTTCAGATCAAACGCTGGTTGGCCCTGATTCCATTTGTGGTGGAGAGTATGGATCTGAATTCTGAAAAAGGACAGGAACTTGTGCGGGATGGCATTGATCTTATTCGATCCTATGCTGACAGGCTCCACCATGGAAAGGAAGAGGATATTTTGTTTGCATATTTCGATGACAGTTTGGAAATTTTTCAGGTTATTTATCAGGACCACAAGGAAGCACGCAACCTTGTCAAGGCGATGCTCGCCTCGCTGGAAGCAACCGATACCAGGACTCTGAAGGAACATCTTCTCGCTTACCGGTCGTTGCTGGCTGAACATATTAAAAAAGAAGATGAGATACTTTTTCCCTGGCTGGACAGGGAATTGACAGCCGGGCAGATTGAAGAGATAGCTGAGAAATTTGTTTTAAAAGATAAGGAAACCGGAATTGATCCGGGCAAGTATGAGCTTTTTCTTGACAACCTGGAACAACGGTTCACTCCCTGATCCCAAAAGCAGGTATTTGGATCAAAGTATATCAACGTGCAACAGGAGGTCGGAACCATGTGTGAAAGCTTGACAGTACCGTGACGTTGCTATTCTTGAGTCGAAAAATCAACACAGAGGTCAAACAACCGTCAAGGATTCCGGAAGATGATCATGAAGCCGCTTCAAAACCGATAGCCTTGATGGCTGCAACTATGTCATCTTTGCTGACACCATCATTTATAAATGAGGCTTCTCCTTTTTCCAGGTTTACCGATACTTGAGAAAGACCGGCAATTCCTTCCAGCGTTTTCTGTACGGAACCCGTACAGTGGTTACAGCTCATTCCTTTTATTTTTATTGTTTCCATAGATCAGTCTCCAAAAAAAAGGGGGTGTGAATCAGCTCAGAAAACATTTTAACATTATTTTCGGCATATTACTTAAAACAAACCCACAAAACCGTTACGGATTCAGGATTATATTAAAAGTTGTAATAACAACAGGGGTTATGTCAAGTGTCTTTACATCATCCATTTTAATCTCTATTTTTAATCCTGATTACCCATGAAACTCAGCCAAGTTGGAAATACGCCCGACAAGGCAGGGAGATTTAAAAAAAATTCCAACAAAAGGTTATGCTATGGCAGGAACAGAAAATCTGCAGATGCCGGTAAAGGGCATGCACTGTGCAGCGTGTTCCGCACGAATTGAAAAGATATTGAGCAATCTGGAGGGTGTTGACGATGCGGTTGTCAACCTGGCAACGGAAAACCTGGCGCTGAAGTACGATCCGGATCAGGTTTCAATACATGAAATAAAAGAGGCTGTGGACAGGATGGGATTTGAACTTGTTTTGCCGGAAAAGGGCAAAACAATTCAACTGTCTATTTCCGGTATGCACTGTGCAGCGTGTTCCGCTCGAATCGAAAAGGTGATAGGTGGCCTTGAAGGAGTGGATGAGTGCAGTGTCAATCTGGCAACAGAAAAAGCCCGGGTTCGCTTTGATCCAGCCCTTGTTTCCGTTGATGATATTACCCGGAGTATTGACGGCCTCGGTTTTGGTGCCACAGAGACAGAAGGTGATGGGCAGGAAGAGGAGCTTGAAGGGGCGCTGGAAAAACTGCAGGCCATGCGACGGAGGCTCCTGCCCCTTTTTCTGCTGGCTTCAGTGATCTTTTTCGTCTCCATGGGGCATATGATCGGTATCACTCTGCCTGCATTTCTTGATCCCGGAATTTCACCACTTAATTTTGCCCTGGTTCAGTTCATCCTGGTTTTGCCAGTTCTCTGGATGGGAAGGAATTTTTATATTAACGGTGTTCCCGCGTTTTTTCGAGGTGTTCCCAATATGGATTCCCTGATTGCCATGGGGACAGGAGCCGCATTTATTTATTCCACCTGGAACCTGGTGGAAATATGTCTGGGGATTGATCCCTTTTCAAAGGCCGGGGATCTTTATTTTGAGTCGGCGGCCATGCTGATTGCCCTTGTTTCCCTGGGAAAATATTTTGAGGCCAAATCCAAGGCAAAGACCACCGATGCTATTCGCCAGCTGATGGAACTTGCCCCGGAAGAGGCCATTCTTCTAAAAGATGGTGAGCAGCAGAAAATTGCTGTTTCCGCTATCAAGACAGGTGATCTGCTCCTTGTAAAGCCGGGGGAGCGTGTGCCGGTGGACGGGGTTATTGTCGATGGCAGATCAAGTGTAGATGAATCCATGCTGACGGGTGAGAGTTTGCCTGTCGCCAAAAAAGTGGGTGACCTCCTTCTCGGAGGAACATTGAACCGAAAGGGTGCGCTGACCCTGCGGGCGGAAAAGGTGGGAGAGGATACCATGCTGGCCAAGATCGTCCAGCTTGTTCGTGAAGCGCAGGGATCAAAGGCTCCCATTGCCAATCTTGCCGATAGAATCAGTCTTTATTTTGTGCCGACGGTGATGACTATTGCCGCTGTTGCCGGATTTTCATGGTATTTTATAGGTGAGGCAGGTTTTACATTTTCCCTGCGTATTTTTATTGCCGTCCTGGTCATTGCCTGCCCCTGTGCCATGGGACTTGCCACACCGACGTCCATCATGGTGGGCACCGGCCGGGGAGCGCAACTGGGGGTCCTTGTTAAAAACGGAGAAGTTCTCGAACTTGCCGGCAAAGTGGATTGTATTGTTTTTGATAAGACAGGAACCCTGACTGCAGGCAAACCAACTTTGACCGATATCCATCTCGAGGGCTCCCTTGGTGAAGAAACGGTGCTTGGATTTGCGGCGGCAGCAGAAATACAGTCGGAACATCCTCTGGCCGAGTCCCTGATGAGTGCGGCCAGTGAAAAATCATTGATCCTTCCCGAGGTTGTTTTTTTCACCTCCATTACCGGAAGAGGTGTTGAGGCTGAGCTGGAGAAGGAAGGTGTGAAATACAGTGTTTTGATCGGGAACAGCATGCTCATGCAGGAAAAAAATGTAAAAGGGCTTAATGCTGATCTGGAGGAAAAGGCACAAAAATGGGCAGCAGACGGTAAGACTGTACTCTACTTAAGTGTTGATGACAATTTTGCAGCCCTGCTTGCAATTGCAGATCCAGTTAAAAAAGCGGCTGTGGCAGCCATATCTGATCTCAAGGCCATGGGGCTTGACCTGGTCATGTTGACAGGGGACAATGAGGTGACTGCCGGAGCAATAGCAAGGCAGGTTGGAATTGAGCGGGTGATTGCAGGAGTGCTGCCTGACCGTAAGGAACAGGAGGTGGTCAGGTTGCAGGAGAAGGGGCAGCTTGTTGCCATGGTGGGTGACGGAATCAATGATGCTCCGGCTCTGACCCGGGCGGACGTGGGAATTGCAATGGGGACCGGTATTGATGTGGCCATTGAGTCGGCTGATATTGTCCTCATGCAGGGGGACCCGAAGGGGGTTTCTACAGCCATCGGCCTGAGCCGGGCCACCATGACCAATATCAGGCAGAACCTCTTCTGGGCCTTCGCCTACAACGTAGTCGGTATTCCTGTTGCCGCGGGAGTCCTTGCAATTTTCGGTGGCCCGACCCTGAATCCCATGGTTGGTGGGGCGGCCATGGCTTTCAGCTCGGTTTCCGTTGTTACCAATGCGCTGAGGTTGAGATGGTATACTCCTCAGAAATAAATTTCATGACAATGATAGAATGTGGTTGATCTGTAAATTTCGGTATACTGGTGATATGGTGGTCTGGTTCCAAAGGCGCTCAGAGGGTATAAATTGCTGAGCCACCGGGTTCAGCAATACCGTTTTCTCCAAATCCTGCATATCAGGAAGATAAACAATATTTTTTCATCTTCTGGCCCTCAGGTTTACTGGGTGCAGGATTCTGGTCTTATCAAAATTACAATAATTGAAGGTACAATCCATGTTGAAAATGTATAAAATTCTTGTTTCAGTCGTCTGTTTTGTCCTTTTTCTATCTGTCGTCATTTCTTCCGGGAAGGCTGCAGCCTCAAAGAACACTGGTCGGAACGGCGAAAACGGACAGGACGGTGTGATCTCCTGCACTGTCCTTGAAACCATGAATGCTGCCGGGTATACCTATTTTAAAGCTGATATGGGAGAAGGTCGGGGCTGGGTTGCCATTCCAATGGTGGTACTGAAAGAAGGTGACAGAGTTTCTTTTTACCAGGGAATGAAAATGGTGAATTTTTTTAGCAGAACCCTGTCCAGAACCTTTGGAGAAATCATCTTTTCTCCCGGTCTTGTGGGGCAGGTTCCAAAAGAGGTTGTTGACACTGTAAATACTTCCCGGGAACCAGAACAAAAGAGCAGGAAAACCGTAGTCGGGGAACCCAATGGCCTTGAAAACAGGATTTCGGACACAAGGCATATGCCCCGCCAGATTGATCCCCAGAAGGAATCGGGAGGCAGTGTCGCTGCCATAGCAATGCAGGAGGAAATTGCATTGCCCAAGGCTGAAGGTGAACACGCATTTACTGTAGGTGAACTGTACGCCAAGCGTAAGGCGCTAAGCGGCAAAATTGTCCGTGTTCGTGGGAAAGTTGTAAAATACAGTCCAAATATCATGGGCAGGAACTGGCTGCATATACAGGACGGCAGTGGTAATGCACTGGAGAACAGCCATGATTTGGTGGTGACTACCACAGAGATTCCTGAAAATATGAATGATATAACCATTGAGGGAATTGTTGCCACGGACAGGGATTTTGGTGCTGGATACAGATATTCTGTCATTATTGAAAAGGCTGTGATTAAAAAGTAAGCCGAAAATAAAACGCAATGTTTACCAGTCTGCGCGGCAAATTTATCTTTATATTTATACTGATTACAGTATCCACTGTAATGATTTCCAGTGGATACGCCCGTTATCAGCATCGCAGGTTTGTGATGGACCGGTTAAAGGAGCGGGCCATCGTTGATCTGGAGCTTATAAGTGCCGATATTCGCTCGCTGCAGCAATGGATTCAGCGTGATCTTCTGGTGCTGCGTGACCTTCCTGATCTACAGGCCCTGCTCAACAGTCAGAATGTTGCAGATGAATCATATCTGTTTCATATTGTTGAGCGGCAGTTTCTCAATATTGCCGCCCATCACCAGATTTTTCAGCAGTTACGTCTTCTCAGTGTAAGCGGAAAAGAGATTATCCGGGCTAACAGTAATGGCAGTAAACTCTGGCTCACCCCGGAAAGGGAACTGCAAGACAAAAGTGATCGCTATTATTTTCAGGAAGCAAGCCTGCTGAGAGACGGGGAAATCTCAATTTCTCCGATGGATCTGAATATTGAACAGGGGCAGCTGCAGATACCTCTGACTCCTGTTATCCGCTATTCAACACCGCTTTTTGACCATCAGAAAAGAAAAAAGGGGATACTTGTTCTTAATGTTTTCGGGTCTGTTTTTTTAAATTTGCTGGATCGTCAGCAGAAGCAGGTCAGAGGTGGTGAAAATTATTATCTTTTGAATAAAGATGGATATTTTCTTTATCATCCCGATATCCAGAAACGATTTGGATTCATGCTTGGCCATAATGAAACAGTTGTGAAAGATGAGCCCCTGATTGCAGCATGGTTGGGGACAAAGGAGCGGGGGACACAGCTCAAGGATAGTGCGGTTACAGGAAAGAAGACGCTCTATGCCTATATCCGGATTCCCCTTACCTACCCCATTCAACCAGATTTTCCTGAAAATTCCGGAGATAATCGCAGCAACAGCTACTGGATATTACTGACCACTGTCGATGACGCAAACCTGCTCCTTGGCCTGAATGAATATGTCCAGTCTTTTTTGAAATTTACCCTTCTTCTCACAGCCCTCTGTGTGGTGGTGGCTGTGTTTGTTTCGTGGAGATTTTCCAGACCTATTCTTTCCCTTGCCAGGGCCGCTTCAAAAATACATCAGGGGGATCTGTCTTCGCGGGCCAGGATTTACAGTCAGGATGATATGGGAAAATTTGGAAATCTTTTTAACAAGATGGCTGAAAATCTTGAAAAAAGTATGGGGAACCTCCAGAGGTCTGAGGCAAAATACAGACTGCTTTTTGAAAACTCCCAGGATTGTATTTTTGTCACTGACAAGGAGTTCAGGATAGTGGAGTTGAATCAGGCTGGCAGGAATCTTTTTGCTCTGGGGGAAAATAAATTACCTAGGGACCTCTTCCTGTTTGACCTTGGGGTGGCAGAAAAACAGGGAGAACAGGCTGATGTCATACGTCAGCTCGCTGCCGGAGAAGCGATAAGAGATGTTGAGATAGCAATAGTACGCAGGGATGGGAGTCAGCGGTATTGCATTATGACAGCTACAGCCAGAAAAGGTGAACACGGCATACCCTCTGGCCTGGAAGGGGTCCTTCGTGATGTGACGGAACTTCGGGAACAGCAGAGAAAAGAGCAGCAGATCGACAGACGGATCAGGGAGGAAATAGTTTTTGCCCAGGAAAGGGAGCGTCGTCATATGGGTCAGGTGCTCCATGAGGAAATGGCTCAGAACCTGGCTCTTGTTAATCTCAGGTTACAGGAGGCTGAGCAGCAGTCGTGTCGACGGCATAATGGTCCGGAAGAAGTGCCCAGTTGTATTCATGACGAACTTCTCGAAACCAGAAACATGGTCCAGGTTATGATTGATCAGATTCGCACCATGATTTTTGATCTTTTCCCGAGGGTGCTGGATGACCAGGGTCTTGGAGCTGCAATGGCCTGGTATGGCAGGAATTTCAGCAGGAAAACTGGTGTGAATGTAAGCGTTTACGGTGGAGAAAGTGAGCTTGGTCTTTCAAAATCTCAGAATATTTTTCTGTTCAGAGCCTATAAGGAATTGCTTCATAATGCCTGGAAACACGCTGAAACCGCAGAAATAGTAGCAACAATCAAACGCAGGGATGAAATTGTCCGCATGACCGTAGATGATGAAGGCAGGGGGTTTGATCCGCAACAGACAGACATGATGACAGATGAGTTCCAGGGAATAGGATTGGTGACAATCCGTCAGTGGCTGGATTCCATGGATGGTCGTATGACAATAGAATCCGAGATGGGTAAAGGTTGCCGGGTGATTCTGGATGTTCCGATAAAGAAAAAGGAGAATGGTTCGGATGAATGTTTTTCTGGTTGATGATCATCAGATGTTTCGACAGGGACTCCGAACTCTTCTGGAAGGGACATCGGATATTCATGTGGTTGGAGAAGCCGGTGACGGTCGTGAAGGGTTGAAGGAAATTGAAAAGCTGCAGCCCGATGTGGCTGTACTGGATATTGCAATGGCAGGCCTCAGCGGTATTGATGTGACAAAACAGTTGCAGAAAAGAGTTCCCGACTGCAGGATACTTGTCCTGACCATGCATGCCGACAGTTTTTTTGCCGTGGAATCATTGAAAGCCGGGGCACTTGGGTTTCTCCTCAAAGAGGAAAGCTTTGACAGGTTCATTGACGCTCTTCGATGCGTCGCAGCCGGAAATACATTTATATCTCCTTCACTCAAAACAGTGGTTCTGGAAGAACTTGTGGGCATAGCAAGGAAATCAAAGGACAGAAGCAAGGATATTCTTACCGTCCGCGAGCGGGAAATTCTCCAGCTTGTTGCTGAAGGAATGACCAATCAGGAAATTGCCGACACGCTCTGTATCTCGTCATCGACAGTTGATACACACAGAAAGAACATCATGACCAAGCTTGATGTACATTCGGTGGCTGGCCTGGTCAAGTATGCTATTCGTCATAAAATAGTAATCCTGTAATTATTTCCAGATTGTATACATTGCCGGATACAGAGAACCCCTGGTCCTTGAGAAAGGATCAGGGGGTTCAGGGTTGTGGACTGTCTGATAAATGTCCGTTATTTTTTCATTTCGGCAGGTTTGATTCCTTGTTCTGCCATGGTCTGGATCATTTTGTTCATGGCTTCAAGGTGTCTGGCGGGATCAATCGTGCCTTCAGTACTGACTTTCTTCCAGAGTTCCTCGTTGCTCATGTTCTGGTGGCATCCCATACAGGTGCCAGCACGCATGAAATTGTCCAGTTCCTTTTTGTTGAACGCCCTTGAAAGTGGCCAGTGAGTCCCTACTGTAGCAAGCTGAGTTCCATCACGGGTGACAATCTGGGACCAGTCAAAATTCAACTTCGGAATAGCCGGAATCTGAACACTGTATTTTTTGGGAAGAGGCTTGCCGGTTTTTGCATCCACTAGATCTTCCACAATGTTCTCATGCTGGCGCATGCCGAAAGTACCGTTGCCGATCCCAAGTCCTGCTGTCTTGGGATTTGTATGGCAGGATTCACAGGTTCTTGCTTTACGCTGTGCGGTATGTGGCTGGACGGGAGCCATATCGATAGCAAGGGGCACGTGTTCCTGTCCGAGCTGCTTGGCCTCATCCGGACTTTCGGCAATTTCATTGTTTACAAGAGTCTTGCCGTCCGAATTGATTACGGTGTAGGTTACCTGGCAGCCAGGCATAAGCGGGCTTACTCGGCCTTCACCCGAGATTCCGAGGACCGGGTCTTCCCATCGCAGGTAGCTGCGGGTTTCCATGGGCTTGCCCATACTCTTTATACCACCTGACCCAAGAACGGATTCCGCTGTCTGGCCATTATTCTTGTGGGCATTGCCTGATGCAATCCAGTCTGTACCCATACGTGGCTTTCCATCTTTCTTGGCAAAATTAACCTGTACATGGCAACCGTAACACTGGGGAACCCAGGAGGCGTGGCATGCGTAGCATTCCATTTTGTCCATATGCTTGGAGACGGAAGACATGGCAATCTCCGCTGAGGGATCCTTCCATTTCTTCTGTTCGTGCAGAGCCTTGAGAACCGGTACTTCAAAGTCGTTACCTGTTGCGGAATGGACTATGACTTTATTCCCACGCTTGACAACATTTCCTAATGGATTACCGCGTGCGGTGAGGACAAAACCGTCCTCCGCGTCATACTTTGCTCCAAACTGACGACCCGGGATCAATCTTTCCTTAGCAACGCCTCTGGCAGCAGGGTTCAGTTCATTGCCGAACTCATCGCCATAACCCACCGGCAGTTCCCACGGGTACTTGTCCGGGCGACCGTGGCAGTCTGTACATTCAATCTCTACCTGTCCCATTGTCGTTCCATGAATATTTCCGTCACCATGGACATCAATGCTGGTATGACAGTCCTGACAGAGCAGTCCGCCCTTGGGATTGCCTTCACGACTCTGAACCTGATGGTGCAGGTCATCAGAAATAAACATGTATTTTTTTGTGTGCAATTTGGGCTGTTTTTTACCGTTCTTATCGTAGGGCGAGCCGTAGGGGAATTCCATCAACCCCTGGAATGAAACACCAATTCGTTTTCCACGGTTATGGCAGGAGTTGCAGGATTCCACCGGAATTCCTCCGGTCTTACGGGTTCCCACGATTTCATGCTTGAGCATATGGCCCGGTTTATCCTTGGCAATGGTTTTATCATTGCCTTCATAAAAACCGTTGTTGGAATAGAGAACATGACATGCGGAACAGCCCATCCCACGGTAATCTCCACGTTTTTCCCTGCCACGGACACCAATATGACAGCGATTGCAGTCATGACGCTGGTAAGTGAGGGCGGCGAGTTTCGGATCGGCATTGATCTCTTCCATGGTCGGTTGAGGCAGCATTTTCAGTTCCATGGGAAACTGATCCGGATATTTCTGGACCATTTTGGACATATATTGCTTATAGGTTTCGGTGCCGGAAAGTGGTGCCGGCCCATCCAGATCCTTGGCATCGTAATTACCCCAGGGATTTTTGTAATTCTGCATTTCCTTAAAGCCGAAGGTATGCAGATTTCCCTGAATTTTACCAGCCTCTGTGTTCATGAGAGATGTAGTTGTACGGTAAACGTAGCCGGGATGACATGCCCCGCAGGAGTTATCCGCGATCCAGATGGAACCAGGATCAGGATAAAAATCCTTGGGGCCCGGAGAAAATTTCAGCGTGGCCGGTACTCCTTTATGCGCTTCCTCCTTGGTAGTTGCCTTGGGATTTCCGCCATGACACATGACGCATCCATCAGGATCGCCATGTTGAGACCCATTCATTTTGATTGTTCGCATCATCTCGTGGCTTTCCGGCTTGATATCCGCAAGTCCCGAGTGACACTCCTTGGTGGAGCAGCCCCCACCACCGTACACTGATCCGGCAGTCAGGATCAAACCTGCGGCCAGCAATAAACATATCCGTTTTCCTGCCATACTGTCAGACCTCCCCTTTTAAAGTTGTTGTTTCCACTTATGTGGCCTTCTTATGTTCCTTTTCTCCTAGTCGTTCAGGAAATGAATAGACAGCCTGCCACTGATTTTTGTTACAGACTGTTTACCAAGATTCAGAGTCAGTCTTTTCTAACCGCCTGCCCGTTCATAATGGGAATGGCACCCTTGAGCATCAGCGTATAAATAAGGAGTCCAAAAGCCCACACACCAAAACATATTTTCAGCTCATTCATGCTGGGAACATATTGGACAAAATCGCCAAGTGTTGTCGGGATAAAAGCAGGGATAACAAATCCCAGCCCTTTTTCTGTCCAGATACCGATGATTATCATGAGGCAGGAGATAATGAGCACGGTCTGGTTTCGCCTGAAAGGACTGAGGAGGAAAATTGCTGCACCAATGTTCAGTGATAAGGCGGTCCATATCCAGGGGGCCAGCATGGACTCACCATGCAACCCGAAAAGGTGACTGAAATGAACAACATGTTTTGAATCTGAGTAAAATTCAGCAAAGAATTCTGAACCAGCAAAAAAGATGTTGATAAGCAGACTTATGGTGACAATGACCCGTATACGGTTGATAACTGTATTATCAAATGAAATAGCACCGCTTTTTTTGAGAAAGAGAAAAACAAGAATCATGAAGGATGGTCCGGCCGCAAAGGCGGATGCCAGGAAACGCGGGGCAATGAGACCCGAGTTCCAGAATGGGCGTCCTCCCAGTCCCTGGAAGAGAAAGGCGGTGATGGTATGGATGGAAAATGCCCAGGCTATTGCCAGGAAAACAATGGGAATATAAAGGAATGGTCTGGGTGATCTGTTTCGAAATTTGGAATACAGGACATAAAAACAGACGTGGAAATTCAGCAGCAGATAACCGTTCAGCACGAGGACATCCCAGGAAAGCATGGAACTCGGAAAATTGAAAAATCCCAGCCTGGGAATCATGTGCCAGAGACGGTCGGGACGGCCGATATCCACAGTGACGAAAAGTATACACATGACCATGGCAGCGATGGCAAAAAGTTCGCTCATGATAACGACCTTGTGCATCTCCTTATCTTTGAAAATATAGGCGGGAATGACCATCATGACTGCCGCAGCTGCCATACCCACCAGAAAGACAAAGTTGGCGATATACATCCCCCAGGAAACTTCATCTCCCATCCCTGTTGTAGAAAGACCGTGGGCAAGCTGGATGGCCCAGGCATTCAGTCCTGTCAGAGAGACAATCAGGAGCAGTGTAATCCACAGCCAGTAGGTTGTGCTTCCACGGAAAATTGAGGTGAACCCATGTATTATAAATTGTATCATGGCGTCTATTTGGCAAAAACATAGTAAAATTTTGGTATTGTGCCCAGATCCTGCTTCAATACATAAACTCGTTCATTTTCTATAATTCTACGCACTTCTGATTCCGGATCACGCAGATTGCCGAATTTCCGGGCACCGGTTGGGCACACTTCAAGGCAAGCCGGGTATAACCCCTTCCTGGTTCTCTGCAGGCAGAAAGTGCATTTTTCCATGACTCCTATTGGTCGAGGCCGGTTGGACAGGTATGCCATTTCCGGATTGATATCAGCCGGCGCAATTTTGCCCTTTGCCCAGTTAAAGCGCCTGGCATGGTAAGGGCAGGCAGCCTCGCAGTAGCGGCATCCGATGCACCAGTTGTAATCGATGACAATAATGCCGTCTTTTTCCTTCCAGGTTGCTTTTACAGGACAAACTTTCACGCAGGGGGGATTCCTACACTGTTGGCACTGGACCGGCATATAAAAATAATTGGGATCGGCAGCTTCATTCTCAGGATAATCGTGGTCAGATGTTTCAAGGTCAATGCTTCCCTTTTTCATTTTCATGACGCGGATATATTGTATTTCCGGATCGCGGGACTGGTTATTTTCATTCATGCAGGCATAAACGCAGCGTCTGCACCCGATACAGCGGCCTATATTGAGGCATAGGCAAATTCCACCCCGTCCATTGGCGGTGGGTCACTGATATGGGTCCTGACGCCGTACTGGTTTTCAACCTGCTTTTCCAGTCGCTGGAAAATGACTTTTTTTTCATCAAATGAAAGTTTTTTGTAATGTTTTTGGAGGAATTCCTCCGCAGTCGGAATCTCCTCGGCATCCAGCAGGGGAGAGAGGGCAGCACAACCTGAGCCCACAGAAGCTACGGTTACAGCTGCAGCTGTAAGGAAATCGCGTCTGCTGAGGCTGGAAGTTTTTTCTGATTTCTTTGTCATGATTAAAATGTTTCCTTCTGCTCGATAAGATATTCAGAAGTAAAGGATTCCGGTCCATTATCTGTAGCCTGACCCGAGCGTATGTACTTTTTGTCCCAGGTAGGAGGTGGAGTTGTTTTAGCAAATTTGAAGACAGGAGAATGGGGATCGTGACAATCGGTACATGTGAACTTTTCTTGATCGAAACGGTTCCTGGCCAGCCATTTTCCCCGGCGAACACCATGGGTGTTTTTCTTCCAGTCGTTGTAGATCAGTCCATGACATTTTGCGCAGACTTCTTCAGGTGTCTGGGGCATGATGCCGCTGCCATCATTTTTAGCATATTTATTCCTGTCATTTATCAAATGGCAGTTATAGCAGCGGTCATTTTTTCCATGATTTAAAGAAATGGCAGTATGGGCAAATCGGGGAACTCGAACTGTCGGATCAGGAGGTACTTTTACCCAGAATGCGTGGCAGATAAAACAGTTTCCCGGCATGGTCGCATTCTTCCTGTATTCTTCCCTTGCCAGTTCTGGAGTATACCAGGCAGGGTTCAGCTCTTTTACAGAATGTGTAGAAGTTGACGGAACAGGAGAAAAAAAGACAAAATAGATGGCGAGCAGCAGGCAGACGGGGATGGTTGTAAATAACCAGGGACGACCAGGGGATGTAGAGTTGGGCATAATTAAGATATGAGATTGAAGTAACCCTGAAAATTGCTGTTATATCCTATTACTGCGTTCTGGTGAAAAAAGTATCTGCTGTTCAAAAGTACCCATTCATCACAGTCAGCTGATATTATTTTTCCACCAATTCATTTATCTTATATTCTGGTAAAGAAAAATATACCGGTTTGAAGGTATACTGGGGTCGGCTAAATCATTAGAGGATTTGAACCCGGATCCTGAAACGTTTTGTTTTTAGCGAAAAACGGCCTGGTTGTTGCGTCGCAGGTTTGAGGAAAATATAACTTGCATTGTATACTATTTTTATATACAATTATTGTATCCACTGTCTCTGTCCGTAAGGGGTTGAAGATATGTGAAAAATAAAATAATATGCTGTTTTTCTCTGGGTAGAGAATGGGGCGTTTCGTTAAGATTTACCGTCGCTAACCCGTATGTTCACCCAAAGTCAGTCTAACCGACGCTATCTTTTGCAGTATTTCGGTAGTAAACATTGGCTACTGTAATTTACTGCCAGGTAGCTAAGACTCTCAGAACTATGAAGCTGACGCCGCCTGAACTGATGGGAAATGCAGGCTAAAACAGGAATAAACTGATACGATTTGGCATTTTGCCATTGAAAGAAGGGAGGAACGGGATGTTTTCCATGTTGAGGATAAATACGGTAACCGGTGAAAGTCAAAAAGAGAGTTTTTCCGGCAAAGAATACCTGCTGGGGGAAGAACGCTCTCCTCCCGCCTGGTCAGCAGAGAAATACCGCCCACCTGCGATCCGTTTGGTCGGAAAAATACACTTTTTTTCTGTACGGGTGTGCTGGCGGGTACAACGGTGTCCAGTTCTGACCGACTCAGTATCGGGGCAAAGAGTCCGCTTACTGGTGGAATCAAGGAAAGCAACGCTGGTGGTATTGTTGGTACGCGCATTGCGCGGCAGGGATTGCGTTGTATCGCACTGGAAGATGCTCCGGGGAAAGAGAGCGAATGGAAAATAATCGTTGTTGGTAAAGACGGGGTTGAGTTTGAAGATGGAACTTTTCTTGAGGGAAAAGGTGTCTATGAAAAATCGGACCTGCTTGCTGAAAAATATGGTAGAAAAGCCGGGTGTATAACCATCGGTCCGGCTGCTGAGAACTTGTTGTTGGCAAGTGGTATTGCCTGTTCTGATCCCCATGGCGTTTGCTCGCGTTATGCCGGGCGGGGTGGGTTGGGTGCGGTGATGGCCTCCAAGCGTGTCATCGCCATGGTCATCCTTGATGACGGAGAGGTGCAACCGGATATGGTCGATCCTGAAGCCTTTAAAGAGGGGAGCAAGCGTATTGTCAAATTGCTCAAAGACAATCCGGTCTCGTCTCTTTTCACGAAGTACGGAACTGCTGCCATGGTGGATATTTGTCAATCCCTCAAGGTACTGCCCACCAGGAATTTTACCCACGGGACCATAGAAGGGGCAGAAAAAATAAATGCCCAGACCATGTACGATACAATCGAGAAAAGAGGAGGCGAGGGAAAGACCCGGCATGCCTGCATGCATCCTTGTGCAATTCAGTGTTCCAACGTTTATCCCGATAAGGATGGAAAACTCCTCTGCTCTCCCGTTGAATACGAGACCATGGCTCTGATGGGTTCCAACCTCTGTATCAAGAATCTCGATGTCATTGCTGAAATGAACAGAATTGCCAACGACGCCGGAGTTGATACCCTGGATGTGGGTGCTGCAATCGGAGTGGCGATGGAAGCGGGACTGGCCGAATTTGGAGATGAAAAGGCAGTTATCCGCTTCATGGAAGAGGTGCGGGACATAACCCCTCTTGGACGAATCCTGGCTTCCGGTTGTAAGGTTGCGGCCAAAGTCCTGGGAGTTCGTCATGCTCCCCACGTTCTTGGTCAGGCCATTCCAGCCTATGAACCCCGGGGAACAAAGGGAATGGCCATGACTTATCTTTCCAGTCCCATGGGTGCAGATCATACCTTCGGCTTTACCCTGCGCGATGAGGAGGAGCCTGCATCAAAGGAAGGCAAAGTGGAGTTGTCCAAAAAATTCCAGGTGATCGGCTCCCGTATGGATGCCATGGGCATGTGTAACTTTGTCCGTTATTCCGTCCGCAATGATATGACGCCTCTTCTCGATCTGATCAAGGCTTTTTATAATGTGGAAATCAGCGCGGACGAATTTGATGATTTTGTCAAGGAAACCCTTCGCATTGAACATCAGTTTAATACGGATGCCGGAATTACAGCCCGGGATTATCGTTTTACCGAAACATTTTATGAGGAAGTGCAGCCTGAAACCGGTGAAACAATGGATATTACCGATGAGGAAAGCGCTCTTGCCCGTCAATGGTAAAACTGAACTTCAAACTGACTGAAAGGGGAGAGGTTGAGATTCCCCTTTCAGAGCCTCAATGTCTGCAAACTGTTCTGGACCGATATAATGCAGAAAAGGGGATTGACGCCGGTGGTTATATTGCAGTCTGCCGTGGAAAGGTTGTCCCTGGAGACCAGCTGGTTCATGATGGGGATGAAATTGATATATTCCCCGCAATTTCAGGAGGATAATTGTTGATCCTTGACAGGTGAGAGAGCGCTCTGGTATTGTGCCTCAATGCAGATAAAGGAAAATTCCCAACTCCCTCTCAAGGCGTCACTTTTTACAGTCTTTCTTTCCACACTTTTTGGTGCAAATGCTGTAGCTGTAAAGATTACTTTTAATGGTATCGGTGTGTTCAGTTGTGCGGGACTCCGCTTTGGGCTGGCTGCTATTGTTATCTCCATCTGGGCTGTCTCTACAGGAAGGTCTCTTCGTGTCAACAGGCAGCAGGCGTACCGCCTCCTGGTTGTCTCTTTTCTCTTTACAGCGCAGGTTGCCTTGTTTTACACCGGTCTGAGCAGGACAACGGCTTCACATGGAATTCTTATCGCCAACTTCCTCCCTTTTGTTGTTCTGCTTCTAGCCCATTTTTTCATTCCCGGAGAGCGGGTGACCATAAGAAAGGCCGTTGGGATAGTTCTGGGGTTCATCGGTGTTCTTGTGCTTGTTTTTGATACACAGGTGGTGGATGCTTCTGTCAGGAGCGGTGATTTTATCATTTTCTGCGCGGTGTTGTTTTGGGGGACAAATGCGGTCTATATAAAAAGGATAATATCCTCGACCAACCCGGTTCTGGTGACGCTTTACCCAATGCTTCTCGCTGTTCCCTGTCTTCTTCTTGCCGGATGGTTTTTCGATAACGGCATGATTCGTCATGTCGATCTCCCAATTGGTCTCTCTCTTTTTTACCAGTCTTTTATTACGGCATCATTCGGATATATTGCCTGGAACACTCTGGTCAGTGAATATGGTACGGCACTGATTCATTCCTACGTTTTTATCATGCCTGTTTCAGGTGTCTTTTTCGGGGTTGTTCTTCTTGGAGAACCTTTGACTCTTTCCCTTCTTGGCTCAATTATCTTTATTGTTCTCGGTATCGCCATTATCAATCAAAAAAACGGTTGATCCGGTTTTTCATTGCCCATTCCTGAGAGTGTTATTGTCAGGTTTTTGAGATGTAGCCATTCTCAGGTGGTCAGACTATTTCTTCCTGTTCCGAGAAAAAATTTTACATCTGGTACTCTATAGATATAATTATTGAGTAATCTTTTTCTTTGGCTATCAGCTGTTTCAGCATTCTGTCACTGACTGGTTTTTGGGGGAGAATTATTATTTTTCGGTAGATATCTTTAATATTCCTGGCAATCTACGGAGTTTTTCAGTAGCCGGAAAATGATGTTTTAATGGAGTGACAGTCTCAAAAAATTATGGATGACAACTGGTTCTCTGGAAACCATACCTCAGGAGGCCATTTTAACGCGGTCGGAATTCATCAGTCTTTTGTACCTTGAAAGGGCATAACAGTTGGGTCATTTGGTCCAGCTATGCTGGTTTATCATAAATTTACAGGAGGAAAGCATGAAGGATTGGCGAAAGAGCTTTTTAATTGTGATCTGTTTGTTGGTTTTAATGCCTGTTTTCAGTCATGGAGAAACGTATAAAATTGGGGTACTGGCAAAAAACGGTCCTGTAAAGGCCCTGAAAAAATGGAAATCCACTGGAGAATATCTGACAGCAAAACTGACAGGAAAGACTTTTGAAATAATTCCCTTGAGTTTTGATGCAGTCAATGGTGCCATTCAATCAGGGGCTGTTGATTTCTTCCTGGTCAACTCCTCCATGTACGTTACGGCCAAGGTGAGATATGGCGCTTCAGCCATTGCCACTATGATTAATTCCAGGCAGGGGCAGCCATTACAGTCTTTTGGCGGAGTCATTTTTACCCTTGCAGAAAATGAAGATATTAATTCTCTGGCCGATTTGAAAGGAAAAACGTTTATGGCTGTGAAAAAATCATCGTTTGGTGGCTGGCAGATGGCTTACAAGGAGCTGCTGGATGGTGGCATTAACCCCACTGCAGATTTTGCCAAACTGGAATTTGGAGGAAAGCACGATAATGTTGTTTATGCGGTCATCAATGGTGCTGTTGATGCCGGTACAGTAAGAACTGATACGATTGAGCGAATGGTCGCGGCGGATGAGCTGGATATGGATGAATTGAAGATCATCAATCAGAAGAAATATAACGATTTTCCTTTCGTCTGCAGTACCAGGCTTTACCCGGAATGGCCGCTGGCGAAGGTAGCTCATGTGGGAGATGATCTGGCATCTGAAGTTGTAGCCGCCTTGAGAGAGTTGAAAAGCACTGATAAGGCGGCAAAAGACGCGAAAATTGTCGGCTGGAGGGATTCTTTGGATTACGGGCCGGTTGAAGAGTTGCAAAAGGTACTGAAAATAGGTGCTTATTCCGGACAGTAAAAACTTGTAAGGACATCTTTTGAACTGAACATTTTTCCAGGGAGGAGATAACGTGTTTTCTTTTTTTGATAACCGGGGCCTTCGGGTCAAATTGCTTGTACCACTGACGGTAATCCTCATTATTTCCTTTCTTATTCTGGCATACGCAGTTTCTTCCAGCCAGCAGAAACTGCTTGGCCGCATGGGGGAGCAACTGGCTTCAGACCTTGAGGTTTCCAGGACGACAATTGAGGGAGAGTTTGGCCGAATTTATAAAAAGATTCAAAAGGTTTTGTCGGAAATGGCTTTTTCCGCGAGTAAGGAAGTTGCGGAGAAAACCAGAGAAGCCCTGAATCGGGAAAAAATGCAGGTTGCCGAGGATTGGGAAAAAAGCCTGCAAGCCAATGGTCGGAGTCTAGCGGTTCTTCTGGCCCAGGTTGCCCCCAAAGCTATTTTGACGAATAATTATTCTGATCTGGTGACTTATACCAAATCCGCATCACACACTGACAATGTGGTTTATGTCATGTATATCCGTTCCAACGGAAAACCATTTGTCCGCTATCTCGATAAAAGAAAAGAGAAGATTAAAAAATATATAGCTCAAGGTAAGGGAAGGAAAAAATATGAAAAAGTTCTTTCCGCGTCCGCCGAAGATTCATCTGTTTTCATTGTGGAGCATCCTGTTGTTACAGAAGGGAATACCCTGGGGAAGGTGCTTGTCTGTATAGATAAATCAAAGATGAACAAAACTCTGGATAAAATGGCTTCCCGTTTTGAAGGGCTCGCTGAAAACAGTGCCGGGCTGATAACTGAAACGCTTCGGAAAAAATCAAAAACAGTGGTAGATGACCTGGTGCTTGCAGTCGGTAAAATTACTGAAAAAAACAAAACCCTGGTTGGAGAAATTAAAAAGAGAATTTTTTCAACTAACAGGGAGGTCGGCAGTAAAACAAGAAGCACCATCCTGCTTGCCGGGCTGATCTGTGGTCTTGTTTTACTGTGCAGCGTTACATTTCTGGCTGTCAAGCTTCTTATCAAACCTGTTGAAAATGTAGCTGATCGTTTGAAAGATATTGCCCAGGGTGAAGGTGATCTGTGTACCCGTCTGCAGGTAAAAAGCAATGATGAAGTCGGTCAGCTGGCAACCTGGTTCAATGTTTTTATGGAGAAGCTGCAGGGAATAATCAAGGAGGTTGCAAAAAATACCAGGAGTGTCACCCGGTCGTCAGATGAGTTGACATCAATTGCGGAAGAGATGTCGGTTGGTGCCAATGCCACTTCCGGGAAGTCTGAAAAGGTTTCTGCGGCAGCTGCTGAAATGAGTACGGAGATGATTTCTGTTTCTGATTCCTGTGAGGAGGCTGCAGCCGATATGAATACGATTGCTGCTGCAGCTGATGAAATGACGAACAGTATCAGGGATATTGCCGGTAGCTCTGAAAAAGCAAAAACAATAGCCGGTCAAGCTGTGTCTCAGGTGGGGCAGACGGTTACAAAGGTGAACAGTCTGGGGCAATCGGCGACGGATATTGGTAGGGTCACTGAAGTTATCACCGATATATCGGAACAGACCAATCTTCTTGCCCTGAATGCAACAATAGAGGCAGCCAGAGCTGGTGAGGCCGGTAAAGGGTTTGCAGTTGTCGCAAACGAAATCAAGGAACTGGCCCGACAGACAGCAGATGCGACAAGGGAAATCAGGGACAATATTTCGAGTATTCAGAAGTCCACTGATGAAACGGTTTACGATATTGATCAGATCCGTAAGGTGATAGAAGAGGTGAGTGAAACTGTGACCGTTATCGTCACAGCCGTAGATAATCAATTGGAAACCACAAGAGAAATTGCGGAGAATGTCGGTAGTGCGTCCCGAGGCATTCAGGTAGTCAATCAATCTATTGCCAAAGGAGCAAGGGAAGCTGATGAAATGGCAGGTGAAATTGCGGTTGTGAATGAACAGGCCGGGCAGATGGCTGAAAGCGCTGGTAAAGTCAACAGAAGGGCTGTGCAGTTAAATGAAATGTCTGCCTCCCTGCAGGAGTTGATTGGTGGTTTTAAAATTGATGAACGTGATAAATAGCTGTTTTATTATTCCCCGGAACTCAGCTTACCGATAAATGTAAGGTTGAGGTTCGTGCGGGGGGAAGTATTTATAGAATCAAGATGTTGCCTGCAAAATTCTTTGTTGCAATGAAATAGTTTGCATTGAAGATCATTGTTGAATAGGTTTGTCCTCAACTTATCAACATGAAAAATTCAGGAATCAGTTCTACAATGAATACAAAGAGTTTAGCTGGCGTTGTTTTGCTTTCTTTTTTACTGGTATTTGGTTCTGTCGGAAAAGGGCATTGTGAATTTATCAAGACCAAGATTGCTGTTCTCGATTTTGAGGTGCATGGGAAAGCGTTTCATACTCGAGATATGGGGGCAATAGTCTCGGAATGGTTTATTACAACTCTCGTGAAGGATGGGCGTTTTGATGTTGTTGAGCGAGCCATGTTACAGAAGATCCTCGCTGAGCAGAAGTTAGGGGCAACCGGACTTATTGCAGAGGACAGTGCCAGCAGGATCGGTAAAATCCTGGGTGTAAAAATTATTATTACCGGCTCAATTCTCCACCTCACAGGAAATATCGAAGTAAATTCCCGTATAATCAATGTAGAAAATGGCTCAATTATAGCGGCTGAAAACATTCGTTGTGATACCGAAGCCGAGTTGCAGACGCAGATAAAAAGACTGACCGCCAGAATTGTAAAGAATTTCCCCCTGACCGGTTATATTGTAAAAAGGAAGAATCAGTCAGTTATGATTGATCTCGGTCTGGATAGTGGAATTCATGCGGGAATGGAGTTTATTGTCTATAAAGAGGGAGCGGTCATAAAGCACCCCAAGACCGGAGAAGTTCTTGACGTGGAACAGGTTCTTACTGGTCGTATCAAAATTACCGGGGTTCAGCGAAATATGGCTGAGGCTTCAATACTCAAGGAAGAGGGAGACGGGATCAGTTACGGTCAACTGGTGAAAAGTGTCCAGATTGTCAGAAAAGCACCTGAAACCAGAAACCTTGGAGATGGATGGGTACTGACACTGCGTGAAGTCCCGGATCTCGGGAGCAATGAGTTTCGTTTGAGTTTCAAAACAGTTCCAAATGATGCGTCAATACGGATTCTCAATATCGAACCCAGGTATTCTCCCGGCATGGTTCTGCAGAGTGGTCGGTATCATATTGAAATTTCGAGACCGGGGTATCAGACTGCAGTTCGCTGGCTGACTCTTTTGGCCGGCAGGGAAGTGGTCTGTTCCAAAACCCTTTCACCTCTACCTGAACCGGAAAGAGTTGAGGAGCATGTCGTAGAAACTGATACAGAACCTGCTTCGGAAAAAAAAGAAATCAGGGAAGAGATATCACCCCTGGTTCTTCTCCTCAGATCAAATGATGCCAGGGACAAAATCAAAGCGGCAAAAGAAATCATCAATGGTGAAAATCCGGATAAGACCGTCTATGAAGAGGTGGAGAAGCAGCTTTTAGCCGGGTATGAAAATGAGGATGGAGGGAGGCGGCATACCGACGCCATGGCCTGGCTTTGCAAGGCTCTTTCTTCATCCCACGATGAAAAGTATTCAGAGACTCTTGAAACAGTTCGAGACAATTCACCATCTTTTAAACTGACCATGTATGCGGCCACCTCACTTCTGCAACTGTAGAGGGTATATTATAACGGTATGGCTGGAGAATCCCCTGAATGGAGAATGATCAACCTATTGAGAAAGAACAGATAGAAAATAAAAATAACGGATTCAGAAATCTCCTGTTTTTTCTTTTACTCTATATTCTTGGAAGTCCCTTTCTGTCTCCTTATCACTCATTGACTGTTTTTGCCCATCTCTCCCTTTCAACCGTCATGTTTTTGACGATTTATACAGTTCAAAAGAAGGATAGACACAGGTCGTTTGCTATTGTTCTCCTTATGCCGATTCTTGTTCTGTACTGGCTGGGAATTTATGATATCATCCGTTTCAGTCGTATGGGAGCCTATTTTCTGCTCTCAATTTATTTTGGACTTCTGGTTTACTCGTATATTACCCGTATCGCATCCTGTCACAAAGTTACCCGAAATGTTCTCTATGCCACCTTTTGCCTGTATCTGATTGTCGGATTGTTCTGGGGTACTCTTTATACGCTGATGGATGGTTTACTGCCCGGATCCTATGGTGGCCTGCTTCTGGATGACCCAAATAACCACTCCATCCATATTTTTAACTATTTTTCCCTGATTACTCTTACAACAGTCGGTTACGGCGATATCTTCCCTAAAACACCAGGGGCTGCATCTCTCTGTCAGCTTGAGGCCATTTTTGGTCAGTTCTTTACAGCAGTTCTTGTTGCCTGGTTGGTGGGGATGTATATCTCAGAAAAAAAGAGTAGAAAAGCGGAATGTGACAGAGAGTGACAACGGTATCCCAGATGCAGTTTTCTTTTTGCTATCACCTGCTTCAGCCCCATTGAAATGGCTTGCGCAGCCATCTTTTATAGTATAGGCTTGATGAAAATGCAGGTGAAATAGAGCAGCAGATTACATGAAATGGAGAGAGAAATGGTGGAGACAAATTCCGTTGAACGGACAGGTGGGTTTAAAATACTGTATCAGATTCTGGTGACCATGTGTATTATTGCGTTAATTCCTCTGGGTGGCCTCTGGTATATCAGCATTTACAAGTCCAGACAGGACTGGACTACCAATATTTTTCATAATCTTGCCACTACCACTGAAGCGCTTTCACGAAGTGTTGATGAATGGACAACCATGAATCTCCGCGTGTTGGAACAGAATGGTGTGACTCCTGCAATACGCAGTATGGACAGTGACTCACAGAATCCTGTTTTGAAAACAATGAGTGATACCTATGACTGGGTTTATCTGGCGTTTACTATTCTGCCAAACGGGAAAAACCTGGGTCGGAGTGATGGTAAACCACAGAAATACTATGGTGATCGAAACTATTTCAAGCAGGTTATTGCCGGTCGATCTGTCGGGCAGCAGGTTCTCCTGGGGAAGACATCGGGTAAACCAGCCCTCGTCCTTGCCAAACCAATAGTTGGAGAGAGAAACGAAAAAATGGGGGTTATTGCCATCGCCATGACCCTTGAGGATCTGTCAAAAACCGTTACCAAGACAAAAATCGGCAAAACCGGTTTTGCCATTCTGCTTGATGAAAATTATCGTCTTATTGCCCATGGAAAAGGTGCTGTGACCGCGGAACTCCAGGATTTCAGCCATCATCCGGCTCTCAGGCAAAGGAACAGATTTGATAAGAACTCTTTTGTCTTTGAAGATAATGGGCATAAAATTGTTTCCTATACCAGTAAAACCAGGCAGGGCTGGACACTTATCGTCCAGCAGGATTATGCCGAGGCTTATGGAGCTGCTGACCGTGCCCGTCAAAATGCTGTTGTGCTGCTGATTATAACCTGTCTTACCGTTTTCGTTATTGCCTTTTTGCTGGCCAACCGTTTAAGCACACCAATCCGGAACCTGACACAGATCGCGGATGAAATCAGCAGAGGAAAACTGGATGCGGAAATAAGAGAAACAACAAGGGGAGATGAAATCGGTGCACTGGCACGGGCAATCGAAAGAATGGGTGTCAGTCTGCAGATGGCATTTGACAGATTACGCAGAAGGTAAATTGCCATGACTCAGGATTACAAACCGTTAAAGGATATTGTTGATGAGATTGGGAGACTGCATCGAAGTCGCGTAACCGGGACTCTTTTTGTGGCGACAGGCGAAAATAAATCTGCCCAGATATTGTTTGAGGATGGAGAAATAACGTCTATCTATTTTTTTAACAGACACGGCCGGGAGGCCCTGGAGAAAATGTCGACGATTAAAGTCGGACGCTATCGTTTCCAGGAAGGATTTACTCCTGTTCGTAAACGAGTGGACCTCCCTGATACAGCCGTTATTATTGAAAAACTTGAAAAGATCTGCGGGGAGGAGTCCTCTTTTAAAACCGTACAATCTCCAGGTCCCGGAGGGGAAATCAGCGAAGAAGATAAGTCTGTCCTTGAAAAATGCCTGGTTGAATATATTGGTCCGATGGCAGCAATTGTCTGTGAAGATTATTTTCATGGAGAAATGGAGTTACAGGATATTGTGGAAAAACTGGCTTTGGAGATTCCTTCGCCTCAGCAGGCCATTAAATTCAGAGAAGAGGTTCTGAAGAAGCTGGGGTAGGATTCTCATCCTCGTCAGAGAAGTGACCGAATCTGTACAACAGAGTTGAATGAATAACAGAACAGATCTGACGAAAGGGGCGATTTTACCTCGGTTGGTTAAGCTTTCACTTCCTATTATCGGCACTTCTTTTATCCAGATGGCCTATAACCTGACCGACGTCATCTGGCTTGGCAGGATGGGAGCTGCAACGGTAACAGCTGTTACCACTGCCGGTTTCTTCATGTGGTTGCTGTACAGCTTTTTCTATGCTGCAAAGTCCGGCACCGAGACTCTCGTCGCTCAGGCTGCCGGCAGGAAAGACATAGAAGAGGCCAGACATGTTGCTGAAAATGCACTTACTTTCAGTTTCTACGGTTCAATTGTTGTCAATGTTTTGTTGTTTCTTTTTGCAGCCCACCTGCTGCAGTTTTTCAGACTGGATGCCGATGTCCTGCAGCAGGCGACCGGCTATCTGAAAATAATATCCTTTGCCCTGCTATTCGGGGTGTTGAATCCGATCCTCAGTGCAGTTTATATTGGAAACGGAAACAGTAAAACGCCGTTTATCGTGAATTCGATCGGGCTGGTTGTCAATATCATCCTTGATCCATTGCTGATTTTCGGTTTTCTCTTCTTTCCTCGCCTCGGGGCTGAGGGGGCTGCTCTGGCAACTGTTATTTCAAACACGCTGGTTTTTTCCATTTTTATCGTAAAACTGAAAAAAGCCGAATCCGTATTGCCGGGATTGAAGCTGCCGGCATCATTGAAAACAAAAATTCTTGGCAGAGTGATGCGAATCGGTGCACCAGTGGCCGGTCACCAGGTGGCATTCTGCCTGTTTTCCATGGTAATCGCCAGAATTGTTTCATCCTTTGGGACGATTCCCCTGGGGGTGCAGAATATCGGTATGAATATTGAAGCGCTCTCATGGAGTACCGCTCTTGGGTTTTCTACCGCTCTCAGCGCTTTTACAGGGCAGAATTACGGGGGGCGGCGGTATGAGAGGATTCGCACAGGGTATTACTGTATTTTGGGGTTGAGTGCGGCAATAGGCTTTTCGGCAACTGTAGCTTTTATGGCTTTTGGCTCAGAGATTTTTTCTCTTTTTACCAAAGATTCAGAGATGGTAACTATTGGTATTCTCTACCTGAAGATTCTGGCGGTTTCTCAGATATTCATGGCTGTAGAAATTGCCACAGCCGGGGGGTTTTATGGCCTTGGCAGGACAAGAACCCCCTCTGTCATATCCATTGTTTTTACCGGACTCAGGATTCCGGCAGCTTATCTCCTGGTCAGTTTTACCCATTATGGATACAGTGGTGTCTGGTGGATTATAACCATCAGCAGTGTCATCAAAGGGCTTGCTGCCGTAATTCTATATTTTCTTCTGCTGAAAAAACTGTTCTCGGGAAAACGATGAGCCTGTCCGGGCTACTCGTCCCATATGGTTCTCATGGTATAAGGGGAACCGTTTTTGGTGAAAAAGGCACCATTTACATATCTGTAACCCCGGTCAAGTCTGTTGATGGCAAGTATATCCTTTTCGTCCAGTTGTACATCGGTGGCAGCCAGGTTTTCTTTCAGACGTTCCGGGTTGACTGATTTTGGAATGACGATGGTTTTACGTTTGAGTGCCCAGGCAAGGAGAATCTGAGCTGGTGATATGGAGTGTTTTTCAGCAATGGTTGCCAGCTCTGGTGCGTTGAGCAGGGTCGGTTCATTCTGTTTTTTCATTTTCGGGTGCCGGTCTCCTGATCCAAGGGGGAGTAGGCAGTCAGGAAAATGTTCCTTTTTCTGCAGAACTGGAGCATTTTATTCTGCTGCAGGTAAGGATGGAGTTCTATCTGATTTATGGCTGGTTTGATTGTTGCCTTGTCATGAAGTTCTGCCAGTTTTTTGATGCTGAAATTACAGACTCCGAGAGTTTTCACCAGACCCTGCCCCACACACTCTTCCATGGCCTGCCATGTTTCCTGCAGAGGGAGTTGTTCCAGGGGAATATACTCATCAGGAGTTCGGGGAAAGAGAACATTTCGGACAAAAACGACCGGCCAGTGGATCAGGTAGAGATCCAGATAATCCAGCCGGAGATCATGCAGTGTTTTTTTCAGGGCTGGAAGCACATCTTCCGGTGCGTGGCTGTTGTTCCAGAGTTTTGAAGTAATCCATATTTCATCCCTCTTTACCGTCCCTTCTTGAATGAGAGGAGCAAGACCGTTACCAACTTCTTTTTCATTCTCATAAATCGGCGCACAGTCAATATGGCGATAGCCGATCCTGACAGCCTCTCTGACCGCATTCTGAACTTCGTTTCTGTTGGATTTCCATGTTCCAAGACCCAGGGCGGGTATCGTTGTATTATTATTCAAGGTGTAATATTTCATTGAATTCCTGTAAATTTTTTCATGAATTTTGTGAGATTACTGTCTGGACCATCGTTCTATCCTGTTTCCGTTGTCTTTTGTGAAAACCATTGAACTGTCGCGACAGTCTTTACTTACCAATGTCTGGTCTGAATAACTGTTGCAGGCTGTTTTTGCATCACAGGTGGATCCGGCCTGGAAAATTCCTGCCATTCCAGAATAGAGCGTGTTGTTACAGGTCCCTGCAAAAGAAATCAGGTTAGGGATTGGAACAGTTATCGAGCTGGGCCTGACTGCTGTCACCAGGCCGTTGGAACAGAATACTGTCTGCTGCGTTCCCGAAGAAAAGCAGGGGGAGTATTCAAAGGTCAAAGTCCATGTTCCGCTGCCTGTTTCACTGGGTGTAATACTGGTTACGGGAGTGGATGGAGTTGTTGTGGCGGAAGGATCATTTGTGCTGCCCGAGTCAGACCCACCCCCGGCCAGGGCAAGAGCTGTTCCACCTCCTATGAGAGCCGCCGCTGCAACTCCGCCTATTATTATCGTTTTCGTGGATGAAGATTCTTCGACTGCCGTGATTATTCCCCCGTAAATAAATTTTTTTGGCATTGCACTTGTACTGCTGGAATTATAAAGACCCGCCAGGGTACCATATCTTTCAGTCGGGGCTGCAGTTTTTATGGAAAGAACACCACCAAATCCTTCAACCGAGTTTGGTGCACTGGCAGTTTCAGTGGAGACTTCGACTGGTTGCTGATTTGTATCTGCCTGGGCTGTCGTTTCGCTTTTCTTGACTTTGACCCGGAAAGTCTGGGTTCTGAAAATATGATTATTTTTATTTTTGACCAGAAAGAGATATTCCATTTCTCTGGATACCGCAAGAGGTGCCGGAAGCACACCTGAGAACTCGTCACCTGAAATATTTAACATCGGTACAAAAAAATAAGGAGTGGTTCCTGCAGTCCTGAAATAGATTCGTACGAGGTCAATCCCGGAATCATCCTCCACCTCCGCAAAAACAGGCAGAATTTGCCCTCCGATGGCTATTGCCAGCGGATTGTGGGTAACAACAGTATTGTCTCTTTCGGCAGCATTCAATGCTGCGGGAATATTGAGAAGAAGCATGCAGGGCAATAGAAGTACGGCAAAAAACCGGTAGATTTTGTTTCTCATTGGTTCTTTCCTCTGGTTTTAGGTACAATACGTTGATCAGAAATGAAAAGTAATCTTTTTCATTTTTGATGTGCAGGATTCAGGTTTTATTTTTTGAATGAGGGTCTGGCACACTCTGATAAAACACAACTTGCCATTCTATCGTGTTAAGTCAATGCGGTCAATGAGTTGTAGTAAAGTCGATTTTCGAAAATACATCCTTTGTATCAGCTTACCCTCCATTGTCTTGGTGCCTGGCTGGAGATTTATACGTAATTTTTATTTTTGAAGAGAAACCACGGTTTCAATATGGTGGGTCTGGGGAAACATATCCACAGGCTGGATTGTTTCCACGGTAAATCCTGCATGGCAGAGATCAGCCAGATCCCGACAGAGGGTAGCCGGATCACAGGAAATATAGATTAATCTTTTCCGTGTCAATACTGCGATTTCTTTGATCAACCCCGGGATGCCCGGCGGGGTGGGTCGACAACCACACAGTCGAACTGTTGTCCTTCTTTCGCCAGTTGTCGACATGCCTCATGTACAGGTTTCTTGACGAAAACGGTATTTGTAAGACCATTGTTTCTGCTGTTTGCACCGGCACTGCGGATGGCACTTCCCTGTCCTTCGATTCCTGTTATTTCTTTTGTTCTCTGGCCAAGAGGTATGGAAAAATTACCCATACCGCAGAAAAGATCGAGAACCGTGTCATCTGGGTTCGCCTTGCTGAAATGCAGAACCAGATTGATAAGTGTTTTGTTCTGTTCGGGATTGACCTGGAAAAAACCTCCGATTTCCCATTGGAGTTTGAGTGGTTTCCGGCTGTTGTCATTCAGGTTGTAGGAGATATGGAGTGTATTGTCGAGCAGGGTTTCCTGGTTTCTGTCCGTGGCAAAAGGGCCTGTAAGCTGAAACTGGTCTCCGGAAAAAAAGATACATTCCAAAGCGTCAAGTTGAGTACAGACTGTTCTGGCATTGTTGATATCAGTCGGTCGGGGTTTCCTCGAGAACCGGAAGATGGCCACAACCTTTCTGCTGTCAGGATTAAGCTGAAGTTCGAGTTCTGATGAGTGTTCTGCAAGAGATCGAAAATGAGAGAGTTCAGGCAGGTTCTCCAGGACATGATTAAGTGGTTCCGCTGCCAGCAGACACCGGTTTATTTCCACTGGCACATGGGATCTGAAGCGGCGAAACCCCAGCTTCTCTCCGTTAATAATCTGCAGGCGGATTCGTTGTCTGTAACCGAAAGTCCGGGGGGAGGGAATTGTCTTTTGCAACAGGGGGAGTGCCTGCCGCAATGATGGTTCATTGTTTCTTGAGAGAAGATCCGCAATGATGGTAGTCTTCAGTTGTGCCTGGAATTGCGGTTTGCAATGCTGAAAATCACAACCTCCGCAGCTGTCATGGAAGGGACAGGGAGGAAGGCACCGACTGTCATGGGGAACCAGAATTTCTCTGATTGATCCATGGCAATGGGTTTTTTTTACCTGATCAATGTCAATACTCAGCTTTTCGCCCGGAAGGGCCCGCTCGACAAGGACAATTTTCCCGGAGGAAAGGTGTGCCAGTCCATAACCACCGTTGACGATTTTTTTTATGGTTACCTTTTCAGGTTTCATCTTTATAATAGGTACAGTGAAGAATGAAAAACTCTGATGAGCTGATCCTTTAAATCGTAACCGATTCAGAGGGTCGATTCAGCCGCCGGAAAAAAGTACGCCCCTTTATATTCTCTTTTTCAGGTTGAATTGCAGGCATAATCAGGAAAAATAAGCATGTAATAATAAATCATCCTTGTCCTGTCGAACTTTAATCCTCATATTTTGTTTCTTTTTTTTAATTGTCTTTTTTCCTCTGACCTCCGGTGCCGGGGTAAAGGTGGCGATTACCATTGAGGGTATCCATGGATCGCTGGAGAAAAATGTCCTGGCACGACTCAAGCTGAATCTCCATAAGAACAGTGAGAGACTGAAAGAAAACGAGGTACGGAAACTGCATCGTCAGGCGGAGGAGGATATCCGCCTGGCCCTGGCGCCTTTCGGCTATTACCATCCTGAAATATCGACCAGTCTCAAAAAAGAAGACGGGGTCTGGATTGGTGTCTATTCCATCAAAAAAGGAGAGCCTGTCCTGGTCGAAAAGGTGGAGATTCAACTGACCGGAGAAGGCAAAAATAATAAAAACCTGAGGAAGGCCCTGGCCGATTTTCCTCTGCAGACAGGTAAAGTGCTTGATCAGGACAAGTATGAAAAATGGAAAAAAGATTTTATTTCCCTGGCTATTACAGAAGGTTTTCTCGATGCTGATTATACTCGACATGAAATCCGTGTGGATTTGAAAAAAAACAGAGCAGACCTGTTTCTGGTGCTGGACACTGGTGCCCGTTACCTTTTTGGTCAGACATCAAGCAGTCAGGATATTATCAGGCCTGAGCTTTTTCGGCGCTATCTTCCCTATAAAAAAGGGGATCCATACAGCCCGGCCAGACTGTTTGAACTGCAGTCCATTCTCTATAAAACTGATTTTTTCAGCAGCGTAGAGGCCCGTGGAGATACTGATCATCCCACGGGGATCTATATTCCCGTGAAGGTGGAGGTCAAGCCACCGAAACATAGAAACAAATACAGCCTTGGGCTGGGATATGCCACGGATACCGGAGCCAGGGGAAAAATCGACTGGAGCAACCGTCTGTTTAATAAAAAAGGTCATAAACTCAAGGCGTCGCTGCAGGTGGCGGAACTTGAAAATTCATTTTCTCTTCTCTATACCGTACCCCGCAATGATCCCCGTTACGAAAAGTTTGTCCATGGTCTCGCCTATCAGGATAAGAAATGGAATGATACGGACACTCGTCTGCTGACCGCTGCCATCAGTAGCGAGTATGCTGATCCCAGGTATAAATACAGTCTCGGAATCGAACTCAGGGATGAAGTTTACGATGTCGGTAACACAAGCGGAAAGAGCACCCTTCTTATCCCGTCACTTGGTGGTGGATTTATCTTTGCCGATGATATTCTTGATACGAAGATGGGGTTGCAGGCATCCATTGACTTACTCGGGGCAGCGGAGGGTATTCTGGCTGACGCGACATTTCTCCAGACCACCGTCAGTGGCAAGGCTATTGTTTCTCCCTTTGACCAGTGGCGGGTGATTGGTCGGGGTTCCCTGGGAGTGACAATTGTTGATGCCATCGATTCTCTACCGCCTTCATTGCGGTTCTATACCGGTGGAGACAGTTCAATCCGTGGGTATAAATACAAATCCATAGGTACGAAAGACAGTTCCGGTGCCGTTATTGGAGGCAGGTATCTGGTTGTGGGCAGTGTGGAGTTGGAAAGAATTCTCACTGATCGCTGGAGCATTGCCGGATTCTGGGACGTGGGGAGTGCAACCGATGATTTGAAGCTGGATTTTTTCCAGGGGGCCGGTATGGGGGTGCGGTTTCGACTGCCTTTTGGTCAGGTCCGTCTAGATCTGGCTTCGGCTGTTTCTGAAGACGGATATCCCTTTCGAATTCATTTTACCGTGGGGGGGATCTCTGATGCGAATACGACTATGGCGCGTCATTCTTTCTCTCTTTCTCGTTTTTATCGGTGTGCTCGCTTTTTTTCTTTTTACGGACCGGGGTTTCTTCAAATCCGCAACATGCTGAATTCATTTGCCTCTCCAGTATTGACCATCGGCAGGGTGCAGGGGAAACTGGCGGGAAACTGGTCTGTTGAGGATGTTGAACTGAAGCTGCCGGATTTCTCTTTTTTATTGAACAGAATAGATTGTCAGTGGGATTCTTCCGGGCTTTTTACGGGCAAACTGGCCCTGGCAAGTGTCTCCGTGGATGGGGGATTACTGACTGTGGTTGATGGGGAGAAACAGAATTCTTCCCCGGAGGCTGTTGCGGCGAAACTGCCCGAGTTGTTTTTACCTTTCCGGCTTATTGTGGAAAAACTGGAAGTGAATAACTTTCGGATTGTGGATGAAGGTGGAAAGAACATTTTTTTTACAAAATATTTAGGACTTGCCTTTGATTGGCGCGGAGGACTCCTGAATGTAAAGGATCTGATCTTTCACGGGGAGGGGCTTGAACTGTCACTCCATGGATCACTGGAACCCGGGCCGGGATGGGAGATGAGTTTTCTTGGTGAATATGGTTTTGAAGCCGAAGGATACAGTCGTTTTGATGGAACGTTTTCTCTGGAAGGTCCTCTCGGAGATCTGCAGTTCCATTTGGGAATGAAGGAACCGGCATTAATTGAAGCCAGTGGCAGGTTGGCCGGTCTGCCCGGTAAAGCGTTGTGCAGGATGAAAGTCCAGGGGACGGATGTAGACTTTTCCAGCTTCCAGGAGGACTGGCCGAAAATCATACTTGACCATGCAGATATCGAACTTTCCGCCACTCAGGCCGGCTATCATGGTGAGGTTACAGCCAAGGGCGGCTGGGAGAAACTGCACCATGTGGCCTTGAAGAGCAGCCTTGATGGAGACTGGGAGGGGATAACCTTTCGTGCCCTTACCCTTGAACAGGATAAGCAAAAGGTCCAGGTGAAGGGAGGGGCTATTTCCTGGAAGGATATTTTTGACTGGACGGGGCAGTTCACTTTCGGACACTTTAATCTCGACATCATTCCCGGCGAAGTCAATGGTATTGTTGATGCTGTGGTGGAGAGTCGGGGCAGGGTCGTCGAAAACGGGGTCAGGGCCGATTTTGCGATTTCATCCCTTCAAGGAGTTGTTGACCAGCAACCCGTGGCGTTGAGAGGTAAAATAATACTTACGGAAAACAGGGTCTACACTGATTCCCTGCATCTCAGGAGCAAAACAATTGCAGGAGAAGCTTTTGTTCATCACGGGGAGTTGTCCTGGGAAAAGGAAAACCTTGCCTGGTCTGGTGATGTTTCCTTTGAAAATGTTGATCCTTCCACTCACCCTGCTCTGGGTGAATTCAATGGCTCTCTGAAAGGGCGTATCCGTGTTGAGGGAGTAGTGGTAAAGACCAGCTCTCAGGAAAAGTGTCAATTCTCGATCTTGGCGGTACCATGCTGGGACAACCTGTTTCCGGAGCAGGAGAAATCCGTTTTGAAAACGGTATGTTCAAAACGGATGGTGTGGTGGTGCGCCAGGGTGGGACATTGCTTGAGGTCAAAGGAGCCGCCGGGGATGATCTCGGTCTGTCTTTTTCTGTAACGGTGCCGGAAGCGGGGCAGATTCTGCCTTCTCTGGAAGGTGCTTTTTCGTTGCAGGGAATTCTCGCCGGAACCTTTATGGAGCCGGAATTACAAGCGGAACTTCACGGTGAAAACATCTCTTTTGATGAAAATACAATAAATGAACTTGATGTTTTATTTGAGGGGCAACCCTTTTCCGGTGGAAAAATGAATGCAAGTGCACATTTTGAAGGGGTCATGATACCGGACATTGATCTCAGCAGAGGGGATGTGACAATCTCGGGATCTCTTGAAAACCATGATATTCAACTGCACCTCACGGGTGAAGACAGTGATTTTTATCTGGAGGCTGGTGGTGGACTGGTTGAGGAAAACTGGCAGGGTATGCTGCATAATGGACGGTTCTCCGATACTGTTTTTACCTGGAAACAGGTAGAAAAGGCTTCTCTTTTAGCTGGGAAAGGTGAAATGACTCTGCAGGATTTTTGTTTTTCCGATGGAGAAGGACGTATGTGTCTGGATGGTCGATTGAGGAAAAAAGAGGGTGCTCTGACCTGGTGGTTGAAGGCGATACTTGAGGACGGCTCCCTGAGGTGGTTGAATCGGCGGCACTTTCTTTCTCTGCCCGTTACAGGGACACTCAGCGGCAATCTGGAGGCGGAAGGAAATGAAAAGGAGATAAAGAGTGGTCGTATTCTGCTGAATTCCTCCGGAATAGATTTTGGTCGAATAGATGAAAAGGCCGAACATCTGAAGCTGGATCCGACCCGATTGACAGGCAGATTGCAGGATGGCATGTTGTCTGTTGATCTCTTGACCTCAATGACAAATGACAGTTCCCTGCACCTTTCAGGCTTTCTGGAGAATATAAGTGGGTTTCGGTCGATCCCAGGTGAAATTCCCCTGACAGGAAGAATGGAAGTGGACAGTTTTGATCTGGGTTTTATCGGGGCAATGAGCGGGTTCAATGTTGAACCGGTGGGAAAGCTTGCGGGGTCTGTTAATTTTTCCGGAACTCTGGCACAGCCGATAATTGAAGGGAAGATGGTCCTTGGGACGGGGGAGTAGTCGTGCCCTACCAGGGGGTAACCGTGAATGATGTAACTCTTTCTCTGTCAGGTGAAAAGGATGGGTTGCGTTTTCAGGTTTCAGCTGTTTCTGGAAAAGGGCAGCTTGAGGGGATTGGCAGGGTGCGATATGGTGGCGGCCCGATTGCAGCTGACCTGGATGTAAAGGGAGAAAAATTTCTTTTGTTCAGCCTGCCGGAATATGAAATAGAGGTCAGCCCGGATGTACATCTTTTCTTCAGTGGGGACAGGGGTGAGATACGTGGTAGTGTGAAAATACCCAGGGCCCTGATCACCCCTGAAGAGATGAAGAGTTCAGTCTCAGTTTCCGATGATGTCGTCCTTTTAAATGGGCACGAGGAAATTAAAGATGAAAAATGGCCGTTTTTCACCTCTCTCAATGTTTTTCTCGGGGATGATGTGGAAATCGATGGTTATGGTCTGAAGGGACGGCTCACGGGGAAACTCCTGGTTCAGGACAAGCCTGATTCTTTGTTGACCGCCGTAGGTGAGCTGGATCTTGTGGACGGTACGTTTACAATTTTCGGTCGTTCCCTTGATCTGCAGAGAGGTCGTGTGCTTTTTTCCGGTGGGCCTATCAACAACCCGGGAATTGATGTCAGGGCACAGAAAGTTGTCAGTGCTGAAAAAGCCCGGGGAGACGGTTACGTAGTAGGGGTTGATGTCAGTGGTCTGGTGCAGGATCTTCAGTTTCATCTCTTCTCCGACCCGTTTATGGAGGATACGGAAATCCTGTCTCAGTTGATTGTCGGGCACTCCCTGGACAGTTCTTCCAAAGAAGAGGGCAATCTGCTTGGTGCCGCAGCGGTTGCCCTCGGCCTGAAAGGTGGAAATACAATTATAAACAATCTGACCGATATCCTTTCAGTTGATGACCTGCATCTTGAGGGAAGCAGGGCCAAAGAAGATGTTTCCCTGGTCGTCGGGAAACGGTTGTCAAAAGATCTCTATCTCGGGTATGATATCAATATGTTCAACCAGTCCGGTGTGTTTCGCGTACGATATGATCTCAAACACGGGTTTTCCATAGAAACGAGGACGTCACCGGAATCGACCGGTGCCGATCTGATCTATATTTTTCAAAGGTAGTCAGTGGCCGGGAAAGAGCTGAGGTGGCAGTGATCGCTTACGTTTGATTTCCTGCCGATACCTGTGTTACAATACTTTTTGCTATTCAGGTAAAGAATGAGGAAACTGTTTACCATCTATATTTTTCAGGAGGGAGAGATGACAGGTTTACTGCGACTATTAACAGTGGTATCTTTTTTCAGTATCATATTTTTTCTGGCGGGTTGTGCGGATAAGGTGCCGGTTGAGCCGCCGCCGGGTACAGGAACAGCGTTTCAGAGAACCCTGGACGAGACCCAGACGGCAGTGAGAAGCGTATTGGCTAAGGCCGGTTTTGGAATCAGAAAGGAAAGTCCTGAATATATCGAAGCCATCCATCTCAAGCCTGGTGAGACGGTGGAGGACAGTGATGGTGAACTGGTGGGTATCTGGTTTACGGATCGGGGTAACAGTGTCGTCGTTCGCATGGATACGATGAAAAACACTTCCGAAGTGGCTTCCCAGAAGGACTGGGAAAAGCCGTTACTGGCCGCTTTGATGCACGAGCTTGAATAAACCTGAATCTGTGAATATTGGAAAAATGATTGGCATGGCCGGACTGGTGGGGCACCAGTGTCCCGTCAACCGGCTTCCGATTTTGGGGTGAGTGGTTCAAATCTGTTTACGTCCAGATTTTTTCTGACGTTGTCAGCGGGAAAGACCCGGCCGTTCATGACGATGTAAGATCCGTTCTGCAGCACCTGTAATGCACCTATGGCGCATCCGATATTAAATGTTGCGTCACTGGTTTTGAACAGGGCCGGTTCAAGGGCTCCGGTCAGGACAATGGTTTTATCCCTTATGGCTGCAAGGTATCTGGCTGTTTCCACCATAGTGTCCGTTCCATGAGTGACAAGAATTTTTGTTGCAGGGTCCCCGGCCACTGTAGTGTAGAGAAGTTTTCTGTCCTCATCCGTCATATCAAGGCTGTCTTTTCTGAGAAGAGATGTAACCGTATAATGAATGGAAAGATTGAGTTCGCTCAAAACTTTCTCCGCATTTGGCGGGCCTACTTCATATTCACTCTTGGCATCAAAATAGATCTTATCTATAGTACCGCCGACTGTTATAATCGAGATTGAAATCATTTCCTGTTCTATTTCCGGATTTTTGTTCTTGTACCTAAATCCTGCAATTGGCAAGTTTTTCGGAGATGCGAGGCATCAAGGGCGCAGACGTATTAACATACTTCAAGCACTTGATAACGAAGCAGATTCGATAAAATTGCCAATCCCCCAGGGCAAGGGAATAAAGAAAAAACAATCTCACTCTGATAGTGAGTAGAACAGCCCCTACTGTAATATTATAACTATCTGTTTATACATTATAAATATTTTTTCTTTGTTCCCGAAGTGCAGGATTTAGGTTGTAAATTTCACTGTTTGTCCACATATTCAGATAAACCGGCATGGCCGGATCAAATGGTTCATCAGTTTTGCCCTTTGGGAACAAAAAGAAACTGAAAATTCGACTGCGGCAAAACAATTTTCAGTTAAAAGACTGATTACACACAAACCACCAGCCTGATAAAAGAGTCACATCTTCAGGTGAGTTTTATGAGTAATCAGAAAAAAATTGTATTTGTGTGTAGAATTGTATTCTGATTACACATGAAACTCAACATGTTTGAGATGTTGCAGTTTTGTCGGCTGGTTTTGATAGAACTTCACTGTAACTGGTCACAGGATTTGTAACTCTGTGTTTTCATCCAGATCACTTACACTTCACTCAATTGATTTACAGGAGAGAACAATGAAAATTGTAGCTTTTTGTGGCAGTGCTAGAAAAGAAGGCAATACGGCTCTGTTGCTGAAAACAGCACTGGAGCCTCTTGCAGAGGCAGGTTTTGATACCGAGCTTGTGGAGCTCGCGCGGAAAAACGTTCCGGGATGCAAGGCTTGTATGGGCTGCTTTAAAGAGAAAAACAGGAAATGCGTGTTCAATGATGATGTGGTTAATGACTGTATTGAAAAAATGCTGGAGGCAGATGGCATTCTTCTTGGATCACCCACCTATTTTGCTGATATCTCCTCGGAGATGAAGGCGTTGATTGATCGATCAGGAATGGTTGCCCGTGCCAATGATAATATGTTTCGACGTAAACTCGGGGCGGCTGTGGTTGCTGCGAGAAGAGCCGGAGCCATTCATGCCTTTGATTCCATAAATCATTTTTTTCAGATCGGTGAGATGATCATTGTCGGTTCTTCCTACTGGAATATTGGCCATGGCCGCCAGAAAGGTGAAGTGTCAGGAGACGAAGAAGGTCTTGGCACGATGAAAACCCTGGGTGAAAACATGGCTTGGCTGCTGAAAAAGATTTATGGGTAGCTCCTGCAATCACCGGGTGTTTGACTGATGAAAAAAGAAACAGGAAAAGCGGCTACTGGAAAAAAACAATTGCGGGTTCTGGTGGTGGATGATGATCAGGTTCACAGGTTTATGCTGTGCTCCATGTTGGCTGAATGGGGGTATCAGACTGTTGAGGCGGATGACGGTACAACGGCAGTTCAGGCAGTTGTGGAGCATTCTTATGATGCGGTACTGATGGATATTCGTATGGCAAAAATGGATGGACTTGAGGCTTTTTCCATCATTCAGAAAAAAGAACCTTCCCTGCCCGTCATCATTATGACAGCTTATTCCTCAGTTGAGAGTGCCGTTGAAACCATCCAGCAGGGGGCCCACGATTATTTGACCAAGCCCCTTGATTTTGACCGGCTGCGTCTGGCCCTTGAGCGCGCTGCAGATCATCACCAGGTAACAGTGCAGAAAGAAATAGAAAAGGAAGATGGAGGGCAAAGGGATCTGCAGACACGGATTATCGGGTCTTCTCCACCCATACGGGAGTTGCTTGAAATGATTTCTTATGTGGCTCCCACGGAAGCTACAGTTCTGATTTCAGGGGAATCGGGGACGGGTAAAGAGCTTGTAGCCGAAGCCCTTCACGAAAACAGTGAAAGAAAAGGACGACCGTTTGTGAAAGTCAACTGTGCAGCTCTCGCTGAAAACCTGCTTGATTCCGAGCTGTTCGGTCATGAAAAGGGCGCCTTTACCGGGGCTGAAAAGAGGCGGGAAGGAAAATTTGTTCAGGCGGATGGGGGAACACTTTTTCTGGATGAGATCGGAGAGACATCCCAGGCCATGCAGGTCAAACTGCTGCGGGTTCTCCAGGAGCAGGAGTTGCAACGTGTGGGCGGAGAGGAGACAATCAGGGTTGATGTGCGCATTATCGCTGCCACCAATAGAGATCTTGAAGAGGAAGTACGCCAGGGCAGGTTCAGAGAAGATCTCTTTTACAGGTTGAATGTGGTTATGATCGTTGTTCCCCCCTGCAGGAACGGGGAGATGATATCCGGGAACTGGTTGAGTACTTTGCCCGGAAATTTGCCAAAAAAAATAGAAGGATTCTTGATGGAATAACAGAAGAATGCATGAATATGCTCGTCAGTTATCCATGGCCGGGCAATGTCAGGGAACTGGAAAATGCCATTGAGCGTGGAATTATTCTCATGCGTGGAACCAGGTTGACTGAAAAGAGTCTCCCGTTGACCGTGCAGAAACATGTGCAGCAACATGAGCCGGACGGGAACAGAGCACCTGTTTCCATTTTTGAAGCGGAAAAACAGTTGATTTTAAAAACCTTGAAGGAAACCGGTGGAAACAAAAGTCGGGCAGCAAAACTTCTTGGTATCACAAGAAAAACGTTGAAAAATAAACTTGATAAATATGATGAATCATGACTGGAACATGATTCTTGAAGTCCTTCGGTTGACTTGATTATCCTGCTATGGTAAGGCTCTGAACTCACAACGTAAAAATCCGATTTACATTTGAAAGTCAGAGTAAACGTGAAATACTGCAGGATAGGAAATAAGGTGGACTCGGAGAAGGAGTAAAACTGGATGAGAATGGATATAGTTCATATTGGTGCCGGAGAGTTGACATATGAAATACGAAATATAGTCAACGTCGGGGAAAAATTACAAAAACTTGGTCTGAAAACGAACTGGGAAAATATCGGTGATCCCATCGCAAAGGGTGAAGAGGTTCCTGGATGGATGAAGGAAATCGTGGTGGAAGCGGTTCGCCAGGATTGTACATACGGTTATTCGCCTACCAAGGGAGTTCTGGCCACCCGTGAATTTATAGCGGAACAGACCAATAAACTGGGAACGGTGAAGATTGATGCCGAAGATATCATTTTTTTTAACGGGCTTGGAGATGCGATATCAAAAATTTTCGGATTTTTGAAGCGTACAGCCAGAGTTCTCGTACCGACTCCCAGTTACAGTACACATTCTTCCGCTGAAGCAGCACATGCCGGGACCAGCCCGGTCACCTATGTTCTTGACCCCAACAACCACTGGTATCCGGACCTGAACGACATTGAAAAACATGTAACCTATAATCCTGCCGTTGCAGGAATTCTCATCATTAATCCGGATAATCCCACCGGGGCCGTATATCCACGGGAAGTCATGGAGGCCATTGTGGAGATAGCCCGCAGGTACGATCTGTTTCTAATCTGTGATGAGGTGTATCAGCATATTTATTATAACGGTACCACAACGGCAACATTGGCGGAAGTAATCGGAGATGTCCCGGCAATCGCCATGCGCGGCATTTCCAAGGAGATGCCGTGGCCGGGAGCGCGGTGTGGCTGGATTGAAGTGTATAACAGGGAGAAAGACCCGATTTTTAGCAAATACATTGATTCAATTCTCAATGCCAAAATGGTCGAAGTCTGTTCAACGACCCTGCCGCAGACAGTTTATCCCCAGGTTGTAACCCATCCTGATTATCCTGAGTATCTGCGGCTTCGAGTGGCACGGTATGAAAAATTTTCTAATATTGCTTACGATTGTCTCAAAGATGTCAAAGGGGTGTTGGTGAACAGGACCAACGGCGCTTTTTATATGAGTGTTTGTTTTGAAGACGGAGTGTTGACCGATTCCCAGACCCTGCCCATTGAAAATGACGAAGTCAGGGAAATGATAGAAAACCTGGTGAGCCCGGCGAATACTGCCCTTGATAAACGGTTTGTCTATTATCTGCTCGGGTCAACCGGAGTCTGTGTTGTTCCTCTGACCTCCTTTGCTACAGCTATTAACGGATTCAGGATCACTCTTCTGGAAACAAGTGAAAAAGAGTTTGAAAATATTTTCCATACCATTGCTGATGCCATAGAACGGTATCTCCACAGTTGATTGCTTCCTGTCTGTTTATTCACACTATTCCTGCCTCCCCCTTCCCCAAAAAATGGTGGCAGGAATAGTTCTTCTTTATAATATACTGATTTTGCATATTGTTTTATCATTTCCCATTAAGTTTTTTTGAAACATTTCTTTTTGATTTTCCCTCTCTTGACAAGAAAAATACCTCTACTTATTGTTGGCACAGGTTAAATGCGGGATAGCCCGGAAAATGTTGTTGACAGTGATATTTCCGGGAATTGGAGACAAGTTTTGTTCAGAGAGGAGGAAGAGGTGAGTAAAGAGAAAAACGATACACTCCGAGGAAGGGTTGAGGTCACAGATGAGGACCTGTCACCACCTGAGAGGGAACAGGAGGCTGGCGAAAAAGCAACTCATCCTGAAGAGGAGAATGGTCGGGATCCGGAAAAAGAACTTGCTGATGCCCTCAAGGAGATTGAAGAACTTCGAGACAGGATGTTGCGTGCTGCCGCTGAAAATGAGAATTTCAAGAAACGGATGGAGCGGGAACGTGCCTCCAGCCTGAAATATGCCGGAGAGCAGATTTTCAGGGAGATGCTTCCGGTAGTTGATAACCTGGAGAGAGCCATTGAACAGAGCAGTATCGAAGGAAACAGTCCCGAACAGCGGCTGGAAGCCCTTGTGGAAGGAGTGAAGCTTACACTCAAGAGTCTGGTGGCGACCCTGGAAAAATTTGAAGTGAAACCAATTGACAGTGTGGGTGAACCTTTTGACCCCAAGCATCAGGATGCCTTGACCATGGAGGCCAGTGACACGGTTCCGGCCAACCATGTGGTCAGTGAATTTGAAAAGGGATACTACTACAAAGATCGTCTGTTGCGGGCGGCTAAGGTAATAGTTTCCTCTGGAGAAAAGAAAGCCGATTCATAGGGTGTATCATCACGAAAAAGAATATCCAATCCCTTGACAAACAAGGGAAGATGAACACTTTAGAAGAGGTTGCCACTATCATGGATAGAGCAATTAATAATTTTTGAGGAGTCAAGGGCGGACAGAAAACCGCCCGGAATGATTTAAGGAGAGAAAAGATGGGTAAAATTATCGGAATTGACCTGGGTACCACAAATTCCTGTGTTGCAATTATGGAAGGTGGAGACCCGAAGGTGATTGCCAATGTGGAAGGCAACAGAACAACTCCATCGGTTGTTGCATTCGCCGATAATGACGAACGCCTTGTGGGCCAGGTTGCCAAGCGTCAGGCTGTAACCAATCCACTGCGTACGTTATATGCAATCAAGCGGTTGATCGGACGGAAATTTACCGATGCAGAGGTGAGGAAGTCCATAGAGGTCAGCCCGTTTAAGATAGTTGAAGGAACTAACGGCAGTGTATCTGTTGAGGTCGAGGGAAAGATTTACCGGCCTGCGGAAATTTCCGCCATGATCCTGGCAAAAATGAAGCAGACCGCCGAGGAGTACCTTGGCGAAGAGGTGACCGATGCGGTGGTTACCGTTCCTGCCTATTTTAATGATTCGCAGCGCCAGGCGACAAAAGATGCCGGTAAGATTGCAGGCTTGAATGTACAGAGAATTATCAACGAGCCTACAGCGGCTTCACTGGCCTATGGTCTTGACAAGAAAGGTGAGGAAAAAATCGCTGTATTCGATCTTGGTGGAGGTACTTTTGATGTTTCCATCCTCGAAATCGGTGACGGTGTGTTTGAGGTGAAATCCACCAACGGCGATACTTTCCTCGGTGGTGAAGACTTTGACATGAGGATCGTCAACTGGTTGGCGGACGAATTCAAGCGTGAGCAGGGGATTGATCTCAAGGCTGACAAGATGGCCCTTCAGCGTCTGAAGGAAGAGGCGGAAAAGGCCAAAATGGAACTGTCCACCACCAAGGAAACTGACATCAATCTGCCCTTTATTACAGCAGATGCATCCGGGCCTAAGCATCTTAATCTGAAGTTGAGCCGGGCAAAATTGGAGAGCCTGGTGGAGGATCTTATTGCGCGGACCAAAGGACCCTGTATGACCGCGTTGAAGGATGCCGGTCTTACTGCTTCCGATATTGATGAAGTTATCCTTGTCGGTGGTATGACCCGTATGCCGAAGGTTCAGGAGATGGTCAAGGAGATCTTTGGCAAGGAACCCCATAAGGGTGTGAATCCGGATGAAGTTGTGGCCATTGGCGCAGCTATCCAGGGTGGAGTTCTCCAAGGTGATGTAAAAGATGTCCTGCTCCTGGATGTTACGCCTCTTTCACTGGGGATTGAAACCCTGGGCGGGGTAACAACTAAACTGATTGAGAAAAATACGACTGTACCAACAAAGAAGAGTCAGATTTTCTCCACCGCGGCAGACAATCAGCCGGCTGTCTCTATCCATGTTCTCCAGGGGGAACGGGAGATGGCCCAGGATAACAAGACGATCGGTCGTTTTGAGCTGACTGATATCCCGCCTGCACCGAGAGGAGTACCGCAGATCGAGGTGACTTTTGATCTTGATGCCAACGGTATTCTCAGCGTGTCTGCGAAAGATATGGGAACCGGCAGGGAACAGTCCATCAAAATCACCGCTTCTTCCGGTCTGACGGATGAAGAGATAGAAAAAATGACCAAGGACGCAGAGCTCCATGCGGAAGAGGATAAGAAGCGTAAGGAGCTTGTTGAGGCTCGAAACTCTGCCGATGCCCTGGTTCATGCCACTGAAAAGAGCTTGAAGGATCTTGGCGATAAGGTGGATGAGGAAACCAGGAAAAACGTGGAGAAGGAAGTGGAAAATGTGAAATCAGTTATGCAGGGTGATGATACGGCAGCCATCAAGGCGGCAATCGAAGCTCTGACCACGGCTTCTCATAAACTTGCGGAACTCATGTATGCCCAGGCATCCCAGGAAGCTCCTGATGGTGCTGCCGGTGCAGCTGGTGCAGCCGGAGCTGGTCCGAAGAAGGATGACGGGGATGATGACGTGGTTGATGCCGATTATGAAGAAGTAAAATAAAGGTGTTTTGCTAAGGTAATCAACTCAGTTTACCGGGGAGTGGAGAAAATTTGTTTTCTCCACTCCCTTTTTTTTTGATTTTACAGTATGCTGTTTTCCGCTTTTACAGGTTAACCTACATTTTTCATGAATTTTAAAAAACCAGCTATCTTATTATGAAAATCTTATCCGGAATACAGCCTTCGGGGCAGCTTCATATCGGCAATTATTTTGGCATGATGGAGACCATGATTTCCCGTATGGAGGAATCTGAGCTCTATGTTTTTCTTGTTGACCTGCACGCTTTGACCTCTGTCCACGACCGTGAGCGCCTGGCAAGGGGAACGCTGGAGGCGGCTGCGGATTTTCTGGCCCTTGGGCTTGATCCCGACAAATGTATTTTCTGGGTCCAGTCTGATGTTCCGGAGGTCTGTGAATTGACATGGGTCCTGTCAACCCTCGCCCCAATGGGGTTGATTGAGCGGTGCCATTCCTATAAGGACAAAGTGGCAAAAGGGATTGTTCCCAGTCACGGGCTGTTTTCTTATCCTGTATTGATGGCGGCCGATATTCTGCTTTACCAGGCAGAGCAGGTTCCCGTGGGGAAGGATCAGAAGCAGCATCTTGAAGTGGCAAGGGACCTGGCCCAGAAATTCAACAATGAGTTCGGTGAAACCTTTGTTATTCCGGAGCCTGCCATCAGTGAACAGACGGCAACTGTACCGGGACTTGACGGACAGAAGATGTCCAAATCGTATGGCAATACAATCCCTATCTTCATGGAAGGTAAACAGTTGAAAAAACGAGTTATGTCCATTGAAACGGATGCCACGCCTGTGGATGATCCCAAAGATCCGGATAACTGCAATCTCTATAAGATTATGAATTTGTTTGCCACCCCTGAGAGAATGAAGGAGATTCATGATCTGTACGTTAACGGGGGGCTGCTTACGGTTATCTGAAGCTTGAACTGCTTGATCTGTTGAATGATAAATTTGGTGAAGCCCGGAGAAAAAAGGCAGAGTTTCTTGGTGACCCTGAAATGTTGCGTTCCATTCTTGCAAAAGGCGCAGAAAAAGCGCGGGAAAAAGCAACAGTGACTCTTGACATGGTCCGCGAAAGAGTTGGATTGAAATATTGAGGGGGAATGGAAAATGACATACGGTATCAGCAGGGAAGAGGCTTTGGCGCTCATTCAGAGCAAAATTAAAAACCGGAACATGATCAATCATTGCCTGGCATCGGAGGCAGTTTTGCAGGCTATGGCGGAACGGCTCGGCGAAGACAGGGAAAAATGGGGGCTGGCCGGATTGCTCCATGATCTGGACACTGAGAGTCAGCCGGACCTCTTGACCCATACGACAGAGACGGTTGAGATCTTGAAAAAAAAGGGTGTTGACGAGGAGATAGTTGAAGCAATACGACTGCATAACCTGGAAGCCCATCCAGGAGAAGAGAGAACAACTGTTTTCCAGCATGCTCTTGCGGCAGGTGAGACTATCACCGGTCTGGTTGTAGCCACGGCCCTGGTTTATCCGGATAAAAAACTTGCCTCCGTTAAACCGAAATCGGTAAAAAAACGAATAAAAGAAAAAGCATTTGCCCGCGGGGCAAATCGCGAGATCATCGCGGAATGTGAAAAGGCCGGAATTCCACTGCCTGAGTTCTGTGAACTGAGCCTGAAAGCTCTCCAGCAGATAGCCGGAGAGCTCGGATTATAGTATACCTAAATCCTGCAATTGGCAAGTTTTCGGAGATGCGAGGCATCAAGGGCGCAGACGTATTAACATACTTCAAGCACTTGATAACGAAGCAGATTCGATAAAATTGCCAATCCCCCAGGGCAAGGGAATAAAGAAAAAACAATCTCACTCTGATAGTGAGTAGTATAGCCCCTACTGCGATACGATAACTATCTGTTTGTACAGTATAAATATTTTTTCTTTATTCCCGAAGTGCAGGATTTAGGGTATAGGTTACTGGATGTTTACCAGCTCAACATCAAATACCATGGTGGCGTTGGGGGAATCGGTCCACGGCCGTTCGGGCCATATCCAAGATCGGAAGGGATGATCAGCACTCGTTTTTCCCCCTTTTTCATTCCGAGAAGTGCTTCTTCCCAGCCCTTGATGACCTGACCTTTTCCCACTGGAAAATCAATGGGCTGTCCACGATCATAAGAACTGTCGAATTTTTTGCCATCCAGCAACTTTCCCGTATAATGGACGGTCACTACCTGACCGGGTTTCGGTGTTGTGTCACCTTCACCCTCTTTTACAACAACATACTTCAACCCCGAAGGTGTGGTAACAGCGTCGGGCCACCGTTCGTCGATCACTCGTGCCGTCTCTTCCATTGCCGCCAGTTCTTTTTCCCGGCTTCTCTCTTCAAGTCCTGACAGGAGGGAGTCAAAAGCTTTTTGATCACTTTGAAAAGCTTTTGCCTCTTTTCCAACCCGGATAATTTCCACTGAATTGATAATATCACCACCTTCAATTGTATTGACCACATCCTGTCCGGAAACCACGTGGCCAAATACGGTGTGTTTCCCGTCCAGCCAGGGAGTTGCTACATGGGTAATGAAAAACTGGCTGCCATTTGTGTTCGGTCCGGAATTGGCCATGGAGAGGATGCCTGGGCCGGAGTGCTTCAGACTCGGATCTATTTCGTCAGGAAAGGTATAGCCCGGCCCGCCGGTTCCGGTTCCCAGGGGGCAGCCGCCCTGGATCATGAAATCGGGGATTACCCTGTGGAAGGTAAGTCCATCATAAAACCTGTCACCTTTGGCTTTGGCTCCTCCGCCAAGATCCTTGGTGCCTTCGGCAAGACCCACGAAGTTTGCAACAGTCAAAGGGGTTTTTTTGAATTCAAGAGCGCAGAGGATTTCACCTTTGCTGGTATCAAATTTGGCGTACAAGCCGTCTTTCAGTTTTGATTTAGCCATTCCTGGTTCTCCAGATAGGGTTAAGAGTAAAAGAGTAAGTACAAGTGTCAATGGAACGAGAATTCTATACATCACTTCTCCTTTTGGAAAGAGGTATTTTTTTTGAATCAACCATGATGGACTCGTAAAAACTCCGATCTACTGCGTTGTGGAGTGATCGTGTAATGCTCGACGTACTATATGTACGCCTGCGCTTACACGACACCGCCACGCCTTGTATATCGAAGTTTTTCCAGAGTCCATCTGGGAACGTTGAACGACTTTTTACGAGATCATCATTCTTAGAATGTTGCGTTTTTAAATTTTCCTGTTCCTTGATCTTGAACCAAAATTCCAATTTTTCAAGGTACCCTGCGGATTCATGTTGTTTTCTGAAATAAAGAATCGAGAGTGTTTTAATCACGGGACTGTGTTCTGCAGAGTATCAGTATTTATTTTACAGAATTGTTGTCAAAATAATTTATGGATGCATCCCTGTTGGAAGATGCCTGTTTCTGGCGAAAAGGCAGTAATTGTACCCCGGTACAGGTATTTTTTCAATGGGGAAACCGGGATATCGGGAATGTTCAGTTTCATGGATGAGTCATCATCGCTTCGGGTGGAACTGTGAGTTCAACATTAAAAAGCAGCTCCTGTTTTTTTCCATCCACATCTCTGACTATTTTCACAGGAATATTGTCCCCATTTTGAGTATCAATCATCGCAATTCGTACATCGCTCATTTCGGAGACAGGGAAATTATTGATTTCAAGAAGTACATCATTTGTCTGGAGTCCAGCTTTCCCTGCTTTTCCGTGGGGGCTGATCCCGGTGATTTTCATAAATGACTGTCCTTCTTTTTGAACTGTCTCAAGAACAATGCCGATCCTGGGGCTTTCAGGTAAATCCGGTGCGGTGGAAAGAAAGAAATAGTCGGCAATCTCCCCAAGGTTGTCGGAAGGGGCGGAACTGTAAATATTCAGCAGTGATGCCTGGGGTACATTTATTCGTCTTTTGACCCTGGGCGGGATTCCTGAGTCCTTCCTGGTATGCTGTGTTCCGGCGAGAACAACCAGTTTCTTTCTGGGGTTTTTCCGTAGCCAGTCTGCAATATTTTCGGCCATGGTCTCGTCCCACAGTCCCTGGGCCTGAATAAAGCCGCTGATATTTCCTCTGGTACCGGTCTGGTCGTGGAGAGCATGGACCATGTTCAGGCGGTTATAATATCCGGGCATATCGAGATTTCTGTTTTCGGGCAGTTTCTCCAGAACAGTCTGGTCAAGACCGTCAGTATTGCCGCTTCGGAAGACCTCCGTGACGATGTTTCTTTTCAGATTCAGGCCAAGGACATGGAGGCGGTTGTTTCTTGCAAACTGAATAATATCCCGGAAAAATCGGTAATCATAGCGCCAGACCTTGAAATATTCAGATTGTTTGAGGAAAGTACGCTCGTCGTCATGAACCCTGTTAACAATATAATCGTCCAGCGCTTGCTGGTTGTCCGCCGGGAACATTTCCATACCAATGGCAAGATTCCTATCTTTTGCAAAAAGAGCCTCGATAACACGGAGTTGGAGGAGGTGGTCACTGTTGGCAGTATGGGTTTCCCCGATATAAATGACCCTTGCTCTGTCAAGCTGTCTGATAATATTTTCAAAGGACGTGAGAGTCGTTGTCCTGCCCCCTTCGGGCAGGGATTCCAGTACAGTTCTGATGCCCATCTGGCTGGAATTAATACGTTTGTCTACTGTTTTTCCGTTATGAAAACGAAGAAAGGAGTATTTGCTGTAATGGGTCAGGCGCCTGGCTGTCTTGAGAGTTGTTTCCCTGGAAGGGGAGGAAAGCAGGACAGCAACAAGATGTTGATTAAGAGGGTTGAATCTGGCATCAAGGGTGAAATCATCTTTAAAACGATCTGGAGGAGGGCCGAAAAGTGAACGTGCAGCTTTCTGGTCTGTACCGAGGAAAAGAAGGTTGTTTTTCGCCAGTTCCTCGTTGGTCACTTCAGAGGACAGTTTTACCTCGATGCCTGGCCCATCCATCAACGACAGGAGGGGGGCGTAGATGATTCGTTTTTGCTCTGAAGCCAGGACCACCAGTTTTTTTTCACTCCCCAGAAACCTGGACCAGGTACTGTATTTTTCCTCCCGGTCAAGTTCCCGCATGAAGGAGTATTCCGGGTCAATGGTAAATTCCAGGGGGCGACTGGTGAGTGGGATTTCAATCCGGTTTTCTTTTTGGTCAATAAAAGTTTTGAAAACATCTGTCCCGGCAGTATTCCTGATATTGATGGGAACGAGGATTGAGAATGGTTTTTCGGTGTGCTGAACAAGGGTAAAGGTCAGGATCGGAGCACCGTTTTTATACACGATATGGCTGTTTTCAACAGAAAGAGACGGAATCTCAGATCGTTGAAGCCTTTCCCGAAAAAATGTGTTCAGTTTGATACCGGAACTGGTTTCAAAAGCGTTCTGAATGTCTGACCATGATGCTTCCCTCCATCTGTTTTTTTTATGGAATAATTGAATTGCCCGAAAAAAGATATCGTCACCTGTTTTTTTCCGCAGTTCATGAAACAGCATGGCACCACGGCCATACCCTACAGCCCGCATGGCTTTTTCACTGCTCTGGTCATGGTTTCCGGAAATGAACCGGCCAAGAGGAATTGCATTGTTATGGTTTACATAGCTGAGGTAATTGGTGATAATTTCCTTTCTGTCCAGAGCACCCTCACCTTTTTCTGCTCTGAATGCGTGGTCAGACAGGTAAGCTGTGAGTCCTTCGCACCAGTTTCCTTCCCGGTAGTTTACTTCCACACTGTTTCCAAACCAGGAGTGGAGAATCTCATGGCCGAGAGAGGTGTCTTTTATAAAGGGAAGTCGGAGCACTGCCTGGCCAATAAGGGTAAAGCCGGGAAAACCGAAACCTGTGGGGAAACGGTTGGCAACAATGACGTACTGGTTATAAGGAAAAGGCCCGATTTCCTTTTCGTATCGTTTCAGATAGGATGCGGCTTTTTTCAGGTAACTGTCAATAAGCTGTCTGTCCTCTGGAAAGAAAAGGGTGTGGACAAAGAGACCGTCTCTTACCCTGTATTTCTCATGGGTATACGGTCCGGCGGTGAAATGGAGTGCGTAGAGGGGATGTGAAAAATCAGCATGGACGGTGCTGCCTCTTGTCTCCAGCGGAAAGGTTTCCGACTCACAGACCGGTGTGAATCCGGAGGGAAGTGTAGCGTTCAGTGAAAACAGCATTGGCCTGTCCAGGGTAGGGTGCCAGTTCCTGACAAGGGTTATTCCATCTGTTTCGATCCTGTTTTCATGGCTGCCGGCTACTATTTTACTGTATGATATATAAATAGTTCGCCTGATATCGTCTGCAGGGATTACAACGGTTTTTTCACGGAAAACCAGTTCTCGCTCATGTCCTTTTTCGTCTTTGAGGATGCTGCCGGTGACGGTTATTCCGTCAAGATAAAGGGTATATGGTTTACCTGTTGCAAGGATGATTCTGGCTGTTCCCGTTACTTCATGTTTTTCCAGATCAAAAGAGAGCGACAGGGTGTATTCCGGAGTTGCTGTCTCAGGTTGTGTTGCCATTGTGAAGGTGGGGATGGAGAGCAGAAAGATCGGCAGCAGTGTATTGAGAGTGACTGCAAAGAGTGTTTTCATCTGAATTATTCCTTTTGACGTACACAGGTGTTTCCACTGTGGAGCATGAATATTCGATTAGTTATTGATCAAATTTCCCCAATACTGTAGTACCTGAATCGATATTGGTAAACAGTATCGCGTGTAAATTTGTGTTTTTTGTCCGGCGATAGCTGGTTGTGGATTTATTCCGTAACAGGGACATGCCAGGAGGTTGAAGGTCTGTCCGCAACAGGCAACGAAATTTATAATCGCGAAGAAACATTTTCAGATATGGAAATAGAGGTCGAAAACAAGGGGTAATGGGAAATATGTCGCAGGATCTGATTAAAATAGCAGGAATAAACGGACGTTTCACCCATTCCTGTCTGGCCCTTTTTTATGTCCGCAATGTACTGGAACAGAAGTGTCCTGACTTCTCGAGCCAGATCCTGCAGTTTACCATTAATGACAACTACTATGAGATGCTTCTCCGGCTGACAGTAGACAATCCCCGCTATATCTTTTTTTCCGCAGTGATCTGGAATTCCACTCTTATCGAAAGGCTGGTCATTGATTTGAATCATTCACTGCCCGATTGTTCCATTGTTATCGGGGGCCGCAGGCAGCAGTGCTTGGTGATAAACTGTCTGGAAACAACTGTACAATTGTTCTTGGGGAAATTGAAGCGGTGGAAGACCAATTTTTCAGGGATCTGCTTTCAGGTTCCCCGGGAGATTGCTACGGGACTTCTTTTTCCCTCAAAAAAGCGATAGATTTTTCCTCTCCATACAGGGATGAAGATTTTTCTTCACACTTGAAGAACAGACATGTCTATTATGAGAGTTCGAGGGGATGCCCATTTTCCTGTACTTATTGTCTCTCTTCGGCTGAAAGAGGATTGCGTCATAAACCCCTGGGCAAAGTGAAAAGGGAGTTACAGGCTATTCTCAAGCATCATCCTAAATGTATACGGTTTATTGATAGAACATACAATGATGTCCCGGAAAGAGCCCTTGAAATATGGGAATTTCTCATGGCACAGCAGAGTGATTGCCTTTTTCATTTCGAGATGGCTCCGGATCGTTTTACCGAAGAGATGTTTGATTTCCTGGGAACTCTTGAGTGTGGTTGTTTTCAGTTTGAAATCGGTATCCAGTCTACCCATGAACCCACTCTCGCCGCAGTTAATCGCAAAATTGACCACGCCAAGGTACACGAGATAGTTTCCAGGTTGGCGGCGCTTGAAAATATTCACCTCCATGTGGATCTGATTCTAGGTCTTCCCTATGAAACGCGGGATACTTTTTCAGCCTCTTTCAGGGATGTTTTTGCCATGGGTGCCCATTATATTCAGATGGGACTATTAAAAATTTTGCCGGATACACCTATTTTCAGGTCACGGGATGCTTATGGCTATCTCTGGACCAGTGAACCTCCCTATTCAGTTTTGGCAAATAGCTGGATGGACCATGATTGTCTGCGTGAACTGTACTGGTTTTCGGAATGTGTTGAAAAATTCATGAACAACCGCTATTTTGTTTCCCTCTGGCATTACCTGAGAAAATATGAGGAGGATATTTTCACCTTTTTCTCTGAAGTTCTGACCCGTTGCCTTGAAATTGGCTTTTTTCAGCTTGCACCAACCCATGAATTGATGGTGGGGATCATAGAGAGTGTGATTGCCCGCAGGCGGGACAGGGATCTGATTCGTGACCTGCTCCGCTTGGACTGGCTCAGATGTGGACACAGGTTTTTGCCGGACTGTCTTGAAATCAGCCAAAAGAGGGAACAGCCACGGGAAATAAAAGGGAAGTTATATAAAAACCTTCCTGATGAGATGGAGGGGGTGTATACAAAGGGAAGCCGGAACTATTTCTTCAAGAAAAGTTATTTCCTTCCCGTGAGCGAGGAGAGTCTTAAAGAACTTGGGTATCCTGGAGAAGGTAAATCGGGTTGCATCTGCATACTGCCAGAACGTGAAAAAAGCCTCTACAGGTTGAATAAAATATTGAACCTGAATCCGTGAAACCTTAAATGGTTTGACATATCTATTGAAGGAAAGAATCAAATGTCACATTTTAAGATAAGGAAAATAAACGCTATTGCGGAAGAAGGACTTCAGCTGTTCACCGATAATTTTCATGTTTCGGAAGATGAACAGTCACCGGATGGTATTGTAATCCGGAGTTCTCCGTTGAATGTGGATGATTATCCTACACTCCTGGCAGTTGCTCGGGCGGGGGCTGGAACAAATAATATCAACGTGGAAAGAGCTACCGAAAAAGGCATATGTGTTTTCAATACACCCGGAGCCAATGCCAATGCTGTTGTTGATCTGGTATTCCCGATGATAGGTGTCTGGAAAAGAAATATTTTCAAGGGTATTGAATTTTGTAAATCACTGGCGGCAATGGATCCCGATAAGGTCAATGCTGAGGTGGAGGCCCGCAAAGCCGCTTTCAGGGGGGTGGAGATTGCAGGAAAAACACTGGGAGTTGTCGGGCTTGGCCAGATTGGTGTAAGGTTGGCCAACGGTGGTGTCCATCGTCATATGGTGGTCAACGGTTTTGATCCGGCTCCGGCCCTGGCAAACATCCATTTGCTTTCCCCGGAAGTGCGTCTCTGCAGATCACTCACAGCAGCAGTGGAAAATGCTGACGTGGTGAGTCTTCATCTTCCTTTGAATGACAGGACAAGGAATTTTGTTAACAGTGAATTTCTGTCCAGATTGAAAAGAGGTGCGGTTCTCATTAACTATGCGAGGGGACCGATCGTGGACGAGAGTGCCATTCTTGAAGCACTGGACAGCGGCATTCTTGAGGCATATCTTTGTGATTTTCCGACACCGGCAATTATCGGCCATCCCAGGATTCTGATGACACCCCATCTGGGAGCATCCACGTCAGAGTCTGAAGGAAACTGTGCGACGATGGCAGTCAAGGAACTCTCAACGTACCTGAAATATGGTAATGTGGTCCACAGTGTTAATTTCCCGACAATTGAATCAACTCCGACAGATGATGTTCATTCACGGTTGATAGTAATCAACAGGGATGTACCGGGGATGATTGCTCTGATTTCCAATATTTTCGGGAAATATTCGCTTAATATAGCAAGTTATCTAAACCAGTCCAATGGTACTGTGGGTTATAATATTATTGATGTTGAATCTGAAATTCCCGGTGACATTGTAAAGGAACTGAATGGAAATAAAGATGTCATTCGTACCCGGACGATTGTTTTTGCAAAATAATTCTGATCGATCGCTGTTTGCGAATTCAGAAATGGCATGGATGTTTTCCTGGTCAGTCTGTTATATTTTAGGTGCGGTTAAAAAAATTAGACTCTTATCCTGTTGTTTTTCTGGTAAGAGTGAAATAACTTGAATAATTGTATGCTGTTAGTTCAAAAACTTGTATTTTTGTACTATTTCAGTTTATATTTATTGTCCTGAAACGATGTACCTTGTTGAATTTAAACATGTAATTATTTTTAAAGAAGATGGTATGCTCTTTGCATAAATAATTATGCTTTATCTCTTCTCTCTTTTCTCCTGGAAAACCGGACCACGTTGTTGTGGCTCCGGTTTTTCTCGTTATAACCTTTTTTGTTTCCGGGACAGGGATGATTCGTTTTTAAACGCGTTCAGATGCCAATGTCGTACAGGGAAATAATTATGGATCATTGTAAACCTGTTGTGGTGTTGCAACGTTGTTCTCAGTATAACAGGATCAAAATAGTTGAAATAATAGATGCTGTTATTACAAGCCTGGGAGTAACACCTTGTTTCTACAATAAAAAAGTTTTGCTGAAACCTAATCTGATAAGTGGAAAGGGCCCTGAATTCTCCTGTACGCACAGGACGTTTGTCGCTGCTGTGGCTCTCTGGTTTCATGAGCAGGGTGCACAGGTTGCCATCGGTGATTCACCTGCATTTGGCAGTAGCAGCACAGTCTGCAGACAGATGGGTATTGCGGAGGAAATTGCGGATCTTGATGTGCAGCTGGTTGATTTTTCTTCCTCCGTTCAGAAAATTGTATCAGGAAACATTCGTGTCAACATAGCGGCACCTGTTATCGAATGTGACTGGCTGATCAATCTTCCCAAAATAAAAGCTCACAACCAGTTGTATGTCACTCTTGCAGTGAAGAATATTTTCGGAATTGTCAAAGGAGCAAATAAAGCGATTCTCCATATGCTTCATGGCTCTACCCATGATGGTTTTGCAGAGATTATTCTTGATCTTCTCAATTTCCTGCCCCCTTCCATTCATTGTATTGACGGTATTACAGTCATGCACCGTTCCGGCCCTCTGGACGGTGAAGCCTTGCCTCTTCATTGTATCGGTGGTTCCCTTAATCCGGTGGCCCTTGACACTGCCCTGCTGGAGCTTCTTGAACTGGAAAAGAAAAAAAGCCCCCTTTGGCGGGTTGCGGCCGAAAGGGGACTTGAGGGGATACAATCGGATAAACTCACCTTTCCTCTATTAAGTCCTGTCGATTTTCGGGGTTCAGGTTTTCAGGCACCAGCCACGTTGAATGGTATTCGATTCAATCCTTTCAGATTTTTTTTGGGGATGGGAAAGAGATTGATGGGAAAACACTGACCTGCATAAATTATTCGGATTTATCCTCTACTGGAAGACTATTCATACCGCTTTACCGGGATGAACATGCCATGCCGGGTAAAAGCCTCCTTGGCACTATGAACCCGAATACCTTTCCTGTTTTTTCTGTATAATTTTTGATATAAGGAATATATTGGTTTTTCTTGTATCATATTGGAATTGTAATTATTCAATGAAAGCAGGAATTCCATTATTTTCAATGTGGATGAAAACACAGAGTTACAAACCCTGTGATCAGTTACCTCCAAGCTCAGAGGCGTCAGGTTTGAGTTTGGTACGGAGTTCAGGATTAAAATTGATGGACTCGTAAAAACTCCGATCTACTGCGTTGTGGGGTGATCGTGTAATGCTCGACGTACTATATGTACGCCTGCGCTTACACGACACCGCCACGCCTTGTATATCGAAGTTTTTCCAGAGTCCATCTGAGAACGTTGAACGACTTTTTACGAGATCATCAAAATTAAAGATGATGTTTTATACCAATGAGTCAATTGTGCTGGCTTCCGGTTCTCCCAGGCGGAAAAAGTATCTGGAGGACCTGGGGCTGACTTTTTCCCTCTATCCCGTGACAATTAATGAAACACCCTTGCCGGATGAAAGCCCCGGGAATTTTGTTCTGAGAATGGCAACGGAAAAAGGTGAGGCTGCAGCGCTGCAACACGGAGATTCCTGGATAATTTCAGGTGATACTGTGGTTTGTCTTGATCAAAATATTCTCGGTAAACCGTTTGACAAGGCGGAAGCTTTTACTATGCTAATATCTCTGGCCGGCAGAGCCCATACCGTACGAACGGGAATATGTCTTATGCATGCGGATAAAAGGATCTCTTCATGTACTGTCGTGGAGACAAAGGTCGTTTTTTCAGATTTTGACGAATCTGTGGCCCGGGCATACATTTCAAGTGGTGAGAGTTTGGATAAAGCGGGCGCATATGGTATTCAGGGCAGAGGGGCTTTTCTGGTGGAAAGCATTGAAGGATCATATACAAATGTTGTGGGGCTGCCGTTGAGCGAGTTGGTGAACATGCTTCTCCAGAACAAGGTAATAGGTATGCGTAACACCTGTGACCACGTATAGCTTTCAACCTAAATCCTGCAATTGGCAAGTTTGTCGAAGATGCGGCAATTTCATCAGGCTGGCCTGTAGTTAAAAATCATTGATATCTCCAGTTGATGCGGTTTTAAAAAATTATATAGTCGTTTTCGATATCAGGGATAATTCAGAGTATGGTGAGAAGAGATGCCGATAATTTTTAATAAATATTACCCTCTAAGGACGATAGTATTTTTTCTTGGCGAGGGTCTGTTGATTCTTCTCTCTTTGTTGATTACAGATTGGTTTTTTACCAGCAGTGGCCTTTTTTATCTCGATTTAGGGATAATTCTACTCCAGGCTTTTCTGGTAACGATGATTTTTCAGCTCTGTCTTTATTTTTTTGATCTGTATGATCTTGCCAGTGACCTGACATTGACCCATACCATCACACGGATGACCCAGGCATTTGGGGTGGGATGCATTATTCTGGGGACAGTTTACTATACAATTCCTTTTATGATGTTATCCGGACGAGTATTCTGGGCCGCTTATGTAGTTATCTGCCTGTCTGTTTCAATATGGCGTGGCGCCTATTATCTCATCTTGAGGAAGAGATTGTTTGTTCAGGGTGTTATCATTGTCGGTACAGGGGAGTTTGCTTCAGATATTGCAAGGGAAATTGAAGGCGTCCATGATTCCATATATAAAATAATAAGATTTATAGGTGAGTCGGAACCGGAATTTAACCCAAACCTGGCTTCTGTTTCCCGGGAACTCTCACCTGTGGAAGAACTGGAAGATGATCATGAAATCGAGCGGGTTATTATCGCTCTGGATGATCGAAGAGGGGTTATGCCGATTAACACATTGCTTGATTATAAAATACACGGTATTCCAATTGAAAATGGTGTTACATTTTATGAACGTGTTACGGGGAAGATACTGGTGGAAAAACTGGCCCCGAGCTGGATCATCTTTTCTGACGGGTTCAGTGTCAGCAGATGGAAGTATCAGGTGAAGCGAATGATAGATATTTCCCTGTCTCTCACTCTGTTATTCTGCAGTTTGCCGATTTTAATACTAACTGCTCTTCTCATCAAATTTGAATCTCCAGGTCCTGTTTTTTATTTGCAGAAACGGGTTGGATTTAAGAATAAGGAGTTCAATGTAATCAAGTTTCGGTCAATGGGCGTTGATGCTGAGAAAAATGGAGCTGTATGGGCTCAAGAGAATGATGACAGGGTGACCAGGGTTGGGAAAGTCATACGGAAATTGCGTATAGATGAGTTGCCCCAGCTTTTCAATGTTCTACGGGGAGAAATGAGCCTTGTTGGTCCGCGACCGGAAAGGCAGGTGTTTGTTGACAGGTTGAAGGAAGTTATTCCTTTTTACGCTATTCGTCATGAATTAAAGCCAGGTGTAACAGGATGGGCACAGGTTTGTTATCCCTACGGTGCGTCTGAAGAAGATGCGTTGAAAAAACTTGAATATGATCTGTATTATATGAAAAATATGTCAATTGCCCTTGATTTGCTCGTAATATTCAAAACAATAAAAACTGTTCTTTTTCGGGTGGGTGCCCGCTGAGCCTCTCCGGTAAACCTGCTTATTGCAGGATTCAGGCGCGAGTATTGATTTAATGCTGAGAATGTGAGCTTCTTGCGGTATTTTGAAGGGTTGCCGTCAAGACAGTCTAACGGGAAAAAAGAATGAAACAGAAAGAACTGCAGGAAAACGGTGTAATGGCTCTGCGGGCATTCAATAATGCCCTTGTGACAGGCCGCCTCTATCCTCCTACAGCACCGCAGGTAACCAATGCTGTTGATATCGGGTATAAAAAAATCCGGGACTTTCTTCGCAGTTTTGGAACGCTGGATATTCTGCTGGAAAAGGAGATACCTTTTCTCTGTGGATTGCCGGTTGACGATGAAGTTCTCTCGTCTTTTTCCAATCTTGTTGTTTACAGGCAGATGTCCCTTCTCGGTGTTTCCCGGCTTTCCCTTACTCCTTCCATGGATCGGTTTGCCTTCAGCCAGATCCTTTCAGTTTTTAATGCTGGAAAGGATAAAATCAGACAGGCTGGTAGTGGTATTGAATATATTACCAGCCTCGGTCTTGTCAGTTATTTTCCGGAACCGCTCAAGGAAGAGGAGGGAGAACCCGAAAAAAACCTGAAGCAGCCAAAGAAAAAAGTATTAAAAGTTGATGCCGAACTCCTTTCCGCTCTTTTGGGCAATGAAAGACATCCTGCTGCAAAAAGACTGGCAGAGAGTTTTGCAGATACAGAAAGAGGGGTGGAAATACTGGTTGCTGCGATAGGACATATTCTGAAAGGACTGAAGGAAAAAAAAGAGGTCGGGAGAACAGAACTGTTTTACAGGTTGCTTCAGGATGTTCAGGATCTGTTTGACAGGGATTCTCTGGAAGATGCTGCATTCCGGCTGGCGGCAATACTGACTGAAAACCTGAGGGAGCCGACTCTCTGCGTACTGTTGAACCAGGAATATCCGGAAGGATTTGGTAGAAGCTTTTACAGGGCACTCCTTAAAAACCTGTCAACCGAGTCTTTTGGCAGAATTGTCTCTCTTTTCAGGAACCAGGTGGTCAAATGGCAGGACGAAAAAGATGACACTTCTTTTGCTCTGGCACAGAAAACACTGGAACAGCTTCTTGCAACGGAAAAAGGGAGACAATACCTGGCCACTGAAAAAGCAAAAGAGATAATTGAAAAAGGCGAGGAAGACAGGAAAAAGCGGCGTGTGGAAGCCGGAATAGAGATGCTGCTTACAGGAAACGCTGCTTCTTTGAAAAGTGTGGAAGTTCAAGAAGCATTACCAGGGGTTGTCAGGGAATTAAAGGAAAGAAATGATTCAGACCGTCTCGAAAAAGTTGTGGAACTTCTGGCCGAAGAAGTACGGACCACCGGTAGCCGGACACTGCTGAAATCTGCTATAGCCGCTGTTGAAATTCTTTTTGTTGATGGCCATTGTCGTTTTTCAGAACAATTGTTGAGATCTCTGCTTGCCTGGGTGAAAAAAACTGATAACGGTGATGAACCGTTTGAGCGGGTGGTTCTTCTTCTTGAGCTGGTTATGCAGCAATGCTGGAAAGAGGGCAGGGAAAGTTTTGGGGATGAAATTCTCACCTTTTTTCATGAGGTGAGGACTGAAAAAATAATGAAACCTGCAAAAATACGGGCAATAGTGGCCAATATTCAGGATAGAAATATCAGGAGAAGCAGTCTTCCCGAGTTGCTCAATACCTGTTTTTTCAATCCGGAAAATAAAGAAGCCGGCTACAGGCTGGTTTTTCAGGGACCGGTAGCTCTGCAGTTTCTTGTAGAATCGCTGATAATGTCGCAGAATGCGGAGCATCGATTTAAAATTATAGATCTTCTGACCTATGACAGCAGGTTTGTTCCGGAGATTGTGCGTGGGCGCCTTCAAGAACATATGCCATGGTATGGCAAACGGAACCTGGTGAAACTGCTGGCGGAGACCGGTGGAGAAGAGGACGCCGAATCGGTCTTGCCCTACTTGAATCATGAAGATTTCAGGGTGCAGCGTGAGGCGCTGATATGCATATATAAAATTGGCGGCGAGAAGAGAAAAAAACTACTGCTTACCGCGCTTGATGATTCCTCGGAACTCATTAAGATTCAGGTAGTAAAGGCCCTTGGGCGATTCTGCGATGCAGAGGTCGCAGGACATCTGGCAGAACTACTGAATGGTTTTGAATTGTTCAGTGAAAAAAACCGCAACGCCCTGCTCCTGCAGATTCTGGATACACTGGGGCGCTGCTCCAGTTCTGTTGCATTGAAATCTGTCCGCAATTTTGTCAATGGTTTCAGAAGTCGATCGGGAAGAAAACTCTCGAGCCAGGTGAAACATGAAGCTGAAAAGGTGTTACGTTTCCTGGAAAAAGATCAGGAGATGTTTAAAAAGAAGCATATTCAGGCAACTCAACTGAGAAAAAAGGCAATCAGGCAGACAGTCTGGAAAAGGGATCTTCCGCCGGGCCTGAAGATTATTACTGGGTTGCAGGAAGAAACCACCATCAGGAGCCTCCTTGACCAGGGTGAGAATGAAACTGCACGAAAAAAGCTGGTTGAATTTATTCGTCACATGGCCAGAATGAAGAAATTTGCTCAGGCGGAGAAGCTGAGAGACTGGCTTATTGAAATTGATAGTACAGCTTTAACTGATATCATTGCGGCGGCGGAAATAATTGCCGAGGAAAAGGTGACAGCCATTGACCAGGAGCACCTTGAAATATGGAATGATCTTTATGATTTTCTAACAACAGAGGAATTCAGTGAACTTTACCACTCTCTACACCATAAGAAAATCAGAGATGAGGAAGTCATAGTGCACCAGGGGACCCTGCAGAGTGCTCTCTACTTTATTAATTCAGGAAAAGTGAAACTGTATTATGATGACAGGGGGACAAAGTCCTGTTAAAGACCCTGGGGGCGGGGAAATTATCGGCGCCGGAGCATTTTTCGACGCTTCGGTCTGGACGATTTCTGTGGTTGGTGTGGGTATAACCGAAATTTCAGTTCTCAAATTTGAAAAAACGGCCCGTTGGAAGGATGAATATCCGGGCCTTGAATCCCGATTGAGGGATTTTTGCAGCCGGTTTGAAAGTACTGCTGATGTGGTCAGGCAATCATCACATGATCGCCGCCATCATGAACGTTACACGCTTTCCGGTCCTGCGGAAGTCCTGTTGCTTGACAGCCGGGGGATGAGCAGTGGAATTAAGGTTCGGGGTGAACTCATTGATATTTCTGCCGGTGGGATTTCTTATCTTCAGCGGATTTCGAAAAAGAAGAATGCACGGTTGATCTTAGGTAGGAAAGTAAGAGTCACCTTGTCTTCCGACCTCAAACCTTCCGGAAACGTTGTTCTTGAAGGGGATATCCTCGCTGCGAAAGAAGTTCCGGGACCGGAAAGTGATTTTTCCGTACATGTTCGTTTTGATACTGAACTGAATCCTGTCCATGTTCAGAAAATAATCGAGCAATCTGGGAAAGAGTCAGCGATCGTGGAGTAGTTTTATGGTCAAAGGTGATGACGGAGCCATCGTTCGTTTTTATCATTCATATCTGCAGGGAGAATATCGGGAAGACGGTATCTTCAGTGGTCCATGTCCTTTCTGTTCAAAGCGGGGACTGAAAAGCGGTACAATCATTGTTTTCCTTAATCGCGAAAGTTCGTTTTTCGGGTATTTTCAATGTCTGAATCGTTGTGTTCCCTCCGGTTTTCCCATGTGGTTTGCCAGAATTGCCTCAATATCTCCGTCTGAAGTTCCGGGGTTTGATCCGGATCTACAGGATTCTTCTTTAATTGGTCTGCGGGGATATCCCGTGGAGAATATCAATGATGATATCAGGAAATATCAGGACAGGCTTTCACCGGCAGTTGTCGATATTTTCTGCAGGGCCGGGATTTCAGCTTCAACTCTGAAGGAGATGGAAATAGGGTTCAATGGCCGATATATTGTTTATCCCCGTTTTCAGGAAGACGGTAACTGTTATTCTGCCCGATGCGAATTTCCTGACAACCCTGAAGATTATTTCTGGCATGGGAATGAACAGTTCAGCCGGGAGCCATACAATCTTTTCAACCTCAGAGATATTCAACGTTGTGAGCAAGGGGTGCTGTTTGTCTGTGAAGGTGAAAGAAATCTGCTCACCCTGAAGCAGCTCGGGTTTCCCGGAGTGGCCGTTTCCCATTATCGTGAATTTGAAAATCTGGATCCAGATCTTTTCGCACGCCTACGTACTGTCTATATAGTTCCCGTCAACAGTTCAGAATCAGCATTGGCGGCACGAACACTGGCAACCGGTATAGGGTTTCGGGCAAGAATCCTGCAATGGGAAGAACATTCTCCCGGGAACTATTCTCTTTTCAGGCTGGCGGAGGACTCGGGAAAACAGTTCAGGTCTGCAGTTGGACGTCTGGTGAAAAATGCCAGGGCATTTTCACCCTTTGTTTCCCCGGCAAGGGAATTTGAACTCTTCCTTGACAGTTTGTCCAGAGAGCGAAGGGATGATTCTCTCAGGTTGTCTTCCGGATTTACGCGTTTTGACAAAATTCTCGGTGGGATACACGGGCTTAATGTGGTTGGCGGTGCTCCCAAAGTGGGTAAATCGACATTGATGATCCAGATAGCCTCCCACATGGCGAACAATCGCGTTCCGGTTCTTTACTACGATTTCGAGAACGGCAGACAGAAGATATATCAGCGCCTTTTCAGCAGGTTAAGCAGGTTGTCCGTTGCTGAAATAAAAAAAGGCAGGTATACAGAGGAAGAGAAAAAACAGTACGATTGTGCCCGTGCAACATTGAAGGAAATGCTTTTTTACCTGCGTGTTATCAACGACAGGAAGCTGACACCGGATACCATGCGGCGCCACATAGATTTTATTCGCCAGGAAACCGGTAGTGAGCATATGGTTATTGTTATTGACAGTCTGCATAAACTGCCGTTTAAAGGGATCACTGAAAAAAAGAGTGGTATTGATGCGTGGCTGCGTCAGCTTGAGGCGATACGCGATGAGTCACAGGTTGCATTTTTAGTTATTTCGGAACTGTCAAGAACTACGGATGGAGATTATTTTCAAAACCCCCATCTTGGTATTTTTAAAGGATCTGGAGATATTGAATACAGTGCCGACAACGCCCTGGTTTTTTATCCGTCTTCGTTAAAAAGCAAGGGAGAAGGTGGAGAGAATAAAAAATATCTCCTTGAGCTGATCGCCAGCAGGGAACATTCACCCGGTGTTATTGCCGGTTACCGAACTGATTATCCTTTCTGGGGTTTTGTGGAGCAGCCTCCGACGTGTGAGTGAATGGTAAGTTCCTTCTGAATTGCATTGAATTCTGGTAAATGAAAGAGTTATCATATATTGCATGTTGACGTTTCTGAAAAATATATCGCGCCTCGATTCGGTGCTGGAGGTGGCTCTTCTCTCCCTGCATGGGGAAATTCTCTTTCTTGATTCGGCTGATAACAAGGTCTCATCTTCAAGAAAAAAAGCAGTATGGAACAGAATTATTGCCGAATTCGATACTCCGTTATCTGCGGAGTTTCGGTATGAAAAAGGGTTGTATTATTTCTGTTCAACTTCCGCCGGGCATGTGATTGTAACCATGCATTCAACGGAACAACTTGAGAAAATAAAAAATGCCTGTGACAATGTCCGGCAAAAGATATCTGATAGCAGGATCTGCAAAAAAATACTTTTAAAATTGCTGGTAGAGGTTGCCGGCCCCGCAAGACCCTGGGTTGTCAGGGAGCTTGTACCTTTCGCAGATGCGGAAGTGGGGCGGGCTCTGGTTTCTTTATTGAAAAAGGAAAACCAGCTTTGGAGTAAAGAGGGGAGGATGCTCCTTCTCTTTATCTGCAGAACCCTTGAATACTGTATGTACGACGGGGCGACTGAAGTTTTGCGGGAAGTCATCGGGCGTGTCGGAGACAGTGATCGTGAGGTGTCTGAAGCGGCCAGTCAGTCATTGGAGCAATTGGCAAAAACCAGTAGGAGTGGTGGCGGCAGTGTTCCTCCGGAAAAATCTGAAATTAAAGGTGTATCTGATGGATCCGGTTGTTCTGTCCGCAAAACAGTCAACAAAAACTGGAAAGCCTTACCTGAAAGTGGAAAAATACAGACATATCTGGATCAGGGAAAGAAGGATAAGGCCATTGCAACTCTTCTGCAGCAGATAAAAATAACTGCCGGCAAAAAAAGGTTCGATCTTGCAGAAAAATTCCGTGAGTGGCTGATGGAGATCGATTCGATGGCTATCACAGCCATTATCCAGGCTGCAGAAATTATAGAAGAAGAAAAAAGCAGCTCCATCAGCAAGGAATATATTGTCATCTGGCAGAAACTCGCGGATTTTCTTACAAGGGAAGAATTTGCTGCTCTCTACCATGCAATGGAAACCAGGAAATATTCCGAGGGAGAGATTATAGCCGAACAGGGACAGGATCTTGCCGTATTGTTTTTTGTTAACAGTGGCAGGGTCCAGCTCTTTGCCCGCAGCCAAGGCAGGGAATTGATTTTGAGAACCCTGGGGCCGGGGGAAATTTTTGGCGCGGAATCGTTTTTTGAAAGCTCTGTCTGGACCATGAACGCCAGGAGCAGAGGGGCAGGGTTGTCGTTGTTGCCCCGCTCTGGCCTGACCGCTCTGAATGAGAGCTGTCCCGCTCTTGAATCAAGGTTGCTCAGCTACTGTAATGGTTTCCAGGCGCCTGAAACGGTGTTCAGAACTACAAAAAGATCACGAAGACAATATAACAGGAAGATTATTTCCGGGAGAGTCACAGTTGCCATTCTTACAGAGAATGGTTCTGTAATTGGCGCACGGGTGAAAGGAGAACTGCTGGATATCTCAAGAGGAGGAGTTTCGTTTACCCTGCATGTCTCAAAAAAGGAAAAGGCTTCGGCCCTGTTGAAAAAAAAGGTACAGGTTTTCTTTGATGTTTCCGGGGAATCTTTCAGGAGGAGCGGTATCGTGGTAGCAGTCCGTGGCCATGATCTGATCGGAAATGAATATTCTCTCCATATCGAGTTCGAGAAGATTCTGACGGGGGTTGAACTTCAGCAGGTGATAACTGCATATGGCAAGTAGCTTATTTCTGTTTTTTCCCTAAATCAAAAATAATAGCGTCAATTTCCTTTTTTTCAGTGGAAGATTTGACAGTGAGCATCAACGGCTGCTTTTCTACTGCGATTACTCTGTCATTTTTGCCGTCATTTTTCAGGTATCCCCCTCGAAAACTGCCAAAGCCATAATCTGCGCCCATCTTTATCATCTGTTCCAAAGCTGTCGTTGCCCTGTTAGGTATGGGGAGGAGGCTGTCTTCGCAATATTGAGAGAGTTTTTTTAATACAGGCGATGCTGGCTCCCTTGAGGTATCAGCAGTGTCTTCCCGTGCACAAACCGGTACAAGTGATTCATCTTTCATTCCGGCGGCTTTCATAATTATCGGCTGTAAACCACTGTTGATATTGTTGGCGCGGGGAACACATGTATTTTTTATAAAGATGGTGACCTCATCCCAGGTAAAAAGTGTGTAGGCTGCCTCGATTCCTGTCTGTCTGCCAATACGGACATCCAGTAGAATTCCGTCAAGGAAATAGAGTATTCCTCCCTTTTGTGACATTTTATCAAGGATTCGAATTGTACAGGTTTTGGCATCCATTTCCATAAGTTGGAGAAATACAGCTGGAGTGATATTATGCATGATGCCATCCCTGGCTTCACTCTCGAGGGGAGTGAGGATCATCCGGCCAAGGCTGTTGATATCAAAAGGTTTTGACAGATACCCGGCAATATCATCACCCGATACCAGTTCCTGCATCTTCTTTGTTTCCATTGCCGATATGATTATTACAGAGATATCAGGGTAGTGTTCACGGACATGCTGTAAAAGACTTATCCCGTCCATCCGAACCATGACAAGGTCGATGACTATCAGGGAAACAGCAATTTCCTCCAGAATTTTGACTGCTTCAAAACCGTCATTTGCCGTGATGACTTCAAAGGAATGATGAAAGCTCGAAAGCCCTGCCTCCAGAGCTGTCAGCAAAATAGGATCATCATCTACGAGAAGAACTTTTCTTAGCATTTTGATAAGGTTTCCGGTTATAAAAATATTCTGGTTATCCAAGAAATTCAGCCTAGCCGGGTTTCATGGGAGATCAGAAAAGAACAGGGGAATTATATATTCTCTTTTTGCATCCAGAGCTCCAGTTCAGCCAGTCCGGCCTGGGCGCGCAGTTTCGGCCGCAGTTTCTTCGGAACTTTTTTCTTCCACGGAGGAAAAAGACCGAAATTGACGTTGGATGGCTGAAATTTTTCTGCTTCACTCATCGTCAGGTGACTGATAAGGGCTCCCAGGGCGGTTTCCGGTGGAGGTACAACCGGAGACTGTCCGGTAGAAAGGCGGGCACCGTTTATTCCCGCAAGCATACCCATGGCGGCTGATTCAATATAGCCTTCAACTCCGGAAAGCTGACCCGCAAGAAGCAGATCCGGTCGTTTTTTGAACTGCAGGGTGGGTTCCAGAAGTTCCGGGGCACAGATGAACGTATTACGATGAATGGAGCCGTATCTGGCAAATTCAGCCTGTTCCATGCCAGGAATCATGCGAAAAATCCGTTTCTGTTCCCTGTATGTCAGTTTAGTCTGAAAACCAACCATGTTATAGGTTGTTCCCTCCCTGTTTTCCTTTCGGAGCTGGACCACTGCATAGGGTATTTTCCCTGTTTTCGGGTCTTCCAGACCCACAGGTTTCATGGGACCATAGCGGAGGGTGTCCACTCCCCTGGAGAGGATAATCTCCACCGGCAGGCATCCTTCAAAATACTTTGCCTCCTCGAACTGTTTCAGGGGAACATATTTTCCGTTTGCCAGTTCTTCAATAAATTGAAGATAGGACTCCCTGTCCATGGGGCAGTTCAGGTAATCGCCCGGGCCATCATCATAACGTGATTTACAATAGACGATGTTCATGTCCAGGGATTCGGCGTAGACAATGGGAGCTATGGCGTCATAAAATGACAGACGTTCCCTGCCGGTCAGTTCCGCAAGGGATTGAGCCAGGGGTTCACTGGTCAGTGGTCCGGTTGCCAGAATGGTTACAGAAGAAGATTCTTCCGGCATTCTGGTTACTTCTTCCCGGATGATTTCAATAAGAGGATGCTTCTCCATTTCTTCAGTGATTTTTCCTGCAAACTGTTCCCGGTCAACAGCCAAAGCCTTGCCGGCGGGAACGGCTGTTTTTTCGGCTGCAGTCATGATAAGAGAGTTGCAACGTCGCATTTCTTCCTTCAGCAGTCCGACAGCGGAATGGAGGTCGTTTGATCTGAAAGAGTTGCTGCAGACAAGTTCAGCCAGGGCCTCACTGTTATGTGCGGGGCTGAAGGTATGCGGTTTCATGTCAATGAGTGTTACTCTGCACTTCCTGCATGCAGCCTGCCAGGCAGCTTCACAGCCGGCAAGTCCGCCGCCGATTATTGTTAAAGATGGTTTCGTGGTCATAAATCCTGCTGAAAGAAAAGATTGTATTAGCTCTTAGAACCTTATTTTTCAATAATAACCCGGACTCTGCGTCTGCCCCAGGCCAGTGCGTCATTGTGGGAGCCGAAATAGAGATCAATTCTGGACTTACCTTTGATGGCACTCCCTCTGTCTTCAACCCTGCCCCAGCCGTAGCCGGGGACATACATCCGTGTTCCGAAAGGGTAATAACGAGTATCTGCAGCAATAGTACCGTCTTCCGGCAACAGATACCAGGGGAAAAGAAGTATTCGTACAGGAATCATCCATGGGTGGTAGAGGGAATCCATGGAAAAGAGTCCTTCCTCCGGTTCACGCGGGAAGGTGCCCCACGCTGTTTTCCCACTGTACGGTCTGCCGGCCTCTGGGCCATGGCTCACATATTTATTCCAGAAATCGAGTTTCAGGTAACGGTAACTGCCTCTTTCCCAGCCGCAGCAGGAGGAACAGCCGCAATAGGCGGTTGTTTCCATTATTCTGGCAACGGGAGGTTTGGCACACCCTGTTAAAAAAAGAGACAGCAGACAGAGAATGGAGAAAAAAACTTGTCTGCCGATGGTTATGCCCTGTGAAACCATTTTTTTACCTCCAACGTACTGAACTGTTTCACCACAGGTCTGCCATGGGGACAATGGGAAAAAAGATCGGCTGCCGCCATTTCATCCAGCAGGTTGTTGATTTCCGGTTCTGAAAGTTCGGTACCTGCCTTGACGGCAGCCCTGCAGGCCATGGTTGCGAGAATGGTATCGACCAGCCCTCCACCTCTTCCTTCCCCCCGAATTGTTCAAGGATATCATTGAACAGTGCGGCCGGGTTGATGTTTACAGCAAATGCAGGAATGGCAGAGATGATATAGGAGCTTCCCCGAATTCCCGGATGGAAAATCCCATCTTTTCAATCTGTTCTCCATGTTTTTCAACGAGCTGAATCTGTACCAGTGACAGCTCGACAGTTTCAGGAAATAAAAGATTCTGTTTCGGGATCCGGTTTTCCACATATTGCTTTTTCAGTTTCTCATAGAGAAGGCGCTCATGGGCCGCATGCTGATCAATGACCAGTAGTCCCTCACTGTTTCTGCAGAAAATAAAAAGATCATCAAACTGGCCTATAATTCTAAGATTATGACCATTTTTCCCTGTGGACACATCGTTTTCCGTAAGGACTTTTTCATTTTCAACAGGGGGTAGCGGGGTTGGGGCGGGTTCCGAGGTGGTGATTATACCATTCTCTTGCAGTGGTATGGATGATTCGTGCTCATCTGATTTTTCCACGCGCTCAAAAGGGAGAGGTTCCATATGAAATGGTTCCGGGGAATCGGAAGTTTTTCTCTCTTCGACTCCTATGGGAATGCGGGTGGTTGCGGCACGTCGTTCACCGCCGAAAACGTGGGCCCGTAGACGATTCTGTTCTTTTTCCATGGCATTGGAGACCCCGCTGCTGATGAGCCGGTGCACATCGGCAGCCTGGCGGAAGCGGACTTCCTGTTTGGCCGGGTGAACATTGACGTCAACTTCTTCTGCAGGCAGGGTCAGGTGGATGAAACCAGCCGGATTTTTCCCTTTCATGAGAAAACTTCTGAGACCTTCTGCCACCCCATGAACAATCATCCTGTCTCTGACAGCCCGGTTATTGACGAATACACGTAGTTTTGACGGCCCTGCGGATACCTTGTCCGGGGGAACGAGGTAGCCCTGGACCTGTGATTGTCCCTGACTGTGATTGATTTCCAGGAATTCTCCATGGTAATTAATCAGACGGGTCAGACGCTGCCGGGGAGACAAGGTGTTGCTCAGATGCAATGTTTCCCTGTTGTTTATCCTGAGAATAAAGGTGATATCGGGTGAGCAGAGAGCATAATTTTTAACTGTTTCATCAATATGAGCCAGCTCAGTACGTTGTGTTTTGAGAAATTTTTTCCTGGCCGGAGTGTTGCCGAAAAGGTTTCGTACTTCAAAGGAGCTGCCATAGCGACTGCCGTATTCTGTAACTTCAAGCAGTTTGCCGTAATTCACGAGCACACGGGTTCCGAGTTCTTTTCCATGGGGGCGGGAGATAATCGTGAGACGGGATACTGAACCTATGGAGGGGATGGCTTCTCCCCTGAATCCGAGAGTGGTTATGGCAGAGAGGTCTTTCTCGGTATTGATTTTCGAGGTGCCGTGTCGCTCAATACTGAGAAGAATATCATCTTCGTCCATGCCTTCACCGTTATCAATTACACGTATCATACGTGTACCGCTGCCTTCAATTTCAATCTCGATACGGTCGGCTCCGGCATCGAGACTGTTTTCCACCAGTTCCTTGACTACGGAAGCAGGCCGTTCCACGACCTCTCCCGCTGCTATCTGATTTGCCAGTTGCTCAGGGAGAATGCGAATTTTTGACATGATGACAGTGAATTCTTGTTGATAGTTAAGAATGAGATGGTAGGATTTGGCTTTCATGTAAAGTTAAAACATTACAATCAGTACATCAATAGTGGCAACTCAAAAAAAGAAAACAGATCGCAGGCTTCCGGCTCGAAAAACCAGGATTCGAAGAAAGATCTACAATGAGAAGCATATCTTTTCCTTTTTTCTGTTGATCTGTTTTCTTCAGAGCCTGTTTCTGGGAGGACTGCTGTATGTTCTGGTCAGTCTTCATATCCCGGATATACGTAATGTGGCGAATTATCAGCCGTCACAGGCAACGGTGCTGTATGACCGGTATGGCAGGGTTGTTGACCGGATGTTTGTTGAAAACAGAACGGTCATTCCCCTTTCAGCCATGTCACCCCACCTGCCAAAGGCTTTTGTAGCTGCCGAGGATGGACGGTTTTTTGAACACCCCGGACTGGATGTTGTTTCAGTTTTCAGGGCAGCGGTCAATAATTTTCGTAAAGGGGGCAGGGGGCAGGGAGGATCCACAATTACACAGCAGGTGGCAAAATCATTGCTGCTCTCTCCGGAAAAAACCTATGTGAGAAAATTCAAGGAGGCAGTGCTGGCCTGGAGAATTGACAGGCTGCTCAGCAAGGAAGAAATCCTCTATATCTATCTGAACCAGATCTATCTTGGTGAAGGTGCCTTCGGCGTGGAAGCGGCAGCTCGGACCTATTTTGATAAACCGGCATCCCGGCTCACTCTGGGGGAATGCGCCCTTCTGGCCGGCCTGCCCCAGGCGCCGAGCCGGTATTCCCTTTTTAATCATCTTCCAAGGGCTGTAAAAAGGCAGAAATATGTCCTCAACAGGATGGCGGCAGACGGTTATGTCAGTGCCGGAGCGGCCAAAAATGCATATCTTGCTCCAGTACATCTCAGGAAAAGACAACATGTCATTTCTTCAGCGGACAATTACTACCTGCAGGTGGTGAAGAAGCGGGCCCGAGCTGTACTCGGGATGCCTCTTCAGCAGGCTGGGGCCCATATTTACTCAAATCTTGACAGCAGGATGCAGGTTAAAGCCGTTGGTGCCCTCCGAAAAGGTGTGAGACGTTCCCTGGAACGGCAGAAAAAATCCGGTCGAAAGGGTGCGATCCAGCCCCAGGGTGCATTGGTGGCCATTGAAACTGCCAGTGGTCGTGTGCGTGCTGTTGTCGGTGGCATTGATTTTGTTAAATCCCCATTTGATAGGGCAACTCAGGCGAGGCGGCCGGCCGGATCCACTTTTAAACCATTTGTGTATGCGACGGCACTGCAGAAGGGATGGGCACCCGATTCAGTCATTGATGATTCCCCTGTGTCAATCAGGGGCGAAATGGAAAACTGTGGCAGCCGGGCAACTATTCCGGAAAATATCATGGCAGGGTTAACCTGAGAACAGCCCTGGCATACTCCTATAACGCGGCGGCGGTGAGACTGCTGCAGAAAACAGGGGTGAAGAGTGTAATGGCTTTTGCCGAAAAGGCCGGCATAACTTCAGCCATGCCAGCTGATCTCTCTCTGGCCCTTGGTGCGGGAGATGTCTCACTTCTGGAAATAACAGCCGCCTATAATGTGTTTGCCGGAAACGGTACAAGTTCACCTCCTGTTTTCATTGATAAGATTGTCATGACAGACGGAGAAGTCCGCCGGTTTTCCGATGGACGACCTCGACGGAAAATCATGTCCCTGAAAGAACTGCATCAGATGCAGTCCATGTTGGCTGAGGTGATTCATCGGGGAACTGGCCGGAAGGTCAGGTCTGTTCCTGGTGTGCGAGGAGGAAAAACAGGTACTTCAAACGATTATCGTGATGCCTGGTTTATCGGGTATGATGGTAAACTGACCAGTGGAGTCTGGCTCGGCAACGATCACAACAGGAGTCTCGGTCACGGGGAAAGTGGAGGGACTGCTGCCGCCCCGGTTTGGCGGGATTTTATGCTGTCTCTGAAACAGAATAACTGACAGTCGATTTTTTGAACCTTTCGCAGGTTGAATGATACTTACAGGTAAGAGGAATGATGCAGGGGGGATAACCTGGACTGATTTACCTGCCTGGAGAGTAAACAATGAAAACGGATCGAAACCCTTCTGATAAATACATTGCCGGCCACTATATATTATTTTTTTCCGCAGTTTTAATTCTGTTATTCTCCGTTATTGTTCATGCTCAGAAATATCGAGATATATGTGAACATCAGAAAATGAGTTCAGGTGAAATTATTTGTACTGATGGTCTACAGCTGCATTACCGGGACAGTGAGCTTGAAGCTTTCAACCGGGAAGAATTGTCATCATTACAGTCTGTGACAATTCTGCCTGTCAAGCATATCTGGCGAACATCAGATGTTACCGTGGGGTTTAAAAGGAATGATGAACAGATTATCGATTTTGAACTCCACTATCGTCCAGGGATTGGTCAGATGTTTCAACAAATAAAAAACCCATGTCACAGTTTCAGGCATGAGAATGAAATTGTTTTGCTGGATCTTTCATTGCTTGAGAGTGGATTGTACCATATCCGTTTCAGGGCAGATAAAAACATGGAATGGAGCAGCTGGCAGAGTTTTCTGGTTATGGAGGGAGAAAAGACATTCTGATTTTGCACGGAATCAGCCTGACGTCGATGCAGCAGGGACTGAGGCTGTTTTCCCAAAAAAATTTTTCTGATTCCGTTCTATTTATTATTGACGTTTTGCAAAAAACATTGCAGATATAAGGAGATAATTGTAGTATTACCCTTTCTTCATTCCGTTTTTCCAGTGCTGTTCATATCTGAACATTCTAAAATTGATCCTTTCTTGCGGTTTTCTGATTTCGTGAGGTTGTCATGAAAAAGACAATAAACGGGTTGTGTTTCTCTTTTCTGGGACCAGATGAATTTTTCGCAACCGCATTTGCTGCAGGGGATTTTGATAATGACGGATATGATGATCTGGCAATAGGAGAAGATGGCGCCGTCTGTGCTGAATAGAAATGTGGCCTAATCAGGATTCTTTTTTCGGGGAGGTGAGGGTGATCAGGATATTGGTGATTATAATTCTTTTTTGTCTCAGTTCTTCAGTTGCCATGGCTGGAGAAGCAGATGTTGTTCGGGTGGAAGTGAAGAGATCGGGTACAGTCTATGATTTTGCGGTTACTGTTTCTCACCACGATGAAGGCTGGAAGCACTACGCCGATAAATGGGTTGTGGTTGCCCCTGACGGTCATGTTCTGGCAACCAGAACACTCTATCATCCACATGTGGATGAACAGCCTTTTCGTCGAAGCCTGACCGGGGTGAAGATAGACGCGAAGATCAGGAAAGTTACAGTTAGGGCCCATGATCTTATTCATGGTTACGGTGGTAGGGAGGTGGTTGTTGATCTTCCAGACTGATTGAAGGTTTCATGTTGTCATTCCCTGACTGAATTCACCCGCTTATTCCAGCACAGATTTTTTCAACGTCTGTTAATTCTGACAAATAAAAACAGTTTTGTCATCTCTGAATGAAACAACCATTTGCTATTCAGCAATAACCTTTCTTTTTATCAAGTAACTACGAGTTTTGTGGGGAGTGATAATCATTTTAAGATTACTGAAAAAGAAAAAAATCTCCAGGTACATGGATCGAACTAAGTTACCGGAAAGAGAAGTCGATCAACAACATCAACAGTCTCTACCTTGATGAACTGTCTGTTACTTCACAGTTTAAAGGTACCGGTTCTGCTGGAGGATATTTACTGTTCACACCAAAAAAATTACGGAGGAAAACATGTTTATGCTGCTTATACGTTGTTTGATTCCTGTTATTATTTTTACGTTCAATATCTCAAAAGGAGATGGCCAGTTATTAGCGGCAGGAAAAAAACAGGCTTCAGCCTTATTATCTCATGGATCAGATAAAAAAAAGAAAATGTCACGACAGGAAATGTTACCGGACATACTGGTCAAAGACCTGAAACTTGATTCAAAATGTCGTTTGACAATACTTATAAAAAACAGTGGTAAAAAGAGGATATCATCTGCAGATCTTCGCCTGAACAGACTGCTTGTACGAATGGGAAAGAAAAAAATAATACTTCCTGTTTCCAAATACGATCCGAGAGGGGTGTTGGCGGTTCCCGATCGTTTACTTTCAGTCAAAACCGGAATCCTGATTGAAAAACCCGTGTCACTTACAGCAGTTGTGGACAGTACCGAAATCATCAGGGAAAGCAATGAAATCAACAATGAACTGAGAAAAAAAATAACACCTGTCTGTTCTGGTAAAGAGACCAGCAAACTGCAGAGGTACAGTTCAACAGAAAACGAAAAAAAGTCCGGTGGAAAATCTTCCCGGACCCATCCTCTTCCCCGCGGGTCAGACGGAATAAAACCTGTCAAAGCACTCCCGACAATTCCACCTCTTGAGATCAGTTCCATTAAGAAAAAACGCAACGAAATAATTGTAATAATAAAAAAGAAGGGTAAGGCAAAGCTGACAAATGAACAGCTGTCATCTGCCAGGCTTGTTATATCGGCACAGAAAAATCATAAAACCTGGCCATTTGTAAAGGTTGACAGGTCGTTACGTCACCTGAATGGACCCCAGGGGCAGGTCGAGTTCCATAGCGGCATTCATTTGACTCAACCTGCAAAGGTAGAGGTCAGGATTACCGGAAGAGGCCTTACTATTCAGCGTTCCGTATATCTTAAACCTTCAATGCGGCTGCCGGAAACGCCTGATTCCGGAGAAGCGTTTGTACAACAGAAAAAAAAGAGATCCTCAAAGAAGCGTATCAAATTTCCGACTGCTTCAATAGCTGCAGCTGATCAAATGACCGGTGATAACAGGACAACTGCTCTTGGATCTTCCCTGTTGGATCGGTTACCCGGTATGAAAATCCTCTATTTTAAAGAGAAGAAGGATACAACAGGTCTTGTTTTTCAACCAGGAGATAATAGTTCGTCTCCCGACTCTATGACTATTGTAGCAGGAGAAGTAGTACCTCTGAAATGGTCGGTGGAACTTCATGATGTTAACAACGTGGAAACCTTTATAGAAGGTGGTTCTCTTCTTTCTCCTGTGCGGACAGGGGCCTATCACACGGCTTCGGATGGAACCAGAACGTATGATGGAGAGTACAGTTTTCATCCAACTCAGGATACAAGATATATCTTGACTGCCAAGGCCCAATCGAATTCAGCAAACGTGACCGGAACAATTACAGAGAGCAGGGAATTCACTGTGAGAGTGCGCAGGCCGGATCTGACTGTACTGCCTCCTGTGATAGACAGTGAATCAATGACTGCGCGAATTCTGGCGCGAAACGATGGTGATGGTGATTTTCTGGAAAGCCCTGTTTCTGTCCGATATGAAATTCGTGCTATCAGGCCTCACAGCAGCAATCAGGTCTCAAACAGTGTGTTTTCAAGTGAACCTGTTGCCATAGCGCCTGGAGAAACAGTGGAGCTTGGAACAATATCTTTAAACGAATTTCGTGATATTCTCCTTGATTATCCTACCATGCAGATAGATGTCAGCCTTTATTATCCACATTATCCGGTACTGATTGCCGGTACAGATCTTCAACATTTTCTTCATAACTGGGAAACCAGAACCATTGAGCTCTCCCATAGTCTGCTTTCTCTGTTGACTCCTTTAACAACCATCGAGATAGAACTGAACAACTATCTTCCCGAGCGCGGTGGTTTGCCTGAAATTCGTGATGATTCAAGAATGAATTTTACAATTGAAGGGATAACCGGGGGCGGGGAATATACCTTTGATATTCCGTCACCTGTTTATGTCGTCAGGGAGAGCCGCAGAGTTTCGGGAACACATCATACAATCAACATTGAGAGTCGGTATGCTATATATATCGACCATATCACATCGGCCAATGGGGTAATTCAAATTCGTGATGGTAAGATTGTGATACATATTGAATTTCCCAACAGTGGAAGTTCCGAGATAAAACTTGGCAGGGTGAGCGGGGGTAACTTTGATGACGAAGCTATTCCTGATATAGACCTGGAATCATTTTCCGTTGATGTTGCACTGACTCCAACAGTTTCCAGTGGTACTCTGAGCTATGGTGCAATTGATATTAATGTTCCGGTCATTGATGCGCGGGTTTCCGGCAGCTTTCACGGGCTGAATGGATTCATCAGAATTTTTCTGCGGGACTATGTCACCAATACAGTGAGAAATCAGTTAAATACGATACTCAATAGTGCCAGTGTAAAAACGATGATCAAATCCGGCCTTGCTTCCGTGGTGAATTTTGGTCGGAGTCCGGTACCCCATGTGGTCAGAGTAAGAGGTGTCGGTGATACAATTACCATTTATTATCACTGATAAATTGGAATTTTGGTATTTCTGAAAATCTTGCCCTGGCAGTTACTGTGCTGACACCAAAAATATTTTAAAGAGGAATATCTTATGACGATTCAAACTATCCGCAATTTCGCAAAACTGTTCTTTCTCTTCTTTTTGGTAATATGTATCAGCATAACAACTGCGGGTGCCGCATCACATCCAACGAAAGAAATAACGAAACAAAAGACCAAATCAAAGACTGGTATTGCAGGTAAACATAAAGTAGCAAAAAAGCCCTTTCTGAAGCTGACAAGCCCAAATGGAAATGAAAAAATTCAAATAGGTGGAAAAGTCACTATCCGGTGGGAAAAACAGGAAGTGAGGGGAAATATTCGCCTTGTCCTTTTCAGCAGCAACAAAAGAATAGGTAATATTGCGGGCAGCATTCCGGCCTCTAACAGAAAACTTGACTGGAAAGCGGGTATTATAAACGGTCGGCTAATCCCACCTGGGAAACAATACAGGATCAAAATCACAGCACTCTCGAACCAGAAACTAACAGATTTCAGTAAAGGAACATTTACGTTATTCCAAAAGGGAAAAGTTGCCAAAACGAATAATTTAACTAGTGGAGTGTCCAAGAAAACAACGGTTCAGACCCAGTCATCCCTGGAAATTACCAGTCCCCGGGGAGGCGAAAATATCCAGATCGGTAAAGAAGTTACGATTCGCTGGAAAAAGGGGGATATTAACGGAAGTATTCGTCTGGCTCTTTTCAGTGGAAACAAAAGAATCGGGAATATTGCAGCCAGCATACCGATTTTAAGCAGAAAATATAATTGGAAAGCGGGTTTTATCAACGGCAGGCCGGTTCCGCCGGGGAAAAATTACAGGATCAGAATTACCACACTTTCTGATCAGAAGATAACACTGTTCAGTAAAGGAACTTTTGCGCTGCACAATGTTGCGCGGTCTCGCAATGCTGTGCGGTCTCGAGAAATAATTGGAATACCCTATCCCCGTGCTAACGATCTTATCACCGTCGATCCCAGACCACGTAGATTTCGATGGTATGCATCACCAGGAACAAGACCTCCTTTTAAAGTGACCGCAGTCAACGCAAGCGGCAGTCGGATAATAACCCTGGCTGATGGACTTAGGGGCACAGTCCAAAGTAATGGAACGAGGCATGGGACAATGAGGATTTATTTTCGAGGTGCATCATTTGCCAATGCTACCGGAGCATATCAACTTGTCATGAAAGACGCGTCGGGGGTTGAAGGGAGAAGTGCTCTCTTCCGGGTTGAAATGCCAGAGCTTGATGCACCTCCTCCGGCACCCATGGATAGACAACATCAGATGAATGCACACCCCGGAATTGATCTTGAACTTGGACCCATCCATGATGAAGACGTCCGGTTTGAACGTGCTAGCAGTTCCTTTGACCGTGATCTCTTCAGGTTACAGATCAATCTTCGGACCCGTAACAATTCAGAGAACAACAGACCACTTGCGAGGGTAAGATGTGGGTATAAATTACTGGAATCATCTGTTAACCCTTTTCTACCCCCTGTGAATGGGACGATAGACTCACCCACTCCCCCACCTATCCCTCAATTCCTAAGTGAAAGTCATGTCGTAAAGGATGGAATCATTGAAATCAGTCCATTTCCACCTCTTGCTTCCAATGAATGGCACCGTGTTCCTGTGGAAATTTTTGTTTATCTGGATCCGGCTCGTTTGGTGTCAACCGACAGGAAGTATTATATGACTTTCGAGCTCCAGGATGTTTACAGAGAGCCTATTCATGACCCGATTTTAAGTAATAATAGAACCAGAACCCCCGACTTTTACCGTCGAGCTGAAGAATAAAGGAAAATAGCCTTTATATTTGAATAGAAATGTCAGGAGGGAAAGTGAAAAAAATCAAAGCCGTTGTATCAATTATTTTCATATGAGAAATCAGGGCTAAAAATAAAAATTCCTGGTAAACCTGCCCTGAAAACCGGTTTCTGTTGTTTGGCTGGTGTTATAGAGAAGGTGTTGCAAAATCAGTAACAAACGATGCAGAGAAGAGGAGTTGTGGTAGAGGAACAAAGCTATTTAAATCACGACAATTGGCGGAGAGAAATTGTGGATGGTGCTGTGAGAAAGGGCAGGTAACTTCTGTGGCCGATAGGAAACTGGGTTATATGTCTGTAAAAATGGTGTCCATTTTATCTCGATCGTTTGCTTTGGCAATATAACCTCCTCTCCCTTTCAGGTCAGGGAGAGGAGGATGACCTGATGTTCTGCACAGAGGCGTGTGATTTATTTGAATGAGGGTTTCAAAGGAGTTGGCTGAAAGTGCGTTCCCGGTCGTTTATTTTTCAGGCGAGCCCGGGCTTTTTTGTCAATGTTGAACACGGTCCACCTTGTCCATTGTGCACCGGGATCCGAAAGTTTAACTTTCAGCCGGTAAGATCCTGTCAGATCAAGCGTAAAATTAAGAAGAGTTCCCTGGCGGTCGTGACGCTTATTGATTTGCAGGGGTACATCGATAAAATGGCCCCGTTTCTTATGTTGCAGCTTTACAACAAGTTTTACACCTGGTGCATGGGCGATTCTGCTATTGATGGAAACATTCCTGCCGGAGAACAGGAATGTCTGATTATTATGTGGTTCTTTGATAACAGGCAGGGTTTTTTTGACGAGTTGTTTTGAAACAGACGGTTTCCCCGGAGGTTCAGGTTGAGGATTGATGGACACCTCGGATCCCCGGGTTGGTTTGCCGACAACCCGGAAAGTATGCCATTTGCCCCACGGGGAGGTGCGATTCGCTCGAATTCTGATCTGGAATTCACCTCCCATCCCGGGAGAGAGTGTCAATATGGCCATGGTTCCCTGCTGCTTGAAAGTGTGGGCAATATTTTTTACAGGTCTGTATTGTCGTCCTTTGCCCGACCGATGTCGCAATTCAAAAAGTACCTTACGCTTTGATGTGGTCTGTATTTTAAACCTGACAGGCTGATGTGCTCTGAAGGATGTTTTTAGAGAAAAAAATACAGGGATTTTGCTGTCGGATGGCAAGGTACCGCTCATGGCCTTTTGGTTAGAGCCAGTTCTTATGGCCTGATTGACATTCTTCTTGAGCTGTGCTCCTGTTGCAGAGGCCTGTAGCCCGGAGAGAGTATTCTGCCTGAGGCTGTTACGGTCTAGTTTGTTTCTTGTAACAGGATCAAGAGGGTGGATTTTTTCTATTCTGATGCTGTCTGCTGTTATCTCGGTTTTACGTATTTTATTCTTGATTAGATTTCCCCAGTAGCCTGCCATATCGATAAATATCGTTGGTGTTTCCAGTCCGTCAATGGAGAGATTTAATTTTTTCTGGGAATAGGAGAACCCCGGTTTTTTACTGGGAGCTTGAAAGTCGAACGAGGGATTTTTGTCCTGCAGATTCTGAAAGCATAGAGGATCAATGACTTCCAGAAGCAATGGATCGACTGTAGCCATTACTGTACAGTTTATTTCTGGATATTGCCTTTTATTGATTTGTTTTACTGCATTTTCAACCGCTATTTTCAACTGGTGATAGGTAGTACCCTCCTGCAGTTCAGGTTTCAGGAGCTTTTGTGGCAGCCCGCCATAGAGTGCCTGGTAAAACAGATTGAAGAAATAAAGATGGGTGGGGCGGTAACAGGTGAATATTAACGGTTCCTGGCTTGCGGGGAGAATTGCCGTTGCCGCCTGAGAGTGCTGCATTTCCGACAGGGTATTGTTTTGTTCCCGTATCGGCAGTTTATAGAATCTGCTTCCGTCTTGCCTGAACATGGCTTCTATTTTTTTCTTTGCTTCCAGGGATGCATTTGTCATGTTTATTCGGCAGATGTCTTTCCTGTTAAAAGCGCCCATCACTGTTACGCATTTATCATATGCAGTGAGCGAATAACAGAACAGGTCTTTTCCCGTATCGACACAATTTACTTTGTCCTGAACATAGCCGATCGCTGAGGCGGTGAAGGCTGTTTTGTTCTGGTCGTAGAATGTGGTGCAGAGCTCCCTGTTTGACTGTACTGAATCCTGCATAATCCCAATATTTTCAACTGCAAGATGCATGATTTTCCAGCGGTCGATATGGTCATACCCGAAGTCATTTTTAAAGTCAGAGGTGCATTCATCAATGAGCATCCATTTGAAATCGGATCCTTCAGGAATATATTTATTGAGAACCTCTCTAGTCAGAGAGTCTATATTGGCAGGATTTCCATAAATTTTTATTCTGTTATGTCTTTCTTTGTCCACACGCTGAATGATGTCATTACTCCATCTGACATTGACCGTATCGACAAAACGGGCTCCGGCTTTGTCCACATCAGCCTGAGTGTAGTAGTCGAGCTGGGGAATCCAGGTTGATGATACCTGATCATTAAAATTTTTTATTTCAGCATTTACCTTTCCCAGAACCCTGTTTTTCAGATCTGCAAGAAATGCGGCAAAGGCTCCACTGTATTTTTCCTCTCTTTTATCCAGCCCGGCCTGTATTTCGGGAGCCATCATTTCGTAGAGAACCACCTCTGGAGGAATGGGTGGTGAATCATCACAGCCACCAATCCCAATGGCGCAGGCTGCATCTTTTATAGCACCGACAACAGCTTCTCCCAGTTCCCCCAACCATTCAATGAGGACTTTACCTATATCCAGGACATCTTCCGCAAGTTGTGCAAGTTCTTCAATGAGGCCGCAGATATCTGTTCCCGTCCAGACATTGATAACCGCGCAGACCACTGCTTCTCCCAGGCTCCAGGCAAGTCCCATGTAGTCCTTTTCCATATAAAGAATATAACTGTCTATAACATCCCAGACCCATGAAGGCAGGTCTGCCTGCTCTGCAAGTTGTTGACCGGCTGATGTATCGTGGAAATCATCAATACAGACAGCGGTTTCATATGTGTCGCCATTGGCATTGGAAAGACAGGTTATAACCCCTTTTGACTGTTCAAGCTGGGTTGCATTGAAAGGAACTCCCATCTTATCCAGCGGCATCCCCGTCTCATCTTCAACGTCTTTGAGGAAACCGATAAAATCGTCAAAATCGTCTGCCTGTACTGGGACAGGTGTCGTGGAATTGAACAGAAGAACAATAAACACTATGGTGAGGGTCATAAATTTGCTTTTGAAAAAGGTGAGTTCAGTCATTGTGAACCTCCTTTTTCGACGTGTTGGCAGATGGTTTCATGGTGAGGTATCCACGAGACAGTGTCTTTTTCAGTTCACCGACGGTAAAAAACTTGCCATCCTCCGTTTCCAGTACTGTGTCATCCGGTTTTTTCAGTATCTTCTCCCAATATTGTTTCTCTGTGGAAGCAATTATTTTAATGGATTTTGCTCCTTTGTTTTTCTGCTTGAACTGGGAGAGTTTTTTACCCAGTCTTTTTTCAAGCTCCGGTTGGATAAACCTGAGTTGAGCAGCCGTGACCCGTCTGCCTGAAGGCAGTTGGATAGTATCTCCATCTTTTGCCGTCTCCAGTACTGTACTGAGCTCATAGATGTTTTTGACTGGGATGCCGCCTGTCGCTGCAGGTTTCAGGCGCAGAGATGCAGGAAGAGAACTTTTTTTGATGCTGATGTTATGCAGTCTCTTTGACAGTTTGGCAGCATCACGGATATGTTTCATCTGAATAATCCGTCCGCTGGGAAGTCTGACATAATCTGTATTTTTGATACGGGCGAGGGTCGCCCCAGATGTTCCGGGGGAAAGTTGAAGAATGTTGTCTTTGGTGGACAGCTTTGCCGGTTGAAATGATTTGGCGGCGTTTACCTGAAGGGGGAAAAACAACAGTGGCAATATGACAAGAAAAGCTGCACCCGTCAGGGAAAATGATTTTTCCAAATAAATCTTTAAAAAAAGGTGGTTACGACATGTCGAATTACATACAGTCCTCTTTCCCGTGCCCGCGGTCAGCCTGAGATGTAAAGAAGCCATTTGTTCTCCTCATCGTTTTTTTGTCATATGTAAGTGTGTTCGATACAATATTCCTTTGGATTGATCAGTGATTATGAGGTCACTGGTGCCGGTGAGTTGAGTGAAAATAAAATAATTCAAAGAGCGTCGGATCAAGCTGAACTGTCGTACTTTTCTCTGTAGTTTACATCATTCTTATGGTAGGGTAGAACATTATTCTATGGTTTTGTCAATGAATGTCAAAATGCGAAAGTGGATCTGTTCTGCTGTAAATCATTTTGTGTTACATTGGTTGCAGTACAGGTCCCACGGGTCGTGTTCACTTTCTCTCTACCGTGGAGAACCATGAAAAGATTCCCCTCCGTTCTGTTTTTCTTCTATTTTTCTTTTCCATTTTTACTGCTGTCCGGAAACACGGTCGAAGCTTCGGGTAATGAGCTGATACTGGTGTCTCCAGTTCCTGAATCCATTGTTATTGCGAGAAAACCGGTTGTTTCTTTTCGCAGTATGTTACCAGTACTTGATGAGGGATTGCTTGTACTTCTGGATGGTGACGATATCACGGGCCTGGTAACTGCTGAACAGGGTCTATACACTTATACCCCCGTTGATCCTCTGCCTGCTGGTAATCATTCCCTCCAGGTACTTGGTTTTTTTGAAAATGGTGAACCATTTGAAGAGGAACTTCTTTTCTCTTCCCGCCACAGTGCACCTTTTGAGGAGATTTATTCAACCAATCGTATCTCATCCACCCTGAAAACAACTCTGAAAAAAGACAGTTCCACCGGGGATGATTCCTCTGGAGATTTTTCCACTGATACGCCTTACACGACGTTTGATACTTATTTGACCAGTGAATCGACTGTGCGTGAAGGGGGGTGGAATGCATCGTTCAGGGCAAATGCGAGATATTATGATCAGAATGCGGCCCTGGCCAGGCCGGAGAAAAAGGGGATCAGTCTCATAGATTTTCTTTTTTCCGGAGAATATCAGGCTGAAAGTTATTCTGCCAGAACTGAAATCGGGGATACCACTATTGAAGAATCAAAGAACACTGTTGACTATCTGACCAGGCGAGGAGGTAAGGCAAGTATTACCATGGGAAATATTACCTTGAGTGGCTTTGGTACGCTCAGCACTGAGAGCAGCTATGAGATAGACGGTATGGGATTCGGTTTTAATTCAAATGATCATATCATGGGCACTTCTGCTGAAGTCAATTTTTTTGAACAGCAGCTGACACTCAAGGGAATATATGTAAGAGGTGGTGAAAGTGGAAATTCACTGGGAAACTGGTCAGAAGGAGGAGGGCGAAAGGGAGATGTCACCGGTATTCTGTTGCAGAGCGATTTTTTCGACCAGATGCTGACATCGGATTTTGAGTTTGATACTGTCAACTATGATGGAGATACGGGGGATAATGAAAAGGAAACATATGATAAGGCATACCGTATTCAGATTGGTGGTCTCATAGAGAAATACGATTTTGAGCTTGGTTATAAATATACGGGGCCGCAGTATGATGTGGTCGGGAATCAGTCCATCGTCAAAGACTGGGCGGGTGCGGATTTCAGTGGAGGAGTGACTTATCCGGATCAATCTGTGCGGTTAATGTTGAATTATTCTTGGGATAATGTTGAGGGAGATGATCTTTTTGCAAGAGTTTACTCTTTTTCCGGCAGTATTGATTATCAGTATGTGGGGTGGGAAAGGTTTCCGGCAAGCGTACTTTTTGAGCATAACAGCCAGCGATCAGCAGATGAGCCGGCTGGAACTGAGCCTGTCTCCATGGATACGAACACATTGACGGGAACTGTTGGTTATAATAAAGATGCCTGGGGTATTGAGTTGAGATCCAGTTATTCCGAGCAGGATGATCACAGCACGACTGATAATGATACCCGACTTTTTACCGTGTCTGCGGTTCCTTCTTATTCTTCTTCCTATTTTTCAATTATGCCTTCATGGACGCTGAACAGTTCAACAGATTTGACCACCGATGTCCGGACGGATACGAACACTTTAGCCCTGGATATTTATACTAGTTTCTTTAATGATACGATCATCTTTGAAATTGGTGGCACATATGACATAACCAGGACTGATGATGACAGTGTCGATACAAAGAACAGTGCAGCATACAGCAGGTTGAATTACAGGATGGAACAGTTGTGGTGGCTGGAAGATCCGACCATTGCCCTTGAATATCACTACAATCGTCAAAAAGATGAAATAGGAGATTCAACAACAAGGGAAAACATATTGACACTGGTTCTGTCAACCGCTCTTCCTTATTCCTTTTAACTGGCAGAGAGGACAGGAGTAATTAAAATACATGATAGGACAGTTCTAAAAATATCGTTGTTTCAGTTGTTGTGCTTTAAGAATAATCAGGAAAAGATGTCGGTTATACAATCACTGTTTTTTCCCAATAGCCTGTATCTGAGTTGTCTGGTACAGGTCAGGAGGACAGAATGCAAAGAATAATAATGAACCTGATGCTGTTTATCCTGGTCTTGTTTTCTGCAGAAGCAGCTAACGCAGCCCTTGATGTAAATCCGACTACCACCGCAGCCGGAGAAACAGTAACAGCATCGGTTACCGGTACATTGGCAGTACCGAATGGCGTGACAATGATTCTAAGCCTGAGTTTTGGTGACGGCAGTGCGGTTGCAACCTCTTCCACTTATACTGTGCCTGGCACTTATACTTTTACGGCAGTACATTCATATAGAAAAATCGGAACCTATACAGTTACCGGCACAACAACTTTTATTGCTGCCGCAACTCCACCTCCCCCCATTGTTGAAACGAAAACTATAACGGTGGTTGACTCTATAGGTGAGCCTCCCCGCGGCACGGTCGGTAAAGAATATGAATACGATCTTGCAGCAACATCTTCCGCAAAATTAAGTCGGTACAGAAAGATCCGTGGTCAGCTGCCACCGGGATTGGTATTGGAAAAATATGGGCGTATTGTGGGAATACCTACCCGGAAGGGCAAGTTTGTGTCCACTGTTCAGGTTGTAACCCGATCCGGAAAAAAAACAATACAGACCCTCACTATTTTTATTGATCCTGGTCAGCTTGTGGTAAGAGTTTCTCCTGCGGAGATAGATGTGGGCAGGGGAGCCGGGACGAGGCAGAAAGTTACATTTACGGTTGTTTCTCCGGCGGTGGCTGTGAATGAAACCATTCGGTCGACCCGGGGGAGTTTCTGGCCGGAGGTCGTGTTCTCGGCTATAACAACACGCCTCTCAATATTTCTCTGAATAAATCCCAACCGTCTGTTTCAGAAACGGTTGCTATTCCACCTTCTGTTCTCAGTTTCGGGAAAAATGCAGGGTCATCAAAAATAGTGTACAGAAGGAATTTCACGGCACAGAATTTTCGATCCGGAAGCGGCGCCACAAAGGTTAACCTGCGTTCTGTCGCAGCCGGCAGGTTGAGAATTACCAGGATGAGGGTCTTTTTTGAAGAAAATAATCGGCCGCTTATTCTGGTGACGAGAAATTCCCGGAACCTCAGGGGAGTAGTAGAGATCCATTATAACGGGTCAGGTATATTCAAAGGGTACTGGAAAGTGGACAGGAGAATTATCCAACGCGTCCAGAAGAATCTGTATTACGGAAAGGTGTTGACCCTGAAAACACCGAGTGCACCACGGCTGCCTACCTATTCGGAAGGGGCACATAAGTTGCAGTTCATTATAACAGAACCTGAATCGGCGTTTCAGAAAATTGATTTTCCTGAAGCTATCTACCATGTGGAGGCTAAAAAAGCGGAGACCGTTGTTGGGTTGCTGATAGAATTGCCTGAAAATAAAACTGAAATTCACATGAGTGGTCAAAAGATTGAGTGGTCGGGAACCTCTGCTGTTTCAATATATCATATTGAATTTTATCAAAAGGAAATGAAGGAGCCGTTTTTTACGGCTTATACAAAAAAGGGGAGTTATTACCTGTCCCAAAAAGTTCTTTCCATGAAGTTTTCTCCAGGTAAAAGATACAGTTTTCGAGTGCGGGGATTTAACGAAACAGGGGAGTTGACGGGAGAGAGTCGGTCGCGGAGTTTCACCCTTGCTGAGGAGTAACTTTTATTAATGTCAGCTAAAACAGAAGAATTATCAAAAGAACCCCGTAAGCTCCGTTTTGGCTTCCGGGGTTCTTTTTCAGCTGAATATACCCTTGAGGGTAAAAAAGAAGAGCATCGCCATAATTGCACCTGCCGGCAGGGTTACGACCCAGGAAATGACGATATTCAGAACCACACGAAGATCCAGTGCTCCCACGCCCCTGGCCAGTCCTACACCCAGAACGGAGCCGACAAGGATATGGGTTGTGGATACAGGAAGTCCTGTCCTTGATGCTATGACAACCGTGGTTGCTGCGGCAAGTTCTGCGCAGAAACCACGGGAAGGAGTGAGTTCAGTGATTTTTTTGCCGACGGTGAGCATAACTCTGTAACCGAGGGTAATAAGGCCAATGACAATTCCGGCGCCACCAAGGAGAAGTATCCAGAATGGCAGGTCGGATTTCTGCATGACCTCCCCACCGGAGCTGACGATACTGTAAACTGCCGCCAGAGGCCCAATACCGTTTGCCACATCATTTGATCCATGGGCAAAGGCCATGGAACAGGCAGTGAACAGCATCATGGGAGTAAAAACTTTTTCCACACTTGCATAACTGAATTCACGGTTGGCACTGATATCTTCCTTGACATTTCTGATAAAATACCAGCCAACCGAGGCGGTGAGGGCTCCGAACAAGACAGCAAAGCCAAAACTTTGTCCGGTGCTCATGCTGATATGAAGATGTTTCAGACCTTTGAACATGGTGACAAGAGAGATAATAAAACCCACGAGGAAGATATAGACGGGGGCATATTTTTTGGCGTTTTTCAGGGGATTGTCAGTATTGAAAATCAGTTTTCTGGTGCTCATGACCAGGAGAAAAGCTATTGTTCCTCCCATGATCGGAGAGACAATCCAGCTGAGCACAACACTGGCCACCTTGGTCCATTTCACGGAATCAGGCCCTATACCGACGATGGCAAAACCGATGAGAGCTCCTATGATAGAGTGGGTAGTGGAGACAGGCCACCCCTTGGCGGAAGCAACCATCAACCAGACCGCGGCGGCAAGCAGGGATGCCAGCATGCCGTAAACGAGAATTTCGGGGTTATTGATAATTCCACTGGGATCAATGATACCTTTTCTGATGGTTTTAGTGACATGTCCTCCAGCAAGGATTGCCCCTAAAAATTCAAAAATAATGGCGATGATGATGGCCTGTTTTACAGAGACAGCTCCGGCTCCGACGGAAGTTCCCATGGCGTTTGCCAGATCATTCGCACCTATTCCCCATGTCATGTAGAGTCCGAAAATAACGGCCAGAATGATCATGGTAGTGCCGTATGCAGCAATAATTTCCATCTGATTGTTCCTTATGGTAAAATTATTTTGACAGAAAAAGCAGCAGGCGGTCAGCCAGGTTTTCACATTGATCGGAAATATTTCCGAGAAGGTCAATCAACTTGTACCAGAAGATGACAGAGACTGGCGTGAGGTCATTTTCGATTGCAAACAGTGCCGTTCTCGTACGGTGGAGAATGGCATCGATATTATGTTCGCTGCGGCGCACCCCCGATATCATCTGCGAGACTTTGTCGAATTCACGTCCACCAAAACCAAGTTCGAGCAGTTCGTCCAGTTGCTCGATCATGGCCTTGGCTTCGGAAGCGATTTCCATGGTCCCTTCGAGTAGTTCATCAAGCAGCTCCTTTATCGCTTCCGGGACTTCCATCTGACGATAGGTAAGAATTTTACAGATTTCTTCTGCAGTGTCGGCAATATGATCCTGATCGCCGATAAGACTGAGAAGATCTTTTCTGTCCACAGGTAGAAAGAGGGATTTCGGCATGTTGAGCCGGAAAGTGGATTTGAGTTTGTCGGCATCGGTTTCCAGGGATTTTATCTGCTCCGCCACCTCAGAGAGTTGTTTCGAATCTTTCTTGTACAGTGCGTCAAAAAGTGGCGGGACAAGGCAGACACAGGAAAAAACAACCTGCATATGTTCCTGTATCGGTTTAAAAGGTGATCCGCGCAAGAGTCCGGAAAGTGGACTGTTGGGTAAAAAAGCCATTCTGCAACCTCCTGATGAAACTTTTTAAAGCCGGGATTTTAAGGTAGTGCCTGTCCATAAATGGCCTTTTTGCCCGATTTCTGAGTCGTTACGAAAAATAAAAATGCTCACATATGCCTAATATGCTGCGCTTTTTATTTTCCTATGCTTCCTGAACTCGAACAAAAATCTCATTTCTGGACAGACACAAGGTAATTTATGATCAGCAGTACAGACCTTCATGGGAACTGTTCTGTCTTTGCACGCTGTGATTAACAACTTTTGACAGAATGTCAATAATTAACTCTTGTCTCAGATTTTCATATCAGAGAACTATTTCAGTTTGTTTATCAGTTTTGTCAAGGGTTCAGCCGGGAAAGTAATAGGCACAACTTTGTTGTCCAGGCCGACAAAAAGGCTTGGGCCCTCAGTGTGGGCAGAATAGATGATGTGATGGTTCTTTATTGCCCCCACATCCCTCCATATGCTTCCAAAAGGATCAAGGGGAGTATGGCCAACGATAAATGCAGTTTTTTTCGGAAGATGAAGACCTTTGCGGAATTTTTTTACGTCTCCCTTGTTGTAACCTCCAGGAAAATGAGGGCGCTGGAGCCTGTTTGTTATCAGGTCCTGGGCAAGTTCAGGATGATCAGCTATATTGATCAGCATTTTCCTGGTTACCTTTGTCCTCGGAGGACCCGCATGACAGGCCACGAATTTTTTTGAGCTGATGACCAGGGGAAGCAGGGAATAGAACTTTTCCATTTCTATAATATACTCTTCTCCCCTCAGTTCAAGGAGACGTTTTTTCATAAGAGTGCCCTGGGGAATACCGTTTTTACTGATGGTCGGGGAGAAACTGTCGTGGTTTCCACGCAGGTAATAAAAATTTTCAGGAAAACGCAGTTTTAAAAGAAAAAGCAGATCCATCATCAGTATGGAACTGTCGAAATCATCCATTTCGTTAGCATTTTCAGAATGAATGGCATCTCCCAGGATGACCAGTGTTGCTGTTTTCAGCCTGAGACAGTCAAACAGGCAGTTTTCTGAGAGTATTTTCAGTATATTATCCACTTGTCCATGGAGATCGCCGACAATAACGGGTGTTGTTTTGCCGGTGAGTTCGACAAGTCCGCCGACCTTCTTTTCTTTGTTGCGGGGGCGTAGAGGTTCTTCTACAAGCAGTTTGTTGACTTTTCGAATGAGTTCCAAGGCCTTGTCGTCAGCAAGAATACCCACGGGACCACGGAATAACTCTTTTATTTTCAGCAGTGAGTGGTAGCGGTTTGATGCCATCCGTTCCCGGTAATCGAGGTTGTCAAAACGGACTATGCGGACTTCGGAGTCCATATCAAGCGGTGTGATGACCAGATCACCTTTTCTGTTTGTGACACTCACGTGGCGTTTGGCTACGTTCTTTTTAAAATGAAAGAGGTCGTCGTATTCCCGGTTGTCTCGTCCAATAATAACTGTTTCTCCTACACGTATTCGCGCAAAGCCGCTTATCTGCTTCGTGGAACAGGCCTGCTCAGTGTTGATGATCCAGTTTTTCCTGATCATCTTTTTCTTGACACCCAGGGGGATTTCAGGATGAAAGCGCAGTCCTGTACTTCCAAGAATAAGCTCAAAAGTCTTACCGTCATGGGCAATCCGACTGGCGGTCGTTATTTTCTGTTCCTCATGAGTAATTGTCAGCCATTTGATGGGATATCGCCTGAGGAAGAGCCATTTCCATCCTGCCAGACTTTTCAGACTGGGGCGGTCCGGTTTCCTGTCAAACGCCCAGCGTGGTACATTGGAGATGCCTTTTTCCGCAATTCTCATGGGGGGATAATCAAGTCCCTGGCGAATGTAGACATTGAGCCCCGCCCGATGAAGATAGAGAGCGACTTCCCTGTAGACTGCGACCTGCTGTTCAACCATTTCCATTGACAGGTTTTCGTCGACCGGGAAATACCCTTCGTTCTGCCTTGACAGCCGTTGTTGAAATATGGTTGCTGCATCAGGAATGAGAAACTCAAAGATGTAGCGATTTCGCCAGTTGGTATGAAAGGGAAGTTCCTTGTTGGGGGGTATTTTGATTCTGGCAGGCTCAAGGACAGGCAAAGGAATGGCATCAAGCCATTCCTTGTCAAACACGGTCAGTGACTCGCTGTAGCCTTTAAAAGGCAGGCCCAGGTGGACTTCCCGTGGCCTGTACAGCAGTGACTGGTCTTTCCACCAGCCTTTTTTTGTCAGATCAAGAAATCCCTCATTGGGCCATCCTCGTATCTGGTCAATATAGTGTGATTTACCTGCACCTGGCGGGCCCGTTACCACCAGCTGAAGAAATTCAAGGCCAATGGGCAGGTCAACTCCCCTGATGTTCTGCAGTTCACTTATTGGTGTGAGAATTTTCTTCAGTGGGTCTTTCATTGCAGTGATTCATGATGGCGATTTAAATTTGTTCCGGGTAATGCATGCAATTTACCTGCAAAAGAGAATGCATTGCCAGGAAAAAAGAACGTCCCTCTCTCTATTACTGTGAATGTAAGAGAGAAAACATTGAAAAAGTACAGAAAAGCGGTATGTTAATAGAGAAGATAGATTATTGTTTAAAAGAGCACAGGTGATAAAACGGATCTGGGCAACATGAGGAAGAATCCTGAGAAAGGAGCGGGAAAATGGAAATAATAATTGGCTCAATTCCTCCCCTGAAAGCGGAAGGAAAAAAACTGCCGCCGGCCGCAACCCAGTCTATTGAAGCCCAACTGCTCCATGTTCGTCCACCCCGAAAAGGTGTTGCCGGTCCCTCGGGTATGGAGCGCAGAACCAAACAGGCAAAAGACCCGAAGCGGGGCAGGGTTCTGACAATAATGGTTCCGGATGCACGCCTGCTCCCTGCAGATATTGACACAGCCAGATATGATGTGAGTATTCGGCTGATACGCCGATCATAATTTGTGCCCTTTCATGCTGCGTTCCTGATCACTTACAGGTTTAATATGGATGAAAATACAGAGTTACAAATCCTGTGACCAGTTACATCAGAATGTATTCATGGCCCAGATGCCACATGGGCAGGTATCAGCACAGAAGCCACAGGCAATACACTTTGTATCATCAGAGATATATTCATAGCCATTCTCCTGTCCTGTTCCCAGGTCCCTGCGGGTAATAGCACCGGTTGGACAGATTGTTTCACAGAGATGGCAGTCCCGGCAGGAACCACAGGAAAGACAGCGGTCTGCCTGGTCATTTTCTGTCTCACCCCTTTCTTCAGGTATATAATGGGTGATGGTCAACGCCTGCTGCGGTATAAGCTGTCGGTCAAAAGGATGGTATTCAACTCCTTTTTCGGTGGCAATGATATATTCCGCAGCGGTTTTACCTGCGCCCAGGGCATTGGTTGCAAGGCCTGGTTTTTCCACATCACCCACGGCAAGAATCCTGGCATCGGAGGTCACATGGGATTTATCTGTGGTAATCCATGACGCACCTCCAACTGTTATTGTTTCAACAGTTTTCGGTAAAAAAGAAAGGGCAGGAACGTCTCCAATGGAGATAATAACAGTCTGGGCTGGGATCAGTTCTCCTTCGTCGGTGACGAGACCTTCTTCCGTGACCTCTTTTGTGCTCACGGGCCATCTGAATTGAGCGCCGAGCGCTTCTGCCGCCTCTTTTTCCTTACCAAAGGCCAGGGGCTTCTGGATGTCTACCAGGGTGACTTTTTCTGCACCAAGTCGGTATGCTTCACAGGCAACATCGCAGCCCACATTACCGGCTCCTATGACGACAACTTCTCTCCCCACGGTCATGGGCTTTTCGCTTTTAGCTGATTTCAGGAAATCGAGGGCCGGAATGACTTTTTCGTTGCCGGGAAACTGGATTCTGCGAGGCTCGTGTGTTCCCACGGCGACAACAACGTAATCGTATTTTTTCTGCAGTTCTTCAAACTTTTCCCGGGTCAGGGATGTGTTGAGATTGACTGATATATTGGGAGTTTCAAGGAATCTTTTGATTTCCTGATCCCAGATGGCCTGGGGAAGGCGCTCCCAGGGGATAACCTGGGCCAGTTTGCCTCCGATCTGGTTGTCCTGTTCAAAAATAGTGGTTTCAATACCGTTAAGAGCCAGCTGCCAGGCAACATTCATACCTGCGGGACCCCCACCGATTACGGCAACTTTTGTTCCGGTGGGAGGCTGCGCTTCCGGAGTTTTTGATGTGTTGACAGATTGTCCAAGGACCTGGACATCAATGGAAGTGTCGACGTTTTGACGGCTGCAGTTTTCCATGCAGAGGTTCGGGCAGACAGCGCCACAGACCGAGGCCGGCAGCGGTGTATACTGCAGGATCATTTCATAGGCTTCATCTATCCGTCCCTCCCGTATCAACCTGAGTCTGTCCACGGTGGGAATATGAATTGGACAATAATATGTACAGGGCGCGGCTGACTCACAGTTGGCCCAGTATGGTTTTCTGCGACGAAGATCACCGGTTACAATGGTGTCAATGGGAGAACGCTCCAGTCCCGGAGCGAGATCTCTCAGCGGATCTCCTCCGAATGCCTTGTTCCAGTAGTTATTCCGGAACTCCGCCATGGGCATGGGGCCGGACCACATTAAAGCCCTTTCCTGGGGGGTAACTGTGAGTAACATCCGCCACTCTTCCCTGACAGACAGGGTTTTCAGGAGGTCAGTACGGTTTATGTTTTCGAGAAAACCGACCATATTATCCATCAGCCATTGCCATTGTTCATCGTCGGGATCGACCAGTTTGGCATTTTGCGGTGGAAAGGAATTGTCTATTTTCCCTCTGAAATAGATGGATCCACCAACCATTCCCACACAGGGGCGATAGCCGAGGATATTTTCCGGGTTTTTGGGATCAATACCGCAGACAACGGCAATACCGCCACAGTTGAATTCAGCAAAGGAGTCACCGGTGGAACCGAGAACCCAGAGTTCTGGCCTTTCATAATCGGGATTCCATTTGGTCATGGTCAATCCACGGGCACCGATGGAACCGGCAATAAATACCTTACCGTTGGCCATGGCATTGCAGGCACCATTGGTAGCGTCACCGAGGACCGTTATTTCTGCGCCAATGTTGAGATAACCGACATCATCAGATGTTGCACCTTCGCAGCGGATAGTTGTACCCGGCATCCCCATACAGCCCAGTCGCTGTCCTGAAGGTCCCTTGACAGTCAGGTGGATGCCCCCTTTTCTCTGCAGCCTGATACCTATATTATGCTGCCCGTAGGATTCAAGGACGAGTTCAGAGGCCCTGGGCAATTCTGCGGCTTCGCGCACCAGCTTTTCAAACTGCATTGAGCTGATACGCCTGCCGTTTTCATCGCGACCTTTCACAACTGTTTTTATCACTGCAAACTCCTTAAATTATTACAAATACTATTGCATATTGAAATCTATTTCCTGGTGCTGCCGGGTTAGCAGACGTACTTGATCTGCAGCCTGTCGGCGGCTGCCTTGTCCGCAATACCCAGTGCATCCGACATGCCGATTGGCAGACTCTGGGATCGGCCGAGAGGAGCCATGATCTTTTTTACCTCGGTACTTATGGACATAAAGGTATCGGCAACCCTTTCTGCAACCAGATCTGGATCAAGTCTTCTGTAAAGCTTGGCATTTTGGCTGGTGATGCCCTTGGGGCAGATACCTATATTGCAGACATTGCATCGATTTTTTTCATTGCCAAGGCATCCTGCCGTAGCCTGCATGATATATTTGCCGATATGCACTCCTGAAGCACCAAGCATGATAAGGGCCATACCGTTCTGGGCCACATTACCGTTTTTGCCGATACCGCCGGCTGCAAAAATTGGTATTTCGTTCTGTTTCCCCTGGGCCGCGAGGTCAAGATAACATTCCCGGACACAGGAAGCGATGGGATGCCCTGTAGCATCCATGGAAACATTGTATGCGGCCCCGGTACCGCCGTCAATTCCATCAATCATGAGACCGGCAGCATAGGGGTTGCGCACCAGGTTGTTCAGTACGGATTTGGCCGAAGTTGAAGCAGAAATTTTTGGATAAATCGGTACCTTATGACCAAAAGCCATGGAAAGAGTCTGGATCATCTTCATGACACTTTCCTCAATGGAGTAGAGTGTCTGGTGAACAGGCGGGGAGGGAAGATCCACACCTTCAGGAACACCACGGAGGCGGGCGATAAGTTTTGAAACCTTATACCACATCAGCAGACCACCATCCCCGGGTTTGGCACCCTGACCATATTTTATCTCAATGGCCGCAGGATCACATTGCATGTCCGGAATGGCTCTGATTATTTCGTCCCAGCCAAAATAACCGGAGGCAATTTGCAGGATGATATATTTCAGGTAGGGGCTTTTCAATACCCATGGGGGACAGCCGCCTTCACCGGTGCACATCACGACCGGAATTCCAAGGACCTCATTGCAGTACGCAACTCCCTGCAACAGACCCAGCCACATATTGGGTGAGAGGGCTCCAAAGGACATGGATCCAATGACAAAAGGGAAAATTTCCCTGGTTGCCGGGATCCAGCCACCATTGATTTTCCTGTCCAGATAATCCTCGGGAGAGAGAATCCGGCCCAGGGTTGTTGTGATGGTAAACTCATGCCGACCGGCATCCAGGGCCGGATCGGTCAACATGGAGATTCTATCGAAGACAATTCGATCAAGCAGAGTAGGGCCGGAGACATTGCGTCGTCCCCCCCGTTTCCTTGGCTCACCTTTTTGGTTGTCAAAAAAAGTGGTACGGTTTTCGTTTGTGCCAGGAACAGGGGTTATGGCATCATTGGGACAGACCATTGAGCACATGCCACAGCCGATGCAGGCATGGGCCATATCGGTCTGCTGGCGGATCCCAGTAAATGTTCTGTAATCGCTGCCCCTTTTCTTTCCCATCACGTCAAGTTTTGGAAGTCGTTGCCTCATATGGGAGAGACGAATAGCTTCCTTGGGGCAGACTGCAGTACACTGGCCGCAGAGTGTACACCTGTCTTCACGGTGTTCGATAATCCAGGGAAAATCAGTATAAGTTAGGCTGCCAGGGGTAACGGCAGCTGATCGTGTTGAGACCATATTAAAAGTTCCTTTCTGTCTGGGGGGACAATTACTGTATGTTCGCGCATTGGCTGGAAATCAAGTGAGGGGTCACGGTCTGGGATCATTGCATCGACACCACAGATCTCTGATGCAATGGCCCACATACCCTTTTTACCGCCAACTGTCGCAGGCCGCAGTTTTTTCTGATCCATGACCAGCAGGCATGTTTCATCGGGCAGGGTGCCAATTACTGCATTCGGTCCATCTATGACCAGACGTTTGCAGGCGTCTCGCAACCCTTTGAGGAAGTCACCCTGGGGGTGGCTGTTCAGTTCCGAAGTACTCAAAGGAGTAATAATATGCTTATAAGCGGCCAGAGGGAGTTTCAGTTTCTTTAGTGTATAGTGGAGGATGTGGGCAAAGACCTCACTGTCACTCTGGTAACCCATGTAGCCGGTAATGTTTTTTCCCAGCAACCATTCTTTGATGGGGACAAAAGCGGTATTTTCTCCATTAGTCATGGTGGAGATGCCCTGGATGAAGAAAGGATGGCAGGCATACAGGTTGATGCCGTAATTGGTATTCTGACGGCCCTGGGCCATACAGACCCTCGATTTTATCTGACCGTCATGCAGACAAAGAGCATCTCCAATCTGCAGGGGCCAGCCTACTTCCTTTATCATCGCCACATCCGGCCAGAAAGAGAAGACCGAGAGATCATTATTCTCTTCACCTATTTTTCTTAAAGCCAGCCGTGTTTTCAGAAGTTCCGCTTCTTGTTTTTCTTTGGCAATACCCCTGAATCTCTCGGGCATTCTGTAGGCCCTCACGAAATATCGATAGCGGTCATTCGCCTCGATCAGTTCCGGGTGCATTGAAAACCGATGGTCGTATTTTAACTCATACCCGCGGTCTTCCATGAAACTGGTCATCTGATGCCAGCCTTTTTCGGTGTGGGCGATTCCCGACAGAATGGGAAATTTGGGATTGTATTTGAAATCTTCAAATTCCATGCCACGAAGAAGCAGACCAAGGCCGGAGCCGTCATATCCTTCCTGCATGGCCTCCATGGCAGTCAGAACCTCGTAGGGTGAAAAGGGCCTGTTGGCGGTTTTCAGGGCTAAACGACACATGTCTCTCTCCTGATAAGAATAGGTAAAATTGCCTGTGGGCAAGATGTGGACGTCGATCTGATGAGAACCAGGCGGGATCCTGCCGGACAAAATTAGACAAAAAAGTATAATTGAGTCGTTCTTTTTAAACAATTATTACAAAAAAGTCAAGAATATTGCCTTGGCCTGGGAATAAATGGTTGAGGTAGTTTATTTTTCGGTTATCCATGAAACCCAGGCTGACCTGGAGAAATCTTACAGCAGAAAAAGAGAGAGGTAATTGATAATTCTCAGAAATGAAAAGCGTGAAAAGAGAAAAAAAAGAAAGAAAAGTAAGAATGCAAACGATACAGCATGGCTGGATCATAAAGCACAGCCATTTGTGTCCTGTGGGCGAAGGATTGACATCGTTTCGCTGTGATGAAAATCCTACCTGTGGTGAAAAAAGATCATTCGTAGAGGAGATTTTCGAATGAGTCCAGGCAAATGGATAAAAAGATTATTGTGAGAAAATAAAGACTCTTCCAGGTCTGGAATTCTACAGGGAGCAGGATGGGGACTCCCTGTATGGTTGATTATTTCAATATGTTCCCAATTTTCCCCAGGTTCTTTACCTGATCAACCTTTTCCTTGACATCCGCAGCTTCCTTGACTCCGGGGATATCATTGATTATTTCCCGCCCCTCTTCTTCAACTCCCTGAATACCTTTTTTGAAAGAAGAGATTGCCTTACCGAGGCCGGAACCTATTTCCGGCAGTTTTTTACCGCCGAAGACGAGGAAAGCAATTGCAAGAATGACTATTAATTCAGGTGTTCCCAGTCCAAACATTATATGGTCCCCTCTCAGTTTAAGAGATAATTATCTGAAGATCAGGCTTTGTTATCAGGTTCCTGATCATCATCAATTTTTTTTTGTTCTTCTTCTTTTTTGGTCGCGTCTTTGAAATTTTTAATGCCTTTACCAATGCCTGAGCCGATTTCAGGGAGTTTGCCCGCTCCGAAAATGATGACAATAATAACCAGAATAACTATGAGTTCCGGCATACCAAGACCAAACATAAAGATACCTCAAAATAGTAAATAAATATGATTGAAAAACAGTCAAAAAGAATACAACTGCCTGAACAATTATCGTGCAAGTGACATTAGAGCAGTCTGCCGAGAAAGTCAAGTTCCTCGGTGGATCCTGTTATTTTCCCTCATCTTTACCGTGAGCATGCGTGGATATATACTCGCGGATGTCATTTGCGTTTGCTTCCATGATTTCGCATCGTGATTCAGCTGTTAAAATTGCTGAAATGTTTTCTGGAAGTTCCGGTTCAGTGTTTACTGCTTCTGCAACTACTTCGCCGAATTTAGCCGGATGGGCAGTTGCAAGGCAGATCATGGGAATGCCAGTGGTTTTATACTGTTCTGCCGCCCTGACTCCAACGGCTGTATGGGGGTCAAGCAGATAACCGTATTCTGCATGATAATGGGCTATAGTTTTGAGAACCTCATCTTCAGCTACGGAGGCTGCTGTAAAATCTCTTTTGATCTGTTCCTGATAACTCTTCAGATCAAGAGAGCCGTTCTTTAAGAATTCTTCCATTAATTCTCCGGTACGGGTGGCATCGCTGTCGACCAGGTAGTAAAGATACCTCTCAAAATTGGAAGCGGCCTGGATATCCATGGAGGGGCTGGACGTTATCCTGACCTCTCCAAGGGAGTAGTCTCCCCTGTTGACCAGTCGACTGAGGATATCATTCGAATTAGTTGCCAGGACCAGTTGTCTGATTGTTCCCTCTGGCAACATTCTTCTGGCGATAAAGCCTGCGAATATATCGCCGAAATTGCCTGTGGGAATAGCGAAATCCAGGGAAGAATCCTTTTCGTGGTCTATGATATGGAGACAGCTGTAAACATAATAGACAACCTGGGCGAGAACACGGGCCCAGTTAATGGAATTGATGGCGCCGAGATTGTTTTCCGCTTTAAAATCGACATCACTGAAAATCTTTTTCACGATAGCCTGGGCATCATCAAAAGACCCCCTGATGGCGATGTTGAAAACATTATCGTCCACCACGGTTGTCATCTGCTTTTCCTGGACTTTGCTGACTCTTCCATGGGGATGGAGAATGAAGATCTTTATCCGTTCTTTTCCTCTCACCCCGTATATTGCTGCGCTCCCGGTGTCCCCGGAAGTTGCCCCGAGGATATTGAGGGTTGATTTATTTTTGTCCAGCAGATATTCAAAAAGATTGCCGAGAAACTGCAGTGCTATATCTTTGAAAGCAAGGGTTGGGCCATGGAACAGCTCAAGTATATGATACTCTCCCACATGGGCAAGAGGAGTTATTTCATTCCGGGTAAAGGTGTCATAAGAGCGGGCTATGATATCCTTGAGATCATTTGCCGGAATATCATCAATAAAACGACTCATGATTTCGAAGGCGAGTTCAGGATAAGTCAGGTTTTGCCAGGATGCCAGTGTTTCGCACCCTACTCTTGGAATTGTTCTGGGAAGAAGGAGTCCGCCGTCTTCGGCAAGTCCCATCATGACTGCTGCTGTAAAGGACAGGGGGCGACCCCACCCCTGGTGCTGAGATATTGCATGGCTTTTATCAGGTGTTCAATTTGTGCCTGTCCGGAAAAGGTTTTTTTTCTGAATCGTCGTTGCTGTGGAGATTCTATTTTTGGGATATCACATAGATGTCCGTAATAAAAATTTCCTGGTGTCTTTATTCAGAACAAAACTGCTCATTTCTGGACAGGTATCAGTTCAAGGTGCCTGGATTTCTACTTTTTCGGCCTCATGCCACAATCCTTCCAGATCGTAGAATTTTCGCTGTTCATGATAGAAAATATGAACAACCACGTCGTCGAAATCAAGTAGAACCCACATGCCGTCCTGAAGTCCTTCCGCCTTTGATGCCTTAACTCTTTTTGAACGGAGCTCTCCTTCAATCGCTTCGGCCAATCCCTGGACGTGTCGGGTCGATCTGCCGCTCATGATGACAAAATATTCAGTAAAAGTAGTGAGTCCACGAACATCCAGGATGACAAGATCTTCAGCCTTTGTGTCAAGAGCCGCTGTCGCGCAGACCCTGGCCAGTTCCTCTCCGGTTTTATCACGGTATTCTTTTTTAATCTGTTTCATAATTACTTGTGCCCTTTTCTGTGAGGGCTGTCAATTTTTTTGTTCTTTTTTTCTGGATTTACGTGGAGGAAATTCAAAGCTGATTCTGCCATTTTTGTTCAGGAGCAGATAGGCATCGAACGGCCTTCGTTTCTTTGAAATAAACCCTTTGATCAGTTCTGTTTTTCCGTCTTTCAACAACTGTCGGATATGAGTGGTGTCCAGCGTTTTTGAAAGGATTATCTTGCCAATTCTAAGACCATTTTTCTCGTCTCCGTCAAGTGCCGATTCAGACATGAAAGCAGCCGGAGTTTCATAAACTTTTGTGTTGTCCACCGGAGAAATGCCGAGAACCTCGCCCTTTTTGATGGCATCGATGTCCAGGTCGGCGGTTGATTTTTCAAAGAGAAATTCTATTTTTCCGTTGGTAAACCGAAGTGAGGCTGAAAACGGTTTTCCCTTTTTTGACCTGAAGTCACTGAACGGGCCGATTGTTTTACCCTCCAGCAGAGCGACGATTTCATCATTGGTCATAACTCTGCCGCCTAGGATTTTTCTGATGGAAATCTTCTGGTCCTCAGAAACATAAGCAGTGGGAGAGGAAAAGAAGCGGATATTATTGACGGGACTGAAAGGGGCCTCCGCCCTGACTTCTGTTTTCTCGAAGTTTTTGACCTGGTTGATAATATGGATGGTCATTGCCCGTATTTCATCCATGAATTTGGCCCTGGTAAACGTCCCCTTGAGGATCTGGTTCAATTTATGCTCCCACTCTCCTGTCAGCTCTGGAGAAGCCAGGACATCGATCTTCATAGCCTCCAGAAGAGCCAGAAGCTCAAACGCTTTACCGGTGGGAGTAAGGTCCTTACCCTCTCTGACCACATATTTTTCCTTGATCAGTTTTTCAATGATAGAGGCCCTGGTGGCGGGGGTTCCCAGGCCTCGTTCCTTCATGGCATCGGCCAGTTCCTCGTCTTCTACGAGTTTATCGGAATTTTCCATGGCCGAGAGCAGTGTTGCTTCGTTGTACCTGGGTGGGGGAACCGTTTCCAGATCCTCCCTGGTGATTTTCTTGCAGGAGATGTCAGCAGAGTCAGGTACGGGAGTGAGCATTTTCTCCTTTTTGTCTACGCTACCTGCTCCGTAGATAATTTTCCAGCCAGGTTCCTTGAGTATTTTGCCCTCCGTCAGGAAGGTCTCATCCATGACATGGGAGAATCGTTTTGTATTTAAAAAAAGTGCAGGTGGGAAAAATACAGCGAGAAAACGCTGTGCCACCATTCTGTAAATTTTGAGCTCTGCTTCCGAGAGATTTTTCGGTATCAGTGTGGTGGGGATAATGGCATGATGGTCGGAAATTTTCCTGTTGTTGAAAATGCGTTTTTCGAGTTTCAGGTAGCCTTTTCTCAGGGCTGTTTCGGCAAATTCGGCAAGTTGCCACCGGGTCTGGCTCTGCACGGTTTTTTTCACCGTGGGCAGGTAATCTTCCGGCAGGTGTTTGCTGTCCGTTCTGGGGTAGGTGAGGACCTTGTGTCTTTCATAGAGAGCCTGGGCGATGGACAGGGTGTTCTTGGCGGAGAAGCCGAAACGGGAGTTGGCCTCACGCTGGAGCAGGGTGAGGTCGTACAGAGGGGCGGAACGTTGGCTGGTCTGTTTGCTTTTTTCCTCTACGGTTGCCGGCTGACCTGTACACTTGGCGATGATTGCAGCCGCTTTTTCAGGATCCCATATTCTGTCTGCACGTTTATAGGAATCATTCGGATCTTTTTTAAAGGACGGGTCAATCCATTTACCGTTGTACGTAATATTGTCGAATACAAAATCAGCATGGAGGGTGCAGTACGGTTTGGGGATAAAATTCATCCTGTATCGCTCCCGCTGGACCAGAAGTGACAGCGTCGGAGTCTGTACCCTGCCGCAGGGTGTAAGAAAAAAACCACCGTTACGCGAATTGAAGCCGGTCAGTGCTCTGGTTGCGTTGATCCCGATCAGCCAGTCGGATTCGGACCTGCAGAGAGCTGTGTCTTCAAGGGGGAGCATTTCTTCACTGTCCCTGAGATTGGCAAAGCCTGACTTGATCGCATCTGCGGTCATGGACTGCAGCCAGAGGCGTTTAAATGTTTTTTTGGCTACAGACTTGTTCCATACATATTTTATAATGTATTTGAAAATCAGTTCTCCTTCACGACCGGCATCACAGGCATTGACGATTTCTGTAATGTCCTTTCGGCGGATGAGTTTCTGCAGGGCATTCAGCTGACTTTTTGTGCCGTCCAGTCCTTTCAGGGGGAAACTTTCCGGCAGGATGGGGAGCTTGTTGATATCCCATTTCTGGTAGGCGGGATCAATTTCTTCTGGATAACAGATGGAAACCAGGTGGCCGATAGCGTAGGAAACAACGTACTTCTGTCCTTCAAAATGGGTCTTGGTTTTTTTAAATCTGTCGGGCAGTATTTTCGCCAGATCACTTGCCACACTGGGCTTTTCCGCAATTATTAGAGTCTTGTCTGTCATGAAAAAATGGGCTGTGGTGTTCAGATTATTTTAATGGTTACCATGAAAGAATCTGATTTTTTAAAGTACCCTCAAGTTTAAGATATTAATCATTCATAAGCTGGCAATATCGTTTTTTTACTGAAAGCATTGGAGTAACTGTCTGCTGGAAAACGATAAACACGTCCGAATATAATCAGACAGATAAGCAAGAGTCCGGCTGGAAATGTCGATTATCTTTTCGAAAAGGATTATGACCTAAATCCTGCACTTCGGGAATAAGGAAAAAATATTTATACTGTATAAACAGATAGTTATCATATTGCAGTAGGGGCTGTACTACTCACTATCAGAGTGAGATTGTTTTTTTTTATTCCCTTGCCCTGGTGGATTGGCAATTTTATCGAATCTGCTTCGTTATCAAGTGCTTGAAGTATGTTAATACGTCTGCGCTCTTGATGCCTCGCATCTCCGAAAAACTTGCCAATTGCAGGATTTAGGTATGACCTGAACGATGCAGTGGGTGATTGTTCCGAATCTGTCGTTAATATCCTTCAGGTGCGAATAAACTGCCCGATGTAATAAAAAGACATGTACCGTTTGTCAAATAGAATTTTTTTTCGATTACGTATATAATTATCTCCGCTACCCATGACAGCTGACGATGTCGCTGCTTTATCAGGCATTTTGGGATATATTTGAATATCTGGGCGCAGGTTGACAAGACCGGTTGTTGTGCCTGCTTTATCGGGTGTATTGCAAAAATCACCTTTTTTTAAAAAACACCGTGCAAAAAAACCTGGAGAATTTGTTTAAGTGAGCATGTTTTCGATTTTTACTGGGAGTGTCAGCTTTCTTGGGCTTGACAAGACTTGGCTGTTATGATAATGTTGCACAGTTCAACTGTCTGGTATGGTGCTGGAAGTTGAAGTTATACCTTCCGTAATGTTTCTCAGTTGCGGCAAGGCGTTTTGGAAGTGGGCATTGCCCGCTTTTTTTTATGTCCGGATTCTGACTTCCAGAGGAATGGGATTGCAGATCATGCTGTTGTCGTGCATTGTTGCAGGAAGAGTGAAATGTCTGAATATATACTGGAAACTATAGAAGTATTTTTAAGGCAGCTGTTGTCGTCAATGGAGCTGGAACTGTTTGATATTCAGTTTCGAAGAGAAGGTCACGGATGGGTCCTGAGGGTATTTATTGATGCAGACAGGGGTGTGACACTCGAAGACTGCAGCAAAGTCAGTCGCGAGTTGAGTCATTACCTGGATATTGAAGATCTTATCGACCATGCGTATCACCTGGAGGTTTCTTCTCCTGGACTTGAGAGACCCCTGCGGTCAGTTGATGATTTTGCCCGTTTCCTGGGGAAGACTGCCAGGGTGAAGCTGTCGGAAAAAAGAGATGGACAAAAGATTTTTGAAGGGATTATTGAGGAAATTGACGGCAGTGATATTTTGCTGAAACTGGAGGATCAATCCAGTGTGAGATTTTCTTTTACTGTGGTCAGCAAGGCCAGATTGACTATTTAAGTGTTATTCAGGGAACTGATGAAGATTACCTTGAAAACAGGATATTCTCCATGGATTGGAGCTGAAAGTAATAATGATGGGGTAAGGAAATGCTATCGGATTTAAAACGCATCATCGACCAGATCTGCAGAGATCGTGGTTTCGACAAGGCATTGCTGATAGAAGCGATTGAGGAGGCCGTGCGTTCGGCTGCCAGGAAGAAGCTGGGAAGCCGCAGGGATATAGAGGTGCGCTACAATGAAGAATATGGTGAAGTTGAGATATTTCAATTCAGGATTGTGGTGGAAGAGCCCGAAGACGAACAGATGGAGATCTCCCTGGAGGAGGCCCTGAAACTTGACCCTGAAGTTCAGCTTGGTGATGAGCTTGGCGAAAAAATGGAAGACATTACTGATCTTGGACGGATTGCAGCGCAATCAGCCAAACAGGTCATTATCCATAAAATGAAGGATGCCGAGCGGGAAGTTATCTATGAAATGTTCAAGGACAGGGTCGGCGAGGTTGTCAGCGGGATTGTTCAGCGTTTTGAGCGGGGCAACATGATTGTTAACCTCGGAAGAACCGATGCGATTCTTCCCAAGGACCAGCAGATTCCCAAACGCTCTTTCAAACAGGGGGATCGTATTCGTGCCTATCTGAAGGAGGTGCGGCAGACCGCCAGGGATTCCCAGCTTATTCTTTCCAGAACCTGCGATGAATTTCTGGAAAAATTGTTTCAGATGGAAGTTCCGGAAATGGCTGAAGGTATTGTACGGGTAATGGGTGTAAGCAGAGAGCCGGGGTTCCGTGCTAAAATTGCCGTGAGTTCATCGGAGAGTGATGTGGATCCTGTGGGCGCCTGTGTCGGAATGAAAGGATCAAGGGTACAGAATGTTGTTCAGGAATTGCAGGGGGAGCGAATAGATATTGTCACCTGGAGCCCTGATTCTGCAAAATATGTTTATAATGCACTGGCTCCAGCTCATGTCAGTATGGTAAGGGTTGATGAAGAGGCCAAATCTCTTCTGGTTGTTGTTCCAAACGATCAGCTTTCTCTGGCAATTGGCAGGCAGGGACAGAATGTCAGACTTGCCTCCAGGCTGCTCGGATGGCGTATTGATGTGAAAAGTGAACAGCGTTATGCAAATCTTGAAAATGAGGGATACCAATCTCTGCTGGCGCTGGAGGGTGTTGATGAGTCTCTTGCTGATCAGCTTTTTGCAAAAGGTATTTCCTCAACATCAGTTCTGTCGGAAAAAACCGTTGAAGATCTCACTGTCCTGCGTGCAATCGATGATGAATTTGCCCAGGCTCTGATTGAGGAGGCAAAAGCCAATCCGTTTAATGATGAGCCGGAAGCGGAAAAAAATGGGGTGGAAGACAAGGGATCTGGAAATGGAGATCAGCCGGAGACGGAATTGTCCGGGGAAAAGGAAGAAGAGGAGAACCTGAAGAAGGTGGATGACGAAGAATCCGAAGAGGATGACAGGAGCAGTTGAAAGAAGAATATGAGCAGGGTAACCGGAAGAAGTGCAGGCCTGTTCGAACGTGCACTTCATGCGGAAAAAAGAAGGAAAAGGACAGGTTGCTCAGGTATGTCTGGCGGGACAGTGGTATAGTGGCGGATCAACATCAGGTGCTGCCTGGTCGTGGAGTGTATTGCTGCACGAATGAAAAGTGTGTTGAACTGCTGTACAAACGGAAAAAAAAATGGAAAAGATTGTTTCGTCTTTGAGAAAATAGAATTAATAATAGCTTGTCGGTAAGGGTGGTGCGGGCGACGTTGGTATTGGCGAGTGAAAATTGTTGCGGTGTAATACGGGAGTGAAGGATGAGCAGGATTAGGGTTTATGAGCTGGCGAAAGAAGCCGGCATGAGCAGTAAGGTGTTGGCCGATAAATTGCTGGAACACGGGTATGACATTAAGGGCCATAGCTCTACGGTTGATGATGAAACCGCTGAAAAGATCCGGAAAACTATTCTGAAATCGACCGATACGGAACTGGTTGAAAAAAGGATCAGTGAAAGCGGCAAGTCAACGGTTATCAGAAGAAGGGCGACGGTTATTCGCAGGAGGCCGAAAGCTGAACCAAAGGTTGAGGAACCGGTGGTAGAGAAGGAAAAGGAAGCAGTACCGGAGAGTCCTGCGCAGCTGGACAGCACATCCGGGAAAGATCTTGAGACAGCTGCAGAAACAAAAGAAGCTGTTGTTGAAAGTGAGGTCACACCCCCTGAGAAAAAGACAGTACCCGAAGAAGTGTCTGGTGAAAAACAGGGTGAACCGGAACCTGTCCCTGGGAAGAAAACTGCTGAAAGCAAAGAATTAATCGAAGAAGAAAAGGGTGTTTTAGAAGAGAAAGATTCCGAGATTGATACTCCCCAACCCCAGGAACCTGAGAGAAAAGAGGCAGAAGAAACTGTTTCTGACAAAAAAACTCCTGCAGTAAAAAACAAGGTCGAGAAGAAACAGCCGATCCGCAAAAATGTGGCACGGGTAGTTGGTACAATAGAATTGCCGAAAGAGGAAACTCAACCTTCACGTCCCCGTAAGAAAGGAGGTAAACCTGCATCCCAGAGAAGAGCCAGGCCGACACCGGCTGCAATGGCTCCCGTTGCTGATCGCGATGATGGAAGTCGAGGCAGGAAGAAAGGAAAGAAGGGTGCACACGATGGCAAAAGTGATGATTATCGCAGCAGGGGAGGTAAGAAGGGCAAGAAAGGTCTGAAATTCACCCATTTTGCCAATGATTACCAGGCGAGAGGTGGTAAGCGTGGGAGAAAGGGTGGCAGGAAGGCACCCAAACCGGTAGCGCCTCCTTCCGAGATGAAGGCCAGCAAGAAACGGTTCAAGGTATATGATTCCATCAGTGTCGGCGATCTGGCCCAGCGTATGAAAGTAAAAGCCAGTGACGTCATAGCAAAACTGATGGGACTCGGGTCATGGCGACCATCAACCAGTCCGTGGATGTGGAAACCGCAATCATCCTGGCGGCTGATTTCGGATATGATATTGAGCAGGGTATTACTGAAGAAATCGGGATCCAGATGTTGAATGAATCTGAATCCGGCGGTGAGAAGGAGCCTCGTTCCCCTGTTGTCACTGTCATGGGCCATGTTGATCACGGTAAAACATCGATTCTGGATGCCATCAGAAAAACAGATGTGGCTGAAGGTGAGGCGGGTGGAATCACCCAGCATATCGGTGCATACCACGTGCGATCAAATTATGGTGACGTGACCTTTGTTGATACACCGGGCCATGCGGCTTTCACGGAAATGCGTTCCCGTGGCGCTCAGGTGACTGATATTGTCATCCTGGTAGTGGCGGCGGATGATGGTGTTATGGATCAGACCCGTGAAGCAATCAGTCACTCTCAGGCAGCAGGTGTTCCGATTATTGTGGCTGTGAACAAGATAGACAAGGACAATGCAGATATCGACAGGGTCAAGCGTGAACTTGCCGAACTGGACCTTTCCCCTGAGGATTGGGGGGGAGATACCATGTACTGTGAAACATCAGCCAAGAAGAATATCGGTATAGATGAGCTGATGGAACTGATCCAGTTACAGGCTGAGATGCTTGAACTGAAAGCGGATAGAAAGCGCAAGGCACGGGGACGTGTTGTCGAAGCACAATTACATAAGGGACGGGGACCTGTTGCCACTGTTCTTGTCCAGGACGGCACCCTGCGTACTGGAGACCATTTTGTTGTAGGTCAGTTCAGTGGAAAAGTTCGGGCCATGCTTGACTTTAAAGGCCAGAAAATTGAGGAGGCAGGTCCTTCGATTCCGGTTGAAGTTCAGGGTATTTCCGGGGTTCCAAGTGCCGGAGACGAATTTATAGTGGTCACGGATGAAAAAATGGCCAGAAGCGTGTCCCAGAAGAGAGCGTTGAAGGCAAGAGAATCGGAGCTTGGCGCGAACACTAAAATTTCCCTCGATAAACTGTTTGAGCAGATGCAGGAAGGTGAAGTGCAGGAACTTCGTGTTGTTCTCAGATCGGATGTTCAGGGTACCCTGGAGGCTTTCGCCAAGGCGGCGGAAGAGCTTTCCACTGATGAAATCAAAGTTAAGGTGCTCCATGAAGGAACAGGGACAATCACTGAATCGGATATCCTGCTTGCTTCAGCCTCGGACGCCGTTATCATCGGTTTTAATGTGAGACCGAGTGTCAAGGTGAAGGAACTTGCCCAGAAGGAATCGGTTGATGTCCGTTCTTATGATGTTATTTACCACGCTTTAGATGACATCAAGAAAGCCATGGTAGGTATGCTTGAGCCGACTTTTAAAGAGGATATCATCGGGCTTGCCGAAGTGCGTGAAACCTTTCATGTGCCCAAGGTTGGAACCATTGCAGGGTGTGCTGTAGTGGACGGAAAGATACAGAGAAATGCGGGTGTGCGTGTCCTGCGGGAGGGAGTGGTTATCTACACCGGTAAGATTGAATCCCTGAGGCGGTTCAAGGATGATGTAAAGGAAGTTGTCTCCGGGTACGAATGTGGCATTGGGGTTGAGAAATTCAATGATATCAAGGTTGGTGATAATCTTGAAGCGTATGTTATGACCGAAGTTGAGGCAACTCTGTAAAGAAAGGCCGGACTTTAAGGCTCAACCATTTATGCCCTCCGGGTATTTATGTACCCCGGGTACTAAAAAGTGATGAAAATCCGATTGCGGCAGAACGATTTTGGGTCGCTGGATTTTGATATAAAGAAGGAAAGAAAGAAATTGTGACCAACTGGGATCCTAAACAGACACTAGATTCCATCGGACTTGGCAGAAGACCGGAAAGAAAACGTTCGGCAAGGGTTGCGGATGCGATCCGAGTTGAGCTGGCTACTCTTCTGGTAAGCAAGGTAAGAGATCCAAAACTGCAGGGAGTAACCATTTCCCGGGTTGAGGTTACCGATGATTTGAGTATTGCCAGAATATTTTTCACTGTTATTGATCATGAAATAAACAGAAAAGGTATCAGACTCGCCGAAAAAGGACTGCGACGCGCCAACGGGTTCATGAGAACTCATATTGCCAGAACGCTGAACCTGCGGTTTACCCCTGCCCTGCAGTTTCGATATGATGACACGGCGGAAAAGGTTGAGGAGCTGGAATCCATATTTCAGGAAATAGCTGATGAAAGAAAAGTTCGTGACAGTTCCTGACGCAGTTGTTCAGGCTCTTGAGGGTGCGGGGAATATTGTTCTGTTCACCCACATTCACCCGGACGGTGACGCACTTGGTTCGCTTTTCGGACTGGCCGATCTGCTGCTGGCATCAGGGAAAAAAGTATTCTGTTATCTGGAAGAGCCGGTGTCCCATCTCTATGATTTTCTCCCAGGTTGTGAACTGGCAAACTGTTCTCTTGATGATCTGGAGAGTTTTGTGGATGAGGCTTCAACGGACCTGGTGGCCCTGGCTCTTGATTGCGGAGATGCGGACAGACTTGGGGTACATCGGGAAAAATTTCTAAATATCAGCCCCTTTGCTGTTATTGATCATCATCTCTCTCACCGGGACTTTGGTACCGTGCGCTGGGTGGAATCATCACGTTCCTCCACCGGGGAAATGGTTTATGAGCTGGCCATGGCTCTCGGGCTGGAGATAACATACAGGGCAGCCTATAATCTTTATGTGGCAATCTGCACGGATACAGGGTCTTTTCGCTACGACTGTACCGGTTCCAGAACCCTGCATATTGCTGCTGAACTGGTTGAAAAAGGAGTACGGCCCGAAGAAGTGGGTGGGCACCTCTTTGATAATTACAGCAAGGAGAGGCTCAAGCTCATGGAATTTGTTCTGGCTACCATGAATCTTTATGAGTCGGATCAGGTTGCCTTTATTCATGTGACCCGGCAAATGCTCAGAGAAAGCGGTGCTACTATGGAGGATGTGGAAGGATTTATAGACTATCCACGATCCCTGAGGACAGTAAAAATCGCTGTCTTTTTAAAAGAAGGGAAAAACGGACAGGTTTCTGTCAGTATGCGGGCAAAGGGAGAGTGCGATGTGGCTGCCATCGCCAGAGGTTTTGATGGTGGAGGTCACAGAAATGCAGCCGGGTTCAGATTGTCCAATACCTCGATTGAAACTGTTCGTCTGCAGGTGCAGGAGAAGGTGAGCAGGGTGTTGCATGATCAAAAAAAATAAGGGGAGAGTGACTCCTGCAGGAGTTTTCCTGGTAGATAAACCAGCAGGTATGACTTCTTTCGCTGTTGTTGCCAGGGTCAGGCGTATTCTCGATATAAAAAAGGTTGGTCATGCGGGTACACTTGACCCCTTTGCTACAGGGCTGCTTATTGTCTGTGTCGGCAGACCGGCTACAAAAATGATTTCAAGGTTTATGGCGGGGGAGAAAGAATATCTGGCTACTCTTCGTCTTGGCGTAGAAACAGAAACCTTGGATACGGAAGGAAAAATAACAAAGACAACGGAAGTCGGTATCTTGAATGGTTCTGATATTGAGGCTTCTCTGCAGCGGTTCAGGGGAGTACAAATGCAGGCGCCCCCGGTGTATTCGGCCCTGAAACACAAGGGGAAACCGCTCTATTATTATGCCCGTCGCGGGATTGAGATTAAAAAAGAGCCAAGAGAGATCACTGTCTCAACCCTTGAGCGCATTGACGATGGGAAGGATCTGGCGGGGAAAGAAGTTGATCTGCAGGTGCGGGTAGTCTGCAGCAAGGGTACATATATCCGCAGTCTGGCTGCTGATATCGGTAAAGATCTGGGATGTGGTGCTCATCTTGTGCAATTGCGTCGCATCAGGAGCGGTTGCTTTTCAATTGAGGAGGGTTGCCTTACTCCCGAAGACCTGACTGCAGAGGACGCCCGAAAGCGGTTTTTAAGGAAGATGTTATCTCTTGAAGAGGTGTCTAAACTATTGCAATATTCAAATGATTTGGATACTGTATAAAAAGAGGTAGTGTTAACACCCCACAAGGGGGTATAAGTGCCATGGAAATAAATCTAACCATTTAATTTCAAAACACCTTTCCTGGTTTCTTGTTTTCTATGACAGGATTTCAGGAGTAAGGCACTAAAAAGTATTTAACAGGCTGCCGGGATACGCCACCTAATCCGGTCAGCCGTTGTTGTACCCCGTGTTTTCCGCACACAGTGCAGAACCGGGATTATGTTGTCAAGAGCGGGTGTCGAATTTTCGTAACAGCTGAATTTGACCCGCAGTACAGAGGTGAATAAGATTCTTATATAATTCTAATCTTATACATGTATATGTTTATTATACTGTTTCAGGAGGAGTATCGTGGCACAGTCAGCAGTAAGAAAAAATGAAATAATCGAAAAATTTAAAACCCATGATTCCGATACAGGGTCCTCGGAGGTGCAGATTGCCCTCCTCACGGATCGCATCAAGTACCTGACCGAGCATTTCAAGGTACACAAGAAGGATCATCATTCACGACAGGGACTGCTTAAGCTTGTTGGTCAGCGTCGCAGTCTTCTCGATTATCTGAAAAAGAAGGATGTGAACAAGTACAGAATGATCCTGAAGGAACTTGATTTACGTAAATAAGTTATCTGCCGGCAATTCAGGACTGGTCGGTTCCGGCGCAATGCCGACTGATACCTCAAGCGGTTCAACAGTTTAGAGCTGCTTGGGGTTTTTATTGTTTTGTGATTACCTCATGAAACTCAGCCTGCCTGGAGATGTGGTAATTATATCAGGCTGGTCAACGGCCAAAATTACAGATATTATCAGGTGATACGATTTTTTCATGCAATGATAATCTGCAGTGTTCTTTTCGAGCTCACCGAACTCAGAATTGCCACAATGTTCATGAGAAATGCGGATCAGGCTGCAGGCAATCAGACTGATAAATCCAATAAAGATATGGTTGAACCCAATGGCTCAGCCATAACAAAGTAAAGAAAATCCAACTGCGGCGAAACGACTTTCAGTGGCAGGATTTTCAGAAAACAAAAGAGCATACGGGGCTGGTGGATAATCCAGTCATAATTAATGGAAGTACCTTTCCCTGATGCTGAACATCTGGAGAAATCATGTTTAACAAAGTAGAAGCGGAACTCGGTGGAAAAACAATATCCATCGAAACAGGCAAAATTGCCAAACAGGCGTCCGGAGCAGTGGTTGTTCAGTCCGGAGAGACTGTTGTTCTCGTGACAGTTGTCGGGGCAAAAGAAAATAAACCTGAAGCCGGTTTTATGCCTTTGACAATTGAGTATCAGGAAAAACTCGCATCGGTCGGGCGGATACCCGGCAATTATTTTCGAAGAGAAATCGGACGACCCAGTGATAATGAAGTCCTGACCTGTAGAATCATTGATCGTCCACTGCGACCTCTTTTTCCCAAAGGGTATTCGGCGGAAACCCAGGTTATTGCAACCGTCCTCTCAGCAGACCAGGAGCATCTTGCCGATGTGCTTGCCCTTACCGGCGCCTCCTGCGCACTGACCATATCCGATGTCCCCTTTGACGGTCCGGTGGCCGGTGGCCGGATAGGTATGGTGGACGGACAGTATATTTTGAATCCGACAGTTTCAGAATTAAAAAAATCCTCCATGGATATTGTTGTTGCCTGCACCCGCGAGGCCATTGTCATGGTTGAGGGAAAAGCCGATGAACTGAGTGAAGATGAGGTTCTTGCTGCTATTTTTTATGGCTTTGATGAGTTGCAACCACTCATCGATCTGCAGGAGGAGTTGCAAAAAGCTGTCGGTAAGCCCAAACGTGAGATTGAAACACCTGTTGTTGATGAAGAATTGATGGCAAAGGTTCGTGAAATTGCCGCTGCAGGGATGGAAAAGGTCTTTAATACAGCCGATAAAATGGAGCGGGGACAGGTGTATGACGACTTGAAAAGCATGGTTCTGGCAGAACTGGATACGGACGGTGAAAATGGTCACGGGATATCGGAAATGCTTTCCGCCTATAAAAAAGAATATATGCGTGACAAGATCGTCAATAGTGAAATTCGTATCGGTGGTCGGAAATTCAATGAGATCAGGGATATTGCCTGCGAGGCGGAATATTTGCCCCGGGCCCATGGATCAGCACTGTTCACCCGCGGTGAAACCCAGGCCCTGGTAACAACAACTCTCGGCAGTGAGCGGGACAAGCAGCGGGTTGAAACACTCCACGGTGAAGAAACCAGGCGGTTTATGCTACATTATAATTTTCCACCTTTCTGTGTGGGGGAAGCGCGGTTCCTTCGTGGCCCTTCCCGTAGGGATATCGGTCATGGAACACTTGCAACCCGTGGTCTTGAAGCGGTACTGCCGGCCGAAGAGGATTTTCCCTATTCTATTCGTGTGGTATCGGAAATTCTGGAATCCAACGGATCATCGTCCATGGCTACAGTCTGTGGTGGCAGTATGGCCATGATGGATGCCGGAGTCCCGATTAAGCGTCCGGTTTCCGGTATTGCCATGGGATTGATCAAGGAAGATGAGAAAATTGCCATTCTCTCCGACATCCTCGGTGACGAAGACCACCTGGGTGATATGGATTTCAAAGTTGTTGGTACAACTGACGGAGTGACAGCCCTGCAGATGGATATCAAAATTGATGGCGTTGATAGGGAAATTATGTCAAAGGCCCTTGAGCAGGCCAAAGAGGGGCGGATTCATATTCTTTCAGAGATGGAAAAGGGTATTGCCAAGGCAAGAGACGAGGTCGTAGACCATGCGCCGAAATATATTGTTCATAAAATCAGTCAGGACAAGATCCGGGATATTATTGGCCCTGGCGGTAAAATTATCAAAGAGTTATCCAGCGAGTTTGATGCCAAGATAGAGGTGGATGATTCGGGTCTTGTGAAAATGTTTGCCTTAAACGGTGCCCTGGCTGATGCTCTGGTTGAAAAGGTGAAAGCCATTACAGCCGAAGCGGAAGTTGGTGGAGTTTACAAGGGAACCGTTAAAACTATTAAAGACTTTGGTGCCTTTGTAGAAATACTTCCAGGTACGGATGGTCTTGTTCATATTTCTGAACTGGCCCATAAACGTGTGAACAAGGTGAGTGACGTGGTGAGTGAAGGTGATGTCATCGAAGTGAAAGTCCTTGATGTTGATAATCGGGGCAGGATACGCTTGAGCCGTAAAGCCCTGCTCGAAAAAAATGCAGATTAACAAATATGGCATCCGCATGTTGTGACGTGCAGGATTCAGTTTGGAGCCGATTCTCTTTCAGGGGGTCGGCTTTTTTGATATTGGCTGATATGCATTTCTTACCAGCTCAGGCGGTATGATTTTTTGAAATCCTCCCGCCGAAACAGAAATGTCTCAAGGATTTCCGGTGCCAGACTGAGTTTCGTATGGAATCAGGATTTAATAAAATATGGAAAAAATAACAATAAAACTGAAATGGTTTCTTCCACCGGATGAGCGGGATATCCACCTGCCAAGCTATGAAACCTTCGGCTCTGCAGGAATGGATGTAGAGGCGGCGGTAAGAAAACCACTGCCCGTTTCTCCCGGAGAGATTGTTCTTGTACCCACAGGTTTTGGTGTGGCACTCCCCCCTGGATTTGAGTTGCAGGTTCGGCCAAGGAGCGGTTTAGCTGTGAAGCATGGCATTACATTGATCAACAGTCCCGGAACAATTGACTCAGATTACAGGGGAGAGATAAAAATAGCCCTGGTCAATCACAGCCGTGCGGATTTTATGGTCAGGAGAGGTGATCGAATTGCTCAGCTTGTGGTAGCCCCTGTAACGCGCGCTGATTTTGAAATTGTTGTAGAACTGGATGTGACCGAAAGAGGGGCCGGCGGATTTGGTCATACAGGTCTGTGATACGATTTTCAGTTCTTGGCAGTGGCAGCAGGGGAAATGCTGTGTACGTGGAAAGCGGAACCACTGCAATATTGGTTGATGGTGGATTTTCAGGAAAGGAGATTGAAAAACGGCTGAAATCAATAGGCCGTGATCTGGATTCTCTTGATGGAGTCTGTGTAACCCATGAACATAATGATCATATCCATGGAGTTGGTGTTATTTCAAGACGATGTCGCATTCCTGTGTTGGCAAATGCAGGAACCTTCAAGGGCGGAGAAAAAAAAATGGGTAAACTGTTCAAGCGAATAGAGTTTGAAACGGGCGGGGGCCTCTCTTTCCACGATCTCTTTATACGTTCATTCCGGATTTCCCATGATACCGCAGATCCGGTCGGTTTTGTTATCAGTGACGGTCAGGTGAGCCTTGGTTACTGTACTGATACCGGAAAGGTGACTTTTCTGATGGAGAAAAGGCTTTCGGAATGTAACGGGCTTATCCTTGAATTCAACCATAATCCGGAGATGTTGAAAAATGGGCCATATCCCCTGGCATTGCAGCAGAGAGTCCGTTCCACCCAGGGACATTTATCCAATGAAAAAGGAGCCGAATTTTTGAAAAATACATTTCACGACCGTCTGCATAAAATTGTTCTGGCGCACTTGAGTGAAACCAATAACAGGCCCGAACTGGCACTGTACGCCGCAGAAAAGAGTATTTCGGATGATCATGATCCGGAAATAGTCGTTGCTTCTCAAGACATTCCCACCCCCCTGCTTTCCCTGTTATGATTATCCCTTGTCAGGCTTTTGGCAGAACAATTCGCTTTTCTTTTTTTCTTTTTGGATTTGTTTTATAGAGAATAAGGGTTTTCCCGATGAGCTGTACCAGGGAGCTGCCTGTTTTTTGAGGTATAGACTGAGCTGCTTCCTTTTTCTCCAGGCCACTGTTATTACTGATTTTCACCTTGATCAGTTCATGATGAACCAGAGCTGTCCGTATGGATTCAAGAAGACCTTCGCTGAGACCATCTTTTCCTATCTGGACTGAGGGTGAGAGTGGATGGGCCAGTTTTTTCAGGAATTTTTTTTGTTTGATAGTCAATTCAGGGAGTTCTATTTCTTTATTTTCAGACATGATAATTTAGTTTAGTATTCAGTAGTTATACAATTTTAAAAGGTTTGGGAATGTTATCAATGCACCAGATTCTTAAAAATCTCAACACCACCTACCCATGTTCCTATGGCGGAACCCAGCCCGGTGAGCAGAAAGACAAGAAAAACACGCAGGAGCCTGTTTTTCCACCAGCCGGTGAAAGTTGCAATATCTTCTCCTGCAGATTCAAATTCCCTGACCTTGGGTGGAGAAGTCATGACCTGGATAAACGCAGTTACATAACCGGCACCGATAACCGGAGTCAGGCTGGTCAGGGGGGCGCTTAAAAATGCTCCAATTATGGTAAAAGGGTGGGCCAGGGCCAGCAGGGCACCTCCGGCCGCAGGAATACCATTGGCCAGTATCCAGTATATCATGTTTTCTCCGGCGACAGTACCACCCTTCTGGTAGCCAATTGCCGCAATGGAGCCGAGTATCAAGAGTGGGATTGCCCAGCCGAAAAACTTATATCCCTTCGAAACAGGTGGAATAGTGGAAATTTCGGCGATTTTGTCCCTGTGGTCAACAGGGAGTGTTTTCTTGATGCCTTCCACGTGACCTGCCCCCACGACAGCAACAATGCGTTTTCCGTGGGAGGCCTTTATTTTTTCGGCCAGATAAAGGTCTCTTTCATCTATGAGAACACGTTTCATGGTTGGCATGGATTCTCCCATTTCATCCATGAGCTCGGTGAGGACATCCTTTTGTTTGAGTTCTGAGAGTTTTTCTTCGGTTATCTCTGTTCTGTCAAAAACACTGACCAGAAGGGAACTGAGCAGGTATATTTTTTTAAAAAAGGAGGTCGATTTCCACGCCCGGCGCAGGGTTATGCGTACGTCCCGGTCACAGAGAGAGATGGGAATCTGAAAACTGTTTGCAGTTTGCGCTGCCGCAAGCAGCTCAGCCCCTGGTGTGACTCCAAGACTGGTGCCAAGTCGTTTCTGATAGGATGCCATCAGCAGGCTGACAAGCAAAGTTGCAAGTTGTTTGTTTTTTATAATTTCCTTCAGGTCCAGTGACTGCCACTTTTTTTTCTGTGTCAGGGCCTGGTAACGTTTATCATCAAGTTCGAGGCAGACACAGTCGGGTTGTTCCTGTTCAATAACTTTTTTTACAAGCTGTACTGATTCAGGGGAAATATGGGCAGTTCCTATGAGTATTATGGTCTGGTCGTTATGGTGAATAACATGAACATCGTCATTATACTCACCGGCCGGAAATGGAGAATCTGTCATTTTGTGCTTTTTTGGGGCTGTTGCCGATAGAAACCTAACTTAAACCTTCTTTAGTTTCAGTTTGCTTCCCGGATGGATAAGATTGGATTTCAGGTTGTTCCATTTTTTCAGTTCAGTTGTGGAAATTTTGAATTTTCTGGAAATTGTCCAGAGAGAATCCCCGGACCTGACCTGATAATATTTGAAGGCGCTGGAATTTCCGATACGAAGTTTTTTCCTGTCAGCTGTCAGGAAAACCACTTTGCTTTTGCCACCTGTTTTCTTCATGTTCCGTTTTTGGGCAGGGTTTGCCGGGAGACTGGAACCGCTTTTGTTGATATAAAGTGCAAGCTGTTGTCCAGCCCGGATTCTGTGGACGCTCTTCAGCCCGTTCCATTCAACAATCATTTCCGGTGGCACGCCATATTTGAATGCTATCTTCGACACGGTTTCTCCTGGTTTTATCCGGTGGAGAATAAGGCTGTCCTTGTAGGCGGCCAGTGCATTTTTAGAGCCTTCCGGCAGGAGTTGATAGGTGATGGTCGAATAGGGGATTCTCAGGTTCCGGCCGACAACAAGTGTACGTGTACGCAGGTTGTTGACTTTCAGGATAGTGGTTTTATTGACCCCGTATTTTCTGCAGATTTTTGATAAAGTTTCACCTTTTCTGATCTTATGGGATTTGAACCCTGTACTCACGATAGAATGGAGTCTGGGAAGATTTTTTTCTGCTATTGTTTTGGTGAATGGCGGAATGTGTACCCTGTAGGAAGCCCTGTTCAAGGGTGTTCTGCTCTGCCGTAATTCCTGGTTGAGGGATTTGATGGTTTTTATGCTGCTGTTGCTGATCATGGCAATAGCGTTCAGCTTCATCCCGGGACCGACTGTAATCGTGTCGTACTGGAGCGGTTGCTGGTAAGAGATATTGGTAAATCCGTATTTGGCAGGTTCCTTGGCAATGAGGATAGCGGCTATGAGCTTGGGAACATATCGTTTGGTTTCAAGCCTGAGAAATCTGTGGTTAGCCAGTTCCCAGAAATTTTTGACCTTGTACCTTTTCAGGCCACTTCTGATTTTCCCGGGTCCTCCGTTGTAGGCCGCAACAGCCAGATGCCAGTCACCAAATTCCCGGTAAAGATCCAAGAGGTAGTTTGCCGCGGCCTTTGTTGACTTTTCGGCATCCCGTCGTTCATCAACATATCGGTCTATCCTGAGATGGTACTGTCTGCCTGTGCCGCGCATAAACTGCCAGAGACCAACAGCGTGTGATCTGGAGTAAGCACGTTGATAAAAACCGCTTTCGATCATGGACAGATAGATAAGATCCAGTGGGAGACCTGCTTCCCGGAAAGTTTTTTCCATCAGTGGCTTATATTTTGTGGAACGGGCAAGCCACCTGGAAAACTGTTTTCGCTGCCTGTTCTGGAAGAGGTCAAGATACATATTGACCTGTTTATTAAGAACAACAGGAAAATCGTAGCGAATATGTTCAGCAGGAGCCTCTGTTACAGGAGAAATATTCTGGTCCCATCCCCCTGTTTTCTTCAAAGCCACAAGTTCCTGGTCGAGGCACATTTCCGGTTCGGTTTCAACCAGTTGCAGATCCGGATCATCGACAGGTTCAGCTTCTACTTTATCGACAGGTTTGGGAGAAGGCAGGGTACTGACAAGTTTTTTATCAGTGCATCCGGAGATAAAGGAAACGGTAAGCAGGAGAAAAATGATTCTTATTAACGTGTTATATATATGTTGCATAAAATGTTAAGTAATAGTTGCAAGAATTCGGTAAGGATTGAAATGAGAGAATTGTCAATAAATGCCTGTTGAGATATCTTATATAACCTTGTACATTCAAAGCAAATTAAGCGCAGTAACAATTGTCACCTATTTAAAACCGAACCACTGGGGAAAAGCAAGTAATATAAGTATAATCAGCGCAGCCCGAAGCCGTGCGTGTCTATTGGCATATCCGTTCTGAGCATGTCAGGGGGATGCCGGATTATCTGAAAAAGCCTGAAAGCGACCAGATAGACGTGTCGTGGATTCAGGTTCTCATGTGTTTCCTGATTGGTATAATCATATCATGCTTAAAAAATTTTTTCTGTTTTTTTCAACTCTTGCCATAATTGCTGCCATATTTGTTGCGGGTGGGCTGTATTACCTGGTCGTTGTGGAACCTGGCGATGAAATCAAGATAGAGAATATTCGTCGAATCCTTGGTAAGGAAAGCCATGTTTTCTACAGTGACGGCAAAACCAGGCTGGGTGTTTTTTTTGATAAGGCACATCGCCAGTATGTCACCTACAGTCAGATTCCAGACGACTTTGTCAACGCACTGGTGGCATCGGAAGATGACCGTTTTTTTTCCCATTTCGGTTTTGATATTGTCGGTATCGCCCGGGCAATGGTGAAAAATATCGCAGCCGGCAGAATTGTTCAGGGAGGGAGTACACTGACGCAACAGACAGCCAAGAATCTCTTCAAAAGGACTGACCGTTCCCTTGAAGCCAAGCTGAAAGAGCTGCTGTTTGCCTTGAGACTGGAATACCGATATTCAAAGGAACAGATTTTTGAATTTTACGCCAACCAGTTTTATGTAAGTGGCAATGGTCACGGTCTGGGTGTTGCTGCAAGATATTATTTCGATAAAAAATCCTCCGAATTGTCCCTGGTTGAAAGTGCATTTATTGCCGGAAGCGTCAAGCGTCCCAACTATTATAATCCTTTCATCAAAAAATCGAAAAAAGCGGCTGACCTGGCCAGGCAGCGGGCTAAGATCCGTCTCAGGTATGTTCTGGGGAAGATGCGAACTCTTGGGATGATAGATAATTACACTTATAATCAAGCTGTTTCTTCACAAATCCCGTTTAAACAGGGGAAGGTCGGTTTTTCCCTGGATTATGCCATGGAAATGATTAAAGACGCGGTTTCATCAACAGAAGTTCTCAACAGTCTCGCTGTACATGGTATCACCAATGTCGCCACCTCTGGAGTGAAGGTTATCACTACAGTTGACAGGGATCTGCAGGAAAAAATCCTGTCTGTTCTCAGGGGTGAATTGTCTCGTCTGGATGTCCGGCTGCGTGGTTATACAAGGGTGGAGGTACAGAGGGAACTTGAAGAATTGAATTATAAGGGTGACAGCAGGTTGATTGAGGACGCCTTTTTATTTGGAAAAATAAAAAAAATCGACGGGAAGGAAAAGGATGTCAAACTCCATGTGGAGTTTGACAGAAAAATCGGTATGGGAATCATCGATTACAAAGGGCTTAAAAAGATGGTCACTGCTTTAGCCAAATACAATAAAAATCGATGGAGTGAACCTGAAAAAAAAGATCTTGACGATCTGTTGACCGAACTGAAGGTGGGAGACCGTGTCTGGGTAAGTGTCCGCAGTTTGCAGGAAAATAAAACTGCACTCTTGAATCTTGAAAAATATCCCAAGGTGCAGGGAGGAGCAATAGTTCTGAAAAATGGCAGGATTAAGGGGATGGCTGGAGGAACGGAAAACCGTTTTTATAATCGTGCCGTTTATGCGAAAAGAACTATGGGATCGGCTTTTAAACCGTTTGTCTTTACGGCTGCCCTGCAGTTGGGCTGGAACAGTTCAGACCTGTTGAAAAATAGTCGGGATGTGTTTGTCTACCATGATCGGCCCTATTTCCCCCGCCCTGATCACAGGAGTCCTTTCAGGGAGGTGTCCATGAGCTGGGCTGGTGTTCATTCAGAAAATGTTGCCTCTGTATGGCTTCTTTCTCATCTCTGTGATCATTTAAATCCAGCGCAGTTTCAAGAAGTTGCCCGCCGACTTGATCTTGCCCCCCGGGTTGTTGACGGGGAAGAAGAACCTTATAGAACCTATCGGGATCGAATCAGGGATCGTTTTGGCCTGGTTGTTGATAGAGATGTCCTGCTTGGTGCGGCCTTCAGGGAGGCCGTCATGAATCTTGAGACCGATTTTATATTTGACGGCATGCTCACTGAATACAAAATAATCAAAGGATTACATTTTGGTCTGCATTTTGAAAAATTTTATGAAGATCTTAAACAGGAACTGATTGAGAAAGAACAGAGCCTGCATGATTATGAGAAAAAGGAAATTGCTCTTCGCCAGAAACTGTTGCAAAACTCGTACCTGCTTCTGGCTGCAGTAAGAGAGGAGATGCGAAATTATATAAGAACTCTTGACCCTGGAGGTGATGTCAGGGATTATGATCCTTTTGCAGAGCAGACGAACGCTTTTTTTCTCAATGACCTGACTGGAGAAGTGTCTTTCAGCAGGATGGAAAACGCGAGTGAACAGGACCGGCCGATCAGCAGAGAAAAACTGCTTTCCTATCTTGCACGGCTGGATAATCGCAGTCGGCATGAATTCCTGGAAAAGGTGAAGTTGAATGGTTTGCTCAATGTTGGCGCTTTCGATACTCTTCAGGAGCAGGTGAAGAGAGAGTATGAAAAATTAAAGAAAGGGCTTCCCTACAGTTTTGCTACACTTTCCAAAGTAAAAGATTTTAGAATTATGGTGGGTCTTCATTACCTGGTAAGGATGGGTGAGGAGCTCGGGATCAAAAGCAAACTCGAACCGGTACTCTCTTTTCCATTGGGTTCCAATGTTGTCACTCTGCTGGAAACCACCAGGATGTATGAAGCCCTGGTTTCGGGAATGGTAACGAACTTCGGAGATGAAAATGATGAGGAGAGCAGCGAGTCCCTGGCTATTCTCGACCGGATTGAATCTGAAGACGGAAAAATTCTTTACCGTCCTGCGATGCATGAAAAAACAGTAATTGATACAAAAACAAGATTATCAATAGGGCATATTCTGGAAAATATAGTAAAATTCGGTACAGGAAAAAGGGCGGATAAAACTGTTCGGCTTTCTGTGAAGGAGAACGAAGGTGAAGGGCCGGCTCTTGATCTTGCCATTCCCCTGCTTGGGAAAACCGGTACTGCAAACCGATATACCAACGCGTCATTTTTTGGATACCTCCCAGGTTTATCGATGAAAGGGGAGGATTTGACGATTGATGGTGGTTTCGCGGTGGGGGTTTACGTTGGTTTTGATGACAATAAACCCATGCGCAGAAAGAGCAGCAGGATAACAGGATCAGCAGGGGCATTACCGGCATGGTGCAAGATAGTCAACAGTCTGTTGCTGAATGAAAAATATGGGTCAAGGCTTGACCCGGTAGATCTGTCGTTTTATGGTCTCGTACTCAAACGTGACCCGCAGGGACAGATGAATCTGGCTGTTGATCCTGACCAGGGTGGCAAACTCGTTGAGCCGGTGAAGGAGGTTGATGAACTGCTTCGATATCAGCCGGCTATTATGACTTTCGGCAGAAAAAACGATGTTGGCCAGTTTGAGCCCGGGCGCTATTATGTACCTTTCTGGGATACGGAAACGGGAAGGTAAAGTGATCCCATATAATTGACGATATAGTAGCCTGGATCCGGGACAATTGTGTGATTTCTTTTACAGGGAAAATAAATGTTATGAAAAAGTTGATATATGGTTTTCTTTTTATTGGTTGTACCGTCACTTTGACAGGTTGTGCTTTGCCTGAAAAATCAAAGGTTTCCACACCAGTGGTTCAAACGTCGTCAATGCAGAAAATTCCACCCGTTCAGCCGGATATGAAATCTCCGGAGGATCAGGCGGTCAGTCAACCACGTTACCTGGATATTGACAGTAATCCAGAAGTAGTCATGGAAAAGAATATTGAAGAAGTCCTGCCTTCAATGGTTTCCTTAAATGACAGAATTTTTGAATACGGTCGCAAACTGAATCGCTGGAAAGAACTGGACAGTCAGTCTGTGGACCTTGACCTGAGTGACGAAGAGGCGAGCCAGATGGTTCGCTGCTTTCGCAGGCTCCAGAATATTCTGAACGGGTATGGTGAACTCAGGGAGAAAATGTTGCGGGCCAGAAATATGGAGTCGGCTGAAACGATAAATAAAAATGAAGTGTTTGAGTTGCAGCAGAAAGACATAGCCTTTCTGGAAAGTGCGTGCGGTCGGCTTCTTGGCACTTCTCAGGAAAAAAGTATAGGTTGGAGCAGGAGGGAGGAAAAGGCGGACCTTGCCCAGCTGGAAACATTAATTGACAGGTATGCGGAAAACAAGGAGTATGAGGAAATAATACAGGTCTGGCTGAAAATACCTGAACAGCAGGTTGGTCGCGTCCATCTCCGCACAAAAATTCTATATGGTAACGCCCTGATGTATCTTCATCAGGAGGAAAAGGCTGCGGAAATATATAGAATGGTGGTTGATCAGATGTCCAGCTCGAAGGAACAGCCATCTGACCTGGTATCTTTAAGAAAGGTTCTTGCCGATCTTTATACGGCTTCGGGAAATTACAGGGAAGCGGAAGTACAGTATAAAAAAATATCTGAAGACTACCAGACTCTCGGGCATCTTGAAGAGTGGTCAAAACTGCAGTTGTCTATTCTCGATAAGTCCATGGAAGACAGTCCGGAGTTAACTGAATATTCATCACTTCTGCGGAATTACCTGGGCTTTGATCCGGAGAAAGACGGCTATAAGATTGTCTGGCAGGCTGAAAAGTTTCTGGCGAATTATCCTTATTCGCCTGTTTCATCTAATGTTGATGACATTAAGGCCCGTGTTTTGCAAAGAGCGGATGACTGGTTCAACGGTTTTTTTGAAACTGTTGACAAGTTGAGCAGTGAGAAAAAATTTGAAGAGGCGATGGAATTACTGGAAACTATTCCGGCTGATATCATTGGCACTGAAAAACAGATTAAAATTAAGGAGAAAAACCAGAAACTGCTCCTGGCTGCGGCTGTTGAAAAGGAAACGGAAAAGATGGCACAGATCCAGGAGCTGCAACATCAGTGGAACAACGGAATGCTGCTGGTAAAAAACGGCAGATACGATGAGGCCCTGGCTGTTTTTACCAATTTGCTTGATACAGAATATTCAAAGAAGGCGGAAAAGAAAATTGAGGAAGTCTCTTTGCAGGCGGCAAAAGCCGACAGGAGAAAGGCTGCGGATCTGTTTATCAGGTTCACTAAAACCAGTGATATTGAAAGCAAGAAAAAGTTGCTTATTGAATCCAGAAAATTACTGAAAAATATCCTGGTTAAATATCCGGAGGTTGAAATCGGTGCCAAAGTTATCGGCAATATTAAACGGGTGGAACAGGAGATGATGGCCATCGATCCAAATCTTATAGCTCTCGCCGACAGGGAGGAAAATGCGGTTGAGGAGGATGGAATTGACACTGTTTTTGCATCACCCGGGGTTCCGGTAGTGAGTGGCAATGAGCAGATAAAGGAGCAGAATATTCAAACGCAGCAGCCTTGAACAGTTGTCAGCCTGCATTTCTTATCAATCAGTGTCTGTCCATAAATGGCCTTTTTGCCCGATTTCTGCGTCGCTACGAAAAATAAAAATGCTCATATATGCCTGATATGCTGCGTTTTTTATTTTCATATCCTCCTCGGAGTCTACGCTTACCTGATCTCGAACAAAAAATCTCATTTCTGGACAGGCACAAGCTAACGTCGCCTGAACTGATGAGAAATGTGGGCCAGATGTTCACTCTTTCAACCTGATATTCAGGAATCCGTTAGTGACGGTAATGGAGTCCACCCCATCGGCAAAGGCTTGCCAGAAGCCGTCATCCCCTCCAAATTCACTGACAAGATCAATATTTTTCAACCCACCCAGCCAGGCGTTGGGCATGGGCACTCCCATCAGGCTGACGCCTTTGAGTTTTACAATCGGTCGACCATTTTTATAGGCCAGTTCCGCTCCAGCGTTTACCCGCAGGGTTTTTCCACCCATTATAGGGAAATCGGGGTCGAGGGGGATCAGCAGTTTCAGAGAAATCATATCGTCGGCCAGGTCAATAGCCAGTTTTTGCGCGAGATCCGTATTTTTTGCCATCAGTGCATTGATCTCACGCTCTGTGAAATTGATTTCTCTTGAACCTGGTTCTTCGCTGTACTGTTCCGGGATCAGGTTGCCATCCTTGTCATAATCCTTCGGTTTTTCCGGGGGAGCTTCCAGTCCTTCAAAACGTTTGAGTTTTACTTCGAGTTGCTGTTCTTCCTTCTGGGTAAGAACAACGGGTTTGAAAGGTGAGGGAAAGAGAAAAATCTTGATGGCCAGAGCTGTTGCAAAAATGGCAACACACATGGATATCAGGATCATGACAAGCACCTGTTTCCATGAAAAACCACTGCGCCCGGACCGGGGTGGCAGGGTTGGAGGTGCGGTGATCTGGTTATTGGTCATTTGGCAGCCTTGCATGGAGTGGATTTTGATTGTGTGTTACGAATTTGAAAGCCCCACCGGACTTCCTGACATTCTACCATGTTCTGCCATGTTTGCAATTCAATGATACTGTTCGTGTCCGTGACGGTTACTGCCTGAAAGTAACAGTGTAGGAAAAATTTTCCGGATCAAGCCAGTCATGGGCCTGCCCACCGGTTTCCGCGTATGGATAGCCAAATGTATTTAAGGGTGCTCCTTTCTGAGGCGGATTGAGGAGCAGGTCGCGGCCTCTGCTGAGTTCCACCCTGTATGGATCCCAGCCTCCCCAGAAATATTCCCGGAGTTCAGTTGTCCTTGCATCACCGGGTTTGAGCTTCTCCTTCAGCATAAGTTTCAGAACATCGGCAGGATCTACAGGAACCCAGCCATATCCAGGCAGGTAAAATTCCGCCCAGCAGTGCTGCCATTTGCTCACATCCACGACCGGTTTTTTCCCTAGCCTGATACCGAATATTTCCCTGGAGGGGATACCTGCAGCACGGGCAAGAGCCACAAAAACGGAGTGGATATCAGTACATTTTCCTTTTCGGCTGGCAAGCAGAGAGCAGACATCTCCGGTTCCACAACCCTTGGTTTTTGGATCACGGTACATGTTTATACATATCCAGTCATAAATTGCCCTGGCTTTTTCAAGGACGGTGGTTTTCCCGGTTGTGATGGAATCTGCCAGTTCCTTTACCATGCCGTCAATGGGACCTGATTTTGTCGGGGTGAGAAAAAGGGCGTAATCTGAGCGGTTCCAGGGAGCTTCTTTTGTCGGGAAATCTTTTTTTATGACTTCCCGGCGAACAACATGAAAACTGAAAGTCAGTTTACGGCTTTTAGAATTTTTATCCCACTGTGCATAGAGTATCGGTGTGGAATATTTTTGATCTGTATATACTGCTGAGCGGGTATAATCTCCAGAAATAACGATATCAGAGATCAGTTGGTTCTCGTCGGATATGGGGTATGGAATCCACAATTGAGTTTCTTTTGCTATCTTGTCGGGAGCAGAGAGATCAAATTCCATGGTGATGGTACCCGCTGCCTGTTTTACTGCAGAAGCGGATTGCGGCAGGACGAGAAACGCAACTAATAGGCAAAAGAGGGAACACAGCTTCATTTTTATCTCCAGAATAACAGTATTGATAAACCGGCATCAACGGACACCGGCTCTATTTTCATCAATACTGTAATTCAGTTCTCTATTGGGGTAAAATTCATTATTCCTCTGGGTTGTGTGTCTACCCATAGGAAAGAGTTATGGCGAATGGATAGGGTTACATTTCAAGAATGAATCTGAGAATCTTGTAGGTAAATCCCCACAGAAAATAATCTCCGAGAGGAAAAGCGGGAAACATGGTGCCCGGTATCATCTCGATCTCCTGGTGGCGTGTCTGGTCCAGAAAATCTCTTTCCTTCAGCCAGCAAGATTTTTGCACTTCATGGGGATTCAGTATTAACGGGGGTTGTTTGGATAACTCAAAAAGAAATGGTTGAACGATGATTTCAAAGTTGAGATTTTTACCCACAGTTGTCACGGGCAAGGTGGTTTGCAGTTTATTTTCAGAGAGTGTTATTCCCACTTCTTCCCTGGTTTCTCGTATGCATGTTTCAAGCAGATCCCTGTCTGTATCTTCTTTTCGGCCTCCGGGAAAAGAGAAGTGCCCGGACCAGGGATCATTCGGGTGAATGGCTCTTCTGATGACCAGAAAACTTTTTTCCGGTGTGAGGCTTTTTATAATGGCTACGGCAGCGGAAGGTTTTTGCATGGGGTCATGTTTAAAATAGGGGTTGATGAGTTTGATGACTTCTGTAAAGTACTCTTTTTTCAGGTAATTGCAAGAAATGCATAGGTTTTGCTGGTACACTCCATATTCTGACTACCCTGAATCACGGAGCATTCGATATTGACAGTGGCTGGAAGAATGAATATGAAAATCCAGACTGGAAGCTACGGTTTTTTTCACTAGGGAGGTCTCCATGAACCATACTGTTACGGTGTTTTCACCTTATATTTTTACTGTCGGAGAGAAAATACATATTGATTCCGGTCGAAGAAAGGGGGACTGGGAGGTTGCAGCTGTTGCCGACAATACGGTGACCCTGAGATGTCCAGTTTCAAAAAAGGAATTTACCTGGAAAAAATTCTGCTATCTTATTGATAAAAAACAGACGACTACATGGCCGGGAGAGTCCTGAGAACCTCATGTGCCTGCTTTTTTTATCATTCAAATTGACGCCGGGTTACAGACTTGTTCTGGCCGCCAACAGGGATGAGTTTCTCCATCGCCTCACAGCTCCTCTGCATTATAGAGATGAAGAGAAGACAATTCTTGCAGGTCGTGATATGCAGGGAGGAGGAACATGGCTTGGACTCAGCAAAAGAGGAAAGATTGCCGCAATCACCAATTTTCGTCAAGGTGGTATACTGCGGAGTGACGCACCGTCCAGAGGAGAGATCATTGATTCGTATCTTCGATCAGATGATTCCGTGGAAGTTTTTCTAGCCGAGTTGCAGAAAAAAGGGGGAGAATATAACGGGTTTAATCTGATTTTGGGTGACGTTGACAGTCTCTTTTATTATACAAACCAGGGGGTTGATAAAAATCCTGTTGCCTTGAAACCTGGATTCTATGGATTGTGCAATCATTTTCTGGATAGCCCGTGGCCAAAACTTGTTCGAGGGAAAAAACTGTTGAGACCTGTAATGGTGGAAACGGAAATAATAAAGCCGGCGACTATTTTTTCCCTGTTGCAGGACTCATGGCGCCCGGAGGACAATTGTCTGCCGGAGACAGGAGTTGGGCTTGAATGGGAAAGACTGCTGGGATCAATCTTTATCGATGGAGAGTCCTATGGGACACGATCTTCTGCTGTCATCACAGTCAATGAGAGTGGGGAAGCAATGTTTTGTGAGAAGACCTATTACCGGAATAAAAAGAATGATGATGTCGTTTGTTTTAATGAGATGCTTGATTGTGTATAATTCACACCCTGAACTCAATGGACAGACATCAGGTTATATTTTCCATTGATCAGAAAAATATTAAGGGAAAGTTCGTATGAAGATAACTGGTAAAACAAGTATAACCGTATTGTTGCCGGCGGGCAGACTGCCCCTCGGTATTATGAGGGAAAGCCACAGGCTGGCTGAGAAATACGGTTTCGGGGTCTATCTTTCAACGGCCCAGAATTTGCGATTGATAAACGTTCCGGAGTCTGCCATCGAAGCAGTCAGGAAAAAACTTGGTGCATTGGGTGCTGATTTCAAGGGACCTGGAAAATTCCCTATTCCCCGGCTCTGCGTAGGGAAACCCCATTGCAATTTAGGTGTTGTGGACACGGAGGCTGTCTGCATGAGAATTCTTGATCGCTTTGGTGACAGAAAAAAGGTGAAGGGCAAATTGAAAATCGCCGTTGCGGGATGTGCCATGTGCTGTTCAGCCCCGAAAATTACTGATATCGGTATCTTTGCAACAAAAGACGGCTATGAGGTGTATGCAGGTGGTAAGGGTGGTGCTTTTCCAAAGATTGGTCGTCGTATTGCAAGAAAAGCATCTGAGGAGAAGGTACATGAAATAATAGAGATACTTTTTGATTATCATGACAGAAAAACCGTCAAGAAACAGCGTATGACAAAACTCCTGATGGAAGAGGATTTTCCTTTTGAGGAGGTATGATGGGCTGACTTTTTGAGGTCGTGATTTTTAAGAACATGAAGATAAAATGAGGCAGGGAGAATGGGTTTTCCATTCTCCCTGCCTCATTTCCTGTGACCTGTTACAAATACAATGATTGATACAACGAGGTTGCCTGCCCTGTGATCAGTGACGATGAGAACTGCGGTTTAATGCTGATGTTTTTTCAGCATAAAGTAGATGACTGGTACAGCCATCCTGCTGACCAGCAGTGAGGCTATTTCACCGAACATAAGAGAAATAGCCAGTCCCTGGAAGATCGGATCTGCCAGGATGACAGATGCTCCGATAACAACGGCCAAGGCTGTGAGCAGCATGGGGCGGAAACGGATGGCCCCGGCATCAACAACGGCTTCGGTGAGGGGATAGCCTTCCCGCAGACGAAGTTCAATAAAGTCTACGAGAATGATGGAATTTCTGACGACAATACCAGCCCCGGCCATAAAACCGATCATGGAGGTGGCGGTAAAAAAGGCATTGAACCCCAGTGGGCCGGGAGGATTCCAATTAACGAAAATGGTATCGCAGCCATAACCACCAGAGGGATTAAATAATTCTTGAACCAGCCAACCATCAGCATGTAAATCAGTATCATTACAACGCAGAAGGCAAGACCTAAGTCACGGAAAACCTCCAGGGTTATGTGCCATTCGCCGTCCCATTTCATGGCCGGTTCGGTTTCTGAAAACGGTTGGTTCAGATTGTATATTTCCACATGCTGTTGGCGGCCGCCGAAATTACGTCCATCAAGTTTTGCCAGTTTTTTGTTCATGTCGAGAATGGCATAAACAGGGCTTTCCACAACATCGGCCACATCAGCAGTCACATAGATTACCGGTTTGAGATTTTTCCGATAAATGGGTTGTTCCACAAGTTGTTCTGAGACATGAACCAGCTCACGTAATGGTACCAGGGGTGAAGATGGGTTCATGTTGGAGCGCAGAGAGATATTCAGCAGGCTTTCTACGCGGGCCCTGTATTGGGGAGGGAGCTGGAGAACAATATTTATATTTTCCTTATCCCGCGGCTGGTGATAAAGATCCACCGCATATCCCCTGACTCCCATGGTAATTGCACGGGTAATCTGCTGTTCGGATATCCCATTGAGGGCGGCCTTTTCCTTGTCGACTGTAATGACTTTCTTGTACCGGGTGGCCTCCTGGAACCAGTCTATGTCGACAACACCTTCCGTGGATTCGAGGATTTTCTTGACTTTTTTGGCAAGTTTAACCCTGGCTTCACTGGTCGGTCCATACACTTCTGCGACAATTGTCTGCAGAACCGGTGGTCCTGGAGGAACCTCAGCCACAGCTACGGCAGCACCATATTTCTTTGCTATGGCAGCTATGGCCGGTCGTACTCTTTTGGCAATATCATGGCTTTTCAGTGATCTTTCCGACTTTGGCCGCAGGTTGACCTGGATATCAGCAACAGTCGGTCCCTGGCGCATGAAATAGTGACGGACGAGACCATTAAAATTATAGGGTGAGGCTGTACCGGTATAGATCTGGTAATTGATGACCGCCGGATCCTCACTTACGATTTCCGCCATTTCCATGGCAACTCTGGCTGTATGCTCAAGAGTAGATCCTTCCGGCATGTTGAGAATGACCTGGAATTCACTCTTATTATCAAATGGCAGCATTTTCACCTTTACCAGGCCGAAATAAACCATGGAGCAGGATGCCAGAAGAAGGGCGATTATAACCACGAAAAAGAGGAACCGCCAGGCAGCATGGCCAAGCAGAGGATCCATGATCATATGATAAATTCTGGTAAACCAGTCATCGGGAGCAGTCTCTTCGTTGGCGGATGTGGCAGATCCTTTCTGTTTTTTCAGAATATGGGTTGCTGCCCATGGTGTAACCGTAAAAGCAATGATCAACGAAAAAACCATGGCGGCAGATGAGCCGATTGGAATCGGTCGCATATATGGCCCCATAAGCCCTCCCACAAATGCCATGGGCAGGATTGCAGCAATAACAGCCCATGTTGCAAGAATTGTCGGATTACCTACTTCCGCCACGGCTTCAATTGCAACTTTCATCCTGGAGCGATTACTGTTTGCTGGAAGCCTGAGATGCCGGACAATATTTTCAACCACCACAATGGCGTCATCCACCAGAATACCTATGGAGAAGATCAGGGCAAACAGGGTAATCCGGTTGAGGGTGTAGCCGTACAGGTAGAAGATCAGCAGTGTAAGGGCCAGAGTTGACGGAATTGCAAGCATGACAATAATTGACTCACGCCAGCCCAGGAAAAAGAGGATCAGCATGGCGACGCCAAAAACTGCTATACCCATATGCAGCAGCAGTTCGTTTGATTTTTCCGCAGCTGTTTCCCCGTAGTCCCTTGTTACTGACACCTGCATATCTCCAGGGATCAGCACACCTTTGAGGCTTTCAACCTTTTCTTCCACATCCTGGACTACTGAAACCGCATTGGCTCCGGGCCTCTTGGCAATGGAGATGGTTACTGCAGCTTCAAGTCCAGGTTTTCCCGGTTCCCCGTAAAGTACATAGCTGGAGGGCTCTTCCGGGCCATCAATAATTGTTGCTACTTCATTGAGATAAACAGGTTTACCTCCATAAACCCCAACAACTATCCGGCCGATCTCCTGGCTGTTTCTCAGAAACGTACCGGTCTGTAAAAGGATTTCCTGGTCAAGAGAATGCAAACTGCCGGAATGAATCTGGCTGTTGACCTGCTGGATATGCGGTACGATTTCATCAAGTGTCAGGTTGCGTGAGGCGAGAAGCAGAGGGTCAAAACGAATGGTGAGCTGTCTTCTCGTCCCACCTATCAGTTTGGTTTCCGCTACCTCACTGATATTTTTGATGGAATCGTCCACCTGTGCGGCAATCCTTCTCAGGGTGTAGTGATCATAATTTTTCCCGTGGAAGGTGAGGGCCATGATGGGGACATCGTCAATGATGTGCGGTTTGATCAGCGGCGGCTGTACATTTTTGGGAATTCGATCAAAATTGGTGGCCAGCTTCTGGTTCAGTCTCACAATGGAAGTTTCAAGGCTTTCTCCCACATAAAACCGGACGACCAGCAGGCTCTGCCCCTGCATGGATGTCGAATAGATATATTCAACACCCGGTAGTTCATAGAGGAGTTTCTCCATGGGAATGGAAAGCCTTTCCTCAACCTCTTTTGGTGAAGCTCCCGGCATGGCAACCATGACATCGATCATCGGTACCTTGATCTGTGGTTCCTCTTCACGTGGAAGAAGGACAACTGCAAGATATCCGAGAAGAAGTGAAGCGATAATAAACAGCGGGGTCAGTTTGGAGTCTATGAAAGCTGATGCCAGTCGCCCTGCAAAACCTATTGTCTTGTTATTTTTTGCATCCATCATCTATACCTTGTCTGTTTGCTATTTTTCAGCTGTGCAGCTCATTGAATGCTTACAGGTTGACCATCAACGAGAGTACGGGAGTCGGAAACGATGATGTCTTCATTTTCTTTCAGGCCACTCAGGATTTCAATGCGATCTCCGCTGTGATTTCCCGTGCGGACAATACGGAGTTCGGCTTTTCCGTTTTCAACTACAAAGACGCGCTCTATCTGGCCGAAATTTGTTACCGCATTTTCAGGAACAGTGAGGGTTTCAGCGGAAGCCAATGCCAGTGTGACCCTGGCAAACTGTCCTGAGCGCAGCCTGGGATCTGCCGGTATTTTCAGTTTGATTGGCGCAGTGCGTGAAAACGGGTCTGCGGTGGGGGCTACTTCCGCTACTTTACCGACAATTGTCAGGTTGACCGAAGGGATAAAAACCGGCAGATTGTCGCCCTTGTTAATTCTGAGAATCATTGCTTCCGGAATGTCGGTTAAAACCTGGAGGTTGTTTTCTTCTTCAAGGGAGAGAAGGGGTTTTCCCGGAGTGGCCAGATCCCCGATATTGGTAAGTTTTCGTGTTACAATACCGGAAAACGGGGCAACAATTTTTGTGTATCCCAGCATTATTCTTGCTTCCCGATGGGCTGCTTCAGCTATTCGTACCATGTCCCTTAACGATTTTACTGTTTCGAGGGTGGCCGCCTTTTTCTTCAGCAGTTTTTCTTCCCGGGCGAGATTGCGTTTTGCCTGCTCCAGTTGAGCTTTGGCCTGCTGGAGTTTTGCCGATATTTCCTCCGCCTGAATTTCCACCAGAAGATCTCCCCTGGCAACACGGGTGCCGAGATCAACGGGTAACTTGACAATATTGCCGCTAATTTTGGCAGCTATTTCTGCCTGTTCCACAGCCTGTACCGTTCCCACAATTTCAATCTGGTTCTTGGCAATACTCTTTTGCACTTTCTGCACACTCACAACTGCTTCAGGGAGCGACGCGTTATGTTTTTCAGGTGTGGCTTCTGCAGTATCAAGAGTCCAGAGAACAGGGGACAGCAAAGAAATAATAAAAAATGTCCAGAGAATTCGTGTTCCGTTTTGCTTCATTGTTGCAGCTCCTCTTTTACTCTCCTGTGGTTGGAAATTGCTCCAAACCCGCAACTTTGCGGAGGTTGGCTATGGCTACCTGGTAACGTGCCTTGGCGGCAAGCCGTCGGGCCAGTGCATCAGACAGGCGCATTTCAAAATCGATAAGATCAGAGGCAAGAATGACGCCCTCTTTGAACCGGGCCCTGCTGAGCCTGATGCCTTCCTGGGCCACCAGGACCATTTTTTCAGTAACACTGACCCTTTTGCGAGCTTGTTTATAATCCAGCTCAGCCTGTTGGATTTCCAGGTTGATTGCCAGCTCCGTTTTCCTGATAAGCCCTCGGATTTCCTGCAGCCTGGCCCTGGCTTTTGCAATCATGGAGGCAGTCCGGTCACCATCAAACAGTTTATAATCCATTTTGAGGCCGGCCATCCAGGAATTGCCCCCTTCTTCAAGGACCAGACCACCGTCAACCTGGTAGCTGGCAAAGGCATCGACTGTCGGTAACCTGCCGCTTTCAGCTTTTCTCAGTTCAGCAAGGCTGGCTTTTTCACGGGCTTTGAGTTGCTTCAGTTCCTGTCTTGATGAACCATCAATATTGACGGGAATTTCCTGGGCTGCCAAATCTTCCGTACTGATTTTTACTTCTCCCTCTTTCAGGCCGAGCAGGTTGAGGAAACTTCGCTTGGTCAGTTCCAGGGTGTGTCGGCTCTGAATCAGGTTTTCACTGGCCCGGGACTGTTGAAGTTCAAGATTGAGAAGATCGCTGCGGAGAAGATCACCGGCTTCAAACCGGGCATTTGCCACGTCAAGGGCGGCACCGATGGCGTCCAGAGCCTCCTGACGAACCTTGACCATCTCCTTTGCCTGAACTATGGCATGGAAGGTTTTGATGACCTCAAAAGCCAGTCGTTGATGAACTGATGCCAGTCCTGCCTTCTGCATCTCGGTTGCAGCTTTGGCTGCGTCAATTTCTGCCGTGGTTCGGCCACCATTGTACACACGGTATCCTATACTTGCCTTGAGGTTGAGATTGTCTGTTCTTCCGGGATCGTTGAAATCTATTGTCTGGTTAAAGGCGCCCTGGTTGAGGATATTGCCGAAAGAATACATGGGATTATTGGTCTGGCTGTAGCCAGCGGATAGATTGACCATCGGGTAGTCGATTGACTGTGCGGTGGCGATCATCGTCCGGGCCTCTTCAATTCGCTTGTGGGCGATGAAACTGTCAGGGTTGTTGGCTACAGCAAAAGAGACTGCATTTTCCATGGTCCAAGTGTCGGGAACTTGTGTTATCTGTTCTTTGCCATTGGAAATTCCTGCCAACAAAAGGAAGAACCCAACCGAAACGATAAGAGAAAATGATTTCATATTTTAACCCTTTCTATACGGTAATATTAGGAAAACATCTATTTAATAATTGGATTAAATAAGTAAGTCTTTCTTTGTAACTTGTCACTTAAAATTTGATCTGCATGGGTGATAAATTACATTGTGCTGTTAAAACAAGAGGTTGTCAGTGTTGTTTAACTTCCTTGTATCATTATAACTCTATCTTTGAACGATACGGAGGTCAAGCTATTAATCGGATATATTGACCCCCTAACCCCTAACCCCTGACCCTTCACCCTTAACACCCCACACCTAACTCCTAACCCATAACTCCTCGTATCTTAGGCAAGGTTGCCAATTGCGGGGTCCAGGTGACAGGCATTTTTTCACCTGATGTTTCTGAACATATGAGAACTGTTTGCAGGCCGGTAAAAAGGGGGGAGGAGTTTACTTGTTTTTCAGGTTTTTTAAAGTGGTGGCAAGTGTTTTCACATCCACTGGTTTGGGCAGGTAGAAATCCATCCCGGCTTCCATGCATTTTTCCCGGTCTCCGGCCATGGCATAAGCGGTGAGGGCAATAATGGGGATGTTTCGGATTTCCTTCGATCCTGGCAGAGAGCGTATTTTTCTGGTTGTTTCCAGCCCGTCCATTTCCGGCATCTGTACATCCATAAGTATTACATCGAAACGGGAATTATTCTTCAGCAGGTGGAGAGCACTGTAGCCATCGGAGACAACATGGGTTTTATGACCAAGTTTTGTCAGGATTGCCTTGAGGATCTGCTGATTAATGGGTTCATCTTCAACAATGAGAGCGGAGAGACGGCGCTGTGGACTGATCAATAGAGGTGCGGCAAGGGGACTTGTTTCCGTGGTTTTGTGACAGGTGCATTGAAGAGCGGCAATATCAAACATGAAAGTTGTGCCTTTATTGTCATTTCTTTTCAGGGAAACTGTTCCGCCCATTTGCGTCACGAGCTGTTTCACAATACTGAGACCCAGACCGGTTCCCTTTCTTTTCTGACGCCTGGCATCCTCCAGTCTGGTAAATGGTTCAAAAAGCCTGTCGACAGCATCTTCAGGTACACCTATACCGGTGTCGGCAACGGACCAGCCGACCCGTATATTATTTTTTGGGCCCTGTTCAAGGAGACTGATGGTGACGTTTATTTCTCCTGAGTCTGTGAATTTGACAGCGTTGCCGATGAGATTAAAAAGGATCTGCTTGAGTCGTGCACTGTCCGCAACAATGTACTGGGGCATGTCCGGGGAAATGGTATAATTCAGTTTGACGGTTCCAAGTGCAAGGCTGTTTTTGAAAGAGGCTATCAGAGGATCCATCATAGAGACAATTTCAAAAGGTTCAGGGTTTATCTGAACCTTGCCCGATTCGATCTTGGAATAATCGAGAATATCATTGATAATTGTCAGCAGAGACTCTCCGGAAATTGAAGCGGTCTGGACATACTCTTCCTGCTCTTCATTGAGAGGGGTCATTTTCAGGAGCTGCAGCATACCTATCACACCGTTCATCGGTGTACGCACCTCATGGCTCATGTTGGCCAGGAATTCAGATTTCGCCTTGCTGGCGGCATAGGCCTCTTCCTTTGCCTTCTCCAGCTTGGTGATGATATTTTTTCTTTCGGTTATATCCCGTGCAATAAGCATGAACAGGTCTTCTCCTGAAATGGAGAGACGAAGCGCATTGATTTCAACTGGAAAAGTGGCGCCGCTTTTGGTGAGGAAAATCGTTTCGTATGTAATATTACCCTCTTCCTGAAGATGCAGGATCATTTCTTCATGATATTGGAAATCATTGTCCTTGCTGATATCAAAGGGTGTCATTTCAAGGAGCTCTTCCCTGGAATAACCGAGTCGCTTGCAGGCAACATTATTTACATCGGAAAAATAGCCGTAGCGATGGCTTTCTTTGTCGAGGGTGATGACAAACATTGCATCGTTTGCATAATTTACGAGTTTGCGGTATTTGTTTCTGCTCTGTTCCAGCTCTACTCTGAGTTGACCGCATTTAGACAGATCAAGTGCGGAGGACAGGACCGTCCCCGACTGCCGGATAACAAATTGTTCCAGTTCGGCAATTCGTTTTCTGGCCTGTCTGAGTTGTTCCTGGAGTTCGAGTATTTCGTTGGTGTTCATGATGTTAAACACACTGTCCAGATAAAGAAAAAGTGATAATATCAGGTTCTCGCAAAAAGAGGAGCCTCTCCGGGTGAGCGATGAATACACCGGGCTACATTTTTGATGTTACTGTAAATGATGTGAGAGAGTCAAATTTGAAAGTAAAAAATAATCCGGCTACCTGTAAAACTCAGCCGGATTGGAGATGTGGTTGTTTTACCAGGCGGGCCAACGATCAAAAATCACTGAAAATTCAAATTGACAGGGATCACGGGTGTGAAAATGTTCATTCAGATTTTTTTTAACCTGCACAATGTAATTTTTGAAATACGCCAGACAAAACAAGTCCAATCTCCAGTCTCATAACTGTCAAACTGAGTTTTGTGCGGAATAAGGAAAATAGTGTTATTTTTTTATACTCTTCGGAGTCTACGCTTACCTGAACTCGAACAAACAACCTCATTTCCGGACAAGCACTCACTTATTATTTTAATTCCGTTTTATTGCAATATTCACAAAAAGCATGGAGCCGGAAACGACAGAAAATATCATTAACAGGGAGCCGGTCAGGACAAGTGCTGCTGTCAGGCTGAACTGTTCTGAGAAAAAACCGGTTACAGGTCCGATTACTGCAAAGCCAAATCGAATGATCATTGATCTGATGGAGAGGACAGTGGCCCGGGTACTGGATGAACAATTAATGTTAATCAGGTCTTTCAAGACTGGGGTGGCATATCCCCTGATTGTATAAAAAAGAAAAAGAGAAATGACCGCGGCCCGGAACTGCAAAATACCCAGCAGGATATAACCGAAGGGGATGAAAAAAAGGATAAGCAGAAGTGATTTTCTTTCACCGAGAAGAGTAACGATATCTGCTGCGAATGCTGCCGCGACGGCTACGGTCAGGTTCAGGGCAACCCAGAGGGGTGTTATTTCGTAAGCAGTGAGTCCTGCTGCTGTAAAGTAAATTTGTACAGTCCATGCCATGCAGAGGGTAGAAATGCCGATAACCGAAGAAAAGAAAATGGTACTTCGGAGCTTTTTGTTTGTTATCAGTGTTTCCTTGCAGACTATGAGAATATGGGCGAATCCGGGAACCTCTATGGGATGGTCCCGAGGTGGTTCCATCAGGAGAAGCGATGCGGGAACAGCTATAAATGCGATAATCCCCTGGACAAAATAGACGGATCGATAACCGAGATACCCTGCAAGGAGACCGCCGCAGAAAGCAGCCGCTGTTTCCGCAAAATTCCCGAGAGATGTTATTCTGCCCTCAAACTGCAGGTACCGGTGTTTCATGCGGATTGCGGCCAGACTGTCATAAAGAAGGGCTGAGTCGGACCCCGAAATGAAACTGCTTCCCAATCCCAGGATGATTTCCGCGACCAGAAATCCTGAAAAAGAAGAGGAAAAAGTATACATAAAAAAACCGAGAGAGCCCATGATGGAACCAAGAACGAGACTTTTTTTCCGGCCGATGATGTCAGCCATGTAACCGGAAGGAATTTCCATAATGGCAACGCTGACCGCATAAATGGCCTGGAGAAAATAGATGTCAAAATCATTCAGCCCGTTTTCCCTGTAGAACAGAGCAACAATGGGCATTATGAGCATAAGCCATTTGGAGAGCTTGATCAGGTAGAGCTTATAGATATTTGCCTGGATTTTTCTTATCATTGCACGGGATTCAAGGTATTGTAATTCATTCATGCCGGACGAAACTATACTTAATAGGACATGCAAGGGGAAAATCAATCGAAGACATGATGGTTTTCTTCTTTTTGTACTTTTCTTTAATCGGGAGTCAAATCAGAAATGGTAATGGTTTCTGTGGTTATCCCCTGCTATAACCAGGGGCATTTTATAAATGAAACCCTTAATTCCATCAAGGTTCAGACCTATGGAAATGTTGAGACGGTCATTGTCAACGATGGATCAACGGACGGAACAACGGATGAGATACTTGCCCGATTGGATCGTGGGGCTGTCTCAGTTATCAGAACTGAAAACCGGGGTCTTGCGGCAGCACGGAATACAGGGATAGAGGCAGCAAGGGGGAAGTATATTCTGCCGCTCGATGCTGATGATACCATAGAACCGACTTATATCGAAAAGGCGGTGGCAGCCCTGGATGCTGATACCGAAACAGGTATTGTTTACTGCCGGGCATCACTTTTTGGTGCTGTCGAGACGGAATGGGACCTTCCGGAGTATTCCCTGGAGAGGATGCTGCTCGATAATATTATTTTCTGTTCCGCACTGTTCCGGCGCGATGACTGGCTTGCCGTCGGCGGGTATGACGAGGAGATGATTTACGGATGGGAAGACTACTCATTCTGGCTCAGTCTTATTGAGCGGGGGCGAAAGGTTTATCGTATACCCGAGAGGCTCTTCAACTATCGAGTTGCATCGGATTCCATGGTGAGGAGCAGGGAGAAGTGGCAGAAAATACAGATGTTCAAACGCATTTACCTGAGGCATCAGAAACTGTTCGCAGAGCATATCGAAGTCTGGATTGAGGCTGTGCTGGACGCCAGGGACAGATACTGTACCAGCCGGCTTTACGTGGACTGCGGTAATGGTATCAGCGATACAGTCAGTGTCAGTCGAAAGGTGGAGATTGGAACGCGACTGGTTGTGTTTGAAATCAGGAAATATGATAAAATCGTCGCCCTTCGTTTTGACCCGGTTGATACCTTCGCCGTTCTTGAAATAGAACAGATTGATATTATCCATGAGTCAGGTTTGAAAAAAAGAGTCGAAAGGATTGAGGCCAATGAGCTTTACAATTCTGAAGGTAAGATGTTTTTTGATACTGAGGACCCCCAATGTTTTTTCCCGGAGTTGGGGGAGGAAGATCTACGGGGGTAGTTGCGGTAGAAGTGTGTCTGCGGTTTTCCGCACTTGGTGAAAAAGCGTTACAGGGCCTTGTTGAATTTCAGAAGAACCGCATCAGGCGGATGGAGGCGGGATTGTTTCCGGCGGGAGCCCGAACCCTTGGGAAATTGTTCGGGTTCGGTTTTGGCAACGTGAAAAAGAAGGGGATGAAATAGAAAATGGGTCGTTTTTCCGCTTCTGTAAAAAAGATGATTGCTTGCTGTCAACTTGCTTTAACAAGTTCCGAATACAGGCTGATCAAGAGATCGCAGCTTTTTGACCATGATTATTACAGAAAGAATAATCCCGATATCGACGAAAGAAAAATGGACCTGCTGGTTCATTTTATAAAATGGGGTGACCGGGAACTTCGATCCCCATCCATTTATTTTTCCTCTCATTACTATCTCTCACAGTTCAGTGAAAAGGAACAGAGCGTCATTGTACCACTCCTTCATTTCCTGCATGAAGGCGGGCCTGCGGGGAAAGATCCCAACCCACTTTTTCATATGGAATATTACCTGAAAAGGTACCCGGACGTTGGGAGAGTACAGGAAAATCCCCTTGTCTATTATCTGAAATACGGCTGGAAAAAAGGACAGTTAACCTGTCCGGAAATGGAATATTTACTGGGGATTCACTTTTAGAAACGTTGTTGGAAAGAAACATCAATCCCCTGGGATTTCTCCTGAAAAGAAAACCTTATTCAGGATTTGATCCCGAATATTACCTGGATCGTACCCCCGCAGTGGCCGGGAGTGGTTTGTCCCCTTGGGAGCATTATGTCTACTATGGGGCCGCAGAAGGGAAAAATCCGCTCCTCCTCTTTGATCCACGTTGGTACAGGATGCAGCATCCTGAAATCTCACCGTATTGCCGGGATTTATACAGCCATTTTCAGGCAGGGAACAATGCGGCCCGTTTTCGACCCTCGGAATGGTTTGATCCTCTTTTTTACCGGCAACATTCTTTGACTGCAGAAAATGGTGGTAAAAATCCTCTGGTTCACTACCTGGCCCAGGGTGTTTTTTCCGGCTGTTATACTGATAGTCGGGTTGCAGAACTTCCTGAGAAGCCGCTTATTTCTATCATTGTGCCAGTTTACAATGTGCAGGCCGATTATCTGAACAATTGCATACGCTCAGTTCTTCACCAGGCATACCCTCACTGGGAACTCTGTCTTGCTGATGACTGCAGCACCGATGGACATATACGTCCTCTGCTTGAGAAATGGTACAGGAGGGATCCGCGTATCAATGTCGTATATCTGCAAGAAAACAAGGGTATTGCCGGGGCAACAGAAGAGGCGGTAAAAATGGCGAAGGGCGACTATCTTGCCTTTCTGGACAACGATGATGAACTGACTGTGGATGCCCTTTACCAGGTTGTAAAGGGTCTCCTTGAAGGTGGAGCTGACCTGCTGTATACGGATGAGGATCTCATCGGCGATGACGGGACCTGTTTCAGCACCTTCTATAAACCTGATTATAATCGGGAGCTTCTGCTTTGTCACAATTATATAACGCACCTGCTGGTGGTTTCCCGCGAACTGTATGAAAGCAGCGGAGGTGTCTGCAGCGAGATGGATGGAGCACAGGATTATGATCTGGTGCTTAAACTCTGTCACCGTGCGAAAAAGGTGGATCATATAAACAGAGTCCTGTATCACTGGCGGGCATCGGAGACATCGACATCCATAAATCATCAGCAGAAAAGCTATGCCGACCGCGCGGGAAAGCAGGCTGTGGAGAAAGCACTGGGTCGGCTGGAACGGGAGGGAGAGGTGTTGGCGACGGAGTGGAAGTTTTTCTATAATCCCCGTTATGTTATTTCATGGGTGTCCAGAGTTTCCATCATAGTTACCCGGCTTGAAACGGTTGAAAATATCCGCAGCCACGTAAAAGATCTGTGCAGCAGGACCGGGTATAGACAAATTGAAGTCATTCTGCTCCTCAATGAAAATTCTGAAATTGATGAACGTGATGGTATACAGTCTGCTGAGGATTTCAGGGTGCAATTCCTCTTTTTTTCTGAAAATGATTCCACTGCCTGTCGGTTGAACAGGGCTGCGTCCCAGGCGACCGGTGAATTCCTGGTATTTATGGATGGCAGATATACCATTGCAGAAGAGCAATGGCTTGAATCCTTTCTGGGATTCGCTCGATTCGAGGATGTCGGTTTTGTTACAGGGAAGGTAACTGCCACGGAGTACGGGGAAATAAACCGGGTACCGGATATTCAGAATCGTTCTCCCGGTTACTATCTACAGTGGATCACTGGCTGTTCTGTCCATATGAATGGCCTGCAGTGCAGCCAACAGGTAATGATGGTTTCGGGGATTTTTGTCTTGTGAGAAAAACTCTTTTTGAGCAGTTCGGTGGAGTAAAAGAGGAGCTGTTTCCGGTACTGTTCGGTCTGTGTGATCTCAGTCTTGAGATGCATGAACACGGGTTGAAGAATATTTTTTGTACAGACAGCAGGATAATTTCAATGGGTAGTGTTCCTGGCAGGACAGAAAATGACGGGCCTGAAGCAGTCCGTGAACGTGCCAGGTTTCAGGAAAAGTGGTCTGCAGTTCTCCAGTCCGGCGACCCGTATTATAATCCGGGTTGTTACAGGGAGGCCGGACTTGAAGACGCTGAGTTTGAACGCTGGTACCAGGGGGATTTCAGCTAAGGTGTTCCAGGCCCGGTGCAGGAAATAAGGAACAGAGTTCTTTCGCCTGGGCTGCTACTTCATCTGAAAGTTTTGTATTCCCGGGGTCAGAGATGATCCTGTCTATGAGATGCCCCACTGTAACCATTTCACCTTCCTTGAATCCCCTGGAAGTAATTGCAGGAGTGCCGATCCGGATGCCGCTGGGGTCAAACGGGTTTCTTGTGTCACGGGGGATGGCATTGTAATTGACAACGATGCCGGCATTGTCCAGGGCTTTTGCCGCTTTTTTACCGGAAATATTTTTATTCGAGAGATCAATCAGCATCAGGTGATTGTCTGTACCCCCGGTGATAAGCGAATATCCTTTATCAATGAGTGTGTCGGCCAGGGCTTTTGCATTCTTCACAATCTGTCGTGCGTATGTTTTGAACCCGTCTGAAGAAGCCTCTTTCAAGGCAATGGCAATTGCGGCTGTTGTATGGTCGTGTGGGCCGCCCTGGATGCCGGGGAATACAGCTTTGTCTATTTCCTGACCATATTTTCTTTTACAGAGAATCATGGCACCCCGGGGGCCACGAAGTGATTTATGAGTGGTTGTGGTAACTATATCCGCATGCGGGACAGGGATGGATGAGCTCCTCCTGCTACCAGTCCAGAGAAATGAGCCATATCCACCATAAGCAGGGCTCCGGTTTCGTCGGCAATTTCTCTGAATTTTTTGAAGTCAAGTGTTCTTGGATAGGCGGAATGTCCGGCAATGAGAATCCGGGGTTTTACGGCAAGGGCCTTTTCCCGGAGTGTGTCATAATTGATAAGACCTGTGTCCGGGTCAAGTCCATAGCTCCGGGCATTGAAATATTTTCCCGACAGACTCACCTTGGCACCATGGGTCAGGTGGCCGCCATGGGGAGAGCCATTCCCAGGATGGTGTCTCCTGGATTGAGAAAAGCGAGGTATACTGCGGTATTGGCTGGTGAGCCGGAATAGGGCTGAACATTGGCATATTCGGCCTCAAATAACTTCATTGCCCTTTCAATGGCTTTTGTCTCAATCTGATCAATAACCTGCTGTCCCTCGTAATAGCGCCTACCTGCATACCCTTCAGAGTATTTATTGGTCAGTACGGAGCCGGTTGCTTCAAGAACTGCACGGGAAACATAGTTTTCCGAGGCAATGAGCCGAATTTTGTCGGTCTGGCGCTGCTCTTCCTGTTTGATGAGTGAGTATATTTCCGGATCAAAGTCCTTTACGCTTTCCATTGGTTCTCCTTCATGGACCGTTCTTCAAAGTATTTGTTGATCGCGTTTTTCTACGGTAACATGACAGGATTTGAAGTGGAATTCCGTTATTCTGACTGTCTGTTTACGAGAATGATACGCAATAATTGTTGAATAAACCGATATGGCCGGATTTATGGTTCAGTTGCAAAAGCAATGAAAATCCCAATTGCAGCAGTAACATCTTCCGGGTCAGGATTTTCAAATAAAAAATGGAGAAGTCTACCAGTTCTGTTTTATGGTTGTCAAGTTTCTCAAAGAACAATAGTAGTTTCTTTTACGGATTCTGAAGTTCGGGGAAGTCAGTGATAATGGCTGTTGCACCGGCATCAAAGAGAGATTTCCATCGTTTTTTTTCGTTTACTGTATAGACGTTTACACCAAAACCTGAGGATCGTAAGGTTCTGATAAGCGATCTGTCGGTGATACTGTCCGCTGGGTGGTAGGCTGCAGCACCTATCGTTTTAAGATACTCTACGAGATCCGGTGGATGGCTTCCGCTCTGCAATACCCCCAGGGAGACTTCAGGAAAGATGATATGGCACATGAGCAGATAATCGTGATTAAAAGAGGAAATCAGGACTCTGTTTTCCGACTGTGTCATTTTGATTACTTCTAGAACCCGGGCTGTAACCAGCTTGTCCTGGGGGTTCCGGAGTGATCTTTTATTTCCACGTTGACAGGGATTTTTTTCAGCCTGGGATGGTGAAGGACTTCTTCAAGGGTCATGATTCGCTGGGGCAGCAGGGAGGAGATCTGTTCAATTGAAGATGTTTTTTCTGCCAGGGTTTTGAATGGATCCCTTTGCAGAAACCAGGATCCCATGTCAAGTGTTTTCAACTGAGGAACTGTCCAGTCGCTGACCCGTGTGGAATCAAGGTCAAGTTCTTTTTTCTTTTGTTTGCAGTCACTCGTACGGTTCAGAGTTTCATCATGAATAACTACGGGGACATTGTCCTTGCTGAGCTGTATATCAAGTTCAATGAAGTGACACCTGTTGAGGGAACCGAGAAAGGCCGAGAGAGTGTTTTCCGGGAAACAGGCGCGGAACCCCCGGTGCGCTGCTATGAGCTGGTGTGAAGAAAAATTGTCGAAAAATGTCATGAAGAAATTCCTTCAGCGTGTTTATCAGTCAGCATACTGGAAATCATCGTCCATGGAAAGAGCAGGTGTTCTTGTGCCTGTCCATAAATGGCCTTTTTGCCCGATTTCTGCGTCGCTACGAAAAATAAAAATGCTCACATATGCCTAATATGCTGCGCTTTTTATTTTTCTATGCTCCTTGAACTCGAACAAAAAATCTCATTTCTGGACAGACACGTTCTTGCCTGTGTTTTGGAATTACATCAGGGATTCAAGCTCTTAGGTTACTATAGAACGCATGCTTTATTGATGCAACTGTAATTCTGCATTTTTCCTTGATAAGCCGGATGTTATGGGTTGGCAGGATTCATGTTGAGTAATGTCGGGGGTGCAACAGTCAGGTTTTTATTTAAACCTGAGCGAATATGCGTTAGTTTGTGCCTGTCCATGAATGGCCCTTTTTTCAGGAATCAGGAATAACCTGTTTCTATGGTTGCAGATAATGAGCAGGTAGATATACTGATATTGTATATATTTTAATTATTCTTGGATTTTCACTAAAATTTTAAACATGGCAAAGGCTTGTTGACGTTTGGAATTTTTCCTCTGTGATGCCTGTGTGCAAAACTTATGCATTTTAACACTATGAAATTGTTTGAAAAAGTTTTTTTGTTCTGTGTGTTGCAATTTTTCTTTTCCTCTTTTCTGGTACCGGCAGGGCTTGAGGCCGCCAAAAGGGAGAGGTTCGACATTATTTATATCCTCTCAAAAGATCTTGGCAGAGTTCTCGATTATAAAGAAGAGCTGGAAACAATTTTCGGACCTAAGGTAAGAAAAAAGCTGAAAATTGTCGGTAAGGGCGACAAATATGCCATTATTTACGATGCCAATGATTCCGCAAGATCGGTTACAAAGACGCTGGTTGAGCATGGAGAGCTTTTGAGAAAGGCCGGTTTTGATGAGGCATGGGCAACGAAAGATCAGGGTTTTCACAGTCTCTACAATGTCAGCTATGGACTTGGGCCCAATTTGAATATCCTTATAAAAAAGTATAAGAAACTGTACTCCTACCTGGGGAAAGAAGTTCGAAAGGATCTGTTTATCGAAAGAACGAACTACGGAAATTATACCCTGATCTACAGACGGAGAGGAGACAAGTATTCGACCACGAAAATAGCTAAACATCATGGTAAGCTTCTCAGAAAAAAACGGATCAGGGTCTCCGTTACCGTGGAAAATAATAATACGGTCGTCTATGGTGAATCCAGTCTGATAAATGATAAAGGGGATCCCAATGTAATTGTAGGGAAAAAAACGGTTAATACCAGAAAAAGGATTACATCACACAACAAAAAAAGGGTTAAAACTGCTTCCAGAAAGAAAAAAGAACCTTCAGTGAAAGCTGGAAAATCCCCGGTTTTTCTGGCTTCAGACAATGCTTTTGAAAAAACCATTGAGTCTTATATTAACAACCTGCGGAGGAAAGGAAAGATAGCCGGAGACGAAGCTACAGGCTGGATGGTGTATGATCTGGCCAGTGACAAGCCCATTATTGATATCAATGCGGATCATGCCTTTCAGGCTGCAAGCATGATTAAGCCTTTTGTGGCCCTGGCTTTTTTTCACCAAGCCAAGAATGGAAAGTTTATTTATGGTCCCAGAAGCAGAAGAAAAATGGAGGCAATGATCCAGAGGAGTAATAATGCCGCAACGAACTGGATTATGCGTCAGGTCGGGGGACCTGCAGCATGTGAAAGGATTTTGAAAAAATACTATGGACATATTTTCAAAAGGACAGAAATTACTGAATATATTCCGGCAAACGGCAGAACCTATAAAAATAAAGCCCTCCCTTCCGACTATGTCAGATTTCTTCGAGCACTATGGAACAAGGAGCTTCCCTATGGAAAAGAAATCAGACGGTTGATGGCTTTGCCGGGACGTGATCGGTTATATCATGGTACACCCATTCCCCAGGGCACACTCGTCTATAATAAGACCGGTTCCACAGCTCATCTCTGTGGAGATATGGGTATTCTCGTACCGAAAACCAGGAATGGCGGCAGATATCCTTATGCAATAGTCGGCATTATTGAAAGACGTTCAAGACCTGCCAACTATGGACGCTGGATGGATTCAAGGGGCAAAGTGATCCGGCAGATATCCACCCTTGTGTATAAAGAGATGAAAAAAGAACATATGTTGCTGTAAGGTTGGTCAATAAATTTTTCTTTTGCCGAAACTTGAGCCAATGACGTTGAAACTGTTTTCGACAATAAACAGAGCATTGGGATCAATGGTGAATATTTTTTCCTCAAGTCTCTTGAGTTGCAGGTTATTGGTAATGGTCATCACCAGTTGTTTGTCATTTCCGGAAAAAGCACCTTTGGCATTTATGAGAGTGGCCCCTTGATGAAGTTCTTCCGTTATCATTTTGGCAATAGGATTTTGTGATTCACTGATAATATAGACGATTTTACGTTGATTAAAGAGAGCCAGAACCTGTTCCAGAGCGATTGAGAGAATAAAGGTTACAATCATGGAGGCAATAACCAGATCCGGTTCATACTGGGTGAGTACGAAGGAAAAAAGCAGGGCATTGTAGATCATATAAAATTTACCTACTCCAAAATTGTATTTCTGATTCAGGATAATCGCTACAATGTCCAGTCCTCCACCCGATCCCCGTGATCTGAGGATAATACCCGTTCCTGCACCACAGATTACTCCACCGGCAACAGCTGCATAGAGCTGATTATGTATATCAAAATTCAGGATGAGAAACTGAGAGAAAAGAGTGAGACAGACGATACCAAAGAGACTGTAAAAAAAGAAACGTCTGCTCATGAAAATCCAGCCGATAACAAGAAGAGGGATGTTCAGCAGAAAAAACCAGATGCCGGGAGAGAGTAGACCGGTTTTATAGAATATGAGCAGCGACGTGCCATAAAGACCACCTATGATGAATTTATGATGTACAAGAATGGCATTGGCACCAGTGGCAAAAAGCAGGGAGCCAGTCGCCAGAAGCAGGAGATTCCAGAGAATTGATTTAATTGAGTTTTCCATAGTCCCACCCTTGAAGAAGAAATTCTTTTTCTTAAAGTATTTATGATGATCTCGTAAAAAGTCGTTCAACGTTCTCAGATGGACTCTGGAAAAACTTCGATATACAAGGCGTGGCGGTGTCGTGTAAGCGCAGGCGTACATAGAGTACGTCGAGCATTACACGATCACCCCACAACGCAGTAGATCGGAGTTTTTACGAGTCCATCATTTATAAAAAAAAGGAGCCAATGTAAATCATTTACCTGGACTGTGCCATAAAAAAACACCTTGCATATGAAACTCTGATTGTCGGTGGGTAATTTTTTTAACCGCAGGATTGAACTACGAAATACATGTCAGGTTGAATTGTGCCTGCAGCCGGATAAAAATGCTGATTTGGAGGAGGTTGTAATGTATGTCATTTTAGATCTTTGTCTTGTTCCAATGGGTGTTGGGGTATCTGTTTCAAAATATGTTGTGGCGTGCCATGAAGTTCTGAAAAAGGCGAAATTAAAGACTGAATTGCACGCATACGGCACCAATATTGAAGGGGAATGGGATGATGTTATGGCCGCTGTGAAGAAATGCCATGAAAAGGTCCATGAAATGGGTGCTCCCCGGATCACTACTACAGTGAAAATGGGAACGCGCACGGACCGGTCTCAGACAATTCAAGACAAGATAGAGAGTGTTCTGCAGAAACAGTCAGAATAACGATTTATCAAGACAGGCAGATAGTTTTTTTAATGCCGTTTGTTCAAGCTGATAGATGGCTCCCCGGGTAACCCCATAGATTTTGCTGATTTTCATTACAGACTGCTCCCTGTTCTGGTACGGTGGGAGTCCATACCTTCGTTTGAGTATATCACCGCTTTTTTCATTGAGAGTCTTGTCAATGGCCTGAAGCACTGCTTTCTGCAACTGTTTTTTTTCAAGCGCATTTTCCGTTGGTGATGATACACTGCTGATCTGTTCATTGAGGAGGGCATTGAACTCGATAGATTGGCATATGGCTGTTTTTCCTTTTATTTCTTTCTTGACCTTTTGAAGGTTAGGACTGTTTTCTTTAGCTGCTTTTGCGTATCGCTCAACAGTGTTTGCGGAAATTTTAATAAGACGTCCCCCAGAGCCTGCCGCTGGATTTCCTTGAAAACCCATTTTGACGCATAGGTGGAAAAACGTACTCCACTGAAAATGTGATATCGATAGGAAGCTCTTGCAATACCGAATTCTCCAATCTGTATCGCATCATCGAATGAGATAGACTGCCTGTAAATACTGTTGATGTGTGTCACCAGCTTGCGAACAAGACCCTGGCAAAGGATCATATAAATATTTCTGAGGGTATTCAATTCTTCGACAATTGTTTGTAAATTGATAAATTCCTGCCGGTTTGAATAGTTGTCCTGCTGGTTTGAAGTGATCCGGTTCCAGATACGAGCCAGAATTGAATGTTGAAATGTTTTTTCCAGATTGAGCTCTCCCTTTGCCTTCACGGGGCAACTGAACAGCAGGAGAGCCTCCTGTCTTTCCAGTTCAGGGGTTGCAGCTGATGACTTCAGGAATATTTTTCTATTCTGAAAGAGATAGATGTTCTGTATAACCGTAAGAGCAGCCTGGCGGAAAAGAGTGGATCTGTATACTGTTTCTGTAAATTTGTAACGGTAGAGGAGCATTTCTGTAGCGAGCTCCTGTTCATCTTTTCTGGTTAACAATGGATAGCCAGTTTTCAAATGTCCTGCTGTTTTCGAATATATTTGTTGATTCAGGATCTTATCCTGGAGTTCATTGCTCAATTCAAGACGTCTGACCCGGTCTGGAAATGAAGTGGAGGATGGAGCAGTTGACAGTAAATCGATTGAAACAGTCATATCTTATTAGGAACGTTAATTATTGATGAATCAACTATGTTAAATTTTTAACCGTATTTCCAAGTATATTATTTAAGGCAAAATTACAACGACCTATACGGATTCAGATAAAAGTATAATTTGATGATATCAAAAATGATGTCATTTTTGAAATCCGGACAGAAAAAAGGAAGAAATTTTTTATTCCTTCAAATGGTGTTGGAGAGAGGGTTTTGATGTTTATTCCTGTAATATGTTCATCTCCAGTAAGCATTTGGTAAAAAGAGGTGAGCTTTGTTGACCTTGGCGGGCCTATTGCTTAAAAATTCAGGAAAGAAGGGATCCTAAATAAGAGGTGGAGAATGGGAAATATAATTGGGGATTGTTTTGAAAGAAGGGAGCGAATGAGGCTTCATTATTCTGCAGCTGTGGAAATTACTGTTAAAAGCGGAGATGTTATCAAAGGCAATCTCAGAGATATTGCTATTGAAAGCATATATTTTTCAAGTGACAGTTCCGTATTGAAGACTCTTGAACCTGGAGATGATGTTGATGTGGATATTTCAGTGGAAGTGAGTGGCAGCTGCCTGATAATTCGCAGTTCCGGATATGTGGCCAGGCGTGAGGAGGGTGGGGTGGCAATACGGTTTGTTTCTCCCCTTAAATGGTGGCCTGTCTTTTGTTTCTTTCCATCAAATGAATCTTTTCTCCCCGCAGCAACATTTACTGAGTGTGTGTGATTGGTAAAGATATCCTGAAGTCGTGACGGTTTTGTGAATTAAAAAAAATCATATCAAAAATAACACAATAATCATGAGAAAGCGGGTTTTGATCTTTAATTAAACAATTCAACGGATACAAAATGGACAAATTTGAACAGGAAGGTGTTTCAATTCTTATTGTGGAAGATGACCCGGGGATCCTCATGTTGTTGCGGACATTTTTTACTGCCCGGGGAGCCATTGTTGCGACTGAAAAAGATGGTAGAAATGTTTTGGCACGGGTTGAACAGAACAGGCCGGATGTCATCATACTTGATGTGATTATGCCCCATGTGGACGGACTGACTGTCCTGGCGGTCTTAAGGCAGGCTGGACTGAAGACGCCGGTTATCATGCTTACCGATCAGAATACGATTGACGATAAGGTGAAAGGGCTCGAGTTTGGAGCAGATGATTATGTTACCAAACCTTTCAGTACGAGAGAACTCCTTGCACGGGTAAAAAGCCTGTTACGCAGAAGCATGCAGAAGGATGATAACAAAGAAAATGAAATCCTTTCGGTCGGGAGGTTGCAGATTCAGGTCCAGGCAAGAGAAATTGTGGATGAAGATGGTATTAAGCTTCATTTCACCAAAACGGAATTTGATCTTCTCTGTTTTCTTGCCCGAAACAAAAATAAAGCAGTTTCCCATGCGGAGTTACTGAAAGAAGTGATGGGATATAATAATGATATTGAAACAAAAGCACTTGTGATGCATATTGCTAATATGCGCAGGAAGCTTCAGAAAATGGGAGATCCTGAATTTAAAATAGTCACAGTGGCCGGAATCGGTTATAAGCTTGAAGCTGCTTGAGGTTGAGTGGCTTAAGTTCGTGCTCTCTCCGGTTTTCGGTTGCCTGGAGGATGTGATGGTGAAATATTGCATGTTACTTAAAAATCAAACAGGAAAGCTGTTTTTCTTTCTGTTGGTATTGTTGTCTTTTTCTGTTTCACCTTGTCGCTCCGAAACTCTAATTCCGATAATTGTAAAGGATGGTAGTAACCTTACACATATTGCCAGGGATTACTGTAATTCTCGTGACGACTGGAAAATTCTTGCCCGAATTAACAGGATTAATCCTCCCTTTACTGTTTACCCCGGACAGACATTGCAGGTGCCTCTTTCCCTTCTATTGACTGAAAAGCTTTTTGCAAAAGTAGATTCGGTCAGTGGGGGTGTTTTCGTTCTGAAAAACGACAATACACTGATACCGTTGAAAAAAGGTGATCATGTAAGGCCAGGTCAGACTGTGGTGACAGAAGAGGATGGATTCGCATTTCTTATTTTCCCCGATAACAGATATACCCGGCTTGCCGGAGGAACCAGATTTTCCATGACGTACCTGGTTCGCCTGACTGACGACAGCATGAAGGCTGAATTTTTTCTTGAAAAGGGTCGTATTGTTCATTCTGTGAAATCAAGGCTGAAACGAAATGAAACATTTTTTACGAAAACTCCTGTATCTGTCACAGGCGTCCGCGGGACAGAATTCAGAATGAAAGTCACTGGCGGAAATGCCAATATTATTGAAACAATTAAGGGTATTGTCGGGGTTCAGGCATCTGGAAAAACAATTGCGGTGGAAAAAGGCAAAGGATTGAAAGTCATAGCCGGGGAACCACCCCGGCAGCCCCGGGATCTGCCACCGTCTCCACCACTTCCAAGGCTTGCCTCTGTATATAAAACTTTGCCGGTTGTCCTGACTGTTCCGGGGCTGGAGGCAACAACATCCCTGCGATTGCGTGTTGCAACTGATTCAGAAGGAATGCATACCGCTTTCGAACAGCTTATAAAAGCTGGCCAACAGTTTACTCTCATGGCCCTTGAAGATCGTACTTACTACGGGTATCTGACGCAGATTGATGAACGACATTTCGAAAGTCTGCCCACAGGACCTTTTGAGATCAGAGTAAGAACAGTTCCATCCGCGCCGATTATTACTGATTCCCTGGAAGGGAAAACACTTTTTAAGAAAAATATCAGCCATAAATGGCTCAGGGGGGCTGAGGCAGGTAAGTTTTTTATTCAACTGGCAAGGGACCGGAATTTTAAGACAATAATTGAAGAAAAAATTCAGGAAGAGAGTGAGTATACAACAGCGGAACTGACTCCAGGAGAGTATTATTTCCGTCTTCAGGCAATAGCTGATGACGGTTTTCATTCAAATTTTTCACGGGTTGATTCCTGGAAAATTGTAGAACAGCCCTCGCTGGACAATTTTGAACCGGTGACCGGGAAAAATGTTGTCTTGCGCTGGGAATCCATGGGAGATGGAATTGTTTATGATTTTCAGGTTGCCAAAGACAAGGAATTTCACAGTCTTATAGTGGATAAGAGTGGTCTTGTGGAGCCCTCTTTCCAATTCATTGATTACCTGGAACCGGCGAATTATTACGTAAGGGTTCGTGGAGTCCTCAGTGATGGTCAGGTCAGTCCCTGGACGCCTTACCAGGTTCTCACAATTGAACAGGAACCTTTCGGGATACTCGATGCCGGTGTGGCTCTTTTTTTTCTGACCTGCCTTGTCATCATTTTATAGATGCATCGTCTTCGGCCCTATAACCGTTTTCTCAGTCCTTTTCTGACAATAATGTTCTGTCTGCTTGTGGGAAGAACAGAGATCTATCCCTGGTTATCGGATATAGCCCTGGATCTGCTTTTTAATATTCGGGGAACAGCTGAAACCAGTCAGTCAATTGTCATTGTCGGTGTCGATGAACACTCATTGAAAAAATTAGGAGCCTGGCCTTTTGACCGGCGGGTTCATGGCCGACTCCTGGGTAAACTCAAGCAGGCAACAGCAATTGGATTTGATATTCTTTTTGACAGGCCGGCAGTAGGAGATGAGTATTTTCGCAGGGTTGTCAGCGAGAGTCCTCCCGTCAGTGTGGCAATAGCCGGTGATTATAACGGCAGGATGATTTTTCCAAGCCCTTCTCTTGGCAGCAAAATTAAAAAAGGTCATATTGAGACAATTCTCGGTACCGCTGGCCGGGTGAAGCAGGTTGTGCTGAAACCGCCCCATGGGTTCCCTGTTCTCGCTCTCTCAGTTTATGGTGAAGATGCTGTCTCTTCCTGGAGCAATCTTTTTGAGCCCCGGATAATAAACTTTTATGGTCCAGAATTTACATTCCTCTATGTTTCTTATGCTGATGTCCTTTCGGGGGAGATAAAACCGGAATTTTTTAAGGACAGGTATGTTCTGGTGGGTGCCAGAGCTCGAGCCCTTGGAGATGTTCATCTTATTCCTTTCAGCAGAAAATATCCCCTGCCTGGAGTGGAGGTGCAGGCAACAATTCTCAATAATTTGTTGGAAGAGAGTTTTCTGCAACCGCTGTCATGGCTCAATTATCTGTATATTCTGGTAATTTTTCTCATCGCGCTCATCGTATGGCCCGGTGGGAGAGTCAGACGGAACCTGCTGGTTCTTCTTCTTTGTGGAGGAATCATTTCTCTTGTTGCTATTGCCGGTTTTCATGGTGGTCTGTTTATAGATCCGTCGATTCCTCTCTTTGTTTTGCTGACTGCCTATACATTTCATCTTGTTGTCCAGGGATTCTGGGTGGCTCGGGAGCTCGTTGCTGAAATCAAATGGTTGGAAAAACAGCTGAAAGAAGGGGTTGAACAGGTTTATGAAACATTGCCGACGGTTTTTCAGAAAAAGAAGGGACAGTCTGGTGGATATTGGTCCGGAGGTTTGAGGAATCATCTCTTTGTCATGCAAGAAAGTATACGGGCACTGACGTTGCAGCACCATTTTGTCAATCATCTGTTGAGCAAAGAGACGCCACCACTTGCCCTGTGGGAAAAAGGCAGTGGGGAAATGGTTCTGACAAATACCAGTTTTACTTCATTCTGGAACGAAGTTTCTGGAAATAAAGCAGCATTACCCGGTTTTGAAGAGTTCCTGTCCTTTCTTTCAGAAAAGCAGCCGGAAGATGAAAAAAATGAGGTATTGCAGTTGGATTCACTTTTGGCGCATGGAGACAGGGTTGTAGATATCGATCTGTTACAGGGAGGGTGGAAAAGATATTGTCGTGTTCTTCTTCATGGAGTTGATAATCCTGTATCATGTTTTCACGGAATTCTCGCAAGTTTTACGGATGTTACTGAAATAAAGGAACTGGAACGGTTAAAAGGGGAAGTCATGAATATTGTTTCCCATGAACTGAAACTTCCACTTACAACAATTCTCGGATATGGAGAGATGCTCACAGTATCTCTGGAAAATGACGAAAAGATGTATGCTGAAGAGATTTGTTCCCAGTCGAGAAGACTTGGAAAAATGATCGAGGATTTCCTCGATATTGCCAGGGTCGAAAGTGGAAGATATAAAATAAACAGATTTCCCCTGGATATGCTGAGCGTAGTATATGACGCCAAAAGTGCAATAGAGCATATGGCCGATACAAAGGATATTGACCTGGTGATCAAGGTCCCTCACAGGGTAACTCCGATTCTAGGTGATGAGCCTCTGCTGACCCAGGCCATTTTGAATCTACTTGACAATGCAGTTAAGTTCAGCCCGAAAAAAAGCAGAGTGGTTTTTTCAATGTCTGAACAGGAAGAACACCTGTTACTTTCGGTCAGGGATGAGGGTCCTGGTGTAGCCTTTGCGGATAGAAAAAGAATCTTTCAGAAATTCAGTCGAGGGGAAGTTCAGCCGGAAGAAAAAGGTTTTGGCCTTGGGTTGAGCTTCGTGAAACAGGTTGTTGATGGGCATGAAGGCAGCATTGAAGTGGTTTCGGGAAATGAAGGAGGTTCTGAATTTGTAATGATTTTACCGAAGTAGGATTGCCAGTTTCCAATTACTATTTCCAGCAGTTTCATTTTATGTTTCAACTTTTCGTCTCCAATCTCCTGATTAAATAATTTATCTGGTGTTCGGTCTGGTACTCAAACCGAAAAATATTTTTGTTATCAGTGTTTCTGTAAGAAAAGAAGCAGTAAAAATGGGTATTTCTACCTATGGCATATCATATGTAATGGTGGTAATAAGTACGACTGGTTCGCAATAGCCACTAAATATTGAGCCTTTTTAGTCTGCTCTGTTGGTGAGTGCCAGGTAGGGTGGTAACCACAATAAGAAAAAAGCTTGTGCATGGAATTGGAACAGGGAATTAGGTTGAAATATACGATTTTAATAATGGGGATAGTTTTTTCTCTGTTTGGATGTTCTGGAGATTCGGCAAAGGAAGAACATTTTTTAGTACGGGTTAATGACTACAGAATATCTCGTGATGATGTGGATGCAATGCTCAAATATGAGGCACAGCTTAACAGCAATTTTTACTTATCTGAGGACACCCGGGCAAATTTCATAAAAGACCTTATTCAGACGCAACTGCTTATCCAGGAAGCAAAAAAAAGGGAGCTGGATCAGCGGGAAAGTTTTCGTCAGACAATTCAACGGTATTGGGAAAGTACTCTTATCCGTGATCTTCTGCAGGAAAAAGGAACTCAGATCCAAAAAACGGTTATTGTCTCCGAAGAAGAAATTGAGGCATATTATAAAAAAAATAAAGATAATCTTCCTGAAGGGCGTGAAGAGGAAATGAAAAAGGAAATAGCGCGAATTCTGGAACAGAAGAAGGTAACAGCGCGCCTGGAAGAATGGATCGAGGATTTAAAGGCCGGGGCCGTGATAGAAATACAGGACCCTGGATTGGCGGAAAAAGTAAATCAAAAAAGCAACTGATGGATGAAAAAAGATCTCTGAATCTGAAAAGAAGACAGTATTTCATTAACAGACAATTTCAGACCCGTTTCATTTTGAAGTTTATTGTTGTTTTACTTTTTGGTGCAATCCTGTCAACGATTATCACTATAGTTTCCACTCAGGAAACGCTGACATCAACATTTAACGGTTCCAGGCTGGTAATAGAGAAGACTGCTCTGGCAATTCTACCTTCTGTCATAGTGACTAATATTATTACCACTGCGGTGGTTGGTATAGTGGCTCTTCTGCTGACTCTTGTCATATCGCATAAAATTGCAGGACCGATGTTTCGTTTTGAAAAAGATCTGGAGGATATTTCGCAGGGAGATTTGAGGAAGGAAGTGCGGATCAGAAATGGAGATCAGTTTACCGGTGTGGCTCAAAATCTCAATGAAATGGTTGGCAGTTTGAATCGAAGACTTTCCGATGTCAGGTTGCAGTTGGAGAAAATATCTGAAAATGCAGCAGCTCAGAATGTACCACAGGCTTTTCTGGATGAGTTGGAAGAATGTCGAAAGAGTATCGACTCAAATTTCAAACTGTAATAAAGTTGGACAATGCAAAGCAGAGTAAGTGTAATATTATTAGCTCTTTACACGTTTCTGTTTCTCTGCGGAGTTGATCTGTTTTTCTGGCATGAGGAATGTGGTGCCAACACCGGGAAATATAAAGTCGTCACAAAACATACTTCGTTGGTTTTTAATTCCCGAGAAGATATGGTGCTTTTCAATAATGCGATAGATTACGAACCAAACACGTCGCTCTCCGATTTTTTCAGTTCATCGAATTCTTTAGATCAGGAAAAAGAACTTATACGTAAGGTTGACTTGCTTTTTGAAAAGGTTCAGGCAATTCTTGACATGAGAAAAAGGATGCGAAAAGTTCGGGTTCGACTTTTTTCAAACTCTGACCAGTTGAAGAGAGCCTACCGGAAGATATTTGGGAAAAAATGCCATATTAGAGGGTGGTATGTGTATGATTTTAATACAGTATTTCTGAATGTCAGAGATGTCCATGAGGGTATGCTGGCTCATGAATTAGGGCATGCGATTATTGATCACTATTTAACTGTACGCCCTCCCAGGGCAACGGCCGAAATCTTGGCAAAATATGTGGATAAGCATTTGTTTGATGAGGTGAAGACGTATTGATTGACATTCATTGTCATATTTTACCGGGAATTGATGATGGTCCTCGGGATCTGAAAACAGCGTTAAAAATGGCTCGTTTAGCGGCCAAGGATGGAATCACTGAAGTTGTCGCCACGCCACATTGTTTTGATGGTGTCTATGATTGTCAGCAATATGATATCAGGAACCTCTGTAAAGATTTTGATATTATTTTACAGCGGGAAAATATTCAATTGCGGGTAGTTCCTGGTGCGGAAATACGATTAACACCTGAGTTTTTAGATCTGGTTGAGCAGGATAAGATACTTACACTCGGAAATTTTGGGCGAGATGTACTTCTCGAATTACCTGATGTTTTTTTACCTGGTGCGGTTTATGAATTATTCAAATTGTTGCGTAACAAAAAAGTTAGGTGTATAGTTGCTCACCCTGAAAGGAATTCATTAATTTTGTCTAATAACCAGATATTAGAAGGGATGGTGAATGCGGGGGCCTCCCTGCAGATAACCGCAGGCAGTTTGACAGGCATTTTCGGAAAAGAACCCCAGGTACTTGCGCGCAAAATCCTGGAAATGTCCTGTAGTCGATTCCTGGCTTCAGATGGTCATTGTATTAAAAAACGAAAGCCTGTTATGGCAAAGGCAATAAAAATTGTCAGGAAACTGGTTGGAGATGAAATAGCCCGGAAAATGGTTTTGATGGAATTCAATTGAGGGTATGACTGGTCGAGTTATGGATTTCAGTTATGTCGGATAGAGTGTATCCGGCTTTTTGTAATTATTTTAGAGGAGTGAGGCATGCAACAACGGAGGGCTGGAAAAATTGTTCATATCTGGTTAATGGCTGTGTCGCTGGTTTTTCTGACCAGTGTATTTTCTTTTGCAGCTGTTGAGTTTGATGTCTCGGCGATTGAGGCGGAAATTGTAACTGCTGTGGCAGGTGGGGCGGACCCGGTTCTCGCCGCAAAAGAGGCAGTTGCCAAAGCTGTCAGGGATATTGTCACCCGCAATCCGAATTATCCGGGTGGGCAGCAGGCGCTCAGTGCAGCTATTATGCAGGCTCTGGAAAACATAACAATAACCGGACTTGACGATACAGATCTGTTTGTATCTGCAAACCATGCTCTCGGTAAGTCTGTTGATCCTGCTCTTGAAGCTTACGAAGGTCCGGGAAACCGGGCGGGAAGGCCACCTAGAAATCGTCCCGGTACTTTTGGTCCGGGAGGAAAACCACGACCGGGCAGTCCGACATGATCAGGAGTATATAAAAGTATTGATTATTTTGTGGGGGGCGCATGGAAAAACTGAGAATGTCTATATTGTGGAAAGCTTTACTGGCAGGGAGTGTGTTGCTGATATTGTATGGTTCTGCTGTGGCGAAAATAATCATTCAACCGAAGATTCACAGTGGAGTGATGAATAACTCGAATTTCTGGAAAGCCGAAAATGATGAGGTATCTGTAAATACCTATTATACAAAACCTGGTATTGTTTTCGGATATGAAGCCCCGAAAACTGAAATTTCAGTCGATGCTACCGTGGATTTTCAGTGGTTTGATGACCAGGATACTCCTCCTGCAGGTGTAAGGGATTCCAGTGATGATAATTTTGTTGGGTTCACAGGTGAGTTGAAGGCAAATCATCAGCTTACGGATCGCCTGAATATTGGTATTGCCGACCAACTGTATGTAACAAGAGATCCGGCACGATCCGATGGCAACAGTAATTCTATTGCCCGGGATAAATATACAATCAATTATCTTGAGCCGAGTATATACTACGAGTTTGCCGATAAATTCGGTTTAATGACCAAGTACCGACACACAATCACTGATTATGAAAAAGGTCTGGAGGATTCCAATGAACATCGGGGAATTTTTGATCTGTTCTATATTTTAAACAGAAGTGCAGCCGTTTACGTGGATTATCAGGTATGGCAGAGAGAATATGATCAGAACTCCAATGACTATGTATCCAATTTGGTGTCATTGAATTATGAACATGAATTGAATTACTTCACTCTCAAGGCAGGTGCTGGATATCATCATCGCAGTTTTGATGAAGGTGGACTTAGTGATCTCGATCTTTTTTCGTGGAAAATCCAAATTAAGGGCATGGATCCGGATTCCACTCCCAAAACGACACGAAGTCGTATTGGGTTGTTTGTTGGTCAGGAAATGAATGATGATGGTACTGGGGACAATTATTTCACTGCTTCATACGTCAGGTTTGAGGGAGGTTACCGTTTTTTTGAGAGGCTTGAGACATCAGTAAAAGCGGCCTTTCAGAACAGTGATTATGATACGGATGCCCGTGACGAGGATACTTATCTAGCCGCACTGCGTCTGGCCTATTCACCTGTGGATTATTTAACGTTTGGTGTGGAAGCCGGTTTGGAAACCAGAGATTCGAATGTTGCTGGTAATGATTATGACGACACCTTTGTCATGTTTACTCTGGATTTTGATTACGATTTAGGCAGCAGATAGATTCACAAGAGGAAGACGATTTAAAAAATCGATGGGGAAGAAAACTTCTTCGTCGATTTTTTTTGTTTTTCCTTGCAGGTTTTTTTCATTTTGCATTGTAGTGGAGGTATTTGGAACATGAAGGGAAAGGGATTCGGCTTATATACTGCAGTGTCAGTTTTATTTCTTTTTATTTTGCTGACGGGAGAGTGGATTAGTGCAGGAGAAAGCTATTCTCTGGGACCAGGAGATATTATATCTGCTTTTATTTTTGCAGGTGGAGAGCAGCAGATTGCCGTTGATCTGACTGTTTCTGACAGGGGGTATGTCAATTTCCCCTTTATCGGATCCATAATGGCCCGGGGTATGACAAGCAGTGAACTGGAACATGCTGTTTCCATACCCCTTAAGAAAGATTATTTTGTTGATCCGCAGATCCATATCCGAATCAAGGAATACCACAGTCTTCATTTTTCAATCTCCGGAGCAGTGAAAAAGCCAGGTAAATATGAAATGAAAGCGGCAACGACGATAATGGACCTTATCGCCAAAGCTGAGGGAGTTACCCTGGAACGTGGAAATATTGCCTATATCTTGCGTGAGAGTCTTGACTTTACAGGAAAGAAAAAAAGCGACAAGGAAAAAGGTGCAGAGAAAGGCTATCAGCCGATTAAGGTGAATCTTCTCAAACTTCTGGATGAGGGTGACATGTCACACAACATAACACTTGTCCCGGGAGATTCCGTATATATCCCTTTGGCAAAGGGGTTAAACCAGGATGAATCAAAAGTGTATGTATCAGGAGAAGTAAAAAAGCCAGATCTATATACTTACCAACCAGGATTGACGGCCCTCAGCGTCTGTATAATGGCTGGAGGTTTTGATAAATATGCTGCCCCCAACCGAACAACAATTGTAAGGATTGAAAATGGAGAACAGAAAGTGATTAAAATTGATTTGGAAGAGGTAATCAAGGGCAAGATCCAGGATCTTCCCCTGAAGCCGGGAGACCGGATCAATGTTCCGGAATCTTGGTTGTAAAGGGGGAGGTTAAGGATGGAACCGCAAAAGCTTCCGGAAGAAATACATTTATCTGATTACTGGGATGTCATTAAAAAGAGAAAAGGACTGGTTATAGCATTTATACTGGGGACTGTAACTGTGACCATGGTTCTCAGTTTTATGATGCAACCGGTATACCAGGCCTCTGCCAGAATGGCTATTGAACGGGAATCTACAGCTTCGCCTTTGACCGGCCAGAGAATGGAATATATTGATGCACGATCCCAGAAACTTACTTTCAATACTCATTTTACCTTGATCAAATCCAAGCCGGTAATTCAGAATCTATTAAATGAACTGGAAACGTCACAGGAAGCGTTGAAACTTGCTGGTGATGAAGTGTCGACTAATGTAATAAAAGAAGTCCTTGTTCGACTGAAGAATGGTGTAAAACGGTTTAAAAATAATATCCGGCTTTTGTTGAAAATCAAGAAAGTAGACCTTTCTGGACAGGAGCAGCTCGATCAGCAGATTTCTGCAATTCAAAAGAAAATTACCATAAAAAATATTCCGGAGACCCGTCTGTTGACGATAAGTGTAATGGATAAAAATCCGGAAATGGCAGCGAGGCTGGCTAATCTTCTCGCCAAAAAATATATAGAATTTGACCTGGCAAGCAGGCTTTCATCTGCAAACCAGAACCTTGAGTGGCTGAATAAGGAAGTCTATGCCATGAAGAAGCGCCTTGAGGACGATGAAAAGAAGTTTTACGAATACAAGCAGCTTCATAAGGTGTTTTCTCTTGCCGGGAAGCAGAGAGTTATTGATCAGAAGATAGCTGAACTCAATAATGAGTACCTGGAAACAAAAAATAAACGACAGGAACTGGACGCAAAACTGGAAGAGATTAATAAGAAATCGATTGAAAGAAGTGATATTGCCCATATCAGGTCAATTTTAGATAACAGGGCTATTGATGATATTTATTCAAACCTCACAAATCTTGAATTGGAGCAGAATCGACTTGCCAAGGTATTTAAGGCAAAACATCCGAAAATGATACAGGTTTCAAGTGAGGTTGCCAAAGTTCGGGCAAAATTGAAGGCGGAACTGACCAAAGAGATTGAAAACCTGAAAGTACAGCGGACTGTGCTGTTTAATCGCGAGCGGGTGATGCAGGCAAATATTGCGGAATTTGAGCAGGATGCTCTGGATACCAGCGGTAAGGAACTGACGTATACAATTTTGCAGCGCAATATGGATACCAGTCAGAACCTGTATGATACCCTTGTGGCAAAAATGAAGGAATCAGGAGTTGTCACTGGTAGCGCCTCCTCAAATATTCGTATTGTTGAACAGGCAACAGCCCCTCTTGTTCCAGTAAAACCAAATAAAAATAAAAACTTTCTTTTAAGCCTGATCCTCGGTTTGTTTGGAGGAATTGGCATTGCGTTCTTCCTGGAATACTTAGACCAAAGTATAAGAACAGAAGAGGATGTGGAAAATTATCTTGGTTTACCTGTGCTTTCAATCATACCAGAAGCTGACAGGAATGACAGGGGAGGGTATTATTGATGTTAAAATTGCGAACAACAAAGAAAGACATGCCGGGGCGGGAATCTCTTCTTGTAAATTATTCCACAAAATCAAGATATGCAGAAGCTTATCGAACTTTGAGAACCAATATATATTTTTCGCTGATGGAGAAGGATCTCAATTCTCTGGTTATCACAAGTTCTCTCCAGGAAGAGGGAAAAACAACTACTGTTGCCAATCTAGCTTATACGATATCACAGACTGGTAAATCAGTATTGATGGTTGATGCTGATCTGCGCAGACCGGGGTTGAGTTCTCGATTCGGTGTGAAGAAAGCTGTGGGTTTTTCTAATATCATTGCAGATATCCTGGGTAGACCTGTAAATAAAGGTGAAATAGCCGACTATGGTTTGAGGGATCTGATTCAACTCAATTCTCTGCAGCAGCGAACTTGTGTTTTAAATATCAGCAATAAAGAGAACGAAATAGCTCTCTATTTTTTAAAGGGTGAGCTGGTTGATGTTTTTTGGAAAAACAGGCCTGATTCCAGAAAGCTGGCTAATACCCTTGTCAAGGAAAAGCTGCTGAATGAAACTGAGGCAAATCTGGCTCTTGGACACCAGAAAAAATCCGTTCGTAGATTAGGATCAATATTGTTGACTCTTGGGCTTATTGACGAGAAGGAACTCAATAAAATCCTGTCTGTTCAGGTAATGGAGGCTTTCAGAATTGCGGTGGAAATGGAAAGCGGAACGTTTTCTGTCAATCCGATATCAGAAGATGAAATACATTTGGCTGAGTTGCAGACAGTTAATTTTTCTCAATTGACCAGGGAGCTTTTTTCAGCAGATATCTATAGTCCTTATATTCGCAGCAACATAGAATCGAATATCCTGCCAACGGAAGAAAAAAACCTTTTTCTGTTGCCTTCCGGCAGTATTCCCCCGAATCCTTCGGAATTGATCGGTTCGGCTAAAACTTCTTATCTTCTATCCCAACTGAAAAACAGGTTTGATGTTGTTGTTATTGACAGTTCACCTGTAATGCCTGCAAGTGATGTGCTTTTGCTGGCAAAACAGGTGGATGGTGTTGTTGTAGTTGTTGAGGCGGGAAAAACAAATCGGACTGTTGTGAAAGATGTTACTCAGCAACTCAGCAAGGCCAAGGCGAACATTCTCGGGATCCTTCTTAATCGAGCCGATATGACAAAAGGATCATATTATAAATATTATCAGACCTATTATGGCAGTTAATTCAGATGACAGACGTCAGTATGTCTATGGAATATTTCGTGTTGTAATCCTTGTCTGTGTTTTCATTTTAATTGTGTCCCTGTTCAGGGTTACTGTTGCTCGATATTATTGGCAGCTTGCAGAGGAAAACCTCAGCAAAAACTATGTTTCCGAGGCTGTTAATAACATAAGTGGGACGGTTGCATGGTTGCCTGGAGTTTTTTTTGTAAATGATTTGATTCGTTTGAATATTCTCAAAGGAGATATCTCTTTCAAGCAGGCTGAGATTTCACCTGATATTGGTTCCTTTCTGGAAAAGTTGCTTGAAGCTGAGCAATATTATCGTAGAGCCGCGGGCCTGGATCCGTTGAATATTGATGCATTCACCGGCCTGGCCAGATCTGTCAGTAGTATTGAAAGAGTTTTTCCATTTGTAAAAAAGGCGCCTTACACAAAAAAGGCCTTGCCGCTCTTTCAGTACCTATTGAATTTGATGCCGGCAAATATTTATACCCGTACATTATTCATACAATATTGTTATAAAAATAAATTGTCCAGCGAGCTGGTTCATACTCTTGGAGATACACTATCCATATATCCACCCCTTTATTTTCAGTTAAAAAACCAGGTTTTTTATTCTCCGGCAATGCATAAAATAGTGAGAGAATCTCTCCTGCGGGCTGCTCATGGTCGAATTTATCCAGCTGCTGCCTACAAAGGTCTTTCTGATCTCTCATCAGTGGAAGGTGATTATAAAGCGGCACTTAAGTACCACCAACAGGTCATGCCGTATTGGAACAGCACAGATTTGTCCGGTTATTATCTTTCACTGGGTCGTCTGTATTGCAAGGCTGGTATGTTTTCTGAGGCAGAAAATGATTTTCTCCTGGCATTGAATGGCAAGAGTGAAGACAAATTGTTGAGCAAAATCTGGTACATTTACAAGAATGAAAGCAGGTGGAATGAATTTATGGCTTTTATTCAGAAAGTAAAAGATCGATGTCGTCCATCTGATATAGTGGAGATTTTATCAGCACGATGCCTTATTAAAATGAATCGATATGAGCTGGCCACTTCCCATCTGTTGAGAGTTTCGTCCTCCAGGTATAAAGCTGAAAGCCTGTATTTACAGGCGCGAATTGCAGAGTTGAGAAAGAACTGGGATGAAATGGAATTGAAAATTCAGAGAGCAACTGTACTGAATCCTGAAAATACAACTTATCATCTGACTTTTTCCAGGTCTTTACAACGGCAGAAAAAGTGGTTGCAGGCAGAAAAAGAAGCAACACAGGCAATTTATTCTTCAAGCAGAATGAATCCATGGCTTTATAATCATCGTGCATGGATACGATGGAATATGAAAAATTATAGCGGAGCTCTCTCTGATTGGGAACAATCAACTGAAATATCGCCTCAAACTGCTGATTTTTATTATCATCTTGCCATGGCATATGAAAAGGGAAATAATCTTTACGAGGCTGTAAAAAAAATTGAAAAAGCCCTGAGAATCAAACCGGGAAATAAGAAATATCTAAACAGAAAAGCCATCCTGCAAAAAAAGCTGAAAAAGACAGAAGATAATTGACAATGAATCAGACAATAAATCCCTTCAGCAGGATAGCCAAATACTCTCTCTATCTGATCCTTCTGTTCTGTCCTCTTGCCAGAGGAAGTGTGCATCCATGGCAGCAGGGTGTCATGATTACAGGGATACTTGTTGCCCTGCTGTTTTTATTTCTTGAACAGATTGTTACCAAAAATTCGGGAAAACTGTTTTGCCCTACACCTTTTGATAAACCAGTTATAGCGTTATTATTTTTATGTGCGTGTTCTTTGATTCAAAGCAGATCTTTTCCGGATTCGCTGGAAGCCCTGTCACTGCTCATTACCTATATTCTTTTTTTCTACTTAAGTGTGAATTTACTCAGAACACGAAAAGATCAGCGGGAATTTGTTTATATTGTTATTGGTATATCTTTTTTCATAGCATTAATTGCGTATTTTAAAGCTGGTGGGCTGCAACTGGCCGTTCTCTGGATGTACCCTGAACTTTCTGGTTCCAATGTATTTTTATCTGGACCGTTTGGTAATCATAACCATCTGGCAGGATATCTTGAAATGACAATACCAGTTCTGATCTCCTTGTTTCTTACTCGAACCAGGCATGGGAGTATCCGAATTATTCTATTTACAGTATTGTTGATTCTTCTTGTTTGTCATATTCTTGCTCTTTCCAGAGGCGGTTGGTTTGCTTTTGGAGTTTCCATGTTGTTTATGGTGTCAGTTCTCTTTTCAAGAAGACAATTCAAAAGGAAAAAATTACTCCTGGGAATTTTTATTGCCAGTGTAGTTGTCATACTCTTTGTACTTTCTGGTTCCAGTCTTTTTCAAAGAGCACTTTCATTAACTGACAAGGAAACGATTCTCGGTTTAAATGGAAGGGTAATGGTATGGAAGGGAACCTGGATGTTGATAGAAGAAAATCCTTTTCTGGGAATTGGTCCTGGAACTTTTTCCACTGTTTTTCCCCATTATCAATTACCAGGATTTGCAGCCAGATTTTATCAGGCTCATAATGATTACCTACAGTTTATTGCAGAACTTGGAGTCTTTTTTATCCCCTGGTTTTTTTGGGCATTATATACTGTTTTTAAAACCAGTTTTAAAAAAATGAGAAGTCAAAGCAGGCAAAAATGGGGTTTCACTTTAGGTGCAACAACAGGGGTAGTAGCCATTCTGATACATTCCACAGTCGATTTTAATCTACATATTCCTGCTAATGGCTTATATTTTTCGTTGCTGCTGGCTATGATTGCTGGAGAGCCTGAAAGTAAAAAGCCCCAATGAGCGAAGCTCATTGGGGCTTTTTAAAGAGATACGGCGGTGACCTACTCTCCCACACAGTCTCCCATGCAGTACCATCGGCGCTGAAGAGCTTAACTTCCGTGTTCGGAATGGGAACGGGTGGATCCTCTTCGCTATGACCGCCGTAAATTTGGTGAGGGGTAAGGAGTGAGGGGAGAAGACTACTCTTGCCTCTCAAACCGTCCCTGCAAAGTTTACAAATATTATGTTGGCAGGGCGCTGATCAGCAGATACCTGTTGTTAATCTGCCAACTATATCCTGCCTACTGTTATCTTCTATAAAAAACATGATAATCGAATAGTAGTGCAGCCAGTAGAGTAATAATCAAAAAATATGGATAAGCCGCACGGCTGATTAGTATCGGTAAGCTCCATGCATTACTGCACTTCCACACCCGACCTATCTACGTGGTGGTCTACCACGAGCCTTCAGATGGCTTAAGCCATGGGATATCTTATCTTGGAGTGGGCTTCCCGCTTAGATGCTTTCAGCGGTTATCCCTGCCGAACTTAGCTACCCAGCAATGCCCCTGGCGGAACAACTGGTACACCATAGGTTCGTCCATCCCGGTCCTCTCGTACTAGGGAAAGATCTCCTCAAATATCCTGCGCCCGCAACAGATAAGGACCAAACTGTCTCACGACGTTTTAAACCCAGCTCGCGTACCACTTTAATTGGCGAACAGCCAAACCCTTGGGACCTGCTTCAGCCCCAGGATGTGATGAGCCGACATCGAGGTGCCAAACCTCCCCGTCGATATGGACTCTTGGGGGAGATAAGCCTGTTATCCCCGGAGTACCTTTTATCCGTTGAGCGACGACCCTTCCATGCGGAATCGCCGGATCACTAAGACCTACTTTCGTACCTGCTCGACATGTCTGTCTCGCAGTCAAGCTCCCTTATGCCTTTACACTCTACGGCTGGTTTCCAATCAGCCTGAGGGAACCATCGCGCGCCTCCGTTACTCTTTAGGAGGCGACCGCCCCAGTCAAACTACCCACCAGACAATGTCCTGGATCCGGATTACGGACCGCAGTTAGATTCCTAAGATAACAAGGGTGGTATTTCAAGGACGACTCCACGATGACTGGCGTCACCGCTTCAAAGTCTCCCACCTATCCTACACATGTTACCTCAAAAACCAATGCCAAGCTGTAGTAAAGGTTCACGGGGTCTTTCTGTCTTGTTGCGGGTAACCGGCATCTTCACCGGTACTACAGTTTCGCTGAGTCTCTGGTTGAGACAGTGGGGAAATCGTTACGCCATTCGTGCAGGTCGGAACTTACCCGACAAGGAATTTCGCTACCTTAGGACCGTTATAGTTACGGCCGCCGTTTACCGGGGCTTCGGTTCAGTGCTTCGTCCAAAGACTAACACGTCCCCTTAACCTTCCGGCACCGGGCAGGCGTCAGACCCTATACTTCGTCTTTCGACTTCGCAGAGTCCTGTGTTTTTAGTAAACAGTCGCTCCCCCCATTTCACTGCAACCTGACCAGGCTCAATTAGTAAATAACTTCACCATGCAGGCACACCTTCTCCCGAAGTTACGGTGCTATTTTGCCGAGTTCCTTAACCAGAGTTCTCTCAAGCGCCTTGGTATTCTCTACCTGCCTACCTGTGTCGGTTTACGGTACGGTCACATCTCTGACTAGATACGAGGATTTTCCAGGAAGCATGGAACCAGCCACTTTGTTGTCTCAAAGACATCGTCATCACGCCTCAACGTTAACAAGAACCCGGATTTGCCTGAGTCCTCCGTCTACACGCTTAAACCGGGACAACCAACGCCCGGATGGCCTTACCTTCTCCGTCACCCCTTACCATAACATCAGAAAAGTGGTACAGGAATATTAACCTGTTTCCCATCGACTACGCCTCTCGGCCTCGCCTTAGGGGCCGACTAACCCTGAGCAGATTAACTTGACTACAGGAAACCTGAGGCTTTCGGCGTGAGGGTTTCTCACCCTCATTATCGCTACTCGTGTCAACATAAGCTCTTGTGGAACCTCCAGCACTCCTTTCGGTGTACCTTCTCAGGCGGCCACAATGTTCTCCTACCATCGCGCCAAAGGCGCGATCCGTAGCTTCGGTACTATGCTTAGCCCCGTTAAATTTTCGGCGCGGTATCACTAGACCAGTGAGCTGTTACGCTTTCTTTAAAGGGTTGCTGCTTCTAAGCCAACCTCCTGGTTGTATCTGCAATTCCACATCCTTTCCCACTTAGCATAGATTTGGGGACCTTAGCTGACGGTCTGGGCTGTTTCCCTTTCGACCACGGAACTTATCTCCCGTAGTCTGACTCCCATACTTGAACTTGACGGCATTCGGAGTTTGAAAAGAGTTGGTAATCCGGTGGGACCCCTAGTCTTGTCAGTGCTCTACCTCCGTCAGTCATCATATGAGGCTATACCTAAATATATTTCGGAGAAAACCAGCTATTACCGAGTTTGATTAGCCTTTCACTCCTATCCACAGCTCATCCGAACAGTTTTCAACCTATATCGGTTCGGGCCTCCATCTCGTGTTACCGAGACTTCACCCTGGCCATGGATAGATCACCCGGCTTCGGGTCTACCCCATACAACTCATTCGCCCTATTAAGACTCGCTTTCGCTGCGGCTCCACCTCGCGGCTTAACCTCGCTGCACAGGGTAAGTCGTTGACTCATTATGCAAAAGGCACGCGGTCACACTGTATAAATACATAGTGCTTCCACTGCTTGTAGGCTAACGGTTTCAGTTTCTATTTCACTCGGGTTCCCCCGTTCTTTTCACCTTTCCCTCACGGTACTCGTTCACTATCGGTCATCGGTTAGTATTTAGCCTTGGAAGATGGTCCTCCCAGATTCCCACAAGGTTTCACGTGTCTCGTGGTACTCAGGAACTCCCTAGGGTGAAACTGCATTTCGCGTACCGGACTATCACCGTCTCTGGTCAGCCTTTCCATACTGTTCCGCTATACATTTTCAATCCCACATTGGGGTCCTACAACCCCGGTAAATAAATTTACCGGTTTGGGCTGTTCCGCTTTCGCTCGCCGCTACTCACAGAATCTCTTTTGATTTCTATTCCTGCAGGTACTTAGATGTTTCAATTCCCCGCGTTCGCCTCTGCTACCTATGTATTCAGTAACAGATGACAGGATATAACTCCTGTCGGGTTTCCCCATTCGGAAATCTCCGGATCAAAGCCTGTTAACAACTCCCCGAAGCTTATCGCAGCTTGCCACGTCCTTCATCGCCTTCCGATGCCAAGGCATCCGCCGTTAGCCCTTAATAGCTTATCCATAAACTCTTGATTAAACTTTTAAGATCTCAACTACTGTAACCTCTAAACTCCGCCTTCCATCTCTCAATACGACGATCAATTGACCTGTGTATCACATGAAAAACGCGCTTAAAGGATTTTGTACTACTCTACTATTCAATTATCAAAGATCACTCTTTTTACTCTCAGGCTTACGTCCTGATTTATACCTTCAATACCATTAAAAGTATAAATCAGCTCGTAACTCCAGATCGTCCCATGGTGGAGGTGAACGGGTTCGAACCGATGGCCTCCTGCGTGCAAGGCAGGCGCTCTCCCAACTGAGCTACACCCCCGTATGGTGGGCCTGGGTGGACTTGAACCACCGACCTCACGCTTATCAGGCGTGCGCTCTAACCAGCTGAGCTACAGGCCCGGCTTAATGCATACTTTCAAACAAAAAAAAAGACCAGCATGGCCCCAAAAACTAAATAACAACCAGCAAACGGGGTTAATCCCCGAAATGGCATCTTGTTTACTCCTCTCCCTGCATTATGCAAAGATCCAGGTAAATTAATGCGTCTTCCTTAAAAAGGAGGTGATCCAGCCCCAGGTTCCCCTAGGGCTACCTTGTTACGACTTCACCCCAGTTACCAATCATACCTTGGCAGCCTGCTTCTTGAAAAGTTAGCTCAACTGCTTCTGGTACAACCAACTCCCGTGGTGTGACGGGCGGTGTGTACAAGGCCCGGGAACGTATTCACCGTGGCATGCTGATCCACGATTACTAGCGATTCCAACTTCATGGAGTCGAGTTGCAGACTCCAATCCGGACTGAGATAGAGTTTCTGAGATTCGCTTCACCTCGCGGTGTCGCTGCCCTTTGTCTCTACCATTGTAGTACGTGTGTAGCCCTGGTCATAAAGGCCATGAGGACTTGACGTCATCCCCACCTTCCTCCGGTTTGACACCGGCAGTCTCTTTAGAGTGCCCAACTTAATGATGGCAACTAAAGACGAGGGTTGCGCTCGTTGCGGGACTTAACCCAACATCTCACGACACGAGCTGACGACAGCCATGCAGCACCTGTCACCAGGCTCCTCAAAGAGGCACTCAAGTGTTTCCACAAGATTCCCGGGATGTCAAGACCAGGTAAGGTTCTGCGCGTTGCGTCGAATTAAACCACATACTCCACCGCTTGTGCGGGCCCCCGTCAATTCCTTTGAGTTTTAATCTTGCGACCGTACTCCCCAGGCGGTCAACTTAATGCGTTAGCTGCGGCAATGAGACGATTAACCATCCCAACACCTAGTTGACATCGTTTACGGCGTGGACTACCAGGGTATCTAATCCTGTTTGCTCCCCACGCTTTCGCACCTCAGTGTCAGTATCTGGCCAGGTAGTCGCCTTCGCCACCGGTATTCCTCCCGATATCTACGAATTTCACCTCTACACCGGGAATTCCACTACCCCCTCCAGTACTCAAGTCCGCCAGTTTCAAATGCACTTCCACGGTTGAGCCGTGGACTTTCACATCTGACTTAACAAACCACCTACGCGCGCTTTACGCCCAGTAATTCCGAACAACGCTTGCACCCTCCGTATTACCGCGGCTGCTGGCACGGAGTTAGCCGGTGCTTCCTTTGATGGTACCGTCAAACATATCCAGTATTAATGAATATGCACTTCTTTCCATCTGACAGGATTTTACGACCCGAAGGCCTTCATCATCCACGCGGCGTCGCTGCGTCAGGGTTTCCCCCATTGCGCAATATTCCTCACTGCTGCCTCCCGTAGGAGTCTGGTCCGTGTTCCAGTTCCAGTGTGGCGGATCATCCTCTCAGACCCGCTAACCATCGTCGCCTTGGTAGGCCATTACCCTACCAACTAGCTAATGGTACGCAAACTCCTCCCCGCACAGTAGCTTATATCAGAGGCCACCTTTCTTCTCACTGTCTCGCAACAGTAAAAACGTATCCGGTATTAGCACACCTTTCGGTGGGTTATCCCAGATGCGAGGGTAGATTATTTACGCGTTACTCACCCGTGCGCCACTCTACTGAATTCTCCGAAGAAAATCGTTCGCGTTCGACTTGCATGTGTTAAGCACGCCGCCAGCGTTCGTTCTGAGCCAGGATCAAACTCTCCAGTTTGATATCCTAGACCGTCTCTCAATTTGAGAAACAGTTACTTATATGTGCTTAAAATATAAGAGCTCTGCTTTTTTTGAATTACAAAAAAAAATCGCTCAATGTGATTTGAAAATCACGTTGGGCCCGTTTGCTGTATGTTGTTATTTAGTTTTCAAGGACCATCTCTCAACCCGCTCAAAACAAGCGAATCGCACGGTACAAGTTCCGCGGTGAGGCAAACAATTTAATACAAAAATATTAAACTGTCAATCTCTTTGTTCTCTGTTTTCATCTTTTGTTTCAAGCAAATGAAGCGTCATATACAAAATGACAAACGCATCAACATCTGCAAAAGACCGCGGCAAACTACTTTATTACTCGCCAGCCGTCAAGAGGAAAATGAAGAAAAAAGAAAAATATAAAAGATGAACAATACTTCCACTTATTTTCTTTTTTTATTGCGTATGTAAGTCTTTGTTAATGCAGGATGTTCTTTTATGATTTGATCTAGCTCAGGATTGAGTTTTTCCGTAAGGAAAGTGTCAATCTGGGAATAGGTCATGTCTTGGGAAACAGCCTCTTCTACAAATTTTATAAACTGATTCTGATCTTCTCTGCTTTCTATATAAGAGAATATTCCAGCAGTGGGGGATTGTTTTAAACTCTTTTCAAGAGCATCAAGACGCTCTGAAAAAGAAGAAATTCCTTTCTGAGCCTCTTTTTGGAGGTGTGATAATTCAAGTAATTGCCCCTTGAGATCATTGTCCGGTTGAGTTTCAATTTTTGCTGACAAATCGGCAATGACCGATTCTCTTTCTTTTTCAAAAGAACTGAGCGATTGAACTGCCTGCTCAAGTTCTTCAAATTTCACTTTGAGAGTTGCGTTTTCGGAGGTTAATGCGGAATAATTCTGATTCAGAGACTGGAGATCATTTTCAAGTGATTTAATTTTTTCTTCAAGTTGAATACTGTTTTCACGAAGCTGAGATATCTCTTGAATCATTGTATTATATTCCTCCTCTGAAATGCTGATATTTGAAGAACTGGAGCAGCATGAAAGCCTATCCTTATATGTCAGCAGGTTTTGAGAAAAGTTTTTTTTTAAGTCGCTGTACATCTGTACTGCCGAGTCCGGTGAATTAAGAGCAACTGCCCCTAGAAAAATAGCAACAAGAATAAAAATGGAAAAAGCGAGGGCAAAAGAAAGCCCGAAGATAAAAAGGATTGTATTACCGATACCGGAGAAAACTGATATTGCTCCCCCTCCACCTGTTGCTGTACCGGAAGATGGTGACAGCATGGATATAAGAACGACAATAGCACCTATGATGACTGCCGATTGAATTAATGGTTTACGAAATTCGTTGTTATCCATATTTTTCTCCTGATAGCAAATAGTTAAAGTAAGAAATGATACGGGAGCCATTTGTCAGGTGAAACAAAAGGGAGCAGACCCGTGATGAATCAGTTGCCCGCTTTCTACCAGTCAAGATGGCGATTTCTTTATATTTGTAAAAAAATAACAGTAACTGAAAAAAAATACCAGTGAGTTCCTAAAAAATAATAAATCTATCGTTATTCCCTGAAGTCGATATGAAATTCAGGTGCGAGGCAGTATCGGAAAGATATTTTTTGAAAGATGATTTAAAACAGATAAACATCTAACTAATGGTAGTGTCAAGATGAATATTTTCCCGTTACGGAAATGATTCATACCTGACTGTGTTGACACAATTTAATTGATACCCTGTCTACTGCTGATCTGCCTGATTCTCTGAATACGTATCAGTATCGGGGATGGGTATAATTGAGTAATACAAAAAAGGGGTGGGGTGAGAGATTACTGAGGTTGGTTTTTGAAAGTGTTTTTAAACCGTCAATAAGCGCATCTGCACGTCCGGTTGTTTTGACGCTGTATTCGTCGGCTTCAAATTCATGCCTGCGCGAAATCCATTTGAGAAGAATTGATAAAAACATATTCACTGGCGAATAGATGAAACTGAAAAAGACTATTGATGTGTAAATGGAATATTCAGCCACACCCAGGGATCTGATTAATTCATGATTTTTCAGAAATACGGAGAGAATAAAGAACATGATACCAGTCTGTATTCCAAAAAACAGCATCATTTTTTTTATATGGTTCAGTTTTAAATGGCCCATTTCATGAGCAAGCACCGCGACGATCTCATGAACTGCTAATTTTTGAATCAGCGTATCGAAAAGAACAATTTTTCTGAACTTGCCAAATCCTGTGAAAAACGCATTAAGCTTAGTCGATCGCCTGGAACCGTCCATTGTATAAATGCCCTGGAGATTAAATTTTTCTTTTTGTGAATAGTGATTAATTGCATCTCTCAATTCACCTTCCTTGAGAGGGGTAAATGTGTTGAAAAGAGGTAAGATGAGTACGGGTGCCAGGAACTGCATGACAACGGAAAAGAGAAAAACACCGATCCAGCAGTAGAGCCAGGAAAAAGCGCCGGCCTTCATGAGAAAAGAGAGAATCAAAGACAATAACGGGATGCCGATCACGGCTGCCAGGAGGGCCGTCTTTAGGGTGTCAGTGATGAAGATGGAAAGAGTTGAACGGTTAAAACCAAATTTCTCTTCAATGAAAAACGTTGAATATATGGAAAAAGGAATATTTAAAACAGAGATGCACAATACGAGTAATCAACGACAATTATAATTCCCGGCTGGCGACAATTATAATTCCGGCCTTAACCACATAATAATACGCAATAATATTTCATTGCTTTTTCTGTTTCTGTTGCAGTGTCCTCATCTAAAATGTAACTTATTTGTACTCATCCGGAGGATAGGGCAACGCTGAGGAGCGACCCGAGCGCCGAGATGAGTGCCGTAAGGATGAAGACCGGGTATAAGGATTTGCCCGGTCTTTTCTTTCTTCATCCTCATGGCCACAATGCGTTAAACCTCGGGGGTTGGGGGCAGAGCCCCCTATTCTGTGATTATTAATTTTCCTCAAGGCTTTGTTTTGCTTTTTCCAGTCTGTAGCTATCAAGATTAAGTTCCAGTATTACGCTATGATGCACAAGCCGGTCTATCGCTGCAGCCGTAGTCATTGGATCTTTAAATATCTTCTCCCACTGTGAAAATGGTAAATTGCTGGTTAGCATGATACTGTTCCGTTCATAACAATACGCAAGAAGGGTAAAGAGCACTTCCATTTCTTCTCGGCTTTGCTGGACATAGCCGATATCGTCGATCAGTATGGCATCATACTTGGCAAGTTTTTTCAGAAATCTTGGAAGAACAAGCTCCTTTTTGGCCACCAGCAGATTTTGCACCAGCAGACTGCACGGAGAAAAGAAAACACGCCTATCCTTGTTAATCAGTTCCTGGGCAATGGCACAGAGCAGATGGGTTTTTCCACTACCTGGGTTTCCAAAAGCTAGTATGTTTTCACACCTGTCAAGAAAAGAACCTTCCAGCAAACTATTGACAAAGCCGCTCAGTTTGGCCGGAAGCCGATCCATTTCAAACGAAGCTAAGTTTTTTTCCAGGGGCAGTCTGGATTCTCGCAAATATCTGGTAATGCGTTTATGGCGTCTTTCTTCACACTCCCGCACAACCAGTTCCTGAAGGTATGATTCATAGCTTAGTGATTCCTTTCTCGCCAAATCCGCCTCCTCCTGGTAACAGGCTCGGATAGTTGACAGATAAAGCTTTTTAAGAGACGCATCCAGGATAATTCGATTATCGGTTGAACTCATCTGCAACCCTCCTGTAAGAGTTGATCATAGCCTGTGAGGGCAACAGTCTGGACAGAAATATTGGTAATCGGTTCAACCGGTTTACCAGAGACAAGCAGTGTTTTTACCTGGGCAAAATCAATGTTCTTTTCATGGTCAATCAGATGACGAAGGGCATCATCTACAGCTGTCTCATTATCTTGGGCAGCAAGCTGTAAAATAGATAAGTATTCTTTTGCTGCTCCCGTAACGGTACGAAATTTGCGCAGAGAGTCATAGGCAACCCGGAACCTGCTCGTAGGAAAAAGATCACTGCGGTATCTGTAGTTCTCAAATGCACCGGGTTTTCGAACCAGCCAGTCAATTATATGGCGGTACTGGATATAATGTTTGCTACCGCCTCGTATTCTGGGGATATTCTCAATATGTTTCTGACCGTACCAGATCTCCAGATACTCTGCATACAGCCGCACTGTGACTGTTTCTTTGATAAGTCGACTATTCACCGAGTAAACCTTGTGCTTTACTCTGATCGTACTGCTGGGACCAACTCGAACTTCAAAACGAGTACATGTGTCGAGCTTACCCGAAGGCAGTGGACGCAACATCGACTGTTCTTCTTGAAAGCGCTCCTGGCGGTTGCAGTTGAGTTGTGCAAACAGCTTCTGTAGAAATAACTCATATTCCTTGCGTGTAGTAAAATCCCGGTTACCTCGCAGCATCAGGGCCTGATCTACGGCTTTCTTGAAACGATGATGGCGCTGCTCAATGTCACCATTTTCGTGGGGGCTTGACGAATTGATTTTACGGCCTTGCAATTTGTAATGGGCCAAAAGCCCCTGGTAGCCACGGGTAAACTCTTCCGGGTTATCCGGTTTATTCACCGCAGCTGACAACCTGTCTGTTTGATGTTGTTCTGGAACTCCGCCAAGTTTCCATAGACTCTTCTGTAATCCTTCGCTCAGGCTTTCGAAACTCTCGGAAAAACAGATCGTTCCTGTCTCCCAGTTCGAATATGTCAGCACAAAATGGTAGATCAGGTGATCAAAAGGCTGACCACCAATACTGATCTGTAATTGGGACATATCTGTAAAATCAGACTGACTCAACCGTGCAGGCACATGCACCTGGGGAAAATAAACTTCACGTCCTGGACCTTCTGTACAACGCCAGGTTTTTACTCGACGTTGAAACGTGCGGAGCTGGCCATCTCCAAAAGAACCGGGATAAATCCTTTGAAAATGGGTAAAAAGAGTTTTGGCTTCCAAACCTTCATTAGTTTCCAGAAATTGTAAAACCTCTGGCCATATACCTTCAAAAGGATCTTTACGAGTTCGCCACTCCCTCACTCGCTCCGCACTGATCTCACTTGGCAATTTGCCATTATCTCTATACTTGCGACCGGTTTTCTCATCCATGCCGGCTCTAGCCGCTGCTACTTCCAACGTCTTCCCTTGACTTAAGTATTTCTTCAATTTCCTCACCTGAATATCTGTGACCATCCATATTCCTCCTTTGAGAAATATGAATAATCAGATCACAATTTTCCGGGAAATTTAATTGTCGTCAAAAGGAATTATAATTGTCGCTGGTCATACGAGTGTACTAATGTAAATTACACCGGTTAGAACAGGACCAAAATTAAAATCCCTGGCCCATATATCAAGCAGATTGAAAACTCCGCACAGGAGGAAGAGGATGATCAGCAGAAGATTAAAACTGTTTTGTAGAATTGAAAATTTCGTTGTGGCACGGAGATAATCCTGTGAATGTCTGTATTCTTCCTGGTTGTAAATTTTTTTGAATTCATCAGGGATATCACTCGAAATGGCCTTGATGTTGAGATATGAGGCCATGGTTTCAACAATATTTGAGGAAAGCAGAATAAGAAGGATGGTGATAAGCCAGAAGTTCATGGGGCGGGCTCCAAATGAAAATAAAAAGGCCCTGAAGGATAAGCTTCAGGGCCTGGACTGGCCTCAGAGAATATTATGGACATTTTTAACAGGCCACAGTGAGCTTGATTTATATAGCCTGCAGTGTGTTGAATACGGCCGTTATACTCTTCGTGAGAAAAATTTCAAGGTTAGATAATTGTTTGAACTGCACTGGTTGTCAGAGCAATAAATTTACCGGGTATTATTCCCATGATTGCAATTATCAGGATAAGTGCAATGCAGAGAATGGAATGAAGACGTCCAGGGATAATTGTTTCTCTTTGCTCGTCATCCGTACAGAAGGTGACTCTGACAATTGAAAGATAGTAGTATATTGCTATGGCCGTATTGAAAGCGGCCAGGATGACAAGCACGAGGTGTCCCTTGTTGAGTGCACCAACAAGCAGCATGAACTTTCCTGTAAAGCCGACGAACGGAGGAATTCCGGCCAGAGCAAAGAGCCCGATTGTCAGGGTCAGGGCGAGAAGAGGAGCACGTTTATGCAGTCCGGTCAGGTCGTCAATGGCAATATTTTGTCCATCGCCTGCGACAGTGCATATTACCAGAAAGCAGGCCAGGTTCATGAAAGAGTAACCAATGATGTAATAAAAAGCTGTGGCAAACCCGGTTATCTGAAAAGTCAGAAGACCAAGGAGAACAAACCCTGCGTGGGAAATACCGGAAAATCCAAGAAGTCGTTTAATGTCTGTCTGTACCAGAGCAGAAAGGTTTCCATAAAACATTGACAGGATGGCGCATACCATCAGAGCTTTGGTGAGTACTTCACCATCTGGAGTAACCAAGGAAACAAAACGAATAAGAAGAGCCACTGCCGCAAGTTTCGGTACAGCAGCAATGAATGCGGTAGTTTCATTTGAAGCACCCTCATATACATCAGGAACCCAGAAATGGAGTGGAAAAAGGCCGAGTTTGTAAAAAAATCCTGTGAGCACCAGAAGAATTGCAACTACGGCCGCTGGTTGATCATACATCTGGGAAATCCTGGCCAGAATTTCAGTAAGATGGGTTGATCCTGTCAGACCATATATATAACTCATTCCGTATAGCATAAAACCGGTTGCCATAACCCCGTAAAGCAGATATTTAATTCCGGCTTCGGACTGTCTTCCCATATTTTTGCCGGACTTCCTCATGGGGACCATCAGATATACTGCAAAAGAGGACAGCTCAAGAGAAACAAAGATGGAAATGAGCTCGACACTGGAAACCAGCATCATGAGTCCAAGGACAGACATGAAAAGAAAAAGATAATATTCGGGGAGAATATTTTTGTTGATGCCTACACCTTTATCGCTGAAAGCGAGTACAATAAAAGTTGCCAGGGCAATCAGGGTTTTGAACAGTTGGGAGAAAAAGTTAACTCTATATGAGTCATAAAAGAGAGAACCATCTGCTCCCATGGAGAGGAGTGATCCACCAAGAGTAACAGCAGACAAAATAAGTGCCACCTTTCTGGTGCTGTTTCTTTCAGGTTTTCCCAGACTGAAAACAAAAAGAATCAGGCCAGCTCCTAACAGCGTTAATTCGGGGAAAAATAGCATTGTGTTACCTTTATGAGGTCTTTAATAAAATATCAATGAAGAATTATATCGGATAAAGCTACAGCCTGAGCCTGATGAGCCTGCAGTTGGCTGAGTAGCTGCATCACCGAAGTATGCATCAGATCAATGAACGGTTGTGGTCCGAGACCGATCCAGAAAACGAAAAAGAGAAAGGGTGCAAGTGTTACAATTTCGCGAATATTCAGGTCACTGATCCAGGATTGATCCGGATTGTCTGTGCCACCCCAGATAATTTTCTGGAGCATTCTTAACATATAGGCTGCAGCAAGTACTGCACCGGGAATTGCAGCCAGCGCAAGATATGGAAACTGACCGCTGCCGGTGCTGAACTGAAAGGCTCCCGCCAGAATCATAAATTCCCCGACAAAACTGTTGGTCCCTGGAAAACCAAAGGAAGAGAGGGAGAAAAAAGCAAGAAATGTAACATAAATCGGCATAAATTTCCCTACACCGGTTGCCGATCGAAGTTCACGGCTATGGGTTCGTTCGTAAATCATGCCAACACAGAGAAAAAGGGCTCCCGTTGTGATGCCGTGGTTGACCATCTGCAGAATGGCGCCTTCAATACCGTCTATATTCAGCACGAAAATACCCAGGGTAACAAATCCCATATGTCCCACGGATGAATAGGCAATAAGCTTTTTCATATCACTCTGGGCAAGAGCTGTAAAGCCACCGTAGATGATTCCAGCAATGGAAATCCAAAGTACATAAGGCATGAGAATCATAGTGGCATCCGGTGTGATTGGCAGGGCAAAACGGAGAAAACCGTATGTTCCCATTTTCAACAGAATGCTGGCAAGGATAACGGAGCCGGCTGTTGGGGCTTCAACATGGGCTGCCGGCAGCCATGTGTGAAAAGGAAACATTGGAACCTTGATGGCAAATGCGAGAAAAAAGGCAAGGAAAAGATAAACCTGAGATGTGAGAGAGTAATCCTGCCACATCATGTCGGGAATATAGAAACTGTAGTCATTTGCAAGGTAGAGCCAGATGATACCAACCAGGAGAAGTATTGACCCTGCAAGAGTATAAAGAAAAAACTTGATTGAAGCATATATTTTTCTGGGCCCCCCCCAAATGGCTATAAGCATATACATGGGTATAAGCATGGTCTCCCAGAGGACATAAAAAAGAACAAAATCCAGTGCTGCAAAGACTCCGATCATTGCCGTTTCCATAATGAGCAGGCAGATCATGAATGGCTGCACCCTTGTCTTTATATACGACCATGAAGCAAGAACACAAAAGGGCATTATAAAAGTGGTCATCAGGATGAGCAGTATAGAAATACCGTCAACACCGACCGTATAGTTGATATTCAGAGAACTGATCCAGGTATAATGCTCACCAAATTGGAATTTGGCAGAGGTGTTATCAAAACCGAAAAGAAGACCTAGTGATATGATTGCAACGCTACCGGTGACTGCCAGGGAGAAAATTCTGCACATCGCTTCATTTTTGACAAAAAGAAGTCCCAGAGCTCCTGCGAGTGGTAGGAAGATGAGTACACTCAGGATAGGGAAGCCGGAATTAAGCAGTAGTTGATCCATTACGAGTGATCCTTGAGTTCAAAGTGTTATAAACAGACATAAGAAAACAGTAAAATTGCAGCAAACGTAAATGAAAAATAGAGAGTATACTGTATTTGCCCACGCTGCAGAACAATGCTGATTCGTCGCCCTATTGCCCGTACGCATCTGGCACTGCCGTCTACTACTCCGTCAATGGCATGCCAGTCAAACCAGGACCAGAATCTGGCCGTTGTCATCAGTGAATAGAGGCCAATCACCCTGTAGACATTGCCCCAGAGAGTATCGAGCCATTGAATGGGATTTTTTGCAAGCCATAGAAAAAGCTGACCACCTTTGCGGTAAAACCAATCAAGATCAAGGCTGATGGTTGCTCTGGCGCCAATTTTATCCTTGAGAAAGAAGAAAGCCAGAGCCGTAAATGCAAGAATCTGCAACGTTTCGCTTAAGTGATATCCATTGTAAGGATGAAAAACAACATCCTTGTAGGGCAGCATATTGTAAAGAAACGGTGTGTACGAGCCAATGACAAAGCAGAGCAGGCCGGCAATAATCATGGCAAGCTGCATATTCCATGGGGGATCCTCAGCTTTTTCAAATGTGGCATCGTCACTTCTTTTTTCGCCAAAGAAAATCAGGTAGGGAAGGCGAAGTCCGGCAACGAGAAAAGTACCGACCGAAACCATGCTCAAAAGAAATGCTGCAACAAAGAGATGTGATTCAAAACCTGCGGCTATGATCATGGATTTTGTAACGAAACCGGAGAAAAAGGGAAACGCAGAAACCGATATACCGCCAATAACCATGAAAAGAAGGGTAACCGGCATCTTACGATACAAGCCTCCCAGTTGGGTAAAAGTGGATTTACCGGTTGCATGGATGACTGCTCCCGCTCCCATGAAAAGAAGTCCCTTGTAAAGGATATGGGCGAATGCATGGGCGCATGCACCGTTTATGGCCAGTGCCGTACCAATACCGACACCTGTAACCATATAACCGACCTGGCTGACAATTTCCCAACCGAGAAGCCTGCGGATATCATTTTCCATTATGGCGTAGACAATACCGTAAATCGCCATAATGACACCGAGAACAATGAGAATATCAAAACCTGCGAAGGCCCGTGCTAAAGTGTAGATGGCAGTCTTTGTGGTAAAGGCACACATGAAAACCGCACCGGTGATGGAGGCCTTGCTGTAGGCGTCCGGCAACCATGAATGGAGCGGTGGTACTGCAGCATTGAGCATAAGTCCGGCCATAATAAGCCAGGTATACAGTTGAGTGTTTTCTTCACTCAGCAATACAAAAGACAGGTCTTGAGTAGCCTGATATCTGAGCACAAAACCGAGAAGGAGAACAACGCCACCAAAGGTGTGTACTAGCAGGTATCGGTATCCTGCTGCAATGGCACCCTTGTCCCTGTTGAACCAGATGAGAAATGTCGAGGCAAAGGCCATCATCTCCCAGAAAAGAAAAAGAACGAGATAATCACCACAGTAGATGACACCAAGGGATCCAGCAACATAGAACCAGGCGGCCATGTGTTGCCAATAATCTTTGACATGAAGGCCGTAAATTGTACCGATAATGGCCATAAGTGCCATTATGAACCCGAAGACAATAGAGAGGTTGTCAACCCGGCCAAAGACCAAAGTCCATTTCCCCATAAAAGTTACAACACCGTAAGTTCCGGGATGCCAGCTGAGATAGATTACATTGAGAAAGGTCAGCAGAGGCACGAGAAAAAGGAATGGTTTCCTGAATGGTCCTTTCATAAAGGGCAGGAGAAGTGCACCGATAATCATGATCAGTGCCGGGTGAAAGAAACTAATTATCATAGTAATCCTCCCGGGTCATTATGCCGCCCTTTCCAAACCAACGTGAAAAATAGACCAGTATCACGCAGGAAATAATTCCAAACAAAGCCCAGAATCCGGGGATGTGCTTTTCCATCCACGTATGGGCATGATGGGTATCGACTCCGGAAACAGACCAGACGATAATGGTTGTCAATCCCACCCACGTGCAGAGTTTCACTGCTCCGGAATGGGCCTTGAGATAATCAATAATCTGAATAATCATCCTGTCACCGCCTTGACAAATTGCAACATGAAATCTGGGAAAATACCGATTAATACTGATATGGTACAGGCTATAAGAATTGGAATAAGCATGGATAACGGTGCTTCCTTTATACCGGTAAAAGGTTCACCAGCAGGTCTTTTGCCGAAGAAAGCTTTATATGTGACCGGGGCAAAATATGCGGCATTAAGCATGGTACTGGCAATGAGTATAAGGAGAATACCCATTTGATGTGCCTCTATTGAACCGATGAGCAGGTTCCATTTCGTAATAAAGCCAGCAACAGGAGGGGCACCTATCATGCTCAGGGAGGCAATACCAAATGCAGCAAAGGTGAAGGGCATCGTTTTCCCGAGTCCTTCCATTTCAGAAATATATTTTTTATGGCTGGCAACATATATTGCACCGGCACAGAAAAAGAGGGTGATCTTGGAAAAAGCATGGTTGACAATATGGATCAAACCACCCTGTATTCCAGTATCGGTAAGCAGGGCAACTCCCAGAATGATATAAGAGAGCTGGCTGACTGTGGAATAGGCCAGTCGGGCCTTGAGGTTATCCTTGGACAGAGCGATAACAGAGGCAGCCAGAATAGTGAAACTGACAAAATAGGCTGTTGGTATTCCCAGGTTGAGTGCATGCATTGTCTGGGTGCCGAAAATATAGAGCATCACCCTGGTTGTGCAGAAGACTCCAACTTTAACTACTGCAACAGCATGGAGCAGGGCAGAAACGGGAGTTGGGGCGACCATTGCTCCGGGAAGCCAGTGATGGAAAGGCATGATACCGTTTTTGGCAAAACCGAAGATACAGAAAATATAAAGCATTATCACCAGAGTTTTATTGATATCAGACGGGAAGATCCCCGTGGAGATATCAGGTGCAAAATCCAGCGTGCCGGTGAGGACATAGATAAGAATCATCGCGGGCAGCAGGAAGGCCTTAGCTGTAGTTGTCAGATAAATGATATACTTTCTTGCACCGTGGTAACCTTCTTCATCCTGATGGTGTGCAACCAGCGGGTAAGTGCAGATGGAAACAATCTCATAAAAGAGGTACATGGTGAAGAGATTATCGGAAAAAGCAACCCCGATTGCTCCAAAAATTGCAAGGGCAAAGCAGGCGTTGAATCTGGTCTGGGCATGCTCCTTCAGACCTCTCATATATCCCATAGAATAAAAGACCGCGATAGTCCAGAGGGAAGAGGCAACAATGGCAAAAATCATCGACATGGCATCCGCCCTGAGTGCAACAGTTACTCCAGGGAGAATAGTAAACATCAGAAAAAAAAGGGTTTTTCCCTTGAGAACTGCCGGTATCATCGATGCGACAATGAGGAGCAGGAGGATAGATGAAACAGAAGAAATGCCCTCCCGGACATTTTCGTTATCACCTTTGAACATAACGCCCAGTGCGGCAAAAAGAGGAATAAGTAGAGCTATGAGTAGTTTGTAGTCCATTCCTGACGGCTCCTGGCTAACCTTTTAATTGTACGGTATCTTCGGCATCGATTGATTTAAAGTGGTGATAAATCGCGATAACAATGCTGAGTCCAATTGCGGCCTCTGCTGCTGCAATGGCCATTATGAACAAAGTGAACACCTGACCGGTAACGGGGTCAGGAGCAGTAAATCTGTTGAACGCCATAAAATTGACGGATGCACCTGCCAGTAGAAGCTCGGCTGCTATCAGCATGCCTATAAATGTTTTTCTGGTAACAATGCCGTACACGCCCATTCCGAAAAGAAAGGCTCCGATAACAAGAAAAGTATCGAGATTGTTATAAAGTGTAAGGACTGACATTAGTTTTCCCTCCTGACCCGAGCTATGACCAGGGCACCGATAATGGCAATGAGCAGAACGATGGAGACAAGTTCAAAAGCCATGGAGTAGTCGGTCAACAGTTTGATGCCGACAGTTTTAATCGAACCGTCGTTGATTTTTTCCATAGAGATCCAGTTGGTTTTCAGGGCAAGCACTGAAAACCCCCGGTAACAAGAGCGGCTGTTGCAAATCCGAGAGGGCCGATAAGAGGACCGCCTCTTCCAGTCTTTTTTTGTTCTTCAGGAGCAGCAAGCATAATCGCAAAAGAGATTGTAACAGCAACAGCTCCCACATAAATAAGAACCTGCATCATGGCGACAAAGGGTGAATTCAGATAATAATATAAACCTGCCACGCCTATGAAGCAGACGATCAATCCTCCAATTGCCCGAACCAGCCTTTCGGAGTTGCAGGCAATTATTGCACCAATAAGGGTGATGACCAGATTGATCAGAAAAATAACTCCAGCAAGCCCATCTACACTGAACAGAGCAGGTGAGGTTGATAATGGAATCGAAGGACTCATTTGTTTCTTTCCTCAAGTCGTTGAAGAAGATCAAAAATAAAATCTTCTCTTCTGGTGGAAGCTAGATTGTATTCCTTGGAATACTCAATGGCATTGAAATTACATGATTCAACGCAGGATCCACAAAGTGAACATCTCGTAAAATCAAGTATGTAACTGGTCAAAACCTTTTTCTTTTCTCCTTCAGGTTTCTTGCCGGTCAAGGTGATGCATCCGGATGGACATGCCCTTTGGCACATTCCACAGACAATGCAATTGGCTTTGCCCTCTTCATTGGCAATCAGTTCGATGTGTCCACGGTACCTTTCGGTCATGGTCAGCGTTTCGTATGGGTACTCGACTGTGACCGTGGGTTTGAAGAATTCCTTGAACGTGATGCCCATGCCGATGAAAAGGCTTATGAGACCGTTGTATATTTCAGAAAAATAGGCAACCATATTCAAAATACCTTTATCAGTCCCGCAGTAATGAGCAGGTTTACAAGGGAAAGGGGGATGAGGATTTTCCAGGAAAGATTAAGCAGACCGTATATTGTTGTCCGGGGAAATGTCCAGCGAATCCAGATAAATGTTGCAATCAGCAGGTAGAGTTTCAAAAGAAACCACCATACACCCGGAAAAAGGCCGAAGGGACAGCTCCAACCCCCAAGGAAAAGAATAGTGGTCATGCAGGAGCCGATGACAATATTAGCATACTCCCCATGAAAAAAAGGCCAAAACCCATGGAGCCATACTCAGTATGAAAGCCGGCCACAAGCTCGCTTTCCGCTTCCCCGAGATCAAATGGTGCACGGTTGGTTTCAGCAAGGGTGCAGGTAAAGAAAATCAGGAAGGAAAGAGGCATAAGTATGTTATGTGAATTCCCGAACAGGGGAAAGATATTCCAATGGAGAATTGATGCGCTCTGCTGGCGGACTATTTCAGTGAGGTCCATGGAGCCTGCTATCATGACCACGGTGATGGTTGTGATCAGCATTGGAATTTCATACGCTACAGCCTGGGAGACTGCACGGACGGAAGACATCATGGAATATTTGTTCCTTGAACTCCATCCTGCGAAGAGTAGAGACATGCCCCGGTGGAGGCAAAGGCGAAAACCATAAGAATCCCGACGTTCATATTTCGAGCCACTATGGAGTCGGAAAACGGAATGGTGACAAAACTCATGATTGCCGGAAACATGGCCAGAACAGGGGCTGCGATGAAAAGCACCTTGTCAACTCCTCCAGGTATTGTAAGCTGCTTGGCCATCAGTTTAATACCGTCAAGTGGGGGTTGGAGAAGTCCAAAAGGACCATTGATATTCGGGCCGGGACGCCTCTGGATTCTGGCAGCACCCCGTCTTTCCGCCCAGACAAGGTAAGCCGCGTTGAGTGCTGCGAAACCAATGGCTATCACTACGGCAACGATTACATTTAGAAGTGTTAAGCTCATAGATTCTTCCTTTTTTACCTGTCAATCTCAGGAATGACCAGATCAAGACTTCCCATGAACGCAAGGGCATCCATGATCATCAACCCTTTACAGGACTCATCAAAAAGATGCATATTGGAGTAGGTTGGCGACCTGAGTTTCAGCCTGTATGGAGTTTTCGTACCGTCACTTACAAGCCTTACTCCGAAACTGCCCCTGGCCGTCTCCACCGCCTGGTAGTAATCACCGGCGGGAGGTTTGATTATTTTGGGCTTTTTCTTTGGCATGATGGGGCCGTCGGGGAGTTTATTGAGACCCTGTTCAATGATTCGCAGGGATTGTTCTATTTCATCCATTCGAACCTTGTAGCGGGCGAGTGAATCACACTCATGATATACGGGGATATCAAAGTCGAATTCAGGATATACGGAGTAGGGTTCATTTTTCCGTACATCAAAGTCAATTCCTGAGCCTCTGGCTACCGCGCTGGATGCTCCGTATTTTCTGCATATCTCCTTTGAGAGATAAGCGTTTCCTTCCAGTCGTTTGCGAAAAATTACGTTTCCTGTGACAAGTTTTTCATATTTTTTTAGAGACTTACGCATACGAGGAATAAACCTTCTGGCAGCAGCGATAAAATCATCATCGACATCATTATATAAACCGCCAAACCTGAAATAGCAGTAAGTGAGCCGCGACCCGGTTACTGCTTCCAGCATATCGAGGATATATTCCCTGTCCTGCAGGGCATACATGAGAGGGCTGAATCCTCCAAGATCCATGACAAAAGCGCCAAACCAGAAAAGATGCGAGGCTATCCGATTCAGTTCGACCATGATCGCCCGGATATATTCCGCACGTTCGGGGACCTCGATTCCCGCAGCTTTCTCAACAACTAGCACATGCCCATGGGAATAGCCAAGTGCTCCGAGGTAGTCCATTCTGCTGAGGTTCATGAGAAACTGGGGATAGGTCTTCGTTTCACCCATTTTCTCATGCATGCGGTGGATATAACCGATAACGGTTTCCGCATTGACGATATACTCGCCGTTCATTTCCATTTTGACCCTCAGGACCCCATGGGTTGCAGGATGTTGAGGCCCTACGTTGAGTACAAATGTTTCGTCCGGCTGTAGCTGAATTGGTTGCGAACTCATGCCTTGAAATCCTTTAAGAGTGGATGAAAATCTGCATCTTCAGGGAGGAGCAGCGGGATTAAGTGTGGATGCCCCTTAAATTGAATACCAAAAAAATCATGAGTCTCCCGTTCATGCCAGTTTGCACCGGCATATATGGGTGTGATTGTCGGAACTATCGGATTATCCCGGTCAACCCTTGTTCTGATGACAACACGGCAGGTGTCAAAATCATAACGACTGAAATCATAAATGAGTTCGAGCTGGTTTTCCTTGATCCAGTCAACACCTGTTATGGTTTCAAGAAAAAATTCAAGTTCATCCACAATTGTTACAGCTTCAGTAAGCTGGTCGGGAGAGAGTTGAATGTCGAGATGATAACCGTGAACATTGTAGTCACGCTCTAAAATGCCGTTTTCCCGTGGAGGAGAGGAGGTTTTTGTTTCTTTTGGTTCTTCCTCTACTGGTACGTCTTCTGAGTCTGGGACTGGAAACAGTTTTTGAAAAGCAATTTTTGTTTTTTCAAGAATCATAGTGGAGAACTCCGGAAAACAAATAAATAAATTCGGGAATAAAAATGCTTAAGAATTCAAGCCGCTTCAGGATTTTCCCACCTTTTCCAGTCAGAGACAAGGTGTTCCAATTCTATAATCCCCTGCAGGAGGGCTTCCGGCCTGGGCGGGCATCCCGGAACATAAACATCCACGGGGAGAAATTCATCCGCGCCGAGGACAATGGAATACTGTCCCTCAAAGGCGAAAGGGCCACCGGATATTGCGCAGTTGCCAAGGGCCATTACCCATTTAGGTTCAGGCATCTGGTCATACAGAGTTTTAATACCCGGCATCATTTTTTTGGTGATGGTTCCAGCGACAATCATTACATCACTTTGACGGGGAGAAGGTCGAAAAACCTCAGCACCAAACCTGGACATGTCAAAGCGGGCGCAGCCGGTTGCCATCATCTCAATGGCGCAACAGGCAATTCCGAATGTCAGGGGCCAGAGAGAGTTGGCCCGACCGATATTAATGAGTTTGTCAGCTAGAGCAAATTGAACTATTGACGAAGGTACGTTTTGCGTTCCCACTTAAAGACTCCCTTTTTCCAGGCATAAACAATTGCCAATGACAGAATACCGACAAAAATGATTATTTCTATAAAGTCACGAATTGAAGATGCAAAAAAAGCATCATTATATGCGATAGCTACCGGAAAAAGAAATAGAACATCAACATCAAAGGCGAGGAAAATAAGAGCATAGAGATAAAAGACTACACCGTAACGTATCCATGGATCACCAATTGGATCCATGCCGCACTCAATAGCTTGAAGAGCATTGTTGCGAATCTGTCTGGTACCGTTGGGCATGAGCAGGTAGACAATAGCAATCGGACCAAGTGCAAATGCCAGACCACCCAATGTGAATGCTGCTACCCAGATAACATTTTCCTGGTATAGAAATGCAGTAAATTGCTGTTCCATTGCAGTTCCTTTTACAATTAAATTGGAAACGGATACCATGTGATCAATGCCATTATCTAAATGAAAATTATCTGTTGATCAAGTCATTTTTTTGAATCGGCATTATTTTTAAAAACAAGAAGATAGGAAATAATAAGCATTGTCATGTATAATTATTATTGATCAGCAGCATAAATAATGATGAATTTAATGTCAACAGTAAAAAATGATGGTATGTATGCACAATAAGCACAATAGAAGTTGTGAAAATGCTGGTTGTGTTTGTTTTTATTATGTATTTTATGCTTGTATTTCAGGGTGAATGCTTAAAACGCATAAGTCTGATTGGAATAATGATTTCATTTCAAATGAATATTGAAAAGACTTGAGAAAGAATTCAAAAATGCTATATTAACAAACGAATGTGTAAATTATAAAGATGAATAGTATCAATTTTACTGAAAGGTCATTTGGTGTTAGGTTATGTCTATCACATTGAGACAATTAGAAATATTTATTGCTGTTGCAGAGACTGCGCAGGTAACAAAAGCCAGTAAAAAGTTATTTGTAACTCAGTCTGCCGTGAGTATGGCACTTGCCGAGCTTGAAAATCAACTTGGTGGGTCTCTTTTTGATAGACATGGAAGGAGCCTGTTGCTTAATGCCCGTGGTCGTTATCTGCTTCCACTTGCCAAGGACATTACCTGTCAGGTTGGAAATATCGAATCTATCATGTCCGAGAGGAATGATACTCTTGAAGGACATATTGAGGTTGTGGCCAGTACGACTTTAGGAAATTATATTCTTCCCTACCTCATCGGGGGATTTAAAAGAGTACACCCGAAGGTCCATGTCAATATGCTGGTATACCAGACGAGTTATGCGGAAAAACTGGTTTATGATAAAAAAATGGATCTTGGTTTTGTTGAAGGCCCTCTTTCCAGAAAAGAAGAAATATTGTCACGCCCATGGTTTGAGGATGAGTTGATTATACTCTGTGGTCCAACGGATCCCCTTGCTCATCATGAAGTTTTTAATATGAAAACCGATATGAAGGGAAAAAAATGGATCATGAGGGAAAGGGGATCCGGTACAGATGAAACCATTCGTAAAAAATTTGGTAAATACATGGACAATGTCAACATTGTCATGGAAATGGGCCACCCGGAGGCCGTAAAACGGGCTGTCGAGTCGGGAGCGGGAATAACTTGTCTGTCCGCACTTTCCATCTGTCGGGAGGTGGAAAATGGCTGGTTGAAGAGCTTGAAAATTGATGATCTTGATATGAAAAGGCAGTTGAAAATTATCCAGAGGCGTGATCTGGAGTTAACCGATGCCCACGCTGAATTCCTCTCATTTTGTGATGTAATGACAATCTGTAATGAATCCAGGGTATGTCTTTCCTCACCTTGGAAACTGCAGTCACTCCTTGCCAGGCATTCTTCGCTGAAAAAGTAGACTGAATCCATGGATGTTCGATAATGGGGCAGTCTTTTAATCCAAACCTATTTCAGGCTGCTCAATAAAACACTTTTACCAGGCTCAGACCATGGGGTGGCGCCGTCGGGCCGGCACAGGTTCTGTCCTTTGCGGTAAGTATCATTTTGAATTGACCTGGGGTCAGGTGGCCTCTGCCGCAATCCAGTGCGGTGCCAACAATATTCCTGACCATGTTTCGCAGAAAACCGTCACCGGTAAATTCCAGCAGGATCTGTTCTTCCCTCTGGTGAAGTGAAGCCCTGTACAGTGTTCTCACTGCTCCTCGCCCTGAAGTGGCATGTTTATCGCGTGTACCGCTGTTTTCAAATGAGGAAAAATCATGTGTTCCCACCAGGTATGAAAGGGCCTGTGTTATTCTATCGACTTTGAGATCTGTTTTGACATGCAGAGAGTAGAGGCGGATATTGGGGGCTGGATGGATCCTGTAAAAATGGAGTAGCGATAAGTCTTTTTTCTGGCGGAAAAACGGGAGTGAAAATCCCGATCTACTTCGTCTGCCTGGAAAATCCGTATTGCTCCTGGAAGCATGGAGTTGAGTGCCTGGAGAAATTCTGAAGGGGTTATTGAAGCTGTTGTGTGGAAATGAGCAACCATTCCTTCTGCATGGACTCCGGCATCGGTTCTCCCGGCTCCGTGGAGGGTAATTTCGTTGCAGGTCATCCTGTTCAGACAGGTTTCAATTGTGCCCTGAATGGTTTTTTCCCCCCTTTTTTGCCTCTGCCAGCCACTGAAACCGGTTCCATCATATCCAATAACAAGTTTTATATTACGGGGCTCCATGGAGTGTGTCTGCTGTCATGGGAAGAGGGGAATCGTTTCTAACCCATCGGTTTCGTCGAAGCCACACATGAGATTCATGTTCTGTACAGCCTGGCCGGCGGCACCCTTGACGATGTTGTCGATACAGCTCATCACGATTACCCTGTCTGTCGCTTGGTCAATTTTGAAAGAAATATCACAGAAATTAGAGCCCCGGACAAACTGAGTAGCAGGAAAGTTGTTTTCCCCAAGAATTCGAATAAACGGCTCCGAACCATATTCCTGCAGAAAGAGATCTGTAAGTGTCCGGTGATCAAAATTCGAGGAGAGAGTGGCGTAGACAGTGCTCAGAATTCCGCGGGAAATCGGGAGCAGGTGAGGTGTGAAAGTTATAGTGACATCTTTGCGGGCAATAGCCTTGAGTTCCTGTTCTATTTCCGGTGTATGTCTGTGAGCCCTGCCGACTTTGTATGGTTTGAAGCCGTCATGGACTTCGCAGAAAAGAGTGGCTGTCTGTGGCGCACGCCCTGCACCTGTTGTTCCGGATTTTGAGTCGGCAATAATCGAATTTTCAATAATTGCTCCCGCTTTCAGCAGGGGAGCGAGAGCAAGGATAATAGATGTCGGATAGCAGCCGGGATTAGCCGTGAGTCTACTTTTGGCTATTATGTCTCTGTAGAGTTCGGGAAGACCGTAAGTCGCCTCTTTCAGCAGATGGGGGGATGAGTGGGGCTGGTACCATTTTTCATAGGTTGCAAGGTCGTGAATTCGATAATCAGCAGAAAGGTCCACTACTTTTTTCCCGGCGTCAAGAAGCCTGGGTGCAATATCCATTGCTGTTTTATGGGTACTGCAGTGAAGAAAAAATCAGCTCTGGAGGCGAGTTGGTCAGGGGTGAGGTTTTCGAAAACCAGCTCAGTTCTGTTTTTCAGGTTTGGAAAAATATCAGAGAGTTTTTTGCCTGCATATTTTCGAGATGTGGCTACAGTTAACCTGGCTTCAGGGTGATTGCACAGAATCCTGGTCAGTTCTGTGCCCGTGTATCCGGATGCGCCAACTATTCCAACATGAATTGTCATCAGTATGTCCTTTTGTTATCGAATCGTCAGGAAGCACTCTTTTCGGATCAGGGATGGTTGCAAATACAAAGCATGGTAATAAAAAAAACATGATTACATGCTAAATCCAGCCTGATACCTTCGAGCCTGGAGGTGTACCTGGTTTTCATGGGTGAACAGAATAAAAAAAAAAGGAATGACAGTAGAACTGTCATTCCTTTGGTGTTTTGAAACTTCTGTAAAATACAGTTCCCTGCTTTCTTCCGATCTTGCCTCGGAAAAAGAAGAAATGAAAGTAAATCCTTTCTATCGTTTCGAGAACTGGAATTTAGCGCGGGCACCTTTCTGTCCGTATTTCTTCCGTTCCTTGACTCTTGGGTCACGGGTAAGCAGACCGGATTGTTTCAGAGGAAGGCGGGTTTCCGGATTTGTTTCAAGAAGTGCCTTGGAAATACCGTGACAGAGCGCATCCACCTGTGCAGACTTGCCGCCACCTTTCAGGGTCGCCATGACATCATATTGCTCTGTTGTTTCTGTGACCTTAAAGGGTTTTTCAATTTTGTGACTCTTGAAGATCTGACCAAAATACTTGTCAGCTTCCATTTTGTTTACAATAACCTTTCCGGTTCCAGGAGTAAGCCAGACTCTGGCAATGGCATTTTTCCTTTTCCCGGTGGCGTAAAATCTATCTTGGGCCATGGTTTTATCTCCTGGATTAAATATCTAAAACGGTGGGCTGTTGTGCTGCATGTGGATGATCTTTACCGGCATACACTTTCAATTTTTTCAACTGAGCCCTTCCCAGTTTGTTTTTGGGAAGCATTCCCTTGACGGCAGCAGTGATAAGCGAAGTCGGGTTCTTGGCCAGCAGATCTTTCGCATTGATCTCTTTGATACCACCAATATATCCGGTATGATGATAATACTTCTTATCATTTAGCTTGTTGCCTGTGAGACGGATTTTTTCAGCATTGGTTACAACGATGAAATCACCATTATCTATAAAGGATGAGAAAGTCGGTTTATGTTTGCCGCGAAGACGGGAGGCTATTTCCGATGCCAGACGGCCCAGTACCTTGTCCTCTGCGTCGACAACATACCATTTCCTCTCGATCTCGTTGACTGGAGCAAGATAGGTTTTCATTGTATCCCTCAAAATGGTCGATCAATTAATAAAAAAAGGTTCGAACACCGTCGAACCTTTTGATGTATTGAGTGGAGCGGGAAACGAGATTCGAACTCGCGACTTCAACCTTGGCAAGGTTACACTCTACCACTGAGTTATTCCCGCTCGTACGTTTTTTTGTCAAAACTGCGGTGTTTATACAAGGTCTTAAAATTGGTGTCAATAAAAAAAGAAACCAACTCGGCTTTTCATTATAATTATTTTCACTCGTCATGTCACGAAAAATAGAGAAGGTTTTTTTTCTTTAGGGTATTATATCAGTTTCAGAATAATGGGTTGCAAGGGATATACTATGCTGCAAAACCGGTAAACTCTCTTTCGTTTTTTGGAACAATTTACACCACATTGCAATTCAAAGCCTTCAGGAATCAAGAAATATGGACGGAATAAAGATAACACGATCAAGCCGTGTTGCCCGTAAAACCAGGGAAACTGAAATAGAAATTGATCTTGCTCTGGATGGAGAAGGAAAAGCGGATATTGATACAGGTGTTCCTTTTCTTGATCACATGCTGACTCTTTTCAGTGTGCATGGTTTTTTTAATGTTACAATCAGGGGAAATGGTGATACGGAGGTTGACGACCACCATACGGTTGAGGATATCGGCATATGTTTTGGTCAGGTGATTGCCGAGACTCTTGGGATAAAACCGGGATAGCCAGGTATGGAAGCTGCCATATGGTCATGGATGAAACCCTTGTTCGGGTGGTTCTGGATCTTTCCAACAGACCCTGGCTGCATTACCGTGTGCCTGTAAAGGAGCAGAAACTTGGTACCTTCGACACGGCTCTGTCCCTGGAATTTTTCAGAGCAGTGAGTCAGCACGCCGGGATGACCCTCCATGTTGATCTTCTGCATGGGGGAAATGGGCATCATATTATTGAGGCAGTTTTCAAAGGGTTTGGCAGGGCTCTGGCCCAGGCAACCGCACCCCTGGACATTGAAGGTACCCTTTCTTCCAAAGGTTGTCTTTGATAGATATTCAACAAGGTGAAATCAGTGAAAAAAACAATACAAATTGGTTTATATATCGTTTGTTTTTCCCTTTATGCTCTTCTGGCGTCATGTTCAAACTTCATGGATGATGGCGGCAAAAAGGTACAGGTTCCTCTGGAGCCTCTGCGTTGCATTGTGATCCTTCCCGCCGGAACGACAGTTGGTAAAAATGATACTGTGACATTTAATAATGCTCGTGATCTGGAACGTGGAGCGAAACTGGCAACGGAAATTATTGCCAGGGAGTTGTCCGACAACCCTCAAGTGAGGGTGTTAACCGCAAACCAGGTTTCCAACCTTGTTTCGGAAATATCGGGAGGTATTTCCGGCACGGTTGCGGCGCTTGGAAAAAAAATAAATTGTGACGCTGTTCTGACAACTACGGTTGCCCGTTTCAAGCAGAGAGAAGGGGGGAGTATGCCTCCGAATCCCCGGCTTCTGTCAGATTCAACATGGTTCTCAGGCATGTGAAGACCGGGGCGGTACTCTGGTCTGCGGATTTTAAGGAAACCCAGGAATCCCTGCTCAGCAATATTCTTTCTTTTAACAAGGCCCAGAGCCGAGGATTTAAATGGATCAGTGTTGAAGAACTTCTTGAGCAGGGAATAAGAGAAAGGCTTGCACAATGCCCTTATCTTAAATAATTTTCAATAACCTGTTTTTTTCTTCCCGTGGCGGTCCGGCAGTAAGACGGTCACGGGGTTTTTTTGTCTCTTTTTATCTGAAAATCTCGCTGCTGAAGGTTATTTTGTCGTAGTCAGATTTTCATTATTGTGTTGTACCCACAGGTGCATAAATGGCTGAGCCTGAAGATTCTGCCAAGCCGGTTATTGCGTAATGGACAGTAATTATTCCCTTCCTCCACATGTGAACAGGAAAATCGGCAGGGCAATGCACGATTATTCTATGCTTGATGATGGCGACCGGGTCATGATCGCTGTTTCGGGCGGCATTGACAGTCTGACTTTGGCCTGGATCCTGAAAAGCTGGCGGAAAAAGGCACCCATTTCTTTTGAGGTGATGGTCCAGGTCATCGACCATGGTTTCTGGCGTGACCATGCCGGTGTTGCCGACCCTGGAGAATCAATTGGAAAACAGCTTGAAAGATTTGCGATTACATATGCCATTGACTCCGCCTGGGAGAGAATGGATCAGCTTAAATCGTGTTTTCAATGTGCCAGGGACAGGAGAAGTCAGCTGTTTGATCTGGCTCGGCAGAGGGGGTTCAACAAGATTGCCCTTGGACACCACATGGATGATCTTATCGAGACATTCTTTTTGAATATTCTCTACAGCGGTAATATTTCAACGATGGTTCCTGTCCAGAAACTGTTCGGAGGAAACCTTGTACTCATAAGGCCCATGGCTTATCTTGATAAAAATGAGGTGATGATGGTCGGTGGAGACCTGGGTTTTTTACCGGTTGAAAACTTCTGTCCTTTCAGCGATAAGGGCAGGAGGGGAAGTGTAAGAAAACTGCTGGCGTCTCTTTATGATAAAAACCCATTGGCTAAAAAATCCATTTTTGCGGCCCTTGCCAATATTCGGTCTGAATATATGTTGTAAATCCTACAGATAGTTATCTGAAAATCCCACGACCAGAGATTGTTTTGCCGCAGTCGGATTTTCATTTGTTTTTTGCTGCTGAGCCATTTGGTCCAGCCATGTTGGTTTTTCTGGATATAAAGGATAAGGAAATTCGATTTCTTTAAATTGTTGCAACGAAAAAAATGGTGAACAGATGAACAAGCGTATTCGTACTCTGCTCGTGGAACAACCCCTTAACACGAAAGTCAGTATCAAGGGATGGGTAAGGACCAGAAGGGACAGCGGAAGCTTTTCCTTTATAGAAATCAATGATGGTTCCTGTCTTGCTAATATCCAGGTTATTGCGGGCAATGATCTGGACAATTACCAGTCTGAAATCAAGCAGCTTAACACCGGTTGCAGTGTCAGTATAAAGGGTGAATTAAAAGAGTCACCGGCAAAGGGGCAGGATGTGGAAATTCACGCCAATGAAATCTGCATTGTCGGTCTTGCGGATCCGGAGGCCTATCCTCTGCAGAAAAAAAGGCATTCGTTTGAGTTCCTGCGGGAGATAAGTCATCTGCGTCCCAGAACAAATGCCCTGGGGGCCGTTGCCCGTGTCCGTTCAAGACTCGGTTACAGTGTCCATCGTTTTTTTCAGGAAAGAGGTTTTATCCAGGTCCATACACCGATAATAACCACCAGCGACTGTGAAGGTGCCGGAGAGATGTTTCAGGTGACAACTGCAGAGGAAGGAAAATCGGGTAGTCATTTTTTCGGACGACAGGCCGGTTTGACCGTGAGCGGCCAGTTGCAGGCTGAAGTGTATGCCCTGTCTCTTGGGGATGTGTATACCTTCGGTCCTACGTTCAGGGCTGAAAACTCGAATACAAGCCGACATCTCGCCGAATTCTGGATGATTGAACCGGAAATGGCCTTCTGTGATCTCAGGGGGAATATGCGTGTCGCTGAGGACATGATGCATTACCTGCTTGAAGATATCATGGTTAGCTGTGCAGAAGACCTGGAGCTTTTCAATAAGTTCATCGAGAAAGGGCTGCTTGAAAAACTTGGTCGGGTTGTGGAACAGGAATTTGCCCATGTGACTTATACGGACGCTGTTGATCTGCTTTTAAAGGCAAAGAAAAAATTTGATTATCCCGTTCAATGGGGCATTGATCTGCAGTCCGAGCATGAACGCTACCTGACGGAAGAAGTATTCAGGAGGCCACTTGTTGTCACCGATTATCCGGCGACAATCAAACCGTTTTATATGCGTGTCAATGAGGATGGCAGAACCGTTGCGGCCATGGATATTCTGGTCCCCGGAATTGGAGAACTGGTAGGTGGCAGTCAGCGTGAAGAACGGTATGATGTTCTGGAATCGAGAATGGTTGAGGCCGGGATCGATCTTGAGGAATATCAATGGTATCTTGATCTCCGTCGTTATGGAACTGTTCCCCATGCCGGGTTTGGCCTGGGATTTGAGCGGCTGGTCCAGTTTGTTACCGGAATGAAGAATATCAGGGAAGTTATACCTTTCCCGCGAACACCGGGATCGGCTCCCTGTTAATGATTACGGATGGAGTGATGGGAGTGAGGCGTGAGTTAAAAGGTGTTTGGGTGATGTGTGAGGGGATACTGTTTTGAGTAAAGGACCAGGTGTACAGAAGATGTTTGATGCCATTGCCGGGCGGTATGACATGATGAACCGTGTCATGACACTGGGCCAGGATCAGAAATGGCGGAAATTTGTTGTGAAAAAAACTGATGTTTCCCGGGGAGGATGGGTTCTTGATCTGGCAACAGGGACCGGTGACATTGCTGCCCTCATGCTTGATCAATACGACACTGTAAAACCGGTTGGTGCAGATTTTTCCATCGGTATGCTTGAGGAGGCTCGCAGGAGGTTTGGAGAAAAATCGATTGCATGGCAGTCATGTGACGCCAACAGACTGCCGTTTTTTGATGGGATCTTTGAGGCCGTCACCTTCGGCTATCTTCTGCGCAATGTGGATGATAGTCTCAGGGTCTTGCGCGAGGTTCATCGGGTCATGAAACCAGGAGGCCGGGTTGTCTGCCTGGATACAACGCCACCTGAAAGAAACCTGCTTTATCCATTTCTTCGTTTTTATTTTCGTTTCTGTATTCCGGCTCTCGGCCGGATGATTGCCGATGATGAGTCGGCTTATGCCTACCTGACCGGTTCAACCATGGAATTTCATCGGGCTGATAAATTGGCTGAACTCTTTCGTAAAGCGGGTTTTACCAGGGTCGGCTTTAAAAAATTCATGTTCGGTACTATCGCCATCCATTGGGGAGAAAAATGACGATACATTCGGCCGAGATTGATTTATTCAGGTTACAGAAAAAAGTTCATCTACCGTTCTGCACAGGTGGAGAGTTGATGAATTCTTTTTATACAGATTTTTTTTGTGATCAGTTTTTTCAAAGCCGGAAAGGGCGAGACCGTAACTGCCCGCCGGATCAAAAAGAATGATGTCATCGATTTTCTGCGTTTCAGTCAGATCCGTCAGGATTTGAGTCAGATTCCTGTTTTTATCATCAAGGCTGTCAAACCGGATAAAGGCGGGAGCTTTTTTTTCGGTTATTTTCCTGCGTAACTCTTCACCGAATTCATTTTCATCATTGCCGGTTGCTATGAGGGCAGCTGTTGCCGATATTTTGCCAGGAATAGTAATGGTATCACCCACGGATATCCTGCCGCCTCTGGTGACAACGCCGAAGATACCTTCTCTAGGCATGACACAGTCTCCGGCCTGATGATAGATAGCGCAGCGATTATGGCAGATTTTTCCAAGTTGAGAAATGATAATTTCACATTCACCCATTGTCAGATGGCTTCCCACCTGCAGTCCAACCAGGTTGATGCCTTCAGTCGTAATATTTTCCGCGAAGTTCCCGGCAACCACGTCCAATCCTTTTTCACGCATGAAATTGATACTTTCCTGGGCAAGAAAACTCACCTGGCGGTGCCATTTCCCTCCATGGGCATCGTTTTTCAACCCAAAATTCTCAATCAGGGTAGATGAGTCTATATTTTTTTTCCGCATTCCTTTTCTGTCACTGATGGATATTGCTTTTATGGTATTCAATTGGCTGACCTGTAATTTTTTTTCAAGTGCAGGATTCAGGTTTATATTTTTATATTTCCTTTAATCCGGGATTGTTTATTGAAAGTACCACACTGTACTACAATGTGTTACATTAGGATATCGGATTATTTCTGTTTGTCAAATGCATTTTCCGCCGGGCAGGAGTGAGAATCGTGAAACTCAGTTCCTGTCTGAAAAAAGGTTGTTGCAACAGATGGTCATGTATCTTGCTAATAGAGGTTCTCTGTGAGATAATAAGAAGAGGAAAGGGCACAAGTATTTTCCGTAGTCTCAGATTCAGAAAATGGAGGTGAATATGAGTGTAATTCGTGAAATTAAAAAGGTTGTGACTCCAGTGGATTTCTCAGACAATGCGAAAATTATTGCCGAATCCGCAGCTTATTTTGCAGGCAGATTCAACGGTTCCATGTATCTTGTTTTTGTTGTACAGAACTTTGAGGACTATTCAGGCTTTTTTGTGCCGCAGATGACCATTCCCACGCTTGAGGGAGAGCTTGTGGAAAGTGCCGAAAAAAAAATGGCCTCTTTCTGTGATGAGCTGGAAGATTTCTGCAGTAAAGCCGGGGTATCCGAACTGCATTTCAAGGTACTGATGGGAGATGTCGCGGAACAGATTGTTGATCATGCCGCCGAACTGGAAGCTGATCTGATCATCATGGGCACCCATGGATATAAGGGTTTGGAGAAGATCATGTTCGGCAGTGTAGCTGACAAGGTCGTTCGCTCCGCACCTTGCCCAGTGATGACAATCAACCCCTATACCTGCTGTTGATATCCACAAGAGCAAGGATTACATTTTTGCTTGAATGACCGCTGTTTTCCGCACCCAGAAGTTGTGGAATGGATGTATCAGCGAGGGAATAAAAACCCGCAGGGATACGTCCAAATTCCTCTGCGGGAAAGCGGTTTTCCAGGGCAGTCTCCCAGCCGGGGATGAATTCAGAGAAGACAGAATTAAAATCGATTGTTTTTTCCAGTCGCTCGCTTTCCTGCAGTCTGCTGATCAGGCGGGAAAAATCGGCCAGAGGTTTCCTGGCAAATTCGCGGAAGTCGCGGATGGCTTCAACAGCTTCGTGACTGTCTGTATGAACCAGTGCGGGCAATGTCACCTGGCCCAGGTGAAGAGCTGTTGCCTGATGCTGTTTTTCATAGGATTCAAAAAGCAATTCCCCGGCATCTTTTTCTGTAGTAACAAGGAGATCGCAGGATGGAACATTACCTTCCCGGTAAAGTCTTTTCCAGCTTCGCAGGCGTTTATCCATGTTTCCGGCGTGGGGCGGGTTCATGTTCTGCCTGATGAGGGACAGCTCTTGTGCCGGACTGTCTCCCAGGGGAGAGTCTTCATCTCCCGCCAGTTCCTGGAATAATTCTGTTTCCTCAGCCTGCAGGGAAGCAAGCTGCAGGGCTATTTCCTCTTCCTCACGGTCGAGCAATTCTCCAAGTGCAAGGACAAGTCGGGCCTGCCAGAGTAATTCCTGTTTATTGTTTCCGATCTTTTTTTTAACAACAGGTTGTCCCTGTCCGAGAATTGAGGAGAGGATCTGCTGTTCGGAATCTTCCGAAAGACTGTCTGTCCCGGACATTGCAGCCAGTGTCAGGCCACTGAGCTGGGAAGCGTAATTATCTTTCCTGTTTTTAATATCCTGGAGAAGACGAATGAACCGGTCCAGATCCCCTCCCAGGGGAGCCGGTATGTGTTCGTGACAGAGTTCGGCCTGGAGAAAAGTATCGGTTGCCTGGTTTCCATCAGCATGTATATTGAGAGTGTTTTCAGCAATTCGCAGAAGATGGAGTGGTGCAAAAAGCAGAAAAAGTGGATACTGCCTGGTTGTATAAATGGTTGTTTCTGGAAAATAGAGTGAATGAAGTGAGTTCATATGAAAGGTATTGAGAGAAAAGGTTCGTTTTATATTTCGGCTGTTCTGTATGTTATGTTCAATCTTCGCCTGGGGGCAGACGGTATTACGACTTTTACCGCAACAATCTGGCAGATTGTTCAGACGGCCCCTTTTGTTGCCGGAATTACCTATCTGATTATTGCTCTCCTGCAGTATATGTCCGGGGGAGAACCGGTTCCCTGGGACAGGCGGTTGCGGCTCTTTTTTGCAATCGGTATCCTGGCCGGTCTTTTTTACGGCATTTATGAATATGCAGGTGTTACCAACGGAATATAATAAACCGTTATTGAGTAATTGCCAAGTATACTGATTTTATGTTTTATCTGCATACTTCCAACAGGACGGAAAACCTGCTGCATCATCTTGGAGCTGTGATTGAAGCTGATGATCAGCGGACTGTTTTCGATCGGGAAATATTTCTTATCCAGAGTCAGGGGATGGAACGGATGATCTGCCAGTTTCTGGCGGACACTTTCAAAGTTTTCTGCAATTTTCAGTTTCTTTTTCCCCTTCATTTCCTTGAAACCATTGCAGGACAATTGGGACTGCAGTCAGGTTTTGATGGATACGACCGGCAGGTTTTCGCCTGGAGACTTGAAGCCGGGCTACGTAATGCGGACAGCGATGTTTTTCAGGAATTGAGGACATTCATGTCAGGAACCAGGGCCGGGCTGAAACGATTTCAATTAGCCCGAAGACTGGCCAATATCTTTGACCAGTATCAGATCATGCGTCCTGAAATGCTCGAATCCTGGGCTGTGGGAAAAACGGTAACTGGAAATAACTCTGAAAAATGGCAGATGCTGCTCTGGCAGAAACTGCAGGAAGATCCCGATGCAGGGGAACACCGGGGAGTACTGTTCAAACGTGTTATAGATGCATTGCAGCAAAATCAATCTGTCGGAAAGATACTGCCGCGCCGTGTTTCGGTCTTTGGTTTAAATACCATGCCGCCCATTTTTCTTGAATTTTTAAACTGTCTGGCCGGTCACAGTGATGTTCATCTGTTCATTCTTTCCCCCTGTAGACAGTATTGGGGTGATGCCGCAGGCAGGCGGAGTGAACTTGTCAGAAGAGTGCAGGGGACCACCGGGAATATAAAAAAAAGCATTGGAACGGAAACGGATCATCCGCTCTTGGCCGGTTTGGGTCAGCAGGGAAGGGATTTCCAGCAGATGATGGTGGAGCGCGTTGATTTCCAGTTGGAATTTGAAAGTTACGAGGATCCTCTGGAGACAATTGAGGGGGAAACTGTTCTGGCAAGAGTCCAATCGGATCTTCTCCAGGGATCGATCGCTCCTGTAAAAGAAAAAGAAAGTCTGGATCATGATGATTCCATTTGCCTTGTTTCATGTCATTCGGCCTATCGTGAGACAGCCGTTCTCAAGGATTATATTCTCCACCGGCTGCATACGGATGACAGCCTGCAGCTGCGGGACATCATTGTCATGGCTCCCGATATTGAGCAGTATGCGGCTTTTATCCCTGCTGTTTTTGATGATATCCAACATTCCATTGCTGATTTTTCACTTCAGAGAAAAAACCGTTATATCAGGGCATTTTCAGATTTCCTGAAACTTTTTCGCGGCAGTTTCGGCTGGCTTGAGGTACTGGATCTGCTCAGACAGCCAGTGGTATTTCCCGCTTTCGGACTGACAGCTGCAGATCTTGAATGCCTGGAGAGCTGGGTCGTGGACGGGGGAGTGCGCCGGGGACTTGCAAAAAAAGGAGAGGCAGGGGAGAAAGTGAGCTGGAAGGCCGGACTGGAGCGGTTTCTTGTGGGATATTGTGCATCGTCCGAGTGCTTTGTGGATGGGATCCTGCCTTTTGACAATATCGAAGGGAGCGGTGGTGCTGTCCTGGGAGGGCTCTGTGAGTTTATTGATATCATAGAAGAAAGTGCGGTTCACTTTCAACAGGAGCATACCCTGTCCCGATGGTCTGAGATTCTTTCAGGTAGTATGGAGAGACTTTTTGATGGTGGCGAACAGCGTGATTATCTTGAGCTTCATTCGCTTCTGACCGATCTGGGAGCTATCCACGGGAACTATCATGGTAACCCGATTTCATGTGATGTTATTTTGGAGTGGTTTACCGGTGTTGTCCGGGAGAGCCGGTCCAGTTCCGGGTTCCTCAGGGGGCAGCTTACCTTCTGTTCCATGTTACCCATGCGTTCCGTTCCCTTTCGGGTCATCTGTCTGCTGGGGTTGAATGATGGTGATTTTCCCCGGATGGACCATCGGCCTGCTTTTGATCTGATGGCGGATCATTTCAAGGTCGGGGATCGTTCCGTAAGGGTGGATGACCGCTACCAGTTTCTGGAAGCAATATTGGCTGCCCGCTCTCATCTTTATCTCAGTTTCGTGGGGCAGTCCATACGTACCAACGAGAAAATCCCTCCTTCTGTAGTGGTGAGTGAACTGATGGAGCTGCTCAAAAAATATTATGGAGCGGAGAATAGTGTAATTGAACATCCCCTGCATCCCTTCAGCTCCCGTTATTTTAAAAAGAATGGGGAAGATAGAAAACTGTTCAGCTATGATTCCCACAGTTTCAACATCGCCTTGAACCTGACCTCTGGCGTTCTTCCTTCAAAGTCCTGGTGGGAGGGAAAAATAAATGAAGAGGTAGTACGGATAGAGTTGGGTGAACTTCTCAGCTTTTATCGCAATCCCCAGATATGGTTCCTGCATAATATCCTTGGGTTAAGGTTGGATAACGGCGGGAGAAAACTCCCGGAGGAGCATGAACTCTTTCGTCCGGAGGGACTAGATCAATACCATGTTGAACAGCGACTGGTTAAACATCTCCTTTCCGGGGAGGATGATCGGGAGTTTGATAAGAGATTGAGGATGAGAGGACTCTGGCCCCTCGGGGAACCTGGATCTTTACAATACAGGCAGAAACTCAAAGAGATACAGCAATTTGTAGAGCAGGTGTCTTCATTTGACGTGGGGGAATCGCTGGGTGAAGAACCGTTTTGTCTTCAGGTTGGTCAATACAGCTTTACCGGGACCTTTGCAAATCGTCACGAGAAGGGAGTGCTGCTTTTCAGGTATGCAAAATTGAAAGGAAAAGATCTGCTGGCAGCTTGGCTCCATCATGTTACCGCCCAAAGACTTTTTGGCAGAAGCACGACCATACTCGTGGCTTCCGACCAGGTCTGTCATTATTCTCCGGATTGCACAGGGCCTTCACTGGAACATCTGCTGGATGTCTTTGTCGAAGGGTGCCATAGACCATCGAGGTTTTTTATTGAACCTTCATTTGTCTACTGCAGACAGGCAGGAAAGACCAGAGCAAAGGTTTCTCCCCTGGAAAAGGCCCGGCAGAATGTGAGGAGTTCTTTAGATAACGGGTATGAGCCTGCCTGGCAACAGTTGTTTGGGGATGAAGGTGAACTGATGCTTGATGCAGAATTTGAAAAATACTGTCATGAAATAATGGCGCCGGTCATGCAGGGGTGCACAGATGGTTGAACCACGTATTTTTGACCCGGTTCATTCTCCTCTGAAGAGGGGTGTCAATCTGGTGGAGGCCAGTGCCGGGACAGGTAAGACTTATGCCATTGCCATGCTCGTTCTGCGGGCGGTGGTTGAGCTTGAAATGACCATTGATCGCATTCTGGTTGTCACATTTACCAGGGCAGCGGCGGAAGAGCTGCGGGGCAGGATTCGTAGCCGTCTTGTTGAGGGGAGGGATATACTCAACACTACACAGGCGGGAACTGCGGACACAGAATTATTTGATGAGGTTCTGGTGCAATGGGCGGCAACTGTCAGGGATAAGGATAGGGCCCTGGGGCTCCTGGAACTGGCGCTTTTCGATATTGATCGTGCCGGTATCTTTACGATCCATGGTTTCTGCCAGAGAATGCTTGCGGACTATGCCATGGAGAGTGGCCAGCTGTTTGATATGGAACTCCTGGCTGATGTGGATTCAGTCCGAAAAGAGATGGTTGACGATTTCTGGCGAAAAAATGTTTATCCCCTGGATTCTCTATCCTGTGCTTTGCTGCTGGATTCGTTTGCCGACCCTGAACAGCTGTTGGACAGTGTCTGTGGTGCTACGGGGAAAGGATTTCGTGTGGAGCCGGAGGCGCCGGACCTGGACGAGAGTATTCACACTCTTACGGAGGCCCACCGGAAAATGGCTCGCTGGTGGCGGAAAAAGAAGTCGGAACTGTTTCACCAGCTGCTGCCGTTGGTTGAGAATGGAGGTTTTAAAAAAGCGTTTGTTGATTCCTTTGAGAAGTGGTGGAAAGAATCAGACGATTTTTTTATACAGGGTACACCCGTATCAGTGCCAGATCTTGTTTTTCTGAAAAAGGAAGAGCTGCTGAATAAATTAAACGGAAGGAAATACCGTACTCCCCAAAAAAAGGAAGCAGTGGCTGAAGAGTGGAGTCTGCCTGGAGAGATACTTGACACTTTGCTGGGGGCTATGGAGCAGCTGCTTCTTTCTTTTCGCGTAAAACTTGCCCGGGAACTGAGGGACGGAATTGTCTTTCGACTGGACAGATTGGGATTGCTTTCCTTTGATGATCTCATTGACCGCCTGGCAGCAGCCCTGGGGGAGAATGAGAGTGGCTTGCGGAGGGTGATCCGTCGACGGTTCACCATGGCACTTATTGATGAATTTCAGGATACAGACAGCAGCCAGTGGACCGTTTTTTCATCTCTTTTCGCAGTTGCCGGTCATTATCTCTATCTCATTGGAGACCCGAAACAATCCATATACCGGTTTCGTGGTGCCGATATCCACTCCTATTTTCTCGCCAGGGAAAGAGCCGAACATCACCTGACCCTGGATAAGAATTTCCGATCCCATCCCTTTCTTGTGGAGGAGGTCAATCGTATTTTTTCTGGTCGTGACAAACCGTTTCTTCTGGAGAAGAAGTATATCGAGTTCTTGCCGGTCAAATCAGGTGTGGAAGCCGATTTGGCGCCAGGTAAGCTTCCTGCTGGGCTCTTCTACTGTATGCTTCCGGAAAATTCGGATTCTGCTGACGGCAGCTGGTCAAGCAGTAAGGCGGGACAGCATTTTCTTGGCTATATCAGGGCCGAGATTATCAGCCTTCTTGAGGGAGATACAGAGATTCGCCTGAAGAACGGGAAAGAACGGAAACTGCTTCCGAAAGATATTGCCATCCTTGTGCGCAGCAACCGGCAGGCTCGGGGCAGTTTGGAGGAATTGACACAGGCAGGGATTCCCGCCGTTATTTCGTCGAGCAGATCCGTCTATGAAAGTATTGAGTGTCGGGAACTGCTCACCCTTCTGGAAGCTGTAGCTGCTCCGGGAGATATTACTCTTGTGAAAAAAGCCATGGCTCTTCGCTGGTTCGGTTTCAGCGGAGACGAACTGTATCGATTGTGGAATGATGAGCCTCGTTTCAGTGGCTGGCATGACCGTTTTCTCAAGTATAACGAATTATGGCAGAATTCCGGGTTCCTGGTAATGATGAACAGGCTGATTGTGGATGAGGATGTCTATATTGCACTGACGGCCGAAAAGGGTGGAGAGAGGACGGTAACCAATATACAGCATCTGCTTGAAATTGTGCAGGAACTGGAGAGCGTCGAGCATCTGCAGATGGGTCAGATTCTGCTCCGGTTGAAGAGAATGATGGATTCGACAGCAAAATCTGAGGATGGGGAGTTGCGGCTGGAAACGGATGCAGAGGCTGTTCGAATCATTACCATGCACAGTGCAAAGGGTCTGGAATTTCCCATAGTCTTCTGTCCATGGCTCTGGTACAAGACTACTGGCTGGAGAAACAATCAGCCGTGTGTGCTTGCCAGGGACAGCAATGGAAAACCGCTTCTTGATCTGGGCTCTGAAAAATTTATGGAGAGAAGGGAGCAGGTTTTATATGAAGAAATGGCCGAAGAACTTCGACTGCTTTACGTGACCTTGACCAGGGCCACAATTCGCAGCTATGTAATGTGGGCAGATGTGAAAAAAGGGAGAAGTGTTAACGATTCTTTTGAGTCAGCCCTTGGTTACCTTCTTTTTCCCCAGGGAAGGTGTTCAAGTGAAGAGCAGGTCGTGGAACTGGAAAAACGATGCAGACAGGGGGTGAGCTGTCTTGTTGTTCCTTCGGATATACCTGCAGTCTCATGGAAGCCTGCTGTTCAGGGCACAGAGTTGTCAGTGAAGGAAGTTTCTGCAAAAAATCTCCATACGGACTGGCAGATGTCCAGCTATTCCTCCCTGACCGGTCTCAGTGAATATGGCCAGGAACAGAAAACTGAAGGAACCGGGAAAGCGGAGGAGGTTCAGGCTATTCCTGTCCCCGGTCTTCCTGCGGGTCCCCAATTCGGTAATATCGTACACGATATACTGGAAACGATACCCTTCCATGTTCTGACACAACCTGTTGACTGTGCCGGAGAAATTTTAGTTATCTGCAGGAAATACGGTATTCATCTAGAAGCGGAACTGCTGTACAGACTTCTACAGAACTGTGTGACGACTCCTGTTTGCCCCGGAAACAGGGGAAAGAAGTTTACTCTTGGTTCACTTCCCGAACAGGATCTGCTCAAGGAAATGGAATTCTACTTCCAGATGAGTCGGGTCGACACGCAATTTATCAACAGCGTACTTGCCGGAGAGCCGACAGTCATTCCTCTTGGACGGAAAAAGATGGAAGGATATCTTACCGGTTTGATGGATCTTGTCTGTGAATTTGAAGGCAGGTTTTACATAGTTGACTATAAAACGAATTATCTGGGTGACACCCTGGCCGATTATTGTGGGGAAAAACTGATCCAGGCAATGGCCTCCCATAATTACGGTCTACAGTTCTGGATATACAGTGTCGTTCTGCATCGTTACCTGAAAAATATTGTGCCATCTTACAGTTATCAGGAACATTTTGGTGGTGTTTTTTATCTCTTTGTTCGCGGTATGGTACCGGAAACAGTTAACAGTGGGGTTTTTTTCACGCTGCCGGACAGCAGGAAGATAAAGGTTTTGGAGCGGATTTACGGAGGGGAGTATGAAGGTTGACAGGAAACAGAATCTTCTCGAGCTGCACCTTGCCCGTTTTCTTACAGCCCGCTCACAACTTGCAGGAGAAGAAAAAGTTAAATTCCATGATCTGGTTTTGCGTCTCGGGGAAGTGATGGGTGAGGGGCATACCTGTCTTGAGGTTTCAAGAGAAGAAGAGACTTTTCTTCGTGGAATCTGTCTGGTTGGAGAGCAAAGTGATGGGAAGTTGCCTTTGATACTTTTTCGGGGCAGACTCTACCTGCAGAAATATTTTTTCTATGAATCCAGGCTGGCCTCAAAACTGCGTATGATGGCACAGCGTAAATATATTGCGGGAATAGAAATGGAGAGGTTGCTTGACCTCTATTTTGGCCCGGCCGGAGATGAGAAGGACTGGCAGAGAGAGGCTGCGATGGTTGCAGTTAAAAAAGGGTTGACCATAATTTCAGGAGGTCCGGGAACAGGAAAAACAACTACTATTGTGAAGCTGCTCGCTGTTCTTCTCCAGTTGGGTAATCAGGAAATGGTGATCGGTCTCTGTGCCCCAACAGGAAAGGCGGCCATGCGATTACAGCAGGCGGTAAGAACAGGAGGGGCAGCACTGGGATTGTCACCTGAAATAACTGACAGGATTTCAGGTGAGGCCATGACTCTCCACCGGTTGCTGGGAGTGAAAAAATATTCGTCTGGTTTTCGTCATGATCGAAATAATCTTCTGGTTCATGATCTTCTTGTGGTCGATGAAGCGTCCATGGTTGATCTCGCTTTGATGAGTAAACTGGTGGATGCACTTAAACCGGATTGTCGCCTGGTGTTGTTGGGAGATAAAGATCAACTGGTCTCAGTGGAATCCGGAGCCGTTCTTGCCGATTGCATCAGGAGTCTGCCTGGGAATACGGTCGAACTCAAGAAAACCTGGAGGTTCGAAAGCGGCATCAAGGAATTTGCCCGGGCTATAAACGAGGGAAACAGTGCTTCCGCGTGGGCTGTTCTTGAAGATGAGAATATTGACAATATAACCTTGCTGCAGGGTGATATCGCCAGGTTTGTCGGTAGAAAGTACATAACATACATGGCCGCTATTGCAGGAGTGGGTAACGGTGATGTCCAGTTTGATGCTGTTTTCCGTGCGTTTTCCCGGTTTCAGGTATTGTGTGCTGTCCACTATGGTGAAAAGGGAGTGGAGGGGATTAACCGGCAGGTGGAAAATTCTCTTACGGTATCGGTGGGTTCAGGAACCCCGTATCAGGTTCTGCCGGGGGAATGGTACCCTGGAAGACCAATTATGGTAACACGTAACGATTATACGCTTGGTATATATAATGGTGATATCGGAATATGTCTGCCCGATCCGGCCAGCGGTGATCTGAAAATCTGGTTTGAAGGCAGCGGCGGGAGCTTCATGAGCTGTTTTCCTTCACGTCTTCCACCCCATGAAACAGCTTTTGCCATCACCATACATAAAAGCCAGGGATCAGAATTTGAAGAGGTTCTCCTGGTTCTTCCGGACGGAGAGAACAGGGTTCTCTGCAGAGAACTACTGTATACCGGAGTGACCAGGGCTGGAAAACATGTCACATTGGCCGGCGAAAGAAAGGTTTTCGATTATGGCCTGAGCAGACCGGTTCGTCGTTTCAGCGGCCTCAGGGAGCAGTTAATGTCTTTCTGAATTCTATATTTTGCTCAAAGACATGACTTGGGCAGGATATAAAAATCCATAAGCTGCCGAGCCATATATTCGGTAGTGGTGTTTCGCAAATTATTCTCGACATCCGGATCGACATCGGGTCTACATCCCCTGAAAGACAAGGGATGTAACCCGTTGTCCACTGACAATTCCTCTGGCATCTCATAGGGTATTGACAAAGAGACGCAGTTCAAATTCTTTTCAATATTTTAAGAGGTGCACAATGAAATTAGAAACCAGCGGTAGACATTGTAAGAGGAATTTCGACGAATCCAGAAAGAGTATTCAAATCATTAGATCTCTCTGCGCGGTTTGTTTGCTCACTGTTTTTCTGTTGCCAGCTGCTGCTTCAGCCGCCCGGGAAAAAATAATTCTTGATTTTGATGACAATTATTATCATGCCGGAAGAGGAGAAAAGGCAACCCTGTATCTGCGGCGGGAAGTGAAACAGCAGTATCCGGGGTTTAATCTGAAGAGCATGAATCTGGAAAAAGTGGTACTGGTCGCTAAATCCAGAATGGGATATGGAAGGGCCCAGCTCAGGGTGGGCGAAAATGTGACCAGGGAAAAACGTATTGACGGTAATCCGGATCAATATCATGATAACAGGCGGTTTACTTTTGACAGGGCTGTTTTCCATAATCCTTCAAGAAATAGCAGGGGACGCTGGCAGATACACATGCGGGGGAATTTTGTTGTGCGGAGGGTGATTCTGGTGGTGAATGACTGTAACTGCCGGTGTGATGACCGGGGATACGGTGACTGGGCTTATAGAGGGCGTACATTTGGAACTCGCATGTACACCTGGGAATGGCCGTTTGACGCAAGGAGGAGGTATAATAACCGGTGAAGAACGGTATACTGTCACCAGGCGCTGGAAAAGGGATTTTCGTTGTTGATTTTGACGGAACTCTGCTTCGGGATGATAAAAAAGTGGCCGGTGAAGACAGCAGAGCGCTGGCCACTCTGCGTCAAAACGGTATAATAACGGTGGTTGCCACGGGAAGATCTCTTTATTCCTTCCGCAAAATAATGAATGAACTGGAAAGAGATTCCCAGCCTCGTCTTCCCCTTGATTACGTGATTCTCTCCACCGGTGCCGGAATTATGGATTTCTCCAACAATTCTTTTTTGCAGTCCAGATCTCTGGCCGGCGAGGATATTGTTGAAATTTCCCGGGTACTTGATGAGGCGGGCCTGAATTATATGGTGCATCGCCGGATACCGGAGACACATTATTTTTTATACAGGCTCAATAGATCCAGCTCTGGAAGTGATTTCAGTAATCGGCTTGAGCTGTACAGGGAATTTTCAGAACCTTTCACCTTCGAGCGATTATCCGCTTTTGGTGGGGCAACGGAAATCCTTGTCATTGCCAGGGAGGATCAGGGAGAAGATGTTACTTCTTTTTTGACAGAAAAATTCAAAAACAACAGTGTAATACGAGCGACATCCCCCTGGACCACCGTTCTGTCTGGATCGAAATCTTCGCCCCTGGTGTTTCCAAAAGCAGTGCAGTTTCATGGTTGAGCAGGAAACTGTCTGTCCCCCGCAAACGGGTATGTGGGGTGGGCAATGACTACAATGATCTGGACCTTCTTGACTGGGCTGGTATGGCCTGTCTTGTGGCCAACGGGCCTGAGCATCTTCACAGCAGATATTGTGTTGTTGCCGGGAATAACAGTTGTGGGGTTAAGGAGGCGGCCAACAGATTTTCAGAGGTATTGGTTTTTTTTGATTAATCATTGCCTGCGACCCGACCAGTGTCCTTTTTTCCCGCTGAGGTGTAAAACACCGTGGCTGCCATTACCATCAAAAATACCCTGTCCACCAAATGAACCAGCATGATATATGGAGGTTGTACATGTCTGCAGTTCCGCACTGAGTTGTAGACTGATTTTTCCTGTTGATGGTTCAATCAATCCAAGCATTTTCCCATCTGTAGTTTTAAAATTGCAGTTATTATCTACTGTTCCCTGCCAGGGAAGGCTTATTTCGGGAGCAGGACTGCATGCAGGAATTTCCATTGTACCGACCCATGTTCCGGCAAAAGGACAAGTCGTTTTCTTCTGTTCGTCGATTACTGTATTTTGCTGATCCTGGTCGCTGCTGTTACTACCGTAACTGATTGCTACTCCCCGATGGAGATGGCAAAAACAGTGGCTCCTGCTGCAAGAGTCATGTTGGAAATTCCATGGGGAGGTTCGGCTTCGATTTTTTTTGCAAATACTGTTTTTGCAGAGCTGTGCCCGACAGAGTAGAGACCAGCCATTCTCCCGAATTGCATGGAAGATTGTACCTGGTTGAGGGTGAAATTATCGGAAAAACCTGGTATTGTGGCGTTTGGTCTTGATATTTCAGAGTATATATGAATCTTGTCTGCAGAGGGGCGGGAGATAATCCTGCTGTTTATCACAGGGACAGTGTATTTTTGTGATACGATGAGAAGATCTTTTCTGTTTTTGATGAGAATAAGATATTCAAGTTTTTCACAGTCGGGAGTTGGTGACGGGAGACGGCCAATATATTTTGATCTGACATCGTTTCTCAGGGTAATAAAAAAATAGTTCTTTTCTTTTACTGATTTAAAATAGACCCGTACTGTTTCGATCTGTTCCGTATCATTGGCAACAACAGATAAAAAAATCCTGCTGCCACTGTAGATGGATTTTGGAGGAGTATGTTGAAGTGCTGTTGAACTCCAAAGAGTGGCAGGAAGGCTGAAAAAAACTACAGAAGATAACAGGAAGAGTGAAAAGAAACGATGATACACTGGGTAAATTTTTGGCATACTTTTTCCTTTCCTGGGAATTCTGGTGAAAAAATGTGTAATATTCTACCGCAATGTGCAAAAAAGTGCTATTTAGTGTAACAATAGGACTGATTATAGGGTAAGTATAGATTTATCTGAAAGTTCCACCACCGAAGGTTGTTTTGCCGCAGTTGGGATTTTCATTCGTTATTTGTACCCAGAGGGTATAAATGGCTGCGTCTTAAATCCAGCTATACCGGTTTATCTCAAAATCAACAGCACAGAAGGTGTTTTTGCTGCAGTTGGATTTTATTGGTTTTTGCCTCCAAGGGCATAACTGGCTGAGCTATAAGGTCCAACCTGCTACTTATATAACAAGTAAGAGGTCTAGGGAATCAGAAATAACACGTCATCAGGCTTTACATGTTTCTGGTCCAGTCATACTTAAAACCCGGTGCGTTTGAGAGAATTTATTATTTTTCTGTTTGGTAAGACAGAGAAATTTTGTTAGAAGGATATTCAGTATTCGTGGGTTTTTGTTTTTTTTGTTATCTGAGGAAAAATGGGCGCCAATTAGGCAATGTCGTCAAGATTTAACAAATACTGTGAGTTAGCAATGAATGAAAAAGAACTGCAAAATCAGTTACAGACTAAGGTAAAAAAGAAACTTGCTCCCCTGTTTGCCCGCTATAAAATGGATTTTGCTGGTCTCGAATCGACCATGAAATGGAAACCGGTAGTTCTTGTAATTGGTAACTATTCCTCCGGGAAGTCTACTCTTATTAATGAACTTGTCGGTCAGGATGTCCAGAGAACAGGTCAGGCTCCAACAGATGATTCCTTTACCGTCATCACCTCCGACCCAGGTGTGGAACCCTGCGAAATACCAGGTTCAACCCTGGTCAATGATGCATCCATGCCCTTTGGTAAATTCAAGAAATACGGGGAAAGACTGATTTCCCATATGTGTATGAAGCATATTAACAGTCCGGTTCTGGAGAATATGGCTATTATTGACAGTCCGGGAATGCTTGATGCAACCAGCGAGAAAGATAGGGGTTATGATTACATGGCGGTTCTGGGTGATCTGGCTAAAATGGCTGATCTGATCGTATTGATGTTTGATCCCCATAAAGCAGGTACCATCAAGGAATCCTATACTGCCATCAGGAATACCCTGCCTGAAAAATCGGGTGAAGACCGAATTATTTTTGTGATGAGCAGAATTGACGAATGTGACAATCTCAGTGATTTTACCCGTTCATATGGAACACTCTGCTGGAACATGTCACAGATGACAGGCCGTAAAGATATTCCTCATATTTATCTGACATACTCTCCTGAAGCGGCAAATCTGGATAATATCGCCGAAGGATGGCCCAGGAACGGGAAGAACTGGTGGAAAAGATCAATAATGCCCCAGGGTTTCGGATTAATCATATTCTTGAAGATATTGATCGCCAGGTGAATGAGCTGCAGATGGTTGCCGAGGCAATGGCCAATTTCACAGCCAGATGTCAGAGAGTTTCCTGGAAAGTGTCGAAAATTACCGGAGGGATAGCCCTTCTGTTATTCCTGTTTGGTGATGTTCTTCTCAAAAGTCTGATATCTTATCCGGAAAGCACCATGATTACTGCTGTTCGGAACGGCACCTTTTCTCTGGGCAATCTTATTATTCCAATAATTTTTGCCCTGGTTGTTCTTGCAATCGGTGCATTGAGTTTCAGCAAGGTTATTTATCCTCAGATGTTGAAAAGGGCGCTTGCCAATGGAGCTGATCTTGTCCGTATTGATAATGATTACAGGAAAAATCTCTGGAAGAAGCTGGAGACAAAGGTCAGGGAAAATCTCGAAGGTCTTTCTGTAAGGGATATCTGGAGCGGCTATGGTCGTTCTCTGGCCAAAATACAGGGATTTTTGAATGTTGATTTGAAGAGATATTATAATAAAATTGTTAAATAGTTTCGCTGATTACCCCTGAAACTCAATTAGTTATCTCTTCATGGATTTTGATATCGGAAAACAGCTCAGTCTGTTTTCCGATTTTTTTTTGAATCCTGGAACGTTATAAAGCTGTCATTGACCAGGGTAAATAAAAATATAAAACCGATATGGAAACAGGGTTGAATTGAGAATATTCCAGAGGTGTAAATGAAAAAATGGCTGATCTGTATTTTCTGTTTTTGCTGTCTTACTGCCGCTTCTGTCTTTTCTTCAGCAGAAGACTCACTGGAATTACCGGTATTTGCAGTTGATGCCCGGCAGGGGCTGCCTTTTATGTTGGAGAAAATCAAGGGGAAATCCGTTTTTCTCTTGGGAGATGCCAGTCATGGAACTGAGGAATATTATGCTTTCAGAAAGCGTGTGACACGTCATCTGATCAAGGATTTCGGGATACGAGTTCTTATCCTGGAAGCGGAATGGGACAGTGTTGAAAAAATTGATGCCTACATAAATGGATTATTGCCATCCACGATCGGTCCAAGGCAGGCTTTAAGACAGGCTTTTACACACTGGCCTGAGTGGGTCTGGGCCAATGAGGAACTTGTCGAGTTCGTACTCTGGCTGAAAGATTTTAACAGGGATCTTGATCCTGACGATCGCATTCATTGTTACGGTATGGATATGCAACAGGCAGTGGGTGCTTCCCTTGAGTCTCTGTTAAAAGAACTGGACCCGGACAGCCGGGCAGCAAAACTGCTGTCCGATCTTGTTCCCTGGTGGCAGGAATATATGGATGATCCTGAACTCTATAAGAGAAGGATCATGGATGGAACGGAAAAAGCCAACCTGCTGGCTACGGAAATCCTTCAATCACTTGAAAAACCTGAAATCAAGACAAGAAGATTGCTGCAAATGCTCATCGCGGTGGAGGAATATTACAGAACTATGGCAGAAGACCAGTATCATGCATGGAATGTTCGTGCCCGCCATATGGCAGGTTTTGTAAATGACCTGATACATACAAGATCCGGAAAAAAAGGTGTGGTTGTCTGGGCACATAACAATCATGTGGGGGATCGCGACGGTGTGAACCTGGACGATTCCGGTATTACCAACATGGGAAGCCTGCTGCGGGAGATGGTTGGCAGGGAAAAGGTGTTTACCCTGGGAAGTTCCGGATATGGCGGCACTGTTCTCGGAGCAAAAGAATGGGGGCTTGACGTGCAGGTTTTCAGGGTTCCTCCCACCGTTGAAGGGTCTGTTGAATCTTTGCTTAATGGTACTGAATGGGAAAACCCCTTGCTTTTCTGGGCAGATGAAGAGCAGCGGCAGTTGTGGAACAGGCCTTTTCTGCACAGGGGAATCGGTGTCGTATATGATCCTTCAAGCGAGTATCCGGACAACTACTTAATCATCAATGTTTCTCAACGATATGATGCCCTTGTTTTCTGGAAAAAAACACGATCATTGAGGCTTCTGGAAATGCCCTGAATCAGGTGCAACGGGAAACAGGTTTTCCAGTGTCAGTGGCAGCCGTATCTGTTGACCATTGCGGGTTAAGGTGAAAATATGTGTGGTTCCCGCCTCTTCCCGCAAAATATCGCGCAGAGGAAGAACAGCTGTGCCGGAGGATATTTTTCGATCATCAACGTTAACTATGATGTCTCCTGCCTGAAAACCGGCCTTTTGTGCCGGACTACCTGGAGCCACAAAAGAAATCATAGGGTGCCTGAATTCGGACCTGCCGATCAGTATTCCCGATTTATCCCTCGGCGGATGATTCCGGAAATTCTTTCCTTTCATGAAAGTTACCTGTTGATTTTCGTAATCGAGAATAAGATTGAAGTGACGAAGAATATCGTTTCCAAGATTACCGGCAATTTCTCCAAGAGCCGTTGCCCCTTTGCCCCGCTTCAGCGGTATGGAGACAAGTGGATGATCAATATGAAAACCGCCTGTTTCCATGTCGTTAAACTGGACTGTTTTTTCAAAACTGATTCCGGAAATCCCCTGGCTGATAGTTTCTATTCCCCGGCGTTGGAGTAGGTTGTTTTTTTCTGCAAAGGAAAAGTGGATCGAGCTGGTATGGGCTCCCAGATCAAGCGACCAGTCACCCCTGTATCTATGGTCAAGAGTTACAGGTATTGTAAATGTTCTGTATTTGAGAGGTGCTTCAACCACGGTTCCGGTACAGCTGTTACATTGGTAGTGCTCGGGGTCATGGAGGGTGACTGTCTTGTGATCATAGTCAATTTCCACCACAAAGCGAGAGAGAAAATCATAGCCCAGTATTCCGGCAATTTCAGGTTCGTAGCTTTGGGCTGTTAGATTTTTTACCACAAAAACTGTCTGTGGATCAAAAAGAATAGAACCAACACGGTATGTGGGGAGAGTGGCGAATGAAAGAGAAAAAAGATCGCCAAAGCCATGGCCCTTGATCCGGCCGTGTTGTTGCAGTTGGAGTTCTTTCGCGTAATCAGCATCAATAACGGACATGGATGCCCCGCTGTCCAGTACCCAGTAACGTGTACTGACATTATCTGAAAATCGCACTGTTGAAGGTTGCACTGCCGCAGTCGGATTTTTGTTTGCTTGTTGGGTCCGAGCCATTGGATCCGGCCATGCCGGTATAACTGTAACTTCAAGGTAGAGTATGTTTTCAGCAAAAAGAAAAGGAATAACTGCAGAATGCTTTTGTGTGAGAAAGCGGAAATCACGTTTTCGCCGGGGAACAGCGAAAAAATCTTCACTGACAGCAGGGTTTATTGTGTAACGGGAAATTGTTGTCTCTTCCTCCTTTTCCCAGGGAAGGTAGGTGGAAAAATCGTGAAAAGGGATCTGGATTCCCTCTATCCATCGGTAGTCATCGTAGTAAGTGATTACTTCCATATCAGGTTGGCTGGATATGGATTTAACCATCAGCAATGTATTTGTATTAATAAAAAAACGGGAAATATCCCCATTGATTCTGTTGGTCAATACTATTTGATAGCATTCCTGTCCTTTGACAATTGTGTTGGCTTTGAGAGTCAGGGTAAAAACAGGAGAGTGGCGGTCAAGGTGCTCATAGAGTTCAATACGTCTGGCAATTTCCCTGCGTTTTTGGCTCTCATGGTCCTTAATGAGAAGAACCTGTCCATTAGTATCAAGTTGCCAGGAAACCTGACCACTGTCCCCCTCGGTTTGGAAGACAGCATCAAATTTTTCTTCAGTGCGATATTTTAGAGGTCTTTTTTCCCAATGCCTGAATGATCCCTCCATGCCATCCAGACGAATACTCCCTTCACTGTAACTGCTTTTGATACTTTTCAGTTTTTCAAGGCCGCCTATAGCATCATAGTAGGCGAGAAAAATAGTGTAAGGATCTGAAAGGTTATCTGAAAATCCCGACAATAATTGTTGTTTTACCGCAGCCGGATTTTCATTACTTTGTTGTACCCACAGTGGCGTAAATGGACGGGCCTCCTGGGGCAACTGTGCAGGTTCAGGGGGGGCAGCACGGACACAGCCGTAGAAAAGCAGGAGAAGAATACCGAGTGCGAAAACAGAAAAATCCCTGACCATGATATTGTTATCGAGTGTTTGTCCAAAATGGTCTTTTTACCCGATTTCTGCGTCGCTACGATAAATAAAAATGCTCATATATGCATAATATTCCGCGCTTAACTGAATTCGAAGAAAAGCTCATTTCTACGCAGACACTATCGAACCATTACCTCCACTCTGCGGTTTGCCGGTTCGGCGATATTATCGGCCGTGGGAACAAGCAGGTTTCCTTCACCATGGTAAGACATGGTGATATCTTCTTTCTTTATTCCTTTGGAAATTAATATATCATATACTGATTGAGCTCTTTTTTGAGAAAGTGTCCTGTTGTATGCATCATCACCTGTTCTGTCAGTATGACCGATTACCGCTATATCATGAGAATTTCGTTCCTTGATTGCACTGATAATTTTTTCAATCATTTTCAGTGATGAGGAGTTAATTTGAGGTGAATTGGACTCGAAGTAAAGTAGAAAACTTTTTGGCATAAGAGGGTGGACTGCGAGGGCTTCCTGGAAAAGTGCTGTTGTTTCCGCGCTGTCAATATGGACCGGAGCGGGGAGCTCGGTTTCATCGGCATCGGTGATGACAGCCATATCCGGTTGATCAAGAATCACCGAATTGCCGTCAGTGGAATCGATTTTCAGGGCACCCACTGAGCCATTATCGGATTTGCTGAGAACAATAATGTTTTCCTTTGGTGCACAACCAAGAAGGAGAGCAAAAATAGCTAAAATTACGAAAAATTTTATCTTCATAAAATAATACCCCATGCAATCGGATAATCTGGAGATGCAGGTCAGGTCTGCTGCAATTAGTTTATTGTCTGATCAGGCTGCGTCCGCCACCGCCTGAAGGAGCAGAAAATTTTGCCTTGAAATCGGTGCCTTTAAGCATGCTGATTCTGCCGACCGGTGTGTCGAGTTCTACCGCATGGGGAGCAAGTTTCCCTAACAGGCCTGATTGGTATACAAATGTACCTTCCATCATCCGCAGCTTCATGGCATATTCGTTTTTGTCAGGTTTGAACAGGAATTTTTCCATTTTGACTCTGCTGATGGGTCCCATGGAAATCAGAGTGTTGTCCTGCATCAAAATACCGATAGCTCCGTTTGAGCCTGTAATGATTGTATCACTCTGGTATATGATATCACCAGGAAAGGCTGGTGTGGTTTTTCCATTTCTTATGATGGATACCAGCCCTCTGGTTCCCTTTACTGTTCCAACAGTTGTTTCAGCAAAAAGCTGTATAGGAATTAGAGCGCTGAACAGAAAGAGGATACTGCAGGAAAGAAAGAACTGTTTCATGGTATTTCTCCGGTTTGACTTTCCGTAGATGAAGTGTCATTAGTAATACAACATAGGAAGGGAATCAGCAATGGTCAATCAATAATGAGACTGTTTATTCATTAGGTCGGTCCGGAGTCAAATATGGTGCCTTTAATTATCTATGCTTTTCGAAGTTTTCACTGACTTGGATTCGGATGAAAATGCTCATTTCCAGACAAACTAACCAGCATGGCTGGACCAAATTATGGATCACAGCCACAACGAACGATGAAAGTGATGCGATTGCTCATTTTTTTCTTCACTTTCATATAAAATACGGGTGAAAATTCGGTTCCAGTGTTAGTTGGCTGGCTTATTTTACAGGGGAAGAGAATGTCTCAGCTAGAGGGATTGGCAGGAAAAGATCTGCCGGCAGTTGAATTACATGACCTGACCGGTCAGTTAGTAAAAACGGAAGATTGGAAAGGAACATGGACAATTCTGGTTTTTTTGAGGCATCTGGGTTGACTCCCCTGTCTGGGACACCTGATGCAGTTGTATCAGCACAAAGAAGAACTGGAAAAATGGGAATGTCGGGTGGTGACGGTAAGCTTTGAATCTCAGGAAACTGCCGTAAAATACCTGAAAGATACGAAGCTTACCTGGCCGGTTATTCTCGATGAAGAAAAGAAGTTGTATACATATTTTGGCATGGGAAAGGGTACATTCTGGGAGATATGGGGGTACCAGACCTGGCTGGCCTATTTCCGTGAACTTTTACAGGGGCGGTTGCCGAGAAAGAGTAATGGCGATATCCATCAGCAGGGTGGTGATATCATACTGGATCGGAACAACACAGTTCGTTATGTTCATGTGGGACGTGGCCCTGCGGACAGGCCGAATATCAACACCTTGTTGCAACAGGTTCATAATTTATCTGCGTCTGAAGGCAACACGGATTAACAGCAGGTCTGCTATACCGGTATGCATTTTCATGTAGAAATAAAAAAAATCAGCAGGGAAGGAAGAATCATTTGTTTCCGGTCAATAACATCTTGCTAAAAGAGTTGTTTTTATGCTACTTACAGAGGGAAATGTTTCAGGGGGGACAGCTTTGTAACCCTGATTTTTTCGGAGGTGTTTTATAAGTTTCTTTAATAGTTTTATTCATCTTTTCTGGAGGGAAAAATGCGCAATCTCAAGAGCTTGTTTATTGGATGCACCCTGATTTTGTCTTCTGCCAGTCTGGTTTTTGCCGGAAATGGAGATACGCTCAAGGCTGTGAAGGCAAAAGGATATATTCAGGTTGGTGTCAACGGGGATCTTTTCGGGTTCGGTAAAGCCGACCAGAAAGGTGTCTGGAAAGGGCTTGATGTGGATACCGCACGTGCTGTCGCTGTTGCTGTTTTCGGTGATTACAAGGACCATGTCCGCTACACTCCTTTGACCGCCAAGACCAGGTTTACTGCGCTGCAGTCCAAAGAAATTGATCTCCTCTGCCGGAATGCCACCCAGACTCTCGGAAGAGATACAGCTCTCGGTCTTGATTTTGTTCAGGTCAACTACTATGACGGGCAGGGTTTCATGGTTCCAAAGGCTCTTGGAGTGAACAGTGCAAAAGAATTGAGTGGAGCTACTGTCTGTGTTCTTCCCGGAACGACTACCGAGCAAAACGCCGCTGATTTTTTCAGGTCCAATAAAATGGATTGGAAAACCGTTACCATTGAATCAACTGCAGAACTTTCACAGGCCTTTTTTGCAGGGCGTTGCGATGTTATGACTTCCGATGCTTCTCAGTTGGCCGGTATTCGTGCCAGCGCACCGGATCCGGGGAAATATAAAATTCTTCCTGAAATTATTTCCAAAGAACCACTGGCGCCGGCAGTAAGGCATGGTGATAACCAGTGGAAAGATATTGTTAATTACGCTGTTCTGGCCATGATCAATGCCGAGGAACTTGGCATTACTTCTAAAAATGTAGATGAAAAGTTGAAAAGCAATGATCCCAAGGTTCAGCGTTTCCTCGGTGTAACTCCTGGAAATGGTAAAGCTCTTGGGGTAGATGAGAAATTTGCCTACAATATTATCAAAAAAGTAGGAAACTACGGTGAAATTTTTGAGCGTAATGTTGGTGTCAATACTCCGCTGGGAATTGAACGTGGTCTGAATGCCTTATGGACCAACGGCGGCCTGATGTACTCCCCACCTTTTAAATAGTGATTTGATCGAAATCCCGTCCGGCAGAAGAATCCTGTTTCGGCCGGGCGGGATTTTCAGGTTTCCTGGTTGATTTTATCTGAAAATTCCACTGCAGAAGGTATGTAAGTGATCAGGAGCACCGCATATTCGCACGGTCGCGACAGCCCGCATAGTGGGCTATAGCGGCCAGTCACGCCTGTATGAATCTACGGCACCCCTGATCACTTACAGGGATAAGGTAGATGAAAACACAGAGTTATAAATCCTGTGGCCAGTTACGAAGGTGTTACTGTTGCAATTGGGATTTCCATTCGTTTTTTGTACCCTAAAGGTATAGACGGCTGAGTCGTTTGGTTCGCTCGTACCTTTTATTTGAAAGGCCCAAGTGCGATCAAGAGATCTCGTATAGTAGAATTTTCAGATAAATTCAACTTTATGTGTAGTGCTATCTGTCGCGTCAAATCTCTTTTTTAACGACGGATTTTGTCGGCAATTTTAAACGGAATAATTATTATAATTGTTTTCGAGTGAAATTGGAAATTCAGTAAAATAAATACTCAGTGAACCGCAATGGTTGCAAACACGAAAGATTCGGCGGGGAAAACATATTTCTGGAATGACGAGAAAACACGAGGAATTATTTACCAGGTTGTAACTGCTCTTCTGGTGGCCTTTATCGGCTATTATCTGATATCAAATGTCCAGGAAAATATGGCAAAACAATCCATTGCCAGTGGGTTCGATTTTCTTGGCAAGGAAGCTGCCTTTGAAATTGGAGAAAAATCCATAGAGTATACTGCAGCCGACAGTTATGGCCGAGCCCTTGTCGTTGGAGTTATCAATACCCTGAAGGTTTCTCTTATTGGAATGGTGTTGACTACAATTCTCGGGACAATAGTGGGAATCTGCACTCTCTCCTCAAACTGGCTGGTTTCAAAACTTGGTACTGTATACGTGGAGGTTTTTCAGAATATTCCTGTTCTGTTGCAGCTTTTTTTCTTCTATTCGCTTTTCTATGAAGCTTTTCCAGGGCCGCGCCAGGCGCTGACTCCGGTTGCCGGAGTTTTTATTTCCAATCGGGGAATCGACTTTGCCGTTCCGGCGGAACATTATGCCTGGTCCTACATGGGCGCAGCCTTTATGATCGGTTGTGTTATTGCCTTTTTTCAAGCACGCTGGGCACGGAAAAGGCAGGAGAAAACCGGGCAGCAGTTTCCGGCTTTCTGGGTTGGGGTCGGGCTCATGGCTGGTCTCCCGCTGTTGACCTGGCTCGCTTGTGGCGCACCTGTCGCTTTGGATATTCCAGAGCTGAAAGGTTTTAATTTCAAGGGAGGGATGAATATCAGTCCGGAGTTTTCAGCGTTGCTCTTCGGACTTGTCCTCTATACGGCCTCATTTATTGCCCAGATTGTCCGGGCTGGAATCCAGTCTATCAGTCATGGACAGACCGAGGCTGCCATGTCCATCGGGTTGAAGTCCAAACATGTCCTGTCCCTGGTCATTCTTCCCCAGGCCCTGCGTGTAATAGTTCCGCCGCTGACAAGTCAGTTGTTGAATCTGACGAAAAACAGTTCTCTTGCCGTGGCAATAGGTTATCCGGATTTTGTGCAGGTTGCGGGAACAACAATTAATCAGACTGGACAGGCAGTTGAGGGGGTTGCCCTGATGATGCTTGTTTATCTGACCCTCAGTCTCGCGACTTCAGCCTTTATGAACTGGTACAATAAGAAAATAGCAATTATTGAACGGTGACAAGTATGTCCTCACATTCCCAGGTTGAAACCATCAAGCCACCGATAAGTAATACAGGTGTTATAGGCTGGATGAGAAACAATCTTTTCAATGGAATATTTAATTCCATCGCCACTGTTGTCATTATTCTGGCCGCCGTAAAATTCATTCCCCGGTTTGTACGCTGGGCGTTTATTGACAGCGTGTGGTTTACCAGTGGTAAAGAATGTCATCAGGTGGACGGGGCCTGCTGGTCGGTTGTAACCCAGAATATCCGTTTCAATATTTTTGGGTATTACCCGTATGAGCATCAATGGCGTCCCCTGGTAGCCATGATTATTCTTGTGTTTATGCTGGTGTACAGCAGGGACTGGAAAAAATGGAACAAAAAGTTGGGATATGCCTGGCTTGTTGCACTTTTTATAATGGGGCTCCTGATGAAGGGAGGACTTTTCGGTCTGGTCCCTGTTGAGAGTACTAAATGGAGTGGTTTGCCGCTGACGCTTCTGCTTTCATTTTTCGGTATTCTTGCCTCCTACCCGCTTGGGGTTTTTCTTGCCCTTGGCAGGCAATCAACCATGCCTGTTATCAAGGCATTCTGTATTGTCTATATTGAAGTAATTCGAGGGGTTCCTCTGATCACCATGCTTTTTATGTCATCGGTCATGTTTCCGCTCTTTCTTCCGGAGGGGGTTACCATAGACAAGGTCTTGAGAGCTCAGGTGGCAATCATCATTTTTACTGCGGCTTATATAGCAGAAGTTGTCCGCGGCGGATTGCAGGCTATGGATAAAGGGCAGTATGAAGCTGCAGAATCTCTTGGGTTGAATTATTTTCAGAAGATGCGGCTGATTATCCTGCCACAGGCCTTAAAAATTGTGATTCCCCCAACTGTCGGAGTCTTGATTTCTGCCTTCAAAGATACCTCGCTTGTGGTGATTATTGCTTTGTATGATATTCTCAATACTACAAAATCTATTCTCAATGTTCCGGAATGGACAGGGTTCAGTACGGAAGCTTATATTTTTATTGCGCTTATATACTATATGTTCTGTTTTTCCATGTCACAGTACAGCAGGCATATTGAGTCTGAGCTGGAGTATAAGGCGGAAACATGAGACAGTGAGCCGTTTTAAGGAAAACGTCAGGATGGGTTGTATTTGTAAGTAAATATTTTTATATCGATTATTCCAAGGGAAAGATCAATGAAAAACGAGCAGTTAATGGAAGATGCCGGAACACAGGACGGAAGAAAGCCAATCATTGAAATAATTGAAATGCATAAATGGTTTGATGAATTTCACGTTCTGAAGGATATTAATCTTCGCGTTCTTCCCCAGGAAAAAATAGTTGTCTGCGGTCCTTCAGGATCTGGCAAATCAACCATGATTCGCTGCATCAACAGGCTGGAGGAGCACCAGCGAGGTAAAATCATTGTCAATGGAACAGAGCTTACCCGTGATCTGAAAAATATAGAAAAAGTCCGGGCCGAGGTAGGCATGGTTTTTCAGCATTTCAACCTTTTCCCCCATCTGACCATTTTGGATAATTTGACACTTGGACCGATCTGGGTGCGCAAAATGCCAAAAAAAGAGGCAGAAGAGCTGGCTATGCATTATCTGGAAATAGTGCGAATTCCGGAACAGGCCAATAAATATCCGGGACAGATCTCCGGCGGGCAGCAGCAGCGGGTAGCTATTGCCAGAAGTCTTTGTATGAAACCGGAAATAATGTTGTTTGATGAGCCGACTTCTGCTCTGGACCCCGAGATGATCAAGGAAGTGCTTGATGTCATGGTTGACCTGGCAAAGGAAGGGATGACCATGATAGTTGTTACCCATGAAATGGGTTTTGCAAAGACTGTTGCGGATAGGGTCATTTTTATGGATTATGGTGAAATCGTAGAAGAAAATGAACCAAATGCCTTTTTTGACAATCCTCAACATGAGCGGACACAACTGTTTCTTAGTCAGATTCTGTAAAAACCGGTAGCGAGGAAGGTATGCTGAGCCGGAAGGTTAACCGGCAACGGAAAAAGAAAAGTACAGCCCGCATTTGATGAAAAATGCGGGCTGTACTTCAAGGCTCTCTACAGATTATTAAGACTTTTTCTGCAGTATCCCCGTAATTTCCTGCTGGACGTATTCCTGACGACTTTTTTTAACGAATATCTGTATTTCTGTACACCTGAGGCCCCGAGTGCCTTGCAGAGCCATGCCATTGTGTCCACGTGGGATCTATTTGAAAGATTGACGCTATAGCCTTTCATGAGTTCGTTTTCAACGACGTCAAGAACAGCGGTATTTGAAAGTGCAGCCCGTGTTATTCGTTTGGCAGCATCCCTTTTGGACCGCAGGCTGTTTGAACGAAGCATTTTAACATATTTGGCCTCCTGGCGTGAAAGGGAGGATCGGTTTTGCGGGGAAGGTTGCGGTAACGATTCTGTTGGGACAGCTTCAGGTTCAAACGCTGTCTGGGCATAAGGCTGGAGGATCACGGTGATATGCTTTTCCTGGCCGGGGTCCACTGTAATCCATCGGGTTTGTTTTTTGTAGCCGCTTGCCGAAACCTCCACATGGTAGGTTCCGGGTTGAAGGATCATTCCCTGCGTATAGCGCGGTCCGATATTGAGGATACGGATTCGGCAGTTTTCAGGAATTGTGGCAATGTAGAGTCGTGGTTTCTCCGGCTGTTGTTCGATAACACTTTTAACCAGTTGACCATATTCAATGGAGCCGGGACTTTTTTCCTCATTAATTCTGGCTTTGCATATTTTTTTTCGGACCTCCGTGATGGTTACTAGGCCGGTTTCGATACGTTCGACATCAAGAACTTCACCGGTTTTCGGGTGTTTGATAACCTGACCTTCCTTGAAAACAATGAATTTCATGCCAGGTTTGACTCCGGTGCGAATTCCCAGATCCAGGGTAATTATTTCTCCATTTCGATTGACAATATAACCTTCAAGGGGAAAATTTTTAATTATCTTCTTTGACATTTCAATGACAAGATCCTGCAGGTTGTCACTTGTCGAACTTCTGACATTTTCCGCGGCTATGATTGATGCACTTTCAACATCAATTATTCTGGCATTAATTTCCACCATGTTTCTCAATTTCATCACAGAGCCGGAGATAATAACCTTTACACCCAGCAGTTTACCGAGCTGTGTGGCGCTTGAAGTGTCAATCAGACCGGTCATGGCCAGCTTCTGTTCACTGATGATTTTCTGCAGTAATCTCCGTTCAACCACATCAAATCGTCCCTCTTTAACCATGGAAGTGATAAACCATTCTGCAACAATGGCGCCAAGATCCTTGTTTTCAAAGCTGTCTCCCTGGAGTTGAAAATCGAGTACGGCGATCTTGGTTTTTTTAAAATCAGCTGACACATTCAATGGAAGCAGTAAAAGCAGACAGAATGTAACAAACCATGTAGTAAACGATTTCATTTTTCCTCCGGATAATTCTTTTTGCAGTATATATTTACAAACCGGCATGGCCGGACCTTAAGGCTCAGCAATAACAGAGTAATGAAAATCCGACTATGGCAAAAAAACCCTTTGCTGTGGGATTTCCAAATAAAACTCAGGATTCAAGTTTCGTCACCTGGATTCCAGATTCATGGTTATCCTGTTACCGGTAACACCGGTTACCATCAGCGAACTCTGACCAATACTTGAACTGTCGACCTTGTCACAGAAACCGTCCGCCGTGCCTTTATACGTTACAGCCAGGGAAAGTTTACCCCCGCCGAAATTTCTTTTGGTAACGGACACTACATTTTTTAATTCCTTAAGTTGCCTGGTGATCTGTTTTTGTAATCTGTAATTATTAACACCGGAAATTGTTACCTCAAAGTCCGCACCATTGTTCACAGTGTCCTGGAAGGACGCAACAATTGATTCAAAAAGGGCGTTGTCCATGAGATTTTCTGCCGCTTTTTCTGCGGCTTTACCAGTGGCTATTTCCTCAGCTACATGGACAGCGGCACCTGTTGCTGATTTGCTTGTTACTATCCTGCCATTTGAGCAGTTCACAACTTTAACCGTGAGGCTGGCCTGGCCGGATTTCATACCAGTCGTATTGAGCAGTTTATTTGTCATCAACGATTTTCTTACCTTGCCAACCAGGATATATTCCGCGCCATTTTCAGCTCCAAGTCTGGCGGCGGCAACCGGATCACCCTGCAGGGCCCTGAGAATAAAAGGGTCTTTTTTATTCATGAGAGCTGCAGACTGGGCAGGATCGACCAGATCGAATTTTTTATTTCTCAGGTAGTCAACTATCGCACTTTCACTGTTTTTTCCGTTGTCTTCCTGGATAAGAACCATCATACGCGGTTTATCCATGGAGATAAGGAGTATTTTCAAAGCCATCAAGTTGGCTTTGATACTGTCCAGGGATACAGTTGCTCTTATTTTAACTTGCCATGTGTCATCTTTATGGTTCTCCTTGAGAAGTGTGTATTTTGTCACAGCTCCAAAACTCTGGGTGATAATCTTGTCTTTTTTCAGGACAAAATTTTCCACTTCCGTCTGCGATGAAAGCATTACACCGATACCTTCCTCAACAGCGGCACGTTTGGCCTGAAGAAGAGCTTCCTGTTTTGAACTGCCGAAACCTTCAACCACAACGGTTTTTTCCCCTGCGGTTTTTATGGATTGTCCGGCAGACAGGGGCTGAGAAGAAAAAAGAATGATGGTAAGAAAGAAAAACAGCAAAGGTCTCATTGAGTTACTCCAGAAATAATTTCATTTCCACACTGTGTGGCTGTTCGGAAAAACCTGTTTTCAGGTAGTTTCCCCGAGTAAATAATTAATTAAGTGGACAAGATCACTCAAATTCTGCACCTCAGAAAATGACAAAGATAACTTTTTTCATATCAATATATTGTGCTTGAATTAAGAAACCAGGTTCACTCACCAGTTAGGAGGCTGTTCGAGAATGAATTTTTGCCCAAACTCTTCAGATTTGTCAAAAAAATATCATTGGAATATCAACTGTATGCCTGTAGTGTTTTTTCGAAAAATCATCGATTTTGAACGAAATGCCTATTCTCGGATGGCCTCCCAGATAAAGCGTTATTTTCTTCAGGTATAAAAAATGATACCACACTCAAGAATGGGAATTCAATCCCTTTCACGGTACGGATGTATTGAAAAACAACTGGAAATATTTTCTGTCGGAGGTGTTTCCAGCACCTCCCTTTTTAATCCGTAAACTGTGCTGCGCCAAGTCTTTTTACCGCAGGTGAAATTTATTGATTGTAATACCCTGGAACAGAAATATATCTCAATTATGGCAAAAACAATTTCCTCAATGTAATATTGTTCCCTCTCCAGGGTGTTTGGTTCATTATTTTGTGTAAAATCCCTATAGATTGGAATTTGACCAACAAATCAGAAACTGGGCAGGGTGGGAACCATTGTTTTCACCTCTTTTCATAATCAATCGGATCCATCAAAGGCTCGGTAAATTCATTATCGTATGAAAAAGAAAAATCGAAATATAATCCTGAGGAAAACAAGGACGTTACGAACGCTGGCCAGAGTATATGGTTTAGGAATTTTCCTTGTCGGTATGAGTATTATTGTTGCTTACCAGTTTGTAGAACCAGCCCCTCCGCACAGTTTGAAAATAGCAACCGCCGGGAAAAATGGAGCTTATTTCAAATATGCCAGTGAATACAAAACATTTTTTGCCAGGGAGGGTATTGATCTTCAGATAGTTGAGACTTCCGGTTCAGTTGAAAATCTCAAGCTCCTGAAGGAGGGACGGGTGGAAATTGCCTTCGTCCAGGGGGGGTGGGTAAACGTGAGGATTATCCCGGATTACACGGCCTGGGGAGCCTCTATGTGGAACCTCTCTGGATTTTTCTCAAAAAAGATCTCAAGATTCATCTTCTCTCAGAGTTGCAGGGACTGAGGATTGGTGCAGGTCTTCCGGGAAGTGGTACCAGGAAAATTGTCTCCCAGATACTGGTCGATAATCAGCTGGACAGGGGCCAGGTGACTCTTGTTTCTCTCGGGGAGAAGAAGGCGTTTCGGCCTTACATGATGGACAGGTAGACGTGTTGTGCATTGTGGCGGGTGCCGGAGCTTCCCTGGTGGAAAAACTGCTTCGCGATCCCGTTGTAAAGCTTTTCAACGTTCGGAGAGCTGAAGCCTATACAAGGCTTCATAAATTTCTCACCCATGTTATTTTGCCTGAAGGTGTTATTGATATGGGAGAAAATGTTCCGAAAACTGATATTCATCTTGTGGCTCCTGCTGCGACACTGGTTGCAGGTGACAAGCTGCACCCTGCCTTTGTTGATCTTTTTATGCAGATCGCTTCGAGAATACATGGACAGGGGAATCTTCTCGGGAAAGGGAAAGAGTACCCTTCTCCGGAATATCTGGATTTTCCCCTCAGCCGGGAAGCCGGAAGATTTTATAAAAACGGTCCCCCGTTTCTTCGGAGATTTCTGCCTTTCTGGGCAGCCTCCCTGGTCGACCGATTGAAGGTGATGATCCTGCCGCTTATTGCGCTGGTCATTCCACTCATGAAGGTGCTTCCTCCCACATACCGTTGGCGGATGCGTTCAAAAATATATCGATGGTATGATGAACTTCACGATCTGGATCAGTATGTGAATAAAAATCCGACACCGGAAATCATTGCCGAGGCCCGGAAAAATCTTGACGCAATGGAACATGAAGCACGTCAGGTGGAAGTGCCTCTGTCCTATGCCCAGGAACTCTATAATCTGCGACTGCATATCGATCTTCTCAGGCAGCAGATAGGCAGTTTTCGCAAGGGTTAAAAAGTCACTTTTTCAGCAGAATAGAGCAGTCCCGTAAGCTCCTGTTTCCATGCGTTTCCACCGATTTTCTCTGCCAGAAGAACGGCCATGTGTTTCGGTGTAAATCCCAGGTCACGGTTGCGACCAAGGCCGGACAGGCAGGATGGACAGTTGGTAGCGATAGTGGTGCCGGCAGTGTTTTTTAACACTTTTTCAATTGATGACCGTTTGCGCAAAAGCATGCCGTGGGAGATGTCCGGTCGTGAAATAGCCATGGTTCCGGCCTCAGAGCAGCAATGGGGAACTTCATGAACATTGTCGGTGATCTGATGGAGAAGTTGTGCCCCATCCCCGTCAAACGAATCATGGCACGGAGTATGGTAGAGAAGGGATTTGGTTTTTTCTTTTGTAAAGTCATGAAGACCTGTTTCCAGAATGTATCTGCTGATATCCATGACCTGACAGGAAAAAATCTCTTCACAACCAATTTCATTCAGTGATTCCCGGCAGGTACCGCAACTCACAAGAAAAGCGTCAAAGGAGATATATCCAAGCATCTCCCGGATTTGACTGAGGACTATGGTATCTCTGAGGGATATTTCCGTGTGTATTTTCTTTTTTGCATTAACCTTTGCTGGAAAACCACAACAGAGAAATGGTGGTGGAATAATAATCCTGGTTGCAGATTTCATGAGAAGATACAGGGAGGCCAGACCGATATCACCATACATTCTTTCAGACCCACAACCAGGAAAGTAAAAAACCGTTCTTTCAAAATCTCCGGTTGGTTTGAGGGCCAGGGCTTCATTTTCCGCACACAGGGGGAGCATTGAACGCATGGTTTTGTCGGATACTTCCATCATTGGTGATTTCAGCATTGTAAGCAGTTTTGACGTATTGCTTCTTATTTTTTCAGGACTTTTTGTAAGCAGTCTTGTACCTGTTCTCTGCAGAGCTGAACCCCATTCCATGACCACTTTTCTAAAAACCTGGTTCAATACAGGATTTCTGTTCTGCAGGTATTGAAGAGAAAGGGCCGTTGCCGGAGCAGTGTGTTTGTATCCCAGATCGCAGAGAATATCTCTTTCAAGTATGGAAACTTCTGCCGTATCAATGTCTACGGGACACGGGGCAAGGCATTTCCCGCACATGGTGCAGTGGTCTGCAATTTCTTCAAGGTTTTTCAACTGGTTAAACCGTGGATGATGGGAACGTTGCATATCATAGAGCAATGCCTCTATAAGGGAGCCTATGACCATGTTTTTGTTTCTCGGGTGGAAAAAAATGTTTGATTCCGGGTAATAGACGCAACAGACCGGCATGCATTTACCGCAACGGACACATTTGGAAATCATGGAGGAAAGTGTTGCAAGAGACTTGTACTGCAGAATTTTTGCCTCCAGTTCCAGCAGGTTGAATGATGGGGTGAAGACCTTGTTGATGATCTCAGGATCTTTCAGCATTCCAGGATTCATGACACCGACTGGATCAATTTCCTGTCGATAGCGGTTGAGATCGTCCAGCAGATTTTTGTCCAGGAATTTCATCTTGGTAATGCCGATGCCATGTTCACCACTGACGACGCCTCCCAGTTCAACCGCCTTTTTCATGACATCTTCAGCAGTTTTTTCTGCTCGTTTCATCATTCCCCGGTCATTTGAAAAAACAGGGATGTTGACATGACTGTTTCCGTCACCGGCATGCATGTGAGTTGCGATGACGATTTTTTTTGAACGGACATCGTCATGAATTTTACGGATATTTTCACTGACCTTATGGTATCCGCTGAACAGTTTGAGCAGATCATCCATCAGATTTTTCAGGTAAATGTCATGGCGGGTTGGGTCCGTTGTCTCCGTTGGTTTTAAATCCAGCTTTTCGAGTGTCTTCCCGCACAGTTCGTCTGCTTTGGGTATTTTTGCTTCAAGCCAGTCTGGATCTTCTATGGGTTCAGCTGTTCTGAGATATTCAGAGATATGGTGAATGACCTGTTTCTTGTTGTAGATATCCTCGTCGATATTGTATTGGTCAACGAAACGTGTAAACTCGGCGAGAGCATGAAGGGGAAGAACTATATCTTCATTGAGTTTAAAAGCGTTGGTCCTTGCCGCAATTGCGCCAAGCCGCTTACGATCCCGCCAGAATCTCTCTGCTTCATCACTGTCCTGGGCTGTAAAAAGTTCGGTATTTTTATATGGAATGAGGAGTTCTTCCAGTGTTTTTTTCCCGTTAAGAACCTGGTCTGCGGTATGTCCGACCATGTCTATCAGGAGAACGGCCTTGGGGTGAGTGGAGCGTGCTGCTTTTGATTTGTACTGTATGGCTTTGATATATTCTTCGTCAAAGTGTTCCAGTGCAATAAGCGCTTCTTTGCCCCGGTCTTTGAAGGTATCCGAAATAGCGACGATAACATGACTGGCTTCGTCCATATCCTGGCCATAAAATTCAAGGCAGAAGGTAAGTTTTTCATGGTATGCGGGATAGAGGACAAATTCTGCTGATGTGATAACCCCGTCAGTTCCCTCTTTCTGTAATCCAGGCAGTCCTTTGAGAGCTTTGTTGGTAATGTCTTTCCACAGGCCCGGCTTTCTGATTTCTCTTCCCGAAAGGTTTACTTTTTTTACGAGTTGGCCACTGGATCCATAGACGTGGAATTGAACCCTGTCCTCCGGCAGAATTTTTCGCATGGGATGACTAAATCGCTTTACTGTAAACAGTTCACCTGAAACCATTGCGATATTAAAGGAAAGGATATTATCGATGGCTGTACCCCATAACACTGCCGTTTTTCCTCCTGCGTTTTCTGCAATATTTCCTCCTATGGTGGATGCCCATGCAGAGGTGGGATCGGTTGCAAACACGAGATTTTCAGCTGAAGCCTGTTTCATGACATCGGCAGTCACCACACCGGATTCCACCCGAATGACAGATACTTTTCCGTTATTTCCCAGGTGGGGAAAAGACCGCGTAGTTATTTTGTCAATCCGTGTAAGTTTTTCTGTATTGATCATAACGCAGTTGTCAGTTACCGGGACACTGCCGCCGGTCAGTCCTGTTCCACCACCGCGGGGAATTATCCGCAGGCCCAGAGCAACAACAGCTTTCATCAGGGACGGCACCTGTTGTTCCGATGTGGGACGTAGGACCGCAAAGGGAAGGTAGAGGCGCCAGTCTGTTGCATCGGTAGCGTGACTGATCAGGGTGAAGGGGTCAAAATGAATATTTTCCTTTCCAATTATCGGTGCGAGAGATTTCAGAATAGTTCGGCGTCTGCTGTTAGTTATTCGAATTTCTTTTTTTAACTGGTGCAGCCGGTTTCGACAGAGTTCAACCAGCCGCAATACTTTTTTGCATCGATTTTCATTGAAATGAAACCTATTTGCAGCGGTTTCTATAATGGAAAGATCTTCTTCGGCAGTTTTTAAAAAATGCTCCCGTCGTTTTTGGGAATCAATCAGTTCCTGATACAGAAAAGGATTACGATGCAGGATAAAAAGATCTCCCATGAATCGCATGACCAGTCGGGCTGAGCGACCGGTTATTCGTTGGCTCCTCAGTTCTTCCAGGTCTTCCCAAACTTTGTTGCCAAAGAGAAGATTGACGATGAGCCTGTCATCTGCAGAAGTAAAATTATATGGAATTTCTCGAAAATCAGTTTTGTACATTTTTAGTAAATCGTATCAAGTTTAATGAGGTGAATCCAAAATGGTCTTATTACCACTAATTGTGCCTTTTTCCAAAAATTAATGTGGCAATGACAGTTTTTATGCTCCCGATTTGCAGGACGGACAATCAATAATTTCTGATTATCCATGAAACTTGAGCCAGGTTGTTGATGTGCCTGCTTATCCAGACTCATAAGAGCTGAGCTGAGTTATGCACACCTCGGGAAATGAAAAATATAACTCTTCTTATCATATCAAGAGATTGTACATGACATGAGTAATCAGGTTTACTCATTATTCGGGTGAAATGATTGTTTTATTTTCTTTTGCCTGCAGGATTCAGGTTAAAGAATTTGAAGTTTCTCAGAACATTCCGCTATAATAAAGATTATCCCGCACCACACATGGAGATTTTCCTACGAAGTATCAGTATTCATTCTGTGAAGAGGATATGTTTTAGAAATGTTGAGAAGAGTAATTACGCAGATTTTACTTATAATGCTGCCTGCATGGTTGATGGTGTCTGTTCCCTGTCCACTGTATGGTGAATCTTTTCAGGCAAGTGCATCTATGGCACTGCCGATATGGTTGAAATGTACTCTTTTGGTTGCAGGCAGTGTCTTTATTACGGCGATCTGTTTTTTGATCCAGCATTATATCAATAGAAAAGTTGCGCAGAAGGATTATCTCAGGGAATTGCAGAGCAATGCATTTCGTATCAATGAACAACGTTTTCGTCAACTCATTGAGAATGTTTCAGGAATCTCTATTCAGGGATATGATGAGAATAGAACGGTGATCTTCTGGAATAAGGCCAGCACAGCGCTTTATGGGTATTCTGAAGAAGAGGCACTTGGTGCCAAACTTGAGAATCTTATTATCCCGGAGCCAATGCGCGAAATTGTTATTGAAGCGGTTGACCGATGGGTTGAATATGGTGAAGAGGTTCCCGATGGAGAACTGGAACTCATTGACAAAAATGGAAATATTGTTCCCGTCTATTCTTCCCATGTGCTCCTTGAAACCTCAAGAGGCAAGGAAATGTTCTGTCTTGATATTAACCTTGATCCCATAAGACACACCGAGGAATCATTGCGGAAAAGTGAGGAACTGCTTTCAACAATTTTCAATACTGCACAGGATGCAATTTTTATTAAAAATACCCATTGCCGCTATCAGAAAATAAATCCAGCCTTTGCTCGACTTTTTGGGAAAAGTGAAGAGGATATTATCGGCAGGACTGATGAAGAATTATTAAGACCCGACGAAAGTGAAAAAAACTTGAAAATTGATCGACAGGTTCTCAGGGGCGAGACGGTTGAAGATTTTCTTGAAAAAAAGATTAATGGAGACGTTCGTTTTTTTCATACTATCAAAGTTCCTGTTGGAAATGAAAAGGATAACATTACAGGGCTGTGCGGGATAGTCAGGGATATCACCCGGCAGAGAAGATCCGAAAAAACTATCTCAACTCTGTTTGCCATCTCAAATGCGGTTAATACAGCGGGTGATCTTGATGAGCTTTACAAATCGATTCACAAATCATTGGGAACCATCATTGACGTCACCAATTTTTTTATTGCACTTGTTGATAATAAGAAAAAAATGCTCCATTTCCCTTATTCTGTTGATACAATGGATGAAGACAGTTCTCCTATTCTTGATTTCGCACCTGAGAAAACACTGACGGGTGAAGTCCTGTTCAGAGGTAAGCCGATACTTTTTAAAGAACTGGAACTTGCATCAAGAGGTGCTGCGAATCGAATTGTCGGAACAGTTCCCCTGATTTGGATGGGTGCACCACTTGTTATTCATAATGAGGTCATCGGCGTTGTCGCCGTCCAGAGTTATACCGACCCGTTTCTCTACAATGAAGAAGATTTAAAGGTTTTGTCACTTGTATCGGATCAGATGGCGATAGCCATTGAGCGAAAAAGAACGGAAGAAGCTCTCAAAGAGAGTGAAAAACGATACAGGTATTTGTTCAATAATGCTCCTGCCGGTATGTGTGAGTTGGATTTTGCTCAAGGAAAATTTACCCGTGTTAATGAACAAATGTGCAGATTTACAGGGTATACTGAAGAAGAATTGTTAACGATGGATGCCCGAAGGCTGTTGCATGAAAAAAGCGCAGAGTCTTTTTTGAAAGAATTCGGAAAATTTGCTTCAGGTGAGGTTCCCGGAGATAAAGCAGAATATATAATTCTCAAGAAAGATGGTGAGGAAATAAATGTAGTGATAAATACAGATTTTAGTTATCAGGGAAAAAAAGTAACGGGAGCCAGGATAGTTGTTCATGATATTACTGAATTGAAAAAAATTGAAAGTGAGAAAATGGCAGCTCTCAATATAGCTGCCGAACATGAAAAACTGGCACTGGTCGGACAGATTGCTGGCAAAATGGCCCATGATTTCAACAATATTTTAGGAGTAATCATGGGCAATACTGAGCTTTCTCTCCTTGAATGCAAAGATGAACGAATCAAAAAAACTCTGGAGTTAATATTTGAGCAGACACTTCGCGGAAAAAATCTGACAAGAAATCTTGTTGCTTTTGCAAGAGATCAGGAACCGAAGCAGGAGTTTTTCAGGGTCAGCGAAAAAATCGATCTTGTATTGAGTCTCTTAAAAAAAGATCTGGAGGGAATAGAGATTATTCGGGATGATCAATATGATATGCCTGAACTGCTTGCTGATCCAGGGATGATCGAACATGCTCTTGTGAATATGATTCTCAATTCAATTCATGCATTAACACTTGAGACTGAACCCAGAATTATTCTTCGAACTTCCTGTGCAGAGAACAGTATTCGAATTGAAATTGAAGATAACGGTTGTGGCATTCCCAGTGAGTATCTTGATCGAATTTATGATCCTTCATTTACCCTGAAAGGGACAAAAGATGTAACCGGTTCCTATCGGGAAGGTGTAAAGGGAACCGGCTATGGGATGGCAAATGTAAAAAAATATATTGAACAGCACAGGGGGACGATTGAGGTTGAGTCTGAATTCGGCTGTGGAGTTAAGTTCACCATCAAATTGCCGGTAAGGGAAAAGGAACTGACCCCGGAAGAAAAAGAGGAAATTCAGAAAGAGGTTAATTTGTTCAATCAACGTATTCTCCTGGTGGAAGATGAACAGGCTATTTCCGAGGTGCAGTATCGTCTGTTAACGGGAGATCCCTGTAACCATAAAGTAGATATTGCCAGTAATGGAGAGAAGGCTATAGAGTTGTTCAATAACAACAATTATGACTGTGTCAGCCTGGATTATGTACTCCCCGGAGAAATTACCGGCATGAACGTTTACAATCATATCCGGAAAATGGATCAAAATATTCCTGTACTGTTCAGTTCCGGCAATATTGAATTTCTGGAGTCGACAAAAGAACTTCAGAGCAGTGATCCCTATGTGGATCATCTTTCAAAACCTTTCCAGAATAAGATCTACGTGAGTTGTCTTCATCGCTTGATGGAAAAGTCGGCGAGAAACAGATCTGAACTTTTATAGCACCATCCACGTTTTTCTTTCCTTCCAATTTACTGAAATCATAAATCAATAAAAAGAATGGGTCTTGCCTGCCGGGTATGGTAATACTTCAATCCGCGAGGGTTTTGTGATTTTTTCATGTATGTCTGTGAAATGAAAAATTGAATATTCATAATCTCAGTTGATCAAAAGAGGTCGCAGTGAAAATACTTATTGTAAATTCAGGAAGTTCTTCTATTAAATTCCAGCTCATAGATATGGGTGGGGAAAAAGTGCTCGCTTCGGGACTTGTGGAGAGAATAGGAGAGGAAAAGGGTGTCGTTTCCTGTACGTTGAGGCCCGAAACAGGTTTGAAGGCGAAAGTGGAGAGGTCGGAGAAGGTTGAGGACCACAGTAAGGGAATGCGGCTGGTGGTTGACGTCCTGACTGATCCAGCAAGCGGAGTGATTTCCGGAAAAGACAGTATTGAGGCTATCGGTCACAGGGTTGTGCACGGAGGAGAGGAATTTCATAGTCCGACGTTAATTACAGCAGAAGTTCTAGAGGCCATAGAGAATAATGTGGCCCTTGCTCCCCTGCATAATCCTGCGAATCTCGATGGAATCAGAGTGGCCGGTGAACTTTTTCCAGGGGTAAAACAGATTGCGGTTTTTGATACTGCTTTTCACCAAACCATTCCACCAAAAGCATATCATTATGCGTTGCCGAGTGAGCTTTACGAAAAAGAAAAAATCCGGCGTTACGGTTTTCATGGCACTTCTCACCAGTATGTGGCACAGGAATGTGCAAAACAGATGAAAAGATCGCTGACAGAACTCAACCTGATAACTGTTCACCTGGGGAACGGCTGTTCCATGTGCGCAATTGAAAGAGGCCTGAGTGTCGATACCTCTCTTGGTCTTACACCCCTGGAGGGACTGGTCATGGGAACCCGGAGCGGTGATGTCGATCCCGCCTTACATTTTTTCCTTGCCAGAAACTGCGGCATGGATATAAAGCGAATTGATGACATGCTCAATAAGGAATCAGGTCTGAAAGGGCTCTGCGGAATGAATGATATGCGTGATATTCATGAGCAGATTGCGGTGGGAAACAAGAGGGCGCGTCTGGCACTCGAGGTCCAGACCTATCGAAACCGTAAATATATCGGTGCGTTCATGGCTGTGCTGGGCAGGGTAGATGCCATTGTTTTTACAGCAGGCATAGGGGAGAATGACAGTATTGTCCGGGCAAAAAGTCTTGAAAAAATGGAACATTTCGGTGTTGAACTCGATTCTCAAAGAAACGATCAAAGAGTCAGGGAACCCGTCCTGCTCAGCAGCGACAGCAGCAGGGTTCAGGTGTGGGGAATACCCACCAATGAAGAGCTGGCCATCGCACGAGCGTCAAAAGCTGTGTTAACAGGAGAGGAAGTCTGCCCGTGATGGGTGACCTTTGATCAGGTCGTCGTTGCAGTTTCCCTGAATCGCTCGTAAAGGGTCAGCAGGCTGTTGTGCTTTTCTGAAAGCTCCCGCCATGTGGAGGCGAACGGCAACCATGAAAACCTGTTTTTTCCGGCTGTCATTTTTTTTGCCTGACGGTATATCTCCTTTGGAAAAAAGGAGATATGACATTTTTCGTAATCCTGATATTTTTCTTCAGCCAGTCGGCATTCAAGGAGTGTAAGGATTGCCCGGAAAAGCAGCTTTCTCTGTTGAGAGAGAGGGGCATACTCCAGGCACCAGAGGCATGATTCAGCGGCATGCTGATGGTTATGCAGTGCCAGGAGAATATGTGCCCTGAGTTCGCCGACGCAGAGATTGTTCCATGGATTGTCTTTTTCAAAAAGCACACCGATAAGATCAGGTATCAACAGATGTGGATCCGAGGTGTTTTCATCCAGTTGATGGAGAAGAAAAAGCAGATCCCCTTCGTTGAGCTGAGGTAGCTGAAGAAGCAGCCGACGCAAAACTGCCGTTTTATTTTTGTTGTTCCAGACCAGATCATCCACCGGATAAATCTCCGACATCCCTGGAACAATAATTCTGCAGGTATCTATTCCGAATTGGTTATATTCTCTATAGTAGATTGAAAATCCGGAGGAAAGTATAAGCGTTTTGAGCTGGCGCAGTTCTTCAGCAGTGGTTCCGGAGAAATCCCAGGGTGAAAAAGTATATTCAGCGTTGTCTCTAAGCATCTGCCAGGGCAGCAGGCCATCTGAATTAATAAAATGGCTTTCAATATTATAACTGTCTGCCGTGAGGGACAGGTCATACACTGGTGGTTGGAAATGGGAGAGATGGGCCAGTTTTCGTCCTTGGAGCAGTTCTGTCAGGGTGCGTTCGATTGCGACCTCAAAACGAAGACTTGCACCGAATGATGCAAATGTACTTCCACTTTCAGGATGGATGAGAAGAACGCAGATGACCGGGAAGCAGCCCCCAAGAGAACTGTCTTTTACGATCACCATGTATCCATGGTGCTTGAGTTTTTCCAGTATCTTTTTGGTGGCAGGGGAACGTTCAAGAAAATGGGTTGGAATATTCGGAAGGGTTAATCCTTTGGCAATGACCCGTTGTTTCACATGTCTTTCAATTATCTCGCAAAGAGCTTGACAGAAACATTCATTCCGGCTGTTTCCTGCCGCCATACCGTTACTGACATAGAGATTGTAGAGCAGGGCAACAGGAAAATTGACGGTTTCCTTCTTTTCCAGGTTAATAAACGGCAGACAGCAGATACCTTTTCCGGAATCAGTTGTGTTCTGTTCCAGGAGATGCTGTTCCTCTAAATCTCCATTTGGATCATAATAATTCAGTAATTTTTTCGTGAGCAGCTGCTCATCTTTTCTGCTGAAGGATGGTAGCCATATTTCATCAGGAAAATGGAGATATTGACTGTTATTAATCATGCCTTCAAGAAAATAATTCTCGAAAAAGAAGCCTGTTGCCAGTCTTTCCACAAATTCACCAAGCCCGCTGGCCAGGGCTGCCTGTCTGGAAATCCCCTTACCATTGGTATAGAGAAAAGGTGCATTTTTCAGGCGCAGATGGACTGACCAGCAGCGGGGGCCGGGTTGAGCCAGTGCGCCGTTTCTGGGAGAAAGTCGAATTGGTTAAGTGTATCGGTAATTCTTTTTATGGTCTTTTCGAGGGGAGCATCCTTGCCGGCTGGTGAGGTGGTAAAATCCATTGAAAAAAGCTACTCCAGTTCCTGAATTCCTGCCAATCATGTGATTGTCTGTGGGAGCCCGGTCCGATTAAGGATTGCTGAAAACAACTTCAGATTGTACCGGCCTTCCTGAGAGAATCTGCGAGAATTTCCACGACAAAACGGGCTTTTTCTCCTGAATGGTGCTGGAGGAGATTATCCTGGATATGCATGATACATGTGGGGCAGGCAGTGGCGACATACTCGACATACTCTTTTTGAATATTTTTGATTTTATGGTTGTTGATTTGTATTGCTGTTTCATAATGGGTCAGACAGTAGCTTCCGGCACTGCCGCAGCAGACTGCAGCATCTTGCATTTCCTTGAATATCAATCCGGGGATTTTCATGAGCAGGGATCTGGGTTCTTTTCTGACATCCTGCCCCCGGTTCAAATGGCAGGGATCATGATATGTTACCCTGTAGGGCAACCTGCCAAGATCATTCGGGCCGAACTGTACTTCCTTTTCCAGAAATTCGTTGATATCGTAGATTTTGTCGCAGAATTCCCTTAATTCGTCACAATTGTCAATAAAAAGCTTTATTTCTTTTTTCAGGGCCAGCCCGCAGGATGAGCAGGAAACTACTATGGCGTCCAGGTCATAGCGTCTGAAGAGATTGAAATTGTGTTCCATAAGGTTAGCGGCTCCCTCGTAATCGCCATTGGCAAGGACCGGGGTTCCACTGCACTTCTGGTCCTTGGGAATGACTACATCATAGCCGTAACCGGTAAGTATATCGACAACAGATTTCACTACATTTGTATAAATGAGGTTACCGGCACATCCTGTAAAATATCCTATTCGTTTAACAGGTGTACCCTTTTTCGATGGAATGACTTCCGGGTAAAGACTTTGGGCGGGACGAAGAGCTAACCTTGGAAAGTTGCGGCGTTTTGAAAAGCCGAACAGGGGGAACAGGTGCCGAACAGGATTTTGGGGACCGATATCAAGTAGAATCCTCTGCACAAAACCGATGAAAACGGCTCCAGCGATAATCGGCCATTTTCTCCAGAGAAGTTGACGAAAGACCAGTGCCTTGAACAGACCCAGTCCTTCGCGGGTAGTAATATACCAGCGAAGGCGGAGAACGACGTGCTCGGGACTGACTCCTGCCGGGCAGTTTGCCGAACAGGTCTTGCAGTTGAGGCATTCATTGATCGCGTCTTTGACTCTCGAGGTAATCTGCAGATCTCCGGAGACTATTTTTTCGGCAAGTTTGTTTTTGCCCCTGGCGACGTAGAGTTCATTGCCAATTTCCTTGAAGACCGGACAGACACTTCTGCATTTTCCACACTGCATGCACTTCTGGAATTCCTGAGCCGCACGGAGGAGATGGGTTTCTGCCTGTTCCCGCTGTCTCTGAACCATCATTATTTATTCCCCGGGATTATTAATTGGAAGTTGAATTTGGAAAATCAAACATTTTTCCTGGGTTCAGGAGATTTTTTGGATCAAACGTCCTTTTGATGTCACATAACAACTGAATTCCAGCAGAGCCGATCTGGTCCTCGAGAAAAGGCTTTTTTTCCAAACCAATGCCATGTTCACCTGAAATTGTCCCTTCGAGGTCAATAGCCAGTCTGAAAAGTTCTTTGACTGCTTTTTCGGTTCGCTTCATTTCATCTGTGTCATTTTTATCAATAAGAAATGTCGGATGTAGATTACCATCTCCAGCATGGCCGAAAATACCGACCATGAGATTGTATTTTGTTGCTATCTCGCAGATTCCCCTGACCATGTCAGGCAGTTTTGACCGGACAACGGTTGCATCTTCCAGAATGAGGTTGGGTTTTACATTGGCCAAAGCATTGAGGGCGATTCGGCGCCCTTCAAAGAGGAGATCTCTCTCTTTCGTATTTCCGGCAAGGGAAAAACTCCTGAAGCTGTTTTTTTCGGCTGCCTTCTTGATGTTTTTCATTTCTCCAATCGCCGAATTTTTTTCGCCATCAGTTTCTATGAGCAATACTGCTTCGGCATCCCGTGGCAGGTTACAGTCTTTGAAATTCTGGACAGCATTAATGGTGGTTTTGTCCATGAATTCCATGGTGGAGGGGGTAACACCGTAAGCAATTATGTCTGAGACACATTGAGCTGCATCGTTCAAGGTATTAAACACCACCAGGGCGGATTCCCGGTGCTTGGGGATAGGGAGAAGGGCAAGGGTCACTTCAGTTATGATTCCAAGTAATCCTTCACTACCGACAAAAATTGGTTCAAGGTTGAAGCCTGCCACATGCTTGACGCATTTGCTGCCGATGGTGACAATATCGCCTTTTGGCAGGACTACTTTCAGCATTTTTACATAATCTTTAGTGACACCGTATTTTAACCCGCGAAGGCCTCCGGCATTTTCAGCAATATTTCCTCCTATGGTCGAAAACGTAACACTTCCGGGATCTGGTGGGTAAAAAAGATCTGCAGAGGCGACTATAGGGTCAATATCACTGGTTGTCATGCCTGCTTCAACTGTAATAAGACGATTTTCGGGATCAAAATCCAACATTTTCCGCATTCGGTCTAAAACGAGGACAATACCTTTTTCAATGGGGACAGAACCTCCGGATAATCCACTTCCCTGGCCCCTTGGTGTAACCGGAATATCCTCCCTGTAGGCAAACTGCATGAGTTTGCAGATCTGGTCAGTGGATGTGGCAAAGACAACAGCTTCCGGTGTTTTTTCAATATGAGACGCGTCGTAGCTGTAAGCAATCATGTCTTCCTGTTGGTGCAGGATTCCATCATTTTCAAAAATAGTGGAGAGTTCTTCCAGGTGACTTTTTTTCATGTTGACCTCGCCTGTAGATTTCCGTGTTGTTTACTGGGTATAATGGTCATACCAATACATTCTTTTTAAATACATGTCAAATAAAAATATTATAGGTGCAAATATATTCATTTATATCATGTTGAATAACAATTTATCAAAAAGGTATTACCAATAGAGGTGATATGTGTTTTCGGTAATTGCGGAAACAGAAACAATGGAAAAATGGTGTTAAAATGGGAAAGAAATGATATAATCCGGACCGTATTGCATGGGAAATTGCATGTAAATTTACAGGCGGGATTCATAACTGCTGAGAATGGAATTTTGGGTCAAATTTACTGAAAATATAAGTGATTAGGGTGATACAGTGTGGGACAGTGTGAAAAACAAAAACAGATTCAGGCGTCATATTTCTGCGCGAAACAGCAGATTTTTTTAAGTGAAAAAAGCCTGAAATGTTTCAATCCGGAAAAATATTGTAAATTTCGTTCCTCCTGCGTCATAAATTTTCTGGAAAATGAGAGAAGGCAAAAAACTGAGCAAACGCTCGGTAGATAAGGAAGTGATGCAATAAAAAAACGTGGGGAGCCTTGTGCGGTAAAGGATGTATCAAATTTAATGATATCCTTTAGAAGAAAAAAGAATGGTTGTTTGGCCGTCAATTGATGTACTTATAGAGGGAATTTTGTCAATTACAAGTTGTAAGTGAAATTATTTATGATATATTTATCCGTTGTATCCGAGCCCTGTGTTGAACGTTTTGTAAAGGCGGTTTTTCTTTTGCTGCATGGCGACGACAAAACTTTGTTCTGATCGGGTATAACTGCAGGTATTTTGCCGGGTTGTGTTATTGATGTATTAAAGAAAAAGATTAAATCCACCAGGCATCATAGACAAAAGGAAAATCGCATGGACAATTGTCGGGTTACCTTTCTTCCCCATGACAGAGTTATAACAGTACCGGAGGGGGAAAGTCTTCTCAGGGCTGCACTTGAAGCGGGTGTTCACATTAACGCCTCCTGCGGTGGGGAAGGCGTCTGCGGAAAATGCAGAATTCTGGTTGAAAAAGGGGGAGTAGAAGGGGGGATATCTGAGAGGCTTGACAAGGATGATATCGAAAAAGGGTATCGCCTTGCCTGTCTGACGAAGGTCAGCGGGGATGTGACGGTCAGGATTCCCCTTGAATCCAGTGTAGATAAAAGTGTTATGCTTACTCAGGTAACACCTCGCAGGACAGCCAAGATACAACACCCTGATTTCGAGAGCCTCAAGGAAAAAGGTCTTTTTATCCCTCCGGTCGAGAAAGTGTATCTGGAGTTGCCTCCTCCCGATCCCCAGAACAATATGCCGGATGTGACACGGCTTATTGAGTTCCTGAAAGTACAGGCGAATGAGCATAAGCTTGAGCTTACTCTTCCGGTTATCAGAAAGCTTCCCGGTGTTTTGCGGGAAAATGATTTTAAGCTCACATTGACACTGGTTCGTCCCGTGAGAGATGATGGGAAAACCCTGATTCTTGATATCCAGGGGGGAGATGTCAAAGACGAAAACTATGGTGTCGCTCTTGATATTGGCACTACAACGATTTATGGACAGCTGATAAACTTAACCACCGGTGAATGTCTTGCTGAAGCCGGTGATTTCAACGGCCAGATCAGTTATGGCGAGGATGTGATTACCCGGCTTATTTATGCCGAAAAGCCGGGTGGACTTGATAAATTGCAGGAAGTGGTTGTTGCAACAATCAACAGTGTTCTTAAGCGGATTGTTACAAAATCAGGCATAGATCCCGATTTTGTTTCCACTATTACCTTTTCAGGTAATACAACCATGACCCAGCTGTTTTTATCGGTAGATCCAAGGAATATACGCCGTGCTCCATATGTTCCCACGGCGACTCTCTATCCGCCCTTCAGGGCTGCGACGGTAGGGATTGAATTGAATGATCATGTGATTGCGCTGGTTTATCCTCAGGTTTCAAGTTTTGTCGGTGGTGATATTGTGGCCGGTGTCATGGGCTCTGGAATGTACAGGAATGAGGAACTGACCCTGTTTCTGGATATCGGAACCAATGCGGAACTGGTCGTGGGTAATAAGGACTGGTTGGCGTGCACTGCCTGTTCTGCGGGGCCTGCTTTTGAAGGTGGAGGTATTGAGTTTGGGATGCGTGCCGCCAAGGGAGCCATAGAAGATTTTTCTATAGACCCGGTTACCTATGAACCGATGATCTTTACCATTGGTGATGTCAGTCCAAAAGGTATTTGCGGTTCAGGGCTGATTACCATGACTGCCGTGATGTTTGAGATGGGAGTTATAAATAACAGGGGTAAATTTAACCGAGATCTGGACACCCCGAGAATAAGGAAGAGAAATGATGTGTGGGAGTATGTGCTGGCCTGGAAGGACCGGACACAGATTGATCGGGATATCGCCCTGACCGAACCGGACATAGATAATCTCATTCGAGCTAAAGGAGCAATTTACAGTGGTTGCCTGACATTGCTTGAAGAGGTAGGTCTGACTATGGACATGGTGGAGCATATCATACTCGCAGGTGGGTTTGGCAGCTATATTGATCTTGAAAAGGCCATGACAATAGGACTGCTGCCGGAAATTGATCCCGACTGTGTTACGTTTATCGGAAATGGTTCTCTTATGGGAGCAAGGATGAGTTCACTGACCAACAGAATCAGAAAGGATGTTGTGGAAGTGACAAAAAAAATGACAAATTTTGAGTTGTCTGAAACACCATCTTATATGGACAACTATGTTGCCGCCATGTTCCTGCCACACACCGAAATTGAGAAATTTCCAAAACTGAAGAAAAGGATGGAAGAGAGAAAAAAGAGATTGTAGTTCTGCGGACAGTCGCCGGCATCAGTAACAGGCCGGCTTAAAATAGATATAAAAATAATTTGATTTTGTACCTCTTGTTCTTTGGTCAAGTTTGAAAAGGGGAGATCGATTTCGTAGTCTGAAATCAGTCTTCTGGAGAAAAAATACTCACCAGTAAGGAGGCAAAAGTGGGATTTGAAATCAAGAAGGAATCCTATACCGGCGGCATAAAGGAAATTACCATAGGTAAGGGAGATTCTGCCATTACCGTAGGCGGTGAGACATGTTACCCTTTTTATACCTTTGAAGGGGATATGCCGAATAAGCCCATTGTCGCAATGGAAATATGGGATATGGAACCGGAGGATTGGCCGGAACCTGTTATGGCCCATTTTAAAGATGTAATGTCCGATCCGGCAGCATGGGCGAAAAAATGTGTCGAAGAATTTGGAGCAGATGCGATCGTCGTTCAGTTGAAAAGCATTGATCCGAACGACAAGGATGCAAGCCCTGAGTCTGCAGCTGAAACTGTTGAAAAGGTTCTTGATGCCGTAAGCGTCCCTGTTATTGTCTGGGGGTGTGCCAACCCTGAAAAAGATGAGCAGGTTCTTAAGGTAGTAGCGGAGAAGTGTCAGGACCGAAACCTGGTTCTTGGACCGGTTGAAGAGAAAAATTACAAAGGAATCGGGGCTGCAGCCATGGGATATGGCCATACCCTTATTTCTTCTTCTCCAATTGATGTCAATCTGGCAAAACAGGTTAATATTCTGCTCGAAAACCTTGGTATGCCGATGGATCGAATTCTTGTGGATCCGACAACTGGTGGACTTGGGTATGGTATGGAATATACCTATTCCGTTATGGAAAGACTTGCCATGGCATCCCTGCTTCAGGGGGATGACAAACTGCAGTTTCCCATGATCAATAACCTCGGTAACGAGGTATGGAAGTGCAAGGAAGCCAAACAGACGGTTGAGGAAGCTCCGGTTCTCGGAGATCCTGAAAGACGCGGTATTTTGATGGAGGCGGTCGGTGCTGTTTCTTATCTTATGAGTGGCTCCAATATCATGATCATGAGGCATCCGGAAGCAATTCGTCTGGTCAAGGCGTTTATTGATGGTGTTTCTGATGGTACTTCTGTTGAAGAGGTAGAGGGAATTAAAAAGGTTCTTGGTGACGTGGAAGTAGATTTCGCTGCCCTTGCCCCTGAGCTTGATCTGACTATCAAGGAAGAGGAGAAAAAAGCTGCTCCTGCTAAAAAAGCAGCTCCCGCAAAGGACGCGGCACCGAAGAAGAAAAAAGCTGCGAAACCTGCCGCTAAAGCTGCTGCGGCTCCGAAAGCTGCAGTAAAAGAAGAAAAGAAAGCCGAACCGGAAGTAGATCCTGAAGTTAAGGCCAAGGCAGAAGCAGAGGCCAGTGCCAAGGCGGAAGCGGAAGCTAAAGCTAAGGCAGAGGCTGATGCAAAGGCAAAAGAAGAGGCAAAAGTAAAAGCAGAAGCGGAGGCAAAAGCTAAAGCGGAAGCAGAAGCCAAGGCCAAGGCTGAGGCTGAAGAGGCTGCCCGCAAAGCTGAAGTGGCAGAGCGTGAGGCTGCTGAAAGAGCCCTGAAAGAAAAACGTGCCAAAGAACATAAATCAGATGTTGCTCTGATGTCTGAAGATGGCGAAGACATACCTGTTACTGCTGCAGCAGTTCAGAAAGATCAGCTGGAAAAAATGATGGAAATGCTGAATCGAATGCATAAAAGAATTTAAAAGATATCAATTTATCACGTACGGAGGTGTAGTTATTAGCGTAACTAATTGATAGTCTAAAATAAATCCATGAGGAGGACCTCAAATGGCAGAAGCAACAAAAGCAAAAGCAGTAAAAGCCCCTAAAGTCGCTGATCCAATGGAAGCGACTATGGAGCCGGCAACTCAGGATATGCTGCGCAGGGCGCAGAAACTGGGTATCGATACAGTATTTGATCGTGCTGTAACCATGAAACCCTGTGCAATCGGTATGCAGGGTATCTGTTGTAAAAACTGTGCTATGGGACCCTGCCGACTTCCCTTGCCGAAAGGCGGGATTGATGGAGAAGATACAAGAAAAGGTCTTTGTGGTGCTACCGCAAACACCATTTGTGCAAGAAACTTTGTGAGAATGATTGCCGGTGGTGCTGCGGCGCATTCTGATCATGGCCGTGGGGTTGCAGAAACCTTCCTGTCTGCCGCCAGAAAAAGTGCCAAAGATTATTCCGTGAAGGATCCGGCAAGACTCATTCAGATCGCACCATATTTTGGTGTTGCGACAACTGTTGAAGAAGATGGTGTGACCAAGGATCGTGATATAGATGAAATTGCTCTTGCCGTTGCAGAAAAAGCTGTTCGTGAGTGGGGAAAACCGGAACTGACTGCCAGCTATATTAAAAGAGCTCCGAAACCGTTGCAGGAAAAATGGGAAAAGGAAGGAGTTGTGCCCAGAAACGTGGATCGGGAAATTGTTGAATGTATGCACAGGACCCTTATGGGAGTTGATCAGGATTATAAGAACCTGATGAAGCAAGGTGTCCGGGCTTCTCTTGCTGACGGATGGTGTGGTTCCATGATAGGAACAGATTTGCAGGATGTTATGTTCGGCAGCCCATCACCATTACAGGCTGAAGCAAACCTGGGGGTAATGAAAGAAGATCATGTCAATTTGATCGTTCATGGACATGAACCGCTGCTTTCAGAGATTATTATCGCGGTTGCCCAATCTCAGGAAATGGTTGACTACGCGAAAAGCAAAGGGGCTAAAGGTATACAGCTTGCAGGAATCTGCTGTACCGCCAACGAGATGCTGCAACGGCATGGCGTACCACCGGCAGGAAATTTCCTGCAGCAGGAATTCGCTATTATTACGGGTGCCTGTGATGCAATGGTTGTGGACGTGCAGTGTATCATGCAGAATCTGGCAAATGTGGCAAAATGTTTCCATACTAAACTGATTACCACTCATCCCATCGCAAAAATCGAGCAGGATAATGTGATTCATATTGAATTTGATGAGCATTACGCCATGGAAGATGCCAAGCGAATCGTCAAGATAGCCATTGATAACTTTGAAAATCGTGGTGCAGACGTGATGATTCCCAAGCAGAGATCAATTCAGGTCGCCGGTTTTGGTGTGGAATCCATTCAATATCACCTGGGCGGAAGTTTCCGCGGAAGTTATTACACCCTGAACGATAATATCATTAACGGTCGTATTCGTGGTGTTGCTGGTGTTGTTGGTTGTAATAATGCCAGGACCAAACATAATGAAGAACACATTGTCCTGATCAAAGAACTGCTCAAAAACGATGTTCTCGTGCTGGTTACCGGATGTAGTGCTATAGCTGCCGGTGTACATGGTCTTCTCACTCCCGAATCTGCCGCAGTGTACTGTGGCCCTGGACTCGCTGAAGTTTGCGAAACTGTAGGTATACCGCCGGTTCTGCATCTAGGATCCTGTGTAGATAACAGTCGTATTCTGCTGGCGGCAACTGAGATGGTGAAAGCAGGTGGTCTCGGTGATGATATCTGTGACTTACCTGCAGCAGGAAGTGCACCTGAGTGGATGAGTGAAAAAGCTATCGCGATTGGTCAGTATTTTGTTGCTTCCGGTGTATATACTGTATTCGGTTATCATATGCCTCTTGAAGGTGCTCCGGTATTTAAGGATTATCTCTATAAAGAGATGGAAGAAATCTACGGTGGTAAGTGGGATTGTGAGCCTGATCCTATCAAACATGCTCATAAGATGATTGCTCATATCGATAAGAAACGTAAGGAGCTCGGTATTGACAAGGCCCGTGAGAGGGTGTTGATGGATATGGCCGACAGACAGGCCCTCGGAATAGAATAACCCTGCGATATTACGTTATTATAAATCCTTAAATGAAGGAGTAAAGCATGTCAAGATTAGTAGCATTTGCGGCTATACAGGGTGGATATAAAGTTGTGGCGGAAGTAGAAGGGGAACTTGAAAAAGCCCTTCAGTCCTATGATGCCAGCACAAAAATAGGTTTTCCCAATACGGCGTATTATCTGCCGGTTATTTATTCCCTGACCGGAATAAAATGTGAAACACTTGAGGATCTGAAAAAGCCGATGGAATTCGCCCGCGGTTTACTTCCGCCTCATATTAAAGGTAAAAATCATTTACCCTATCTCGGACCTCTTCTGGATGCAGGTATGGCTGGAATATTTGCCTATGAGGTAAAAGAGGCTCTGCGAATTCTTGAAGAACCTGATTTTTATATTCCAACGGAAGATCCTGATATTGAAGCGGGCAAGATGTGGGTTGGACCTGCAGATGATACCATCCTGAGGAAGCGTGGTGTTGAATTTGTTGACGGATCTGCTCCCGGATTTGCGGCAGTTGTAGGTGCGGCACCGGATGCGGAAACTGCGAAATTGATTGTTGAAGATTATCAGAAGAAGAGTCTTTATATCTTCTGTGCAGCACATCATAATGGTAAAACCATTATTGAACAGTGTCTTGAGGCCGGTATGCAGGTTGGTTGGAACACTCGTATCGTCCCCTTTGGTCCTGATATCTCTTCAGCAGTATTTGCTCTTGGTTTTGCCAACAGGGCAGCCATGGCCTTTGGTGGTGTTGAGCCCGGAGATTATCGCAGGATGCTGATGTATAATAAAAACCGTATCTTTGCTTTCGTCAATGCACTTGGTGATGTCGGTACCGAGTGGGCTGTTGCGGCTGCCGGTTGTGTTAACTGGGGCTTCCCGACACTGGCTGATACGGACATTCCTGAAATACTGCCTACAGGTATCTGTACCTATGAGCATGTTGTTGCAAATGTTCCTCACGATGAAATCTGTCAGAAATCGGTTGAGGTTCGTGGCCTGAAAATCAATATTACCGAGATTGATATTCCACTTGCCTTCGGTCCTGCTTTTGAGGGTGAGCGTGTACGTGGCGGTGATCTTTTCGGTCAGATGGGTGGCGGCAAGACCCAGTGTACCGAGTTGGTGAAAATGGCTGAAATGAATGATATCGAAGATGGTAAGGTTGAAGTCATTGGCCCTGATATCGGCGATATGAAAGAAGGTGACGTTTTGCCTCTTGGTATTCTTGTCCAGATTGCCGGACGCGAATTCCAGGAAGATTTCGAACCTATCATGGAGCGTCAGATTCATCATCTGATCAACTACATCCAGGGAATTATGCATATTGGTCAGCGTGATATTTCCTGGGTACGTATCAGTAAAGCGGCTGTGGAAAAGGGTTTTACCCTGAAGGATATCGGAGTTGTTCTTCACGCAAAATTTCATCAGGATTTCCAGAAAATTGTCGATAAGGTTCAGGTCACTCTTTATACCAAGCAGGAAGATGTTGATAAAATTACTGCCCAGGCAAGAGAAGAGTATAAGACTCGGGATGCCCGTGTTGATACCATGACTGATGAAGATGTGGATACCTTCTACTCCTGCAGTCTCTGTCAGTCTTTTGCTCCCAGTCATGTCTGTACTGTCAGCCCAGAAAGAACAGGTCTGTGTGGGGCCTATAACTGGATGGACTGCAAAGCGGCATTTGAAATCAACCCGACAGGACCGAATCAGCCGATTCAGAAAGGAAAGGTTCTTGACCCGAAACTTGGTCGGTTCGAAGGCGTGGATGAGTTTATCAAGGTTGCCTCCAAAGGTGCCATAGAAACCTATAATTTCTATTCAATGGTTCATGCACCCATGACGACCTGTGGCTGCTGTGAGTGTATTGCTGCCATGTTGCCCGCCTGTAACGGTATCATGACTGTTGGTCGCGATTATACAGGTGATACTCCATGTGGAATGAAATTCACCACACTTGCCGGTGTGATGGGTGGCGGGGCTGCTTCGCCTGGATTTGTTGGTCACTCCAAGTTCAATATTACCCAGAAGAAGTTCATTCTTGGTGATGGCGGTCTGCTTCGTTTGGTCTGGATGCCGAAAATCGTCAAGGACGAGATTCGTGAAAGACTGAACGCCAGGGGGCTGAAATGGGCGTTGAGAACTTCGCTGACATGATCGCTGATGAAACAGTAGGTGTGACTGAAGAGGAGATTCTGCCCTGGCTCGAAGAAAAGGGTCATCCTGCACTGAGCATGGATCCTCTTATTGGCTAAATTGACGCAATGACGATGCACATGCTGTCTGGTATGTGCATCGTCAGGCTCTGAAATAGAAACAAGGAGACAACACAAATGGCGTTAACAGGAATTCAAATATTCAAACTCCTGCCTAAAACGAATTGTAAAGAGTGTGGGGTTCCGACCTGCCTTGCTTTTGCAATGAATCTTGCATCCGGTAAGGCGGAACTTGACTCTTGTCCCTATGTGTCGGATGAAGCGCGTGAACAGCTGGCAGAGGCTTCTGCGCCTCCGATTCGTCCGGTAGCAATTGGAAAAGGCGTACGGGAGGCGAAAACAGGTGGGGAGACGGTTCTTCACAGGCATGAGAAAACGTTTTACAATCCCACCATGTTCGCGGGGATTATCACTTCCGACACACCGGTAGAGGAAGTTGAAGCAAAACTGAAGGTATGGAATGCCCTGCAATACGAAAGAGTCGGGTTCAACCTGCGTCCCGAGCTGGCTGCTCTGAAGGATGTTAATGGTGATGCTGATGCATTTGCGGCGCTGGCAAAACTTATTGCGGAAACATCTGAGTTCAACTTGGTACTGATGAGTGAAGATGAAGCAGTCATCAGTGGAGCTGTAGCTGTTGCCGGGTTTAAACGGCCACTGATTTATGCGGCAACGGAAAGTAATGTTGATGCATTTGGAAAAATAGCTCTGGATAATGAATTACCATTGGCGGTCAAGGCCGATTCCATTGATGGCGTTATTGCTCTCACTGAAAAACTGACCGAAATGGGATTGAAGGATCTTGTAATAGACAGTGGTTCAAGAGATCTTAAGCAGGCACTGGAAGATCAGGTTGCCATAAGACGTGCTGCTTTGAAAGACGGGAACAAAGCTCTTGGCTTTCCGACCATTGTGTTCCCGTGTGAGATGGCGTCCAATCTGGATATGGAAGCACTTATCGCCGGAATGTTTGTAGCCAAGTATGGTGGAATTGTAGTTCTTTCCGATCTGACTACCGAGGTTATGTTTCCGCTTCTGCTTGAAAGATTGAATATTTTCACTGATCCCCAGAGGCCAATGACCGTTACAGAAGGAATTTTCGAAATCGGCAACCCCGATGAGAACTCTCCTGTTCTGGTTACTACAAACTTCGCACTTACTTATTTCATCGTTTCCGGTGAGATTGAGGGAAGCAAGGTCCCCGCCTGGTTGCTGATTAAGGACTCAGAAGGTCTGTCAGTATTGACAGCATGGGCTGCCGGTAAATTTGGTGGCGATGATGTCGGCATGTTTGTTAAAAAATGCGGTATCATGGACAAGGTGAAACATACTGAACTGATTATTCCGGGTTATGCGGCTGCAATTGCAGGTGATGTTGAAGAAGAGCTGCCTGGATGGACGATTACGGTTGGGCCAAGAGAGTCTGCCCATCTTGCAGGATTCCTCAAAGCACGGTAAAAGTCGTTCTCTCGGATATCCGGGAAACAGATATTGCCTTCCTGGTCGAAGACGGGTATGTTTTGGGCCAGGAAGAGGAGTTTTGGTAGGTAAGTTTTTTAATTTACAGGAATGAAAGGAGAAAAAATATGATTCTTTTCGGCGAAAGCCTGAATGTAATCTCCACGGTTATCGGTAAAGCGTACAAAGAGCGTGACCCGAAACCGATCCAGGAGGAATGCCTTGAGCAGGTCAAGCTTGGTATGGATTATATCGATATTAATCTTGGTCCAGCCAAAAAAGATGGCAAGGAACTGATGCCGTGGGTTTGCCAGGTTGTGCAGGAAGTTGTACCTGATGTTCCCCTGCTTCTTGATACCTCCAATATTGAGGCTATTGAAGAAGGTTTGAAAGTACTGAAGCCTGCCAGTAAACCCCATATAGTAAACTCCATCATGGCACGTCCCGAAAGGTATGAGGTCATGTTGCCCATGGCTGCAAAATATGAAGCTGATATTGTCGCCCTGATGTGGGGACCAGATGGTCTGCCACGGGATGAGAACGAAAGAGCAGCTCTTTGCGTGGAGCTGGTTTATGCCGCAAACGAGGCTGGTATCCCCAATGAGAAAATATGGGTTGACGGTATCGTAACTCCTGTAAATATTCAGCAGGCTCAATGTATGGCACTGTTGACATTTCAGATGATGCTTGAGGATATTGCTCCCGGTGCAATGAGTACCTGTGGTCTTTCCAATATATCCAACGGTCCTCCGGTTCATCTGCGTCCTATAATCAATACCACTTACATGATTATGCTCGGACGCTATGGCATGAAATCAGTTATCTCCGATCCTCTTGATACTAATCTTACGGATGTCGCAAAAGGCAGACGTCAGGATATAGTAGATGTAGTTTATCAGGCAATGGATGGCGAGGCGCCGGATCCGTCCAGTCTGTCAAAAGAACTGGGTGACTATGTGAAAACAGTTAAAGTTATTACCGGTGAAACTCTGTTTTCAGATTCTTATCTCGAAGTGTAAGATTTTATCTGGAAGTCAAAGAGCCTCATTCCGTCAGGAATGGGGCTTTTTTTTATTGTGATCATGGTTATTAGTTTGCTCTGAGGATGTTATATTTCGGGTGATCTTGAAGAGGGTGTAGATATCGTAAGCCCGAGATGTTTTTTGTAATTTTTCACTGATGGTGAGATCAAATATGAATCAAAGCAAGAATAAGAAAGGGTGGGTGTATACCTTTGTATGTAACCCGGGAGCTGATGAGAGTTTTTTGGGTTTTTACAGTGAAAGCAATAAGTTAAACTTTATTCCAGCCTTTCATACAAAGGAGGAGGCCAACGACTGCTTTCTGTCGCTCCCAAGAGAGAAAGGGAAAAAATATGAACTGCAGGCTGTTCATATAGAGGAACTCACAAAAGATGCCGAGGAGAATGGATATACTGTAGTTATGGTAGATGGCGACGGGAAAATCATTGAGAGTTCAATAGAATAATAAAACAGCTTCTTGATTTGATCAAAAGGCTCGGCCATAACAAAGAAATGAAAATCTGACTGCGGCAGAACAACCTTTGGTCGCGGAATTTTCAGATAAACAACTGATTGGTACGGGAGGAAAAATTGAGTCTGAAAATAGCAATAGGCGGTAAAGGCGGTGTGGGAAAAACGACTGTAACTTCTCTTCTTGCACGATGTCTTGCAGCCGGAAAAAAGAACAAGGTCATCGCCATTGATGCTGACCCGGTCGCGAATCTTGCAGCCGGACTTGGAATTGCAGAAGATGATCCCATTACACCTATCGCTGAATTAAAAGATCTTATTGCTGAAAGAACAGGTGCAGAGCCTGGTACAATGGGTGGTTTTTTTACTCTTAATCCCAAAGTTGATGATATTCCAGAGCGTTTTTCCAGGGAAAAGGACGGAGTAAAGCTTTTGGTTATGGGAACTGTCCAGAAAGGAGGATCAGGCTGTATCTGTCCGGAATCGACTATACTCAAGGCGCTGATGAATCATCTGGTTCTTTACCGCGATGATATTGTAATTATGGATATGGAAGCGGGAGTGGAACATCTTGGTCGTGCCACCTCATCTTCGGTTGATGCTTTGATTATTGTGGTTAACCCAGGGGCACGTTCGAGAGTAGCTGCTGAAAGAATTAGAAAACTTGGCACGGATATTGGCATTAAAAATATTGTTGTTCTTGGGAACAGAGTCAGAAATGAAGATGATGAAAAACTTATTCAAGAGTCATTACCTGATTTTGAAATTTTGGGCTTTGTCTCTGAACATGAAGAAATTGTAAAATCCGATAGAATCGGGACGCGTCCCTTCCAAAATGCAGATGAAATCCCGGAAGAAATTTTTAAGATTGCTGCCAGACTTGAGGAAATGAATCAACAAAAATAATCATCTTTTTCAAGATCTGTCCCTTGTCTTTAACCGCCGGTTCTCCGGCGGTTTTTTTCTCGTTTTTTTAACCTACCATGGCAGTTTCTATCCCCCCATTTCTCATCAATTCAGGTAGTGTCAGGTCCAAGATTTTTTTCAGTAAACAACATGTATCATGTCTTTACTGAAAAAATGGCACTTCCTGCATTGATGCAAAGCTCTTGACAATACCACAATGTGGTACAATAATTATTAAGGGAAAATTACCAGGGGGCCAATTTGCCTATTCAGAGCAAATTGCATCTCCTGAATAGTCCATCCATGCCAATGTGTTATTCAGTCTACTGGTAAATGGACAATCAGGATTCACCTTCTCAAGAGGGGAGCTATGGCTGCAAAACCGATAAAATTATTGAATGTTGAGGACCTGACTATCTGTGAAACAACTGCCGAAATGATAACCAAGGCAAGGGCAGATGGTGTTGAACTGTTTTTTGACAGGGCTACGGCGATAAAACCCTGTCCGATCGGGGAGCAATCGGCATGTTGTAAGCATTGTTCCATGGGGCCATGTCGAATGAACACCAAGAGTCCGTATGACAGGGTTGGAGTTTGCGGGGCCACCATTGATACGATTGTTGCCAGAAATTTTGGGAGAATGGTGGCAGCCGGAACGGCTGCCCATACAGATCATGGAATGGCCATGCTTGAATTGTTCAGGGATGTGATAAATGGAAAGGTGAAGGATTTTTCTATCAAAGATCCATTGAAACTATTTGAAATAGCAGAGTCGCTCGATATTGTCACTGAAGGCAGAGAATTAAAGGATGTTGCCCTGGATCTGTACAGGGAGCTTGAAAGGACATATGTGCAGGTGGAAGGTGAACTTCCCATGATGAAGCGTGTTCCTGAAAAAACTCTTGAATTGTGGAGAAAGGCAGGAATAGTACCCAGGGGCGCAATGCGGGAAATCATGGAGATGATGCATCGTACTGCCATGGGAGTAGATCAGGATTATGAAAATATAATGCTGCAGATTTCAAGAACCGCTCTTGCTGATGGCTGGGGAGGCTCCATGGTTTCAACGGATATCTCAGATATCCTTTTTGGAACTCCTGCACCGCTGGAAATTGAAATCGATATGGGAGTATTGAAAAAGGATAAGGTCAATATCATTGTTCATGGTCATGAGCCGATTCTTCTGGAGGCAATGCTGCTTTCCGCTGCTGACCCGGAAATAAAGGAAATGGCAAAGGATGCGGGTGCAAAGGGGATTAATCTTGTTGGAATGTGTTGTTCCGGGCTGGATGTCATGTCCCGACATGGCCTGCCGCATGCCGGGAATTTTTCCAGTACAGAAGCGGTTCTGGTGACTGGTGCCATTGATGCTATGACCGTTGATATTCAATGTATCAAACAGGATCTCAAGAGAGTTGCCGATTTTTATGATACCCCGTTTATTACAACAAATTACAGGGCAAAAATCGAAGGAGCTCTTCACATTCCGTTGGATGAACAAAACCCTCTGGTCTGTACTGATGAAATAATTCTAAAAGCTATTGCCAGGTTTCAAACGCGAAAAAAACCCATTCAGATTCCTAGAAAGAAAACCACTGGTGTGCACGGCTTCTCCTATGAATATATTAATTACATGCTGGGTGGTTCTTTCAGGGGCGGCTATACTCCCCTTAACGAAAACATCATTAATGGCAGAATTCGTGGTGTTGCAGGGGTTGTGGGGTGTACCAATCCCAGATCAAAACATGATTACTCCCATGTGGAACTGGTGAAGGAACTGATAAAAAATGATGTTCTGGTTCTGCAGACCGGCTGTTCACAGATGGCACTGGCCAAGGCGGGCCTGACAGGGCCGGACGCAGCCGCCCTTGCAGGAGACGGGTTGGCAGAAGTATGCGAAACCGTTGGGATGCCACCGGTTCTTGGTCTGGGTGCATGTGTAGATAACAGCAGAATACTTATTGCCGCCTCGGAAATGGTAAAAACCGGAGGTCTGGGAGAGAGCCTTGCAGACCTTCCCGCAGCTGGATGTGCGCCTGAGTGGATGAGTGAAAAAGCGATAGCAATTGGTCATTATTTTGTCGCATCAGGTATTTATGTTGTTTTCGGGCACACCTTGCCGGTGACCGGCGGGACTCGTTTTGAAAAGCTTCTCTTTGAAGGGCTTGAGGACCTCGGTTTTGGTAAATGGGCCGTGGCCGATGATCCGTTGGAAATGGCCAGGTTGATGATTGCTCATATAGATAAAAAACGCAGTCAGCTCGGAATCGACAAGGGGCGTGAACGTGTTCTGACGGATATGACTGACCGAAGAAGTCTCGATTTGACTGCATGATCAAGCTGTTACCGGGAAAATTCATAGGCAGGCTTGAAAAATGTGCTGCAGTCCCTACATTTTGGTGATATGGATTCCTATCTGGAAGGGCATCAGGTTTTTTAAGAAGATGTCCTTCCATATATTTGAAGGGAGTTTTGAGAATGATCCTTTTTAATGGAAGGTACAGTTGGGACGGCACTAAGAAAACTGAGCGGGAGCCCATTACCTGGTATCCTGGAGCATACGATCTGAAGATAATTGACAGAACCGGTGAAGGAGGTGAAATCTCGCACCTGAAACCTTATATCTGTATCTATACAGGCACGGGAGAAGGGCAATCCATCTCGGATAATCCGGAAAAATTTGTTAAACAGATCTGTTATGATTTTTCCCTGCCCTTGGAAAAAGTTCTCTGGGTTGAGGATTTGGCTACCGGAAAAGACAGGTATCTGGTAGTTTCTTTTGAAGAGCGCGGTAGAATGGGAGACAGGGTTTTTTACAATGTGGAGAAAAGAAAGCCGTTTTCCGGTGAGATGCGAATGTTGTTGAAGGAATTGTCACAATTTGAAGAAACAGTGTAAAAAAAACCGATGAGCGATAAGGAAGAAATCAGAAAAAGACTCGCTGAACTGGAAAAAGAAATAGCGGAAACAAAAAAACGTCTACCGGCCCATTCAGTAAAACCGCCAGTCATGATGGATTTGCTTGCTCTTGAAGATGAACGGGACGAATTGCTGGCCAAACTGCGGTAACCTGATTAAAATAAAAACTATTATGAAACTGTCACCTGTCTTTGCAGAGACGTGTCATCATTATATTGAGATGATAGGTCAAATCGATTTTCTGCAGAAAGCTGATGCCCTGGGGGTCGAAAAAAAAGGAAATGCCCTTCTGGTTCCACTCTATGATACCAATTATCTGGTTTCGGCTGAAGGATTGGAGTCTGAAAATGGTGGGGAAATAACTCCGGCAGTCCAGGTTATGGTTTGCAAATATGTCCTCACTTACTCGCCTGACAGTCCTCCTGTGGAAGATCGATTTGTAACTTACAGGGAGTTTAAGGATTCCGGCCCCCTGATTTCATATTTTACTTCCAATACCAATAAGACTCTTGAATCAACTTTTTCAGGAAAATTGCAGCTGCTGCAAAAAAAAGCAGAAGCAATTGGAGGGGAAGTCCTGACTTCAAAGACGTACGATCTCTCTTTAAGATTTTTTGCTTTTCCCAGAATACCGGTTATTATAAACTTTAATGACAGGGATGATCTTTTCCCTGCCCAGAGTTCTATTCTTTACCGGTCAACAGCTGTCCGTTACCTTGACATGGAATGTCTGGCAATGACGGGGACGCTGCTGACAGGTAAGTTGATTTAGTCGGAATTTCTCATAAATATCCTGTCAATTGTAAAGAACAGGTTGTCAACTGAGAAGATCAGGCAAACTCATCCTGGTGAAAATTATACACAATGTTCACCGGAAGCCAGTTAGTGTTTGTCCAGAAATGAGATTTTTTGCAGCGACTCAGAAATCGGGCAAAAAGGTCATTTATGGACAGACCCCAGTTAAAAAACAGAAAGGAGAACAACTATGACGGATCAACATTGTCCTGGATTTGAAAGTAATAAAACTTTGAGTGAAGTTACTCTGAAATGTCCGGAATGTGATAAGAAGTGGGAAATTTTTTCCGATGAAGCAGAAAAAGCTGCTAAATGCCCTTCATGTGGTGCTTCAGTTGATCCCAAAACGGCAGCTGTATAAAAGTAACGCGACGGTGACGTAATTAAAAGATGCCCCGGCAAAATTTTTCTGAATACGTATGAAACTCAGTTTGACACATCTCAATCTTGGCTGAGTTTCATGGGTAATCAGGAATTTCTGCATCGGGGCATCTGTTTTTCAAATTTTCCGCCCTGCAATTATTCTTTTTTCCGTAATGATGAGGTCCAGCAGTTCATCATGGGGTTGCAGGGGTGCTCTTTCAACAATCTGCAGCTCGAATGCCAGTCCGACTCTCAGGCTTTTTGGGATTGCTGATACGAACCTGTCGTAAAAACCCCCTCCATATCCGAATCTTCCACCCCGTTCATCAAAGACGGAACCGGGGAGAATGATAACTTCAATTTCTGATGGATCGACCTTGTTTGTCCGGCATAGTGATTCCGGCGGCTCCGGGATATCACAATAGCCGGGGACAAGGTCCTCTTCCAAGTTTTTGATACGAATGGCATCAAGACGTTTTGTTTCTGTTCTGGTGATGGGAACCGTAACGTTTTTTCCAGCCTTGAGAAGGTCATTGATCAGGTCAAAGGTTGCTACTTCACTGCGAAAGCTCACGTATACAAAAAACGTGTTTTTTGACATGATCATTTTGTTATTTAATACTGTTTGTCTTATAGTGTCACTTTTTTGCAGGAGTTCTTCCCTGGGAAGATTGTTTCGGGTTGTAAGAATGTTTTTGCGAAGTTGTGATGGGTCTGTCATTGGAACCTCCTGTGAATGGGGAAAAATTGTTTTACAGTCGCTGGATAATATAGAGATAGGTAGGTAGTCTACTCAGTGTTTTCAGCCTGTTGAAGGCAAAAAGATGTTTTCTGGCCGGGCTGTCAAATTTCAGAGGGGAGAGATAAATTGATCCTTTTGGTTTGACATGTTTCTGGCTGTCACGGATAAGTTCCAGCATACTTATATAGTGGTTTTCCGGTAGATTTTCATCAAAAATGAAATTGGCGGTGATTTCCAGGCTGGAAAAGTGTTCGTTGATGTCCTGGATCAGGTGGAAAGCCTCCTTAACCTGTCTGGCCTTGAGAGGTTTGCCGATACGCTCAAGTGTTTCCTGGTCGCAGGATTCCAATCCGATGTTGATATATTTTTTTCCTGGAAGTATGTCAAGTTTCTGGAAATCGGATTCTGAACAGTTTTGCAGAGATGTCACCGACCCAAAGAGAAAAATGCAGGTTTCATTTATGTATGAGTCGGCAAAATGAAATATTTCATATGCTTTTTGAATTGACCTGCGGAGTAATACCGGACTGGTCTGCAGACCATCATGCTCCCCTAGAAAAAGAGCATTGTAATTTTTAATATTCAGGCCATAAAATTTCTTCAACCGCATCAGTTGAGTATCTATACGCTTCTCTGATTGTTCTGTGAAAGGGGTGTTGTTTTTCACCTTACAAAAACGGCATTTGTAGAGGCACCCTCTGGAGATGGTGAGAGGAATCAAGTTGTAGTCAACATGTCTTGCATCGGGTGGTAGAACACTGATTCTGTTTCCGATGATAGAAAAAAGATGCGATGCTTTTTCTGCTAGTATTTCTGGACTGTTGGAGATGGTCTGTTGAAAAAACATCTCAATTTCTTCAGGACAATTGTCAAGATTTCTATACGTTTTTACAAGCATCTCATGCCAGTGATTCACAAGGTATTTTACCTCTTTTCTGGCAAAAGGTCTGCCCCCGAGAAGGTTGTTGGTGGGATACTGCAGGTTGGGGAGATAATATTCTCCCGTTGCCTCAAACACTCCTGTATATCCGCCGGTTGAATAGTAGACCCAGTCGTTGCCGTCCGTTCTTTTCAACCACTCATGGGGATGTACCCAGTCTCTGCTTTTCAGGCGGGCACGGATGATTTCTCCATTGAGGTTAAAATGGAAAATGAATTCTTCTGTTTCCAGTTCCGTAAACAAGCCGCAATGGACGGGAAAACTTATCTTTGTATAAACAGGTGATCCGGGTTTGTTGCAGGTTATCCGGCAGTTGTTCAGGGTATAAATTGAATCCATCGAAAAAAACATGTTGATAAGAAATGAAAAAACCGTTGTCGGCACTGTAAACAAAAACGATTTTTTTTTCAGATTTATTCAATGCCAGGTGGCAGAAAGAGTCGAATTTCTGAGAACAGTCATTCTTGTCTACATCGTGGCATATAATTTGGACTGATTTCTCCTTTTTTCATGTTTTTAAGTTGATTTACATGCAAAAGATATTGGAAACAGGGTGTCTATTGGAGTATACTGTCTATTTTTGAACAGACAAAACAGGCACATCTTAAGACTACAGGTACACGGGTTATACTATGATATAGAAGGCAGAAATTTTGGCGCTCCCGCATTTAAATAATTTTTAAGTGGGGAGTGAATACTCATCTTTTACGGGGTACGTGTATGGATAAGCAGATGACGGAGACACTTGAAGCGATATACGAAAAGTGTGTCGCCAACGAGGACAATATTATCACTGTTCTGCAGGAAATACAGAACGAGTTCGGCTATGTTCAGGAGGAGGTGGTCAACTGGTTTGCCGAGCGATCCAATATTCCTGCCTCGCAGTATTACGGAGTAATCACCTTTTATTCCCAGTTTCATCAGAATCCCAGGGGGAAAAATATTGTCACTGTTTGTTGTGGGACAGTGTGTCATGTAAAAGGAGCACCACGGATAATAGCCAAGGCACGGGATGATCTCAAATTGAAAGACGGTCAGGATACAACAAAGGATATGCAGTTTACCATGGAAAGGGTAAATTGTGTGGGAGCCTGCAGTATTGCCCCGGTAGTCCTGGTGAATGACAAGGTGTTTGGTAAGGTTACTCCAAGCAAAATCGTGAAAAGCCTCAAACAGTATAAGGAATAGACCATGAACAGCGAAATTACTGTCAATGTGTGCATGGGCACCGGCGGCATAGCAGCTGGTGGTGACATGGTGATGGAGGAGTTCAAGAAGGAGTTTGAAGCTGCCGGGATTGAGAACGCCACCATCAAGGAAAACTGTAAACTGCATAAAGTAGGGTGCCGTGGGTTCTGCGCCAGAGATGTTCTGGTGGACATTACCGTAAACGGTGAGAGTTCCACGTACGAATATATCCAGCCCAAAATGGTAAAGAGGCTGGTTGCCGAACATGTTCTGGGTTCCAAACCGGTGAAAGAATGGCTGGTTGGAGATGATTATCACACTTTCCATGATAATCAGACCAAGATTGTTCTTTCTGATCTTGGCAAGATTAATCCGGAATCTATCGACGAGTATCTTGGGACCGGGGGTACAAGGCTGCAGAGAAGGCACTGACGACCATGACTCCTGAAGAAACAATTGTAACCATCAAGGATTCAGGATTAAGAGGCCGGGGCGGTGGTGGTTTTCCAACCGGGCTTAAGTGGAGTTTTTGTGCAGCCAATGAATCCGAACAAAAATATCTGATCTGTAATGCGGATGAGGGTGATCCGGGTGCTTTTATGGATAGATCAGTGATCGAAGGAAATCCCCATGCAGTGATCGAAGGGATGATCATCAATGCCTATGCCATTGGCGCAAGTATTGGCTACGTGTATATCAGGGCTGAATACCCCCTGGCAGTTGACAGACTGCATATGGCGTTGAAACAGGCGGGGGAAAAAGGTTTTCTCGGTAAAAATCTTTTCGGTACTGATTTTAATTTCAAGATTAAGGTGAAGCTTGGTGCAGGGGCCTTCGTCTGTGGAGAAGAAACGGCATTGATTGCCTCCATTGAAGGTGAGCGCGGTATGCCTAGAGCCAAACCGCCATTTCCTGCCAATAAAGGTTTATGGGGAAAACCGACCATTATCAACAATGTGGAAACCCTGGCAAATGTCCCACAGATCATAAACAAGGGAGCTGAGTGGTTTGCTGCCATAGGTTCTGAAAAGAGCAAGGGAACCAAGGTAATTGCCCTGACAGGTAAAATCAGGAATACAGGTCTTATTGAGATTCCGATGGGCATGCCACTGAAAGATATCATTTTTAATATTGGTGGCGGTATCGAGGGAGATAAGCTCTTCAAGGCGGTGCAGACGGGTGGACCTTCAGGGGGTGTATTCCCCAGCAGCATATTGATCTCCCGGTTGATTACGAGGGACTTGCCTCAGTCGGCTCAATGATGGGATCAGGTGGAATGGTTGTTCTTGACGAAACCGACTGCATGGTCAATATCTCGAAATTTTTCCTTGAATTTACTCAGTCCGAATCCTGTGGTAAATGTGTTCCCTGCAGATTGGGGACAAAGAGACTTCTGGAGATTCTGACCAGAATAACCGAAGGAGAAGGAAAGGAGGGAGATATAGAGTTACTGCAGACACTAGCCGAGGATGTTCGTGACTCCAGCCTGTGCGGACTTGGTATGTCCGCTCCGAACCCTGTGCTGTCGACAATCAAGTATTTTCGCCATGAATACGAGGCCCATATCAAGAATAAAAAGTGTCCGGCTAAGGTGTGTAACAAGCTGCTGACCTTTTTTATTCGTGAGGATTTATGTGTTGGTTGCGGTATGTGTGCGCGGGCTTGCCCCGTTAATGCCATTTCCGGTGAGAAAAAACAGCCCCATAAAGTTGACAACGCAGCCTGTATTCAGTGCGGGTCTTGTTTTGATGCCTGCAAGTTCAGCGCAGTATTAAAGGAGTAGTGATTATGATCAATCTTACCATAGATGATAAACAGATAGAAGTGGCTGAAGGAACAACCGTTCTTGAAGCGGCCCAGCAACTTGATATTGACATTCCTACCCTCTGCCACGACTCCCGTCTGAAACCGTTTGGTGCATGTCGTCTCTGTGTAGTTGAGATAGAGGGGATGGCGAAGCCGGTAACTTCATGTACAACACCAGCAACAGAAGGGATGACGGTCAAGACCCGTACTCCCCGGTTACAGAGACTGCGGAAAACCACGGTTGAACTCCTGTTATCCGATCACCCCAATGACTGTATGGTTTGTGTGAGCGCGGGAGACTGTAAGTTGCAGGATCTGGCGTATGCCTTCGGAATCCGTAAGAACAGGTTTGCCGGAGAGATGAGGGATCATAACCGTGTTGATAAAAATCCCTTTATTTACAGGGTACAGGATAAGTGTGTCATGTGCGGTCTCTGTGTGAGGGTCTGTGAAGAAGTCCAGGGTGTTGGTGCCATCGGTTTTGCCGAAAGGGGCTTTGAGGCCACAATTACACCACCTTTTGGTCATGACCTTGATTGTGAATTCTGTGGTCAATGTGTTTCAGTCTGTCCCACGGGAGCACTTTCCGGAAAAGTGTGGATGGGGAAACCACGCCTGACTGGTGTAGAGAAAACAGATACAACCTGTACATATTGCGGTTGTGGCTGCAATATCACGCTGCACAGCCATGGGGACGAGGTTTTTAAGGTTACTTCTGACGCTGACAATCACAATCGTGGCTGGCTTTGCGTCAAAGGTCGTTTCGGTTTCGAATTCATTAACAGCAAGGATCGTCTCACTACCCCTCTTATCAGAAGGGAGAAGGGCGGCGATCTGGAACCGGCAAGCTGGGACGAAGCTCTTGATCTCGTCGCTTCCAGACTGCTGGATATTAAAAAAGAACATGGGTCTGATGCTGTAGCCGGCCTCACTTCCGCGCGATGCACCAATGAAGAGAATTATCTCTTTCAGAAAATGTTCAGGGCGGGGTTGGGAACAAATAATGTTGATCACTGTGCCCGATACTGACACAGTGCTACTGTGGCCGGTCTGGCCGCAAAATTCGGTTCTGGTGCAATGACCAATTCGGTTGCTGAAATTGCAGAAAATGATGCGATTTTTGTCATCGGTTCCAATACGACTGAAAATCATCCAATTATTGCTCTGAGAATGAAGGAGGCTGTTCGCAACGGTTCTCAGCTCATTGTAGCAGATCCAAGGAAAATCCCTCTGGTGAAACATGCTACGCTCTGGCTGCGTCATCGACCCGGAACTGATGCCGTACTGCTCAGTACCATGATGAATGTGATCCTGGCTGAAGGTCTGGAAGATAAGGATTTCATTGCCGCAAGAACAGAAGGGTACGATGAATTCGTGAAATCTCTGGAACCGTTTACTCTCGAATATGGGGCAAAAATTACAGGGGTTCCGGCAGAGGACATAAAAAAGGCAGCACAGATTTATGCGGGTGCCGGAAGTGCCGGTATTTATTACGCCATGGGTATTACCCAGCATGTTATGGGAACCAATAATGTCCTGGCCGTCGGAAATCTTGCCATGTTGACTGGTAATCTTGGCAAGAGAGCTGCCGGAGTTAACCCACTGCGTGGACAGAACAACGTTCAAGGTGCCTGTGATATGGGTGGCCTGCCCAATGTTTATCCGGGATACCAGAAGGTAGATAACCCTGAGATTCAAAAGAAATTTGAAGAAGCCTGGGGGGTTGCTCTCTCTCCGTCTCCCGGTCTTGCTGCAACAGAAATGACCGGTGCCATGATTTCGGGTGCATTGAAAGGGATGTATATTTATGGTGAAAATCCGGCCATGTCTGATCCTAATACAACCCATTCGGTCAAAGCTTTCAAGAATCTGAAATTTCTTGTTGTTCAGGATATTTTCATGACAGAGACTGCACAGCTTGCTGACGTTGTGCTGCCCGGTACATCTTTTGCCGAAAAAGATGGCACCTTTACCTGTTCTGAAAGAAGAGTGCAGCGGGTGAGAAAGGCTGTCAATTCACCTGGTGAGGCAAAAACTGATCTGGTAATAATTGACCAGGTGTATAAACGTATTGTGGGTGAGGGAAGCCTGGAAGAGGGGCCGGATCCGTCAGAAATATTTGACGAGGCAGCCGCACTCTGGCCGGCTATGGCCGGAATGAGTTATGCCCGCCTCGATAAGCAGAGTCTGCAATGGCCCTGTCCGACTGAGGATCATCCTGGTACTGAGTATCTTTTTGCAGAGAGTTTCAGCAGGGAGAACGGCAAGGCACTTTTCAGCGCTGTCCCCTTTGTTGCTTCTGATGAACTGCCGGACAAGGAATATCCTTTTGTCCTTACAACCGGGCGGGAACTCTTTCATTATCACACCGGAACCATGACCCGTCGCTCAAAAGGTCTGGATAAGGTTGCTCCGGAGCCCTTTGTTGAGGTAAATCCTGCTGATGCCGATATCCTTGGAGTGATTAATGGCGAGAAATTGACTGTAACTTCCCGTCGTGGAACCATCAGGGTTAAAGCCCGGGTTTCTAAGATTGTTCCACAGAATGTTGTTTTTATACCATTTCATTACAGGGAAGCCGCGGCCAATCTCCTGACCAGTGATGCCATGGATCCTGTCTGTAAGATTATGGAGGCCAAGGTCTGCGCAGTACAGTTGCAGAAATAGTATTGGTTTAGTGCCTTATTCCTGAATTTCTGTAATAAAAAACAAGAAACCTTTTTATTGCTTATAGTGCAGGATTTACCGGGTAATCAATATTGGTAATTGAAGAGTGAGGGAAATCGAATAAGCAGGAATTCGGTTTCCCTTTTTATTTTGGTGATTATTGTTTTGCAACGGTATATTTTGCAACAAAAAAGAAAAATAAGCAAAATGGATAACAATGGAAAAAGAAATAATTATTACCAGTGATGATCAGACTCTGATGCGCAGTGAGAGTGTTATTATAGTTCCTGAAAAAGCAGTTCAGGAGGCTGGTTATATTCAAATGTTTACTGTAAAGGACAGTGCCCATGCCAAGCATGAGTTTCATGCCATGGCCCAGATGGCTTATTTTCAGTTTCAGGATGAAGAATTGGATATAAGGGAAATTGAAGCTGCTGTTCACATTGTTCATGGGGATGAATCGTTTGAACTTGTTGATGGTATGGTAATATGTCGGGACAGGGCAGGTGAATTTCAGGTTCTGGTTCATCCGATGCAGAACAGGAAAAAACTCCTTGAGGCAGCTTACCGTTACTGTACTCGCTGGGTTCGCCTGGATATTTGATTGAATATCGGGTGCCTTGAAAAATTAGAATTTTCGATCGAGGTAGCCTCAAAGTAATCAGTTAAGATTGAATTGGGAATGAACAATGGAATCACGACAACGATTGATGATCTTTCAACAGAATGGCAGTGGTGAACAGAAAATTGCCGGGTTGAAAAAATATGGAAAAGATTTGTTTAATATTGAGATCTTTGAAATAAATGAGGAACTTCCTCCTGTAGTAGATGATACTTCCGGTTATTTGCCTGAGGATCTTTCCTGCGACCTGGTTCTCGACTTTTTGACGCACCAGGATTTATCTTACGATCTTGCCGCATTGTGCGCTGAAAAACAAATTGCTATAGTTTCTTCAGGAAAGAAGATTCCCTCCAAATGGGTTATGACACCTCCGACCTGATGTGGTCTTCCAGGGCAGGCTGCTCTTGGTAAGTATGGAGAAAAATTTGGAGCTCCTCAATTTGAAGTCGAAGTGGAGGACGGGAAAATAGCAAAAGTCAATGTATTACGGGGTGCGCCATGTGGTGCCACATGGGAAGTGGCGAAACGACTGATTGGCCATCCAGTGGAAGATGCTGCTCGAAAAATAGGGCTTGAGACACAGTTCTACTGTTCTGCTGACCCGGCGGGATGGGACCCTGTTCATGGCAAGAGTCCGGTGCATTTTGCCGGGAAAATTCATGACAGGGAATTACAAAAAGCGATAAAAAAGGTATTTTCTCTTATGGAAGAATAGCTTTTCTTGTACTACGGAATTGGCAATTTTATCGAATCTACTTCGTTATCAAGGGATTGAAGTATGTTTATACGTGTTGCGCCCTCGATACCTCGTATTTCCGGCAAGATTGCCAATTGCAGGATTCAGGTGACGTATGAAAAACGTCGGCTGAACTGACGAGAAATGCGGGGTTAAGGCCATGAACAGTGATGATTCATGGCCTTTTTTCACCAGTTTTTTATAAAAATCTCAAAAAAACCGGCAGGCTTGACACAGGCGGGACATTTATCCGGTGGCTGTTCGCCCTCATGAAGATAGCCGCAGTTCAAACATTTCCACATTACTGATTCCGGACGGATATAAGCACTGTTTGCGGCAAGGTTGTCTGCAAGTTCTCTGAACATGATCTCATGGTGTTTTTCAGCCACATTGATGGCATGAAAGGTGTCTGCAGCTCTTTTGAAACCTTCTTCCTCGGCCACAACAGCAAAGACGCCATACATTTTATCGTGAACATAGAGTTCAAGCTCGGCCGAAGAGAGAAGGTTGCTCCCTGTGTCACTGATGACTCCGGCTGGAAAAATGCCACTGATTTCCATCTCCCCACCGTTGAAAAATTTGAAAAAGCGCAAAGCGTGTTCAAATTCCTGCGCGGCAGTCTCATCAAAAATTTTAGCAATCTGAGCGTGCTGTTCTTCCCTTGCACGGATTGCAAAAAAATTGTATCTGGTGCGTGCCTGAGCTTCTGCTGAATATGAGAGCAGCAGGTTATGGGCGGTCCTGCTTTCCCGGAAGCTGACCATAAGATTCTCCCGTGGCTATTCTTCAATTATAATGGCATCGGCACCACATTCATCCGCCGCCTGTCGTACAATAGTTTCAAGATGAGCAGGAATTTCATCAAATTTCACGATAGAAAGGAGTTGGTCTTCATCATATTCAAATACTTCAGGGCAGAGTTTATTGCAGTTTCTATCACCCATGCACTGGCTGGTAATTTTAGCTTTCATTTTGTTTCTCCTTTTTGAATGTATATGATTTCTACTCTACCGCTCTATGCGGAGTTTTGTGTAAAGACAACACTGAAAACAATCAGTCGAGTTCATGTGAAGCTTTCAGTACAGTGTACGGTAGTTGCAGATATTCCAGAACCTTGCCTGTTTTCTTGAAATCGTTCTGGTAGAAAAACCTGGAAAGATTGATTGTGATGCCGCCATAGAATGCTCTGTTTTTACTGACTTCTTCTGTGTCATACCCTCTGGAGTAATATCCCGCATGCAGTTCCAGGTATTTTAAAAAGGTGTTTTCCATGACATCAAACCCATCCAGTTTCAAGGCAATGGAATAGTACTGGTTGGAATAGTCATCAAAAATATTATTAACATCCACGTTGAAATAATACTCAACTCTGAAATCAATCTTTCTATCCAGCTCAGGATAATTCTCCATCAGCATACTTGTCAGGGCGCCAAATGTGTTCATAACCATATCTTCCCAGGAAAATCCCTGGGATTCACTGGTGGCGTCACCAATTTCCATGGCTGCCTGAACAACCCATGCAGAGAGGGCACCATATGTATTTGCTTTTTGGGAGTCATATCCCCAGCTTTTGTAAAGGCCGGTGAGAGCGTCCGAAAATGTGTAGGTTGCCCAGAAATGTCCGAGTTTATCAGCACCACCATATTTTGAGTCTTTTTCAAACCAGCCTTCATCCGCCTTATGAAGTCCTGAAGAACCATAATCCCATGTTGCCAGCCCCCATATCCCGATAATTGCTGCTGAAGCTGTTGTTGTATAAAACATTTTTTCTTCTTTGGGCAGATCGCTCCACCAGCCTCCTTCAGACAGGACGTCACCGGTGGCGGAAGAAGCAGCAGGAGTATTCTGGATGGCTAGAGAATTTAAGGGAGTCGCTGCGATCAAAACGAAAAAGGTGAGTATTGTCAGGTATGCGGTTTTTCTATTGTTCATTTTTTCTCATAAGGTAGATAGTTGTATTTCCGGTAATGGTTGAAACAGACGTATGACATCAGCATTGTTACTCTATATAATCAAGTTCCGTCAAGTCCTGGTTGTAGTAAAAATCCACTCACCAGGCCCGAGTTTCTATAAATTTACATATTATTTTAAAGAGTTACTTTTCAGGTTTATTGATGAGTAACAGGAAGAAGAACCGTGAACGTTGTTCCGCTGTTTTTGACACTTGTTACACTGATTTTTCCATGGTGGGAATCTACAATGCTTTTGACTATGGCAAGTCCCAGACCTGTTCCTTGAATATCCCGGGTGTTTTCATCTTTTGCTCTGAAAAACCTGGTGAAGATATTGGGAAGATCCTCTTCACTGATTCCATAACCGGTATCACTTATTTCCGTTTTGATGTAGTCATTTTCATGAACTGCTGAGATTCTCACAGAGCTTCCTGTCGGGGAGTATTTTATGCTGTTTGTAATCAGGTTGGAAAAAACTTCTTCCATGTTCTGCCTGTTGGCAAATATTTTCGGCAGGTTTTCCTCAATTTCAAGTTCAATCGTGGTCTGTTTTTCATTTGCGTAAGGTGAATGGAAGGATACCTGCTCATGCAGCAGGGATGTCAGATCAACCTGTTCCTTCTCATGGGCAATCAGGCCGGATTCAATCCTGGAAAGATCAAGGAGTTCAGTGACAAGATGATTGAGGCTGAGAATTTTTTCAGAAGCCCTTTCCAGGATCTCTTTCTGTTTTTCAGTAATATCACCGGCCAACCCGTCGAGGATAATTTTGAGCTGCATCAGCAGTGAGTTCATCGGGCTTCGAATTTCGTGGGAAACCATGGAGACAAAATCCGATTTCATCTGGTCCATTTTCTTCAGGGCCGTAATATCGTGGAGCACGGTAATTGTACCAAGGTTCTCGTTGGTTCTCCCTCTGAAAGGAGCGCATCTGGCGCTGTAGACCTTGTCCTCTCCCTTATCGTCAATTAACTGTATTTCATTCGTGATTTCAGAAAAAGTGGTTGGTTCCATTGCTAGAGCTTTGTCAATTGCGTCCCTGATCTCCTGATTGGAAATAATATTTTCCACCTGTTTACCTATGACTTCTTCACCATGATAGCCTATCATATGGAGAAAGGATGGATTGGCCTGGACAATATTTTTTTCTGAATCAGTGGTCATCACACCGTCTGTCAACCTGTTCACCATGATCTTCAGGCGGGATTTGGAGTCGGTAATATCCTGGAGAGCCATGGTGTATCGCAGGGATTTGTTGACAACCGCCCTGAGCTGGTCCGGTGTAAAGGGTTTTGGAATAAAATCAAAAGCTCCTTTTTTCATGGCTTCAATGGAATGTTCCAGTGTTGCGTACCCGGTTATAACTATGACAACTGTGTCAGGGTGTCTTGACCGTACCTGTGAGAGAACATCAAAGCCTGAAATCGAGGGTAGCATGAGATCCACAAGAATGATATCAAAATGGCGCTCCTGTATCATCTGCAGTCCCTGTTCCCCGTCCGGGGCAACTTCCACACTGTAACCTCTATCGGTCAGTACTATTCTGCAGGCATCGCGAATTCTCGCTTCGTCGTCGATAACAAGAATTTTGGGTTGTCTATGGAATTGTTTTTCTGCCTGGCTGGTCATATCCTGCTCCTTAAGACTCTGGGAAGGAAAAATAATGTATTGTCCGGACGTGTTTTTCTATCCATTAATTCAATGTTGGGCGTGAAAATTCGTAAGATGGTTTTTCAGGGTAATCAGAAAAACCTCTGCATGTAATAATAAAAAAAGGAGCCCATGGCAAACGTCCTTTTGCGAAAAAACGTTTTCATGACTCTTTTATTAACAGACCGAAATATTTCTTCTTATCAAATACTATTTATGGTTTTTATCATTTAAATATATTAATATTGTTGAATTGAAAAAAAAGCTATGATATCAACATTTATCTATTATAGTATTCGCAGGTCGGAACCATAACCAACGATTGTCTCAATGAATTATTTTGATGAGTACCTGCAGTTTTGCTGGTAATGATTTCAGGTGCCGGCAGGATGTACAGGGGCTGATCATATGGAGGATCTTGATGTGACCAGGATTACCCCCGGACAGGAACAGAAAGACAGGATAGGTTCAGTACTGGTAGTTGGAGCGGGCATTGGAGGAATGCAGGCCTCACTGGATCTGGCCAACAGTGGCCTTCTGGTTCATATGATCAATGATGAACCATCCATTGGTGGTACCATGTCGCGGCTCGATAAAACTTTCCCCACCGGAGATTGTGCCATGTGCATGATTTCTCCCCGCATGGTCGAATCAAGCCGACATCCTAATATCAAGATGCATACCTTGGCCAGCGTGAGAAAAGTGTCTGGTCGACAGGGAGATTTTACCGTCACGATTGAGCAGAAAGCCAGGTATGTGGATGGCGACAAATGTACCGGATGTGGCGCATGTGAAGAAAAATGTCCTACCAAAGTCCTGGATTTCTTTAATCAGGGACTGAATAAAAGAAGGGCTATTTTTGCTCTTTTTCCTCAGGCCGTTCCCAATACCCGCGCGATAGACGGAGATTACTGTCTTTTTCTTACCAGGGGGGTATGCAGGAAATGTGAAAAGGTCTGTGATGCTGATGCAATTAATTTTGATGACAAGGACAAGCAGTATGATGTCAGGGTGGGTTCAATCATCCTCACTCCAGGGCTCAAAACATATCAACCTGAAATCAGGCAGGAATTTGGTTACGGCAAACATGCTAACGTGGTAACTTCACTCCAGTTTGAACGACTGCTTTCCGCCTCGGGTCCCTGTGGAGGGACCGTAGCCCGGCCATCTGATGGCGGGCATCCTAAAAAACTGGCCTGGATCCAGTGTGTCGGTTCCAGGAATGAACACAACGCGAATCCCTGGTGTTCTTCTGTCTGCTGTATGTATGCTGCAAAACAATCCATTATTGCCAAGGAACATGACAAAGAAGTGGATTCCACGGTTTTTTATATGGAACTGCGGGCTTTTGGCAAGGATTTTGACAAGTACATAGACAAGGCAAAAAAGGACGCGGAGGTTACCTACAGAAGAGCTATGGTTTCCGAGGTCCTGGAAGATCCGGAAACAAAAAATCTCATCATTCATTACGTTGACGAGGACGGAAAACTGGTGAATGAAGAATTTGATATGGTGATCCTTTCAATCGGTTTTGAACCACGGGAAGACGCTGATGAATTCTCAAAAATTTTCGGAATCGACACCGATGAGTACGGATTTGCCCAGACCTCAAAACTCCGCCCGGTGGAAACCAGCAGAGGAGGAATCTATGTTGCCGGAACCTACCAGGGACCGAAGGATATTCCGGAGACAGTTATCCAGGGAAGTGGTGCAGCTTCAATGAGCATGGCGCTTCTTGGTGATTCCAGGGGCAGTGAAGTGGAGGAGGTTGTTCTGCCGCCGGAGACCGATATTGAAGGAGAAGAACCGAAAATCGGCGTCCTTGTCTGTCATTGCGGTACCAATATTGCCGGAACTGTAGATGTTCAGAAAGTTGCTGATAAAGCCGCCGAGGCACCGGGAGTAACCCATGCTGAAACCATTGTTTACGCTTGTGCACCGGACGGCCAGCAGAAAATAAGGGATGTTATCAAGGAAAAGGGTTTAAACCGGGTAGTGGTTGCCTCCTGTACTCCCCGGACTCATGCACCGCTGTTCCAGGATACCATTCGTGAGGTGGGATTGAACAAGTTTCTTTTTGAACTGGCTGATATTCGTGAGCAATGTTCCTGGTGTCATATGAGTGAGAAAGAAAAAGCTACGGAAAAAGCCATTGAAATCGTTAAGATGAATATCGCCAAAACCCGGCTGCTTGACCCGGTTAACACCAGCTCAGTTGGTGTAAATCACACCGGTCTTGTGATCGGTGGTGGAATTGCCGGAATGACCGCAGCACTCTCATTGGTTGAACAGGGATATGAGGTTCATCTTGTTGAAAAACAGGACAGGCTTGGTGGTTTGCTCTCCAGTGTTCGTTCCAATCTTGAAGGTGATGATGTTGCATCATTTCTGAAAGAAACGATAGAAACAGTTGAGAATGAACCGGCTATTACCCTGCATCTCGGGGCAGAAGTTGATAATATTGACGGTTTTGTCGGTAATTTTATAACGGCACTCAGTAATGGAGAGACCGTTCACCATGGTGCAATTCTTATCGCCACAGGAGGTATCGAGTACAGCCCGACAGAGTATGGTTATACGGATTCTGATCGCGTCATGACTCAGCGTGAACTTGAAGATATGCTGGCGGCAAGAGAACCCGATAACAGGGAAAGCTATGTCATGATCCAATGTGTGGGATCCCGGGAAGATCCAAATAATTTCTGTTCCCGGATCTGTTGTCAGGATGCCTTGAAGAACAGTATTGCCATAAAGGAAAAAGCACCTGATGCTCAGGTAGTTGTTATTTACAGAGACATACGTTCTTATGGTTTGAAGGAAGATTACTATAAGAAAGCCAGGGACCTTGGTGTTATTTTTCTGTTGTATACTCCGGAAGATAAACCGGAAGTTGTTCCTGGCGAAAATGGTGTGAAGGTGACCGTTTCAGGAAAAGTGCTTGGGAAACAGATAGTTATTGATGCTGATTATGTGGTGCTGTCAACGGGATTGCGTCCTCAGCCGGACGGGGAAGAGTTGTCCAAAAAATTCAAACTGACCTGTAATATCGAAGGATTCTTCATGGAAGCCCATGTGAAACTCAGGCCTGTGGACTTCCCGAGTGAAGGATTTTTTCTTGCAGGTTTGGCTCATGCACCGAAGAACCTGGAAGAGACAATCGGCCAGGCACAGGCTGCAGCTGGTCGTGCCGGAGCGTTGCTTTCCAATGAGAGCCTTACGGTTTCCGGAGTTATCTCAAAGCATAACAGAGATATCTGCATGTCATGCCTGATGTGTGTGAAGAAATGCCCCTTCGGAGCTCCGTTTATTGATGAGGATGGCAAAGTCAGTCATAATGAAGTGAAATGTACGGGATGTGGAATTTGTGCAGGTGTCTGTCCTGCCAAAGCATATCAGGTCAATTATTTCAGGGATGATCAAATTTTGGCAATGATAGATGCAGCAACATAAGACCATGAAACAGGATTAAAAAGATGACATCTGACGCAGAAATGATTCAAGAATCGAACAGTCCGGAGAATCCAGGACCTATACCAGAGGACTGGCAGCCAAATATTATCGCTTTTGCCTGTCACTACTGCGCGTTTGCTGCAGCTGACCTTGCGGGGGTAATGAGGTTGCCATATCCAACCAATGTGAAGGTCGTTCGTTTACCCTGCACGGGGAAACTTGATCACGCCTACCTGTTGAGGGCTTTTGAACGGGGGGTTGACGGAGTGTTTGCGGCGGGCTGAATGGAGGGTCAATGCCATTTCCTGGAAGGAAATACAAATGCCGTAAAAAGAATAAAAAAAGTTAAGGGATTGCTGGAACTGGTTGGAGTAGATCCGGAACGTCTTGAGTTTTTTCATTTATCTGCAGCCCAGGGTCCGAGATGGGCGGAGATCTGTACAGAGTTTACTGAAAAAATCAAAGCGCTGGGGCCATCACCAATCTGGCTTGCACTGAAAAAGAAGTCAGGGTCTACGGATAATACTGAACAGGCTGCCGAGTCCATGTCTGCCTGAGGAACTGAGGTTAATGAAGAAGGAGCGGAGAGACTATGATAGTAGGTGAGCAGAAACCATTTGATGAAGTATGGGAGATGGTCAAAGACCATAAACAGCTTACAGTCTTCGGTTGTAATACCTGCGTTGCTGTCTGCCACCAGGGAGGGAACAAGGAAGCTGAAATCCTTGCCTCTCTTCTCAGGATGCGGGCTACTCAGGAAAATGTGGATATCGAGATTGTTCATGGCGGCATTGAACGTCAGTGTGAACATCCGTTTTTTGATTCGGCCCAGGAACTTCTAGAAAAAACTGAAGCGGTTCTGAGTCTGGCCTGTGGTATAGGAGTGCAGTTCATGGCTGCAAAATATGAAAGTACTCCTGTGTACCCGGCCTTGAATACGACCTTCCTGGGAGATGTCCCCGAGGATGGTCTGTTTATGGAAAAATGCCAGGCATGTGGAGATTGCGTTTTGGGAATTACTGGTGGTGTATGTCCTGTAACTCGATGTTGCAAACGATTGCTGAACGGTCCCTGTGGGGGATCAACCATGGGCAAATGTGAAATATCAAAGGATATAGATTGTGCGTGGCAGCTTGTTGTCAATCGTCTTGACGCACTTGGAAAAATGGAGGATTACGAGAAAATAACTCCAGTCAAGGATTGGTCAAAAGACCGCGCCGGTGGACCTCGGTCATTTAAAGTGGAGGGGTTTTAATCGTGGAACTGAAAACGAACAGCAGACTTGAGAAAATACTGAAAAGTGGACATCTGGCGGTAACCAGCGAGTGTGGACCACCCAGATCCAGTGATCCCGCCGGAATCATAAAAAAAGGTGAGTTGATTAAAGATCATGTGGACTCGATTAATATTACCGACAACCAGACTTCTGTTACCCGGCTCTGCAGTCTGGCAGCCTGTGTTCACTTAAAGCAGCAGGGACTTGATCCTGTTTTACAGATGGTTGTCAGGGACAGGAACAGAATTGCGCTGCAGAGTGATATCCTGGGAGCTGCATCATTTGGGATAAATAATATGCTCTGCCTGTCTGGTGACCACCAGAGTTTCGGAGATCATCCCGCCGCCCAGAATGTTTTTGATATTGACTCCATGCAGCTTATCCAGACGGCACGTCATATGCGGGATGAAGGAAAGTTTCTTGGGGGTGACGCCATAAAAGTACCTCCCAATCTTTTTGTCGGTGCAGCGGCCAATCCTTTTGCTGATCCGTTTAAAATCCGGGTTCCCCGTCTTGCCAAGAAAATAGCGGCGGGTGCCGAATTCATTCAGACTCAATGTGTCTATAACTTAGATAAATTTGAAGAATGGATGAAAGGCGTCTGTGACCGTGGACTCCATGAGAAGGTCTTTATTCTCCCGGGAATTACACCCATGCGCTCAGTGGGTATGGCCAAATACCTGCGCCGTGCTGTTCCGGGTATGGATGTGCCTGAAGAGCTTGTCAAGCGTCTTTCAGGAGTTCCCAAGGACAAACAGGCCGATGAGGGAATTACAATTGCCGTTGAAGCTATGCAGAGGTTGAAAGAGGTGAAAGGTGTCGCCGGTTTTCATGTGATGGCTATTGAATGGGAGGAAAAGGTTCCTGAAATGGTTGAGCGGGCCGGGTTGTATCCACGGCCTGAAATTGATTGATACTAAAAAAAGTTCTTGGAAGATAGGCCCATCATGCTTAATGAAAAGATGATGGGCTTATTTGTGTCCGGAATAACTGAAAGATGTATAATGCGACGAATGAGGTTTCTTAATGTGTCAGACAAATGTAGTGCTCAATGAAAATGGAAATGAAAAACTCCTGCTGGAAAATGTCACCGCCTTGAAAATCGTTGAAGATGGACTCCTGATTACAACCCTCTTTGAAGGGGAGAAGGAATTTTCCGGAATGTCTCTCGATCGGATTGATTTTAATGAAGGGAAGGTGTATCTCTTTAAACCGTAACAGGATGGTACGGTGGTTATATTTAATCTGAACTTGGAGATTTTATGGAAAACAAAGAAAAACTAAGAATCCTTTTACAGCACTGGATTGATCACAATAAAGGGCATGCGAATGAATTTGCCAAATGGCAGGAAACGATGAAAGAAGAAGGAAATCAGGAAATTGCTCACCATATCAGTCATGCGATAGGAAGTATGGAAAAGGTGAATGAGTATTTGACTGCAGCCTTGCAGGAGGCCGGTGGAGAAGTGGAGGAGAAAGGAGAAGGACATCATCACCATCATCACCACTGAAAAAGAATGCAGATCTCAGGGAGTTTGTATTTTTCAAGAGAAAAGCCCGAAAGAACCACAGTGTGGATCTTTCGGGCTTCCTGGTATGCAACAGAAAAACTCGGTTGATATGATTTGAAAATTATATCCCAAGAGTTTTCTTGGCAGAGTTCAGTGTATTTTTCATCAACATGGTGATGGTCATTGGTCCAACACCACCTGGTACAGGCGTAATTTTCCCGGCAATTTCCTTTGCTTTTTCGAAATCAACATCCCCTTTAAGGATGGCCTTACCGGTTTCCTTATTCATGCCAACACGGTTTACACCCACATCAATAACAGTTGCGCCTGGTTTGATCCACTCCGGTTTAACCAGATCGGGGACACCAGCGGCCACGATGAGAATATCAGCGCGCTTGCAGTGAGCGGCCAGGTCTTTTGTCCGGGTATGGACAATAGTGACAGTTGAATTTGCACCTACGCCCTTCTGGGCCATCATCATGGCGATTGGTTTACCGACGATATTGGATCGACCGACTACCACAACTTCAGCACCTGACGTTTCAGTACCCGACCGGACAATCATTTCCTGGATACCTGCGGGGTACAGGGGAGGAAACGGACCTCGTCTCCACCGATCATCAGGCGGCCGACATTGACGGGATGGAATGCATCAACATCCTTGTCGGGATCGATGGCATTGAGAACCTTTTTGTCATCGATATGCTTGGGAAGCGGCAATTGCACCAGGATGCCGTGGATTTCCGGATCGTTATTATATTTGTCTATCAGGGCAAGGAGATCCTCTTCAGAAATATCGTCCGGCTGATCATCCTGGATTTCCTTGAATCCCAGGCTGACAGCAGTTTTAACCTTCAGAGTGACATAACTGATGGATGCGGGGCTGGAACCAACCAGAATGGTAACCAGGCCTGGCACGACACCATGTTTTTCATTCATCTCTTCAACTTCCTGCTTGATTTCCGCAAGAATTTCCTTTCGTATTTCGGTACCACTAATGATTTGGGCAGTCATTATAAGAACTCCTGTAAATGTAGAGTGAGGATACTTTTTCCCTTAACTCATGCCTGTCCATAAATGGTCTTTTTGCCCGATTTCTGTATCACTACGAAAAACAAAAAATCTCATTTCTGGACAGACACTAACTCAGTAAAAAAAGCACCTGCTAGAAGACACCTTCAACTTTACCGGTTTCCACGTCAACATCAACACGTTTGAATGCCGGATTAGAACCGGTACCAGGCATCAGGCTGATGGTTCCGGCAACAGGTACGATAAAGCCGGCACCACCGTAGGTGAGAACTTCCCGGATGGTCAGACGCCATCCCTTGGGTACACCTTTCAGGGCTGGATTGTCAGAGAGTGAAAGGTGAGTTTTTACCATGCACATACCAAGTTTTGAAAGCTCGGGGTCTGCCTGGATTCTCTCAATCGCTTTATTGGCATCATTGGAGTAATCAACACCATCTGCACCGTATACTTCTGTGGCGATAAGTTCAATTCTTTCCTTGATGGGCATGTCGAGATCATAGAGGAACTTGAACTCGGTTTTTTCTTCACACGCCTCAATAACAGCTTCAGCAAATTCAATGGCACCCTCGCCACCTTTTTCCCAATGTCTGGAAAGGGCAACTTTTGCGCCTTCCGCTTCACAGAGTTCACGTACTTTTGCGATTTCAGCATCGGTATCAGTGTAGAAAGCATTGATGCAGACCACAGGGCTGATTCCGGCCTTACGGACATTCCTGATGTGATGGATAAGGTTAGCACATCCCTTGGCAACCCATTCAACATTTTCAGTCAGGTATTCTTCAGGCATTGGTTTGCCCGGGACAGGGACCGGAGCGCCACCGTGACACTTCAAAGCGCGGATTGTGGCAACAACAACTGCACAGTCCGGAGTAAGGCCGGAATAGCGGCATTTGAGGTTCCAGAATTTTTCAAAGCCGATATCCGCACCAAAACCTGATTCGGTGACATGATAGTCAGCGAGTTTGAGACCGACTTTATCGGCAATGACGGAACTCTGTCCGATGGCGATATTGGCAAAAGGTCCAGCGTGGACAATTACCGGTTGTCCTTCGAGAGTCTGCATGAGTGACGGATTGAGCGCGTCAACCATCCAGGCGGTCATTGCTCCGGCAACCTGCAGGTCTTCGGTGGTGACAGGGTTACCTTTCTTGTCATAGGCAACAACAATTTTACCCATTCTCTCACGCATGTCTTTCAGGTCGGTTGCAATGGCGAGGATAGCCATGACTTCTGAAGAAACAGCGATACCGAACTTGGATTTCATCATGAACCCGTCAGCCTTGCCATTAACTCCATCAATACCGATGATGATATTTCTCAGGGCCTGACAGCAGAAATCCATGATCCAACCCATTTCCACATTTGTCGGGTCGATATCAAGTCTTTTCATACCGGAAAGTCTTTCAAGCTGCTCATCCGTATAGTTCCTTTCATGCTGCATGCGTGAAGTCAAGGCGACCATTGCCAAGTTGTGGGCATTCATAATGGCATTGATGTCACCAGTGAATCCAAGAGAAAAAGGAGTCAGCGGAATGCACTGGGCGAGACCTCCACCTGCTGCCGACCCTTTAATATTCATGGTGGGGCCGCCTGAGGGCTGACGAATTGCAGCACAGACTTTTTTGCCCAGTTTACCAAGGCCCTGTACAAGACCCATTGAAGAGGTGGATTTACCTTCCCCAAGGGGTGTCGGACTGATTGCAGTAACGTCAATGTATTTACCGTTTGGCTTGTCTTTCAGTCTTTCGAGAACAGCCCGGAAGTCGATTTTGGCAATATAATGGCCCTGAGGAAGGAGTTCTTCCTTGGTCAGTCCCAGTTTTTCACCGATTTCATAGATTGTCAGCATTGTCTTTTCAGCTTCCTGTGCAATCTCCCAATCAGCATGTTTGGTCGGATCTAATGGCATGTTTCACTCCTTGTTTAAAATTGAGGCTCACAAAAGAACCAGGTTAAAGATAAAGACACTCTCCTCCTTTAGCTTTAAAACATTGAAACATTCTTTTACTGCAAAGACGAAAAAGACCTGTCAGCGGTCTGAGTATATTCAGTAAAATGATGATACGGGGAAGGAACGGTTTTGTCGACTGCACAAGGTAGTATAATAGAAAAAAGAAAAATGTTCCCGTAAGATCAGGTTGTTTACAGAATTGCTCTGATGGTTTGCCGGTGATTTCAGCCATGAATAGAATATTCTCCACAATGGAAAAGGATTCACTAACCAGCATAGCTGGGCTTAAGGCTCAGTTGTAACGAGCAATGAAAGTTCTGAACTCCGGTCAAATTACCTGCCATATCACAAATTTTCTCATAAATCCGCATGGCCGTATAAAATGGTCCAGCCATGCCCTTGGGGTGCAACAGACAATGAAAATCCCAACTACTGCAAAAACACCTTCGGTGGTGGAGTTTTCAGGTAAAACAACAGCGAACAGGTACCATATTTTGTTTTGATAAGCAATTGATTTTAACTCTATGTCAGTTGAGTAATCTACTGTTAATCCAACCGAATGGAATGTTAATCACGCACTATCAGGGAGATTGTAAGAAGTGGAGAAAGGTCTGTTCCCATGATAATTTTCAAGTCCTTTTCATGGAGGAACGAATAGAAAAATTGATATTGCATACGTTGTGGTATTGTTATGGTGAAAATTTGCTATACAATACCTGGGTAATCATGAATATACTATCAGCCTGTTCTCTCTGAAACTGTGATGCAAAGCTTTTGACCCTTCCTGTGAGGATTTGAGATGTCGAAAAAAGTTATAATTGTCGGTGCTGTTGCTCTGGGCCCTAAAGTGGCCTGCAGGTTGAGACGTCTGGACCCTGATGCTCAAATACTACTCATTGATCGTGATGATCTCATTTCCTATGGTGGTTGTGGAATTCCATATTATGTCGGAGGAGATGTCAACGATATTGAAGATCTGTATAAAACGACTTCCCATGCGATTCGGGACAGGGAATTCTTTCGCAATTGCAAGGGAATTGAAGTGATGACTCGAACTGAAGTTGTTGAGATAGACAGAAAATCCAGAGTGGTCATTGTCAATCACCTTGATTCCGGTAAAACCGAGGAGTTGTCCTATGATAAACTCGTTCTTGCAACCGGTGCAAGTCCTGTCAGACCGCCTATTCCTGGTGTTGATCTTCCGCGTGTGTTTACTGTTGCGGACCTCCATGATGCAGAGGAAATAAAAACATTGATGGCAGCAGGAAAAGTCGGTAAGGCGGTTGTTATAGGAGCAGGAGCGATTGGTCTTGAAATCTCGGAAGCCCTCACAGATCTCTGGGGCATTGAGACAACTCTTATTGAAATGGAAGACCAGGTACTGCCGACATTGCTGGGGAAATGCATTGCCAGGGTAACAGGAAAAGAACTTGAAACAAAGGGCGTGAAACTGCTGCTCAATGAAAGAGTTCTTGAAATCAACAGTGATCCGGAAACCGGCGGTTGTCTGGTACGTACTTCCGCCAACACGATGAGTGTTGATATTGTTGTACTGGCAGCGGGAGTGAGACCGAATTCATTGCTTGCGGCAAAGGCGGGAATTTCTGTCGGTATGTCGGGGGGATAACAGTCGATCGACGCATGAGGACAAATGATCCGAATATTTATGCCGGAGGAGACTGTGTTGAGATCAGAAATCTGATTTCCGGAGAAAATATGCTTATGGCACTTGGTTCCCTTGCAAATCGCCAGGGACGGGTGATCGCAACCAATATAAACGGAGGACAGAGTCATTTCAGCGGTACCGTGGGAACATTCTGCCTCAAGATTTTTGACCTGGGTGTTGCAAAGGCAGGACTGACTTATCGGCAGGCCAGGGAGACGGGATTTGATCCGGTTTATGCTGTGGTCGCCCAGGCTGATCATGCTCATTTTTATCCAAGTTCCGAAATGATATATATTTCACTTCTTGCGGATCGAAAATCACGAAAAATACTTGGTATTGAGGCGGCGGGTAAAAATGGAGATGCTGTAAAGGCGAGGGTGGACTCTCTTGCGGTTCTCCTTCGGCATGGTGTGGATGTAGATGAGGTCTGTGGACTGGAAGTTGGTTATGCACCACCTTTTGCTTCTGCAATGGATGTAATCAATAATGCAGGGAATGCGCTCGATAATATTCTGTCAATGCAGAACAGGCCAGTTGATGCGGCTGATTTTCTAGTGGAATTCGCAGCCGGGAAGGCAAAAGTTCTAGATGTCCGTGGAGCAAGGGAGGCTTCACCGTTTATTAAAAAATATGGAGATAAATGGATCAATATTCCGCAGGCTGAATTGCGAAAAAGAGTAGAATCCATCGCGAAAGACGAACCTCTTTTTCTTCTATGTGATACTGGACCACGCTCCTATGAAGCACAGGTGTTTTTGAATTCGAAAGGTATTCAGAACACAAGAAATATCCAGGGTGGGTACGCCATGATCAAGGTGATCGAACCTGAATTTGTGTGAAATAGTACAGATAAAAATGCGGGTTAGTGAGAAATAACGGGAGGTTCCGGCTCTTCAGCGACTTCAGATTGTTTAAACTGCCTTATTTCTCCATCAAAAGTAATGATCGTCCAGTTTCCATTTTCGTCACACGCTTTGACAAGACAGTTGATTGAAGAACCATTGTGCAGGGAAAGAATGCATGGTTCATCTGTATTCTGACTGGAAATTGATTGAAAAGGGGTTTTTGCCGCAAGTTTTCTAAAATCCTGTACAGCTTTTTCAAACATTTTTATCCGATTATATTCATCGGGATCAATAACCTTTATTTTGTTTCGAAGTTCAGCAATCTCATCTTTTTTTCCGGCTATTACTCTCAATATTTTCTCTATTTCCTCCTTGTCAGTGGAAGAGACAGAATAGAGGATCTGTTTCTGAATATCTATTTCAGCTTCAATATAGTTAATTTTTTTGAGTAAGTTGCTGGCATTGTTGTTCATGGTAGTTCTCAGGAGTATCCAATCATTAATTCTTTTTTAATTTACAAAAACAAGCAAATAAAAACTTCGTGATCAAGTTTTATGGGAGGTGGTTTTTGTTTTTGTCCAGTCGCATTCAGACTATATCTACAGTTGGTTGTAAACGCAAGGAAACTGGTAAAGTAGCTCCACTATTTCTAATTATTTGCTTGACTTGATTTAGAATAAAGAATTATTAATGTATTATTTGTTAGGTTCCGTTCACAAAATAAATGAAAATATATGATTTTTTCTCCACAAGTCAGAGCCATCTCATCGCAGAACTGTTGTTGTTTTTCTCCTGAACTTTTAATGCTTATCGTATGAAATGAAAAATGAAAAGGAAACATGTCATGCCGATGATTCTGAATTTTATCAACTCGCAGAACTGCTGAATAGAATTTTTAAGATCGGTATATATTATCAGATGGGTCATGCGGTTCTGGATCGTGCCGCCATGGACTTTCTTCATTTCCTTAAAAAAAAATCGATTTCGGACAAGACAGTTGTCATAAGAATTGGAAAAGACAATTTTTTCTGGAATGAAAAAAAGCTGTTAAAAAGTAAAATAGCGGTTCGGGAACTGTTTGAGCTTTTCTGTCAGCTGGGAATTGATAGAGTAGAGTTTGATAATTCCCTCTCCCATAAAAGATTGTTGCGTTTCGTAAAAAGTTTGTTGGGATGGAGGGCAAAACTTGTAACATCTCACTCCTTTATAGATTTTAATGTTCAGGACCTTCCCAGGGGAATTAAAATACAGCAAAAGAAATTCCTGGTTACCGGGAGGGAGGTTGGATCTGTTTCTGCTGAAAAGGGTTTGGTGGGAAATGTTGAAGGAATTCTCGATGATCTGGTTTCGAGTGGAGTTGACAGTACAACTCTTGAGCAGTGTAAAGTATTTCTGAATGATCTTTCTGCGATTAATGAAGAGAACGTTGTCAGTATTCAAGGTTATCCGAATATTACAATGGTTGATGTCCAGTCACTGCTTGTGAAAGCGATTTCCAGCCAATATCACTCCGGGGTGGTGGAAGGAGATGGCGGGCATGAAGAGCTTCAATCGATTGTCGCGATTTTTTCAGCTCTGGAAAAAGAGCTTCCTCAGAAACAATCAAGAGATGCATTGCATTTTCTTGTTCACAATCTCACAGCAGGAGTTGGATATACAAGTGAAGAAAAAAAGCAGTATCACATTGATAAGAAAAACATTTCTTCAAGAGTGATCCCGGATGTTTCCCCCCGGATGATAAAAGAATTTGTCCAGCAGAACTGTGTTTCACAGGGTATCCTGCAAAAGATAACTCAGGGTGACAGTCGTGAAGAAATGTCAGTTTATTTTCAATTACTTCGATATGACAGAAGAGAAAAAACATATCTTAACTTCAGAGATTTTCTTCGGAAAATTGTTGGAAAAGGGCTGACGGGTGAGGAGTGGGAAGTTCTTGTCGGCGGAACACTTCATCTGATGGATTTCAGCGAGGATGATTTTCGTGCACTTGTTCTTTTGGTAGTCGCGGAAATGAGACATTCAGAGCCTGACTGTACACTTGAGTACTTGTTGAAACTATGGCGTAAAATGCCATTTAAGCTCCATTTAAGTCTTTGGCCTGTTGCTGTAAATGAATTTCTCAGGGTTGGAGAAAACAAAGGCGGAGCCCATTTTATGGAGATATTGGAAATTGTTTCCTATAAAGATTATAAAATGATGGTCCAGTTTCGACCCTGTCTGGAACGCCTTGATACTTTTACAAATAAAGATGTTGCTGATGATATTTTCCTCCCTGCCTGCAAGCAGTCCTACACTTTGTTTTATTTTCTGCTCGAAACATCTCTTAAGCAGGAAATAGCCGTTAGAATTCTGGAAGGGTTGCGGCAAAAGTCCGAAGATCCGTTTTTTGATCTTGTTTCTCCTTTATTGACAACTAATAAAGAACATCTGGAATTTCTGCGACGATACCTGTTTGAAGGTGACCTTGAAGAGCCTACTCTTATTTTGAAAATTGCGGCAGGAGAAATTCTGGTTGATTTTTTCGAGCAGGCGGGAATGGAGATGGCCGAGAGTGAATGGCTGGAAAAAGCCATTGCAGCAATGACTGACCTGCAGGTGAAGGGAACAAGAAAAGTACTTGAAAAGATATGTCATGAAAAAAAACTGGGTGTTATCAGCGTATGGCCGAGAAAGATAAGAAAAATTGCCGGAAAAAGCCTGAAAAATCTGAAGCGTAAGCCGTTATCCGTATTGCATTGAGAAATAATATGAAAATGGCAGTAACAGAGACTGTTCATGAGATTATTCTTCTGTTGTCCAAAGGATTGTCAAACAGGAAACTGTATCATTCCGATCACCCCCGGGTAGTTGGTTATGCCAGAGAAATTGTTTCATTGCTGCATGCATATTTCGTCGCAACAGAAAAAGAAAAGCTTTTTATTGGTATAGTTGATGATTTTTTTATCTATGACGGAAAAAGGATTTTTGGTTCCGATGTATCTGGAAAACAGCTTATGGACTTGGCAAAAAGCCTGGATTGTGGCGGTTTTCTTATGGAAAAAGGTCTCGTGCTTGAAGAGGTGAAAGCATTTTTTGATATTTCTTCTCTCCAGAGGGTGTTGCATCAGGATTTTGAAGAAACACAGGAAGTTTTCAAAAGGCATGGTATTCGACATATTAAAGGTGGCCATCATTTTCGTGATAAAGACGAAGAGATTGCAGGGAAAAGTGGAAAGAAATGGGAAGGACAGAAGACAATTGAAGAGCAGCAGTCTGTTGTGCAACTTTACAGTATGCTCTTTGATGTAGTAAACCGCGCCCACAGTAAAGCTGCTCTCAGTTACCAGTTGGATATAGATGAGGCCAGGTCTGTCTGTGAATTCATGCTCAGGTTTTCAGGAAGGTCATTTGCCGAAGTTCTGCAGTATGTACATTATCCTGAATATGATGGATATACAGTCGGGCACTCAGTCAGGGTCGCATCTCTTGCTGTATATGCAGGAATGAGAATGAGATGGAAGAAAAAGGATATCCTGGCGATGGGAACTGCCGGATTATTGCATGATATCGGTAAGGCAGCAATCCCTGACCATATACTTTTGAAACAGGGTCGGTTGACGGCAGAAGAATATAGAATTATTCAAAAACATCCTCGAAAGGGTGTCGAATTACTCATGGAGCACTCAGGAGTATCTTCTCTTCAGCTTACAGCGACCTGGGGGCATCATATTCGATTCGATAGAAGTGGATATCCGCCACAACCATCATGGGCTGTACGTCATCCAACAACGGCACTTTTACAAATTTGTGATGTTTTTGAGGCGCTTACAGCTGTTCGACCCTATAAAAAGGCAATTATGCCGGTTGAGGCTTATGCAATAATGGTGGCAGACGAAGGTGCGTTTCATCCCGGATTGTTAGCTTCTTTTATTGGCATGGTAGGTTTTTATCCCCCCGGCACATATGTGAGGTTGTCGGATAATCGGGTGGGTATGGTTGTTCGACCAGGAAAAATGCTGGATAGACCCTGCGTAAAAATAGTTGCCACAAAAGAAGGTGAATCACTTGATCCGCAGGAACAATATGAAGTTAATCTCGGCCGGAACCATCCAAATAGCATGAATATCCAGGAATTGTTATTTGATCGTACACCTGACGGCAAACTCATGAAAAAAGGCAGTTAAAAAACCTCGTGACCAGTTTAGTCTGCATCTTTTATCAGTTCTGGCAGCGTCTGGTCCAAAATTTTTCGGAGTTTTTGCCTACCTGTACTCGAACAAAAGTTCCCATTCCTGGACAGAGACCAGGTCAAAAACTATGGCATCAGCAGGGCTTGTTAAAGTTATTCCAGATAGCTGCGGATGATCATTAATATCCTTCTGACCGGTTCCGCTGCACCCCAGAGCAGCTGATCTCCAACCGTAAATGCTGTAAGGTATCTGGGGCCGATATTCATTTTTCGAATTCTTCCGATTGGTATTGTCAATGTGCCGGATGCATTGGCAGGTGTCAGTTCCCTCGATGTAATCTCTCTTTCGTTGGCAATAACCTGCACCCATTGATTGTGGTTTGTTAGAATGTTTTCCACTTCACCTACCGAAATATCTTTTTTCAGTTTTATTGTAAAAGCCTGTGAGTGACAGCGCATTGCCCCTATACGAACACATTGCCCATCAATCGGAATGTCTCTTGCCCCCCGGTTGCCAAGAATTTTGTTCGTTTCCACAAAACCTTTCCATTCTTCTCTGGTCTGACCATTTTCAACAGGGATATCAATCCAAGGAATTAAACTAGCTGCCAGGGGTACGCCCCAGTTTTCAAGAGGAAGAGACCCGTCGTTCAATTTTGCGGTAATCTTACGGTCAATTTCAAGAATTGCAGACGCAGGATCAGCGAGCAGTTCTGCCACTTCTTTTTCAAGAGCGCCCATCTGGCTGATTAGTTCCCGCATATTCCCGGCTCCAGCGCCACTGGCAGCCTGGTAAGTCATAGAGCTGACCCATTCAATCAGGTTTTCCTGAAAGAGACCACCCAATGCCATGAGCATAAGTGAAACAGTACAGTTTCCTCCAATATAATTTTTAATACCATCCCGCAGACCCTGGTCAATGACTTTGCGATTCACAGGATCCAGAACAATTATTGAATCTTCTGCCATTCTGAGGGTTGAGGCTGCATCAATCCAGAATCCATTCCAGTTTTTTCTCAGTTCGGGATAAACAGCGGATGTATATTTACCACCCTGGCAGGACATGATTATATCCATTTCTGCCAGCTTTTTTATATCTTTGGCATCGACAAGGGGTTGACTGCCAGAACCAACATCAGGACCCTGCTGGCCAACTTGTGAAGTAGTGAAAAAGAAAGGTTCAATTCCCTGGAAATTATTTTCACTTTGCATTCTTTCCATAAGAACTGATCCCACCATACCGCGCCATCCGACAAATCCGACTTTAAGCATTACAGACTCCATGTTGATTGCAAGAAGTTATCATAACCTCATCCCGCCATTAACCTGAATTTCATTCATATTCTTCAATACATTTTGGCAATAGCCAGAGTAATATGTTGTTTTGAGAACATCCAGCCAGCGAAATCTGAACTGGTGGAAAACTCAAGTTAAAGATAATTCTAAATCTTCTTATATATTTTTTACACAAAAACATATAAATTGCTCTAAAAATTATTCTGATAAACCAGCATGGCCGGATCCAACGGCTCGGTAATTTATGCCCTTTGGGTACAACAAAGTAACGAAAATCGGACTGCAGCAAAAAGGCCTTTTGCTATGGAATTTTCAGATAAATGAGTTGCGTGCAGCTTTTCTGTTGAATAGAATTATTATGTAATTGAAATCTGGCGGTCGTAATTTTCTGATTACCTGTGATCTCAGTCATATGGAATTGGCAAATTACCAAAATATGCTGAGAGATCGGTAAAACAATATAAGGAGCGGGCAGGGGAGGTATGTATGGTCAGAATTGGTATTATTGGCGGATCGGGACTTGATGATCCCGATCTTATAGAAAATCCGGAGCTGGTAAGTGTTGAAACGGAGTTTGGAGAGCCTTCATCAACGCTGCTCTGTGGTAAAATTGGTGGAGTTGAGACATGTCTCCTGGCCAGGCACGGGAAAAAACATCAACTGAGTCCCACACAGGTGAATAACAGGGCAAATATAGCTGCACTGAAGAAAATGGGAGTGACTCATATTCTGGCTACGACGGCTTGCGGCAGTCTCAGGGAAGAGATTGACAGGGGGATCTGGTTGTTCTTGATCAGTTTATTGATTTTACGAGGTTCAGGAAAAACAGTTTTCATGATTCTTTTGAAAATGGAGCTGTTCATACTGCAATGGCACGACCCTTTGATGAAAGTTTACGTAGAACTCTTTACGACACGGCAAAGTTTCTTGATTTAAAGGTGCATTACTCAGGGTGTGTAGTGACAATAGAAGGACCACGTTTTTCGACCATTGCAGAGTCAAATATGTTCAGGATATGGGGAGCGGATGTTATCAATATGTCAACGGCACCTGAGGTAATCCTCGCCAACGAAGCTGGAATTCCATATGGAGCTGTTGCCATGTCGACAGATTATGATTGCTGGAAGGAGGATGAAAAACCTGTTACCTGGGATGAAATTCTTGCAGTTTTTCAAAAAAATGCAGACAATGTAAAACAGTTGCTGGTGAAGGTCGTCGGAACATTTGCAAGTTGAAATTAAATGTTGTTCCGGTAAGGCTATGGGGTTGAAGTCCATTTGAAGGAAATTTACCTACAAACTAAGGAAAAAGATTGATGGATCTGAAAAAGAGTGTTCGGAGTATTCCCGGTTGGCCGATGGAAGGTGTTATTTTCAGAGATTTGACAACATTGATGCTGGATCCTGCAGCATTTCAAAAGTCCTGTGACATCCTTTACGAAAGATATAAAGCAAGTTCTGTAGATAAAATAGTTGGTATCGATGCAAGAGGGTTTGTTTTTGGTGCTGTTCTGGCATATAAGCTGGGGATCGGTTTTGTACCTGTAAGAAAGAAAGGCAAACTGCCCGCTGAAACTCTGGAAGAATCTTATAGTCTTGAGTATGGTTCTGGGACTCTGGAGATTCACAGGGATGCTCTTGATTCAGGTGAACAGGTTGTGATAGTAGATGACTTGATTGCCACCGGTGGAACGGCAGGCGCAACAGTACAACTGGTGAATAAACTGGGTGCCGATATCATCGAATGCGCTTTTCTTATAGAATTGCCTGATCTCGGCGGACGGGCACAGCTCAGGAATTGTTCAGTTTTTGCTATTATGGAGTTTGAGGGCGAATAGGGCTGATGCTATTCTGCTTTTGCCTTCGATTCCTGGCATGTTTTTGCTGTTGAGGTATTTCCAGTGAGAACATTTTTTAGTAGAGCAGTTTGTTGAACAGTGCTGGAGAGCCTTAAAGTAAAAAGCCCCAATGAGCGAAGCTCATTGGGGCTTTTTAAAGAGATACGGCGGTGACCTACTCTCCCACACAGTCTCCCATGCAGTACCATCGGCGCTGAAGAGCTTAACTTCCGTGTTCGGAATGGGAACGGGTGGATCCTCTTCGCTATGACCGCCGTAAATTTGGTGAGGGGTAAGGAGTGAGGGAGAAGACTACTCTTGCCTCTCAAACCGTCCCTGCAAAGTTTACAAATATTATGTTGGCAGGGCGCTGATCAGCAGATACCTGTTGTTAATCTGCCAACTATATCCTGCCTACTGTCATCTTCTATAAAAAACATGATAATCGAATAGTAGTGCAGCCAGTAGAGTAATAATCAAAAAATATGGATAAGCCGCACGGCTGATTAGTATCGGTAAGCTCCATGCATTACTGCACTTCCACACCCGACCTATCTACGTGGTGGTCTACCACGAGCCTTCAGATGGCTTAAGCCATGGGATATCTTATCTTGGAGTGGGCTTCCCGCTTAGATGCTTTCAGCGGTTATCCCTGCCGAACTTAGCTACCCAGCAATGCCCCTGGCGGAACAACTGGTACACCATAGGTTCGTCCATCCCGGTCCTCTCGTACTAGGGAAAGATCTCCTCAAATATCCTGCGCCCGCAACAGATAAGGACCAAACTGTCTCACGACGTTTTAAACCCAGCTCGCGTACCACTTTAATTGGCGAACAGCCAAACCCTTGGGACCTGCTTCAGCCCCAGGATGTGATGAGCCGACATCGAGGTGCCAAACCTCCCCGTCGATATGGACTCTTGGGGGAGATAAGCCTGTTATCCCCGGAGTACCTTTTATCCGTTGAGCGACGACCCTTCCATGCGGAATCGCCGGATCACTAAGACCTACTTTCGTACCTGCTCGACATGTCTGTCTCGCAGTCAAGCTCCCTTATGCCTTTACACTCTACGGCTGGTTTCCAATCAGCCTGAGGGAACCATCGCGCGCCTCCGTTACTCTTTAGGAGGCGACCGCCCCAGTCAAACTACCCACCAGACAATGTCCTGGATCCGGATTACGGACCGCAGTTAGATTCCTAAGATAACAAGGGTGGTATTTCAAGGACGACTCCACGATGACTGGCGTCACCGCTTCAAAGTCTCCCACCTATCCTACACATGTTACCTCAAAAACCAATGCCAAGCTGTAGTAAAGGTTCACGGGGTCTTTCTGTCTTGTTGCGGGTAACCGGCATCTTCACCGGTACTACAGTTTCGCTGAGTCTCTGGTTGAGACAGTGGGGAAATCGTTACGCCATTCGTGCAGGTCGGAACTTACCCGACAAGGAATTTCGCTACCTTAGGACCGTTATAGTTACGGCCGCCGTTTACCGGGGCTTCGGTTCAGTGCTTCGTCCAAAGACTAACACGTCCCCTTAACCTTCCGGCACCGGGCAGGCGTCAGACCCTATACTTCGTCTTTCGACTTCGCAGAGTCCTGTGTTTTTAGTAAACAGTCGCTCCCCCCATTTCACTGCAACCTGACCAGGCTCAATTAGTAAATAACTTCACCATGCAGGCACACCTTCTCCCGAAGTTACGGTGCTATTTTGCCGAGTTCCTTAACCAGAGTTCTCTCAAGCGCCTTGGTATTCTCTACCTGCCTACCTGTGTCGGTTTACGGTACGGTCACATCTCTGACTAGATACGAGGATTTTCCAGGAAGCATGGAACCAGCCACTTTGTTGTCTCAAAGACATCGTCATCACGCCTCAACGTTAACAAGAACCCGGATTTGCCTGAGTCCTCCGTCTACACGCTTAAACCGGGACAACCAACGCCCGGATGGCCTTACCTTCTCCGTCACCCCTTACCATAACATCAGAAAAGTGGTACAGGAATATTAACCTGTTTCCCATCGACTACGCCTCTCGGCCTCGCCTTAGGGGCCGACTAACCCTGAGCAGATTAACTTGACTACAGGAAACCTGAGGCTTTCGGCGTGAGGGTTTCTCACCCTCATTATCGCTACTCGTGTCAACATAAGCTCTTGTGGAACCTCCAGCACTCCTTTCGGTGTACCTTCTCAGGCGGCCACAATGTTCTCCTACCATCGCGCCAAAGGCGCGATCCGTAGCTTCGGTACTATGCTTAGCCCCGTTAAATTTTCGGCGCGGTATCACTAGACCAGTGAGCTGTTACGCTTTCTTTAAAGGGTTGCTGCTTCTAAGCCAACCTCCTGGTTGTATCTGCAATTCCACATCCTTTCCCACTTAGCATAGATTTGGGGACCTTAGCTGACGGTCTGGGCTGTTTCCCTTTCGACCACGGAACTTATCTCCCGTAGTCTGACTCCCATACTTGAACTTGACGGCATTCGGAGTTTGAAAAGAGTTGGTAATCCGGTGGGACCCCTAGTCTTGTCAGTGCTCTACCTCCGTCAGTCATCATATGAGGCTATACCTAAATATATTTCGGAGAAAACCAGCTATTACCGAGTTTGATTAGCCTTTCACTCCTATCCACAGCTCATCCGAACAGTTTTCAACCTATATCGGTTCGGGCCTCCATCTCGTGTTACCGAGACTTCACCCTGGCCATGGATAGATCACCCGGCTTCGGGTCTACCCCATACAACTCATTCGCCCTATTAAGACTCGCTTTCGCTGCGGCTCCACCTCGCGGCTTAACCTCGCTGCACAGGGTAAGTCGTTGACTCATTATGCAAAAGGCACGCGGTCACACTGTATAAATACATAGTGCTTCCACTGCTTGTAGGCTAACGGTTTCAGTTTCTATTTCACTCGGGTTCCCCCGTTCTTTTCACCTTTCCCTCACGGTACTCGTTCACTATCGGTCATCGGTTAGTATTTAGCCTTGGAAGATGGTCCTCCCAGATTCCCACAAGGTTTCACGTGTCTCGTGGTACTCAGGAACTCCCTAGGGTGAAACTGCATTTCGCGTACCGGACTATCACCGTCTCTGGTCAGCCTTTCCATACTGTTCCGCTATACATTTTCAATCCCACATTGGGGTCCTACAACCCCGGTAAATAAATTTACCGGTTTGGGCTGTTCCGCTTTCGCTCGCCGCTACTCACAGAATCTCTTTTGATTTCTATTCCTGCAGGTACTTAGATGTTTCAATTCCCCGCGTTCGCCTCTGCTACCTATGTATTCAGTAACAGATGACAGGATATAACTCCTGTCGGGTTTCCCCATTCGGAAATCTCCGGATCAAAGCCTGTTAACAACTCCCCGAAGCTTATCGCAGCTTGCCACGTCCTTCATCGCCTTCCGATGCCAAGGCATCCGCCGTTAGCCCTTAATAGCTTATCCATAAACTCTTGATTAAACTTTTAAGATCTCAACTACTGTAACCTCTAAACTCCGCCTTCCATCTCTCAATACGACGATCAATTGACCTGTGTATCACATGAAAAACGCGCTTAAAGGATTTTGTACTACTCTACTATTCAATTATCAAAGATCACTCTTTTTACTCTCAGGCTTACGTCCTGATTTATACCTTCAATACCATTAAAAGTATAAATCAGCTCGTAACTCCAGATCGTCCCATGGTGGAGGTGAACGGGTTCGAACCGATGGCCTCCTGCGTGCAAGGCAGGCGCTCTCCCAACTGAGCTACACCCCCGTATGGTGGGCCTGGGTGGACTTGAACCACCGACCTCACGCTTATCAGGCGTGCGCTCTAACCAGCTGAGCTACAGGCCCGGCTTAATGCATACTTTCAAACAAAAAAAAAGACCAGCATGGCCCCCAAAAACTAAATAACAACCAGCAAACGGGGTTAATCCCCGAAATGGCATCTTGTTTACTCCTCTCCCTGCATTATGCAAAGATCCAGGTAAATTAATGCGTCTTCCTTAAAAAGGAGGTGATCCAGCCCCAGGTTCCCCTAGGGCTACCTTGTTACGACTTCACCCCAGTTACCAATCATACCTTGGCAGCCTGCTTCTTGAAAAGTTAGCTCAACTGCTTCTGGTACAACCAACTCCCGTGGTGTGACGGGCGGTGTGTACAAGGCCCGGGAACGTATTCACCGTGGCATGCTGATCCACGATTACTAGCGATTCCAACTTCATGGAGTCGAGTTGCAGACTCCAATCCGGACTGAGATAGAGTTTCTGAGATTCGCTTCACCTCGCGGTGTCGCTGCCCTTTGTCTCTACCATTGTAGTACGTGTGTAGCCCTGGTCATAAAGGCCATGAGGACTTGACGTCATCCCCACCTTCCTCCGGTTTGACACCGGCAGTCTCTTTAGAGTGCCCAACTTAATGATGGCAACTAAAGACGAGGGTTGCGCTCGTTGCGGGACTTAACCCAACATCTCACGACACGAGCTGACGACAGCCATGCAGCACCTGTCACCAGGCTCCTCAAAGAGGCACTCAAGTGTTTCCACAAGATTCCCGGGATGTCAAGACCAGGTAAGGTTCTGCGCGTTGCGTCGAATTAAACCACATACTCCACCGCTTGTGCGGGCCCCCGTCAATTCCTTTGAGTTTTAATCTTGCGACCGTACTCCCCAGGCGGTCAACTTAATGCGTTAGCTGCGGCAATGAGACGATTAACCATCCCAACACCTAGTTGACATCGTTTACGGCGTGGACTACCAGGGTATCTAATCCTGTTTGCTCCCCACGCTTTCGCACCTCAGTGTCAGTATCTGGCCAGGTAGTCGCCTTCGCCACCGGTATTCCTCCCGATATCTACGAATTTCACCTCTACACCGGGAATTCCACTACCCCCTCCAGTACTCAAGTCCGCCAGTTTCAAATGCACTTCCACGGTTGAGCCGTGGACTTTCACATCTGACTTAACAAACCACCTACGCGCGCTTTACGCCCAGTAATTCCGAACAACGCTTGCACCCTCCGTATTACCGCGGCTGCTGGCACGGAGTTAGCCGGTGCTTCCTTTGATGGTACCGTCAAACATATCCAGTATTAATGAATATGCACTTCTTTCCATCTGACAGGATTTTACGACCCGAAGGCCTTCATCATCCACGCGGCGTCGCTGCGTCAGGGTTTCCCCCATTGCGCAATATTCCTCACTGCTGCCTCCCGTAGGAGTCTGGTCCGTGTTCCAGTTCCAGTGTGGCGGATCATCCTCTCAGACCCGCTAACCATCGTCGCCTTGGTAGGCCATTACCCTACCAACTAGCTAATGGTACGCAAACTCCTCCCCGCACAGTAGCTTATATCAGAGGCCACCTTTCTTCTCACTGTCTCGCAACAGTAAAAACGTATCCGGTATTAGCACACCTTTCGGTGGGTTATCCCAGATGCGAGGGTAGATTATTTACGCGTTACTCACCCGTGCGCCACTCTACTCTTTTCTCCGAAGAAAAAATTTCGCGTTCGACTTGCATGTGTTAAGCACGCCGCCAGCGTTCGTTCTGAGCCAGGATCAAACTCTCCAGTTTGATATCCTAGACCGTCTCTCAATTTGAGAAACAGTTACTTATATGTGCTTAAAATATAAGAGCTCTGCTTTTTTTGAATTACAAAAAAAAATCGCTCAATGTGATTTGAAAATCACGTTGGGCCCGTTTGCTGTATGTTGTTATTTAGTTTTCAAGGACCATCTCTCAACCCGCTCAAAACAAGCGAATCGCACGGTACAAGTTCCGCGGTGAGGCAAACAATTTAATACAAAAATATTAAACTGTCAATCTCTTTGTTCTCTGTTTTCATCTTTTGTTTCAAGCAAATGAAGCGTCACATACAAAATGCAAAACACATCAACATCTGCAAAAGACCGCGGCAAACTACTTTATTACTCGCCAGCCGTCAAGGGGAAAATGAAGGTGAAAGGTTTTTTAGGGATAAATTATTTAAAGATATGATTGTAGCAAAAGTGTCAATAGAAAAAAAGCACGTAAAGTCAATCAAATAAAAAAGTGATGGAAGCATTACAGGTATAATCCATGGAGTTAATCCATAGGCACCTTGAAAAATTGACTTTTCTCCCGATCTCTGCTTCACAGGAAAACAAAAAATGCTCACAAATGACTAATATGCTGTGATTTTTAACATTCCTGTTCCTTGGCTTCGAACTACAATTCTAATTTTCCAAGGATTCACATATATTATTTCTGTGTGAAATCAAAAGTTAGTGGAAAACAGTAAATCTATTTGGTTTTCTTTCACAGGCATATAAGTCTGTTGCCCACGAGTTGCTCCGTTTTTCAGTGACAATAAAACACATTCTTTTTGATGAACTTGAATTGCAAAGATGTTCTTTCAGATATTCATTTTTTGCATGTGGTTGGAAAGGGGAATCAACAAACGTCATTTTGCCATCAAAATCTTTCTTCATTTTGAATTTTTCTCCTCAATGTAAACCTTGAAATTAATACCATTATATTTGAGGAGAAGAAGGATGTAAATGGGTGGAAACCCTGATAACTATTAGGTATAAATACGGATGTCATAAAAATTATTCCCTAAAGTTACAAGGTTAAAAGGAATAAAAAAATTGAGAAAAGAGAAAAATTCTCAAGAAAAAAAGCAAATTTTTAAATCCCTGAATAACTGATGGATTGCTCTGGCAAGTACATGGATCAATATCCTGGCAGGTATATATATGGGGAAAGCCAGAAAACTACACTTCCCCCACATTGGAAAAAACAGCTGCCAGAGTTAAATGGATCGAAACTAAAAATTTTCTTCAAGACCCTGAAAATCTATATTTTTTGCAAGAGCTTTTAACACATCGGGGGATTCAATATTATTGCCTTCTATGGTTACAGAAGTTTTCTGTCCCACTTGAAAAGTTAGTGTTCCACTCATTTCCTGGCTGTTAAAGATTTGAGTGCCGGTATAGCCATGTACGCGAATCTGTTTGGTTTGTGGACCACCTGCGTTTTGGGCGAGTCCCGCAAACATTTGCCCGAAAGCAGCAAGGCTGGCCATTTTGCCGGTCATTCCTCCAATTGCAATATTCACGTTAAGTGAAGAACCGGCAGGGTTTGAATAACTGGCTGTTGCGCCGGCATTGCCGGCAATTGATGCAGCAGCCCCAGTTCCCTGAGATTGTTTATTATCAAGCGTAAAACCCTGTGGCGGTTGTGGGATATATTTCAGAAGACCGGTAGCAGTTAATTCGTTGATCTTGGACAGCGCATAGTTTATCTCCTCAACAGCTTTACTGTAATTCCCTTTTTTTACAAAAGTTGAAGCCGTTGCAAGACTGTCAATTGCTTCTTCCTGGATATTTTCAGCTAGAGCTGATGAAGAGAAAAAAACTGCGATTACAACAGGAATAATAAATTTTTTCATAATAGCACCTGTGAGGAATATTTGAATGGAAAATAAAAAAGATTGAAAAGAAAAAGGGCCGCAAGGAAAATCCCGGCAGCCCTCTTTTGAAATATGGTGCCTAGAGCGAGAGTCGAACTCGCACGGGCGCGAGGCCCACGAGATTTTAAGTCTCGGGTGTCTACCAGTTCCACCATCCAGGCAAGTTGGTTGCTTTTACCATACCGGAATAAATCTTGTCAATCTCCAATACGTGGAGTTTAAAAGGTTAAGTCGTTTTTATATTTTACAACGATAAGGAACTGCTTTCAACAATAGCCAGCATATCTCTCACTGCAAGATCAAGTCCTGAAAAAACAGCCCTGGATATAACCGAGTGGCCTATTGAAAGTTCTTCTATAGCATCCAGTCCGGCTACGTGTCCTGCATTCTGGTAATCCAGCCCATGTCCTGCACATACCCGCAGACCCGCATGAAAAGCCTCTTCAGCAGCCGTTGCAAGGAGACCGAATTCTTTTTCCCTGTCGGCACTGTTTTGTGCGTCGCAATAAGCGCCCGTATGGAGTTCTACGAATGTAGCTCCTATTTCTCTGGCTATGGCAATCTGTTGAGGGTCGGGATCGATAAAGATGGAAACAGGTATGTTTTTTTTGTCCATTTTCTCAATAACTTTTGCGATTTTCTTTTTTTGAGATAAAAGATCAAGACCTCCTTCCGTTGTAAGTTCCTGGCGATTTTCAGGAACGAGAGTGATTAAATCAGGTCTGAGGTTAAGGGCGAATTTGATAATATCCTTGTTTGCCCCCATTTCAAGATTAAGTTTGGTTTTTACTGTTTCGCGTAATAATCGCACATCCCTGTCCTGGATATGTCGGCGGTCTTCCCGCAGGTGAACGACAATCCCTGAAGCTCCAGCAAGCTCACAGATGGCTGCTGCTGCAACCGGGTCGGGTTCTTTAATCCCTCGTGCCTGTCTGATGGTTGCAACATGGTCGACATTGATTGCAAGTTGTGTCATTGCAGATCTCCTGTAATTACGTAGTTTGGAAAGTATTTTTTTTTCTTCAGAAAACATTTTTTCCGCCTCACTCCTGGACTTCTCGTGATCAAATCCAAGCAGGTGGAGGAGGCCATGAGTCAGCAGCCAGGCAAAGCGATCATATATTGGCTGATTATATTCCCTGGATTCATTAACAGCTGTTTCAAGTGAAATCACAATATCCCCAAGTTCTGAGACCGGTATGGTGGCAAGTGTTTCAGCAGCACCATGGGCCAAAGGAAATGAGAGAACATTTGTTGGTTTATCCTGTTGTCGGTAGGTTCTGTTGAGTTCCCTGATTCCCCGGTCATCAACGAGAAGAATGCTCACGGTATGGTTGGCAACGCCGCATTCATTCAATAGCCAGTTGGAAAGCTTTTTTATTCTGGCAGGAGAGACAGGAAATTTCTTTTTACAACGAATGGTCAGGTCTGTCGGCATAAGATTTTTTCTCCCGCCTTTCATATGCTGAGATTATCTTTTGCACAAGAGGGTGCCGTACCACGTCTTCTCTGGAGAATTTGCAAAAAGATATTCCTTTAATATTGTGAAGTATTTTTTGAGCCTGAAGGAGTCCGGAATTATTTTTTCCCGGTAGGTCAATCTGGGTAATATCACCTGTTATAACGGCCCTGGAATCAAATCCTATTCTGGTGAGAAACATCTTCATCTGTTCCCTGGTTGTGTTTTGGGCCTCATCCAGAATAATAAAGGAGTTGCTGAGTGTTCGCCCTCTCATAAAGGCCAGGGGGGCAATTTCTATTACATCTTTTTCTATGAGATCCATACTTCTTTCAGGACCAAGCATGTCATTGAGGGCATCGTGGAGAGGTCTCAGGTAAGGGTTGACTTTCTGGGCTACATCGCCAGGAAGAAATCCAAGTTTTTCCCCTGCCTCTACGGCCGGACGGGTGAGTATTATGGATCGAACCTGTTCGTTCACCAGTGCTGAAACAGCCATTGCAACAGCCAGATATGTTTTCCCCGTGCCAGCAGGGCCTATTCCGAAAACGATGTCATTATTTCGAATGGCTTCAATGTAAATTTTTTGATTTTTTGTTTTTGGAGAGATAATGCGGTTTTTAGTCGTAATGTAAATTTTGTCCAGAAATATTTTATCCAGTCTAGCTTTCGGGTCCGTTTCGAGTATTTTCAAACCGAAAGCTAGATCGGAAGAATAAACCGGGTATCCTCTGGTAATAAGAGAATAGAGTTGATTAAGCAGGTCGGTTACCAGTGCAACTTCGTGGGGAAACCCGATTACCTGCAACCCGGTTCCCCTGGCATTGATAGTAACACCGGAACTTTTTTCCAGGATATGGAGATTTCTGTTGAGGTCCCCATAGAGGGTTCCTGCTGTTCCATTGTCAGGAAAGTGAATTTCCCGTCGGATAAATTGTGAATCCATCTACTTTTAATTTTTAAGTTTTGTCAGTTCATCATTAATAATGAGCTGAAACCCGGCAAGACTTCTTCGTTTCGGCGTTCTGCCATTAATAAAAACTGTTGGTGTTCCGGTAACACCGGCTTTCTGGGCGTCCAGAAGGTCTTTTTCCAGGCGGGCTCTGATCCGGGGAGAGTTCATATCTTTTTCGAACTGTGCCATGTCAAGTTTGAGCTCAACAGCGATTTTTTTTATGATATCCATGTTCAGCTTATCTGCCGCAAAAAGCTTGTCATGAAATTCCCAGAATTTTCCCTGCTCTTTTGCAGCAAGGGCAGCCCGTGCCGCTGGATCGGCACTTTTATGGAATTTCAGGGGCATGTTTTTGAACACAATTTTGACTGTTTCAGGGTTTTTTTCGAGCACCTGCTCGAGCAGTGGCAGAATCTTGCCACAGTAAGGTCACTCAAAATCCGTGAAAACGGCTATTGTCACCGGCGCGTTTACCGGACCTTTGAATGGTGAATCAGCCGTATCAATATTGACGACAAACGAGATGGAAACTGCCGTAAAAGAATTATTGTCATTGTCAATGAGATAAAGCATTTCCCCCTGAGGGGCGATGTCAATGGCCGAAACTCCTTTATTTACCGGAATGGATCCCTGCAGTTGGCCCTGTCTGTTAAAGACCTGAACCTGCTGTTTATCATTGAGAATAAAAATGTATTTGCCGTCGAGGGAGTGAACCATGTCAAGGGTTCTGTTGCCGGTGGGCCAACTTTGAACAGCTTTCCATTCAACATGTTCATTCTGACCTTCAAATGTCGCCGTGAGGGCACTGGTACTTGTGGTAGCCATGCAGAAGAAAGCAAGGCTCAGTACGTGGATTTTTGATATCTTCATGTAGACCTCAGAATTGATGTGTGGGAAAAAATTATTATTAATTTAAATGAAAATTCTACTGCCAAAGGTCGTTTTGTCGCAGCCGGATTTTCATTGTTTTGTTGCACTCAAAGGGTATTAACATGCCTAAGGGCATAAATAGTTGAGCTTTTTTGTCCAGTCGTGTCGGTCAGGCAAAACCGTGTTTTTCTTTACCGATCTTCTCAAATTAAGAACAGATACAGGACTCGACTGAAAAAGGATACCTAGTTGCAGATGAACAATAGCCATTCTTCAGGTTTTTGGCAATATTGTTAATAAGCTCTTATGGAATGCTTGGAAGAGTTATCATGAAAAAAAACTGGTAAAGCAAAAAAAAAATTGGTAAAGGATCAGCTTTTGGAGAATTACTCCGGTAAGAAAGTATAATCTTGACGGTTTCACCTGGGTTGATTATTAAAATTGCTTGAATTGTTTTCTCAGATGTAACAGTAAATTTGGGAGCGAGGGTGGCGGAACTGGTAGACGCACCAGACTTAGGATCTGGCGCCTTACGGTGTGGGGGTTCGACTCCCCCTCTCGCACCAGTTGTGAAATCAAGGAGTTACAGGTTTTTCTGTAACTCCTTTTCTTGGTTTTATACTTGTTTATCTGAAAATCCTGCTATGGAGGTCATTTTGCTGCTGAGCCATTGGGGCCAGTCATACTGGCTTATCCTTCAGTCAGCCCCAGATAGGCGGAAATAAGGGCAGGATCTTTTCTGGCATTTGCTGCAGAACCCTGCCAGACGTTACGACCAGATTCCAGAACACAGATGTGGTCGGCAATTTCAAGAGCCTTGCTGGTATTCTGTTCCACCAGAAGGATTGTGACACCCTGGTCTTTCAGGAAGGAAATAGCACCGTAACAGAGATCGATAATTTTGGGCATGAGCCCCAGCGAGAGTTCGTCTATAATGAGGAGCTCAGGTTCAGCCATGAGTGCCCGGCCTATGGCGAGCATCTGCTGTTCACCGCCTGACAGGGAAGCGGCTCTCTGTTCCTTTCTTTCCTTTAATCGGGGGAAGAGTTTAAAAACTTTTTCACGGTTTGAGTGAAATCGTTTCCTGGGAAGAGAAAAACTGCCCATGGCCAGGTTATCGTTGACAGTCATGTCTGAAAAAAGCCTCCGGCCTTCCGGGGCAAGAGCAATGCCGATACGGACGCGTTGCTGGATGGAGATATGAGTGATATCCTGATCTTTAAAAAAGACGGAACCGGCTTTAATACGCACATGACCGGCAATGGCCATGATGGTAGAGCTTTTTCCAGCACCATTGGGACCTATCAGGGCAAAAATACTCCCTTTGGCAATATGAAACGATAACTTATCGATAACAGTCAGGTTACCGTATCCGCAACTCATATTTTCAAGGGAGAGCATGATGTTCTTCTCCAAGGTATGCTTTTCTGACTTTCGGTTCGTTCATGACCGATTCAGGTTGTCCTATACTGATCAGGGTACCGTTATCAATGACTGCCAGTGTTTTGCAGATACGAATAACTTCCCCCAGGTTATGTTCAATCAGTAAAATTGTCTGCCCGAGCCTATTGAGTTCTGCCAGCTGATCGGCCAGTTGCCTGGCTTCCGTCTGGTTGAGACCAGCCAGAGGTTCGTCCAACAGGAGTATTGCAGGATCCAGCGCCAGTGCCCGGGCAACCTCCAGCCGTTTTAAATAGCCAAGGGGCAGGTTTGTTGGTTTTTCTCCGGCAATCTTGTCAATATTGAGAAGTTTTAATAATTCAAATGCTTTTTCTTCTTCCTCCTTTCTTGTTCGACTGAAGATGGAACGCATAGGGTTTTTGGTTCTTTCATAACCCGCTACAAGTACAACATTTTCCAGTACCGTCATTGAGGTGAAAGGATGTACAATTTGCTGGGAGAGCCCTATACCGGATCGGATACGATCATGACAGGCAAGATGATCCAGGCATTTTTCCTGGAGATAAACAGAACCTTCAGCAGGTTTCACTGTTCCGGTAATGGCGCGCATAAGTGTTGTTTTTCCGGCCCCATTTGGTCCGATCAATCCCATGAAATCACCACTGTCGGTGTGAAGGCTGATGTCTTTCAATGCAGTGACTCCACCAAACAGGACGGTTATATTATCAACCCGAAGCATCAGTTTTTCTCCTTCCTGCTTTGCTGAAGATTCGACCGGCAATGCCACTTAAACCATCGGGACTGAAAAGCATGATTGTGCAGAGAAGTCCTCCGTATACCAGTAATTTGTAATCATCAATAAATTGAAACCACATGGGGAAAATGGAGAGAATTGCGGCTGCGACAGTGACCCCCCATACGGAACCCGTACCTCCGATTACAACCATGGACAGTACTGTAATAGATTCGACGAACCCAAAACTCTCCGGATCAATAAAACGGACGTTGTGGGCGTAAAGAACTCCCGAGAGACCGGCAAAACACGTGCCCAGTCCGAAAGCAATGAGTTTGTATCGGGCACTGTTGATCCCGACAAGGCCTGCAGTATCTTCATCATCAGCAATAGCGTCAAAGGCGAAGCCCATCCAGGAACGTTTAAGGTAAAGACTGAAAAGGGCCAGGGCAAGGGCGAGTGAGAGGACAAAAATCATATAACCGAGTTTTCCTAGACCGGGGTCGGGGATCATGGCGATTCCCATTTCACCGCCAAGGAAGTCCTGTTTTCTGACGATACCGAGAAAAAGAAAAACCACGCCCATGGTGGTTATGGCCAGGAAATCATCCCGGACCCGCAGACTAGCAAAACCCACGATGATTCCAAGAATTCCCGCGAGAAACATACCTGCCGGAAGAGCTATCCAGAAAGATATTCCCGCGCCTGTCAGAAGGGCTGATGTGTAGGCTCCAGTTCCGATGAATGCGCCATGGCCAAGGCTGATCTGGCCACAAAATCCAACAATGAGATTCAGGCTGAGAGCTCCTATGATGGCTATTCCCATGATGGTCAGCAGGCTGATTTCATATTCCATTTTTACCTCCCCGCAAACAGACCAGTGGGTTTTACCATAAGTACCAGGATCAGGAGAGCAAAGGCAATAGAGTCCCTGTCCAGAATATTTCCAAGGTAAATGGTTCCAAATGATTCGGCAATACCGATGACCAGTGCAGCAATGAGGGTACCCCTGACGTTTCCTAAACCACCGAGTACGATAATAGCAAGAGCTTTATAACTGGGTACGCTGCCCATGGTGGGTTCAACAAGATTATTGATCAGGGCTACCATTGATCCTGCACCGGCGGCCATGGCTGAGCCTATAAAAAAGTTAAGATATCGAACTTTTTTGACATCAACGCCAAAACTCTGTGCCATACCCGGATCAGTTACCGTTGCCCGCCAGGCGATGCCGATACGGCTGTACCTGGTGAAAAGAGTGAGAGCAGAGATGAGAAAGGCTGCCAGAAGAATGGCCACAATTTCACATTGTCTTAGATAGGTTCCTCCAATATTAAGTGTATTCTGGAGGGGGGCTTTTACAAAAGTGAGTCCGTATGGGCCGAAAATAATTCGATAGATCTCCTCCATGGCAATAAAGAGACCGATTGAGGCGATAAGAGCTACAAAAGGTGGTTTTTCCAGTATAGGTTGGTAGATCAGGCGATAAATCACCATGCCGATCAGGCCGACTCCGATCATGGATATGCTGATGGATAGTGGAAAATTTCCTGTAAAATTAGTCAAATACAGGGTGAGGTAGCCACCCAGTGTATAGAGGCCCGCATGAGCCACGTGAAGAATTCTTAAAAGGCCGTACACGAGGGTCAGGCCGATTGCAATCAGAGCATAGATACCGCCCTGAATCAATCCCTGGATAAGGAGGTCAAGGAAGAGCATTGAGTATAATTTTATATAAAAGGTATGTGATCACAGGTCTCTCAGTCTGCACCCAGAAAGAATAAATATCCACAGGGCATAAATGGCCGAGCCAGCCGGCCCGGCCATGCTTTTATCCCGAAGGGTAAATACAGCTCTGAAATTACCTGGTCGGTGGTGCAAGCAGTTTTTTGTCACTGATAACTGCAAAATGTCTGAACTGACCATCTTTGACAATCTGTACCTGAACATTTTTAATGACTTCACCAAGATTGTTAAAGGAAATTGTCCCGGTTGAGGCCACAAGTTTTGTTCCGGCAATACTGTCTCTGACATTTTTTCTGTCTGTATTGCCTGCATGCTGAATTGCTGCTGCGGCAACTTTTACGGCGGTATGACCGGAGGCTGCAACCATGTCAGTTTTGTGGTTAAACATTTTTTCATATTCTCGAATGAAATCACTGGTTTCTTTCGATGAAGAATCACGATCAAGGGAAGTCGTTATAATGACACCTTCCGAAGCAGCGCCGGCTATTTTGATAAATGTCTGAGTGTCAAATCCTTCCTGGCCGATAATTGTAGCTTTTATCCCGGCTGTTCGCAATTGTGTTACCAGGGGACCTGCCGTGAAATAGTATCCGGTTGCATAGATTACATCGGGTTTGTCAGCTTTGACCCTGGCGACAATGGGACCGAACTGCCGATCTTTTATGGAGTAGGGATACTCGTTGACGATTGTTATACCGTAGTTTTCGGCTTTTTCGCGAAATCCGGCCACCAGTGATTTCCCGAAATCGTTGTTCAAGGTAATAAGAACGGCCCGTTTTTTCTTCAGGATATCTCCTGCCAGCTTTGCACCGGCTCTTCCCTGGACTTCACCGACAAAGGATGTGCGGAATACAAAATCTCCGGCCCTTGTTATATCCGGATGGATTGCATAGGCCGCAATATATGGTACACCGGCAGACTGGTAAATTCCGGCTGCTGCACGGGTAGCTCCTGAATAACTGCAGGAAACACCAACCGTTACCTTGTCTTTCTCAATGAGCTTGGTGGCAATCGGTACGGATTGTTTAGGGCTTGCCTGATCATCATAGACAACCAGTTCCAGTTTTTTGCCAAGGATTCCACCAGAACTGTTGATTTGTTCCACAGCCAGTTTTGCACCATTCAAAGCAGATTTACCGTCTGATGCTGCAAATCCTGTCAGGGGAACATTTATGCCGATTTTGACTGTTTCAGCCGCAGTTGCGGTTACAGCGAAAGACGAGGCCAGTGTGAAAAGCATTAAGATTTTGCATATTGATTTTATACCCATATTTTCACCCCTTAAAGCAGAATTGAATTTGTATCCCATCTTTGGTAGAGAACCGGTAGATGGGCCAACTGCATAGCTAGTGCCTGTCCATAAATGGCCTTTTTGCCCGATTTCTGCGTCGCTACGAAAAATAAAAATACTCACATATGTTTAATATGCTGCGCTTTTTATTTTTCTATGCTCCTTGATCTCGAACAATAAATCTCATTTCTGGACAGACACTAACTATTCCAAATAGAGAAATTCAGAGAGAGTTACAAAGTTGTATATACAATTGATGCCAAGATATCAAGAGATAGTTTGATGGTTTTGCGGAAGGAAAGTGGATAAAAGTATTGATTTTAAGTTGTTGCGATGAGTCTGCGAATAGCGGAATTTCAATACACCGATATTACAGTTACTTCTCTTTAGGGAAAATTGCCAGGTTGAGCTTTGCCCGTAATCAGATTATACATTGACTATTTTAAAAGCGGGATTACTGTAGAGCGCTATTGCGTTGACAGAGAGCAATTAATATTTTAAAGGTCATCAGCAAGATCAATCTTAATGTTTATGGTCATTTTCAGAAACCTGTTTCTCCTGCAAGCGATCTGAAATGAGGGCCTGGATTTTTATATTTTTTACTTTTTATTTTTGATTGAAACCGGGTGTAAATTCTTTTCATGCTGATTGGAGTTCACACTTGTAGGATGTATTTCATTTCGAATGGCTGCAATTTCGGGAAATGGTATGCCGGCGGCCTGCATGCCTGTCAATACTCATGGGCAGCCCTGTCTGGAATGGTATATTAATTAAACGAAAGGATGGTACTCAATGGAAGTCAATGTTGAAGAAGTCAGTGAGCTGACCAGGAAAATAACGGTAACATTGCCGGTGGAAGATGTGAAGCCTTTACTTGATGCAGAGTATGATAAGCTGAAAAGTGAAGTGAAAATGAAAGGGTTTCGCCGTGGAAAAGTCCCACGTTCAATTATTGTAAAGCAATATAAACCCCAGGTTGAAGGGGAAACCGGTGAAAAACTGGTTCAGGAAAATTACTTTACGGCCATTGAAAAAGAAGGGATTGATCCGGTTGTCCACCCTGATATCAAGAGTGCAAAATTCAACGATGATGGCAGCTTTACCTTTGTCGCCGACGTTGACATCCGTCCGGAATTTGAACTGGGACAATATAAAGGACTGGAAGTTGAGAAAGTCGATGTACTGGTGACCGATGAGGAAGTGCAGCTTGAGCTTGAAGAGATGCAGAAAAATATGGCCGCGCTCAGGTCCGTCAGTGACAGAGCGGTTCAGGAAGGTGATGTGGTTATCGTGGATTTCCAGGGATATGAAAATGGGGAACCCATGGCCCAGGTGAAAAATGATGACTATTCCGTTGATGTCGGTTCCGGCAATATGGGAAAGGAATTTGAAGAAAAACTGATTGGAATGAAGAAAGATGAGGAAGCTACTCACGAAGTGGATTTCCCTTCGTCCCATCCTAATCCTGTTTTGAAAGGAAAGAAGGTGGAATTCCGTATCAAGGTAAAAGATGTCAAGGAACGTGTTCTTGCTGATCTTGATGATGAATTTGCAAAAGATGTGGGCGAGGAATTCAAGACCATGGATGATTTAAAAGCCTCTATCCTGGAGAGACGAACAAAAGAACGCGAGGAGAGGGCCGAAGGTACTGTGACCGACAGACTCATGCAGAAACTGCTCGAAACCCATGAATTTGAAGTGCCGAAGCGGTTGGTGGCCTTCGAAATTGAACAGATGATTAAACAGACAGAGCAACAGCTTGAACAGAGCGGTTTGAGTCTTGAGTCGGCAGGCCTCAGCAGAGAAAAACTTGCCGAACAGAACGAGGAAATGGCAGTAAAACGGGTTCGTGGAGATTTTATTTTAAAGAAAATCGCCGAAGTCGAAGAGATCAAAGTTTCAGATGAAGATCTTGAACGTGGTTTCAAACGAATCGCTGATCAATACAATATGCCGGTTGCCAAAGTTAAGGAATATTTTCAAAGCAGGGACGATCTCCTCCCGTTTATGAATGAGCTGCTGAATGAAAAGATCCTTGCTTTTCTAAGGGATGAGGCAGTACTGGCCGAGGCTGTGGAAAAGGAAGAAAAAGAACCGGAACCAGTTGCTGAAAAGGATGAGGAGGAATAAAACCTACCTTTCTTGCTTCTGAAATGAAAAGCCTTATAATAGTGTAACTGATTTCGGGAGTGATATTACTTCTGTTTGAAAATGTATCAATCGACTGCATCAGACGTTTTGTCCGATGCAGTCGAGTAGTTTTGACAATGGTCTGAGTTCATGGGGGGCTGTAAATCCTCTACGCAAGGTTGTTCCGCCACAGTCGAATTTTCATTGGCTGGTACACCAAAAAGGAATGAGTGAACTATATATTCAGTTCGGCCATGCAGGTTTGTCGAATAGATACGGTTGTGAATTCAGAGGACAAATTGAAATCACAATAAAAATCATTATGATATTTATAATAAGATCCCTTTTGAAGAGAGTGGAGTGAATGCAATGAATCTTGTACCTATGGTTGTTGAGCAGAGTCCCCGGGGTGAGCGCGCGTATGACATATACTCCCGCCTTCTCAAGGAGAGGATTATTTTTCTCGGAGGGGAGTGACCGATGATGTATCCAATGTTATCGTAGCCCAGTTACTCTTCCTTGAAGCTGAAGATCCTGAAAAAGACGTGACATTTTATATCAATTCTCCTGGTGGTTCCGTGACCGCGGGGATGGCTATCTATGATACAATGCAATATATCAAATGTGACATCGCAACCCTGTGCATGGGACAGGCTGCTTCCATGGGTGCTCTCCTTTTGGCTGCTGGAACCGAGGGGAAGCGATATTCATTGCCTAATGCGAGAATCATGATTCATCAACCGATGGGAGGTTTTCAGGGTCAGGCAACGGATATTGATATACACGCCAGGGAAATTTTGCGAATGAGAGAAGATCTCAACACCATTCTGGCCCGTCACAGTAAACGCACCGTTGAAGAAGTAAGTCTTGATACCGAGCGGGATAATTTTATGGGACCATCAGAAGCAATGGAATATGGTATCATTGATAAAGTGCTTGCAAACCGTGAAGAGATAGCTGAGGAAAAATAGGTATGGATGATATTGATGGCCGGGGGCCGGATTGCAACTGCTCATTTTGCGGAAAAAAGCAGGATGAGGTTGAAAAGCTTATAGCCGGACCGGATGTTTTTATTTGTGATGAGTGTATTCAACTCTGCAATGAAATAGTGGTCGATCAGGCAGATGACAGTGATGCAGGTGGCGATGACAGTGCACCTGCGGCTGCATTGAAACCACGTGAGATCAATGCACATCTTGATGATTACGTAATCGGCCAGTCCCATGCGAAAAAGGTTTTGTCGGTGGCGGTCCATAATCACTATAAAAGAATAGATGCGCCTGTTGATGATGAGTCCGTTGAACTGCAAAAATCAAATATCATTCTGATTGGCCCGACTGGTTCCGGAAAAACTCTTGTTGCTCAGACCCTGGCCAGGATACTGAATGTACCTTTCTGCATGGCGGATGCCACTACCCTGACAGAAGCGGGATATGTGGGGGATGATGTGGAAAATATTCTCGTCAATCTGCTTCAGGCAGCTGATTACGATGTGGATGTGGCTCAACGGGGTATTATCTATATTGATGAAATAGATAAAATTGCCAGAAAATCAGACAGTCCTTCGCTCACCCGTGATGTTTCGGGGGAGGGTGTCCAACAGGCTCTCTTAAAAATCATTGAAGGCACCATGGCTTCAGTTCCGCCGAAGGGAGGCAGGAAGCACCCCCAGCAGGAGCTGGTACAGATAGATACAACAAATATTCTTTTTATCTGTGGTGGAGCCTTTGTCGGGCTTGACAGTGTGGTTAGAAGAAGGCAGGGGAAAAAGTCCATAGGTTTCGGGGCTAAAGTACTGGATGACGGGAAGAAAAAGCTTGGAGAACTCCTCGCCTCTGTACAACCTGAAGACTTACTGAAATTTGGGCTTATTCCAGAGCTTGTCGGAAGGTTGCCGGTCATAGCTTCCATGGAAGAGCTGGAGGAAGAAGATCTGATCCGCATTCTTAAAGAGCCCAAAAATGCCCTTGTCAAACAATATGGTAAATTATTCGAGTTCGACGATATTACTCTTCGTTTTACCGAAGGTGCTCTTGTAGCTATTGCCAGAAAGGCGATGAAAAGAAAATCAGGGGCACGGGGGTTGCGGTCAGTGATGGAAGAGGCGATGCTGGATGTCATGTATGATCTGCCTTCCAAAGAACATGTTCAAGAATGCGTCATTAATGAACAGGTTATAACGAAAGGTGAATATCCTGTCATCCTGTATCGTAATGAAGAGGCGGAACAGTTGAAAACAGGTTGAATTTGAATCCTGCAGTTGCCGGTGAATACTGATGGATTCAGGAAGAGGAAAGAAAAGAAGGAAAGCAGTGAAAGAGGAAGTTTGTGAAATATCAAAAGGAGATCCTGTGACAAAACTTTACCCATTAATGCCACTGCGGGATATTGTAATTTTCCCTCATATGGTTGCACCTCTGGTGGTAGGAAGAAAGCCATCCATCCAGGCGCTCGAAGATGCAATGGAAAAGAAGACGGATATCCTGCTGGTAACCCAGAAAGATTCCACGGTGGATGAACCTCTGACGGAAGATCTGTACAGTGTTGGAACCCTGGCCACTATAATGCAGTTACTTCGACTGCCTGATGGTACGATTAAGGCTCTGGTGGAAGGGAAAGCGAGGGCAAAAATAGTTTCCTTTGTCCCTCATGATGATTTTCTCCAGGCCGAAGTTGAAGAAAATATAGACGATTTTGAGGAATCCGGGGAGCTCATTGTTTATGAACGTGAGCTACGTAAATTTTTTGAAAAATATGCGGCTGTTGATAAGAAAATTGCCAAAGAAGTCCTTACTTCGCTGGAGTTAATTGAGAACCCATTCAAACTCCTGAATATAATCTGTTCTCATCTGCCCCTGAAGAGTGAAGAAAAACAGCAAATTCTTGAAACGGAACCGCTCACGGCACGTATGGAGAAGGTGCTGGAGATTATCAATCGTGAAATTGAACTTGCAGAACTGGAAAAACGCATCAACGCAAAAGTAAAGATGCGGATGGGGAAAACACAGCGGGATTATTACCTTGGTGAAAAAGTTCGGGAAATCCAGAGCCAGATGGCCCAGAACAGTGATGGGCTGGATGAACTGGGTGAGCTGGAAGAGGCCATCAATAAAAAGAAGATGCCGGCACTCGCCAGGGAAAAAGCTCTGAAAGAACTGAAAAAATTAAAAAATATGCCGCCGATGTCAGCGGAGACAACGGTGGTGAGAAATTACATAGATTGTATTGTAAGTCTGCCTTGGAATAAGAAATCCAAATCAAAAATTGATATCAACAGGGCGGAAAAAATTCTCGACGAAGATCATTACGGTCTGGTCAAACCGAAGGAACGTATTCTTGAATACCTGGCAGTACAGGCCCAGGTGAAAAAGATAAAGGGACCGATACTTTGTCTTGTCGGCCCTCCTGGTGTCGGTAAGACTTCTGTCTGTAAGTCCATTGCCAGGGCGATGGGAAGGAAATTTGCCCGATTATCTCTTGGGGGGTAAGGGATGAGGCTGAAATTCGAGGACACAGGCGTACCTATATTGGTGCAATGCCGGGGAAAATTATCCAGTCAATGCAGAAGGTGAATGTTGCTAATCCCGTGTTCTGTCTGGATGAGGTGGACAAGATGTCCATGGATTTCAGGGGAGATCCATCATCTGCTCTGCTTGAAGTGCTTGATCCTGAACAGAATATTGCCTTTAATGATCATTACCTGGATATTGATTACGATCTGTCTGAAATATTTTTCATAACTACCGCCAATAATCTTCATGGGATTCCGGTTCCGTTGCAGGACAGGATGGAGATTATTCAGCTCAGTGGTTACACTGAAGAGGATAAACTCAAAATTGCGGAAGGTTTCCTGATTCCTAAACAACTTGAGGAAAATGGATTCAAACCGGGAGATATTCAGCTGACTGGCGGTGCTATTCTTGAAATTATCCGCAGATATACAAAAGAAGCCGGTGTCAGGAACCTGGAGAGAATAATTGCTTCTCTCTGCCGTAAGGTTGCCCGGGATCGGTTGAAAAAGAATCTGAAAAATAAAAAATACAGAATCAGTGTTCAATCTGTTCTTAAATATCTGGGAACTCCCAAATACAGATATGGACGGGCCGAGGAAAATGACGAAATTGGCCTCACTACAGGTCTCGCCTGGACCGAAGTGGGGGGGGAGTTGTTGCAAATTGAGGCCACACTCATGGCAGGTTCAGGGAAATTGACAATAACAGGGAAACTGGGCGATGTTATGCAGGAATCGGCCCAGGCTGCACTCAGCTATGTACGGTCCAGAGCTGCAGTGCTTGGACTTGATGAGGATTTCTATCAGAAACTGGATATTCATATCCATGTTCCTGAAGGAGCGATACCCAAAGACGGGCCTTCCGCTGGAATTACGATTGCCACAACGCTTGTTTCCGCTCTGATCAAGGTTCCGGTGAAGCATGAACTCGCAATGACAGGAGAAATTACATTACGAGGCCGCGTCCTTCCCATCGGAGGATTGACCGAAAAACTGCTTGCGGCTAAAAGAGGTAATATTACCCAGGTTCTTATCCCAAAGGAAAATGAACGTGATTTGAATGATGTTCCTGCGAAAATCAGGAAATCACTGGATATAACTGTTGTTGACCATATGGATGAGGTCCTGGAGAAGGCTCTGGTTTCGATTGAAGGTAAGCCATCTCTCAAAAATTGATTGTTTTATAACAATATGATATCCCACTAAAAAACTTTATAGAGAGTTATCTCACCCCAGCTTGACAATTTTGCTTGACGTAGCAGGGGGAAGTTGGTAAATAATCCCTCACGTTTGATTGACGGGCGGCTAGCTCAGTTGGGAGAGCATCGGCCTTACAAGCCGAGGGTCACAGGTTCAAGCCCTGTGCCGCCCACCACAGTCAAATAATAGTTTTATAATAAGTAAGTTTGTATACCCCTTTTTGGGGTAAAATGTATCCTGAAAATATCGCACGGTGTAACAACACCTTTTCTTTAGTGCGGACTTTCATGATAAATGCTGGAGCGGTAGTTCAGTTGGTTAGAATGCCGGCCTGTCACGCCGGAGGTCGCGGGTTCGAGTCCCGTCCGCTCCGCCAGTATTGTTCAGCGGATATTTAAATAGAGATCTGGTTGCAAACGGATTTTTGCTGTAATGGTTTTGATTGACGGGCGGCTAGCTCAGTTGGGAGAGCATCGGCCTTACAAGCCGAGGGTCACAGGTTCAAGCCCTGTGCCGCCCACCACAGTCAAATAATAGTTTTATAATAGGTAAGTTTGTATACCCCTTTTGGGGTAAAATGTATCTTGAAATAGCGCACAGTGTAACAACCACCTTTTCTTTAGTGCGGACTTTCATGATAAATGCTGGAGCGGTAGTTCAGTTGGTTAGAATGCCGGCCTGTCACGCCGGAGGTCGCGGGTTCGAGTCCCGTCCGCTCCGCCAGCGCTTTAAAATGGGGTTGCAGAATGATCTGCAACCCAATTTTTAATGGGTTTTACTCCCGGGAATTCTCCAGTTTCTTCTTGAATTTTTCATTTATCTGATAGACAAACGCCAGAACCTCGGCTACCGTCTGATACAATTCCACTGGAATTTCATCGCCGACCGGAACTTTGGAGAGAAGTTCAACCAGGTTGGGATCTTCCTGAATATGTATTCCGGCTTGCTTTGCAGTCTCAATTATTTTTTCCGCTATTCTTCCTTTGCCGCTGGCGACAATTTTTGGTGTCTGGCTTTCAGTTCCATCGTAACTGATTGCAACAGCCTTGTTCTGTTTTCTGCTGTTGTTCATTCTGTATCAGGCCTTTGTGTTTACCATGGATTTATCTTCGGAAATAACCCGTTGGAGTAAATCTGCTATAGGGTCTGGAGCATCTGAGGAAAAAGAAATATTAATTTGAGGAGAACCAGAAAGAGTTTCGTGCAATTGTTCGCTGAAGTGTTTTACAAACCTGGTTTTTTCTTCCGAATCAGTACGAAAACGTAAGTAGAGTGTCTCTTTTATCTGTAGAAAATCGATCTGTATATTTCCCAGATCAGACATGGTGAGGTAAAGTGAGAATCTGTCGTATTTTTTGTTTACGGGATCATTTTCTTGCCCTTTATTTTTATCTTCGTATTCTACAACCAGATAACCCTTTTCGATAAATGGAAGGGGAAGAGGAAGAATGAATTGGCGATCTTGAGTGTTATAAAGCTGTGCCAGCTGAAAAAGTTCTATGGTATTGAGAATTTTACCTGTATTTTCAGCCAGACTTTCACTGTTTCGGAATGTATTTGCAATATCAAGCAATGCAGCTTTGAGGTTTTCGGCAGCAGCGGGACCGTTCTGGTCTGCAAGCATATGCTCAAGTGACAATCCGAGTTTGTCGATGAACTGTTTGAGAACAGTTCCGCTGTCGTTCTGGTTTATTGGATTTTGCTGCTGAAGTGTGGAGAAGAGGTTGAGAATATTCCTGGTGGGCGCAGATAAGGTGGAAAGATCGGCAGATGGCTGTTCGTTCAGAGCACTGAAAAGACTAGACAGATCAATGTTCTTTTCGAGTAATGTAAGAGAGCGACCAAAAAAAAGATCCTGTGGTTGTGTTACAATTTTTAATTCAATTTGAGGTGCTGATCGAACAACCTGGAGGCTCAGGGATTGGCCGGGAGCCAGTGGGGCTTTTGTGGTTGCGGTTAATTGTTTTCCCGCAATGTCAAGCAGGAAAAGGTCTTCACCTTGTGCTTCAAGTACCAGTGCGTTGAAAATCTTACCGGGTACAGGGCGATATTCACCCTGACTCTGCCTGCCTGTTTGAGATGTGGCAGAGCTGACTCGAGCAATTGATGTGAGGGATGTGATTGCAGCCATGGATATTTATCGACAGGAATTGAACCAATCATTAGCCCGTATTGCATATGAAACAATCACTCAACGGTGTACCGGGAGGTTCATTTTCCAAACAAAAAAGGGGATGTTTATTGACCGTTCCGTTGCACCCAAAGGATAAAATATCCAGCCCTACGGGTTTAACCGGCTGTCTGGATATTTTCACGTAGTTGTCTTCTCTGCTCGGCGAAACAGTTCCTGGCAATGTCGTCGACAGTCTTTTGGCTGATTTCGTCAAAGTGAAATGCGGTAAGCCAGCGATTTTTTCTCATTCTCTGTTTCCTGACAATATGGCCGATGCAGTAAACTGTTTTTGCGGGTTCAGTGAGGTCTATCTCGATAAATAGAGAATTGTTGACTGTACATTCTTCAGAAAGAATAGCCAGCACACCGGATTGAGAAATATCAACAACTTCACCGGTAATTTCCCATTCGGGCAGTTTGCTGTCTGGATTTTCCGGTTGGAAACTGACGGTAATGCTTGTCTTCAGATTGACTCTGAAATACTCACGAAGGTCTTCAGGATTTATTGATTTTTTGGCAGTCAGTTCAATAATTTTATCGTTTTTTCTTTCAATAACAGACGTTGAGAAGGATACAGTATCCCCTTCCTTATTTTTGCTGACAAAAGCACATGATCTTGTGAAGTCAATATCAGATGGGAGAGATTCCACCTCCGTGAGTACAATGAAAAAATGGGGTGCTTCAGATTCTTTAAAGATACATTTATAGGAAGTGCGCTTCCCGGCAGAATTGGTAAGCGTAAGAGTAGCAGGCTCTGTATCGGCAATCGACTGCACCAGTCGTTTAATATCTGTTTCAGACATTGTATTTGGTCTAATATTTGGTGTGGAGTGGATTGTAGCCTTCTTGTCTAAGAATCTTTTACCTGTACCTTCAAGCGAAGCTGCTGTCTTTGGATGACCAGGCAGCAACCTATAATTTTGTCCCTGTCTTCCGGGGAGATATCAATAAAATTATAGGCTACCTCAAAAAGTCCGTCTTTCAGTTGGTGAACACGAACCTGCTGGGCCAGAACAGTAATTGTCTCCGGTTCTGCTGTAGGAATAGTTATTTCCAGGCGAATCTGCTGGTCCGGAGGCGGAAGTTCAGAAAAAACAGCGAGAATACCACTTCCACTGATATCAATGGTTTTTCCTTCAATAGCCCATGGTTCATTGTTACTGTTGAAAAATTCCGTGTGGAAAGATTTACTGATGATTTTTGTTGTGGCGTCAACCCTGAAGAAATCCCGCATCTGCTCATGGCTTATGGACTTTTTTACTATCATGTGCAGGGTCTGATCATTGGGGATATCCTTTATCATTGCTTCCAGGGAGAGGGTCGGTCCACCCATATCTATGGTGATTATACAGGGCTGGTCACGGGAAATTTTTTCAACCGGCAGGGTACCGGGTTTGAACAGCAGTGAAAACCGGGGTGATTCGCTTCTCTGATAAATACATTGAACTCTGTATCGTTCAGGGCCACTTGTCAGGGGAAGGAATATCCGTACAGGTTTGTTGTCTGGAATTGTATTGAGAGAATCTGTGTCAACGCTCATAATAAAAGTTCCCGTAAAAATGAAAAGTGTTTGCTGAAAGAAACCGGTTAAAGAAATGACTACCCGTGAAAAGAAGCGTCAAATCAACAAAAAACTTAAACGTCATAGTATTTTCTGATTTCTCGTGAGACTCAGGCACATTTCCAGGTTCATAGGTGTCAGGCTGAGTTTTGTACGTAATTAGATAATATTCTAACATTAATACTGCCCAGTATCAATGCCACAGGCTATGATATTGAGAATACTTAAATGAAAGTTTCCATTCAACCTGTATCTCTCATAGACATCATGTCAATTTTGAGAAATTGGGGTTTAAACTTTTATTGATTTATCGGGAGTGAATCTTTTGGTAAAGCTATAGGGGTAAAAATAACAGTGCGTTATTATTTGAATAAAGAAAAACTTGTGTGGCCAGTTTTAGAACTGGCTGGGGGACAGGGATTCGAACCCCGATAAGCGGAGTCAGAGTCCGCCGTCTTGCCATTAGACCATCCCCCAGCAGGATGAAGTGTTTCGAGTTTATAAAAGATTGAATCGTTAGTGTCAAGAAAAAATCTATGGTGCAGCAGTGTAGTTTCAAAATAGCTGTATTCGTGAGAATCGGCGGACACTATCCTGCATTAAGATTGGATAACCTGAAGTCGTAGTGACTCTGTAGGTGAAAAATGAATAATAAGTTGAAAATACAACAAATAAATCAAGAAATAGTCAGACCTGCATAACCTACTACCTGCTCTATATCACCGGAAGCATAGCCGGAGTCGGTATAGCCGATCAGTTCACAGGTTGATGCACCCATCATTTTTGCGGCAATAAGCGTTATCGTTACGGGAATAACGCCACACATGGAAATCTTATGGTCAAATACAGTAAAATAGAGTTTCTCCGGATTTATATTTTTGATATGCTGGAGAGCTTGAGCATCTTTTTCAGTTGCAATATGCCGTGGTTCATAATGGCTCATATCTGTTGAGGCTACAATGAGTACCTCCTTTTTGAAGGCTTTGATAGCATCTACGAGGGCTTCTGCAATTTCAATACAGAGCGGATATGAAATATGTGAAACAATGAGAGGGACAATGGACAAATCCTTCTGCTGGTATTGCAGAAAAGGAATTTGAACTTCGATGGAGTGTTCCAACTTATGGGCTCTTTCATCGCAGGTTATATTCGAAGAATAATGTAGAATATCTTGAGCCAGTTTCTCATTGATGGGTACCACGCCTGAGGGAAGTTCCCAGGGACAGGTGGAAAGAGCTGCAGGTGCACCGGCTCCACGGTGGTTCGGTCCGATCATTATTGCAGTTTCGGGTATAACAATACTGCCGAGAGTTTCAGCTGCAAGCTCTCCGGAATAGATATATCCTGCGTGAGGAGAAACTGCTGCAAAAGCTTTTTTTCTGTTTCTTTCAGCCCCCTTCAACAGGTTTGAAATGGTCTTTTTCAGTTCATCCGGGGAACCCGGGTAAAAGCGATCCGCCACAGCTGGTTTTCTCATAAGATCACCCTGGTAAGAGCCATCGATTATTTTTCCATATTCCCTGAACTTGAACAAAAAATCTCATTTCTGGACAGACACGCGCTGATGATAAATCCGGCCTGTTATTTTGTAACTGATCACAGGGCAGGCAACTTCGTTGTATCAATTATTGTATTTGCAACAGGTTACAGGGTGCTGAAGATTTTCGCAAGCAGCCCGGCGCAGCGTATTGGTCATACGTAAGCCGGGCTGATCGCAAAAAGATTCCGTATCCTGTGACCTGTTACGTCATTTTACTGACCAGGTAGTTCCTGCGGCATCATCTTTTAAGACAATATTTTTACTGAGGAGTTCATCGCGGATTTCATCACTTCGTGCCCAGTTTTTTTCTGCACGGCATTTGTTTCTTTCCTCTATCAACCTGTTTATTTCTTCTTCATCAAGATCCAGTCCAGCTATCTGCATTGCTTTTCTGGCTGAAAGATATTCTGTTGCATTCTCCCGCAGAAGTCCCATGATGTTTGCCAGTTTTTTCAGGGTTACAGCACAATCTTTAAGGAGAATTGTGTCTTTGGTTGAAGGATTCTCTGCAATGAGCTTGACACTCCTGTTGAGAATTTTTGCAGTTTCAAAGAAGATTCCCTGGGCCCTGGCAGTATTGAAATCATTATCCATTGATTCCTGGAAACGTTTTTCAAGAGAGAGAATTTTTTCTCTGTCTTTTTCTGGCAGTACCATCCTGTCCTGTTGTTTATCATCGCCGGTCGGCTTGAGGTTTTCAATTGCAGCAATACATTTATAGAGTCTTTCCAGGCCGCCTGTTGCATCCCGCATGGCTGTTTCCGAAAAATCGAGAGGATTGCGGTAATGGGTTGAAAAAATAAAGAAACGCAGAACTTCGGGGTGATAATTATCCAGTATGTCCCTGATAGTCAGGAAATTTCCCAGGGATTTTGACATTTTTTCATCTCGGATAGTTACAAAACCGTGATGAATCCAGGTAGTTACAAATGGCTGATCGTTTGCACCTTCACTCTGGGCTATCTCGTTTTCATGATGGGGAAAAATAAGATCCTTGCCACCTCCATGGATATCAAAGGTTGCACCCAGGTATTTTCGGCTCATGGCAGAACATTCAATATGCCACCCGGGTCGTCCCGGACCCCATGGGCTGTCCCATGTGGGTTCTCCGGGTTTTGAGCCTTTCCAAAGGACAAAATCCATGGGGTGACGTTTCTGTTCGTTGACATTGATGCGTGCTCCTGCCTGCATATCATCCAGGTTTCTGCGGGAAAGTTTGCCGTATTCAGGAAAACTCTCTACAACATAGTAGACATCATTTCCCGACTGATAGGCCATATTTTTGTCAACAAGCTCTTCAATCAGTTCGATCATTTCTTCAATGTGATCCGTTGCCTTTGGTTCGACATCAGGCCTGTCTATTCCCAGGGCGTCCATATCTCTGTAAAATTCAATAATAAACCTGTTAGCCAGTTCGGAGGCGGAGCAGTTCTGTTCGGCGGCCCTGGTGATAATTTTATCATCTATGTCAGTAAAATTCCTGACATAGGTCACCTTGTAGCCCCGGTATCGCAGGTAATTGACAATCATATCAAAGGCAAGAGCTGAACGGGCATGGCCTATGTGGCAGTAATCATAGGAAGTTATACCACATACATAGAGTTTTACATGTCCAGGTTCCAGGGGAGTAAGGATCTCTTTTTTCCCGGAAAGGGTATTGTATATTCTAATATTTTCCATAAATGAAACCGGAGTAAACAGTTGTATCTTAATTTTTATTATGTCCTGAACCCTGCAAACAGCCAGGCAACACGTTGTCTTGCAGGAAACCTATCCTGTTGCAAACGATTTTCAGATAAACTAAGTTATTCGGGCTGATAAATCATTTGGATCTTTATTTCATAAGTCTCCACCGACAATGCACCCTGTCGAATAACATAATCTTATTAAAAGGAAAAGACAATAATGAGCCAAGAAAAGAGGGAAAAGTTATCCTGGGCGACAGGCATGAAAATATGGTGCCATCCCAAAGTCGTGGCTATGTTTTTTCTCGGATTTTCTGCGGGTCTGCCAATACTTCTGATTTTTTCAACACTTTCAGTCTGGCTCAGAGAAGCAGGCGTGAGCAGGGCTGCTGTGACATTTTTCAGTTGGGCTGCTCTCGGTTATTCTTTCAAATTTATCTGGGCTCCCGTAGTTGACCTTTTACCCGTGCCATGGTTAACCCGTAAACTCGGCAGGCGAAGATCCTGGCTTTTTCTGGCTCAAGTGGGGGTGATAATAGCAATATCCTGGATGGGTGCAGTAAATCCGGCCGATAATCTTGAAAATCTCAGTCTCATGGCAATGGCGGCGGTGATGCTTGGTTTTTCGTCTGCTACCCAGGATATCGCCATTGATGCCTATCGGATCGAATGTGCTGAAGAAAGTATGCAGGCTATGCTGGCCTCCATGTATATCGCCGGCTATCGTGTCGGTATGCTTGTTGCCGGTGCCGGCTCCCTGTTTCTAGCTTCTTATCTTGGTACCACAAGAGCTTTGTACAATTATGGCGCATGGAGAACAACTTATCTGTGTATGGCTGCATTTATGCTGATCGGTATTATAACGACCTTTTCCATAAAAGAACCTGAGCTTGAGAATGAAGTGCGGCATGACTATACACTTTCAGAGTACCTTCGGTTCCTTGTCCTGTTTATTTTTGTTGTAATGGCATTTGTCCTGACTTTTTTTTATTCGGGACCCGTTGTTGCCCAACTGAAAGATTTTTTTACCGGATTATTTGTTAAAGAAAAGGGAGTGACGGCTTTTCTCGCTGAGTTGCTGCGATTTATTCTTGCACTTCTGGTCGCATTTCTGGTGGCCGGGTTTTTTGAGAAAAGTGGCGTGGTTGACTCAAAAATGGTACGAAGAACCTATGTTGATCCCATAGCCGATTTTTTTGTCCGGTATAGCGGAAAAACGGCTTTGCTCATCCTGCTTCTGGTTGGGTTTTATCGTCTTTCAGATATTGTACTTGGTGTTGTATCGAATGTTTTCTATCTTGATATGGGGTTCAGCAAAAATGTCATAGCGGGAATCACGAAATCCTTCGGCCTGGGTATGACCCTTCTCGGTGGTTTTTTCGGGGGATGTTGACGGTACGTTTTGGTGTCAGGGCGATTCTATTTCTGGGGGCGTTTCTTTCCGCGGCGACAAACCTTCTGTTCATGATTCTTGCGGGAGGGGGTGCGGATACAACATTACTTGCCCTGGTGATTGGTGCTGACAACTTAAGTGCCGGTATTGCAACTACAGCATTTGTGGCTTTTCTTTCAAGCTTGACGAGTGTGTCATTCACTGCGGTTCAATATGCAATTTTCAGTTCCGTGATGACTCTGTTTCCAAAGCTTATCGGTGGTTATTCGGGAACAATGGTTTCCACGTTTGGATATGAGAGATTTTTTCTCATTACTGCCGTTATGGGAATTCCGGTATTAGCGTTGGTATGGGCAGTACGAAAAATATAATTTGTAAACTTTTTATTATGTAATTACAATTGTTTGTCATGGATTCCCAGAAAGAGTCCCATGGCCTCTATAATATGGGGTCCCTGAAAGGCAAGACCTGCCTGATATACATTGTCATCTATCTGCTTGTTACACCACTGGATTTTGCCCATGCCAGTCTGCAGTGATTCCGGAAAGGAATCATCAAAGGAAAACTGAACTACAGTGTTGTTGAGAAGTGGGCTTTTCATGGTGACTCGCATCCCTCCCATGCTGATGTCCAATGTCTCGGCAAAAGTTGAATGGTGAGAGATTATTTCTCCAGAGTGAAGAAGTTTTACAAGAGTCACTTTGTGGCGTGTTACTATCCGCCTGTGCCTGCGGCGGTTTTCGTACTGATCTTCCTTTTGTTGATATTGTCCTTCCTGGGAGTTCATGTAGAGTGAATATTGAAGGCATTGGGGATAATCAACAGTCGTGCAGTAAATTTCAATATGGTTATCCAGGGGGATGAACAGTCCGTCATTACAGAGCCTGCATTTCAAGGATTTTACGGACCAGAAGGGGCATGATGTATTTGGTTTTTTGGCTTTCATCGACATGGTTTATTCCAAGAAAATTGCTTGAGGAGAATTTTATCTCATTAATTTTTTTGCAATAAATGTGCCATTTTTCATTTGTGGTCTTTGGGGGAGATATTATACCGTTTCATCTTGTCATAGAAGGCTGTTTTCCCGATTTCCAGCTGTTTCACGGTTTTGGCGACATTCCCATGGTTTTTTTCCAGGGCGTGGATTATAAAATCCTTTTCAACCTCTGCAACCATCGCTTTGAGAGGGCGACCGTCGAGTTGCTGCAGATAATTTTTGTGAGGCGGATTGAGGTCCTCGCCGGGGAGAATATCGAAGATCAGTTCATTTTCAGTAATAGTGTTATTTTTTGACATGAGCACTGCCCGCTGGATTACATTTTCCAGTTCCCGAACATTTCCAGGCCAGTCATGAAGGATGAGCCTGTCCAGAATTGATTGAGGTAAGAAGTTGATTTCCTTCTTGAAAGCCTGGCGGTACTTACGAATAAAATGCGTAACAAGATCTACGATATCATCTTTTCTTTCCCTGAGTGGCGGGATTGAAATGTTAATGATATTTAACCTGTAAAACAGATCAAGGCGAAAACTGCCATCCTGTACCATTGCGGCCAGATCACAGTTGGTTGCTGCGATAACCCGAACATCAATTTTAATTGGAGAATTTCCGCCAACCCGAATTATTTCTCCGTCTTGAAGGACTCTTAACAATGCTGCCTGCATTCTGGGGCTGATGTCACCAATTTCGTCGAGAAAGATGGTGCCGCCGTCAACAACTTCAAATTTACCTTTTCGCCTGCTGTCTGCTCCGGTAAAGGAACCTTTCTCATGTCCAAAAAGATCACTTTCCAGGAGAGAGTCATTAATGGTGTTGCAGTTGATTTTTAAAAAAGGTTTTTCATTTCTGCTGCTACTTTCCCGGATAAGATTGGCAACAAGTTCTTTTCCTGTTCCGGATTCTCCGGTAATCAGGATAGTTGCGTCTGATTTTGCAACCTGGAAAACCATATCTCGCAGTTCACTCAGGGCTCTGCTTGAGCCGACCATTTTCCCTTCTTCAGGTTGTTCTTTAAGGTGTTCCTTGAGGGTATTGAGTTCTTTTGAGAGATTTTTTCGCATTCTCTCACTTTCTTTCAGTTCATTGATCTTGTGAGAGAGAATCGTTTCAATACTGTTGTGAAAAAGCTCCAGTTCCTCAAATTGAGCTTTGGTTTTAGTCTGATCTCGGATAAAAAACCAGTAAAGGGTATCGCCATGATAGCCTTGAAAGGGAGCAAGTGTATATTCCAGGTGAAGTTGATTGAGGGTTGTTTCGAGGGTGTCACCTATCCTGTTTTCACTGATAGCATCAGAAACTACCTGAAGAAGAGCCATGCTGGTCTTGTCTTGTGGTTGTTTGTTTTCGGACCCTTTTCTGCAGAGATCACCAAAAAATGCTTTTGCACTTGGATTCATGTACTCAATGGATTCACTTCCCTTCACAAGCAGGACCATCTCGGGTATTGTCTCCAGAAGGTTTTTCTGGTTGAGAATCAGTCTGGTGATGTCCTGTGCAATATCTTGAGTATGCATCATATCACTTGGTAATCATTTAAATTGTTAGGTGTTCAAGTTTCCATAAAACCGAATATGCAGGGAAAAACTTTAACCAGTCTGGCTTTGGATAGGACACAGTATATACCAAGAGAAAAAAAAAGAACAGTATTTTCCAGAATAGCGAAAAAATTCTATTTTGTGAACGGTTTCGGTGGGTGATAAAATGTGGAGAATATTTCTCATAAACCAGCATGGCTGGACAAAATGGCTCAGCAACAAAAAACAAAAAAAAATCCTACTGCGGCAAAACAACATTTGGTCGCGGGATTCTCGGATAAAAGCAGGAGAAACTGTACTGGTGATCTTTTTGCTCTGTTTTTTTGTTACGGTTTCATTTGCAATGGAACCGAAAGAGATTCTCGTTGTCACAAATTCACGGATGGCTGGAAGTGTGGAGATCGGTCAGTATTATATGAAAAAAAGGGGCATTCCTGAGAATCATCTCTTAAAACTTGGACTTTCTTTAAAAGAGAAAATGTCACGGGAGGAATTTGATGAAAACCTCAAAAAACCTGTTAATGCAGCCATCCACAGACTTTTACCGGGAACAAGAATAGCATGTGTTGTTCTGATTTATGGAGTACCCCTGAAAGTGGCCCCGACCCCTCCGGATTGGGATGCTTTAGAGACTATTAAAACGTTGAAAAACGAATTGAAAGAAAGAAGGAATAAAAAGAGAAAACATGACAAAAACGATGAAACCGGGCTAACCGAAAAAGAATTGAGAAATCAAATAAAGAGGCTTTCAAATGGTTCAGAGAAAGCATCGGTTGATTCCGAATTATCATTGGTCCTTGCAGGCCATTATCGGCTTTCAGGCTGGATAAGAAATCCGTATTTTATTGGTTTTCAGGGATTGCATCTGCCGATTAATAAAGACAAGGTCCTTCTTGTCTGCAGGCTGGACGGCCCTGATAAAAATACTGTCTACAGGATGATAGATGATACATTGGCTGTTGAAAAAACAGGATTGCGGGGGTCAGCCTATTTTGATGCCCGGTGGAAATTCCCAAAGAAAAAGGATTTGAGGGGATATGCTCTCTATGATGCCTCCCTGCACCGTGCTGCAAAGATTGTCAGGAAAAGGATGAACGTTGTACTGGATGATACTCCGCATCTTTTTCCGGTTAACGGTTGTCCTGATGTGGCATTGTATTGTGGCTGGTATTCTCTGGCAAAATATGTTGACAGTTTTAAATGGAACAGAGGTTCCATAGGATATCATCTGGCAAGTTCCGAGTGCTCAACCCTGAGAAACCCCAAGAGTTCTGTCTGGTGTGTGAATATTCTCAAAAAAGGTGGTGTCGCAACTATCGGGCCGGTGAGTGAACCTTATATCCAGGGTTTTCCTTTGCCGGAAATCTTTTTCAAGTATCTCTCTGAAGGATATATGAGTCTGGGTGAAGCATACCTTGTGTCCCTTCCGTTTCTGTCCTGGCGGATGGTGCTGGTTGGAGATCCTCTCTATCAACCATTTTCACCAATTCCCGGTTTCGGAGGGAAAACTGATCATTCATCCAATTCCGGCCATTGAAAAGGTGTTTTCCCTCTTTTTTTTCTGATCCAGTCCAGGCTCTGTCGGATCATCTGTTTCCTGACAAGAAAGTGAATAAGTTTCTGTTTACCGGGAAAGGAGAGAAGCAGGAGTCCAATGAGTATTGTCAGCAGCCCCTGGCCTGGAAGAAAAAGCATGACAAAACCTGCAAGAAAAAGGAGGATCCCAAGGATATTTCGAAGAAAAAGAAAAACCAGAGCCGCAAAAGTTTTTGGCTCTCTCTGTTGAGGTGAGGCTCCGGTGGAAGAGAACCTGAGGAAACAGGTTTCGGAAAGTCTGCCTACGATCCATGGAATAAGTCCCAGGCTGACAAGAAAAGTGAGAATTGAGACTGGAACCAGCCATTGAAGCAGTGTCTTGAAAACCGGCGAACCAGTCAGGGAAACCATAATATCCATCTTTTCATTGAGGTATTGTCTGGAAATATGGTTTAAGTGTCACTGACACTCCGCATGCGGTTCCAGCTTGTCGGTTCTTATCCAGTTGTATCCTTTCAGATTTCAGTTGAAGCTGGCTTGTCAGATGTTTCTGGACAATTTCCGCCCTTTTTTGGGCCAGTTCCTCCAGCATGGCTTGGTCCACTTGAATTGTCTGTGGTTGGATGGGAACAAATTCCTGGAGAAATTTTGGTGGAATATCCTGTTCTATGATTTTTCCTTCCAGAGTCAGTTTTTTCTGTTTCAGTTCAAGTGCCTTATAATACGCTTCTTTCTGCCTTTTCCATTCGGCAAATTTCTCTTTGTTTTCTGTATTTACCCGTTTTGATTCTATTTCTTCCATCTGTTTTTTCATGGCTGCCCTGTCCGTTTTTTCATCATAATTTCCAGACAAAACCAGTCTTATATTGGGATGGTTTATCATGAGGGCACCATATTTTGAGAGGTTGTTGCGTCCCTGGTCAGACAGCATGAACTCTCCGGGAATAAATTCAATCATTTCGTTATCGATAAGATCAGTAAAGTCTCCCTGTGCCAGAAGAAACGGTGATACCGAACCCTTGACCACAAATTTCTGAAACTGGACAAGAATTCGTTCAAACAGAGATGTGGCTGCAACCGGTCGAGGTTCGGAAAAGGACAGATCCATTGAAAAGCTGTTGTCAGTTCCTTCGAGTAATGCCAGTGTCAGGGCTGAGTCAGCAATCGGCGATATGGGTTCTATTTTGGAAAAATGAATCTTTCCGGATGATGACAGTTGAGACTCTTCCCAGTAGCTGTTTATCTCCAGGCCAAAATCTCCTTTACCCGTATTAACATCGAGAACTTGAGAAATCTGATGGTGAAAAGAGGCAAGAGGATGATCGTCGAGACTGAAACTGAAACTGCCGTTTCTCTCCGGTGAAAACAGATCACCCTGGGCCTCAACAGTAAAGGGTGAATCATCCAGTTTTCCGGAAAACTGAAGCTGGGAGATAACCGGCGCCATTCCGGAATGAATATTTTTTATTTGACCATTGAGTTTCGAGATACTGGCAGACCAGGGAGGATTGGTTCGGGTATCAGTCAATGCAATTTGGCCGTTTAAAATAACAATCTCCTGTATATCCACGGGAGAAAGTGTGACACTGTTTTTACTTCGATGAGTTCTGTCCGCCATGGGAAAATAGCTCTGAAGAAATGCAGAAAAATTTTCCAGGGCTGTATCATCGTTGTTTGTAATCGTCCATGGTAATGAGAGAGACTGCAGTTCAACAAGGGCAATACCAAGGTGGAACGGGCGGGCGGTATAATTCATTCCATGGAGAACATTTCCGGTCCACGAAATTGTCTGATTGTCTCGAAGAGAGAGAGAGCCTTTGTCTGCCTGCAATGTGCCTGTAAAAGCTATCCCGGGAAAAGTAAATGTCCCTTTTCCGCTAATCTGTCCCTGGATAGTCGTGAGAAGAGGAGATTTTGAAAACCAGGAAAAAAGAGATTTTGCCGGGACCCGGTCAAATTCAGTTTTCATCAATCCGTTGAAAGGTGTCAGCCGGATACTCCCCTTACCACTGAGACGGATACCGGCTTTTCCTTTCGCTGACAACGAAAAGTTGTTTTTCACTGCTTTTTTCCGGTCCAGGTCTGTTGCTTTTATGGAGAAGTCCGGAAAAAGAATTTGAGAAGACTTGTCTGTGATAAAAAGACTTTTGCCTTTGAACTGGAGACTTCTGATCTTGTATTTTCCTGTAGTAAAAAAGGAAAAAACAGGCGGGGCTGTCCTTTTCTGAATGTCAGAGTACCTTTTTCAAAACGAACCTTGCCAAAATTGATGTTTTTTTTGTTCCTGCTGAAACCTGCCAATATCAATTTGTCTGCCAAAAGTTCTGTTGACCTGTTTTTCTTTTTATTCTTATTGGAGGGGGACAGGCGGAAATTACGGATTGTCACAGTAGCATCATCAAGATGATAAAAAACAGCATTCTTCAGGCTTTTTTCGCTCTCAGCCAGATCCAGAGACAGTTCCCCCTTCAGGGAAGCGGTGCCGGCCATGGAGTGTAAAGGTGACAGATCAAGAAATCGTGCTAAACCATTCAGGTCAAGGTGATTGGCAGTGAGTGTCCCAAGAAAATATGTGGGCTGGCTTATTTTTCCCTTCCACGCGAATGATGTGGAACTTTTTTTTCGGGATCCGGTGAGGGTGAATGTTCCTGCTTTTTCCTTTCCAGCATTTTTTTCGTTCTTTTTCCTGGTCGAAAAATGGTGTGCCTCCAGTTGAAGCATTGTCCATTCCGAGATGATTTTATCTTTTTCCGGGGTAAATTGTTTCAGGGTGCCGTCTTTGAGTGTGAGGGAATCTATTACTGTTGTATATTCAGATTTTTCTCCGGGTACGGACTGTTTTTTATCGCTGTATGTGCTGAGAAGTGAGCTGATGTTTTTTACAAAACTGCGCCCGAACGAAGAAATAACAGGTTTTGTCAACTTGACGGTATTAAGATGAATATTTTGTGAGACCGGATTGACAGTGCCTTCAAGTTGAGCCCTGGGAATAGCCAGATCAAAGGTGCTGTTGTGTGCCAGGAAGTTTGCTTTACTGATGTTCAGTGTAAAGCGTACAGCCAGTTTTTGCCCTTTTTCACCTTTGGGATCAAATTTCAGGCCGATCTTACCGTCGGCTTTGCCTTCTGTAATGGAAAACGGTAGTGTAAACGGCAGGTAACTGAGGTACAGGGGGAGGTCTATTGCCTTGAGGTTACAGACCAGATCAGTTGAGGTGCGTGCAGAACCGGAATCACCAATTCCGGCTTCCCCTGAAAGTTCAACGGGACTGCCGTTCACTGTTGCTGAAAAGTGGGGTCTTATATAGTTGTCCGCCTGAAATGCCAGGTTCGAAAAACTTGGCAATGCAAGTTGAATATCCTTGATAGAGTGACTCTTCTCTGCAGGTTGATCAATAAACGTGACACTTCCGTCTTTTACCCGGATATTATTCAAGGAAAAATAAAAGGGGAGGTCGGAGAAATTCATCATTTCCGAATAGCTTTTCTGTCTGTCCGATTGAAACAGAGGTGAGAAATTATATGATTTGTCTTTGTTTCTGATCAAGTTTGCACTGGGTTCAATTATCGTCAGATCATTGCAGACGATATCATTTCGGAGCAGGTGAAATGGTGAAAGTTTTCCGGAAAGAGTTTTGATAAAGAGCAGTTGACGATTATTGTTCTTTGTCAATTGCAGAGATATGTTTTCTGAACGAAAGGAAAAAGTATAGGGATTAAAGGTTGTGTGGTCAGTTTTGAAAAAAACCCCTGTGTTTTCAAAGAGAGTGGAGGGTAATATAGCAGTGATATAGTAGGGAACACCAAAAAATCCAATCAGTGAGTAGAGAATAAACAAAAATGGGAGAAGCAGCAGCCGGATCCCACGTTTAAAGGTGAATTCGGATTGTTTCTTTGTTTTTTTCCTCCGGGTTGCTCTTTTTTTGGGGAAGAAGATTTTCTGGGTGTGGGAGCCGGAGGCTGTATGGGAATATTTCCAAATCTATCTGACATAATTTGTGTTGGAGGTGTTTCTGTTTAAATCCCATAGCAAAAAGGTCTTTTGCCATGGGATTTCCAGATAAAAGACAACTGTACCCGGATTTTATACACCAGACTGCGGAAAAATGCATTTTCAAATTATAAACACAAAAAGGTTATAAAAACTGTTTTTTGTTGTGTTATAGTTTACTTGTCTGTTTTGCAACTGGCTACCCCGCATTTCTCATGAACATTGTGTCAATTTTGAGATGAGCTGTAGAATACAAATAATTAGCCAACTATCAGTAGTCGAACAAAATTGACACAATGTTCACCCAAGGTCAGCCCAGGCGACGCCATCTTCTGCAATATTTCAACAGTAAATATAGACTACTATTATTTACTGTTGAAAATTTTGTAGCTGACGCCGCCTGAACTGATGAAAAATGCGGGCTACCACTTCCCCGCTGAACTCGTCAGCTGTCCATGAGTTCGGGATTTCGACAAGGGTTTTGTTTAATGGGACCACATAAACGCGTTTTTCTGGCTGTCTTTTTTCTGCTGTTTTTTCTTGTAACAGGAACTGCGGGATATCATATTCTCGAAGGGTATACCTTCATTGATGCTTTTTATATGACTGTAATAACAATTTCAACAGTCGGCTATGGTGAAATAAATCCTCTTTCGGAAAGTGGTAGAATTTTCACCGTGTTTCTGATTCTTTCCGGGGTCGGCAGTATAGCGTTTGCGGCAAGCGCTTTTACGGAAATGGTTATCGAACGGTCAGCGAATCCAAACAGATGGATGAAATCTATGGAAAAACGAATAGGTAGATTAAAGGGGCATGTTATCATTTGCGGGCATGGTCGTGTGGGAGCGGCCGCCGCCGAGTATTTCAGTGAAAAGGGTGCTGATTTTGTAATTATCGATAATTCTGAGGAGACATTAAAAAAAATTGCCGAACTGGGTTTTTTTCATATTCTTGGTGATGGTACCAGAGAAGATGTCCTGCTGAAAGCAGGTATAAAAAAAGCTTCGGCCCTTCTTGCAGTGCTGGATTCTGATCCGGATAATCTTTTTGCTGTCCTGACAGCCAGGGAGCTGAACCCTGTGCTGAGGATTATCGCCAGAATTGATCAGCCAAGTTCAGAGTCCAGGATATTACGTGCAGGTGCGGATTCAGTTATTTCCCCCTTTGCTGCCGCCGGCCAGAAAGTAGCTGAAAGCCTTCTGGCCAAAGAAGACCTGGGAGATGATCTGTTTCTCGGGGCTTTTTCAAAATCCTGTGAACCAGAATGGCAGGAAATATCTGAAGATTCTGATCTGACCGGGAAGTCTATTCTTGCAGCCTCGCAATTGCTCGACGGAAAAATCGTAGGTATACGCAGGAATGAAACGGATATTCTCATGCCGGAAGAAGATGATCTGGTCATAGCCGGGGACAGGTTGCTTGTACTGGAAACTTCTCGGAAAAAGTTGACAGGCTCGAAGGAAACTCAACTGAAGAAGATCGTTCTGATTGATGATAACCCCGTTATCTTAAGGCTTTACACCAGGCTCTTCCAAAAAGCGGGATTTAATACATTGTGCGCCGCTACCGGTAAAGCCGGTTACGATCTTATTCTGGAGGAGTCACCCGATGTGGCAGTAATTGATTACAGGTTACCGGATATGTCCGGTCTTTCGATCTGCAGGAATGTGAGAAAACAGGAAGATAAAGATGATGTCAAACTGGTGCTCTTTACTGCTGACGAGCGGGAAGAAACAAGAATGAAGGCCATTGAGGCTGGTGTTGACAGGGTGGTTGTGAAAAGTCCGAATGCTGGAGAAATTGTATCTCTTGTGGCTGAAGTTCTTTAAATTTTCAACGATATGGGAGGTGGCCTGAAAAGGTGTCCGGTGTCATAGGGGGATCAATTGTAACCTAAATCCTGCACTTCGGGAATAAAGAAAAAATATTTATACTGTATAAACAGATAATTATCATATCGCAGTAAGGGCTGTACTACTCACTATCCGAGTGAGATTGTTTTTTCTTTACTCCCTCGCTCTGCGGGATTGGCAATTTCGGAGTCTACGCTTACCTATCGAATCTGCTTCGTTATCAAGGGCTTGAAGTATGTTAATACGTCGGCGCCCTTGATGCCTCGCATCTCCGATAAACCTGCCAATTGCAGGATTCAGGTGTAAAAAAATGGTATGGATTTTAAAAAATCTAAAAAAAATCTTTTAATTCCTTAATATTAGTCGTACATTTAAATTATACATCAATTTCAGCCGTTTTTGATCCTTTATGTTTGAATCTTTCCGTTATTTTCGCTGGCAGGATATCCTCGATATTCTTGTGGTGGCGTTTATCATTCATCAGCTGATTTCCATTATCAGAGGCACACGCTCTGTGCAGATGGTGGTAGGAATCGGTATTCTTACAATCATCTATTTCCTGGCCAGCGTCCTTGATCTGTCCGCTCTTCTCTGGGTGATGCAGAATTTTCTCAGTTCGATTCTGCTTATAGTCATCATTGTTTTTCAGCAGGATATCCGCAGGGCTCTGACACAGGTTGGCCGTTCTCCTTTCCAGAAACATATTGAGATCGTCGATAAACAGATGGAGGAGATAATAAGGACACTTTTTTATCTCGCAAAAAGAAGGATCGGGGCCCTTATTGTAATTGAAAGAGAAACAAGTCTTGGGGATTTTATCGAGTCCGGTTTCAAACTGGATGCGGTTCTGACAAAAGAATTGCTTATTTCGATCTTTATGCCGGCGTCACCACTTCATGACGGAGCTGTTCTTATCAGTGAAGGGCGGATTCAGCATGCCGGCTGTATTCTTCCCCTGACCCAAAATCCTTATATTAATAAACGCTATGGGACCAGGCATCGTGCTGCAATCGGTCTTACTGAAGAAACAGACGCCGTTGTTCTTGTTGTGTCGGAAGAAACCCAGGAGATATCCATTGTACGACATGGAGCTCTGACCACCATAGAAGACGAAATAGGACTGACTAAAAGTCTTCAGGCGATTTTCATGGTTGGTGACAGCAGTTCTTCTCAACCCTGGAAAAACTGGCTGGGGGGCAAGTGAAGATGGCGTCTGATAACCTGTCAGGAAAAAACACATTGGCAAAACTGGTCTCCAAAGACTGGATCTTAAAGTTTGCGTCTCTCTGTCTTGCGGTCATTCTCTGGTATTACGTGGGCGGAGAGAATCGTGTGGATAAAAATGTCATGATTCCCATAGAAATTATTAATCTGCCGCGGGATCTTGTTATTTCAAATCAGTTTAAAAAAGAAATTGAAGTTACAGTCAGCGGTCCTCGTGCCTTGATCCTCGATATGTCCAATAAAGCTATTACCCGTCAGATAGATCTGTCGGCGGCGACTCCGGGAACAATGGTTATTGAAAACAGTAATCAGCATATTCCCGTGCCACGGGGGATCACCGTGCAGAGGGTTCAGCCATCTTCAATTATTCTTTCCCTGGATAAGCTGATACAGAAGCGATTTCCTGTTACAGCAAAGACAGTTGGGCGGCCTGCCGCCGGCTATATACTCAAAGGGCTGCATACCGAGCCCGATGTTATTTCAATAACCGGGCCCCAGACAGTTCTCTCCAGGATTGATGAGTTGTATACGAATGCCATAAATCTGGATGGCCTGAAACATTCAACGCAGATGCAGGTCCCCCTGGAACTGGATCCTTCAATTGTTGATCTGATAGGTGAAACTTCCGTTACTGCCGATATAAAAATTGATCTTGAAACTGTGACAAAGACAATGGCGGATATGAAGGTGCATGTCCTGGCTAACGGTAGAGCAAAAAAAGTTGTACCGGAAGTTGTTAAAGTTACGGCAAACATTCCCAGGTTGTTGTTGAAGAAAAAGGTGAATTTAAAAAAACTGTTCATGGTAACAGCAATTCAGCAGCAGGGTGTGGAAAGTTTGAAAGTGGAGGTTATTCCCAGACCGGATGTCGAATATCCTGTTGAAATTGTATCCATTATTCCGTCAACAGTTCATTTTGTGAAAGAAGGGGGAGCTGGGCAGGAAACCGTAGATTCCATTGTTCCCCTGGGCAGACTTGAAAATGGGGTACTCCCGGAAACAGGGTTGCCGGGGCTGGAAGAAAAGAATGGAAACGAAGAAGACGGGTCGCCCCTTCTTATTCGTTCAATAAAAAAAAAGAAAAAACCGCATAAGAACAGGTAATGAGAAAATTATTCGGCACTGATGGTATTCGAGGGGTTGCGAACATCTATCCCATGACTGTTGAAATTGCCATGCAGGTTGGCAGGGCAATAGCTTTTATAGTCAAGAAAAGAGCAAAGGGACACAGGATTGTCATTGGCAAGGATACCAGGCAGTCGTGCTATATGCTTGAAAACGCCCTTGCGGCTGGAATCTGCTCTATGGGTGTGGATGTCCTGCTTGTCGGGCCGCTTCCGACACCGGGAATTGCCTTTATTACAACCTCGATGCGTGCTGATGCGGGGGTGGTGATCTCCGCTTCCCATAACCCGTTTCAGGATAACGGTATTAAAATTTTTTCAAGTGATGGTTTCAAGCTGCCTGACGAAGTGGAGGCGGAAATTGAGGATCTGATTTTTTCTCAGAAAATGGCAGCACTCAGGCCGGTAGCCGATGAAGTCGGTAAAGCCATGCGAATTGATGATGCCAGGGGAAGATATATCGTCTTTTTGAAAAATACATTCCCGAAAAAATATACCCTTGATGATTTTCATATCGTCCTTGACTGCGCCCATGGTGCAACTTATGGGGTGGCTCCTTTTGTGTTTGAAGAACTGGGAGCTAAGGTTACTCCACTGGGGATCAATCCTGACGGCAAAAATATCAATGATAATTGTGGCGCTCTTTTTCCCGAGCTCATGGCGGAAAAAGTGAAGAATTCAGGTGCCGATATCGGCCTGGCCCTTGATGGAGACGGTGATCGGCTCATTGTTTGTGATGAGCGGGGAGAAATTGTTGATGGCGACCATATTATGGCCATCTGCGCCCGGGAGCTATTGAAGCAGAGAAAACTGAAGAAAAAGACCCTTGTGGCCACGGTCATGTCCAACATGGGCCTTGAGGTGGCCATGGAAAAAATGGGTGGCAGGATGGTTCGCACGGCAGTGGGGGACAGATATGTGGTTGAATGCATGCGAAAAAAGAAATATTCATTCGGTGGCGAACAGTCCGGTCACCTTGTTTTTCTTGATCACATAACCACAGGAGACGGAATCCTGGCCGGGTTGCAGCTCCTTGCCATCATGAAAAAAAGAAAAAAACCGCTCTCCGAACTTGCAGCCATTATGCACAGCTTCCCCCAGGTATTGAAAAATGTACGGACTTCCACAAAAATTGATGTAAATACTTTGCCGAATTTTACCGAAACAGTTGAAGCGTTTGAGAAAAAGCTGGGAAAAGATGGACGTATTCTGGTGCGTGCATCCGGTACGGAGTCTGTAATAAGAGTCATGGTCGAAGGGAAGGATCTGGAGGAGATAAATGTAATTGCTGATGAGTTGTGCGGATTGATCAGGGAGAATTAAATTGGCTTTCTACCCTATTTAAACCTGGAGAACAAATGCTGAATATTGCAGTGATTGGTTGTGGTTACTGGGGACCAAATCTGATACGAAATTTTATGCAGGCCCCTGACTGGCAGCTGGTATGGGTTTGTGATGCCGATGAAATAAAGCTGAATTCTGTGATGACAGCATATCCAGGTGTAAAAAAAACACTACGATTTCAGGAGATTCTGGATGACAAATCTGTTGATGCAGTTGCTGTCGCAACTCCCGTTTCGACGCACTATGAGTTAGCAAGCCAATGTGTTTCAAAGGGGAAACATGTCCTTATTGAAAAGCCGATATGTCAAACAGCGGAACAAGGTGAAAAATTAGTCCGTTTGGCAGAGCAGCATGCCGTACAGTTAATGTGTGATCATACATTCTGTTATACGGGAGCTGTTAGAAAAATAAAAGAATATATCGAATCAGGAGAACTTGGGCAAATACTTTACTATGACTCTGTCAGGGTGAATCTTGGGTTGTTTCAGAGTGACGTGAATGTGATCTGGGATCTTGCAGTTCATGATCTTGCTATTGTTGACTTCCTCTTTTCCTGCCGTCCCAGCAGGGTTTCCGCCAGAGGGGTGGCACATACGGACAGTTCGTTGGAAAATATTGCTTATGTGACACTGGAATATGAAAATTCTTTTATTGCTAATTTTCATGTGAACTGGCTTTCACCTGTTAAAATTCGAAAAACTCTTATTGGCGGCAGCAGGAAAATGATTGAATGGAATGATCTGGTTCCTGCAGAAAAAGTGAGGATTTATGATAAGGGTATAACTCTATCGGCTGAGGACAAGAAACAGAAATCCAAATTGCTGATTTCCTACCGGTCTGGAGATATCCTGGCACCTTGTATCGACCAGACAGAAGCGTTGACTGTTATGGTAAAAGAATTTGCACAATGCATCCACGAAAATCGGCCTCCTTTGACTGATGGAAAAGCGGCATTGAGGGTTCTCAAAATTCTTGAAGTTGCTCAACAATCCCTGGTTTGTGGTGGTTCGACAATATCGATGAGCTGGTGAGATGAAAAAAAAGTATTGCAGAATATCTGGAGACGTTGAACTTGGTGAAGATGTGACCATTCATGCATTTGTTAATTTGTATGGATGTTCGATTGGGAGTAAAACAAAGATAGGAACGTTTGTTGAGATTCAAAAAGGTGTTTTAATTGGTGAGAAATGTAAGATTTCGAGTCACACGTTTATCTGTGAAGGCGTGCATATTGCAAACGAGGTATTTATTGGGCACAACGTAACTTTCGTAAATGATCTTTACCCCAGAGCCACTCGGGAAGATGGACTTCTTCAGGATGATTTTGATTGGGATGTTGTTGAAACGGTGATCGAACGTAATGTGTCAATCGGATCTGGTGCAACAATATTATGTGGAATTACAGTTGGTTCTGATTCAATTGTCGGTGCAGGAAGTGTTGTTGTTCGGGATATTCCGGCAGGTGAAATATGGGTCGGGAACCCGGCAAAGTTTTTAAGAAGGATAACAGAATGATAATCCCTTTTTTGGATCTGGCGAAACAGCATCAGACTCTTCGATCTGAGATTCTACAGGAATGGGAAAAGATACTGTTGACCGCAGGATTTATTGGTGGTGAATATGTGGAAGGTTTTGAGCATGATTTTGCAGCTGCCTGCGGAGTAAAATATTGTGTTTCTGTTGGCAGTGGTACTGATGCCTTACGTTTTATTCTGTTGGCATTGGGTGTCGGACCAGGTGATGAAGTCATTGTACCGGTCAATACTTTTATTGCGACCAGTGAAGCAGTAAGCCAGGCTGGAGCAACAGTTCGATTTGTGGATATTGATCCTTTTACTTATAATATTGATCCCGGTAAAATTGAAACAGCAATTACAGAAAAAACAAAGGGGATAATAGCCGTTCATCTGTATGGACAACCTGCAGATATGGACACTGTTCAGGAAATAGCCGAAAAATATCAAATATGGGTTGTTGAAGATAGCTGCCAGGCTCATCTTGCCGAATACAAAGACAAAAAAGTTGGAGGGTTCGGCGTTGCAGCGGCTTTCTCATTTTATCCCGGAAAAAACCTTGGTGCTTGCGGTGAAGCTGGTGCTGTGACCACAAATAACTGCCAACTTGCACAAAAGATAACAGCCTTACGCAATCATGGTCAGTCAAGAAAATATGTCCATGATATGGAAGGGTATAATGGACGTTGTGATGCCCTGCAGGCCGCGGCATTGCAGATTAAATTAAAATATTTAAGCAGGTGGAATGCTTTGCGGAGAAAACATGCCCGCATGTATGATAATCTGCTTGATTCAGATGATTTGGTAACCCCTTATATAAGAGAAGATGTTGTTTCAGTCTATCATCTGTATGTGGTTCTTGTATCTAAAAGGAAAAGGATTGCTGATTACTTAGCTGAACACGGCATAACGACTGGATTGCATTACCCTGTTCCATTGCATCTGCAAAAAGCGTATTCCTGTTATTCCTATAAAAATGGTGATTTTCCGGTTTCGGAAGAATGCGCCGGCAGGTTACTCTCGCTTCCCATGTATCCTGAATTGTCTGAAGATGATATTGAATTCGTCTGTAATAAATTAAAAGAGGCTGTGAAGTTATATGCTTGAGTTGCCTGGGAAAAATTGTCTGGTTACAGGGGGAGCCGGGTTTATTGGATCTCATTTGGTAGATAAGCTTTTGGAACTCGGATGTAATGTTCGTGTTCTTGATAACCTGGTGAATGGCAAGAAAAGAAATATTGAACATCATTTCCTTTCAAGCAAGTTCGAATTCTACCATGGCAGTGTTGTTGATCCCCTTGATGTCGCCCGGTCAATGAGTGATGTAGATATTGTTTTTCATCTTGCCTGCCTCGGGGTCAGGCATTCATTGCAACATCCTTTCGAAAATCATAAGGTAAATGCTGAAGGAACCTTGCTGGTTCTTGATGCGGCTCTCAAAGCAGATGTGCAAAGGTTTATCCATTGCTCGTCATCTGAAGTTTATGGGTCCGCTCTTTTTGTTCCAATGCCTGAAAACCACCCTACATATCCCTGTACTGTTTATGGCGCAGGTAAACTCGCTGGAGAGGCCTATGCCAGAGCCTATTTCAAAACATATGGAATGACCACAACCGTTATACGACCATTTAATACTTATGGACCTCGTTCGCATCATGAAGGGGATGCTGGAGAGATGATACCAAAATCTATTGTACGAATTCTGAACAATGAAGATGTTCTAGTATTTGGTGACGGGTCGCAGACACGAGATTTCACTTTTGTGGAAGATACTGCATCAGGATTGATTGCTGCTGCAGGAAGTGATGAAATGACAGGAAAAACTTTTAATATTGGCAGTAATTTTGAGGTATCCATTAAAAATATCGCTGAAAAACTTCTCGAAATATTGAAAGAAAGCAAATCGACTATCAAATATATAGAAAGCCGGCCTGGTGATGTCGATCGTTTATATGCTGATTCTTCAAATTTTATGTCCGTCGCAAAATGGAAGCCTGAAACATCATTTGATGATGGTCTCAAAATGACCGTAGATTTTTTCAGAAATCATACAAAAAATCCTGAAAGTCTTCTGGCTGACGAAGTTGGAACAAACTGGAAAACGGCATAATTTATGATACCAATTGCTCGACCATTTCTTGGTCAGGAGGAAGCAGAAGCTGCCGCACAGGTAATTTTATCAGGATGGGTTACCCAGGGTCCGAAAGTTAAAGAATTTGAAGAAAGGTTCGCACACTATACTGGCGCTGGCTATGCCTGTGCCGTTTCAAGCTGCACAACTGCTCTGCACCTGGCTCTTCTCGGTGTCGGTGTTGGTGCTGGGGACATTGTTATTACGGTCAGTCACAGTTTTATCGCGACGGCCAATGCCATCCGTCATTGTGGGGCTGAGCCTCTTTTTATAGATATCCAGCCTGATACCTTCAATATAAGTGTTGAAAAGCTTGAACATTGTCTCGAGAAATATTGTATAAGGAAAAAAGACTGTCTTTACTATGGCCAGTATCAAAAATTGATATCTAATCAATCTCCTTTATGGCATTTGGGTAATGATATTGGAAAAATTGCTGCCATTGTTGTTGTTCACCAGATGGGAATGCCATGTGATTTAAAAAAAATCATCAGTCTTGGGGACAGTTATAATATTCCGGTAATTGAAGATGCTGCCTGTGCCATCGGTAGTGAGATTTCTTTTGACAATGGAATATCCTGGGAAAAAATCGGACGACCCCATGGAGCTGTTGCCTGTTTCAGTTTTCATCCTAGAAAAGTTCTGACTACAGGTGATGGTGGCATGTTAACGACCAACAATGCCGAATTGGACAGGACATTCAGATTGTTACGACAGCATGGAATGAATGTTTCAGACCGCGAGAGGCATAAGTCGAGAAAGGTGATTTTTGAAAACTATCTGATTACCGGATATAATTACAGAATGACCGACATTCAGGCTGCTGTTGGTATAGAGCAGCTTAAAAAACTCGATTATATGGTTAAAAGAAGAAGAGAGATTGCCTCTGTTTATAGTGAAGCTTTTTCAGACCTGGACAGGGTTGTTACCCCTGTTGAATCTACCTGGTGTAGAACAAATTACCAAAGTTTTCCTGTGAAGATAGAAAGAGGTGCAAAACTGGCTATGCAACCTCTGATGCAGGATTTATATGAAAACGGTATTGCAACTCGGAGAGGAATAATGAATGCCCATCAGGAGCAACCATATATGTCTGATTTCTGGTTGCTTCAGGAGAGCGAAAAATGCAGAGACAATACTCTTCTCCTACCTCTTTTTGTACAGCTGGTTCCGGAAGAGCAGGAATATGTCATACAAACCTTTAAAAAGGCACTGTCCTGATGAGTTCAACTGGATGGATATTGACCCTGATCAGTGCAGGAATTGCTGTCGCAGCAAATCTATTTCTAAGGATCGGGGTGGACAAGGCAGGTGGTTTTGGAGGTCAAATGAATGATATTTTGGTATCATTTATAAATCTGCTCAGACAGCCCACCTTTGACTGCGGGATAGTTTTATATGGATTTGCAACACTAGTCTGGATCCGAATTATATCTATTGAACCGTTAAGCGTCGCCTATCCAATTCTGGTCAGTATTACTTTTCTTCTGGTTACTCTCGGTTCTGCATTTCTCCTAAAAGAGACTGTCACAGTATCAAAAATAATAGGCCTTTTGCTGATTATTTCTGGGATTGTGGTCTTAAGTCATAACTGAAAAGCCGGCAATATGAAGGAGATTATTCTTTTCCCTTTCAATGGGAATGCACGTGAGGCCCTGTCAACAATAGAAGCTATCAATGCAGCTCAGCCTTCCTGGACAGTTTTGGGTTTTATTGATGATGATGCTTTGAAGGCAGGAAGAGGGTGCGGGGGGATAAAAGTTCTTGGAGGAAGAAATATTTTATCAAAATTCCCAGATGCTTTTGTTTTAGCGGTTCCTGGGCGTCCGGACAATTTTAGGCGGAGAAAGATTATAATTGATTCTCTTGAACTGCCGGACAGCAGATTCGCGACAATTATTCATCCAACTGTCAGTAAAGGTATTGGATGTGAGGTGGGAATGAATACATTGCTGATGGCTAATGTTGTTTTAACAGTTAATGTTACTGTCGGAAACCATGTTGTTATGTTGCCGGGGAGTGTTATATGTCATGATAGTGTTATTGAGGATTACACCCTGATTGGTTCCAATGTTTCAGTATCGGGGGTGTGTCAATCAGGAAAAACTGTTATGTCGGGAGTGGTGTGAAAATAATTCATGAAGTAGAGGTTGGCCCAGAATCAATGATCGGAATAGGATCTACTGTAATTCGAAGTGTTTCTGAACTTAAAACTGTCGTGGGAAATCCCGCAACAGTAATAAAGGAAGAAAGATGAAGCTCAGTGTTGTTATTCCTGCCTATAACGAGGCAGAAAATATTAAGAGTATACTTTCTGATCTTGCCGAGAGTATCAGACAGTCTTCAGAAATAGTGACTAATTACGAGATAGTCATCGTGGATGATGCTTCTTCCGATGGAATGTTCGAAAAACTAGCTGAAGCACCATTTCCCAAAGTATCTGTCATTCGTTTAAGCAGGAGAAGTGGCAGTCATATAGCAATTCGAGCTGGCTTGGACTATGTATCCGGTGATATTGTACTTTGTATTGCGGCAGATGGTCAGGATGATCCATGGGCAATCAAGCGGATGATAGAAAAATGGCATTCCGGGTGTGAAGTTGTCTGGGCTTTACGAAAAGCAAGAGATAATGAAGGGAGGATTTCTTCTTTACTGGCACGGTTTTTTTATTCATTGCTTGGTTTTTTCGGTGAAGTCGAAAGCAAAATCGATTTATCAAGAGCTGATTTTTATCTTCTGGACAAAAAAATAGTTAAATCAATAATTTCATGCAGAGAAACGAACACATCGTTATTCGGATTGATTGTTTGGTTGGGATATTCACAAGGTTCCATTGAATATGAACGTAAACCCAGAAGATCTGGGAATTCCAAATGGACCTTTAAAAGTAAATTACAGCTTGCCAAAGACTGGATAATTGCTTTTTCAGGAATTCCCTTGAAAATAATGACCCTGGTGGGATTTCTTGTTGCCGGGGTAGGTTTTGCCTATGCAATAATTATTATAGCAAAAAGTGTTCTATGGGGAAGCCCGGTCCAGGGGTGGTCTTCAGTAATGACAGCGATATTGTTACTGGGGGGTGGGCAAATGATAATGCTTGGCATACTGGGGGAATATTTGTGGCGAACTCTGGACGAGTCCAGAAACAGGCCACATTATTTTGTAGAAAAGCATTTATCAGTGCTAGATAATCTTTCTATTGAGACTCATGAATAAACAATTCTACACTATCCTGAACAGTCCATTTGTTTATCAAATGGCTCAAAACATTTTAGCCCCAGGAGCTCAATTTATTCTCTGCCGGAAACTAAACAATCTTCATGAGACGTTAATAGCAAAACCCGGTCCCATATTGGATATTGGATGTGGACCAGCGAGCTGGCTCTGGAAAGTCAATCTAAAACCGATAGGTTTAGATATACAACACGAATATTCTAATGCTTTTCAACAGGTGACTAATGTTGCGGTAACTGGTTCTGCATTATTGCTTCCTTTTAAAAAAAACTCTTTTGGTGCAGTTTTTTCCCTGGGAGTACTACATCATTTAAAGGATAATGATGTAGCTGTAATGGTTCAAGAGATGCTCCGTGTGTGCAGGCCAGGAGGTAATTTGGTTGTAATGGATGCTGTTTTGCCCCAAAGAAAAGCACTTCGTCCCCTGGCTGAATTGATTAGAAATCTGGACAGAGGACAATATATGAGGCATGAAGAGAAAATAAAAGATCTGTTGAAACCAATAGGGAAATGGAAATTTATCCGATATACGTATACATTAACTGGTTTGGAAATGATTCAGGGAACAATAAAAATTAATTAAATTATGACCGCTATCAGCAAGAAAGATAATTCTGAATTTCAATTTCACTGGATATGGGGGATAATTTTTGCAATTATTACCATCATCACCGTTGCCCTTCGTTTTTCTCTTCCTGTTAGAGATGGAGATATTTGGTGGCATATGCTCTATGGTAAATATTTTCTCGAAAACCATACCCTAATCGCTGACCATACGATTTTTTCCTGGACACCTGCTACAAATGATACGATTTATTGTACATGGCTTCCCGATATTATTCTTTATCTGATCCATAATAGCTTTGGACTGCCAGGTCTTTTTGTTTTTCGCTATTTGTGTTTATTTCTATTTGTTTTAGCTTGTTTTCTGTATGCCAGAAAATTGCATGGAGTTAGTCATCCATTGGTATGGTTCATTGTTTTAATTTCAATTTTAATGGCTTATACTGCTGTTTTTATTAAACCTGAAATTATGTCATTTGTATTAATGACACTTCTGGTGTGGAATTGGTGGAATATACGGCTTGGTGGGGAAAAAGCACATTATTATTGTTATTTTTTCCCATTGATTATGCTAATCTGGGTGAATAGTCATGGAGTATTTTTTTTCGGGTATATATTTATAATAACAGCGACAATTGGTGAGATTGCTAACACTTGGTTCAGTTTTGGGAATGTTTTATCAAAAAAAATAAGAAAGCATCTTTGGATTTCTGTCTGCATTTCATTTGTTGTCGTTGTATGTAATCCGTATGGATGGCATTATCCATATAAGCTTTTTTTTGATCTTATGCCGACGCAGGAGAATCTCAATTATAATAGAAAAATAACTGCCTATGCTGCTACTTTTGCATACAAAATATCGTATCATAATTTTGCCTTATTTGTAAATATTGCTATAGGTTTGATTTTGCTTCTTTTTGGTATTCGATTTAAACAAAAGAGAATCGAATGGTCATCATTGTTGTCAATTATGGTGTTTACATTAATTTATAGTCAAGCCTTAAGGGTGACATATTTTTTAGCACCTGTCATATGTTTCCCGGCAATTTATATGCTGCTTGAAAACAATAGCTTTTCTCTTGTCATCAAAGAAAAGAGGATAAAATTATGGTTGCCTTATATTGTGATGATTATAACGTTATTTCTATCGATCAATGTAATATATCGTGCCTTTACTATAGCTGAAGACTATGTGTTGGCCGGAGATTTCAGCATTTCAGGAAACAATCCGGTGGATGAAGCGGAATACATAGAAAAATATTTTCCAAAAGCCCATATTGGAAACAGCTATAATTTCGGGGCCTATTTATTGTGGAGACTTTGGCCAGCCAATAAAGTGTTTTTTGATTCCAGACACTTCCCGTACAAAAACTGGAGTGATGAATATTTTGCTTCTCGCTCAACCAAAGGGTTGGATTTACTTCTAAAAAAATATCCGTGTGATGTATGGACTTTTGATCATGCTGAATTGGCTCTTTCTTCATATTTTCGCTATTCGCCGAAATGGAAACTTGCTTTTTATGGAAGAAATGGCCAGGTTTTTATCAGGAAAGGTTTGAAACTACCGGAAAGGGATCATTATAGAGTATCGAAAAATATTTTTAAGTTGAGGAGTCATTTCGCACTACTTCGTATTTATTTGTTTGCTTTAACTATAAACGACTGGGAAACTGCAGAGTTAATTTCTAAAAAAGAAATAAACAGATTTAAAAATGAGAATAAACCTCATAAAGTGAAATTGTACAGAGATCTTTTTGCAGGAATTAAGGCATTCAGTGAAAAAAAATTTGAAGTTGCTGTTACCCGGCTCGGTAAATACAATACTTTTGTAAAGGGAGTCGGTGGTTATATAGTTATGAGTTATCTTCATCTTTCACAACAGTCTCTAAATGAAGATAAAAGAGACATTGCTTTTCAATATGCTGACATGGCAGCGAAACTATTACCTAATACCTTTTATACTCAATACAATCTGGGAGTGACAAAGTTGCTGCTTCAAAACGATGATCATTTGGGAAAGAAAAGTTTTGAACTAGAATCATATAAAAATAACTTTAAAAATTTTCTTGTTCTGGTAAATGGTAATGATGCTCTTTTTGCGGAAGAAATTGATTTTGCAAAAGGAATAATTGACGATAACATACAGATGGGTAAGAAGAAACTGAACCTTCTCATTCCATCACTTACAACACTGACAGAATAGTACAGAGAGAGTTTGGCGGAGAATAAGCTGACAAAAAATGTCACCAGTGACACTTTTTTAACATACAAGCCGACAATTATTCTATTGATGATCAGACAACTGAATTCAGATAGTAGAATTTATCCGTATAACTATACGAAGTTATAGGATATATTAATAAGAGTTGCTATTTTTGAGAATTGCTTCTTTTGGTGGCATAGTTGTTGCAATGTAAGACTGCAGGTGGTTGTCTAATGGATGACAAAATATATATTTTTTAATTTAAAAGGAGCCAAAGATGAACGAAATTATCATGTCACTGAGAAAAAAAGCAGAAAATAGAGAAGGTTTTACACTTGTGGAATTAATGATTGTTGTAGCTATAATTGGTATTTTAGCTGCAATAGCTATCCCGCAGTTTGCAGCTTATAGAACTCGTTCTTTTAATGCGAACGCAAAAGCGGTTAATAAAAATATGGTAGGGTCGGAGGCCGATTTAAATGCAGAATTGGGAGCATATGGAGAATCTACAAATGCTGCAGCTACCTTAATAGCCGCCGTAGGTGCTATAAGAGGTGCCGGAGTAGTAGCATCTTCTAACAGTGTACCTGCTCTCGGTACTGCTGCAACAGCAGCTGTAGCAGCTGGTCGTTTGTCCGGAACTAACGGGGCCAGTACAAAACAATTTGCAGTTCCCAATGGACTTGGTGCCGGGATGGTTGTTCTTGCTAATACTCCTAATACTGCAGCTGGTGTTAATACATCAACCTCTTATGTTATTATAACAAGGCATATACAGGGTGATACAGCGTATGGTAATGATTCAGATAACGCCAATGTCCTCTATAGTGTCAGTAATGCAAACTGGATTGGTAATGATCGGTTGTTAGCAGCACCTGTAGTCGCTGCCAGTGCTGCAGACGGTTTTAACGCTGATAATGATCCTACAACTGCTGATGTTAATGGTAACGGCTCTCCCAGTGCTAACTGGGCTCCTGCCAACTAAGATTATTATTTGTTGATTTATTGGTAAAATCCCAACATGCGTCAGTGTGTTGGGATTTCTTCTTCATATACAACATACAAAAAAACAATTATACTTACTGGAATACACTTCTCTTTTGATTGAATGTACCTTTTTAAATTGATCAATACATTGCTAATAAAAAATGGCTCAAGCTTTAATAATTAAAAATCTCACAAAGCAATTTGCAATTTCTAAAAGAAAGATCAATACAGTCCTCAGTAATCTTTCTCTTGAGGTAGATGAGGGAGATGTGTTTGGTTTTTTGGGACCAAATGGAGCAGGGAAATCTACAACAATTAAGTTGATCCTTAATTTTTTACGACCAACAAGCGGTGAAATTGAAATTTTTGGAAATATTGTTGGTAAAAACGAATTTCGTCATCAAATAGGATATTTGTCGGAATCACCGGTTTTTTATAACCATTTGACTGCATGGGAAACACTCCTTTTATCAGGGAAGCTCAGTAATCTTCAATTAAAAGAGCTCAAAAAGACTATTCCAGTTCTGTTGGAACGACTGAATCTTCAAGATGCAATAAACATCAGGGTCAGAGATTTTTCAAAGGGTATGAAGCAAAGATTAGGGATGGCCAATGCCTTGATTCATGATCCACAGATTTTTATTTTTGATGAACCCATGAGTGGATTAGATCCACTTGGTCGTCATTTGATCAAAGAGATTTTTGAAGAGCTCAAAAAAAGAGGGAAAACTATTTTTTTCAGCACTCATATTCTTAGTGATATCGAGGAATTGTGTGATCGAATTGCGGTTATTCATAAAGGTGAATTGCTTTATTCGGGGGAATTGTCCAATTTTGTTGAACAACAAACGTTAGAGGAACAATTTGTTTCCAGTATAAAGGAAGCTGAAAATGCAAAGCAGTCGTAATATATGGAATCTTACATGGGCAACTTTTGTGGAAGGGATTCGTCATAAATCCTTGTGGGCTATTGTTTCACTCGCAGCACTTTTGTCATTTTTAAATATTGCCATAACAGAGTTGTTTTCCTGGGATCTTGGTAAAGTGTCTGTAGAATTTGGATTGTCAGCTTTTGCATTTACGGGAATTTTGATGGTATTATTTCTTGCGCTGAAAATTCTCGCTGACGATTTTGATGCCAGAAGTATTCATATGATTTTATCTCGGCCTGTTACTATCTGGCAGTATACGGCAGGAAAATTTTTGGGTCTCAGTCTGATACTTCTTGCTGCCGGTGCTATAATGGGAGTGAGTGCTGCTGCATCCATGCAATTTGTTTTTACAAATCACGTAACTTATATTCCTCCTAATTTTTCTTGGGTCACTTATTTGATGGCCCTTTTTTGCCAATGGCTGGCTCTTTTGATGTTATTGTCTGTCAGTTTCTTCTTTTTCTGTTTTGCAAGTAATCATTTTGTAGCTCTTTTATTTACTGTTTCCACTTATCTTGTGGGGCAGAATATGGAATTACTCAGGAGAGTGATCGATAATAATCCACTTGCAGCACCTTTAAGTGACTATAGTTTTATTGTAACAATTATTTCTTGGATTTTTCCCAATTTATCACTGTTTGATAAAAAAACCGTTGCTGCATATGGGCTTTTTTTTGGCTTTCATGAGTTTTTTCTGCTGGTTCTTTATTCTTTGAGTTATTCTTTCCTCTTATTATACTTTTCTCATCTTTTTCTTTCCAAAAAGGATTTAACTTGATGTTCGCAAGAAGTAAAGTTCTTTTCTTTCCTATTATAGTTTGTTGCATTTTCGTGTTTAGTTATAGTTCTCTGCAATTGTTAAGGGATGAAAAATCACAGTTGAGCAGAGATCAAACTCCAGTCATACAGACTTTGCCGGAAGACGTATTAAAAGCACTGGCAGTTGAATTCAAAGGAGTTGTTGCAGATGCGCTTTTGCTAGATATTGGTGCTCGGCTTGGAACCAGGTTGGAAAGAAGAGGGAAAAAATTTGTTACTGTGAAAAAGAAACATGATTGGAAGCGTATATATAAATTATTTCGTAACTGTCAGGCATTAGATCCTTACTTTAATCAGACTTTCATTCTAGCCCAGGGATGGTTACCATGGTCTGCGAAAATGGTCAACGAAATGGAGGATATTTTACTTATTGCAGCAGAGAAAAGACCATGGGACTGGCAACCATTTAGATTCATAGGGTTTAACAGCTATTTTTTTAATAATAATCTCGGGAAAGCAGGAAAATTTTATTTAAAAGCAGCTCTTGTGCCTCACAGTCCACCTTTTCTTTCTGTGTTGGGGGGCAGGTTGGCATTGAAGGGGGGAGTGACTGAAACTGCAATTATGCTCCTGGAAAATATTCTTCAGCATTCAACACATTCAGATTTTGAAAGAAAGCAAATTGAAAATCGCTATGAGGCTCTTAAGGGTAGTCTGATTATCGAAAAAGCGATGCAAATTTATCGGAAGGAAAATAGGAAAATTCCCTCTTCCGTAGAAGAACTCGTAGAAAAAGGTTTTTTAAAACATCTTCCCAAAAACCCATACGGTTCAAAATACTGCATTAAGAAAAACGGAAAAGTCTATTTTGATGAATTGAATTGTAGTGACCAATAAATATTAAAATAAATTATAAAAAATCTTTACAACAATCTGGTTATGGTTAAAAAGCTTTAATTTTCATTATAAATACCAATTGTTTTTATTTTTATTGTTTTGGTGTGAATTTTGCATACCCGATAATGTTCCAAAAGAATAAAAACTTGAGATTTTTCGAATTATAAGTGGGCAGGGAGCGTGAGCTTATGAGCTTGAAAAGGAAAAAATTTTTTTCAGTTTATTTCCTGAATATAGATGATAAGGGAGTAACACTTGTTGAATCTTTGGTCGTTGTCTCGATAATTGCTATTTTAGCTGTGGCAGTGATTTCAAATTACATTTCAATGAAACCTACAAAAAACCTTCACGCAGATGGAAGAGAATTACTTTCCAATATACAGACCATGAAACTTGAGGCTGTTAAAAGAAACACATGTGTTGGCCTCTATTTTTTACCGGTTGTAGCTCCGGCTACCGGGGGAAGTTATCGCATATTTATCGATGATGGATCCGGTGGTGGAACAGCGTGTGATGCTGTATGGGACAATCCTGTTGGGGGAGGGGTAGGAACAGAGCCATTGCTTATGTCTGACGTTAATGTTCGTGAATCTGTAGCCCTCACAATGACTCCCGTTGCAGCTATCCCTGCTGATCAGGCAAATTTATTTACTGCGATTAGTTTTAATCAGCGATCAATGGTTGCAACCCGATTGGCTGTGGGTACAGGGAGTGTTGTCTTTTCAAATAATGGCAATCCGGCGCAGGCAACACTTTGGTTGCGTGTGATGGTTAGAAATACCGGCAGCGCTTTTATCCAGACAAATACTAATGCCGGAAACCCAAATAATTGGATTAATTAACAAATATGACTGTTTATTATTATAAAAAAAGCTCTAATATCAGTGGCTTCACACTGGTTGAGTTGATGATTGCTCTGCTGGTTTCCAGTATTGTTGCCGGAGCTATATATTTTGTATATACAGGGCAGCAAAACATTTATACAAGGCAGGAAGTTGTTGTAGATATGCAACAGAATCTGCGTGCCGGACTTTATCTCGTTGGTCAGGAGTTGCGAATGGCTGGATATGACCCTTCAGGCAATGCCGGTGCAGGAATAGTAACCGCAACCAGTAATACCATTAATTTTACACAGGATATAACTGATAATGCGGGGACAGCTACTGATGGTGATGGGGATATTGCAGATGCCAATGAAAATGTAACACTGGCGTTTAATGCAGCTACTCTTCAGCTCACAAGAAACACCGGAGGTGGGGCCCAACCATTTGTTGATAATGTGGATTTTATAGAGTTTGCCTATACTCTTGAAGATGGGACGGTGACTCTCGCTCCAAATCCGTCAACATTGGATCAGATTCGTACAGTTCAGATCTCCATGCTTGTTCGTACTGCTACACCCGAAGTAAATTATCTAAATACATTAACCTACACAACTCCGTTTGGTACCGTCATAAATGGTGGTCCCTATAATGATAATTTCCGGCGAAGATTTTTATACACTACTGTTCAGTGCAGGAATATTGGCCTATAAGAGGTAGTCATGAAAACTCAGGAAAAAGGATTTACTCTTGTTGAAGTGTTAATTGCAATGGTCATTTTCACCATTGGTATATTGGCGCTGCAGATGATGCAGGTCAAATCGATAGATGAAAACAGTAATGCCGGTGGAATATCAGCGAAATCAATGATGGCGGCCTCTTTTATAGAAGACATTATGCGTCTCGATTATTCCGACCCGCTGCTGACCGATTTGGACGGAGATGGTACAAACCAAGATTCAAATGGAGATGGTATTGATGATCAGGATGACGGCAATGTTAATACTACTAATCCTAACGAGGAATTCGGCCTGAGGCATTGGCAGTGTTGTCCCGGAAATGTCGATCCCCGGGGGAATGCAGTGGCAGGCTGTGTCAATATTGCTGATCAATGCGCTTTTTATGATGACTATGATGTTTATTGGAATATAGCAGTCGATTATCCGGTAGAGAATACAAAAACTATCAATATTATAGTTATAAACTCGAAAGATAAAGCTGCCCAGACAGCCAGACCTGTTCATCGGGCTGAATACAGTTATATTAAGGATGATGTGATATGAAAAAAATTAATAAAAATTTTAATCCATTATCGATAACTGGAAAAAATGAAAAAGGTTTTGTGCTGGTTGCTGCTCTCTCGGTTCTGGTTGTTCTCTCCCTTGTGGGATTGGCCGGAATGAATACCTCCAATGTTGAAAAAAATATTGCCCAGAATATTAATCTGGCAGAGAAAACTTTTTATGGAGCTGACGGGGGGACGGAGGTTGGTATTGAGATGATCGAGTGGAATATTGCCTGCCCTCTCGGTTTTAACAAGGCCGGGTTGAGCAGCGCAAGTCCGAGTCCCGTAATTTTTTATAATATTGGCGGGGTACAGGTTGCTGACCCAAAACTTGCCTATCGTGAAGATTTTACAGTACTTCCGTGGAATCCCACTGTGATAGGGTTGCCGGCCGGAACGGCCATTACTCAAAATGATTTCCCATCTGATGGTGCCAGAAATATCAGGATTCCGGAAAATATGGCAAATGCTACCGATAATGCTCCCCATACAAATATAGCGCTTTTTGGGCAAACTTCACTCAGTGCAGGTGGATCAATTACGATGGCTTCCGGATACGAGGGAAAAGGCAAAGGGGCTGCAGGAGGTGGCAGTGTTATAAATTACCAGGTGTTTTCCCAGAAACTCGGGTTAAGTAACAGTGTGGCAGTTATACGTTTGGGATGGAGGCACTTGGTCGGCATGGAGGGAGAATGTCGTCCTTATTGATTGTTTTCATAATGATTATTTGATCTGTTAATGTGTTTACTCTCAACAATCAGCTTGTTCCATTGGAGTAGGTTATGAATTGTAAAAAGAAATTCTCAATCGTTTTTTTTATCTCAACTCTTCTTTTTCTGATAAGCCTGAATACTGCCATGGCGGTTGGAGAGTTTCACAGGGGAGTAATAACAAGAGAACCATGGCTGGAAACTCACCGGCGCATAGAAATTGATACCATTGAGTATCTTTTAATGCCTGACGTTAAGATTACCCTGGTGCAAAACAGTGCCGGGAAAAAAAACTATCGAAGCAGTAAGGACAACAACCGGCCTCTGACTGTGGGAATGCAGATCTGGTTTAAAAGCCTGGGACATAACATATATGAAATACTGGTGGATGTTCAGGAGGGAAGTCATGAATAAAAAGAGGAAAATATTTGTTTCCATTTCATTACTGACCTGGCTGTTGTTCGGGTTCTCGATAAAACTGTTTGCAGCCCAGGCAGTGGATTTTTATTCTACACCATCTTTTCTGACAAGCCAGGTACCTCCAATAGTTATGCTAGTGATGGGGAAAAATCATAAGCTGTATTACGAGGCGTATAATGATGCTTCTGATCTCAATGAGGATGGGACCCTTGATGTGGGGTACAAAGGTGAAGCAGAACCTTTTGTAGATTCAAACTCCAATAATCAATGGGATTTCGGTGAATCTTATACTGACGTCAACGGGGATGGCAAATGGACTCCCGGTATTGATTATTATGGATATTTTGACAGTTATAAATGTTACAATTATTCGTCCGCCGACAGTCGTTTTGAACCTGTTGCCGCACCGGTAGTGGGTACAACTCCAAGTAAGAAATGTGATGGTGTCAATACAATTTATTGGAGTGGTGATTTTTTAAATTATCTGACAATGGCCAGAATGGACGCCTTGAGGAAAGTTCTTTATGGTGGATACAGGAGTACAGACGACCCGACAGAAACGGTTCTGCAGAGAGTCTATGTTCCTCAGGACGCACACACCTGGGGAAAAGAGTACGAAAGCGTAAGTCGTGATGGGTACGATATAAGAGATTATACTCCACTGGGGCTTCCAGCGCCAAATACCAGACATCTTTTTGCTTCAACCACATTGTCCGAAAACGGAGATCCAGTCCTGAGAGTTTTACCAAATAATACTCATCGAATATGGGAATGGGTTGCCAAGGAAGGTCCTGTTGCCGACAATTCTCTCGAGAGTTCCGCAGGTGGTCATCCGGGACATCCGAATAGCCACAATGATTTTGATGATATGGTTACTCAATATGCAACCAGTGGCAATTTGATGGGAAGCAGAACAGTGAGTTCGGATGCGACTTTTAATGGACAGATTAATGGCAGTGGTAATCCATTTGGGAGTGATGACAACTATCTCACGATTTTTGCCGGACAAATTAATATTCCTGTTACCGGTGATTATATTTTTGCTGTTGATGGAGATGATGCTGTTGAAGTTATCATCGACGGGAATTTTATTGTTGGATGGCATGGCGGACATGGACGATGTAACTGTCATTCTCACGACAGTTCCCCTATCACCCTCACCGCGGGGTTACATACTATTGAATTCAGGCATGAGGAAGCTGGTGGGGGAGACAATTATTATCTTTACTGGATGCAGGATTGGAGTGGTGGTTTTGGATGGCAGCTTGTTCCTGCTCTCGCTTTTGATTCTGATAATGACGGAACAAGTGATCTCACGCAGAGTACTTTTGATTTAACAAATGCCGGTGCATCAACAATAACTGATTATGATGTGCGGGTAGTTGTATGTGATCCGGCCTTTCCGGAAAATAATTGTAAGCAGTATCCTTCCGGGTCTTTGAAACCTGTCGGCTTACTGCAGAAATATGGTGAAGACGAAAAAATGTATTTTGGTCTGCTCACAGGCTCATATGATAAAAATATGGCCGGTGGGGTACTGCGAAAAAATATCAGTTCTTTTACCGATGAAATAGACACAAATACAGGACAGATCTTGGTTCCAGCCACAGGTGGAATAATTGACACCATAAATAAATTCCGTATTACGCAGTTTCATTATGGCAGTTATAATTATGCAAATGGCTGGCCGACTGCCTGGGTGACGACACGACCTATGGTTGATGGTGAATTTCAGGACTGGGGAAATCCTATTGCTGAAATGATGTATGAAACAATTCGCTACTTTGCAGGTAAAGCGACTCCGACATCAATTTTTGACTACAGCGGGTCCACAATTGACAGTAATCTGGGTTTGCCCAAGCCGGCATGGCAGAAGCCATACGATATTTTCAGTTATTGTGCGAGCCCATTCATGCTTGTGCTGAGTGATATTTATCCGACATTTGATTCAGACCAACTGCCTGGAAGTAATTCTAATTTCAGTACAGCCCTGCCTTCAAGTGATTTCACTACAGGAGCAAATAATACGGATATCATGAATGTGGAGACTCTGGCAGGCGCTATTGCTGCCGGTGAAGGTATCAACGGAAACCATTTCATCGGCCAGGAAGATACCAACTATGATGGGGCCTGTACTCCGAAAACAGTCGGGACTCTAGGTGATATCCGGGGATTGTGTCCTGAAGAACCCACAAAGGAGGGTAGCTATTATGCTGCTGCTGTCGCATACTATGGGGCTAAATATGATATCAACGCGACAGCGGATGGCGCACAGAGGATCTCGACATTTAGTGTCGGACTGGCGTCACCTTTACCGAAAATTAATATTGAGGTTGATGTAGGAACTGCGGGTGTTCCCGATGTGCGTACAATCACTCTGATTCCATTTGCAAAATCGGTGGGTGGATGCCTTGGGATTGATGGAACCCAGGGGCATTTTCAGCCGACGAATACTATTGTCGATTTTTTTGTGGAAACAATTTCCCCGACTTATGGAAAATTCAGGGTTAATTTTGAAGATGTTGAACAGGCTGCTGACCATGATATGGATGCCATTGTTGTCTATGAATATACTGTGAACAATGGACAAGTGGATATCACACTCAGTTCAACTTATGCTTCCGGCTGTATTCAGCAGCATGTGGGCTATATTATTTCAGGAACAACTAATGATGGTATATATCTTGAAGTGAGGGATGAAGACACTTCCGCTTCAAGTGATGTTGATTATTTCCTTGATACTCCACCAGGTGAGATGCCGGGAGGTACATGGAATGATGGTACGGCTTTGCCAAGAACGACCACAAGAAGTTTTGATCCAGGAACAACTGGCGGGGCTACTTTACTTGAAAATCCATTGTATTATGCAGCAAAATGGGGTGGCTTTCAGGATCGGGATACTGACGATGAGGACGCGAATAATAATGGCAGACTGGATCCCGGAGAAGACCTGAATGGGAACGGTAAGGTTGATTATCTTTCAGACCCGACACCGAACTTGCAGGCAGAATGGGACAGCGATGGCGATGATATTCCTGACAGTTATTTTTATGTAGTGAATCCGCTGAAACTGGAAGAACAACTCAGTCGTTCTTTTGCTGAAATGTTGCGGAGAGCGTCTTCGGGAACAGCAGCTTCAGTTATTTCGAGCTCACGTTCCGGTGAGGGGGCTGTTTATCAGTCTGTTTTTTACCCTGAATATGAAGATGAGGGCGGGAAGGCTGTCCAGTGGGTGGGGCAGGTTCAATCTTTTCTCGTTGACAGTTTTGGTAACATGCGTGTTGACATGTATAAAAACAGTTCCGGGGTGATCGTTTCTGATACTAGCAGTGGTTTTGGACTGAAGCAACTGAACACACGAAATGAGGATCTGAACTACAACGGGGTCAGGGATACAGGGCTGGATGAGGATGTCAACTCAAACAATGTTCTGGATCCGGGAGAGGATCTGAATTTCAATGGTAGACTGGACCATAATGTTGATGAGCCGGACTATGATGATGACGGTAAATTGGATTACCGTGATTTAATAGCTGTATTTGATAACGGGACAGTATCCCTCTGGGATGACAGTAATGAAAATGGTGTGAAAGATGTTGAAGACGAAGTGACATTTACCCCGGATATCCCTTCATGGCATAAAAACGGGTCCCTGGATACTGAAGACAGTAATGGCAATGGTGTTCTTGATTCGGGGGAAGATATAAATGGAAATGGCCACCTCGATACTGAAGATCAGAATGGTAACGGCATTCTGGATACAGAGCTTGTGGCCACTGGATATACTCCGGATGAAATAAAATATCTCTGGAATTCTAGAGACTGGCTGGATGCTTTTTCTCTTGATCCGTTGACACAGCGAGCATACAATTCTGTTACTGATAACAGGTACATATTTACATTTGTAGATGAAGATGATGATATGATTGTGGATCCAGGTGAAACTAAAGCATTTGAGGCTCCAGCGACACCTTCTTTTGCGGACATGACTGATCTGAGTAAAATTTTTCCCTATTTGACTTTGTATCCTTCTTTCAGTGATAAACCTGCCTGGGTTTCCAATATAGAAGGAGAAGGAAACCGGACAACCTTTCTCCCGATTCAAGCCAAGAGGGTAGTTGATTTTATCCGGGGTGAAGATCAGGCACCCGTAACAATTGGCAGTTATACTGTTCCCGGAATGAGAGGCAGGCAATATCGCCCGGCGGGTAGCAGTGTTGACCATACCTGGCGTCTCGGGGATATTGTCAGTTCTTCTCCAACACTCGTTGGCAGACCTGCAGAAAATTATCATCTCATTTATCGTGATGAAAGTTATGCGCATTTTCTTGTTCGGTATCTGAACAGACGATCTGTTGTATATGCAGGTGGAAATGATGGGATGATTCATGCTTTCAATGGTGGATTTTACGATCATGACATGCGGACATTTAAAACCCAGATAGCAGAACCATATATTGATGCCAATGGAAATGACGCATACGATCCTGGAGAAAAATATGCAGATTTGAATGGTGACAATGCCTACACTCCTGCGAACCAGACTCCTTATCCACTTGGAGCGGAAATGTGGGCCTATGTGCCTTTCAATCTTCTTCCACATTTATATTGGTTGACCGAAGATACCTATCCCCATGTCTTTTATAACGATTTATCCCCTAAGATTTTTGATGCAAAGATTTTTCAGGAAGATGTAGATCATCCAATGGGCTGGGGTACTGTTATGGTAATAGGCATGAAGTTCGGTGGTGGTCATATCTATGCTGATACGGATCGGGATGATGTAGTGGATGCTACGGATAAGGAAATGAGTTCTGCATTTGTGGTGTTCGATATTACAAATCCGGAAGTCGCTCCTAAAGTTTTAGCTGAAATTACTTTGCCGGAGCAGGGTTATACGACATGTTATCCAACGGTGGTACCGATGCGTTCAAAAAGCGGATCGGGGAGCAGCGTGGCTTTCAACACGAATGACTGGTATCTCGTGTTTGGATCGGGACCCGCTGATGAAAACGGAATCGCTGCAAGCCGGGATACCATAGGTTCTGTGACTACAAGTGGTACCATTGGTTCCCCGACTGTCCTGGGTGACGGCAAGAGTCTGCAGACCGGCAGACTCTTTGTTGTAAACCTTAAAGCTTTAACAGAACCAGGAAGTGAGCGCATTGAAGTTATTGATGACAATGGTAATGCTCTACATGTTACGTCTGCAACAACTTCTGCTTTTATTGAAAATTTTGATGGAGATGAATCAACCACGGCAGATGATGAACCATCGTTTATATCTCAACCGATAACTGTTGATTATGATCTGAATTTCAATGCTGAAGCAGTTTATTTTGGAACAATCCAGTGGGATAACAGTAACAGTTCCTGGGCAGGACAGCTCAAGCGACTGGTTATTGCTGACAGCACAACAACTACAGACTGGGTTGACACTATTTCCGTAGGATCCGGAGGAATTGTAGATAGAGCTGATAATGTTCTGTTTGATCTGAGAATGGCAGGTGTGAACAATATCAGCCAGCCAGTCACTGTGGCCCCATCGATTACAATTGGCGAAAAAGTCAGTTTTGACATTGACGGCAGTGATCCGGCAATGCACCTTTCAGATCAATTTGACCGGGAGAGGTGGGTGTTTTTTGGAACCGGCAGATTTATCGTGGGGGCCGATGCTTCTGATAGTGCCCAGCAAAGTTATTATGGTATCAAAGAACCTTATGACGGAAATAATGGTTTTACCTGGGAAGAAGTGCAGCTGAGCAGTCTGCTGGATTCGACAAATATAGAAGTGTACAATGGCAAGGTCGTAAAAAACCACCCATTTTATTCTCCAAACGATACGACTTGGGAAAACATGATCCATAAAATGGAAGATGGTACTTACCAGGGGTGGTATATTGATTTCCTGCATACTAATGAAAGAAATCTTGGACAGGCCGCACTCCTTGGAGGTCTTTTGACATTTACTACGTATCTGCCTTCAGTGGATGTTTGTGTCGCTGAGGGGACCAGTCGTCTGTATGCCCGGTGGTACCAGACAGGAACGTCATTTTATAAGCCGGTTTTCAGAACCGGGAATATCTTTATTGATGCGAACTCTAATCAGACAGTTGATGATGGCGAGCTGAAAATTTCCGGAGATATAGATCTCGGTTCCGGCCTGGCCCTGACTCCCAATATTCATACAGGACGGGAAAAAGGTACGACAGCTTATATCCAGACAAGTACTGGTGATATTATAACAATCAGTCAGGGTGAGACCGGCAGTACGAAATCTGAAAAAACAAGCTGGTTGCAGAGGCGATAGGTGAAGCAGATCTATTGTATTCAGCTATAAATAATACGAACTGAACCATTCAAGAATAGTTGTGTAATTTGAAAGGAATCAGAAGGGGGAAAAGCCAGGCACTCGTTACTGATATAAGTGCCTGGCTTTTTTTCGGTCTTTCATTCAAGCAGGTAAGCCTGTTATACTATTTATGAGTAATCCGGCAGATATCAGAATATGTGAATATCGATAAAATGAGGAAGGGCAAAGACAATGAATTATGGGCTGAAATTTCGAATAACCGGTTCATATATTTTGCTTTTGACCTTGGGAATGATATTAACCGATATCGTTATTGTTACTTTCTGGCAAAAGGCGATGGTCAGGGGCCAGATAGATGCGGCAGTGAAAATTCTAGCTGTTGCAGGTGGAAAAAATTTTTCGGATTTGTCAGAAAAAAGGCAGGTAATTTCAAGTATTGTGAATGAAAATTATGTGCAGGTTGCTTTTTTCCGGAACAATACCTTTCAAATATTCCCCGCAGAAGAAAAATCAAAAGTACTGAATAATGCATTACAAATTGCTGCGATAACCGCATCTCCCGTGCTTCGTTTTGAGGGGAATATGTGGGGTGTTTTCAATCCGGTTTCCAGGTATGTAATTCTGGCGCAACCTTTAGCTGCAGCTGGTTTTGTTTCTGCTTCTGATGGTCTGGTTATTGATCTGAAACCATTATATCAGGAAATATATCGAAAACAGAAACTGATTTTGATGTATATTCTGTTAAATGTCATGGTGTTGAGTGTCGTTGGATTGTTCAGAATGATCAAGTTTGTTGTCAAGCCGTTGGAACATCTGGTTCAGATGACCCGATCCTATCGGTTTAATGAAGGGGAAGCTGATTTTGTGGTGGAAAACGAGGGACATGAATTCAGAAAACTTGCCTTTTCCCTTAATTCCATGGTCAGGAGAATAGAAAATGACAGGGATAAATTAAAACAGACTGTCAGGTCTCTTTCTGATGCCAATGATCAGTTGAGGAGGACGAGAAAAGAAGTAATTCTGGCGGAAAAAATGGCTGCTGTTGGAGTTCTTTCTGCGGGAATGGCTCATGAGATCGGTAATCCCCTCGGTGTCATTCAAGGATATCTTGAATTGCTTAATGATGAAAAATTGACTGTTCAAGAGCGAAAGCTCTTCATTAATAATGCGATATCAGAAGTTGTTCGGGTTGACACCCTTATTCATCGTCTTCTTGACTTTGCCGGACACGGTGAAGAGGATGATGGTATTATGGATATTATAATCCTGCTTGATCAGTTGGATTCCATGGTTCGAGTACACAGAAAGCTTAAAAACATCAACTATTCCAGGAAGATCAAATTAGAAAATCCTTTGTTTATTCGAGGAGGAAAATCCTTGCTGCAGGTGTTGCTCAACTGCTTTTTGAATGCTGTTGATGCGGTAGAGGCAAAGGGAGGAAACCAAAAAAAAACTATTAGTCTATTCTGTGAGAAAGGAATTGAGGACGGGCGTGTTGTGGTCATTATCCGCCTTGCTGACAATGGGACGGGAATTGAGGAAGAAAAACTGTCATCTGTTTTTAATCCATTTTATACAACTAAAAAGCCGGGGAAAGGAACCGGGCTTGGTCTTTCGGTTTCATATTCATTGATAGATGCATTAGGTGGCAAAATATGGCTTGAGAGTAGCGTGGGAACCGGAACTGTTGTCCATCTGGTATTGCCGGTGGTTTCACCTGCATCAAGGTAAGTAATCAGGAACACCGCATATTCACACGGTCGCGACTGCCTGCATTGGGCTATCGGAGTTTCCGCTACGCTCCACTTACCTGCAGCCAGTCATGCCTGCACGAATCTACGGCACCCCTGAACACTTACAAGGGTGAGGTAAATGAAAACACATAGTTACAAATCTTGTGACCAGTTACGCATCAAGTACACGTTAAGAACGGATCATATCATATGAAAAATAATAATTTTCAGGCTGTAAAGCGCATACTTGTTATTGATGATGAAAAGAATATGCGTCATATGTTGGGAGTAATGCTTGAAAAAAACGGCTATCAAGTAACATCTGCTTCAGATGGTCTTCAGGCGATAGATCTGGTAAGAAAAGAAACATATGATTTTGTTTTATGTGATGTGCGTATGCCGGAAATTGATGGTCTGCAATTTCTTGTCCAGGCAAAAAACTCTCTTGGTTCTTCAACTGTAATAATGATGTCAGCGTATGGAACAGTGGAAATGGCACTTGAAGCAATGAAAGCCGGTGCCTATGATTTCATTTCGAAGCCATTCAAAGTTGACGAAGTACTGCTTACCTTGAAAAAGGCTGAAGAAAGGGAGCAGTTGAAGGCGGAAAACCGGGAACTGAAAAAAATTATAAAAGAGAAACAGGAGGGAACTGGTTTTGAGCCGATAGTTGGAGAGAGCGCAGAAATAAAAAAGACCATTCAGCAAGCTCAGAAAATAGCACAATATGATGCGTCAGTGCTTATCACAGGCGAATCGGGAACGGGGAAGGAACTTGTTGCAAAAGGAATCCATAAAAGTTCTTCCCGTGGAAACATGGTCTTCTATGCTGTTAACTGTGGCAGTATTCCTGGAGAATTACTGGAAAGTGAATTGTTTGGATATGTAAAAGGGGCATTTACCGGTGCTGACAGGAACAAGAAGGGTATTCTTGAGCTGGCTGACGGTTCCACACTTTTTTTGGATGAAATTGGGGAACTGCCTTTAGATATGCAGGTTAAGCTTCTTCGCGTTCTGCAGGAGAAGGAGATCCATCCACTAGGTGCTGCACTACCGAAAAAAATAAATGTACGCATTTTGGCGGCAACATCCAGAACTCTTGAAGAAGAGGTGGCTCTTGGTAATTTTCGACAGGATCTGTTTTACAGGTTGAATGTGCTCACATTGCACTTACCCCCTTTGCGTGAAAGAACTGATGATATTCCGCACCTCTGCAGTCATTTTCTTCGGAAGTATAACAAGAAATTTGGAACGTCTGTTCAGTATCCGAAAGGTGACGTAATTAAAAAAATGGTTGCTTACCATTGGCCGGGGAATGTTCGGGAGTTGGAAAACAGAGTCCAGAGAGGGGTTGTTTTTGCCAACGGAGATGACTTTGCGATGGAGTCGTTACAACATGGTTTTTTCCAGGAAGGTAATGGATCCGGGATTATCATTCCCTACGGAGAGCTGTCATTGAAAAAAGCTCAGAAAATCCTTGAAAAAAAGATAATTGATCGAGCATTGAAAAAAACCGGAGGCAACAAATCCAGGGCAGCTCATATTCTTGAGATAAGCTATCCTTCTCTCCTCAATAAAATTAAAGAATACGGAATATAACACAGCTACCGGTAAGATTTTTGTAAGATTTTTCATTTATCCTTTCCGAAAATAATTATTGAAGAGGTTGTATTTGTTTTCCGGGAAGGAGAGAATATGAAAAATCAAAAAGGGTTTTCACTGTATGAGTGCATGACCTGTATGGTTGTGTTATCGGTTTTAACAACTCTGGTTGTGCCGTCTGTTCGCTGCATGCAGCACCGGGCTGCTTTTCGTAATGAGGTATTTCAACTTGTGCGTGGATTACAGGAAGGTAAAGTTATTGCCATTAAACGAAATTGCCCGGTTGTTTTCAGGATTGATGGTAACAGATATACAATTTTTGTTGATGACGGTGGTGATAACGGCCGTGCGGGAGACTGGAACAGGCAGCAGGGAGAGGAGATCATTATGAGGAGGTCATTACCCGTTAATGTCGATTTGGCAACAACCTTCACTCGGAAAAGAACAAGATTCAATAACGGGATTGGTAATAAGGCGGGGCGGGTTATAATCTCTGATGCCTTGGGAGGCAGGAAAGAGATCATTCTGAGTATATCCGGTAGAATCAGGGTTGGAAAGTCATAGCCCGCTTTTCCCTTGACTTATCAGCCGGTTTTTTTGTATATAATTAATCTGTAAATGAATTACCGTTCAGTATGCTGTGCATAAGTTTGTATGGTGTCAGTTTTTAATATGAATTTTTTTAAAAGAGGATTTTTATGTCGAAATTAGTCGCACCCCATGGTGGAAAAGGGTTGGTTTGTGCCTTGCTTGAAGGCGCTGAGCGTGATGCTGAGTTGAAAAAAGCCGCAGAACTGAAGCAGATTGAGATCTCTGATCGGGCTAAGGGAGATCTGATCATGATGGGAATCGGTGGTTTTTCTCCCCTGACCGGTTTTATGAAAAAAGCTGACTGGAAAGGTGTCTGTGAAAATTTCCAGATGGCTGATGGAACCTTCTGGCCTGTACCTATCACGCTTGATGTCACTACCGCAGATGCAGCAGAAATCGCTGAAGGCTCCGAGATCGCTCTCGTTAAAGATGGTGAAGTATTCGCAACCATGCTCGTTGAAGAAAAATACGAGATGACCGAAGCCGATAAAAAATGGGAATGTGAAAAAGTCTTCATGGGTGAAGGTGAAGAATCAGTTGACGGAAAATTCTGGGAAATAGCTCCTGAAGATCATCCCGGCGTAATTATGGTAATGAATCAGAAAGATGTTAACCTGGCAGGTCCAGTTAAGGTTCTTTCCGAGGGTGAATATCCTTCTGAGTATCCGGGAGTGTATCTGAAACCTGCAGAGACCCGCGCAATGTTCGATGAGCGTGGATGGTCAAATGTTGCCGCTCTTCAGCTTCGTAACCCGATGCATCGCTCCCATGAATTCCTGGCAAAAATTGCCGTGGAAGTGTGTGATGGTGTTTTGATTCACTCTCTGATCGGCAACCTGAAGCCGGGTGATATTCCTGCCGAGACCCGTGTAAAAGCGATTGATATTCTCATTGAGAATTATTTCGTAAAAGAGCATGTGATCAATGCCGGATATCCACTTGACATGCGTTACGCAGGTCCCCGTGAAGGACTGCTCCATGCTACCTTCCGTCAGAATTATGGTGTGAACAACATGCTTATCGGTCGGGACCATGCTGGTGTCGGTGATTTCTATGGTCTGTTTGAGGCACAGGAAATATTCGATCGTATTCCCACAACCGGTGATGAGGGTAAGGATCTCCAGTGTAAGCCGATGAAGATTGACTGGACCTTCTACTGCCATAAGTGTGACGGAATGGCTTCTCTGCGTACCTGTCCACATGAAAAGGAATCCCGTGTTATTCTTTCCGGAACCAAACTGCGTAAGGCCCTCTCTGAAGGTGCTGAAATCGTTGATCACTTCGGTCGCGATGAAGTTCTTGATCACCTCAAGAAGTATTATGCCGGTTTGAAAGAGAAAGTTGAAGTAAAAATGCAGGGAGCTGCCTCCGGCGACTCCATGTAGTTGATAATTTAATTGATTGATCATAAAAGGAGATATCACCTTCGGGGGTATCTCCTTTTTTTATGAGGGTGCTGAATGAATGAGCTTGTGGTTGGACTTGATGAGAGAAGTTATCCGATTTATTTTCAAAGAAATATCCTGGAAATTATAGGAATTGACCTTCAGAAAAGAAACTTTGGGAAAAAACTTGCCGTGATCAGTGATGAAAAGGTCGCCTCTCTTTATGGTGCCCGATTGATGGAATCATTGAATAATGCTGGTCTGCAGGCGGTTCTTTTAACTTTTCCAGAGGGTGAAAATAATAAAACTCTTGAAACTATAGGCACTCTGGCCAGCGCAATGGCAAGGGAAGGATTTGATCGTCATGACGCGGTGATAGCATTTGGAGGTGGAGTGTCAGGTGACATTGCAGGGTTTCTTGCATCCGCGTATATGCGAGGAATTCCATTTGTACAGATACCGACAACGCTGCTGGCCCAGGTAGACAGTTCCGTGGGGGGAAAGACCGGTGTAGATATACCGGAAGGGAAAAATCTTCTGGGGGCCTTTTATCAACCACGTGCAGTTTATATAGATATTGGTTTTTTAAAGACTCTGCCGGAAGACGAGCTGCTCGGCGGAATGGCCGAAGTGATAAAATATGGCGTTATCAGGGACAGGGAATTTTTCGGGTTTCTGGAGAGAAACAGACAGGCGCTTTTGCAGCTGGACACGGAATTATTGACAGAGACGGTGTTCAGATGCTGTAAAATAAAGGCTGAAGTTGTGGCGGAAGATGAGAGGGAAGGCGATATCAGGAGAATTCTGAACTACGGACATACTATTGGACATGCTGTAGAGAGTGCGTCCGATTTCAGACTTATTCATGGTTTGGCTGTTTCTGTTGGAATGGCAGCTGCGGCAGAAATCTCTCATGGTATGGGGCAACTTGCCGGAGAGGAGAGGGACAGGGTTATAAAAATACTTACAGACTACAATATGCCCACCAGAGTTCCTGTAAACCTTGACAGGAAGAGAATCAGAAAGTATCTGCTGACTGATAAAAAGGTGGTTGACGGTAGTGTATTTTTTGTACTACCCCAAAGTATTGGCGAAGTATTTATTACTGATCAGATAGAAGAGACACTGGTGGATGAAGTGATTGGAGGTTGAGGGAAAAATGCCTATTTATGAGTTTTTTTGCGAATCATGCAATGTCATTTTCAGTTTTTTTTCTGCAAAAGTGAATACAGAAAAAGTTCCGGCCTGCCCTCAATGCGGAAGAGAAAAACTCTCAAAGCAGATATCAACATTTGCCACTATTGGAAAAGCGGAAAAAAATGAACTCAATATGGCTGATGGTTTTGATGAGAGTAAAATGGAACAGGCGTTTGAGTCCTTAATGAAAGAATCGGAAAATATAAATGAAGATGATCCCAGGCAAATGGCATCCCTGATGAGAAGTTTTACTTCGCAGACCGGTATAAAACTCGGGGATACAATGGAGGAGGCAATTGCCCGGATGGAATCAGGCGAAGATCCGGAGAACGTTGAGAAAGATCTTGGTCACCTGCTGGAAGGAGAAAATTTTTCGTTCGACCTGGCTAAAGGGAGCGTGAGAAGGAGAAGAGAAAAACCCGGGTATGACGAAAAACTGTATGAACTGTAGCAGTGTGAATCAGGGATTCTTTGTAGAAAAAAGAGAACGGATAAATAAAAATCCCTGCGAACATTTGCCGGCTTGTGCTTGTCTGGAAATGAAATTTTTCGTAGTGACGCAGAAAAATGGGAAAGTCCCAATTAATGTATTGTCTGTTTTGTCCCTTTCGTCAAGTCACTCCATACCTTTGCGTCTTTTTTTTCCTGCTCTTTCTGTTTTAAAATTTCTATAACCGCACTCTTGTCTACACCAAGAGATTTTGCAAGTGCATCAATATCATAGCAAGGTTGTCCATCATGGGTATAGTGACTCGGTTTGAGGTCGGGAAAGGCATTGTGCATTGCGGTTTCAGAGGCATCCAGTAACAGTTGTTGTATTTCGGGAGGACCAAAATGAAGCAGCCATTCAACCGCTTCCGCCCAGAGTTTGCTGTCAACTGTCTTGTGCATCAGGACCTGCATTGCGCTTTCCAGGTCCCAGAGATCTTTAAATTCCATTCTTCTTATTTACTAATTCTTCAAAATCAGTGAGTATTTGATGAGTTACAGCCTGTATTGTGATCATGCATTGATGTTACGTCAAAAACTGTACTTTAGCAGTAGAAAATTATATCATTCGAGAAAGTATTGCAACACTCGTGCTGAAAATTCGATACAAAAAGTCTTTTAAAAAGGTGAGATTTTTTACAGGTGCCAGATTGGGTTTCGTATGGAGTCAGGAATTCAAAAAGGAGATGATATGAACCGATTCGATGGTGGAATATTTCTTGAAAATATTGAGTGGTTTGATGAAAGTGGTGAGGAAATTGTCCACAGGTTGCCGGAACGGGGATCGGGAGAAATTAAATTCGGAGCCCAGTTGACGGTACGTGAAAGCCAGGCCGCGGTCCTTTTTTACAAGGGGAAGGCATGCGACGGGTTTGGTCCCGGCAGGCATACTCTCAAAACGGGTAACCTGCCCATCCTGACCAAGATCCTTTCCATTCCATGGCGTGGTGACAGTCCGTTGCGGGCGGAAGTGTATATGGTCAATCTGAAGCATTTTCCAGGACTGAAATGGGGAACCGCCAGCCCTGTTGCCTTTCGGGATAAAGACCTGGGTCTGGTTCGACTGCGTGCCCATGGTATTTTCAATATTCAGGTTGTTCAGCCGGTCCTTTTCATCAATTCACTTGTGGGAACAAAGGGGAAGTTCAATACCAGGGAGATATCAGGATATTTGAAGCAGGTGATTGTTGCTCGGCTCAATGATTATCTCGGAGAAAAACTTGATTCACTCTTCGACCTGCCTGGAAAATTTGACGAGTTATCCGATGAACTGAAAGAGAGGCTCGTGGAGGATTTTTCACATTTCGGTCTCCGACTGAGTCAGCTCTACATCACTTCAATAACTCCTCCTGAAGAGGTTCAGCAGGCTATTGATGACAAAAGTCGCCTGAAGCTGATTGAGGATATGGACCGGTTTATGAAGATGAAAGCTGGAATGGCTATGGAGAAGGCTGCAGAAAACCAGGGAGAGGCAGGTGGTGGTCTGGGAATGGGCATGGGAATGATGTTGCCTGCCATGTTTTCCCAGCCCGGCTCCGGGAGTTCCGGCCAGTCCGGATTGCTGTCCCGGCAGGAAGAAAGCAGGACTATAACCTGTCCTGACTGCAATCATAATATTCCTGAAAATGCACGATTCTGTCCTTTATGTGGGCATCAACAGGTTCTTTATGGTCGATGCAGTAACTGCGGGAAAAATCTTACCCCCAACGCCAGATTCTGTTCAAGATGCGGGCAAAAGACCGAACAGAAGGAAGTTGTACAGATCTGCGGAAACTGCAGTGCAGAGAATCTTGCCGGATCTCGTTTCTGTAATCAATGCGGATTGGAATTAAAGAGATAGGGCACAGCAGGTGGAACTTAAAATAGTCCAGACATGTCCGGGGTGTGGTGCTGCCATAGAATTGCATGAAGACGACCGGCTGGTGACTTGTCCTTACTGTGAACTGATTAACTACAAACTTGATTCCGGACCGGAAAGATATGTTCTGCCGTGGACTCTGCCGGCCCATGTAGGTGAAGATCAGCTGCAGTTTGTACCATACATCAGGTTCAAGGGAGCGGTTTATTTTACAACGGGCATGAAGGACCTTCACCACAAGCTTGTGGATACCACCAGACTGGCAGTGAACGGGAGTCATTTTCCCGCATCGTTACGTTTGCGCCCCAGGCGATGCACGTGAAACCCGTTGTCGCCGGAATGGCCGGGAAATTTATCGGACAGGAGATCAGAACCAGAGAGATTCTTGAACACGCGGCAAAATTGTCGATTCTTTTTTCAAGTGAGAAAGAACAGGCAATGCAATATAGGGAGTTTATAGGCGAATCTCTCAGCAGAATTTATCTGCCGGTATATTTCGCAGGAGAGAAGCTGGTTGATGCGGTTGACGGGCGAAGCCTCGGAAATGCTGAAAAGTATATCAAATGGATTGGAAAAGGTTCGTTGCCACAAAGATTGTGGGAGCCGCGTTTTATATCGACACTGTGTCCCCGGTGTGGTGGTCTTCTGGATGGTGAGCGTGACAGCCTGGTCCTCGGTTGTGAGAATTGCGAAACACTCTGGCAGGAGCACAAGGGGAGGTTTCAACTGCTGAAGTGGAAAGTCATTTCTTCTGACAAAGCTGATGCCTTCTTTCTGCCTTTCTGGAAAATTACTTTTCAGACACAGAAGGGGGAACTGAAAAGCTTTGCTGATTTTCTTCGTCTGACGAATCAGCCTGTCCTGGTGGAGAAGGCTGACAATGAAAGACCTCTGGCTTTCTGGATTCCGGCATTTAAAATACACCCGAAAGCCTTTCTGCAGATCAGTACGAAAGTCACCACGGCGCAGAAATATATCCCTCCGGGAAAAAAAGCATTTCCGGGACATGCCTACCCGGTAACATTTCCCTGGAGAGAGGCATTTCAGGCGTTGAAAAGTGTGCTGGCAGCCGCAGCTGTTTCCAGGAAAAACATTTACCCTCTTCTTCCGGGTTTACGTATATGTTCTGCAGGTTATGCCCTGAGATATCTCCCGTTCACCGTTCGTTCCCATGACCTTGTTCAGCAGCATATTCCCGTCACAGTGGTCAGTGCTGCCCTGAAATATGGCCGCAGATTGTAAACCTGAAATCGTGACAGTTTCAGCCTGCACTTTTCATGAACATTGTGTCGATTTTGAGAAGACCTGTAAAATACCAGTAATCAGCAAATCCTGAGAGATCAATGAAGAGAGAACATAAATATTATATGAGGGTCGCAATTGAAATGGCGCGTCAGGCTCTTGTTGAGGGCGAATTTCCTGTGGGCTGTGTTATTGTAAATGATGGAAAGATAGTTGCGGATGGTAGAAGGCGGAACTGCAAACGGGATAATGGTAGTGAGCTTGATCATGCTGAAATTATCGCTTTAAGAAAATTTTCTGAAAAACAAATCAAAGTCGACCTGGCAAAGGTTACAATTTATTCAAGCATGGAACCATGTCTGATGTGTTTTTCAACCTTGTTGGTGAACGGGATTACACGATTTGTATACGGTTATGAAGATATCATGGGTGGTGGAACCAACCTTCCGGTGAAAATGCTTTCACCTCTCTACAGATCGCTCGATATCTCTATAACTGCAGGTATTTTGCGAAAGGAGAGTCTTGAGTTGTTTCAAACATTTTTTTCATCTCCAGACTGTGATTATCTTAAAGGTACATTGCTGGCTGAATATACACTGCAGCAAAAAACCTCTTACACTGCGAGCTGAAGAATAAAGGAGATCTCTGAGCCTGTCATGGATTCAGAGAGAAGAGAAATGAAGAAGAGTTTACGTACAGTCGGATTCAGGCCCGGGGAAAGAAATGTTTTTTTTCATATTCTTACTGCCTGCAATCTCTCATGCCGTCATTGTTATATAAATCCGGCGCAGCACGGCTCAAATATGCTTGAAAAAGAAAAAATCGAGAGATGGTTGAAGCTCTTTGTTGATAAGGACAGGGAGTCAAATATAATTTTTCTCGGGGGGAACCTACCATGCACCCTGACCTTGCCCATCTGGTCAGTGTTGCAAAGGATCTTGGGTATTTTGTCACAGTCGATTCAAATGGCTATCTTTTTCATGATTTTCTGGAACGGACAACGCCCCATGTTCTGGATTATCTCAGTTTCAGCCTGGATGGACCTGACAGGGAAATTAATGACATGATCAGGGGGATGGTGTTTTCGATGTGTGTACTGCCAATATAAAAAAGGCGGTAGAAAGGGGTTTTTCGGTCAGTCTTATCTATACGGTCAGCAGCAGAAATATTGATCATCTTCACAGGATGAGTCCACTGCTGGATCAGTTGAAGGTTAAGAAATTTTTTATCCAGGTGATTGGTCTGCGTGGGAAATCACAGGTGGAACAATCTGCTTCTCCACTGCAGGTCAGTCGAGAACAATGGTTGAAAACAGTACCCTCTGTGGCAGAAAAAATAGCGGCACAGGGGATTCATGTCACCTATCCGAAAGTTTTTCTGGAAGAGGGAGAACAATTTGAATGTGCCGGCAATGTAGCCGAGAATTTTTTTATATTTCCTAATGGTAGAGTGTACCAATGTCCCCTCTGCGAGGATTATCCGATTCATTCCTATACAATAGAAAATGATCGGTTAGTGAAAAATAACGGGTTGACCGAGGACCGGTTTTTTCAATTGGATATTGCAGAGGGGTGTGTGATGAACAAACTGCTCCAGCCTGACACCATAGAGTATAATGAGGAGGGGAGGGCTGTTTTCAGGATTTCATGTTGCCTGTTGAAACAGGAAATATCATAGGGTTGTGTACGCGACCTGTCAGGATTTCTTCCGGAACAGAAGAGATAAAAAAATTCCAGCCTCATAAAGGAGAAAAAGCGGCAGGGCAAGGAGGGCAGTTGCCATAAAATCCCCTGCTGTCAGAAGAAAGGAAAGAAAGATGATTGCCGCGTAAAAATAGATGCGTTTTTTCCTGAAATAACCGGCTTTGACAAGACCGGTTTTTCCGGCCATTACCATCAGAAACGGGATCTGAAATGCAAGGCCGAAAGTAAGTATTGTTCGGGCAACAAATGTCAGGTATTTACCGAGTTTAGGCAGTGGCAGTAAGTTTTCCGTGCTGTAACTCATAAAATAAGAGAGCATTTTCGGGAGTACAATAAAAAAAGCAAAACACCCACCAATCATAAAGAGGAGCCCCGCCCAGAATACAACAATGACGGCGAATTTCTTTTCGTTACTTTTCAATCCTGGAGAGACAAAGATCCACACTTGGTAGAGGACATATGGCAGGCTGGCAATGACTCCTATCAGTAGGGCCAGTTTTATATAAGCGAGGAAAGCTTCAGGCAGGTTTGTATAGACAAGCTTGAAGGCTCGTGGACTGGCATCAAAAAGTGGGGAAATAAAAAGTGTGGCAATCTGTTCTGCAAAAATATAGGCGATTACGGTACAGCATATAATGGCGATAAAGATTTTTATGAGCCGGGACCGGAGTTCCTGGTGATGGGGGCGAAATACTTCGAGACTGCGTTCCAGAATCGGGATAGTGTTGTGGAGATTGTATTTACTCATTCACATTCTTCTGTTTCTTCAAAACATCTTCTTTCGCTGCATTTTCTTTTGTCACCTGAATGTCAATAACTGGTTGTTCGGGTTCACTGCTGTTTGTTTCACTGTCTTCGTTTTCAGTGGTTGGTGATTGTGATGGATCAGTTTTTTTCATCAGCTCCTTATAAGCTGTGGCAGCCTCTTCGGCAGGTGGATTGACTCCGGGAAAATGATTGTCATCATCGCCATAAGTCGAGGGGTCAAGGAGATTATTTTTCAATGACTGCGCAGCTTCCTCCAGATCAGGCCGAATTTCGTCAAGGGGATTGCCTTCTTCGTTGAAAGATTCTTTTAATCCTTCCGCAGTTTTTTTCAACTCCATGATACCCTTTGCAACGGATCTGGCAAGGTCCGGCAGTTTGTCCGGCCCGACAACTATCAGGGCCAGAGCCAATATAAGGATCATTTCGGGCAGACCAATACCAAACATGAATAATACTCCGCTTTTTTCTGATGTCCGTCCACAATAATTTTCGTTTTCAGACTCTCACTGACTAACACAACTGGGCTAAGGCTCAGCCTTTTTTTCCTTCAGGCTATCTGATGAAATATGTGTTAATGGCGAAACAACTGTAAGGTATTTCAACATGTGTGTCAATGTCGCCGGTGAAAATGAAAAATGACCGGTGTACACTTTTCAATTATGATTCCATCTATATTCTCAAGGAGTTAAGGATATAATATAACTGGTTTGGTGGAAAATATCATTCATTGACTTTATTGATACAGTTTACTATACTTCCAAGTTTGTCTTGTGATAATATGCAATAAAAGTCAGTCTTCAGCAGGCTGGAAATACACGTGGAATTCTGCTGATATGTGACTGTTGTTATTGTTTGTGTAAATAACCTCTGTCAGGAGAGATCAGATGTCCAGTGTGGTTGTTGTGGGAACCCAATGGGGAGATGAAGGGAAAGGGAAAATAGTCGATTTATTAACGCGTTATGCTGATTTCGTTGTTCGTTTTCAGGGTGGTAATAATGCAGGGCACACACTGGTTGTGGAAGGGAAGAAATTCGTTTTTCATATCATTCCCTCCGGAATTCTGTATGAAGAAAAAAAGTGCATGATCGGTAATGGAGTAATTATTGATCCTCGAGTCCTGCTTGAGGAAATAGATGGTCTTCGGGAGCAGGGGCTGCCGGTAACTCCTGAGAGGTTGATGATCAGTAAGAGGGCCCATCTCATAATGCCTTATCATTCCCGCCTTGATCAGGCTAAAGAAGCCGCTCTGGCAAAAAATGATAAAATAGGCACTACCGGTCGCGGGATTGGTCCCTGCTATATTGATAAAGTAGGCCGCACGGGTATCAAGGCTGGTGATTTGCTCGATGATTCACTTTTTCGCGAAAAACTGGCGAGTGCAGTGGACGAAAAAAATTTCCTGCTTACTCGTAAATATAATGCCCCTGCCGTCGTTTTTGAAGAAATTTATGAGCAATTTCAGGAATACCGAGGAAAGCTTGCACCTTTTTTGGGTAATGTTTCCGTGGAACTGGACAAGGCTAGAAAGAATGACAAAAATATTCTCTTCGAAGGAGCCCAGGGAACACAGCTGGATATAGATCACGGAACGTATCCTTTTGTGACATCATCAAATACTATTGCCGGAAATGCCTGCAACGGGTCAGGGTTTGGACCGGCGCATATAGATGCAGTGGTCGGAATACTGAAAGCATATACTACCCGGGTTGGAGCAGGACCGTTTCCAACCGAACTGTTTGATGAGACGGGGGAGAGATTGCAGGAAAAAGGTCATGAGTTCGGAGCAACAACTGGTCGTCGGCGCAGATGTGGTTGGCTTGACGGGGTTGTGGCTGGAGATGCCGCTCGACTGAATGGACTTACCGGTCTGGCAATAACAAAACTGGATGTGCTCAGTGGTTTTGAGTCTTTGAAGGTCGCTACGTCTTACGAACTTGACGGCAGGATAATTGAAGCGATGCCTTCAAATATTAATGAAGCTGCGGCCGTTAAGCCTGTGTACGAAAGTCTTCAGGGTTGGAAAGATGACATTGATCATGTCAGAGAATTTGATGAGTTACCTGTTCAGGCAAAGGACTATATCAAATATATTGAAGATATGACAGGAGTGCAAACGGATATGGTTTCTGTTGGCCCGGACAGGGCAGAGACACTGCTTTTACGAAATCCTTTTGAAACAAAGAGAAACTGAAAAGAATTGTAAACTGGCGCATGTAACAAATTATATGCGATTCTGTTGATGGAAAAATTATTGAGAGGTTGTTTGGATGGCTAGAATTACTTGTGAAGATTGTCTGGCACAGATTGGAGATGACAACAGATTTAACCTGATTCATCTTACGGTGAAACGTGTCAAGCAGCATCGTCAGGGAGAACCGTTTCTCGTGGAAGGGAAGAACAAGGAAATTGTAATGACTCTTCGTGAAATTGCTGCGGGAAAAGTGACTTTTGAGAACATTGACATCCTGCCTGATTTGATGGATGGAGGTGATTCCGGGGCAGTGGAAGGTGATGTCAAAGAGGTTGATACAGTTCCTGCATGATTAGCAGGATAAAAATTCAACAGGAAGATGATCACTTACAGAGTTTTACAGCACGGAGCAAAACTGTTTTATCATGAGTATTGATTATTACGAAACATTGTCAATCAGCAGAAGTGCAGATGGCAGGGAAATTAAAAAGGCGTATCGTAAACTCGCCATGAAATATCATCCTGACCGTAATCCTGGTGACAAAGAAGCCGAGGAGAAATTCAAACTCTGCACGGAAGCCTATGAAGTTCTCAGTGATGAGAAAAAGAGACAGATATATGATACTTATGGACACGACGGCTTAAAAAACAGTGGCTACAGCGGTCCCACAAGTGCGGATGATATTTTCTCAAGTTTTGGGGATATCTTCAGTGACCTTTTTGGCTTTGGCACTGGCAACCGTTCCCGCAACCGCAGAGATGGTCCTGTTGCGGGGAATGATCTTCGTTATGATGTGGAGATCAGCTTTATGGAAGCAGTTCACGGTGTTGCAAAGGAGGTGGAGCTGACTCGGCGTGACACATGTTGGACGTGTGAGGGAAGTGGCAGCAGACCTGGTCATAAAAACAAGGTCTGTCCCAGCTGCAATGGCCGAGGACAGGTAGTGCGGTCACAGGGATTTTTTCAAGTGAGTTCAACCTGTCCCCATTGCCATGGTGAGGGGGAAATTATTACTGATCCCTGCACTGACTGCAATGGAAGCGGGCTGGTTGAAAAAACAAAAAAGGTCGTTTTAAAAATTCCTGCCGGAGTTGATACCGGTGCGAGAATGCGCCTTCGGGGTGAAGGAGAAGGCGGCAGAAAAGGTGGCGGGGCTGGAGACCTGTATGTGGTAGTTCATGTTGAAGAGCATGAGTTCTTTAAACGGGATGGTAATACAATCTATTGTCGATTACCGGTTTCCATGGTTACTGCAGCTTTAGGTGGTTCCGTTGATGTACCGACAATTTATGGCAAAAAGAATCTTGATATTCCCGCCGGAAGTCAGTCTGGTGAAATTTTCACGCTGAGAAAGGAAGGTGTGCAGAATTTACGGGGAGGTGGAAGAGGCGATATGATTGTTGAACTGCAGGTTCTCACTCCGACAAACCTCTGCGAAGAACAGAAAAAAATGCTGCGGGAATTTGATGGTCTTTGTCGGGAACATGGCCAGCATAAAGAGCAGGATGGCTTTTTCAAGAGACTTTTCAATGAAGTCCTCGGGAAAAATTAAGTCGGAGAGTACGCATGACTGATCAGGATAAAGGTTCATTTACCCATTTTGATGAGAGTGGAAATGCCCATATGGTTGATGTCGGCTCAAAAAAGGAAACCGAGCGAGTTGCTTATGCGGCGGGCAATATTCGCATGTCGAAAAAGGCGTATGAGTTAGTCAGGAGTGGGTCGGTAAAAAAAGGGGATGTTCTTGGAATCAGTCGGGTTGCTGGAGTTATGGCCGCCAAAAAAGTAGATGAGCTTATTCCCCTTGCCCATCCATTGATGATCAGCAAGGCTAATATTGATTTTGAGTTCAATGATGATGATTATTCCATTAATATATATGCGACTGTTGGGATAACCGGGAAAACAGGAGTTGAAATGGAAGCGTTGACGGCGGTTTCAATATCTGCTCTGACAATCTATGATATGTGTAAGGCTGTCGACAAATCAATGGTTATCAGTGAAATACGTCTTTTGAAAAAGACGGGTGGGAAAAGTGGAACATATATTCGGGACTGATTTATTTCCGGTATTTCCACAGGATTAACCTGATCCTGAATACGTGACGGTTTTTTGTATTTGTCTGATTAAATCTTTTACATCGATTTCTCAACATGGTATTTAAAAGCATCACAACGCTGTCACGGAGTCAGATTTCTTTAGGAGATATGAATGAACAAGGAGCAATTGGATAAATTTCGTTCTCAACTGCTGCAGAAAAGAGATGAAATTCTTGCGGAAGCCGGAAAAACCCTCTCTGAAATGACGGACCAGACAACGAATATACCGGATCCCAATGATAGAGCAACGATTGAATCGGGAAGAAGTTTTGAGCTGAGAATCAGGGATCGGGAACGTAAACTGCTAGCCAAGATTGAACAGGCAATTGTTCGTTTGGACGAAGGTGAATATGGAATCTGTGATGGTTGTGGTGAGGAAATAGGCTTGAAGAGGCTCGAGGCCAGGCCTGTGACAACCTACTGTATTGATTGTAAGACACTCCAGGAAACAAAAGAAAAGTCCCAGGGGAAATAAAGTTCCATGCCAGAATTGCGGAAGGATCCGGTTCTTGGACGATGGATAATTATTTCCAAAGAGAGGAGTAAGAGACCAACAGATTTCCCGGTGGAAAAACCTCGAAGTGGAGGCGGATTCTGTCCGCTCTGCCCAGGAAATGAGTCGTTTACACCTCCTGAAGTATGGTCGGCCAAATCTGATGAAAACGGTGCTGAAGGCGATGGATCAGGCTGGATGGTCCGGGTTGTGCCGAATAAATTTCCAGCCTTGATAATAGAGGGCGATCTGGCCAAGGAAGGTGTCGGTCTCTATGATAAAATGAATGGTATCGGGGCTCATGAGGTGATAGTAGAAAGCCCCGATCATGAAGAATCTTTCTCCGATCTCCCTGCCCGGAAAATGCAGTTTGTTCTCAGGGCTTACAGGGAGCGTATTCTCGACCTCGAAAAAGATTTGAGGTTTCAATACGTACTCGTTTTTAAAAATCACGGAAAAGCTGCAGGTGCATCCCTTGAGCATTCCCATTCCCAGTTGATTGCTCTGCCTATCCTGCCAAGGATGATAGTTTCCGAACTTGATGGAGCAAAATCCTATTACAGTTACAAGGAGCGTTGTCTTTTCTGTGATATAATCCGCCAGGAGATGCAGCAGGATGTGCGGGTTGTCTGTCAGAATGAGCGCTTTATTGTCATTACTCCTTTTGCACCGCGGACTCCATTTGAAATGTGGGTTCTTCCAAAACATCACCAGTCATCATACTGTCTGCAGAGTGATGAAGAACTCTATGATCTGGCATGTATTTTTGGTGAAGCTCTGCAGAGGCTTACTGCCTGTATTCCCAATGTACCTTATAATTTTGTATTGCACACCGAACCTCTTCGGAGCGGAGGAACAGAATATTTCCACTGGCATTTTGAAATAGTTCCTAAACTGACATCCATTGCAGGTTTTGAATGGGGTTCCGGTTTTTATATCAATCCACTGCCTCCTGAAGAAGCGGCAACATTCCTGAGAAAGTCTCTGGAAAAATAAAAGAAGGAGAAACAGGTGAAACGGATTTTGCTGGTTGATGATGAAGAGAATATACAGATAGTTTACAGGGAAGAATTTGAAGATGACGGGTATGAGGTTATATCCGCCATGAATGGTATGGAAGGTCTGGAAAAGTTCTCTGCCAACAGACCGGATATTGTTATTCTCGATATTCAGATGCCGGAAATGAACGGGATAGAAGTGTTGAGAAAAATGAAGATGCTTGACCCTTCGGTTCCGGTTATACTGAGTAGTGCGTATCAGGAATTCAAGCGTGATCTTGGAAGTTGGGCCTCAGATGCATATATTGTGAAATCCGGTGATATCAGTGAGTTGAAAAATGCTGTCGGAAAGTTGCTTGGTGAAGAGAGGTGAATGAGCCGATGAAAGATATACAAAGTCTGTCGGACAGCAGAAGGATCAATATAAAAAAAGTTGGAGTTAAGACAGTTTCCTATCCTATAACTGTGCTCGATAAAGCTCAGCACAGGCAGCATACCATTGCAACGGCCAACATGTATGTCAATCTGCCTCACAGGTTCAAGGGAACCCATATGAGCAGGTTCGTGGAAATACTGAATGAATTTCACGGTGAAATCACCCTGCAGAGTTTTCATAGAATTTTGGCAAAGATGAAAAGCCGTCTTGAGGCGGAGGCTTCTCACCTGGAACTGGAATTTCCTTATTTCCTGAAAAAAAATCGAAACAACGGTTCTTCAGTCCTCGGAAATTACAACTGTTCCATGCACGGTTCCTTTGAAGAGGAAGATGACCTGCAGCTGCGGGTGGAGGTACCCATCAGTTTGCCGATGGTTGAGGAAAAAATCAATCGTCTGCCCGGATCATTCGGGAACTGGGGGAGGGCTGAGGTGTGTGTACGGTTCAACCAGTTTTACTGGATAGAAGATCTTATTCTGCTGATTGAAAAGGCAGTGGAAGAAGAAATTGAAACACAGGCAGTAAAAGTAAGGAAGAATCTTTCCGTTGAGCAGTTGACAAGAAGAGTAGGGGAAAGTCTGGAGAGCATTGAGGCTATCGCCTGGTTTTCCGTCACTGTGCATAATTTTGGTGAAGATTGCTCAACTTTTGCCACATTGGAATCGTGTTGAGCCTGATAATAATATAGACAGTTTTATACTGTGTTCGTCTTGAAAATTACATTTTTCAAAATAACCTGAATCCTCAATAAATAACTCTATCCCATGCGAGACTTACTATTTGAAATTGGAACGGAAGAGATACCGGCAAGTTTTCTTCAACCTGCCTTGGAACAGCTGCGTGATAAATTCAGTCGGAAGGCTGAAGAATTGAAGATCGGGCATGGTCACATTAAAGTGATGGGAACGCCGAGAAGACTGGCCCTGTGCGTGAAAAATGTTGTTAAAAAGCAGGAAGACATACAGGAAAAGCTGCTTGGACCATCAAAGGCTGCCGGTTTTGACAAGGATGGTAACCCTACTCCGGCCGCATTGGGTTTTGCCAGATCAAAAGGTGCATCAGTCAATGATCTTCAGGTAGTCGACACACCCAAAGGTGAGTATCTGATGCTGGTCAGGGAGGTTTCAGGGCAACAGACTCTCTTACTGCTGCCTGGACTCCTGCAGGAAATTATTCTTGAGCTTTCTTTTCCTAAATCAATGCGGTGGGGAAGTTATCATCATGCCTTTGCCAGGCCCATTCAATGGTTGGTGGCACTTTTTGGCGAAGAGATAATTCCTGTTCAGCATGAGGGACTGCAGGCGGGAGATTGCAGCTGTGGACATCGTTTTAATGCCAATAGATTCGAAAAGATCACAAACTGTGATGAATACGAAAAGCAGTTGGCCGATATGTTTGTCATTGTGGATCCTGAAAAAAGAAGGGCAAAGGTGATTGATGAAATAACCAGTGCTGTTCTTGAATCTGATCATATTCAGGATGGAGAGGTACTTGTTGATCAAAACCTTGTGGATACGGTGACTAATCTTGTGGAGACTCCATACGGTATCTGCGGGAGTTTTGATGATAAATTTCTTCAGCTCCCTCCTGATGTTCTCATAACATCCATGAGGGAACATCAGAAATATTTTCCTGTTGTGAATAAAAACGGTTCCCTGCTTCCCGGCTTTGTTGCTGTCAATAATACCAGGGTCAATCAGGATGATTTGACACGTAAGGGGCACCAGAGGGTGTTGCGTGCAAGACTTGAAGATGCCCTTTTTTTCTATAATTCCGACAAAGAAACGCCGCTGGAATCAAGGCGTGAAAAACTGAATGGAATAATCTTTCAGGCTAAACTCGGTACCATGTATGAAAAGAGCGAGAGACTGGTGAAACTTGTCCGTCTCCTGGCAGAGCAGGTCGATTCACAGCTTGCGGACAGGGCATGTCGTGCAGCCGAATTATGTAAATGTGATCTTTTAAGTGATATGGTTGGAGAATTTCCTTCCCTGCAGGGGATAATGGGAGAAGCCTATGCCATAAATGATGGTGAGGACAAAGTTGTTGCCACTGCCGTGAGAGAACATTATATGCCCAAACGTGCGGAAGCTGATATCCCTGCTACTGATGCGGGTGCTTTGCTCGGACTGGCCGACAGATTTGATACTCTTGTCGGTTGTTTCGGAATAGGCCAGATTCCAAGCGGGAACACAGATCCTTTTGGGTTGAGGAGAATATCTCTTGCTATCTTGCACATTATCGAAGGAAAGGGATATGTGATATCACTGCAAGAGACAGTTCATAAAGCTCTGGCCCTGTATGGAGACAAGGTAAACGGTAGCAGTGAAACGGTTGATACCATAATTGAATTTATCAAACGGCGTTTTATTCATGACTGCACTGGAGCGGAAAAGTTTAACAGTGGTTCGGTAAGTGCTGTGGTCAGTGTTGTTTTTGATGAAGTCAACGATTGCCTGAAAAGAATCAGGGCATTTGATGCTATTCGCAGGGAACCGTCATTTACGGTTCTTGCAGCATCCTATAAAAGAATCAGAAATATTATCAAGGATAACAGTGACACCGAGGTGTCAACCGGGCTTTTTGTTGAAGTTGCCGAGAAACAACTCTATTCGCTGTTTCTGGAAGTAGCTGATAAAATGAAAGATTTTATCAACCGGCAGGAATATGAAAAGGCACTCAAAGTCATGTTGGAGATGAAGGAACCCGTAGACAGTTTCTTCGATGATGTTATGGTAATGGCTGAGGATAAAGACATTCGAAGGAACAGACTGAATCTGTTAACTGCTATAGGGGAGCTGATCCTGCAGATTGGTGATATTTCCAAGATGCAGGAATAATACCTGTCAGAAGAAAAGAAGAAAAAGGGGTCATGTTCTTAAAAGAACATGGCCCCTTTTTTTATCCGGTTACCTGGATAAGTGCCAAGTCATAAGGTTATTTTTTCTTTTTAGGGTGGCAGTTACTGCATTTGGTAATTTTCTTCAGTTTTTTATCTTTTTTTGCCATTGCCTTATGACAGGCGAGGCAATTACCATGGCCTGCGCCTTTAATTGTATCCAGTTTCAGTTTTCCTTTTTTCTTTCCTTTCAGAACATCCTTGTTGTGACAGTTGTCACATTTTTTAATTTCCATACCTTCGGCGTAGGGAACCTGCTTTCCATCTTTTATTCCGTGGTGACATTCTGCACATTTGAACTTATCCTGATGCTTCTTGTGGGGGAAAAGGGCAGGCTTTGGCTTTTTGGAGTGGGTTGAAACAATAGTGAGTTCAGCAGGGCCGGTATCCGTACCGGCAGTTGAAAGAATTGCAGTACCACACAGTACGAAAAAGGATATTACACTGCAGGCAAAAATTTTTTTAAACATGGTCGCTCCTCTTTGAAAGAATAATGCGAAAATAAAAAAATACTTAAAAAAATAAAACAACTTCATCATATCCTTTTATACTGTTTTCCAGAACGTTTGTCAAAAGGTTAAGTGGTTGAAAACAGGAGCTAACTACCACTGTGTGGTTGTCAGCTTGAGCCATAACTGTGGAGACCGGCAAGGAGAAAGTTTACACCGTAGTAGGTAAAAAGGACTGCAACAAAGCCGAAAATGGAGAGAAAAGCAATTTTAGTGCCACTCCATCCCCTTGTATATTTTGCGTGAAGAGTTATGGCATAAAGAAACCACGTGATAAGTGACCAGGTTTCCTTGGGATCCCAGCTCCAGTAGGTTCCCCAGGCGGAATTAGCCCAGATTGCACCGGTAATGATTCCACCGCTCAACCAGATAAATCCGAATACCATTGTTTTATGAGTTATATCATCGATAGTTTTCAGGGGTGGTAATGAGCTTAAAAGAGAAGAAGATTCCCCGGTCTGACGTCCGGCTTCCCGACTTTTCATCAGATACATGATTCCCAGTGCAGCAGCAACAGCAAAAGCTGCGTAACCGACAAAGCAAGTGACTACATGAGCTATAAGCCAGTTTGATTGCAGTGCCGGTACCAGGGGGTTGATAGTCTTACTGATATCAGTGGAAAAGGATGCGTATGCCATGGCAAGAAAGGCGAAAGGTACAGCAAATGCTCCGATAACTTTAGTTTTGAATTTCCATTCAATTGCCAGGTAGAGAATAATAATTACCCAGGCGAAAAAAACCACTGATTCATACATATTGGTCAGTGGTGCGTGGCCAAATCCCAGATTATATGACTCTTTCCAGCGAAGAATCAGGCCTGCCGTCTGTATAACCCAGGCGAGAAAGGTAAAGAGAGTGGCCGGTGTACCCAGTCTGGGAGCTTTAAAAACAAAGATGGCCACATAGAGCAGTGTTGAAAAAAGATAAGTAAATGTTGTTATTCCAAGAAGCTGTGAACTATCCATGCTTTCTACTCCAAATAGTTTTTCGGGATTGCCTATGAGATGGAAGATTCAATCTTTTGAGCAAGTTCTGAAAACCGACTCGAGAAATCAACTCTGTTTTTATTTGCTGAACCCGCCAGAAGAATTGAAGACCTGTTATTTTCATCGGTAGTGATCAGCAGCCAGATCCTTCTGTGGGACATAAAGAATGCCATGTACAGCCCTGCCAGCATGAGAATGCAACCAATATACACCAGCCACACACCGGGGTCTCTGGCGACCTGCAGGCCGGTTGCATACATTTGTTTTACGGAAATCGAATAGAGTTTGGATCCATCCTTTACTGTAATGCTTTTCCCATCCTTAATCCATTCAATGCTTGCAGGAGAATTACCAGCCTTGAACCAGAGCTTCGATCGGACAACCCTTTGTCCAATGGCTTCAGCATTAACAATTCCAAAACGAAGTTGCTTTTCTTTCCACTCTTTCTGACGTTGAAAGGGGACAATAAATTGTTTCTTTTCTTCTGATAGTTGCTCTGTGATGGTGATCAAAAAATCCTGATATCCCTCATAACTGGATTGATAAAAGGTTATTCCCTCGTAGGTCAGGGGGCTGTTGACTTCAATGTTTTTTGTCAGGATTTCCCGATTGTCCTTGAGAACAGTGAGTTTACTCATATATTCTTTCGGCATGCCGTTATCGTAATATTCGATTGTAAATGAATCGCAACGAATTTCAAATCCAAGTTTAATGGGTGTTGAATTTTCGTAAGAGTAAATTTTTGAGCTGCTTTTTGTCTCAGGAATCATGACACTTCCCTTGAAGCCAAGAAAATGCCCGATGATTGCGCCAGTAAGAATTATAAGAATTGAGGCATGGACAAGGTACACACCGGTTCTGCTCCATCTGCCTTTCTGACTGAAATAGAGGACTGTGTTGTCAGTTTTTTTCTGGACAGTTTTCCAGCCGTTTTTCAGGAGAACCTTGGATAGAAGAACTGGATCAGTTGTACTTTTTGAGATTTTCCAGCTTTTACTCTCTGACATTTTTTGGAGTCTTTCAGGTTTGATCGCAAGGTTATCAGCATTGACTATGCGCCAGACTCCTGGAAACCTGTCGATGCTGCAGATTATAAGATTGGCACTGAGCAAACCAAGCAGACCAATGAACCACCATGAGTAATACATATCCGGAATATCAAGAACTTCAAAAAACCTGGCCCATACTTCACCATAATTCTTGATATAAAAGGAATGGGATTCTCCCTGGGGGATAATGGTTCCGATGATGGAAGAAACTGCGATAAAACTGAGCGTAAAAATAGCAAGTTTGACTGATGCAAAGAAGCTCCAGAGAGAATTGGTCTGTTTCATTGAATTTAATCGTAATGAGAATTATTATTGATAATGTCGTGTATGGCTACCATAAGTAAAACGTGATTGCAATAAAAATGCACTGGTAGCCTGAATATAAAAAGATAAGATCATTACTGCACTGAGCCCGGTAGCTGACCACAATTGAGAGGTATATATATAATGGGATATATCCGAATAACAAGCACTAGCAAAGATAAGTGATTTTCAAGATAAACACATCAAATTTTTTTATTGTTTTGCCTGCGGGATTGACAATTTTACCAAATCTGTCTCGTTAACAACGGCCAGCTTGTATTTCTCATCAGTTCAAGGGGTGTTTGCTTTAAAGTTCCAGGAGTCTACATTTACTATTAAAATACTGCAGAAGATGGTATCGCCTTGATTGAAGTGGGTGTGGCTGGGCCATTGATTACAGCAATGCTGGTTTGTATGAAAAGCACTTGCCATCGTTATTCAAAAATAGTATATTCTACTTTTTTGGTGGTAAATTATGCAGAATAATCATGGTATCTTTCCATGCAATAGGAGAAGGAGCATGGATGGACATGGAATATAAGGAGAGTAGAAATGGCAAAGGTATGCGAAATTTGTGGCAAGGGACCGTTAACAGGTAACAATGTTTCCCATGCACACAATAAAACAAGAAGAAGATGGCTTCCCAATCTGAAAAAAGTTCGTATGGTGACTGAAAGTGGTGCAACTAAACGGGGCAGAGTGTGCACCCGTTGCATTCGTTCGGGAGCTGTTGTCAAACCGGCATAATTCAGAAATTGAATAAAGAAAAAGGCGAGAGGGAAGAATTCCTACTCGCCTTTTTTTGTTTATCAGGTTTTATGGAATTGGTTATTGAAGGGGTTGAAATGAGTGAGGAAAAAATAAAATTTCTCAGTTTTGATGAAGCTGTGCGACTTGTGGCAGCCATTCAGGAAGAAGAGGATATTGAGCAGGAAAATCGCCGGATATTAACGGTTTATAATCATGATGACAGGGAGCTGTGCTGGTTTGATTATGAGGAAGTTGTTCATGCCGTAGGTGACGTTTCAAAGGGAGATTTAAAGGAAGCTGTTCAGAATTATATTCTTTCACATATTCCGGACTGGGCTCTGGAAATATAGCCGGTAGAGCCAGTAAATGGTCTTTTTCTTCTGGTTCTTTAATAGTTTTCCTGATCAGGTATGAAATTCAGCCTGAAACTTACAAATTCGATCTGCATTATTCAGCTTTTCTGTTAAGTCAAAAGCAGCCATTCCTCAAATGGAAGAGGGAAAAGAATACAGTGTGGGGAGTCTCCGATGTTGTATTCACTGCTGATCTCTTTCCCTTGACGGAAAACGGAAACCGGCCTGTCTGCGGAAACCACCACAACTATAGTTTCTGGATATTGGGCAGTAAATCGCAGGGCGGAATTGTATCTTGCCCCACGAGCTCTGTTTTCGTTCTTAATTCTGTGGCCATCCAGGAGACAGGCAAAGGAATGGAGTTGGAGATCCGTGCGTATATGAAGGGCTCCATCTACCTTTGCCAGGGCTCCGGCAAGCATCAGCTTGTCCTTGTCATGAAGATCAAGGGGGGAGTAAGGCTTTGTCCTGCTGTATCCGCCGGGGTTTTTGCCAGGTCAAGGACAAAGGTACAACCGAAAGTGTTGTCCTCCGCGTAATGAACCAGTGCGGCTATGATTTTAAAGAGATCATTTCTTGTTGCGGTATCAATTTCAAAATCCAGCAGTGCCTCTTCTACTTCAAACAGTTTTGCCCGGTGTGTATTTGAACTGTAACTGCCATCCTGAAAACTGCAGAGTACTTCATCATTGTCTTTTAAAAAACCAAACCTTCCCTGAAAATCCGCAGTAATGTGAAACTGCCGAATCGGGTCTGTAGCTATTCCAAGGATGGTCGTCCCGTCGGAGACAAGGTGATGTGTACTGTATTCCACAGCCTGAAGAAGTTTCCGTACATGTTTGAAATTACTTAACAGTGGTTTTTCGCTTGCCTGGAACCTGGCGAGAAAGTGTATTTCTCCCAGAAATCTGGGTTCAATAAATGTCAGTTTTCCAAAAGGCCTTACCCCTTCTTCGTTGGTTTTGGAGATACCCAGAACAGCATCAAGGACAGGGTAAATTCTGATCTGACAGTCCGGCCCAAGGCTCTTATTGGCTTTGTCCACAATATAGTCGTGCACTGCATGGCTTGAGTACTCCCTGAGAAAACTGCCGGAAATTCCTGTATACAGGTTTGAGTCATTGGCGATATCGTGAGAAAATCGCAATACGGCATGTTCAAGCCAGCATTCGGTTGGTCCTGTGGAACAGAGATTTGGGTGATGTTCCGTAAACCACATCTGGTAAAAAACAGGCGCGGAACTCCCCCCACAGGAAATCAGCCCGTCCAGTTGCAGGTTGGCAAGAGGATCAATTAAATTGAAGGAATAGTCAGGTTTTTTCTCTTCAATATTTTTCTTCCAGTCGCTGTTTTCCAGGTAGATATTTTTCAATTTGGGTTCATATCCACGAAGAAGATTCTGGGGGTCACAGATCTGAAGTTGCTGTTTCCGCCTCAGGGAAAAGATTACGGCAGCTCGGCTCGGTTTGGAAAAGAGGGACAGACCATCCCTCAAGCCGTTGAGTGTTTCACGGATACACCTGTTAATAAATGATGTGGTAGGCAAAATATTGTTGTTCCAGGTTATGGTATCACTTGTGATTCAATAAATTGACCACTGTCAGGGTCTCGATATCGTATAATGGCACTTATGGTTCCTTTCAGCGGTGAGCGAAGTCGGATTGAGATTGAAAGTCTGCGGTCTGAAATATTTCTAAACAGCCATTTGATTTTTCCCGATGTTCTCTTTTTTGCACCTGGAGAAGTTGTCAGTATAAAATTACCGGGGTCGAGGAACTGTTCAACGATGAGATTGACAGGTCTACGGGAAGATATGTTCAGTTCCAGAACGATCTGTTTTCCGGAAGCGGAAATATAGGTTCCGTCAATAAGGATTTCTGCTTTTGTGTTTCTGCAGGTGAAGAGAACCATAAATAACATGAAAAAGAGTATCAGGGATCGGTTTGTCAGTGTGAAAATGAATGAGGACATATGTTTTTTTAAAACTCCTATTCTGAAATTTCGAACATGTTGGTCTGCCGGTTCCAGCGATAACCTGATCCCAGCCAGATTTCTTCTATCATGTCCATGTCAAGTTTCAGTCCTTTTATGTCGCTGTAAAGATCGTAGACAGTCAGAATCTCATTGTCACTTATGATATTGTCACTGTTGCTGTCGGCCCAATGATGTTCTCCCAGGAGAACTTCATGGTCCCCCCTGATTGTCAGGGTGTTGGCAGGTCCGTTATTGATGGAAAGTGTGCCGTTGAATTCTCGTTTTTCTCCAGGTTTTCCATCGATGGCGACAAGGTAGGAAAAGAGTGCCCTGCTTTGGATTTTGAGGAGCCATTTGAGTATGTTTCCTTTTGTGCTGTTGCCGCTGGGTTCAGGAAATACTTTTATAATATGGCTGTCTGGTGGCAGGGATTCTTTGAGAATAATGGCAATGGAAGATTGGTCGGCACCATTTACCTTAATAATGACTGGAAAGGGTTGCCCGGCAATGCAATGTCTGGGCAGTATTCGTATGGCATTGAGTTTTGCAGTGGGAGTAGTTTGAAGGAAATAAAAAGCAACTGCCAGAATAAGAGACCCGATTGTCGCGGAAAGAATAAGTAGAGGCCATGCTTTCCTGATGTTGTTGTGTTTGGAAGGGGGAAAAGATTGCTCAATATTTGGGGAAATCTCCCGGTCTGGCCCTGTCTGTTGTTCTACTACTGGCTCCGTGGTTTCCAGAAGTTCTTCAAGCTCCACTCCCAGGGCTTCGGCAAGTTTCAGGCCGTTTTCTTTTTTAATACTTGGATATCTTTTGTTTTCCCATCTGGAAATAGTATCAGTTGTTACCTGTACTGCGGTTGCCACGTAGAGTTGAGTCAGGCCCTGTTTTTCACGCAATTCCCTGACTTTTGTTCCATCAATTTTTACCATGGCCATGGCGCCATGGGAGAATGTTTCCGGAGAAGCCGGTTTTTTCATATCGCTGGACACTTGAGGATTTTATAAATCTGATACCGGAATTCTGTAATCATCACGTATTGCAATACCATTCAATATACCAGTATCCCTTTGAGGAACAAAGTGATAATCAACATGAACTCAATTACTGAGAATGAGCTCACTGTTTTTATTCTACGGTTATTCTCAAAATTGACACAATGTTCATGAGAAATCCGGGTTAGGCATGTAGGGTATGAACCCGACCGGATATGGGGCGACTTCACCCCATGTCGGCTGGAAGTTCCGCCACGAGTCAGTATTCTGTCAGTGCATGCCATATAACTTTAAACCATAGAAGAAAGGAGGAAAAATGAAAATAATGATTGGTTCGATATGTCTGTTTGGTTGCATATTACTTTTTGCCACGGCAAGTTTTGCTGCCAGTGCAAAATGTAAAATTGTGCAGATTGAAGGGACAAAAATGGTTCTCGAATGCCCGAAAGGAATAGAACGGTTCAAGGAAAAGGGAACAATAAAAATAAAATCCCTGAAAAAAAAGAAGATTGAGGGATGTTGACGGGAAAGGGTTCATGGCCAGTCAAAACGCACAACGTTATCCAGGGGATCTGCTTTCAGGATTCTTACCTGGACCGTGCTGTTTGCAGATATTTTTCTGCCCGCAGGTTTAGGCAGATCGATGTCCATGAGAATGTCGGTGAGCAGAAGGTTTATCCGTCTGGGGCCTACCTGAATAACAAGTGCATTGATCAGCTGACCTTTTCGATCAGATAAATATTTAAGCAGCCAGTAACGCTGCCGAAGATGGCGTACGTTATTGGCTGCCGTAACCGTTCTGGAGAGAATAGATGTGAAATCCTTACACATATCCTCGGTAAAACATGGTTCCTTTCTTCTTATAATCGAGTCAAGCTGGTGTTGCATAACGAGATCCAGCAGCCTTCTTATGGGAGAAGTAACAGTTGTATAGTGCGATACACCCAGGCCGGAGTGCGGCTTGGCGGTCGTGGACAGTTCACCCCTTGGCAGTTGTTTTCTCTGCAGGGTATTTTGAAACAGATCGTCGTCTTCTCCAAATACAATTCTGTTTTTCAACTTGGGCTGAGATCTGAAGAGTCCGGGAACCATTCTGTCGGAAACATATCTGGCAGCTTCGCTGTTGGCCAGAATCATCATTTCAGATACGATTGTTCTGGCGGGAGTGTCACTTTTCCCCAGATTAACATGAACCTGACCCTGGTGATCAATGAAAATATTTACGTCGGGAAAGGGCAGAAGAAGGGCTCCCTTTTCAATCCTGCGCTGCCTCAACTTTTTCCTCAGCATATTGAGTATCTTGAGTTCCCCGTCTTTTTCAATCATCCGATCCACTTCATCATAGGTCAGTCGTCTGGCGACTTTGATGATTGACGGTATGATCTTGACTCTCAGTATTTCAGCATCCTCTGACAGCAGAATCATGAAACTGAAAGCGGCCCTGATCTCATCCTGAATAAGGCTGCAGATTCCCTGGGAAAGGTGCCGGGGAAGCATGGGGATCTGACCTTCCGGAAAATAGATGGAAGTCCCACGCCGCATTGCCTCCTGAAAGAGTGCATCTCCTGGTCTTACATAATGGGCGACATCAGAAATATGAATACCCACAAGATAATTGCCATCCTGTTCTTCCAGGGTGAGGGCATCATCAAAATCCAATGTGGTGGGGCCGTCGATGGTTATCGGTTTCAGATGGGTCAGGTCGATTCTTCCTGGATCATTGAACAGGTCGTCCTGCCCCTGTTGCAGTAACTGTTCAGCCTGCTGTCTTGCCTCCAGAGAAAAATTGACGGGGAGTTCTTGTTTGAGTAGGGGAATGTTTTCATTAGGGCCCCAGAGTCCGGCTTTAACAAGGATATGAAATGGGTCATGGGGACTGGTGAGGCCTGCTGTTTTCAGGAGCTGTCTTGCGGTATTTGCGTCTTTTGCATCATTGCCGAAGACATAATAATCCCTGAGCAGATGGAGAGATTCCCTGAGAAGAGGATCCAGCTCTTTTTGCGGGTGCTCTCTTGAAAAAAGATCTTTGACCGCAGCAGCACCTTCAGTGATAATCTGCTTTTTTTTCTCTTCTTTTTTACGTTGAATCTGCAGGTTTTCAACCTGTTCTGGGCTGTTGACCTTTATCAGTCCATTACTGTATTTAAAAAAAAGTCTGTCGCAAAAGACAGATCTTAAAAAAGCGGAGACACAGTCATCATTGGAAAGATCGCCGAAGATAAGTTCAGCCAGAAAAGACGGGCTGAATGATGAATCGGATTCGTCGGAGGTCAATTCCCAGAGTTCCTGAAGATCAATAGCTGTCATCAGGTTGAGTCTTTTTTCGGCAATTTCTTTGAGATTACGTATCAACTCCTCCCGACTTTGTCCAATGTCATATGTTTCATTTGAGCAATGAACAACTCTTGAAAGGGGCAGATTGACCTCCCTTCCATTCTGATTGATCAAGCGAAGTCGTTTAGGCTGGCTTTCCACGACTATGGCGCAGATAAATTTGCCGTTATCGAGATATTCTATGAGCTTTCCTGTGCTAATCATAAAAAATAAGTACCCCGATAACCGGGAGGTTTTGAGTGGTGATTCTGACAGAACACTTTTCCATCGTTTTTATCGACCCTGTTTGTCAGAAAATTCCATAGCAAAAGGTTTTTTTGTCGCAGTCGGATTTCCATTAATTTCTGGACAAACACCAGGTAACAGAGACTGTGGAAAGCCGGGTACTTGTGATCAATTACTCTTTTCAGGGCTGATAATACTGTCGTGAACGATCAAAAACTCCTTGTCAAAAATCCGGTTATAAAAGTAAAGGGACTTCCCTTCGAAAAATATATGAAATCTGTTTGAGTCGTATTATAGTTTTATTGGTAGTCGTTTGTCTATGGATAATGACCAAATTTCGACCAGTATAGTGTGTAATATTTTTTTGCACACATTTATTCTTCTCTTTGTGTAATTATTATTATTTTCTATGAATATTTTCGAAAAACCTGTGAAATCAGGATTGGTGGCAATAGTCGGTCCTCCCAATGCAGGAAAATCAACGCTCATGAATAATCTGCTCGGGCAGAAAATTTCAATTGTAACACCAAAGCCGCAGACAACACGCAACAGAATAGCCGGAATTGTCAACGGAAAAGAGTACCAGATCGTTTTTCTTGACACCCCGGGGTTGCATAAATCACGTGAACCGCTCAATATCGAAATGGTGAAGGTGGCCATGGAGAGCCTGGCGGAAGTGGATGCGGTTCTCTTTCTCATTGATGTCTCACTGCCTTTACCCGAAAAACTGGAAAAGAAAAAGAAAGCGGAATTCCGGTCGTATATGGAGCAGGTGAAAAGCCCGGCGATCATGGTTCTCAATAAAATAGACCTTGTTGACAGGAAAATTATTCTCCCGTTAATTGAAAAGTACAGTAACCTGTTTCCCTTTAAGGCGGTAGTTCCCCTTTCCGCACTCACGGGTGACGGAACGGAAAATCTTCTGGATGAGATCATCTCTCTTCTTCCCATGGGCCCTCGGTATTTTCCGGAAGACATTCCAACAGATGCCAGTGAGCGGTTTCTTTGCGGGGAAATTATCCGGGAAAAGGTTTTTCTTCTGACCGGCCAGGAAATTCCTTATTCAACAGCAGTTATTGTCGATTCCTTTAAAGAGGATACAGTAAAGAAACTCATTACCATCCATGCATCCATCGTTTTGGAGAAAAAATCCCAGAAAGGTATTGTTATTGGAAAAGGTGGGAAAAAACTCGGGGCAATCGGCAGTGCTGCCAGAAAAGATATTGAGTTGCTGCTGGGAGAAAAAGTACTTCTGAAACTCTGGGTAAAAGTAAAAAAGAACTGGTCCAGAAATGAACAGTTTCTCAAGGAGCTTGGATTGTAAAACTGGTGTTTATTTGCAGAGAAGCCGTTAATTTTGATGGACTCGTAAAAACTCCGATCTACTGCGTTGTGGGGTGATCGTGTAATGCTCGACGTACTATATGTACGCCTGCGCTTACACGACACCGCCACGCCTTGTATATCGAAGTTTTTCCAGAGTCCATCTGAGAACGTTGAACGACTTTTTACGAGATCATCAATTTTGACTTTTCGCGCCAGTGAATTTTGAAAACAGATTGAGGCTCTTCAGTATATTATATGCGCTTCGCAGTTGATTATCCTTAAGAAAGCGCTTGGCAAGCGCTGTTTCTGTGTCATCACTTTTTGTTTTCTTGTTGTCCGTGCCTGAGAGATGATGATCCAAATCCTTTTCTTTGACAATTTTCTTGAGTATCTTTTTTTCTTTTGAGGGAGCACAGGCCACAAAGGGAACTTCGACATCCGGGGTTATACCTTTTGCCTGAATGGAGCGATCATCAGGTGTGTAATACCGGGCTGTTGTCATCCGCAATCCTGCGCCGTCCGGCAGGGGAATTATTGTCTGGACAGAGCCTTTGCCGAAAGTCTGTGTTCCTACAATAATTCCTCTTTTGTGAGCTTGAATAGCTCCGGCAACAATTTCAGAAGCACTGGCTGAACCTTCATTAACCAGAATAACAAGAGGATAACTGTTGTCTTCACCGTTATCATGGGCATTGAAAACCGTGTTCTGATCCTCTTTTCTTCCCTTGGTGTAGACAATACGGCCACTGTCGAGAAAAAAGTCGGCAAGAGTTACTGCCTGATGGAGGAGTCCACCGGGATTGTTGCGAAGATCAACTATCATGCCTTTTAGAGAGTGTTCTTTTTTAAGTTTGTGGATTTTTTTCTTGAAGTCCCTTGTTGTATGACTCTGGAAACTCGTTATGCGTATATAGGCAAACCCCGGTGACAGATATTCGGCTCTGACCGACTGGAGAGGAATTATTTCTCTTTCAATGGTGATCTTCTTCAGTTTTTCCCATCCGGCCCGGTGGATTGCAATGGTCACTTTGGATCCCTTCGGACCTCGGAGTTTCTTGATTGCTTCGTAGGGACCCATATTCCTGGTTTTGACACCGTTTATTTCAACAATAAGGTCATTGGCTTTCAATCCGGCACGATCCGCCGGGGTGTCGGCAATCGGGCTCACAATTGTAAGAATATCATTTTTTACAGTCACTTCGATGCCGATACCGGAAAAGGATCCCCTTGTTTCTTCCTGGAGTTCGCGAAAATTCTCAGGTGGAAGATAGCTTGAGTGGGGGTCAAGCGAAAAGAGCAGACCACGAATTGCACCGTTGATTACCTCTTCCGTATCAATTTTTTCCACATAATTTTCCTGGAGAATTGAAAGTACGTTGGAGAAAATCTCGAGTTGTTTATAGGTCGCCTCTTTTTCTTTCTGAGATATTTCAGCTCCTGCAAAAGAGGAAAAGAGAAGGGAAACTGTAATAATACAAAGAATGATTCTTGTGATGGATTGAAAATATGGAACCATTTTTTCCTCAATAAATCCTGATGATCTCGTAAAAAGTCGTTCAACGTTCCCAGATGGACTCTGGAAAAACTTCGATATACAAGGCGTGGCGGTGTCGTGTAAGCGCAGGCGTACATATGGTACGTCGAGCATTACACGATCACCCCACAACGCAGTAGATCGGAGTTTTTACGAGTCCATCATCCTGAAAATGCGTTTTACTCCTCTATCCTTTCCTCAGCTGTGGCAAGCCTGTTGGGATCCAGCCACAGGAGCGGGTCGAGAGATTGTTTTCCATGGCGAATCTCAAAATAGAGCCCTTCATCAAAAAGCATTGCTGTGTCTCCCATGATACCTATAACTGTATCCGGATGAACCACAGCACCTTTTTTCACAAGAAGTTTTTCAATCCTTGATGTGACGGTGTAATATTGAAATCCATGGTGTATAATTATAGTATTACCATACCCGCGTAAATATCCAGCATAAATTACCAGGCCATTACTCACCGGTCTGATTTTTGTCCCGTTTTCTGCCTTCAGGGTAATACCGTTCGATTTTCGTATTACACCAAGCTTGTTTTCAGTTTCCTGGCCAAAAAGAGTTATAATTATTCCATCTACGGGCGGGGGCAGGGTGCCCTTGCCAGCCAGAAAGGTGTCTTCGCCGTTATGATACCGGGTTTTCATTGCTACCAGGGCGCCGGACAGTTTTTCTGCTGCCTCCTGCATCTCTTTTATGGCCTGCTTATGCAGTTTTGCCTGGGTTCTGATATGAACGAGAAGCTGCTGTTTTTCGTTTTTTGTAGTGGTTATTTTCTTCCTTTCCTGTAGTACCTGATCGATAAAATTCTGGAGGACATATTTTTCAAGCGTAAGTGCCTTCCGGGCCCGTTCAAGATCGCTGATAGTCTCTCTGTAGACTCTTATGACATCCTGATCATAGCGGATAAGAGTGTCAAAGGCGTCATGGAACCGGAGGAGTTCAGGCAGAGTTCTGGTTGAGAACGTGACGTTGAGCAACCCTATATCTCCCATTGTGTAATATGCTTTGATTCGTTTCTTGAGGTGATTTTCAACGATGTTTTTTTCGGAATGGATTTTTGCCAGGGCTCTGCTCTCTTTTTCAATGAGTGTCTGCTGGTCGGCCATCCGTTGCTGCAGTTTTTTCAGTTCTGCATGCTGTGTTGCAAGTTTCTTATCGAGGACTTCCAGCTCCAGCAGAAGGTTTCTCTCTTTTTTTTCCTCCTCCTTGATTTTATCTTCATGGGTATTGATTCCATGCTGCAGGCGACTGATTTTTATGCGATAATTTGCAATATCCTGATTTTTTTCATTGCTGATGGATGAGGCATGAAGAGTGGGGGCAAAATAGAAACCTGGGAAAATGAAGGAAGAAAACCAGAGGGAGATGAAAAAAATTTTAAATGATGCCCTGGGCCCGGACAATATCATTTCTGCTTTAAACTCTGTTTTACACATTATTTGCATGTGGTGTATTTCGTCATTGTAAACGTGCAGCTTTCTGCAACTGCCCAGAATCAGATACGCAGAAATTTCTGCATGGTTGAATAACTTCCAAGAGTACAGAGAAGAATCGACACACCAATAATCGTCAGGCTGACAACCGGCGGAAAAAACGAAAAGTCAAAAAGATTAAGCAGCCCAGGACCGGAAAAGCGAAGTTTGATCCATTGGAAGAGGATATAAAGTGAGCAGATTCCTATAGTGGATCCGAGAATGCCCTGGAGGACACCTTCCAGGAGAAATGGAATCCGAATATAGTTATTAGTGGCCCCGACGAGTTTTAACAGTTCCAGCTCATCGTGTCTGCCGAGAATTGTCAGCCGTATCGTATAGGCAACCATAAATATGGTTGTCAGGATGAGCAGGGTACCGCTGAGGAGGACCACTATGGAAAGCAGCTTTGTGAAATAATAAAAACGTTCCACCCATTCCTGGCCATACTGTACTTTCAGGGTTCCCGGCAATCTCGCCAGGTAGGCCGAAAACAGCTTGACCTGGTTGAGGCTGCGCAGATTTTTCATGGGAGTGACTTCTATAGATGGTGGAAGGAAATCTTTTGGCATATCATTGAGCACATCCTGGTTTTCCCCGAGCTGTTTTGAAAATCTTTCATAGGCTTCCTTTCTGGAGATAAACCTGATCTCTTCCACCTTGTCAAAAGTGGTTATTTTTTTTCTCAGCTGCTGTTTGAGTTCCGGACCGGGTTCGTCATCCAGATAGACAATCAGGCGAAGATCATCCCCCAGACGTTCGCCCAGATGGAGCATGTTAGTGTAGATAAGGTAAAAAAAAGCGAATATCAGGACAGAAAGGGATACCGTCAGTAATGTCATCATCTGGGATGCCCATGTCTGGCGAAGGTTACGGCCGACCTGCCTGATAACGGTAAACCAGAAACTCATTGGGTGATTCCTCCGGTAATGGAGTGGGTTATGCCATTGCGCAGTTCCATGATTCTGTATGGTGTATTCCGGTAGATTGTTTCATCGTGGGTAGCAATAACAACGGTGGCTCCGGCTTTATTGCATTTGGTAAGCAGTTTCATCACCTTTTCGGTGGTGATGGCATCCAGGTTTCCGGTGGGTTCATCAACCAGGATTATGGTGGGGGAATTGGCGATGGCCCTTGCCAGTGTAATGCGCTGCTGCTCCCCCTTGAAAGCTCGCCTGTAATGGTGTCGTGTTTATCTGAAAGATCCAGCTGGGCCAGAAGGTCTTTAACTCTTTTACGTATTATCTGGGGTTTTTTATAGGAGACCTCCATTGAGATGGCGATATTTTCAGCCGCTGTCCTGTCCGTGAGAAGCTTAAAATCCTGGTAGGCAACACCGATCTTTTGTCGAAGACGGGCAAGTTTATATCCTTTAAGCTGATGGATAGCCAGGCCGGAGACTTCTATGAGTCCGTTTGTGGGGAGCTCCATACTGCTGATGAGTTTGAGGAGAGTTGTCTTCCCTGCGCCGCTCATGCCAATAATAAAGAACATTTCTCCATTGGATATTGAAAGAGAAATATTTCTCAGGGCAATAACATCTGGAGGGTAAAGTTTTGAAACCTTAATCATTTCGATCATGGTTTCAGTGATGTGTGAGGCGTTGTTCTTCATCAGTGTTTAGCATCTCCAGTAAAATTGCAGAACCCTCCGCAGGGCGAAGAGTGATTTTTCTGTATCAACCAGGCTGAGTATTTTAACCGTACTTTCAGTGTGTTATTTATTTAAAACCACAAGTTAGTCATGGGTTCTGGACGAACAGTCATCTTGACTTTTTTTGTGCCGCAATGATTTTCAGGCAGGCACTGACGAACTGCAATCAATAAACTCTCAGCTATGATAGCACAAAAAATGATCAAAACAGGAAAAATATAAAATATTCAATAGATAAACGCAATATAACAATACAGGCAATGGGTTTGTATTTCTTGCTGGTTCAAGCGGCATCAGGTTCCAAAGTTGACATAATGACCTTTTTCAATTCAGAGAAAACCCGGGTTATCAGTTTCTTTTAAGGGTTGTTCCGGAGAAATAAGCGATTTTAGCTTGCAACTTGGATTGCAGTTGGTATTTTTGTATGTTTGACTGAAAAACAGACCATTACGGATTGAGATCTTACAGAAAAGGAGAGAAGTATGGATTACAGGGACACCCTTAATCTACCCAGAACCGGATTTAAGATGAAAGCCAATCTTGCCCAGAAAGAGCCCATGGCTCTTAAACGGTGGGAGAAAGAGAATCTTTATAAGAAAATTCAGGACAGCAGTGAAGGTAAGCCGGTTTTTATCCTCCATGACGGTCCTCCGTATGCCAATGGTCATATTCATCTCGGCACGGCATTCAATAAAATTTTGAAAGATATTATTCTCCGCTCCAAACGAATGGCCGGGTTCAATGCCCCCTATATTCCAGGCTGGGATTGCCATGGTCTGCCTATCGAGCATAATGTGGACCTGGAACTGGGTGAGAAAAAGAAAACCATCCCTAAACTTTCCAAGAGAAGTGCTTGCAGAAAATACGCAAACAAGTGGATCAAAATTCAAAAAAGTGAGTTTAAACGTCTTGGTGTCCTCGGGGATTGGGATGATCCCTACCTGACAATCAATTATCCATATGAAGCGGCGATTGCCAGGGAATTTAACAAATTTCTCCTTTCCGGTTCGGTCGTAAGAAACAAAAAACCGGTCTACTGGTGCTCCACCTGTACCACTGCCCTGGCGGAAGCGGAAGTGGAATACCATGATCACAGTTCACCTTCAATCTATGTTAAATTCAAGGTAAAAGATGACTGTTCAGATATCGATCCGGAACTGGCTGGTGACAGTACTTATGTGGTTATCTGGACGACAACTCCCTGGACGTTGCCTGCTAATCTTGCCGTGGCTCTCCACCCTGACTTCACCTATGCGGCCGTCGAGGTGAACGGTGAAACCTGGATTCTCGCAGAAGACCTGGTGGAAAGGGTGATGGCGGAAATGGAGATAGATGATTACAAAGTCAAGGCTACATTTGCCTCCACGAGATTTGAAAAGAGAGCATGCCGTCATCCTTTTATGGATCGGGATTCACTTTTTGTTTTGGCAGATTATGTGACAACTGATGCCGGTACCGGCTGTGTTCATACCGCCCCGGGACATGGCGCGGATGATTACCAGACAGGACTTCGTTACGGTCTTGATATTCTTTCTCCTGTGGACCATGAAGGAGTATATACAGAGGAAGCCGGGAAGTATGCAGGACAGCAGGTTCCCGATGTCAATAGCGTAATTAACAGTGATATGGCCAAGGCTGGAGTCCTCGTCCATGAATCGACCGTTCAGCATAGTTATCCCCACTGCTGGCGCTGCAAAAAACCGGTCATGTACCGTGCCACTCCCCAGTGGTTTATTTCAATGAAAAATAATGAGCTGCGTACCAGAGCGCTTGCGGCCATTAAAGAAGTGAAATGGGTTCCATCCTGGGGGATGCAGCGAATTTATGGAATGGTTGAAGGACGTCCTGACTGGTGTCTTTCACGCCAGCGAACTTGGGGTGTACCCATTACAGTCATCAGCTGCCGTTCATGTGGGGAGGTTGTTATAAATGAAAAAGTCGTTGAAAAAATAGATGAACTTTTCCTCAAAGAGGGCGCAGATGCATGGTTCAGTCATAAAGTGGAGGAATTTCTCCCTGAAGAAATGACCTGCTCCAAATGCGGCGCCAGCGATTTTTTCAAAGAGGATGATATTCTCGATGTCTGGTTTGATTCCGGTGTAAGTCATGCTGCTGTCTGTGAGGAACGTCCTGAACTTCACTCTCCCGCTGATCTTTACCTGGAGGGCAGTGATCAGCACAGGGGCTGGTTTCAGAGCTCTCTTCTCGTTTCAACCGGCACAAGGGCCGGGCACCCTTTAAAGGGGTGCTGACTCATGGATACGTGGTTGACGGACAGGGAAAGAAGATGTCGAAATCTGTCGGGAATGTTGTGGCACCTGGTGAAGTCATAGAAAAATATGGCGCGGAGATTCTCCGGTTGTGGGTTTCCAGTGAAGAGTATCGGGATGATATCAAGGTTTCGGATGAAATCCTCAAACAGGTTTCTGACTCCTACAGAAAAATCAGAAATACCATTCGGTACATGCTGGGGAATCTAAGTGATTTTGATCCGGAAAAGAACTGCGTTGCCCATGATAAACTGCCGGAGCTGGATCGCTGGGCCCTGGCCAAATTTGATGAGCTGCTGAGCAGGGTGAAGGAGAATTATGAACAATATGAGTTCCATTCCATTTACCAGAGTCTTAATTATTTCTGTGGTATAACCATGAGCTCTTTTTATCTGGATATTCTCAAGGACAGGCTTTATGTATCCGGTACCGATTCTCCCCTTCGTCGCTCGGCACAGACTGTTCTTTTTACAATTCTGGACGGACTGCTGAGACTGCTCGCACCTGTTCTCTGTTTTACCGCGGAAGAGGCCTGGAATCACCTCTATTCCCTTGATCCGAAGGCACCCTTTGAAGAGGGTGTATTTTTTGCTGATTTTCCAAAAAAGCCAGCCGGTGTAAAATATAACCGGGAAATGATGGAAAAGTGGGAACAGCTCATCCGGGTACGTTCAGAAATCACAAAAGCACTGGAAATTGCCCGGCGGGAGAAGGTAATAGGTCATTCACTGGAAGCGGAGGTGCTTCTTCGGTCGGAAGGGGATCTGAAAAAATTTGTTGAATCGGAATGGGAAACGATAAAAGAGATTTCTATTATCTCGAAACTTTCCCGATTTGATGACGAAAAAGATGAAGGGATCCTGTTTGAAAGTGAGGAGATGGAAGGATTGAAGATCCGTGTTGTTGCTGCTCCCGGAGAAAAGTGTGAGCGATGCTGGATTCGCTCCATCACTGTCGGGAAGGATCAGAACCATCCCCGGATTTGTGAGAGATGCGCGGGGGTTGTTTCCTGAGATGGTATATTTTGTATTCCTGGGAATTGCAATTTGTGCTGATCAACTGAGTAAACAATGGATACTTGGCTCTTTTCAGCTCTATGAGTCACGGGAAATTATTCCCTCCTTTTTTAACCTGGTATATGTGACAAACAGTGGTGCGGCGTTCAGCATGTTCGCTGATGTTAACTCTCCCTGGAGACACTATTTTTTCCTGGGTATCGGAACTCTTGCCATAGTCGGTCTGACGGTGGCCTGGTACAGGTTGAAAAGGGAAAACAGTCTTTATGGTATTGCTCTGGGCCTTATCAGTGGTGGAGCGGCCGGCAATATAATCGATAGAATTCGATATGGATCAGTGGTTGATTTTCTTGATTTTCAATTCAAGGGGTATCACTGGCCAGCCTTCAATTTCGCCGATTCAGCGATTTGCGTGGGGGCGGGACTCTTTCTTATTATTAATATTATAGAAGTTCGGAAAACAGCAAACGAGGTGAAGTAAATGAAACTGGCAGTACTTTTTCCCGGCCAGGGATCTCAATATATAGGAATGGGGCAGGAGTTTATTGAAAAAGATAATGAATATAAGGAGTTGATGGCCATGGCCGAGGCTGCATGCGATCTGAATCTGAATCGCCTGTGTGGAGAGGGGCCTCTTGAGGATCTCACCAGGGTGGCCAATCTGCAACCGGCCATTACCATCACAAATCTGATATGCTGGCATGCCTTTTTAAAAGATGGTGGTGATGAGTTTAATGTAAACTGTTTTGCCGGGCACAGCCTGGGTGAATATTCCGCCCTGTATGGTGCAGGAGTTCTCAATGCTGAAGATACACTGAAACTCGTCAGCAAGAGAGGAATGCTGATGGAAAGAGAAGGGACTGCCAATCCCGGAGGAATGCGGGCGGTTCTCGGTCTGAGTGTTGAGGAGATTGAAGAGGTAATTGGCGGGTGCGATAAATGTGGTGTTGTTACTGCCGCAAATCATAATACACCTCTTCAAACCGTCATTTCTGGAGATATTGAAGGACTCGATGCGGTGACAGCTCTCGTTGAAGAAAAAGGTGCGCGGGTGATTCCACTGAATGTGAGTGTTGCCAATCACTCTCCGCTTGTGGCAGGTGCTGTACCTGATTTTGCAGAATATATGGAAAAGATAGAGTTCAAAACGCCCAATGTCCCCGTTTATTTCAATGTTTCCGCAGAACAGGAAAAGGATACGGGTAAAATCAAATCAATGATGGCCAGGCAGATAGCGTCCAGGGTGAGGTGGTGTGAGATCATCCAATCCATGCTGGCCGAAGGGATTGATACCTTCATTGAAGTGGGACCCAAATCAGTTCTCAAGGGGATGATGCGGAAAATTGTTCCTCGAGGAAAAAAAGTGACTGCACTGCAGTTTGATTCTCCAGGGTCTCTTGAGGCATGTCTTGAAAAATTGCGTACCTGTGCAGCGGCTTGAGGAAACTCCCATGATAAAAAAATACCTGCGTCAAGTGCAGGCCGGGGAGGACCTGAGCTTTGAACAGGCAATTGAGCTGGCGGAGTGCGCCTCTCCCTCCGAACTGTACAATGCTGCCGATGAGTTGCGGAAAAGTATCCATGGTAATAATTTTGATCTTTGTTCCATTGTCAACGCAAGATCAGGGAGATGCTCGGAGAACTGTAAGTTCTGCGCCCAATCCTCCCACTACGAGGTTGATGTCACAACCTATGATATTGTGGCCAGTGAAACCGCGTTGAAGATGGCCCTGCAGAATGAGCAACAGGGTGTCAGGCGGTTTTCCCTTGTTACTGCCGGCAGGGCTGTTTCCCATTCTCTCCTGGATGAAATTGAAACAATCTATAAGTTGCTCGAAGAAAAAACCGGCATGCTTTTCTGTGCGTCCATGGGATTTCTTACCAGAGAAAAAGCAGAAAGATTAAAAGCCATGGGTGTTCGCAGATACCATTGCAACCTTGAAACCTGTCGGAGTTTTTTCAAAAAGGTCTGTACAACCCATACCTGGGAAGAAAAGGTTGAAACAATACAGATTGCCCGCCAGGCCGGAATGGATATCTGTTCCGGGGGGATCATAGGTATGGGAGAAAGTGGTGAGCAGCGGCTTGAACTGGCCTTTGAACTGCGTGATCTCGGTATTCTCTCAATTCCCATCAATATCCTGACACCCATTGCCAATACACCTTTTGCACACCTGAAACCCCTGGGGGTTGGAGAAGTGCTGACCACTATAGCCATGTTTCGGTTTATCAATCCCAGGGCTGTAATCAGGCTTGCAGGCGGCAGAAATCTCCTTGGCGACCAGCAGGGTCGTTGTTTCATGTCAGGAGCCAATGGTGCAATTGTCGGCGATTACCTGACGACGGTCGGTAACAGTCTCAGGGAAGATGTCAGGATGGTGAAGGATCTCGGTTTTGACATTGACGGAAATGAAAAAAAATAGGATGGGTGCCTTGGAGAACGGGGGCAGGAGAGCAGAGGAAATACTGGCCTTTGATCGGAAACATCTCTGGCATCCCTATACCTCCATTGAAAAACCACTTCCCGTATTTCTTGTTGAGTCTGCTGATGGTTGCAGGATCAGGCTCAATGACGGGACGGAACTCATTGACGGTATGGCCTCCTGGTGGTCGGTAATCCATGGTTATAATCACCCCCGTCTCAATAATGCGATCAAGGAGCAGGTGGATACCCTGGCCCATGTGATGTTCGGCGGATTGACCCATGAACCGGCCGTTACTCTGGCAAAAATACTGATTGAACACATGCCGCCCGGGCTCAACCGTGTATTTTTCTGCGATTCCGGTTCCATCGCAGTTGAAGTTGCCATGAAGATGGCCATTCAGTACTCTTTCGCCCAGGGAATCAACGGAAAAAACAGGTTTCTCACTCTCCGTTCAGGGTATCATGGGGATAGTTTTCACGCCATGTCTGTCTGTGATCCCATAGGGGGAATGCACTCCATATACAAGGGAGTTCTGCCGGAATATTATTTTGCAGATACTCCCCGCTGTCGTTTTTCAGATGCCTGGGATGAAAGTGATATTGATTCTTTTGAAAACCTGATCCGAAAAAATCATCAACGTATCTGTGGTGTTATTCTGGAGCCGATTGTCCAAGGTGCCGGCGGGATGAGATTTTATCATCCGCAATATTTACGAAAGGTAAGAGAACTCTGTGACGAGTTTGAAGTTCTGCTGATAGCGGATGAAATTGCGACCGGATTTGGTCGCTCAGGTGAGCTGTTTGGCTGTGATCATGCCGGGATTGTCCCGGATATCATGTGCCTGGGCAAGGCGCTTACAGGTGGTTACATGACTATGGCTGCAGTTATGGCCGGGGAGCATGTGGGTCGGGTCTTGTCAAAAAACGAGCCGGGTGTTTTCATGCATGGCCCCACTTTTATGGCCAACCCCCTTGGGTGTCGGGTGGCCATCGCCTCCCTCGAATTGCTCTTTGATTCCGACTGGCGACAACGGGTTAAGGCGGTTGAGTCTGTTTTAAAAAAAGGATTTGCTCCCTGCAACCAGTTGGAAACTGTGGCCGATGTCCGTGTTCTCGGGGCAATCGGGGTTGTTGAGCTCAAGCAACCGGTCAACATGGAACGTATCCAGAAACGGTTTGTTGAACATGGTATCTGGGTCAGGCCTTTTGGTAAGCTTGTCTATGTAATGCCGCCCTATATTATTCAACAGGATGAACTGGAGTTCCTGCTGGCGGGTATTCGAAAAGTTCTGGAAATTGAGGCGGACTCATGAGCTCATACCGTGACAAACTGGCGCAACTTGAAAATACTGGAAGATTGCGCTATCTCAAGCCTCTCTCCGGACGTGAAGGCTGTCATATAAAGTATGGCAGGCACCGGATGCTCAATATGACTTCCAACGATTACCTTGGATTCGGGGGGACAGGGAGCTGCATGAGAGGTTTTTCATGGAATCCGGAGATCGGTATTCCCTGGATTATTTCGCGCTTGGATCTACCTCATCGCGCCTTCTGACCGGAGACTCGGAGGTTGCCCGGAAGCTGGAAAAACGTCTTCGGGAAGTCTATGGGAGGAGTGGCTGCCTTCTCTTCAATTCCGGATATCATGCAAATATTGGAATTCTTCCCGCATTGTTAGGGAGAAAAGATCTTATTCTCAGTGATAAACTGAATCATGCATCCATAATGGACGGTATGAGACTGTGTCAAGCGACCTACAAAAGGTATCGTCACCGGGATTATGATCATCTTGTTTCTCTGCTGAAAAAATTGAGAAAACGGTTCGAAAAAGTGATCATCGTCAGCGAGTCTGTTTTCAGTATGGATGGTGATGTCGTCGATATCGGCAAACTGGTAGCTGTTAAAGAGGAATTTGATTGTACCCTTTATCTGGACGAGGCCCATGCCATTGGCCTCTATGGAGAAAAAGGCCTTGGTATGGCAGAGGAACAGGGCTGTCTGAGAGGTGTAGATTATCTTGTGGGAACATTTGGCAAGGCTCCTGCCTCAATGGGTGCCTTTGTTATCTGTGCAGAGGAAATCTCCAGGTATCTTGTAAACCACAGCCGGTCATTTATATTCACCACCGGTTTGCCTCCGATTATTCACAACTGGAACCTGTTTGTTCTGGAAGAGATTCTTCTGTGTGAAAAAAAACGGAGGCATCTTCAGTCCCTTTCCGGGAAATTACGGTCGGAACTGGTAAAAAATGGCTTGGTGACGGATGGTTCCACCAACATTGTTCCCGTAATGATCGGCGAAGATAAACTGGCGGTAACGCTTGCGGAAATGATGCGGGATAAGAAATATCTTGTGTTTCCGGTAAGGCCACCGGCCGTTCCCGAAGGTACCGCGAGATTCAGGTTGTCACTCACGGCCGGTATGAATTGGGATGACATAAAAGCATTTCCAGAACAGCTTGCGGAGGCTATGAACCGGAGCCGGTCATAGAAATATTGAGGTTTGAGACAGATATGGCTCCATAAAAAGAAGTGTGATACCCTGATTGTTTTTTTCAACGGCTGGGGAATGGATGACAGACCGTTTCGACCGCTTATGGCCGAAGAATATGATGTCTGTATGTTTTTCGATTTTCGCACCATGGAGACGACAGATCGGGATATGGAAGCGCTCTTTACTGCTTATAAAGAAGTGATTCTGGTAAGCTGGTCCATGGGGGTCTGGGTCGGACAGAAAATATTCGCCCGGAAAAGAAAATTATTTACGAGGACAATTGCCATAAACGGTACCCTTTGTCCGGTTGATGATACCAGGGGTATCCCTGAAAAAATCTATGATGATACCCTGGCGGAATTTGGGGAGGAAGCCAGGAAGAAGTTTTACCGCAGGATGTGCAGGGAAAAGACAAATTTAAGAAAATTTCTGAGTAATCAGCCCGAAAGAAGTATTGTAAGTCAGCGTGGAGAGCTGGAAATACTCAGGAAAAGTACTGACTGTGTTCCAGCTGGTCTGTCTGTATATGACGAAATTATTGTCGCAGAGAATGACTGGATTATCCCCACACGTAATCAGTTATATTTCTGGAAAGACAGGGCTATTAAAACTTTGCCAGGGTTTCATTTTCTTTTTTACGAATGGCAGAGCTGGGACCAGCTTGTCTGTTCTGTTACGATACGATGAAAACAGTACTGGATAAAGAACGTGTTGCCAAACATTTTGGGTCATGTCTTGAAACGTATGAAGACAATGCCACTGTTCAACAGGAGATCAGCAGGCAGTTTTTTAATCTGCTGTCCCGGCATGAGATTTCAGCGTTTTCAAGGGTTCTTGAAATTGGATGCTGTACCGGGTTTCTGACGGAATTAATCTGTTCGGCACATGTTGTAAAATCGATCTGGCTCAACGATATTGTCCCGGAATTCTGCTCAATTACCGCTGAAAGAATAAAGAGAAATGTCAAAGAAATACATCTTCTTCCCGGAGATATAGAAGCGCAAATTTTACCGGAAGGACTCGATATTGTTCTCTCCTCATCCACTTTTCAATGGCTTCAGGACCTCGAAAAACTCTTTGCCCGAATTCATGGTTGCCTGAATGAAGGTGGTATTCTGGCTTTTTCTCTCTTCGGCCCGGGCACCATGGAGGAAATCCGCTCACTTACGGGAAGAGGACTGCCTTATCTTGAACATTCTGAACTTCAAAAGATAACAACCGCCTTTTTTGATCTCGTTCATATCCACAGGGAAAGAAAACGTATTTATCTGCCGTCTGTCAGAGCTGTGCTTCGACATATACGGAAGACCGGGGTCGGGGACTTGGCAGCCCCGGGTGGAAGGTTTCGGAATTCAGAAAGTTTGAAAGGGAGTATAGAGCACGTTTTGAAGATGATTTCGGGATTCCGGTAAGCTATGTGGCGATTTTCATAATTGCCCGAAAAACTGGAGAAAAAATTGAAAAAGGTTTACTGCATAACGGGCATTGATACGGATATTGGTAAAACTGTTGCTGTCGGCCTTATGGCGAGAGCATTGCAGGAAAGGGGAATCAAGGTGATTACCCAGAAAGCAGTTCAGACCGGATGTACGGATATCAGTGAGGATATCGTGGTTCACAGACGTTTGATGGGGATCGACCTTCTTGATATGGACAGGGAGGATCTGACATGTCCCTACCTGTTTTCTGTCCCCTGCTCGCCACACCTGGCGGCGACGCTCGATGGCAGGACCATTGATATTGGCAGGATCAGGAGGGCGACCGATCTTCTCCTGGAACAGTTTGATGTGGTGCTTTTTGAAGGAGCCGGTGGTTTATCTGTTCCCCTGACTGAGGATATCCTCTTTATTGATTATCTGCAGAAAGAACAGTATCCTCTCATCCTCGTGTCCGGTCCGAAACTGGGATCCATCAATCACACTCTCAACAGTCTGGAGCTGGCCCGGAGAAGAAATCTGCAGGTCGCTGCCCTGATTTATAACAGGTTCATTGATGAGGATGAGAGAATCGCTGTTGATTCAAAGGAAATTTTTAAAAAATTTATGATAAAAAATGGTTTTACAGGGCCGGTAATCGATCTTTTTCCGCTTTCAGAGTACTGGAACGGTTCAATCCCGTTTCCTGATTTCCAAGGTGTTTTTAATGAATTATAAGATAAAAAAGCTCTGTCTGACCTGTAAATATTACAGGTTGAAAAATAGTCAAAGCGGTGTTTGTCGTGTGGACAGAAAAAACAGTTCGGACTATCCAAAAAAGACAAACGAAGACAGTTGCAGCAGGTGGCTGGACTGTGGTCAGCAGTATTATATTCGTGTGGGCTGGATCAAGGCTAAACAGGCTGCAGAGTGAGAAAACGGTAAATTCACCGTCTTTTCTTGGTAATATGGTGAATATGTGGTATTGATGTCGGTTTTCACCTAACCCGCATCTTTGGCAGGTAGCGTAGACTCCGAACCTGCCAATTGCAGGATTGAGGTTTCAGCACGTATGAATATGAAGAAATTGCATAAAATTCAGTTATAGAAAGAGAATGAACAAGATTCCCGGCCCGGTAAAGCTGATTATAAAAATCGTCCTCAGTATTGCTTTTTTTTCGGTACTGCTTTCTTTTGTACGGGGGAATGAACTGCTTGAGCTTTTTTCCCGGATCAACTGGGTGTTTTTTTTGTTGTCCTTCGTTGTGACCGTTGTCATGGTTGCTGCGAGTTGTGCAAAATGGAAATTGATTCTCGACTTGAAAGACGATATTCCATACCGGGAGTTATTTCGGATTTACATGGTGGGTTATTTTTTTTCTAATATTCTGCCCTCCACCGTAGGGGGTGATGTCGTCCGTTCATATTACGCAGGAAGATTGATTGAGAACCAGGGATACTCTGCCGTCAGTGTATTTGTTGAACGTTTTTCTGGTATTTTCTTTCTTTTTTTCCTGGTGACAGTGGCTCCACTCTTTCAAACCGGGCTCTATCAGAGCCCCTATATTTTATTTCCGGCACTGGCCGGAGGCTGTCTTGCCATGATTACCATCTGGGTCTGGAAGGCAGAAAACCCTTTTGCACTCCCTGACGGGATTGCCAGGTTTTGCCTGGCCATATTGCGTAAAACGGGTGATGTTCCTTTGCTGGGATTTTTTAAAAGAGTTGCCGACAGTCTGGAAAGACTGTATTCAGGCATTATTGATCGTTTAAAAAAACTGCGGAAGGAACTGGATGTTGCGATGGCCGCGGTAAGAGAAAACAAACGTTTTCTCCAGCGTCTTATCCTTCTTACTGTCCTGTTCTATCTTCTTACATGGGTGAATGTGTATACAGCCTTTATGGCATTTGATGTTCATGTCGATTTTCTGGCTATCTGTGCCATTGTTCCGGCTATAATGCTGGTTGCCCATGTACCGGTCACATTATTGGGGAATCTGGGTTATTTTGAATCGGTCTTTGTTTTTTATTTTCTGCTGGTGGGTGTGGGTGGTGCTGAATCCCTGGCCATGGGGTTGCTGCTTCGCCTGAAAATGCTGTTTATGGGTGCAATCGGTTACATCGTATACCTGACGTACAGGCAGAAATTTATTCCTGATACTGCCGACACTCTGCAACATGGTGGAAATAAAGAAATCTGACTTAAAAATTTTATGTGGAGATATTGCTGTGTTACTCTCTATTGTTATACCGTTGCTCAATGAGGAAAAAAATATTCCCCTGTTATACCAGGAGCTGAATGAAGTTCTGAGTGCAATCGATCATGAATATGAAATACTCTTCATCGATGACGGTTCCACCGATCGAAGTCTTGAGCTCCTGAAAGAAATACAGGAAAAGGACAGTCATGTGGTGGTAATCAGTTTCAGGAAAAATTTCGGTCAGACAGCAGCCATGGCTGCCGGATTTGATTACGCCGAAGGGGATGTCATTATTACTATGGATGCTGATCTGCAGAATGATCCCCACGATATCCCGAAACTCCTGGTGGAGATTGAAGCTGGTAATGATGTGGTGACAGGATGGCGTTATGACCGTAAGGACGCCTTTATAAACAGACGGTTGCCTTCCATTATCGCCAACAAGATTATCTCGAAAACTACGGGTGTCAATCTCCATGACTATGGCTGTACCCTGAAGGCATTTAAGAAGGAAGTGATTAAAAATGTACGATTGTATGGTGAGATGCACAGGTTCATTCCGGCAATTGCTTCCGGAATGGGGATAGATTTTACCGAGGTCAAGGTGAATCACAGGCCAAGAAGGTTTGGTTCATCCAAGTATGGTATCTCGCGGACTATCAGGGTTATTCTTGATCTTATGACCGTTAAATTTCTGCTCAGCTACGCCACCAGACCGATTCAGGTTTTTGGTCTGATGGGTGTTCTCTGTGGTGGAATCGGTTTTCTCATTGCTCTTATTATGACCATACAGCGGCAGTTCATGGGAGTTCCTCTTGCCGACAGGCCTCTTCTTTTTCTGGCAGTACTGCTTATTTTCATAGGTATTCAGTTTATTTCACTTGGGCTGATTGCCGAACTTCAGGCCAGGACATATCACGAGTCACAGAGTAAACCGGTTTATTTCGTTAAACATGTTTTCGGAAGCGAGCAGGAAAGTGGGGAACAGTAATGTCAATGGAAAATCCATTGATTGAGATTGTTATTCCCAATTGGAACGGCCGGCAGATGCTGGCCCACTGTCTGTCTTCTCTTGAGGTCCAGACAAACCGAAATTTTTGTGTAACGGTTGTGGATAACGGTTCGGAAGACGGTTCCCTGGAATTGCTGGAAAATGAATTTCCCAAAGTCAGACTTCTCCGGTTCACGGAAAATCGCGGCTTTTCAGTGGCGGTCAACCGGGGAATCCGCAAAGCGCGGGCATCCTGGATACTCCTGTTGAATAATGATATGGAAGTGGCACCTGACTGTCTTGAACACCTGATCCAGGGGATAGAAAAATACAAGAAGTATGATTTTTTTGCCCTGAAGATGATCAATTTCAATAATCGGGACTTTCTTGACGGGGCAGGAGATGCCGTGCTGCGTGGCGGAGTCGGCTATCGACTTGGTACAATGGAAAAGGATAGTGATATGTACCGGGTTGACAGGGATGTTTTTGGTGCCTGTGGTGGTGGCGCCCTGTACAGTAGAAAGTTTTTTGATAAGGTTGGTCTTTTTGACAATGTTTTTTTCGCCTACCTTGAAGACGTCGACTTGAACCTGAGGGCGAGGCGGTTGGGTATGCGCTGCCGGTATCTCTCTTCCGCCATGGTCTTTCATATCGGCAGTGCCACTACGGGAAAGAAAGTGAATGCGTTTACGATTCGGTTGTCTACCAGGAATAATTTTGCTGTAGTGGTCAAGAATTACTCATTTGGCATGGCTCTGCGTTTTCTCTTTCCTTTCACCATTTATCAGTTTGCCTGGCTCCTTTTTGTTGTTAAAAAGAGGATGTTTTTCTCATATTGCAGGGGTATCCTGGAAACATTCAGGCTTTTGCCGGAGGTTATCGGCAAAAGAAGGGAAATCCTGGCTGATCCCGGTAATATTTTGGAAAAAGAGTTCAGGCGTGCTGTTGTCACTTCGGAAAAAGAAGCGGTGGAGTCGATAATGGCACGAAGGAGCGCGGAAGGGAAAACAAATCTTCTCTTTGGGTGGTATTGCAGGATATTCTTCTGATCGGGGTCCTTCCATGACTGCCGGAATACATATAATCATTGTTACCCATGATTCTCAGGAAGTCCTGCCCCAGTGTCTTACCCACCTGGCCGCGCAGACTGTTGAAATAACATCAATTATCATTGTGGACAGTGGTTCTGCAGACAGACAGTACCTGGAATGTTGCAGAAAGGCAGACAATATCAAGCTGGTGAAGACTGGTAATATAGGTTTTGGAAGGGCAAATAATCTCGGGTTTTCCCTTGTACAGGATCTTGAGGGAATAGTCGTGTTTCTGAATCCGGATACCTTTCTTCCCCCGGGTTTTCTTGCCAAAGTCCTTGATGTAATGGATGGGAAGAAGAAAATCGGCATACTTTCCGGTAAACTTTTGGGCTATGATCCGGGAAAAAACAGGGCTACCGGGAAGATAGATTCCACCGGTATCTTCCGCAAATGGTATGGTCGCTGGTATGACCGGGGTATGGGGGAGAAGGATCGAGGCCGGTATAATAAAAAAAATACTCTGCCGGCAGTTTGCGGAGCGTTAATGATATGTCCGGTTGAGGTACTGAGAAGATATGGCGAAGAAGTTTTTGACCCGCTTTTTTTTCTGTACAAGGAGGACATTGAACTTTCACTGCGATTGCATCGGGATGGCTATGATCTTGTCTATGAGCCCTGTCTTGTTGCCTTTCATTGCCGTGGCTGGAGGAGAGACAGGAGGAAGATTCCTTTTAATCTGCGTCTCATGGCCTCGAAAAACGAGATACAGCTCTACAGGAAACATCCGTCACCATACATTCTCTGGGCAATTACAAAATATCTGCTGGTGAGGTTTTGCAGGCTATGACCGGGCAAGGATTCAGGTTTGAGGGATGGACGTGACAAAGGCTTTTGAAAAAAACGCATTCAGCATTCTTATTCCAACCCTCAACGGGGGAGATACGCTGGAAAAACTGTTTGTCAGTCTGAAGAAACAAGATCTGCAACCTGCTGAAATCCTTGTTGCAGATTCATCATCTTCAGATGGAACGGTGGACATCTGCAGGAAATACGGAGCCAGGGTATGGAGGGTAAACCGTGAGGATTTTGATCACGGCGGAACCAGGACGTTTCTGGTTGGAAAAACCAATCGGGAAATAATAGTTTTTCTGACTCAGGATATCGAATTTGCATCTTCTGCTGCCCTGCGGCTTCTTATAGAGCCTCTCGTGGGGAATGGTGAATCATGTGTCTGCTCCTATGGTCGCCAGCTTCCTGCTGCTGATGCGAGCTGGCATGCAGCTTTTCTTCGGCGCTTTAATTACCCGGAAAGGTCACAGAAACGATCTTTTAACGATCGTCAAAAACTGGGACTGCGGACAATTTTTACATCCAATTCTTTTGCAGCCTATCGGCGGAGGAATCTTCTTGCGGTTGGAAGCTTCAGGAACGGTTTGATTTTTGGTGAGGATACCTGTACTGTGGGGAAAATTCTTCAGGATGGAGGCACGATAGCCTATGTTGCCGAAGCTGCAGTGTATCACAGCCATAATTATTCATTGCAGGGAGAGTTCCGGAGGGCCTATGATACCGGCGTTCTGCACTCATCGGAAAAATGGTTACTTGATACCTTTGGGACCGCTGAAGGGATCGGTTTCAGTTTTGTCCGTTCTGCTTTTGCACAGTTGTTGAAGGAAGGAAAGTTTATTACAGCAATAGAATTTATCATCCGTACAGGATTAAAGTTTACCGGCTATAGGTTGGGCAGAAAATATACTCTGCTGCCACCGTTTTTACATTCTTCGTTCAGTATGAACAGAACCTGGTGGCAGCGCCGGAATACAACCTGAATCCACCACGGATTCAGGTAAAAAAATAAAAAAACAGGATGCTGTTCCACTGACAGTTTCATTCCTGGTCGATCATATATAAGTGTATGTTATCAATAAATCTTCGTCAGCAGAGTTCCCTGATCGCCAGGCTGCTGCATCTCTTTGACTGCTGTTTTACTGTCGGTTATCTTTCACTGCTGGTTCTTTGGTACAGGGTTCCGTGGAGTCCATATTATACCCGTCTTCTGGTTATCACCTTTGTTCTCTGTTTTATCAGTTTTCAGTCGTTTCAATTATATCGTTCCTGGCGTGGATGGCGTTATTTTATTGAGTTTCTTGTGATTTTGAAAGCTTGGGCAGCTGTTATCGGCTTGTTGCTGTTCTATTTTTTCATATTCAAGATATCCATTGCCTATTCCCGGGTCGTGTTCCTGGTCTGGTCGGTTACCACTCCGTTTTTTCTCTTTTTCATTCATGTCCTTGCCCGAAAAATGCTCAGAGTTATCAGGGCAAAGGGAAAAAATGTCAGGCGGGCAGTGGTGGTGGGAGCCGGAGATCTTGGTATAACACTTGTCAAGGAAGTCGAGGAAATGCCCTGGGCGGGGATAGAGGTACTCGGTTTTTTTGATGACAAGATAGATGAAGAAACAGTTACGGAAGTCTATGGAAAACCGGTGCTCGGAAATATTTCCGCCATCAACGGTTATCTTGAACAACATGATATTGATTATGTGTATATTGCCCTGCCCATGCGGGCAGAGAGAAAAATTTTTACTATCCTCAGAGAATGCAGATCCCTTGGAGCCAGAATTTATCTCGTTCCCGATCTCTATGTTTATGGTCTTCATCACGCGGAGATTCAGTCCCTCGGGGATTTGCTGATATTGAATTTTAATCCCCACACAGAGTGGAAGCGGGGGTTCGATCTCTTTTTTTCACTTGCTGTGCTCATCTGCTTTTCCCCACTGATGATTGTTATTGCCCTGCTGATCAAAATCAGTGACGGCGGCCCCGTCTTTTACAAACATAAAAGGATTACCGCGGCGGGAAAAACATTTGACTGTCTGAAGTTCAGAACAATGAAAGTTGGAGCAGACAGGGAGCTCCAGAAACTGCTTGATGAAAATGACGAACTCAAAAAAGAGTGGGAGCAGCATTTCAAACTAAAGAATGATCCACGTGTAACCCGGTTTGGCAGATTGCTGCGACGGACGAGTCTTGATGAGTTTCCACAGTTTATTAATGTTCTGAGGGGAGACATGAGTGTGGTCGGAGCCCGACCAATTGTGGGGGATGAACTGAACGATTTTTACAAGGAAAGCGCGGGACGCTACTGCTCCATGAAGCCAGGTATAACGGGGCCCTGGCAGGTGGGACGTCGTTCCGACGTGGATGAATACGGTGAGAGAGTTCGCATGGACGACTGGTACATTCTCAATTATTCTTTATGGACTGATATAAAAATTATTGCCAAGACTGTCTATTGTATGGTGAAGGGCAACGGAGCATATTGACTGCGGAGAAAAGGTCATGGGAAACTGTTTTGCCGGAAAGAGGATTGTAGTGGGTGTAACCGGCTCAATAGCCGCTTTTAAAGTGGCAGGTTGGGTGAGCACACTGGTTAAGGAAGAGGCGGAAGTAAAAGTGATTATGACCGAGTCCGCAACCCGATTTGTAACACCTCTCACCTTTTCTGCTCTCACAGGAATAAAGACGGTGGGGGATATGTTTGCTGAAAGTGATGATCCCATGCTTCATATCAGTCTGGGAGGTGAGGCGGATGTTCTGCTGATCGCTCCCGCTACTGCCAATACCATTGCAAGTCTGGCTGCGGGAATTGCCGATAATCTTCTCACCTCAACAGCCCTGGTCACCCGGACGAAAGTTCTTGTCTGCCCGGCCATGAACACCAGGATGTATGATCATCCGGCAACCATCGAAAATATTCAAAAACTGAAAACATTCGGTTATGAAATTATCGAGCCGGGTTATGGGAGGATGGCATGCCGTGATGAGGGGAAGGGGCGGCTGGCTGACTGGGAAATTGTGGAGGAGTACCTGGCAAGAGCTCTTACGCAACAGGATCTTGCGGGAAAAACGGTTCTGGTAACAGCAGGACCTACGAGGGAGCCCATTGATCCCGCCCGTTTTCTGAGTAACAGATCCTCAGGAAAGATGGGATATGCTATTGCCAGAGCAGCTTTTCGCCGAGGAGCGAAGGTGATTCTTGTCAGTGGTCCCACAGCTCTTACCTGCCCTGCAGGGGTGAAACGGCTGGAGGTCCAAACTGCACAAGAGATGTATGAAACTGTTCTTCAACATTCAGAACAGGCTGATATTATAATTAAAAGTGCAGCTGTTGCAGATTATCGACCAGGTGAGCAGGCCGTTCACAAAGTGAAAAAAGAAGAGATATCCCCAGCTCTTTCTCTTGTCCAGAACCCTGATATTCTTCTTGAACTTGGTAGAAGAAAAAAAAAGGGCCAGCTTCTGATCGGGTTTGCCGCTGAAAGCAGGCGATTGCGTGAGGAAGGTGAGAAAAAACTGAAGAGAAAAAACCTGGATCTTATTGCCGTAAATAATATCAGTGGAGAAAATACGGGTTTTGAATCTGAAAGCAATCAACTCCTTCTTCTTTCAAAAAGCAGGGTAGAGCAGTTGCCCCTCACGGGTAAACTGCATACTGCCGATTTACTTCTGGACAGGATTTGTTCTCTGTAACTCCAATTCTTAACCTGAAAGAGACTCCGGGTGTAACTGGTTGCTCAAATTGAGTTGCCTGTAATCACATGCAACTGAATGTATGGCGGATTCATGTAAAAAAATGTTGGGATTATGACAAAAAGAGAACGTTCCCTGCTTATTGTGGCATGTTATGGTCATTTTATGAGCCATTTCAATATGATGGTTTTTCCAGCGGTGCTGTTACCACTCTCGGCAAGGCTGGGGCTCGAGATGGCTGACACCCTTGGTCTGTCTTTTCTGATGTATCTTCTTTTTGGATTGTCGGCACTTCCGTGGGGATTTCTTGCGGATCGGTTCGGACCGAGGAAACTGCTTTCCGTCTTTCATCTGGGAGCAGCGGTTTGTGCATTCGGGGCAGCCATGTGTATTGATAGACCTGCTCTCTTCAGCTTTGCTCTGGCAGGAACAGGTTTGTTTTCAGGTATTTATCATCCGGCAGGCCTTGGCTGGATTGCAAGAGAAACAGAAAAAACCAGTACTGCCATGGCAATAAACGGGATGTTTGGCAACCTGGGTCTTGCGGCCGCGCCATTTATTGCCGGAATTATAAATTATTTTTACAGTATAGATACACTATACATTGTTGTGAGTGGAATGAATCTTCTGGGGCTGGTCTTTCTACTTCCCGGCAGGGCCGGGGTGACCGGAGGAGGGGGAAAAAAGCATTCTGTTCCGGTCAAGGTGAATTCGTTTTCATCCTGGACCCCTTTTTATATTCTTCTGGTGGCCATGATGCTTGGAGGAATAGTTTATCGTGGGACATCCGTTACCCTGCCGTCTTATTTTGAGCTGAAAAACGGTGGACTTTTTGACTTCCTCACCCGTCTGACCGGAGGAATGGGATCTGCCAATGTAACGGCGACACTTTTTACCTCCATTATTTATATCGGTGGTATGGCTGGTCAGTTTTTCGGTGGTATGGTCGGAGAAAAATATGATCTTCGGGGCAGTTATTTTTTATTCCACGCGATTACCATTCCAGCGGCAATAGGGATGGCCCTTACGGCTAATATACCATTAATCTTTTTTGCCATTCTCCATGGTTTTTTTCTCCTGGGCATGCAGCCTATCGAAAATACGCTCGTAGCAAGACTTACTCCTCCAAAGCTCATCAGTTCAGCTTATGGTATGAAATTTATTCTCACCTTTGGGGTTGGGGCGCTGAGTGTTAAAATAATCAAAATGATAAAGCTGCACTGGGGGATAGAATGTGTTTTCTATGCGCTTGCAGCGGTATCTCTGCTGATCTGTCTTGTGATCGTGTTTCTCTGGCGAAAAACCTCAGAAAGAGAACTGTAATTCTCAACAGTCAACTTACCTGCAGACAACAGCGTTTAAACTTCTTTCCTGATCCGCAGGGGCAGGTACTGTTTCTGGAAATTTTTTCTTTTTTCAGTTCACATTCTCCATGAATATAAAACCAGAGTTCGTTGTCTTTGCGAAACTTGCTTTTTTCCCTGAGATGGCAGAGTTGTCCCTGTTCTATATAGGATGCGGTGAAGGTTACGGTTCCCTCGGTATCATTTTCCATGCCCTTCTCCGTTTCGTGGACTTGTAATCCAACCCAGGAAACGGGATGAGCATCATGGTTCAGTGATCTTGGCCGGGTTGAAGGATCCCAGCTTGCAAGAATATGCTTGTCATGTTTGTGGATAAAGGCTGTATATCTTGAACGCATCAGTTGCAGGGCTGTTTCTGCCCGACTATGATTATTGAGAACAGGATCGCAGCATGCTGAAAACGGTTCACCGCTGCCGCAGGGGCAGGGGGTGGTTTCGTGTGTCATTTTTCTCTTCCTGGTATAGAATTTTATAAAGAATAATGTCTATTTATCGTGAAATATGCCGATTTATCAAGAGAAATAAAACTTTTTCCCTTCTTGGATTCCTTCGGTTTGTTCGACTTAAACTGACAGGCAAAACAGTACTGGTAACCGGCCACTGCACGAACTGCGGGCAATGTTGTCAGTCAATCAGTCTGGAACACACTGACGGCTGGTTACGGGATGAAATGAAATTTGACGGAATTGTGACAGAGTACCCAGAATATAAACGATTTGAAATAACAGGAAAGGATGGACAGGGTTTTCTTCTTTTTCGTTGTACATGGCTGACGGAAGAAGGGCTCTGCAGAGATCATGAAAAACGTCTGCCGCTCTGCAGGAGTTTTCCGGAAAAATCATTGTTTTTCTGTGGGGGAACCTTGCCTGATGGTTGCGGGTACTCTCTTGCGGAAGTCATACCATTTGAAAGGGAGTTGAAAAAGGCGATGGAAAAGGGAAAAACTGATGAAAAAAATTCTCGTCCTTGAGCCATATTACGGTGGTTCACATAAACAGTTTCTTGACGGGTTGTGTCACCATGTTTCTGCAGAATATACACTTATGACACTGCCCGCGAGAAAATGGAAGATGCGCATGCAACTGGCAGCTCCCTGGTTTTATAAACAGATCAGGAAATTGGAAAGCCAGAAGAGGTATTTTGATACGGTTCTCTGCTCAACCTTTGTTGATGTGGGTATGCTGAAAGGACTGCTGAGCGGTCTTAATGGCTGGAATCCTTCAGCACGGTTTCTTACCTACTTCCATGAAAATCAGTTCAGTTATCCCGGTCAGATCCCAGACCCCACCCGCTTTCAGTTCACCGCCATAAATTTCAACAGTGGTTTGGTTTCGGATGGGATTGCGTTCAACACCATTTACAATTATGAAAGTTTTTTAAAGGGATGTCGCAAATATATAAAAAAGGCGGCGGATATGGACCTGGTATGGGTAATCGATGCTCTGCGGAAAAAGAGTACAGTTCTTTATCCGCCCCTTGATTTTACCTGCATTGATAGAGGGGGAAGAAAAAAAAATAACCGGGTTCCGGTTATTGTCTGGAATCATCGTTGGGAGCATGATAAAAATCCGGAAGATTTTTTTAATACCCTGACAGAGCTTGAGCTGAACCGGATTGATTTTCGTCTCATCCTTCTTGGTCAGAAATTCCGGTTTTACCCTGATTGTTTTGATAGGGCTATGGAACGATTTGAAACGAAAATTTTTCACTGTGGTTACGTGGAATCTTATGATCGGTATGTCACCTTCCTGAAGCAGGCAGACATTGTTATTTCCACTGCTTTTCACGAGTTTTATGGTATTTCAGTAATAGAGGCTGTTCGGGCAGGATGCTATCCATTGCTGCCTGATAGACTTTCATACCCTGAACTTTTTGAACCACGATTTTTATATCGTGAAGGGGACCTGACAGCCCGCCTGCAGGAAGTTATTCAAGACAGGAAAAGTCTTGATGATATGGAGATCAGAACGATCACCGACAGGTTGAGCTGGGGAGCGATGAGGGAAAAATACCGGTCCTGGTTACAGGCAGGACCGGTAGAGAAAGAGTGTAACCTCAATCCTGCACTTCGGAGCCCTTGATGCCTCGCATCTCCGACAAACTGCCAATTGCAGGATTGAGGTGTAATTAATTATTTTTTTGCATGGTTTTTGCGAAATCGAGCATTCTCCTAATGGGAATCCGGGCTTTTAAGGCAAGCTCGCTGGAAACCTTGATTTCATTTTTCCCGGTTTTCAGTACTTCTTCCAGGTTTTGCAGGGAATTCATCCCCATCCAAGGGCAGTTGGCACAACTCTGGCAGGTAGCTCCTTCACCGACAGTCGGTGCCTCCATAAGGATTTTTCCCGGTGCCAACTGGCGCATTTTGTTGAAGATACCTGCATCCGTTGCCACGATGAATTCACGGTTCGGCATGTCAGTGACAGCCTTGATAAGAGCAGTAGTAGAACCGACCACGTCGGCAAGTTCAATAACAGCTTCTGTTGATTCCGGATGCACCAGGACTGCTGCCTCCGGATGCAGTTTTTTCAGTCTCTCAAGGGCCACTGAACGGAATTCCTCATGGACAACACAGGATCCCGGCCAGAAAATCATTTCAGCTCCGGAGAGTTTCTGCACGTACCTTCCCAGGTGTTTGTCCGGGCCCCAGAGAATTTTTTCTCCTTTTTCCGCGAGATGTTTGATGATGGGCAGGGCGATACCGGAGGTAACTACCCAGTCTGAACGGGCCTTTACCTCGGCGCTGGTATTGGCATAGACAACGACTGTATAGTCGGGGTATTTGTCACAAAATGATGAAAACAATTCATGGGGGCAGCCTTCATCAAGGGAACAGGTGGCCGCCAGATCGGGCATGAGTACCCGTTTTTCATTGTTTAGAATTTTGGAAGTTTCACCCATGAAACGAACTCCGGCGACCACAAGGGTTTCTGCCTTATGCTCAGTACCGAATCTTGCCATTTCAAGGGAGTCAGCGACGCAGCCGCCGGTCTCTTCTGCAAGATCCTGCAGGGCACCACTGGTATAATAATGAGCAACAAGGACACCATTCTGCTCTTTCAGCAGTTTTTTAATTCTATCCTTGAGAGCTCTCGTTTCTTTTTCATTCAGTTCCGGCCAGACTGGATGTGGGGGCACCACGATTTTGGGAAGTGATAGCTGTTCCGGATCAGTACCTTGTGTCGTCATTGTCGCACTTTACGCCTCAAATTTTCAGGCAACATTGAAAAATTGATGTTTTTTTCAATTATTAGGTCGTAGCGAAAAAAACAAATCTTTTCCCAAAGCACCCTGTATTGGATATTGAAAAAAATCAGGAATGAAAATGATTCTTTTGCATGAGAATATAAGTCTATTGAAGAAATAATGAAACCAAAAATGTACCTTTTTCAAAGAAGTGGTTACTCCTCTTCGCGACTTGATGACCTGAGAATGGCAGTGCGGTATTTCAGAAGAATATCAACTGTGCGATTGGCACGCCTCGGGGCAAGATTGTCTCCCGGGGGTGTACCAAGCCGTTCTTCGATATAAATCAGGTATTCGTATATCTCACGGCCATCACTGGTGTTTTTCAGAAGGTCAAAAACGTGGGGCAGGTAGGGCAGGTATTCATCCCTGCATTTTTTGTCAATGGAAATACAGAGTGCGTCCCATACATGAAAAAGGATCTCATCTGTTGCCACATAAAGCTGTTGTTCTTCTTCGGATCGTATTTGGGTGAGGTGTTGAAAAGCCTCTTCCGGGGAATATATCTTGAATTTTTCTGTGGAACTGGTGGTATCTTTTTTTTGTCCCATAACAACAAAAGTCTTGTAAAAATTGAGCATTGAATGGCCAACTATAACAGGATTAATTCTTCTGAAAACAGTTTTTTATCATATACTCAAGATGACCCTGTTTCCTTACTTCGTGTCTGGCTCTCTGGTCTATCTGGCTCGGCTGGCATTCACCGGGTTGTTACTGGCAATCAAATAACAATCCAGGTTTTTTTCAGGCTAGTTGCAGGCTGTATCTTTTCACCATGTACCTGATAACTGTACAATATTTGTTTTTAAGTGATCTGGAGCGTTTTTTGTCAGTTCCCGGATGAGTCGTTTTTTTGTTTTTTTAGAACCGGGCTCAATGAGTTCAATCTTTTTTTTCGAGTATGAATAACCAGTTTAGTCTGCATTTTTCTGGGAGCTGAAAAAGCAGTATTTATAGCAATGATATATGTGTTTTTCAGCTCAAAACCGAGGATTTCTCTCCAGTGAAACCGTTGAGTTTTTCCGGCAGAATGAATGAGTATTTCATTTTTACTTACTTCAATGCTCTGTCCAAATTGAAAGGACAAGGCAGCAAACAGCGCTGTTACAGGCAGATAGGTAATTGTCCTCAATCCCATTGCTATGGGGTCGTACAGATACGGAGTAATGGTGGTGATTTTGTTAACACCGTAAGAACATAAACCATAGGCCAACGTACTTAAAAACATTATTATAATACAGTCTCCGATGAATTGAGATCAACGGGGGTTAAGAGGAATTCCTTTAACAGCTTTGTTGGTGTTGCGCATCAGTATAATGCCTCCCAGTATAAAGAGCACTGCAATGACATATTTGAAAATGTTGGCCCGGGAAAAGCTGAAATCCATGAACAGGTTACCTTTGAAAGGGCCCAGGATCAGGGCAAGAGACATGCTCAACAGGATATATCCTCTAAAGCGATTACAATAATTTTTCATGAATTTTTTTCATGTGGATTGAACTGCCATTTTTATTTTTGTCCCCTGGTGTCTGTCCAGAAATCGGGCGAAAAGGCCATTTAAGGACAGACACTCCCTGAGAAACCTCGCCAGGTTGGGAACCACGTATCAAACTGAGTTCTGTGGGTAATCCGGATTTTATTTATCAAGATATAACACCCAGTGGTTTTTCATCTCCAAGCCGGTGCCGATTGCGTCTCCTTCAATACGTCTATTGATGATGTTCCCTCTGTATGTTTGCTCGCATGGTCTGTTATATCCCTGCCCTGTACAGTTCCGTTTGATTGTAATAGAATTACCGGTAATTCTGCCGGTCATCGGATCGGTACGTTTGTGTGGACAGCAGATCCATTCTGATGTTCCACTGATCTGATCATTCATCACATTGAGTTTCCAGGTCGAATGGTAGACTGTCCCACCGACTTGAGCATCAACCCGATAAATACCGCTTGTAAGATGCGGTAGCATTTCTTTTGCAGCAGGAGGGGCTCCGACAGAAATGGCGACAGCACCACCGGGGATTCGATTCCAGTTTCTTGACTGACTGTTCCATCGGTAAACTCCGTGTCCACCTGATACATTGTCTGTTCCGGTGACCCAGGCGGTTACTTTGCCGATGGAGATATCGGTAGCCAGTCCTGGCAAAAGTTCCCATTTCGTTCCTGTCCAACGGTAGATATTTCCTGCACTATTGACAACCCAGGGATTGCCGGAAGCGTCCACGTCAATACGAATGCCCCTGCCTGGGAAAAGATCCCACCCTGAACCGTTCCAGTGATATATCTCATAATTGCCCTGAATTTGGTTTATTCCAAGGACAAAGACACTGCCATCAGGACCGATTCCAATATCTGTCGCTTTGCCGGGAACATGTTCCCATTGGCGTTTTTTCCAGCGGTAGATATCACCGGAATTGTTGACTACCCATGGGATGCCAAAGTGATTAACATCAACCCGGACTGCTTCTCCCGGGACCGTGACAAAAGCCTGGATATTGTCCATCCAGCGGAAAATAGAATGACCATAAGTCACAGGGTTATTGCCGATGATCCATACGGTTCCATTGGCACCGACTCCGATATCCGTTGCTTGTCCGGGAATATGATCCCAGTTTGCTCCATTCCAGCGGTATATCTGGCGACTGTTATTCAAAACCCAGACATATTCTTTCGCTTTATGGGGAGTGTTTCCGTGAGTATTTGCAGAGTGTTTTCCTTGTGTTACAGTTATGTTTTTCCAACAGAGACTGCCTCGATTATATCTCCCTCCCCTGTAGGCAACAGAATCGGCATCACCCAGCCAGATAACTCCACTGTCTGTTATCTGTGGGCTTGTGGTATGATAATTTTTAAAAGGGATGATGCCTGTTGCTGTGCTGATGAGCCTGTTATCCAGGTACAGATCAAAAGTTTTTTGAGATGGGTGTGCCTCAATACGTATTTTGTACCATCGTCCCTGTTGAAGATTGACTATATCCTTTAGATTATATGATCGGCCTGGTTGATAATGCCCCAACCTTGTTCCCCAGTCAATCATCACATAAACAAAACCGTCGCTGTACAGTATGGGAAAGTGATTATCCGCTGTATTCAGTTTAACATCAAAACGGACGGTATAATCGTTTGCAAATTCATAAGGTCGACGTATCGTGAACCATGCGCCTCCGGGGTGCATTGCATCAATGCAGAGTTGGTTTCCCTGACTGGTGCATCGACCCTCGGTAAGGGAATGTGGTTGCCAGTTGTCAGCAGCAAAGTGAAAAATTTTATCAGAGGAAACAGGTGGTTGCTGATCATTTGGAAGGTTTGGTTTGTTTTGAGTGGGTTGTGGTAAAATACCCCCTGGTCTGATCTTTCCGCTGTCAGATATTTCAACAGTCTGTCCCTGCGCGATAAGGTCGCTCCTGTTCGAGTTGTCCGCGCTGTTTTCTATCCGTATTCTACCCTGCAGGGTTTCCACTCTGACACTCCTGTCAGAGCGAACGGTAACAACAAAATCAGTGTCAAGGCCTACAATTTTTGCGTTAGGGTGAAAAGTAAACCATTGACCTGAATTTTCAGGGCCGATCGTTACGGTAAAATGACCTCCACCTTTTCGTACAATGCTGACAAATCTGGCTTTTCCTTTTCGAACACGAACAGTTACGGATTGAGGTGAAAGAAACCCCAGCTCTATCAGGCTGTTTTCACTGAGTTGAATGCTCCCCCACTGGTAACCACCGATTTTCAGATGAAGCAGGGTTTGACTGTTGGGACCACAACCGATATCTTCCCAGGGAAGCACGCTGGTCGGATAGGTTTTGACTTTATCATATTGTTCCAGGAACGTCCCGTTTTTCGGCACCAGAGTACGTTTGAATACGTTTCCGCTTCCTGAGGCGATTTCGATCTGCATGTTTTTCAACGTGCCACGTGGTATATCATGGGTCAGAAAGGTTTTTATCCAGTCCCAGACCTGTTTTGATTCTGTTATGGGAACACCGGGTAAAGGAACAGCTGGAGAATGGGTGACGTGTCTGATTGTCTTGAAATTGACTCCATTTAAAAATGCAGATGCCATTGGAACAACATAATCGTTCGTGCTACCAAAAATATTGCCATACTGGACACCCGTTCGTAAATGTCTCCCTGCTTCTTCACCTTGGTTAAGCACTTTCATGAATGCGCTGTTGGCGTAAAGCTGGGTGGCGGCTAGGCGATGTTTCCCCAGAAAGTCGCTGACAAAGACACCTGCCGCATAATCTGTATAACTGACACCGTGGTTTGGAGTGCCCACCATGATCAGCTTTCGGATATCCCCCTGGAAACGTGGGTACCCCTGAATATAATTTCGGGTAATAAGCCCCCCATACTGTGTCCAATAACATCGACCCGGGTACCTTTTAATCCCATAGACCTGTATCGTTTGAGTTCACGTTTAATATTTATCGATAAAGATTTTGACTGAGCATGGATCCCCTGGTTACCGGAATAATAAGTATCAATGACGGGATCAAACTTTTCGCCGCCCAGATAGGTCTGGAGTTTCCCCCAGGTAGTTCTACCGCCGGTAAATCCATGGACAAGCAGAACTGGTGGGCGGGTGAGCAGTATATTCACTGCGAAAGTTGAAGTGCGACCGTCCGGATATTTACAGGTGAACTCAACAGGTACCCGGGTTGCCAATGGCGGTCTTCCGGAATTGAGGTAGTAGGTTCCTGTGTTTATGGCATCAGTTACAATCTGCCGGGTCTCCTTGCCGGGTATAATTTTTTCTTTAAGATACGATTTCGCCAGATAGGCTGGAGGAAAGTAGTTGAGGATTATCTGTTTGCTGCCAGTCAGGGGGATTGTGCCACATTGAGCAGTAGAACCGTTACATTGAATGGTTCCAAGGGAAGGTTTTTTGACCATTAACAGCCCCTTGTACACCCCGGTAGTATTTATAATAATTTTAATTCCTGTTTTTCCGTCCGCGATAATTCCGGTATATGGTTTCCCAGTCAATGGATTCTTTTCGAGAGCAGCTTCCAGTTGTATAACGGGAATTGTTATAGTACGAGTGAATCTCTCAGTTCGTATTCTATATGAATAGGATGCACGGTTTTTGTCACTGTGTTTCACAGTAAATTTGACTAAACCGGATGAGTCTGTCACTTTTCCCTGTTTCTCTTTCCCGTTCTCGAGGAGTACAGTTTTTCCCGAAAAATTTTCGGTGCTGTCACCCACAAGCCTGACTTCGATCTGGGCTATATCTCCTGTCCGGGAAAAATGATCAGGTGAAACAGAAATCCAGATGTCTCTTTTTATGCAGCCGTTGGCATCGACAGTTGTACCCGGAGCTGTTCCGGGGCATTTATCTCTTTCATTGGGAACGCCATCCCTGTCAGTATCATGGACGACATTTCCTGTATCGGTGAATAGACCTGAAATTGCCCCGTTTCTATAAAGTTCCTCGGCAAATTCCATTTTGGAAGGAGTCGGTAAGTCCGGTTGCGGGTTGTTAACCATAAAAGTGAAGCGTCCTGCCTGCCAGGCGTCAATAGTTTTTCCGGAACCTATACCAAAGGCCATTTTTCCATGGAAAGTTCGCTTGGAATTGGCTCCCCATAATTTAATTTGTTGAAGCATATCCGCTTTTGCTGCAGCTTCAGAGTTCCACGCATAAATCCAGGCCAGGTTTTTTCCTGTGCAATACCCACGCTTATCAAGGAGTGGATAATTCAGGCCATAACGAATGGCCCCCTTTTCCCCCCTTTCTGGGCCAATTATTTCCACACAGAAAGTATTGCCCTGGTACGATGCATAAGTGCAGTGAGATCCAGGTCCAATGCCAAACGCAGTTCCAGTTTCTGTCAAAACATGTTTTATGGTCATTTCCTGTGGGTCATGCAGTCCTGTGCTATTCATGTCATTGGACCAAGACGTATTATTGTTGCCCAAACAGATTAAAAATAACAGTATTGTACAAATATATTTCTGTAAATTCAGTGGCCTATACATTGTATCCCCCAGCTTAACCGTTTTTTCTTCTTTCGGTGGAACCAGTTTTCTCCTTTTAGAATTAAGAATTTAAATTTATATGGATGATCAAATTTTTCAATACAAATTAACCCGCATTTCTCATCAGTTCAGGCGGTGTCAGCTTCAAAATGTCAGAAGTTTTTGCTTGCCTGGCAGTGAATTGCAGTGACCTGGATTTACAGGAGAAATAGTGCGGAAAATGGCATTGGCAGGACTGACCCTGGGTGACCATTGTGTAAAATTTGCTCAATTACTGAGAGTTGACTGATTGTTTGTATTCTGCAGTTATTGTCAAAATTGACACAATGTTCATGAAAAATGCGGGTTAAATATTTTATGTGAGTGGTTGAACAATCGTAAAGAAGAGTGATGAGAGGAATGAGTGAGGTTGACAGCGGAACAGTGAGAATCCAGGGAGCATGATTTGTTGCCCGGACTCTCACTGTTTGTGTTCTGCAATTATTGTCAAAATTGACACAATGTTCATGAAAAATGAGGGTTAGAACCTGTAGCCGATTCCAAAGCGGACTGCAAAGTTGTCCATTGGAAAGTTTCCTGTCTGGGGAGTGCCGGTCTGTACCCCGTCCTGAAAACTGGTAAAAGTTGCATCCGTGTCGGCTTTGACATACTGGCCGGAAAGATCCAGAAACCAGTTCTCGGTCGGGAACCAGCTAACGCCAATGGTCAGGAGGAATGCAGTGGTTGAGTCAACCTCCATTGAGCGGGTATGGCCATTAAAAGGGGTAGATGGGGATCCCAGGCTTTCATAATGCGAAGGACCCTGGTAGCCGAGAGCCCAGTCAGCAGATTCGTCAAAATCTGCTGAGAAAAAACCGATTCCCAAACCGCCATAGGGGGTAAACTGGGTCTTGTTTGGGATTTTGACGAGCAGGGAGAGTGTAGGGCCGTAAAGGGATACTTCACCATCACTCTTAATTTCACTGCTGTAGATTGAGGTCGCCTTCGTGGAGGCTTCCATAGAATCCCAGGCCAATTCGATCCCAAAATATTTGGTAAAATCGTAACCGAGGAAAATTTTTGTCGGTGCGTAATTCTGCTCCTCATCCAGGGCGTAGATAGTGCCGAGAAATGTACCACTGCCCTGCAGGCCGCCTTTGGCACCTGAATCGCCATCGGTCAGGCTGCGGTAAACAATTCGGGTACCGATGGAAAGTTTACCTTTGATGTAGTTTTTGTAAAACTCGCTTTCAGTTTCTTCGGTGGTTTCGCCCGTGGCTTCAGTATCCTCAACGTTTGCTTCCATGGATTGAACTGCGGATTCTTCAGTGGTGGTCTGGCTGGTTGTACCTGCACCCAGACTGGCGTTGGAACCCATCAGTATTGCAGTTGAGACAATGAAGCCGGATGTAAGCCATTTGTTATGTAACGATTTGATTTTCATGAGAATATCCATAAGTCTAGGTTTAATATGAGAACTCGTGCCACATATAATCGATTTTAGGGAAAAAGTGAAGGTCAATTGTGAATTCAACCCCGGGGATGTTAGAATTTTATATTCAGGGTGATTACAGCGTCTGAAGGTCAAGGTGAGCTTGAGTTGGAATTCCTGTTTGATATCTTGTTGTCAGATGCTCAAGGCAATCACGCTGTAACAGAATCAGCAACGAAGAGGGGAGAGTGTATAATACAAAAAACAAAAAAAAATCCAACAAAAACAACATGAGACCTGTTGAATTTGCTGGATTGAAACCTGGTGACCCCAAGGGGACTCGAACCCCTGTTCCCGGCGTGAGAGGCCGGTGTCCTAGGCCACTAGACGATGGGGCCAGTGTGGTGCTTTATAACTGACTGGCAAGGGGTTGTCAATATATTTACCCTCTATTATTTTTCTTTTCTTCCGCGGCCGAACAGTTGTGTTGTTTCTGAGAGATACCGTGCAATTTCTTCTGTGAGGAATTCCCGGCTGCATCGCCATTTCCAGTTTCCATCGGCCACTCCCGGGACGTTCATTCTGCAGTCGCTTCCAAAGCCGAGGATATCCTGGAGGGGATAAATACTGAGCCTGGCAATGGATGATTGGGCGAGGTGGATAAGGTCCCTGTGCACCGGGCTGTTGTCGTGGATATCTCTGTTTACCATTTTTTTAAGGGTTTCTCTCTGGCCTTCGTTGAGCTGGTTACTGAGAAACCAGCCCACTGCAGTATCATTGTCGTGGGTGCCCGTATAAACGACGCAGTTTGGTGTGGTATAATTATGCGGCAGGTGATTGTTTTCAGGATTGTCATCAAAGGCGAACTGCAGGACTTTCATCCCTGGAAAACCAAGATCATCACGCAATTTTTCAACCTCCGGTGTAATGATGCCGAGATCTTCGGCTATGATATCCAGTTGACCGAGTTCTCTGAATATTCTGTTGAAAAAGATTTTTCCCGGGCCTTTTTTCCATTCTCCATTTTCGGCTGTAGGTTCATTTCCCGGGATGGCCCAATAGGATTCGAAACCGCGAAAGTGATCAATTCTGACAGTGTCAACCAGGGAAAAAACATTCTGCAGTCTGTGTTTCCACCACTGGAAGAGAGTTTCCCGGGTTGTCGCGTCCCTATGATGCCAGTTGTAAAGAGGGTTTCCCCAGCGCTGGCCTGTGGGGCTGAAATAGTCAGGAGGAACACCGGCAACCGGGTCCGGTTTCAGGGTTTTTCTGTTAAGAGTGAACAGTTCCCTGTTTGCCCAGACATCGACACTGTCATAACCAACATATATGGGTAAATCCCCAAAGAGGCGGATATTGTTTTTTTGTGCATAACTGCGCAGCTCCTCCCACTGCGTATGAAAAATAAACTGCTCAAATATGAAATAATTGATCGTGTCAAACTCATTTTCATACAGGGCAGCCATGGCACTTTCATCACGATTTCGGGCGGGGGAAGGCCATCTGGACCATTCCTGTTCATGGTGTTTTATTCGAAATGTCATAAATAAAGCATAGTCATCAAGCCAGAAACTGTGTTTTTTGAGGAAACTTTTGTATTTGGTCGAAGAGTGGCCGGAAAAATTTTTATAACTCAGTTGGAGGAGTTGCTTCTTATATTGGGACACTGCTGGAAAATCTGTCATGTATGGCGAAAATTCCGGGTGGTTGTCACGTTCTTTTCTTGATATCAGGCCTGATTGTTCAAGCAGCTCAGGGGAAATAAGCAGGGGAGATCCGGCAAATGCCGAAATACCCATGTAAGGGGAATCACCAAAAAAGGAATTGGTGGGCCCGATTGGAAGAAATTGCCAGTACGACTGGTTGCATGCCACCAGAAAGTCGATAAACTGAAAACTGGACGGACCAATATCACCAATTCCGAAAGGGGAGGGAAGAGAACTGATATGGGCAAGAATGCCGCTGGATCGCGTTTTTGTCATGGTAGTGTCCTGTATGTATATATTTTTCGACCCTGCCTGCAGAAAGAATGGTATGAAAAGATCAATCACTGCCTTGAAACTGAGCAATTCGATGCTATAATATAAGTTTGCAGAACAACTGCCGGATTATTCTCAAGTGTTTCATATTCAGCATAAGCATTTTCTTGGAGATGTCCGGCGAGTGTTTTTTGATCTGAAAATCCTGCCATTAAAGGTGTTTCTGCAACAATAGGGGTTTACAGTGTCTGTTGAACTCAAAAGGGCATAAAATGGCTGAACCTTCTCGGAAGCCATACTGGTTAGTTGAGTTGATCTGTATTTTTATATTGCTTTTTAAGGATAAGTGAAGTATGAATATGCTCTTTTTAAAATACTACACGCTTGCGAGATCTTCCTCGCCGGCTTTTTTTTTGTCAAAAATTACCGGGGGTTTCTTCGGTTTTCCCATGACTGTTCTGTGAATTGTACGAGTTATTGTACAGGATAGTCTCTAAAATTCAAGCGATGGAGTGGTTCACAGGTGTTACCTGAACTTAAAGAAAATCTTCTCAAAGCTGGAAAAGAAGAAGGCTGTATCAGTTTTGATACATTGAACGAACTCTTGCCGGATGAAATCAGGGATCCCAATGCAATAGAGAATATTTTTAATTTTCTCGGTGCCCATGCTATTGAGATAGTGACGGTTGAAAAAAACGGTGAGAAAAGAACACTGTCGGGTGAGCTCTGGGAAAAGAAAAAAGAAGGCGCCGATGAGCTGGAGGCAAAAGAGCTTCCTATAACGGAAGAGGATTCCCACGAGGGAGAGGAAACAACAACCACCTACCTGCGGGAAATGGGCCGGTTTGATCTCCTTACTCCTGAAGAAGAGGCTAAATACAGCAAAACCATCAGGCAGGGGTTCGAATCCATAATAAAGGCCATACGGGAAGACAGTTCCGGCACTCCCGATATGAAAGTTCTCTGTGAAAGAATTGACCTGTGGGAGAAGAGGGATCCGACTCTTAAACCCAAGAAGCAGCAGCTCAATTTCATGCGCTATTCTGTAATCAGTGCGGCCAAGAGATATCCCGACAAAAGGGAACTGTTTGAGCTGCAGGCGAAACTTGAAGCTTACAGCCGGTCCATAGAGGTGGCAAAAGACACGATGATCCGTGCCAACCTGCGGCTTGTCGTTTCCATTGCCAAACGATATATGCATCAGGGGCTGACTCTGGCTGATCTTATCCAGGAGGGTAATCTCGGCCTGATGCGGGCTGTTTTTCGTTTTGATTACACCAAGGGAAATAAATTTTCCACTTACGCCAGCTGGTGGATTCGTCAGGCTATTACGCGGGCAATTCTGGACAAGACGCGGACAATTCGTCTTCCTGTACATTTTCTTGAATTACGCAGTCAGTTTTTCAAGGCATTTTATGCCCTTTTCAAAGAACTGGGCAGGGAACCAACTCCCCTGGAAATTTCAAAATCCATCAACCTGCCAATGGACAAAATCCTGTCTATTCTTGAGGCATCCAGAGAGCCGATTTCCCTTGAAACTCCGGTAGGAGATGATGATTCAACCCTGGGTGATTTTCTTGAAAACCAGGAATCCCAGTCGCCCTATGATGCTGTGCAGACGAGAGAACTTTCCGGCAGGGTTAATGATATTCTTGGAACCTTGAGTGAGAGGGAAGAAAAAATCATTCGTTTACGTTTCGGTATTGGTGAAAAAGCAGAGTATACTCTGGAAGAAATCGGTAAGAGATTTAATGTTTCCAGGGAACGAATCAGGCAGATTGAAAAGAAGGCTCTGAACAGATTGAGGCATTCCAGCCGTCGGGAAAAGCTGAAGTTTTTTATAGACTGATTCTTCGGGCCGCTGCGAGTGGGTACTGAAAGGAGCATGGAAAAGTGATATGAAGGCCGGGTGGATAACCCGGCCTTTTTTCTTTTATCATACAAGGAAAACTGATGGATAAATACATACATGAAGCAGGCTTTGGAAGCATTCTTGAAAAGGTTCAGGCCGGAGAACGTTTAGATCTGGAAGATGGTCTTAATCTTTATAAAAGTACCAACATTCTTGCACTTGGCTTTCTTGCCGATATAGTCAGGAACCGGTTGAACGGTAATGACGCATATTTTATTTATAATCAGCATGTAAACTATTCAAATATCTGCAGTAATCTCTGTAAATTCTGTGCCTTCGGCCGGGAAAAAGATTCAGATCTTGCCTATGAAATGAGTGTGGAAGATGTGAAAGAAAAAGTCCGTGAGCGGTTGTCGGAGCCGATCAGGGAGATACATATGGTGGGGGGAATTCATCCTGATCTGCCATTTTCATATTATCTTGAATTACTGAAAGGTATCAAGGACGTGAGGCCTGATGTACATATTCAGGCCTTTACCTGTGTGGAAATTGCTCATCTTGCTGAACTGGCGGGCATGAATGTGGAAAAGACATTGGAAAAGCTGGTGGAGGCGGGGCTTGGCTCTCTCCCGGGTGGTGGCGCGGAGGTTTTCAGCCCCAGGGTAAGAAAAATTACCTGTGAGAAGAAAATATCCGGAAACGAGTGGCTGGAAATTGCTAAAATTGCGCATGGGATTGGTTTGAAAAGTAATGCGACCATGCTGTATGGTCATATTGAGACTGATGAGGAGCGACTGGAGCATCTCTATAATCTGCGGGAAGTCCAGGATGAAACAGGGGGATTCATGACATTTATCCCTCTTGCTTTTCATCCGCGCAATACAGCCATGGCAGAACTTTCCGGTCCAAATGGCATTGAAGATCTTAAAAATGTGGCAGTGGCCCGCCTGTTTCTCGACAATTTTCCCCATATCAAGGCATACTGGGTTATGATTGGCCCGAAAATGGCCCAGATAGCTCTCTCTTTTGGCGCGGATGATATGGATGGAACCGTGAAAGAAGAGGTGATTACCCATATGGCCGGAGCGTCAACGGATCAGGCTATCGGCAGCAGGACCCTGATCAGGCTGATCAGGGAGGCAGGGAGAGTTCCTGTGGAGAGGGATACGCTTTTTAATGTGGTGCAGATCCATGATTGAGAAAATAATTGATAAAATAATTTCAAAAGAACGACTTACAGATGAAGAGTTTCTTTATCTTGAAAGAGAGGGAGGGCTCCACCAGCTTGGTATGTTGGCAGATCTGGTTCGCACGAGAAAGCATCCCGATAAGTTGGTTACATATGTTATTGACAGAAATATCAATTATACGGACATCTGTATTTCCGCTTGTAAGTTTTGTGCGTTTTTTAAAAAACCTGAAAAAAAAGAAGGTTATGTTCTCGGTTTTGATGAGCTTGATGAAAAAATCCGGGAGACAAAAGAACTGGGGGGAACGCAGGTTCTTCTCCAGGGGGGACTGCACCCGGACCTGCCCTTTTCATTTTATGAGGAAATGGTGCAGTTTATACGCTCACGCTCTATTCATATCCATGGCTTTTCACCTCCTGAAATTGTCCACTTTTCCAATATCAGTGGAAAAAGTATAAGCGAGGTCATCAGGAGATTGAAACTCGCCGGTCTTGGTTCTATTCCGGGGGGTGGAGCGGAAATACTCAGTGACCGGGTAAGACAGCTGATTGCTCCGAGAAAATGCAGTGCAGATGAGTGGCTGGCGGTGATGGAAGAGGCTCATAAACAGGGGTTGAGGACAACGGCGACAATGATGTTCGGCCACGTGGAGACTGTTGTTGAACGGCTTGAGCACCTGCGTAGATTAAGGGAGTTACAGGACCGAACCGGAGGATTCACTGCATTTATTGCCTGGCCGTTTCAACCTGATTATACACGTCTGGAGGAAATAGAGAAGAGTTCTGGTCTGGAGTATCTGCGAATGGTGGCCCTGTCACGGATTTATCTTGATAATTTTGATAATATTCAAGCATCGTGGGTCACTCAGGGTCCCAAAATTGCACAGCTTTCACTCCATTTTGGCGCCAATGACTTCGGTTCAACCATGATTGAGGAAAATGTTGTTGCAGCGGCCGGAGTCAGGTTTGCTCTTTCAGAAAAAGAGATCTGTAATTTGGTAACCGGAGCAGGATTTGAACCAGGGCAGCGAAGGATGGACTATTCCCTGGTAAATCACTTACGTGGGTAAGGTAGATGAAAACACAGAGTTACGAATCCTGTGACCAGTTACAAATTTTTTCTTCAGACTGGGTTGTTCCGGTTTCAGGAGAGGTGATAGCTGATGGGGCCGTGGTCGTGGAAAAGGGCAGAATTCTTGCCGTTGGTCCCCGATGTACTCTGCTGAAACAGTTTTCGGACGGAATTGAGCTCTATTGCCGTGCAGTTTTGATGCCTGGCCTGGTTAATTGTCACACTCATCTCGAACTGTCATGGTTGAAAGGGAAAATGGAGCCGGGTAAATATGGGAAATTTACCGATTGGATAAGCGCACTCATCAAAAAACGTGGGGAGAAAGGAGAAGCAGGCCAGGAGGAATATGGTACTGCTTTTTCAACTGTTCTCCGTGACCTGTATAACTCCGGAGTAGGAGCAGTAGTAGATACCGGAAATACGATTGTTCCGGATCTGCACGGGAAACAGATGGAGGGACAAAGTCCGTTTCTTCTACGACTGGTGGAATATATCGCTCCAACAAAAGAAATTGAAGCTGACCTCTTTACCCTGATAGAAAATCATAAGAACAAAAATAAAAACAAGAACAGGATAAATCCCGCAACGGCCCATGCTGTTTATTCAACATCTCCAAGAATAATACAGCTGCTCAAAAAGCGCAGTCTTGAACAGAATCATCTTTTTTCTATTCACACGGCCGAGTCAAAGAGTGAGGTTGAATTTGTAAGAACGGGCAAGGGTGAGTTCAGATCATTTCTTGAACAACTTGGCCGCCTGGACGGCACACTTGACTTCTCTGCAGGAAAATTTTCAAGTGTAATAGAATACCTGGATTATCTCGATGTTCTTGATGAGAGGACCCTTCTTGTACATTGTGTCCATATCTCCGAAAACGATATTGATCTTATCAGAAGAAGGGGGGCCATTGTCTGTCTTTGTCCGGGAAGCAACCGGTTTCTCGATGTGGGGCGACCACCGGTGGTGGAAATGGTCCGTGCGGGAATACCGCTTGTCCTTGGTACTGACTCGTTTGCCTCCAATACGAAAGTTGATCTCTGGGAGGAAATGCGACTTCTGCATGAAATGTATGAGGAATTGCACGCTGCGGAGATTCTTCATATGGCAACCAGGGGTGTCATGATTCCGGGATATGAGGATCAGGTTGGCATAATTGAGCCAGGTCGCCTTGTAAAACTGTTGCAGGTCTCTTCTCCGGAACTTAGACAGTGCAGAGATGGTTACGAAGTGGTAAAAGAGTTAGTTTCGGGGGGAAGACCTGCCGAAATTTCCTGGATTGTCTGAAAAATTCACGCAATTGGCAGGTTTGGATTCTTTGATGTCCCGTCGGAGATGCGGAACAGCAATCATGTTGAAGGGCAAGGTTCAGGTGTAATCATAAAATGTTATCGGGAATGTATATTCAAATAAAAACGTAAAACCGTCACGTACTCAGGTAAAAGTTAAGGATCAGTTTTTATGAATGCATCAAAGAAGATTACAGCAAGAATTGGTATGGTGGATTATATCAATACGGCACCAATCCATGAAACCTGGAAGCAGTCCGTTGTCAGGGAGGAATGGGAGATTGTCGAGGCTGCACCGACCCGGTTGAACAGGAAACTGGCAAATGGAGAGCTTGATCTCGGCTTTATTTCCAGTTTTGAATACGGGGCACATCCGGAAAAGTACAAAATTCTGTCAGGTCTTTCAATCAGTGCCAACGGACCCGTCGGTTCTGTGTTCCTTTTTTCCCATGTACCTCTTGACCAGCTTGACAGGGCACCTGTTTTATTGACTTCTCAGTCTGAAACTTCAGTGGGCCTGGTGAAATTAATTTTTGAAGAATTCAATGGTGTCACTCCTTCATATACCTTCGGTGATGTAACAGGCGAGGTGGGTGATGAGTTTAAAGCTATACTTGCAATCGGGGATGACGCTCTGAGGCTGGTTGCTGAATCGACTTATCTGTACCAATTTGATCTGGGTGATATCTGGAAACGGGAAACGGGATTACCATTTGTTTTTGCCGTCTGTGCGGTACGGGAGGAATTCTGTTTTGAGCACCAGGAAGTACTGGATGAGATTCACCGTGAATTTATCCGTTGCAGGGATGAGGGGAAGACAGCATTGAAAGAAGTATGTGAAATCACGGCTTCCCGAATTCCGATGCCTGTGTCCAGTTGTTATGAATACCTGCAGGGTATTGAATATGATCTGGGTGATCTGAAACAGAAGGCTCTGACAACGTATTTCGAGTTCCTTATCAGGCGGGGGGATATCGTCAAAAATTGCCTGCCGTTGAAAATATATTCAAATCTTTTTTGAGCGCGGGCCGGCTTTATTCTGAATAACCGTTGTGGTTCCAGGAAAGCAAAAATATGGGTTTTAAAACCGGAAAACGAAAAATCCTTTTAGGAATAACCGGAGCGAGCGGAATGTTTTTTGTCAAAGCGTTCCTTGAGACAATGCGTTCCGCTTCCGTTGAACTTCACGCAGTTATTTCCGTTTCCGGGCAGGATGTATTACAGACGGAGCTTGAAATAACACCTTCAGCCTTGCCGGTGATCACAAAATGGTATGATATCGATGATTTCAATGCAGCCCCGTCCTCCGGTTCTTCGGATTATCACGCCATGGTTATTTTGCCGTGCACAATGGGGACCCTGGCGGCCATTGCCGGTGGTCTGAGCATGAATCTCATCCACAGGGCGGCCGACGTAACATTGAAAGAGCGCCGCAAACTTGTGCTTTCCGTGAGGGAGACACCATTTAATCGCACTCATTTGCAGAATATGCTTGCGGTGAATGATGCCGGAGGAATAATCTGTCCGGTAATGCCGAGCTTTTACCTGAAACCCGCTACCCTGGAAGAAGCAGCTTTAAGCTATGCCTGGCGGTTGGCGGACCAGCTGGATATAGAAATACACGATAGAAAACGATGGAAAGACACCAACGGTTAATTGAGAGAATTTCAGTTCTTCTGGAGATGATAAAGTTTAAACTCTCCATCTTTGCTCTTCCTTTTGCCTGTATCGGTGCCTTTCTGGCATCCGGCGGGTTTCCACAATACACTGCTCTGTTGTGGATCATTGTGGCAATGGTTGGTGCACGAACCTGTGCCATGGGATTCAACCGGATCGTCGACAGACGTTTTGATGGTGAGAACCCCCGGACGAGTACAAGAGCACTGCCCACTGGAGAGGTAAACCTGAAAGAGGCATGGGTGATGGTAATCTTAGCTGCTTTCATCTTCTTTCTTGCCTGTTCCAGGCTGAATACACTGACCCTGCAGCTCTCTCCACTGGCTCTTTTTTCAACCCTGTTTTATTCCTATACCAAGCGGTTTACTTCACTCTGTCACCTTGTACTGGGCGTGGCCCTTGCTTTTTCTCCCCTGGGAGGATGGGTTGGCATAAGCGGAAGCTTTACCGGTTATCCCTGGGTGCTGTCCCTGGGAGTGCTGTTCTGGGTTGCCGGTTTTGATACAATATACGGGTGTCTTGATGCGGATTTTGATCGAGATCGCGGGCTTTACTCTCTTCCGGCACGGATCGGCAGAAAAAATGCCTTCAGGCTTGCCTCCCTTTTCCATGTTTTTGCATTTTTCTTTTTTGCTCTCACCGGATACCAGGCTGGATTGAACATCTGGTACTACGTTGGCCTGGTTCTTACTGCCGGTGCGCTCCTGTATCAGCATATGCTGGTGCGACCGGGGGATCTTTCCAGGATTCATGCTTCTTTTTTTTCCATGAACGGATTTATAAGTGTGACCCTGTTTGCGGCGACCTGGCTTTCTCTCATGACCCTGGACGGGTAGGACCTGTTGATGAAATTAATGTCTTTTTTTATGGTTGTCCTTTTCTGTTTCTTCGCTGTTGAAGGGCAGGCTGTAATTGGAGAAACAGGGAAGGAGCACGAGAAAACCGAGACAATACCACTTGGGAAAATTGACCGTAACCTGATTCCTTATGGGTATCCAGACCGCGAGGTTCTTGATTATGACGTTTCGTGGACCGGGGGATAAAAATTGGTGAACTGCGGCTTGAGATAGGCAAAGCTCCAGAAGAAAGGGATGTCTATACAATAAAGGCGAAGATTTCCACAAAAGGCGGAGCCGTTCACTGGGTGTACCCGATAAATGACACTCATATCACCTGGGTGAGGGGGATGAGGAGACTGCCTTTCAAATACGAAGTATGGCAGGATGAAGGATACAGTTACAAAGCCCACAGGATAACCGAGTATGATCAGCAGAGTGGACTGATCCAGTTATGGAAGAATGAAAAACCCGAAGGAGAGTACAACGTAAAGGGCATTGTCAATAATGAATTCTCCTCCTTTTTTAACAGTCGTTTAATGAATCTTGTTGTTGGAGAACAGATTATTGTACCGACTTTTGCCGATAAAAAAAGAGTTGAGGTTGTTGTCAATACAATCACAAAGAAACAATTAAAGAAAACTGTTATCGGCCCGGTTCAGGCTCTGGAAGTCATGCCGGTTATGACGTTCAAGGGGTTGTATGATAAAAAAGGTGATACGGTTATCTGGTACAGTGATGATGAGTGCCGTGTTCCGGTTCTTATCAATTCAAAGATCGTCATAGGCTCACTGACCGCCGAGCTGGTTGGATATGAAAATTCTGCCTGCAGCCGATACAAGCAGGTGAAAAAAAAAAGATAGAATGGAGTAGATACAGATGGTTACAGTAACAACAACTCGTTTTCCGGAACTGGAGCTGGTGCACAGGGGAAAAGTACGTGATATGTACAGTATTCCGGGTCACGGAGACAAACTGCTGATGGTGGCTACAGACAGGATCTCTGCCTATGATGTGGTGATGGAGGATGCCATTCCCGGCAAAGGTGCAGTTTTAACAGAACTCTCGCTTTTCTGGTTCAAGCTGCTTGGTGATATCGTCGACAATCATCTCATCAGTGCCGTGGTTGATGAATATCCGGAAATATGCCATCAGTACAGGGAGCAGCTGCAGGACCGTTCCATGCTGGTGCGCAGAACCCGTCCCCTCACTATCGAGTGTATTGTTCGCGGGTATATTTCCGGTTCATTCTGGAAAGCGTACCAGAAAAATACTACTGTTTGTGGTTTTGAATTACCGACAGGAATGAAAGAATCGGAAAAATTCTCTCAACCTCTTTTTACACCCTCAACCAAAGCGGAAATCGGGGATCATGATGAAAACATATCCCTGGATCAAATGGCTGAAATCGTCGGGGAAGAGCGGGCCCGGCAGATCGCTGATATCAGCATAGCTCTGTATGAAAGAGCGTCTGAATTTGCAGGAACAAAGGGAATAATTATTGCTGATACTAAATTTGAACTGGGGGAAATTGACGGGAAACTGATCCTCATTGATGAAGTTCTGACACCTGACTCTTCCCGATTCTGGCCTGAAGACAAGTATGAGCTAGGAAAACCCCAACCAAGTTTTGATAAACAGTTTCTGCGGGATTACCTCAGCAGTCTTGATTGGAACAAAAAGGCTCCGGCACCGCCACTGCCCCGGGAAATAATAGAAAAAACAAGGGTACGATATGAAGAGGCTGTCAGAAAAATCGTAAGCTGATTTACGCGGATCACCACTCAGGACCTGGACTCTATTTTTTCAGGTCCTCAGAGTTCTTTTCCCGTGCAGAACCTGAGTACAGTTTCCAGTGATTGATCCCGGAATGCATATCCTTCTTTCAGCAGCATTGCCGGGGTGACTCTGGTGGAGGTGAGAAGCATTTCATCGGCCATCCGGCCAAAGATTATTCTGGCAGCAAAAGCAGGAATGCGAAAGATAACCGGTTTATCAAGAATTTTTCCCAAGGTCTTTGACAATTCTCTGTTGGTAGTCTGGACAGGGCTGACCACATTGACAGGACCTCTGATATGGGGTCTGGCCAGGATAAAGGAGACAATTTCACAGATATCACGAATGCTGATCCAGCTGATATATTGCTCTCCATTGCCGATGACCCCGCCCAGTCCGGCGCGAAACGGTGGCACCACCTTGTGCAGTGCGCCACCATCCGGACTCAGGACCATGCCGAACCTGAGGTTGACGACCCTGATGCCCATGGCCGGCAGACGTTCTGTTTCCTTTTCCCATTCTCGGCAGACCTCGGCGAGAAAGCCTTCACCCGGACTGCTTTTTTCATCGACTATTTCTGCACCCCGGTTTCCGTAATACCCTGCTGCGGAAGCGCAGAGAAAGGTACTGGGTTTTTGGGGGAGGTGGGAAATATAGTCCACCAGTTCTCTTGTTCCGCTGACCCTGCTTTGAAGAATTTTTTCTTTTTTGACCTTACTCCAACGTCCCTGGGCGACATTTTCCCCGGCAAGATGAATAACCGTATCAAAAGGAGTTTTATGGCTGGTCTGGAGCCTGGCTGTTTTCCAGAACCCGTTGTTTTTTGAATTCTTATTGCGTTGCAGGCACTGGATGGAATGTCCACTGTTGAAAAGATGTTCCACTAGGGCGCTGCCTATCAATCCTGAACAACCGGTTATCAGTGTTTTAGTCATATTGCTCACCGGATTTATTTGTGTTATTTTATTTTTTCGCACTTTTTTTGAGTTGTGGTGCCGGTTTTCTCGAGTCCAGAAAGTGTCGGAAAGCCATTACAGGGTGTTTCCTGATCATTTTCGGACCGGAATATCGCATGATGGCAATCACTTTTTCTTTCATGTCCTTTTTATAGCAGTGGATAGTGCATTTTCCACAGGTTGATTTATTTTCCTGAAAAGGGCATTTTTCGAGTTTCTTCCTGGCATATTTGATGAGCTTTGCACAATCATTGCAGACCTCTTTTTTTTCAGATTGATGGTGTTTTCTGCAATAAATTTCTACCATCGCCTGGATGGTTTCATGTTCCCTTCTGAGCCTTGGGGAAAGCTGTTGTTGCTGTCCGTCCACAATAGCCGAAACAATCTGTTCACAGACCTGTTCCTGGCTGATAAATGAATTCTCTATTGTAATATCAGCATAGCGCCGGTATAGCGTTAACCGCTCATGGAACAGGTCCTCCAGGCTCTGACCCCTGCGTTTGGCAAGACCCCGGGTTTCATAGTTTTTTATACGTCTTTTCAACGCGTTGAGGTCAGCGTGGAGAAAAATGATTATACCGTCTTTCTGAAGGTGAGTCATCGCGGCGTGGCTGTAGGCCGCACTGCCACCAGTTGCAATAACATGGTTCTCAACGTTGATTTCAAGCAACACTTTTTCTTCAATTTCCCTCAGGGACATATGTCCGTCTTGATCAACTATATCCTGTAATGTTCTCTGCTGGTCAGCCTGGATCAGGATATCCGTATCGAGAAAATGCATCCCGAGTATTTTGGCCAGGATCACGCCTGCAGTACTTTTACCGGAACCGGGCATACCGATAAGGACAATATTTTTTTTAATATGAGAGCTTTTTGAGCGGCAGTCTGTTTTCTCGCAGTTTGAGACTTTGAGTAATGATTGTTGTTTTTTCATTTTCAGAAGTGCGAAATTGAGTTTAGTGCTTTACTCCTGAATTCCTGTCGTAAAAAACAAGAAACCAGGGAAGGTGTTTTTTAATTACATGGTCAGGTTTAATTCCAAGGTACTTATACTTCCTTGTGGGGCGTTAAGTTGTTTGCTTCAGTTGAGCTGGAATTGATTGAACCGATAGAAGGGATACAAAGCTGAGCAGTGCCCCTGCCAGGAAAGGAATCCTGTAATCTATCAGCCACAACAACCCACCAATCGCGGGAAGAACAACGGCGGCAATATGATTGATGGTAAAACCAACGGCCATACTTGGCGCGATATCTTCGGGGTTTGCGATTTTCTGAAAAAAAGTCCGAATGGCAATGGAAAAGTTAAAAAAGACATGATCTAAAATGTACAGGAGTCCAGCCAGGTATTTATCAGAGACCAGAGCATAACCGCAGAATACAAAGAGGAGGGCGAAATACTCAACAGAAAGAATTTTCTGCTCACCATACCTGACGATACTTCTGCCGATCAGAGGACTGAGGAAATAATTCACAAGATTGTTGATCAGAAACAAAATTGCGATTTCCTGGATACTGAAATCAAATTTTTTAACAAGAAGAAACACAGCAAAGGCGGTAAAAATTTGACGTCGTGCTCCAGCGAGAAATGTGAGGAGATAAAAAAGCCAGTATTTTTTTTTGAAAATCATTTTTCTTTGCTGGGGAACAATATTTTTCTTTTCCGGGTGAAGCCTCCAGGTGGAAAGAGCAAGAATCATGATGGTCAGACCGAAAAAAAGATAGAGGCTGTTGAAGCTGAAAAAAGGGCCTATGACCAGAAAAAAGATACTGATACTGATGTTGCATGCGGATGAAAGAGAGCGTAATCTACCGAAAACAAGAGGAGCTTCGTCTTTGTCAAAATATTGTAATGTAAGGGATTGATTAGTTGTTTCAAAATAGTGGAACCCGAAACTCATAATAAGGGTAGTGAAGATCAGGCCGTAATAAGTCGGGAAAAAACCTGTAAGTGCAATGCCGGCTCCCAGAATGAGTACAGAAACGGAGGCGAGCCGGTGTTCTTTGATGATAAAAAGAATATAAATTACAAAAAGAGACAAAAAACCGGGAATCTCTCTTATTGATTGAATCATGCCGATGTGGTTACCATTGAGATGCACAACATGGACGGCAAAATTATCAAAAAGGATCCGTGCGGCCTGAAGCCCTCCTGTTGCACACATGCTGAGGAGCAGGATATACAGATACATGGGCCTGTTTGTGATATGTTGTACAATATTATTCATTTATCTTCCAATTCAGCGGTGTCGGCAGACAAAAAAGACAGCATATGCTATAATAAGCATGAATGCCTGTCTGGACAGTCGGGCGATGGTATCACGATGCTTGTTTTTACCAAAATTCTTCCGGGTAAGTCCGTTGTTAAAGGGTAATCTTTTACATACGGTATACTAATCATTACATTTACTTAATACAGTAGAAAAAAGAAAAAGATGGAATTCATAGATACTTTTGTAAAATGGCTTGAGTCAACACATCTCCAGGAACAGATAAAGAATGTCGATATTGTCGCCCTGTTTACCAATCCCTGGTTTATTGTTCCTTTTGGCTCGTTTATTCTCTACAACCTGTATAAACAGAAATGGAAGGATATTATTATCCTTTCCGTTTTAACTGCGGTCTGGTGGTTTTCAGGAACACCGTATATGAATTCCCTGCTGGTCAACGGGGTGATCCAGATTGACAAAATTTTACCCGTAATTTTCGGGGGAGCTGTTGTTCTCGGATTTATAATTTATCTCCTGTTTGGGCGATCTGACTGACTCTCACCAGGCAGACTTGAAAATTATAAATTTTTCAAGTTTTGGTAAATACTCATCAATCCGAAGGAAAGAGAACGTGGTATTTTCAGGTTAATCATGTTGTGTACCAGGTGAGTCATGCAGTTTAGAAACGGCATATTCATAATTACTGAAGAACGTCATTGCCCCTTATATAATGTGGGAGAAGAACTGGATGTCAGTGAAGGGAACCTGACCATGCCCGCAGGAAAAGCCACATGTCTGACCCTGGCCAGGGAACTGATTGAAATAGCTTCAGAGGGTGAGAGTTATGAAAAATTCAGTCAGAGCGGTATTGAAAAAAACAAATTTGAATGTGGTGGCTGTACCGGCATTATTCGTTTTGAATATAAAAAGGAAAAGGGTTTTGCAACTCTGCAGATGAAACTTCTTGTCGCAACTGAAAGAAGGGAGAAGATCAGGGAAGTATCACATTTCGCAGGGCTACTGCGCAGTATTGAATTGTTTTCAACGTTGTCTGATGATGACCTGCTTGATCTCGCAACTCTGCTTGAACTGACTGAATATCCCTGGCAGTTTCCGATAACCCAGAAGGGGGACCCGGGAAATCGTCTGTTTATTATTATTTCCGGAAAGGCAGAAGTAATTGATGACCATGGAGTCACCCTTGCCGAACTGGAAAAGGGTGAAGTTTTCGGAGAAATGAGCCTGCTCTCCGGGGAAAGAGTCACTACGACAATCATGGCCGCCGAACCATGTAAAATTGCGGTTATGAACCATAAGAATTTCAGACATATTCTTGTCAGATTTCCAGCACTTCAGGTATTTTTCTACAAATTACTGGTGAGCAGAATTACCAAGATGAATCTCCAGCGTGCGGAGGAGCTGTCATCCGGGATGGTGGGACAATTGTCTGATATTTCACCGGTGGAACTCTGTCAGATGATTAATTCCAACCAGAAAACAGGTCGGTTATATCTTGAATATGAAGAAAAACGGGCTGTAATCCTTTTCAATGAAGGTGAACTTGTTCATGCTGAACTGAATGAACACGAAGGAAAAGATGCTTTTTACGAGATTTTATCCATTGATAATGGGCGGTTCAAGTTCAGCCAGGGTTTGTCGGAAAAAGAGGAAAAACTGGATGTAATCGGTGGGTTCATGGCCATGCTCATGGAAGGGATGAAACAGCTGGATGACAAGAGATACCGGGTAACCGGTTACGGAAGAATGAATAATCTCCTGGAAGAATGACGGTTTCAGGTGTGGTGGAAGGTTATTAATGGGAAGAAGAAAGCTGAAAGCATTGGTTTTTTCGTTGCTTGCTCATGGGAGTCCGGAAGAAATTTTTCGATTTTCAGAAGAAGTACCTGCTTACATCCTTATCCACTATCTTTTTCTGGCTCTCTGCCACCCTGACGAACAGGTACGGTGGAACAGTGTCCACTGTTTCGGCAGGATTGTGCCCCGTCTGGCAGAGGAGGATCCGGAAGAGGCCAGGGTTGTGATGAGACGTTTTCTCTGGAGCTTAAATGATGAATCCGGAGGGATCGGTTGGGGATGCCCGGAAGCAATGGCGGAAATCATGTGTTACTCCCCTCTCCTGAGAGATGAGTATCTTCATATGCTGATATCCTACATGAGGAAGGACGGTAAAGAGCTTCACCAGGACGGGAATTATCTGGAGTTGCCTATGTTGCAGCGGGGATTGCTCTGGGGGGTTGCCAGACTGTGTCAGTTGCATGGGGAGGAAATGGCGCGAAAAAAAATAGTTGATGATGTCACGCCATATCTTGAATCCACGGATCCGCATGTTGTGGCTCTTGCAATATGGACGCTTGGGCTTCTTGGATGTGGAGATAGAATTAAGAAAAGGGGGCTGTTGAAAAATAGTACTGAATCAATCAGACTGTATAGAAATGGGCGATTTGAAAATGTTTCTCTTAAAAAATTGCTGGAAGAAACAGACACATCCTCGTAGCTGACTATCTATGAAATACCTGCTGGATGGGAGGTATACCTGTTCTGTCAGGAAAGAACTCCTTCAGGCATTGGCTGAATCGAATCTCCTCCCAGGGAAAAACCACCATCCATGGGTATTATTGTTCCGGTTAAATACGTTGCTTCCACTGCCAGAAAAAAAGCCAATTCAGCCACTTCTTCAGGAGTACCGAAACGATTAAGGAGAATATGTTCTCTCAGGTTGTTTTGCTCCTCTTCCGTCAATACCTGCCATCCTCGTGTACCCGGCCCATGGCGGGATTCGACTAGTCCTAGCATCAGTTCGTTCACTCTTCCCCTCGGACTCAACTCCCTGGCCCATGTTTTGGTTAACGAACCGATTGCATGATTAGCTGCACTGTAACCGTCATTAAAAAAAAGACCTCCAGGCCCGCTTCTTCCGGTTATGGCGGCTATTGAGGAGATATTGAGGACAGAACCACATGAACTGTGCTGGAGAAGTGGAAGGCAATGATGATAGAGCAGCCATTTTGCCTTAAGCGTTGTGTCAACCTCAGTATCCCATTGATTACTGTTGTGGGGGCGGTCATAACTACCGTGGACGACCGGCATTCCACCCCTTTCGATGTTATTGATGAGAAAATCGAGTGTGGCTGTTCTCTTTTTTATTTCTGAAACGAGTTTTTTCACCTCTTTTATGTTTCGCAGATCAACCTGGCAGGAGAAAAATGAATAACCGGCGGAAGTAAATTCTTCTTCCATTTCGCGGGTGGAATCCGGCCAGTCATAATATGGCAAAAAGAGAAAGGCCCCTTCTTTGGCAAATTTTCTTGCCACAGCCCGGCCTATCGGTCGTGAAGCACCCGGAATAAGCGCATATTTATTTTGCAGTCGCATTGGTCTATGTAATTAATAAATTTATTGTATGAAACTCAGCCGATGAAAGAACTGTTGTGCTGAGTTTTTAACGGGAAAAAATCAGTTGAAAACGGAATTTAAAAAAGGTCTTGGGGGTTCTTCAATCATGTCATCCTGACTATCAAGGCGCTGGAGACCAAACATGGCGAGAATATTGTCATCCATGGGAAGCTGGTAGTCGTCTGTAGCGATGATATTGTTGTTGACGGGATTAATGAGCCGCACTGATATATACATGGTTGTTTGGGTGTACGAAAATGTTCCGACAAAGATGGCCTGAGCACTGCTACTCCCCTCCAGGAGGGATAGATTTCTGGTGAGAATAGTTTCACCTGAGCCGGGTATTATCTTCAGAGTGGAGGCAAGTTTTATTTCTTTTACGGTGTATCCCCGCTGCACGAATCTCGAGGCAATATGTTCCTGGAGAATTCTGCCGAATCTGGATGTTCTTTTGAGATTATTGTTATCCACAACAGTCGTGACAAGAACCGGCATATCCGGATGGTGAGGGACCAGTGGAGGATTTGCCCGCTGAACAAGATTATCGGCAATGGTATAGGAAAAGGTAATGAGGTTGGTGTCGGCACCAAGGTATTTTTCAAGAGGTGTGCCATTAAAAGAAGAACAGCCTGTAATAAAAGAAATAAGAGAAAACAGTGTCAGGGAAACAAAGAACCAGTGTTTGCAGAGGTGACTGCCTGAATTGATGAAACAGGCTCTTATATGTTCCATGCTGATCTGAGTTTTTTTAAACATTGATTATCTTTTTTCCGATGGCCCATGAAAACCAGCCTTGCTGGAGATATGCCCGGTAAAACATGCATATCTCCAAGCTCATAAGTGTCATACAGGGTTTTGATACGTAATCAGGTCTCTTTTTTGTTTAAACTGTTTTCAGGGGTGACTGTTTCAGGTTTGTGCTCCCTTGTGGTGCCGGAAAAAGGGATTATTTTTGTCTTCAGACCGTTCGATTCCTGGTAATGGTAGAAATCTTCATCGTTTATATAGTAAATATCTGATGCTCTGAACAGGTATTTTTCATCTTTAACCATTGATGTCGTTATGATGATCTCATAGTGACCATTTGTAGTGAAAGTAGTATTGGCAATGTCTGCTGCAACTCCTGAAGCGAGCAAAACCAGGTTGCTCGGTGCATTTCTGAGGACAACAATAGCGGAGGAAATTGCTGTCAGCACACCCGGTTGAAGTGTTCTGGTCCTGTCACTGTTGTGCCTTACAATCTGTACCTTATATTGTATGGAAATAGTATCCTCTTTCATTTGATTACGGGTTGGGATACCATAGTCAAAAAGATTGGTTATGAGCAGGTCACGGAATGCTTCATTGAAGCTGCTTGTTTCGTTTGGGGCACAGGGCGTTGATTCGTCACCGCAGGTGGGTTCAACATAGACGGCGCTCTGGATATTGTCGGTAATGATCAGCTGGTTGTTGATTCTGTTTGCAAGATCCCTGGCCAGAATTTCCCAGTGTTGGGAAGACTGCATTTTTTGCTGCTGGGAGTAAGGATAATCGACGGGTTCTGGAATTCTTGAGGAACAACCGGCAAACAGCAGAACCGAAATTAGAATAACGTGCCAAAAGTGCATATAATTCTCCGGGTGAGTGTAGACTGTATGAACACTTTATCGGACAAAAAAGGGAAAAGTAAAGAAAAATATGTCCATAGATCTACATATACACTCCAGGTATTCAGATGGTACAATGAGTCCGGAGGAATTACTTGTTTATGCGAAGAAAAAGGGGTTGGAGGCGGTTGCGCTGACGGATCACGACACGGTGGATGGTGTAAGAGAGGCTGTCCGGTTGGGTCGAAAGCTTGATCTGGAAGTCATTTCCGGAATTGAAATCAGTGCCATATACGGTAAAACAACTGTTCATATCCTCGGATACCTCTTTGATATGCAAAATGAAGTTTTTCTTGGGGCAATTGAAAGGTTGCAGAAGGCAAGGATCGAGAGGAACAGAAAAATTCTACAGCTTCTTGAGAAACAAGGAATCCATCTCCAGGAAGAAGAAATTGCGGATGTTTCACAAATCGGCCAGACCGGAAGGCCTCATATTGCAAAGGTTCTGATAAACAAGGGACTGGTGGCGAATATTGATGAGGCATTCGGCAGGTATCTTGGTGATGATGGCTGTGCCTATGTCCGACGGTTTGTTTTTTCCGCAGACGAAGTGCTGAATTTAATTCATCAGGCCGGTGGGGTTGCTGTTCTTGCCCATCCCATGCAGCTTGTCAAAAAGGGGCTGGAATTGAATTCTGTCATCGGCAAGCTTGTTGACCAGGGGCTGGATGGTCTGGAGCTGTACTATCCGACCCATTCAAAAAAAAATCGAGCCACCCTTTTACAGTTTGTTGAGCGATACAGTCTGGTGGTCAGTGGTGGGAGTGACTACCATGGAGATATGCGGCCCGGTACAACCCTGGCAGGTGGAAAAAATGTAACTGTTCCCTCCAGTGTACTGGCTGGATTGAAAAAAAGGATTCTGGATCGGTGAACCGCTGTTCACAGAGCAGTATACAGTCGTTATGGATTCACACTAACGGAAAAAACCAGAATTTTTATAACCTTTGATAAGTAGATATGAGTATGCATTCAATTCTTATTGTTGATGATGAACCGAATTATCTTGTTGTTCTTTCTGAGTTGCTGCGGGACGAGGGGTTTGAGGTTTTTACAGGTTCAGGCGGTGAAGAGGGGTTGGGAATTGTTCAGGACGTTGATCTTGATGTCGTTGTGACAGACATGCAGATGCCCGGAATGAACGGATTGCAGTTCATGCTGAAAATCAAGGAGAAACGGCCCAATCTGCCCGTCATTGTAGTCACTGCATTTGCCGAAGTGGACAGAGCGGTTGAAGCGATGCAGGCTGGTGCATTCAGTTATCTGGCAAAACCGTTTTCCAATGATGAGCTTATTGTCAACCTGCGTAAAGCAGCGCATCACTATTCCATTCTTCGCGAAAATACGCGTCTCCGTGATGAGATAAGGGGACGGGCAGGGTTTGGTGGTATGGTTGGTAAAAATCCCAAAATGCTTGCTGTATACAAACTGATTGAAAAGGTAGCTCCTACCGACGCCTCCGTACTCATCACAGGTGAAAGCGGCACCGGCAAGGAATTGGTGGCAAAGGCAATTCATATGCACAGCCCCAGGGAGGCCGAACCTTTTATTGCCGTAAACTGTGCGGCTCTCTCCGAGGGTCTTCTGGAAAGTGAGTTGTTCGGGCACGAGAAGGGTGCTTTCACTGGAGCGGTGGCCATGCGCAAAGGTCGGTTCGAACTGGCACACCGGGGGACACTTTTTCTTGATGAAGTGGGCGAAATTCCACTGCCACTGCAGTCAAAACTTCTCAGGGTACTTCAGGAAAGGAAATTTGAAAGGGTTGGTGGGGGGAAAACCCTGGAAGTCGATGTACGTATCCTCAGTGCTTCAAACAGGGATCTCCGGGAAGAAGTTGCTTCAGGTCGGTTCCGTGAAGATCTGTTTTATCGCCTGAATGTCATCCCGGTCAATCTCCCTGCTCTCAGGGAGCGGATGGATGATATGAAACTTCTGGTGGAGTTTTTTATGGAAAGATTCAAAAAATCCTTAAACAGATCAGAGTTGAAAATATCCCCCTCTGCAATGGCCCTGTTGATGAAACTCCCCTGGGAGGGTAATATCCGAGAGCTTGAAAATACCATCGAACGGGCGGCCATTCTCTGCAGCGGAGACGTGATTGAAGCGGAAGATGTGCAGCCGGACAGCCTCTACATGGAGAAAAAATCGGCCTGGGAAAAAGATGTTGATATCAATCAGCTTATCCCTGATGAACTGACATTGAATGAAGTGCTTTACACCATTGAGGAAAAGATGCTGAAGAGAGCCCTTGCGGAGACCGAAAATATTCAGGCACGGGCTGCAGAAAAACTGGGCATTACCAAGAGTCTGCTTCAATACAAAATGAAAAAGTACGGTATAAAAAAGAAGAAATAAACCGGGGTTACCCCAGTTCAACTTGTTTCTGAGGATGGTAAAATAGTTTCGTTTTGAGGAGACTATCAGTTTCAGGGGGTGTTCTGCTGTTTCAATTTCCAGAATGTCGTTGTTTTTCATGGCCCACACGGGTTGTCCATCAATGATCACCTGGGCGTTTTCACCATCGTTCCTGGCATCGAAACGTGTGCGGATGACCTTGGACGCAGGAAGTATGATGGGTCTTGATCCAAGCATAAAGGGACATATGGGGGTGACAAGGATGGTAGCAAGTTCAGGATGGACGAGCGGGCCACCCGCAGAAAGATTGTAGGCGGTTGAGCCGGTTGGTGAAGAAAAAATCAGGCCGTCCGCCCTGTAGGTGGCGATATAATCTCCATCCGCTGTTGCTGACAGGTTGAGCAGTCTGTCGTTGACCTGTTTGTTGACTACCACCTCGTTGAGGGCGAATCTGTATTTTTCCGCAATATCATTTCGGATAAGCCTTGATTTGAGCATGAGCCTGTTTTCTATTATAACCGTATGACAGAGGATGTGTTCGAGGGCATCAACTGTTTCATTTTCCGTCAATTCCGTGAGAAATCCGAGATGACCAAGGTTTATACCGAGCACGGGAATAGAATATCTGGCGGCCTGTTCCGCAATATGAAGCAGAGTGCCATCTCCACCAAGGACAATTATAAGATCAAGAATTGGTGTAATCTGGTTGACCGTTACACTGATTTGTTTCTTTTCAAGCCAGGTTGTAAGGGTTAAGGCATAGTCCCGTGCCGGAGTATCATTTTTCTTGGTTATGATTCCGACCCGATGAAGAGCCAATCTGGTTTCTGTTTTAAATGGTTGATGTGAAGACATACCTTTCTTATTGCAAACGATTTTCGGATACAGTATTCCTTTTGGAACAGATGCCGGGGCCCGGACTCTGGTACATAGCAGATTGGTCGGAAAGAGACAACAATATTAAGCTGCAGCCCCGCAATTTACCATTTTTACCGGGTTGTTATGAATAGACAGGATATTATGGAAACAATCAACAAGGATTTACTGGAAATTCTCGCATGCCCCAAATGCAAGGGTGCTGTAAAATTACAGGAGGACGAAGGCATTTTGTGTGAAAAATGTAAACTCCTCTATGAAATACGGGATGGTATTCCGATCATGCTGATTGATGAGGCAAAAACCATTGAGCAGGATTAAAGGGAAAAGGTTCTTATGTCAAAACCACAAAAACAGAGAATTCCGCCTCATGCCAGGGAATTGTTTGAACAATATATCGTCACTGGAGACCATGTTGCAAGTGATTATTTAACCCTTATCAAAAAGCTTGTTGCCAATAAAAACAGTGAGGGAGAGAGGTGGGAGGAGCCGATAAAGCTGGCCTATGACCTGCTGGCGCAGGAAATCAGGGAAAACAGGAATAGCCCGGCAGAAACAATAAAATTTGGGACATCCGGGTGGCGTGGACGGCTTGGAAAAGATGTGTTTGCACATTCCGTCTGCTGCGTTACCGCGGCCATAGTTGAGCTTTTCCAAGCTGTTGACAGGGAAAAAGAGTTTATTCCATTTCTTGGGGTCAGCAGTTTTTCTGAAGCCTTGAAGCGTGGGTGTGTCGTTGGTTTTGATAACCGGTTCGGAGGTGAATACCTTGCCGGCTGTGTAATGCATATCCTGGCTGGTGCCGGGTTCACAATCTATTATGCGGGCGAGTCCACAACAGGAGTTCTTTCTGCTGCAGTTCTTGAATGTGATGCAGCCTTTTCCATTAATCTGACTCCTTCACATAATCCTCTTGAATATGGGGGCTATAAGTTTAACGGTGCGGATGCCGGTCCTGCAGCACCTCTACTGACAGAGAGAATTACAGAAAACTCCAGCAGAATTATTTTAAAAGATGATTCTGCATTCTACAGGAATGGAGATGAGATACATGCGCAGATAGATTTGGATACTGTCACATGCATTGATTCCCTGGGGTTATGGAAGAAAATGGTGCAGAGGAACAGTACTGTTCATGGTCTGGACCTGAAAAAATGTGTAACCAGGTTTTTGCAGAAAAAGGATGTTGCCGTTGCCGTTGACTGTGTACATGGTGCCAGTCGTCTTCATATAAGGGAGCTTTTTGAAAATACTTCCAAGGAGTCGCTCACCGTACTGAGAGAGGACAGTGATGTTACATTCGGGGGAGTAGCTCCGGAACCTTCTTCTGCCAATATGCGTGGAGTGTTTAACCTGCTTCGGGAAAAAAAGGAATTATTCAGGCTTGGTTGTATTATCGATCCAGATGGTGACAGGATACGTTTTACAGATGGAAATTTCGAGATCAGTATGAACCAGTTCGGTGCCATGGCCTTCCATTTTCTTCACGAATATAAAGGGAAAAAGGGGATTGTTGCCAAAACGGTTGCCACATCGAATTTTGCAAACCGGATAGCCGATATTCTTGGGGAGGAGGTCTTTGAACCTGCGGTTGGGTTTAAGAATTTTAAATCTGTCATCGGTAAAGCACTGGTCTGTTTTGAGGAATCGGACGGTATTACAATAATTGGTCATACTCCGGAAAAAGATGCCTATATTGGTTTATTTCTGGCGTTGGAAATGATGTTGACAACGGGGAAAAATCTTGGAGAATATCTGCAGGATCTTGAGCAGGAGTACGGTAGCTATTTCCCGGCACGTGATGGAATTGCGGTCAGTGTACAGGGAGAGGAGCTGTTGAATCTTCTCAAGGGGCTTGAGAAATACTCTGTGGGAAGTTCTGTTTCAGTTGGCAGCCGCACCAGGCAAATTGTAGATGTTATTACAATAGACGGTCGTAAGATGATTTTTGATGACGGTTCCTGGTTAATGATACGGCCATCGGGAACGGAACCGAAGGTGCGGTTTTATGTCGAATCACGAACGGATAGCGGAACCAGCGATCTTGTTCAGACAGCCGGGAAAATGCTGGAAGAAATCGGTTTATTGTAGATATCCTGCTGTTAACAGGGCTACAATGTGGTTGCATTTTGCTTTTCAGGTATTATTGTCAGCTTGTAGCAGAAAAATAAGCCAGCAAGGCTGGAACAAATGGCTCGGCGGCAGAAAGCAAATGAAGATCGGACTGCGGCAGAAATACTAGTCGAGGCAGGATTTTCAGATAAAGTTATAATAGTTTCGGGAGAGATTTATGTGGGAATATACTGATAAGGTTCAACACCATTTTCTGAACCCTCAAAATGTCGGTGAACTTGAAAATGCTGATGGTACAGGTGATGTGGGTTCACTTGCCTGTGGTGATGCATTGAAGCTGACTTTAAAAATAGATGAGAACGAAATAATTACAGATGCCAAATTCAAAACCTTCGGATGTGCAAGTGCTATCGCATCATCTTCAGTGTTAACTGAAATGGTTATCGGTATGTCGGTGGAAGAGGCTTCCAAGGTTACTAATGAGGATATTGCCAATGCTCTCGGTGGCCTGCCTAAGGAAAAAATGCACTGTTCGGTCATGGGACGTGAAGCTCTGGAAGCTGCCATTGCTGATTATCGTGGCATGATCCTGCCCATGGCGGAAGGAGAAGTCGTCTGCGAGTGTTTTGGTGTGACGGATCTTGAGGTCATCAGGGCGATAAATGAATCGAACCTTCGCTCTGTGGAAGAAATTACAAATTTCACAAAAGCCGGAGGTGGTTGTGGCAAGTGTGAGGATAAGTTAAGAGAAATTCTGCGAAAAACCGTAGGTGAGAAAGTGGAGGCCGCTGCCACCGGGACCAAAACCAGGAAAATGACGGCATTACAGAAGATCAAAAAAATAGAAGAGGTTCTCGAACGGGAAATCAAGCCGGGTCTCAGAAAGGACGGAGGAGATCTTGAGTTGATTGATGTGGATGGTGACTTTGTAACTGTATCATTACGGGGAGCATGCAAGAGCTGCAAAAAGTCGCAGACAACTATCAAGGAATATGTTGAAAAGAAACTGAGGGAGCTGGTACTGGACACTCTCATTGTGGAGGAAGAAGAGTAATGGCAGAGACGAATGATAAAATTGTCTATATGGATAATAATGCAACAACCAAGGTTGCTCCGGAAGTTGTTGATGCCATGTTACCGTATCTGAAGGAGTTGTACGGTAACCCGTCCAGCATGCATACCTTTGGTGGTCAGGTGGGACAGGCTGTTGTAGAGGCCCGGAGTAAGATTGCCGATCTGCTGGGAGCACAGCCGGAAGAGATCACGTTCACCAGTTGTGGAACGGAAAGTGATTCCACGGCAATTCTTTCGGCATTGAGGACATTCCCGGAAAAAAGACATGTGGTGACAACCAGGGTCGAGCACCCGGCTGTCAAGAGCCTGTGTGAAAACCTTGAGACACTGACAGGCCATAAATACAAGGTGACCCGCCTGAAGGTTGATGAAGAGGGAATGGTTGATATGGCCGAATATGAGGCTGCATTGACTGATGATACAGCAATTGTGTCAGTGATGTGGGCTAATAATGAAACCGGTAATATTTATCCTGTTGAAAAAATGGCCACGATGGCCAGGGCCAGAGGCATTCTCTTTCATACTGATGCTGTGCAGGCAGTGGGTAAGATACCGATTAACCTGAAAGAACTTGATATAGACTTTCTCTCTCTGTCAGGGCATAAACTCCATGCCCCGAAAGGTATTGGTGTTCTCTATGTGAAACGTGGGACACTTTTTGTCCCTTTTCTCACCGGCGGTCACCAGGAAAGCGGTCGGCGCGGTGGAACAGAGAATGTAGCTTCCATTGTTGGTCTTGGCAGAGCCTGCGAACTGGCTGCTGAAAAAATGGACGAGGAAAACACCAAGGTGAAAAAGCTGAGGGACAGGTTGGAAAAAGAGCTGCTCAGCAGAATCCCGAACTCACGTCTGAACGGTCATAAGACGGCAAGACTGCCAAATACAACCAATATCAGTTTTGAATATGTGGAGGGAGAGGCAATTCTTCTCCATATGAATCGCTATAATATCTGTGCCTCCTCCGGTTCTGCCTGCACTTCCGGTTCCCTGGAACCGTCACATGTGCTTCGGGCAATGGGAGTCCCTTTTACAGCTGCTCATGGTTCAATACGCTTTTCTCTCAGCATCTATAATACTGACGAGGAAGTTGATTATATAGTGGAAAAAATGCCCGCTATAATAGAGTCGTTAAGAAAAATGTCTCCATTTTGGAAAGGGAACTGAAAATGAAAATAATTGAGCCTTATTTTGAGATTCAGGATGATCTTGACAGAAGTTCACTGGCTGTCAGATTGGAAGCATGTGGTCGTATTTGTTACAAAAGTGAAGATCTTATTACGGAGGATTCAGCTGTTCCTTTTGTAACAAAAATTGCAAAACATGGTCATAATTCCGTACTTGAAACTGCAGTGGTGACCCTGAAACTCTTCTGCGGTGACGATCTTGTAGCAGATTTTTTTGCCTGTCAACCCAAATACCTTGTCGTTGACAGGACAGAGGGTGGTCTGCTTGTCACAGGCTCAATTCGAAGTTTCAGGGAACTCTATGTCAACTATCCGGAGAACAGGCTGATAGCTGGAATGGTTTCTCTGCTGGCTGCAAAAGAACCATTTCTTTTTGAAGACGTATATGATGCTGATGCAGCTGTTGATAGTGATTCCCCACTGAAGATTGAAAAAATGAGCCTGGCACAGGTCGATGAGCTTGCTGATGATCTTCTTATGCGACACCGGTATGTCGGTGTGAAATTTATCGTCAACAGGGCAGTAACTCATGAACTGGTTCGCCATCGACCCTGTTCCTTTCTTCAGGAAAGTCAGAGGTACTGCCGATACAGCCAGGATAAATTCGATGGTCAGGTGACCTTTATAAAACCGATGTTTTATAAAGAGGGAAGCAAAGAGTACGAGGTCTGGAAAGAAGCAATGGAACTGACGGAAGAGAAATATTTAAAACTGCTTGAAACTTCTTCACCCCAGGCCGCCAGAACTGTTCTGCCGAACTCCTGTAAGACTGAAATCATAGTATACTGTAATCTGGTTGAATGGCAGCATATTTTCAAATTGCGAACATCCCAGGCAGCAGAGCCGTCCATGCGAGAAATAATTGTTCCTCTGGCAGAAGAATTTTCCAGGAGATATCCTATGATATGAGGGTAAACTTGCAGTAATTTTCCGGGAACCTGAAAATCTGTAACCGGTCACAGGATTTGTACCTCTGGGTTTTTATCCACACAAAAACAGATCACTTACGAAAATCTTCTCTCTTTCAACTGTCTGTGAAAGGAGAAGATTTTTTTGTTTCAGGAAACAATACGGAATTTCTATTATTCTCTCTCAATATGTTGAAAAATAAGCATAAAAAATATACAAATCTGGAAATAACTCTTATTCATTTTTAGATTATCCGATATAATTGTGACGATATCTATTCGGCAAGACTGGTAATTCATGGGTCCAGATGATATTGTATTAAGGTGTTGATACTTCAGCTCGCAATTCTTCTCAGTTCAGGCGATGTAAAGAAAATATGTTTTGGAGTCTGTGCTTACCTGGCTGACAGTTGTGAATGTATAAAATCATATAAATATTAGCACGGTGGTCATGAGGAATTCGGGTTATATCTTCAGCAGAGAAACAAAAGAACTTTATTATGAAACTGCTCTGGATTCAGTTGTTTGGGGAAACTTCCTGTATATCAGAGACAGTGAGTTGGATTGAGTGCCTTACTCCTGAATTTCTGTCATAAAAAACAAGAAATCAGGGAAGGTTTTTTGAAATTAGATGATTAGGTTTATTTTCAAGGCACTTATACCCCTTTGTGGGGTGTTAATTGAATTTTTCAGGTAAAACGCTATGGCTTTGCAACGAACCAAGGTAATGAGAAAATCATCAATGCGCAGGACTGTGAAGGATCAGTCCGGAGCAGGGAAATTGAAAATAGGTGAACTTCTCAGTAAGGCCGGCTATATCACCCCCAGTCAGCTGGAAACAGCTAAAAAACATCTGCAGAAAAACGGAGGTCGGCTGGGTGCCATTCTCAGGCAGCTTGAGTACATCGATAATGATACTGTTTTTACATTTTTAAGCAGGCAGCACAATTACCCGGCTGTCGTCATTAAAAAGGAACCACCATCCAAAGATGCTGTAAACCTCCTTCCCTATGAAAAGGCAAAGGAGTATATGGCATTCCCCCTGAGAATTGCCGGTAATACTCTACAGATAACAATGGCTGAACCGTCCGATGTGACGGCAGTGGAAGAATTGCAGGATCTGATTCACAAGGAGCTTTCCGTCTGTGTTTCCACAGAAGAGGATATTGTTGAAGCCTTCCGGAAATATTATGGAATCGATGATGAGGAGGCCAGATCCTTTTTCGGGGAGCAGGAGGAGGCGGAGGAAGATCTGGATATTACCCAGGTGGATGATTTCGGGTCCATTGTTGCCGAAGCCGCTGATGATTTTGAGATTGAGGGTGATGAGGAAGAGGATATCGCCGATCAGTACGCTGCTTCTGATGCACCTATTATCAAACTTGTAAATGGTATACTCGTAAAGGCCGTCCAGGAAGGGGTTTCTGATATCCATATAGAACCGTATGAAAAGAACATGCAGGTCAGGTACAGGAAAGACGGATCTCTTTTTAAAACCATGAACCTGCCGTTGACCATCAAAAATGCACTGGTTGCCAGGATGAAAATCCTCGCTGGGCTTGACATTACCGAGCGGCGCGTTCCCCAGGATGGGCGTATCAAAATGAGAATGGGGCGTAATCGTTCTGTTGATTTTCGAGTTTCCTCTCTTCCAACTCTTTTCGGCGAATCCGTCGTATTGCGTATTCTTGACAAAGGTTCCCTGAATGTTGATCTGACTCAGCTGGGATTTGAGGTAAAAACCTTTGAAATGCTGAAACGGTGCCTCAACAGGCCCCAGGGTCTGCTTCTGGTAACCGGCCCTACAGGTTCGGGTAAGACGGTTACCCTCTATTCCGCCTTGAATTCCATGAACAGTGAAGATATTAAAATCCTCACGGCAGAGGATCCTGTGGAATTCAACTTCAAGGGAATAAATCAGGTAAACGTCAACACTGAAGTCGGAATGACTTTTGCGGCAGCCCTGAAGGCATTTCTGCGACAGGATCCGGATATTATCATGGTCGGTGAGATACGAGACATGGACACCGCTGAAATCGCCATCAAAGCAGCCATGACCGGTCATCTTGTTTTTTCAACCCTGCATACCAATGACAGTGCTGCAACGATTGGTCGTCTGGTGGACATCGGTATTCCAGCCTATATGCTGGCCTCCTCCGTTACCATGGTACTGTCCCAGCGACTGGGACGACGATTGTGTCCGGACTGTAAAAAAGTGGTCAAATATGACAGAAATGAGCTGTTGTCCATGGGATTTCATGAGGACGAGGTTGATACGGTCGTGATCTATGGTCCTGGAGGGTGTTCAGAGTGCAATGGTCTCGGTTACAGGGGGCGTGTCGGTTTTTTTGAGCTGATGGAGGTTACCGATGAAGTGGCCAAGGCAATTAATGCCGAAGTACCAGAAGACCAGTTAAGGAAAATTGCAGTCCAGGAGGGAATGACACCGCTCAGGGATGCAGCTTTGCAGAAGGTAAGAGAAGGAATTACCAGTGTAGACGAAGCGCTGAGACGAACTGTCGCTCACAAGGAAAGTCTGCCGGCCTATCTGGTCAATCCGGATCAGGAACAATATGAGGATGGGGATGTTATTATTCGGGAAGGTAATACTGATATCGATTTCTTCAAACTGATTCGGGGCTCTCTCACCGTCATAAAGGGAGGTAAAAAAATTGCCGAATTGACGGAACCCGGTGAATATTTCGGGGAAATGGCAGCAATCACAGGTGAACATAGAACAGCTTCCATTGTGTCCCAGGGAAGGTGTACGGTAAAACGATTTCCCGGGGATAAAATAGATGAAATTATAGAGAAATACCCGGATGTCACCAATCATCTCTTCAAGACAATGACCGTTCGCCTGCAGAAATCCAATCAGATAATTGTCAAATTGGCTGGTGGAGGCAGAAGAAGCGGTGGTGTGCCGGCTCCAGGGCAGAAAAGAAGATAGTTTATGTATAAACAGGCTGACTGCAGTGAACAGGCCTGTATAAATCTCAGGCACCTGTGACCGAATACCGGTTCCAGCTGTATCACCATAACGTTGCATATTCCTGTTCGGTTATGTTTTTCCTGCAACAGCTGTTCCCAAGATGAAATCCTATGAAATCCAGCAGTGAAGCCGAAATACATGTGGTCTGCTTCCTGGATGGCCGACCAGGCCATGAAAAGCAGAGCAGGGGAATACTCCGGGCTCTGGGGGAAAAGGCAACTGTACAGGTCTCTGAGATTCCCGTTTCCCGACTGTCGGCTCCTGGGACGATTCCGGCCCTGTTCAGGATACTGTTTTCAAAAGCTGGTTTGCTCGCGGATACCCATTTAAAGCCTGCCCTGGTCATGGGAACAGGAAGCGGAACGCACCTTCACGTCCTTCTTTTTAAAAAACGATATAATGTGCCGGCAATCACCTGTATGGCACCGGATCGGATCTACAGAAAGGGCTTTGATCTCTGTTTTGTTCCGGCCCATGACGGACTGAAGGACGGAGGCAATATTGTGACAACCCTTGGGCCGCCCAATTGTTCTGTTGACAGGGGAAAACACTGTTCCGGACACGGTCTGATCCTGCTTGGCGGTATTGATGAAAAGAGTCACAGGTGGGAGGACGATAAGATTATTACCTGTCTTGAAAAAATTCTCGAAAGGGACAATTCGATAAAGTGGGTTATTTCTTCCTCGCCAAGAACACCTGTTAAAACTGTGAAAATGGTAGAGGATCTCGCAGCCGTCCATTCATGCCTTTCATTTTTCAGGTTTGAGGATACACCCCGGGGTTGGGTGGAGCAGCAATACGATAGGGCCTCGGTTGTCTGGGTTACTGCAGATTCGGTATCCATGATCCATGAAGCACTCACTGCCGGCTGCAAAGTAGGTGTTCTTCCAGTTCAATGGAAAAAAAAGAATAACAAATTTAAAAAGAGTATAGCATTTCTTGAAGATAAAGGTTTTGTTCTTTCATTTGAGGGCTGGACCAAGAGGAAAAAAGAATGGTCTGTTCATGAAAATTTCAACGAAGCACAGAGATGTGCTGATATAATTTTGCAGAAATGGTGGTCAAGAAACTCACGATAGTACAGCTGTTACCGGAACTGGACGAAGGAGGCGTGGAGGGAGAAACCATTGACCTCGCTGTTTACCTGGCCAAGAACGGTTACAGATCAATTGTTATTTCAGATGGTGGACGGTTAGTTCCCCTGTTAAAGGAAAGTGGTGGAATTCACGTACACTGGCCCTATATCGGTGAAAAATCCATACGTTGTCTGCAATATGTTCTGAAACTGAGAAAGTTTCTCCTTGAAGAAGAGGTTGATATTCTTCACCTGCGTTCGCGATTGCCCGCCTGGGTCGGGTATTTTGCCTGGAAACTCCTTCCTGAGAAACAGCGCCCCTGTTTGATCACCACGTTCCACGGTTTTTATTCTGTTAATTCCTACTCCTGTATTATGACAAAAGGGGAGCGGGTTGTTGCAGTTTCGGAAACAATTAAAAAGCATATTCTGGAAAATTATCCGGTAGATGAAAAACGGATAAATTTGATCCATGGCGGCTTTGATGTCCAGGAATTTTCTCCCGATCATGTTAGCCGAAAAAGAGTTGATGATCTTCGGCAGAGATGGGGACTTTCAGATAAAAATAAGGCAGTGGTTGTGCTGCCAGGAAGATTGACACAGTGGAAAGGGCAGGAGGTTTTTATCGACTCTCTCGCCCATATTAAAGAGCATGACTTTTATGCCCTGTGCATTGGTGATACTAATGAAAATTCATCGTTTACTAAAAAGCTTCGAGATAAGATCCGTGCCCATGGTCTGGAAGAACAGGTGAAACTTGTTGGTCACTGTTCTGATATGCCCGCAGCCCTGCTGCTGGCTGATGTTGTTGTTTCTGCGAGTTCAACCCAGCCTGAAGCTTTCGGTAAGGTGGCGATCGAGGCGATGGCCATGGGAAAACCGGTAATAGCCACGGCCCACGGGGGAGTCTCGAAACAGTACTTCCGGGTAAAACGGGATGGCTTGTTCCTCCATTGGATTCGAAAAAAATGGCTGTTGCCATTAAAGAAGCCATTTCAGATCCTGACAGGGCCGGGCAGTTGGGACAGAACGGGTTGCAGTGGGTTAACAACCATTTCACTGCCGACAGCATGTGTGAAAAAACCGTAGATCTTTATCGTCACCTTTATCGTCATAAGATTACGGAAGAAAAATTATCTCGTCTGACTGTCATGCAGTTGCTGCCGGAACTGGACAGCGGTGGAGTCGAGAGGGGAACCCTGGAGATGGGGCGTTATCTTGTTCAGAAGGGCATCGTTCCATTGTGCTTTCTGCCGGAGGCAGGCTGGTTGAAGAGCTTGAAAAAGACGGGAGTGAACATATCACAAAAAAAATTGGTTCAAAAACACCTTCAGCTTTCTTTCATATTCTTCCATTACGAAAATTGTTGATGGAAAAACACGTGGATGTGCTGCATCTCCGGTCAAGAATGCCTGCCTGGATCGGTTACCTGGCCTGGAAAAGCATCCCGAAAAGGAAACGTCCTGTTCTGGTGACTACTTTTCACGGGTTCTATTCGGTCAATGCCTATAGCGCAATCATGACTAAAGGGGAAGGTGTTATTGCCATTTCCAGAAGTATTAAAGAACATATTTTCAACAATTATGGCAGGAGAAAAAGGGTTCGTCTTATTTTCAGAGGGGTGGATTCCAAGTATTTTGATCCTCGCAGGGTTTCGGGTGCAAGAGTCAAAGAACTTGAGGAAAAATGGCAACTTGATCGAAACAAAAAAATATTAATGCTGCCGGGAAGACTGACAAGACTTAAGGGTCAGGAGGTTTTTCTCAACAGTCTTCGGTATGTCAAAAACAGAAATTACCAGGCTGTTCTAGTGGGAGATACACTGGGTAATCCAGGATACACTGAGGAGCTCAATAAGCTGCTGTCTGAAAATAATCTCCAAGGAAAAGCTTCCCTGGTCGGTCACTGCAGTGATATGCCAGCAGCCTTTATGCTGGCCGACATTGTTCTTTCAACATCCTCTCTTGAGCCTGAAGCGTTCGGCAGAACGACTGTTGAAGCCATGGCCATGGGGAAACCGGTAATAGCCACGGCCCATGGAGGTAGTCTGGAGACTGTAGTTCATGGTGAAAATGGCTGGCTGGTCAAACCTTCAGATGCAAAAGACCTGGGTCGGGCCATTAATAAAGCTCTGGCGATGGAAAGGGAAGAACTGAACCTGATGGGCGAGAAGGGGAAGAAACGGGTTACAAAGCGGTTCACTGCCCAGGCAATGTGCGAGGAGACAGAGGCCTTTTATTTCGAACTGCTTGTCGCCACAGGCAACAGGACGGGAAATAAAAGGCAGTGGATTGAATAAAACAGTCGGTCCGGCACTATTCTTTCTGGAAATGGTTGTTGAGAAATTCACACTCCTGGGGAGAAAGATCGTATTTAAGTTCAACTTCATGGAGAATTTCCTGGCGGGTTTTATCGGGAAATTCTTGAACTTTTTCAGAAAATTCTCTGATAGCCTTTTTTACTTTATCGCCTGGAGGATGAATCGAATAATTGCTCATGTGGTCACCTGGTATTGAATTTATATTTTTTATCTGAAAATCCTGCCACAGAAAGTATTTTTGCTGCAGTCGGATTTTTGTTTGTTTTTTGTACCTACAGGGCATAAATTGCTGGGCCATTTGGTCCGGCAATGCTGGTTTCTTCGGAAATTTGTTGTAAAATCATGCCCCCAAGAGGGGTATTTCTATTTCTGCCTGGTATTCGCCCTGTTTCCCCATTTCTTTTGACAGAAAATTTTCGCTTTTAAGAAAATCGGATCCTCCAAATTTTTTGTCATCTGTGCAGAAAATTATCCGGTAGTTACCTGGACAGGGCATTTTGATACTGTAACGATTAAAGGTCTGGGGAGTATAGTTAAAAACACAGACGATATGTTTTTTCCTGTTGTTACCGAACCTCCCATAGACAATTATTGAATTATCCTCATCATTCAGATTGAGCCACTGAAAACCATCACTTGTGTGGTCTCTTTCCCAGAGCGCAGGAGTCGTTTTGTAGATGTGATTCAGTGCTGCTATAAAATGCTGTAACTGACCGTGAAGGATGTTTGCCTGGACCAGGTGCCAGTCAAGGCTCTGTTTACAGTTCCATTCAGATCGCTGGCCGAATTCTCCCCCATAAAGAGCAGTTTCTTTCCAGGATGCATCCATTGTGAAAAAAAGAGCAGGCGCAGGTTTGCAAATTGCTGCCATTCATCTCCCGGCATTTTTTCAAGGAGGGAACGCTTGCCATGGACGACTTCGTCATGGGAGAGGGGAAGAATAAAATTCTCAGTATAGGCGTACATCATTGAGAAAGTAAGTTGGCCATGGTGAAATTTTCTGTAGAGGGGATCCTTTGAGAAATAGGATAACGTGTCGTTCATCCACCCCATATCCCACTTGAACCCGAAGCCCAGACCTCCCTTGTCAGCAGGTTTTGAAACACCCGGAAAGCTGGTGGATTCCTCTGCAATAAGAAGCGAATCCGGATAGAAATCATAGAGGATAGAATTCAGATGTCGGATAAATTCTATTGCTTCAAGGTTCTCCCGTCCACCGTATTGATTGGGGATCCACTCCCCATCCTGCCTTGAGTAGTCCAGGTAGAGCATTGACGCTACCGCATCAACCCGCAGACCGTCAATATGGTAGACATCGAGCCAGAACAGTGCATTGGCAATGAGATAATTACTGACTTCATTACGGCCATAATTGTAGATAAACGTACCCCAGTCGGGATGACTACCCTTTCTTTCATCTTCATGCTCATAGAGCGGGGTGCCGTCGAACCTGCCAAGACTGTGGGGATCCTTGGGGAAATGGGCAGGAACCCAGTCCAGGATGACGCCTATGTTGTTTTGGTGACACGAGTCCACAAAAAACATGAAATCCTCGGGTGTGCCGTATCGTGAAGTTATACTGAATGGACCAGTCACCTGGTATCCCCATGATTCATCAAGAGGGTGTTCCATGACCGGCATAAGCTCAACATGTGTGAAACCAAGTTCCTTTACATAGGGGATCAGCTCGGATGCCAGTTCCCTGAAAGTGAGAAAACGTTCGTGGTTGTTCGGGTCCCGTCTCCATGAGCCCGGGTGCAGTTCATAAATGGAGATGGGGGAGGTGTAGGGAAAAGATGTTTTTTTCTGTTGCTGCCAGTGTTGATCTTTCCACTGATAGCAATCAAGTTTTCTTGTAATGGATGCATTTGCCGGCCGAAGTTCACCGTAAAATTGAAAGGGGTCTGATTTTTCCAGAACTGCACCGGAACCTGTCCTGATATGATACCTGTATCGTTCGTTTTCATGGATATTGGGGATAAACAGTTCCCATACCCCGGAAATACCAAGGGATCTCATTTGATGGACTCGTCCATCCCAGCCATTGAAATCTCCAATGACGGAGACAGCCATGCTGTTTGGTGCCCAGACCCTGAAGAGGCAACCGGAGACATGTTCAACAGTGCAGGGATGACAGCCGAAATGATGGTAGAGTTTGTAATTCCTGCCGGCATTAAAGAGATAGCGATCCATTTCTCCCAGTAGAACGGGAAACCTGTAAGGATCATTGATTCTCAGTGAGACACCACTCTCATATTCAATCTCATACTGGTAGTTGAATGGTGAGAGATCCGGGTCGGAAAGCTGTGTTTTTTCCAGAACCAGTTCAAAAATTCCCTCGGGAGCAGTTTTTCCCATGGGAAATGTATCATTTGACAGTAGAAGACTCACCCTTGATGCGTGGGGCTGGAAGGTTCTGATGGTTACACGATCCACGGTCGGCTGAGAAAAATGGACGCCAAGATAGGAAAAAGGGTCATGGTGACAGCATTCAAGAATTTTCTTTAAATCAGCGGACATATGATTATCTTTATTCCATGTGGAATTGTCGGGACCGGCAAAATGCGTCTATCCAGCCGGAATGCAGACGTGGACAGAAGAGCTTTTGCCGGAGCAGTAATGAGATCCTTGACGATTATACTTGCAGTCTGCTAAACTATAAAGTGAAAAGAACGATAAAACAGATGTTTGACTAATATGTTGGATTTACTATGAAAAATAGTTCTATTCAGGGTGATTCTCTTACGGGGAGCTTTCTTATATCCACGCCGCAGATGCCGGATCCCCGGTTTGAAGAACATGTGATATATATATGTGCCCATAACAGTGAAGGTGCAATGGGAGTCGCAGTAAATCAGCCACATCCGTTGTTTACCCTGCCGGAAATCCTGCAGGGGGCCGGGATGGAAATACCCGATATGGAATTGCCGCCCGTTTACATTGGAGGGCCGGTGGAGATGGAATCAGCATTTATTCTTTTTTCATCAAATTATGAAACAGAGCATAAACTTGAAATCAGCGAGACAGTTTCACTGACCCGTGAGACCAGGGTCCTGGAAGATATCTCCCGGGGCAGGGGGCCTGACAATTATCTCTTTATACTCGGCTACACCGGATGGGGCCCCGGTCAGCTGGAGAATGAGCTTGTCGCCAATGGTTGGTTGAATGTGCCGGGGGATGATTCCATTATTTTTTCTCTTGAGGATTCCATGAAGTGGAAGGCTGCAGCCATGCAGTTTGGTATTGATATCACAACCTTTGAAGATGTCATAGGGTATGCCTGACAAATAAATCGGTAATGATTGAACGGGTTTATTTTTCTTCTTTTCTGTTTCCCGTTTTACAAGGAGAACGTTGTGGTTGATGTATCGGATATTTTTGTCTGCACGAGGTGCGGATTTTGTTGTCATGGAGAAACAACGGTTTCCCTTGATGCTGACGACAGGGAAAGAATGGTAGCTTTTCTTTCAATGGACGAAGAAAAGGTGAAAAGGAAATTCTGGCGTGTAACCGGGAACTGTGTCCAGATGAAAACAGTTGACGGGCATTGTATTTTTTATGATGAAGGTTGTACTGTCCACCAGGGGCGCCCATGGCGATGCGGCCAGTGGCCCCTGCACCCTTCAATTCTTGACGATGAAGCCAATTTCATGGCTATTTCTGAATCGTGTCCGGGAATTAAAAAAGAAAAGGGATATGATATATTCTGTGAGATTTTCAGGAAACTGATTGAGAATGGATTTGTACAGTGCTGACCTGTTTGCTGTACGGATAAAAAAATATGAACCATAAACTGCTTTTCCTTGGTAAGACCGGAGAGATGTTTCTTGAACAGGGCATTGAGAAATATCGTCTGCGTCTGCGTCACTATACCTCTATATCCATTGAAATCCTGAAAGAGAAAAAGGGCCGGAAATCCGGAGGGAATCAAAAAAAAAACCAGGGGAAAATTCTGCTGCAGGCAGTGCCCGCCGGTGCCTGCAAAATTGCCCTGGATTCCCGGGGCACTCAGTTCACTTCCACCGGATTTGCCAAAAAAATAATGGATCTGGAAATGCGGGGAGTGAAAGATGCAGTCTATCTTATCGGTGGACCTGACGGGCTTTCGGATGAGATTATTGATGCGGCGGATCTGGTTCTATCCTTTTCAAAAATGACGTTCCCCCATGATATGATCAGGCTTTTTCTGATGGAACAGCTGTACAGGGCATACACGATAAAAGCGGGAGAAAAATATCACAGGTGACATCTTCAGGGGTATTGCAGATCACTTACAGACACAAGGTAGATGAAAACATAGAGTTACAAATCCTGTAACCAGTTACCATTGAACGGTTCAGGTTGACATCAGGTATATATCATACCTGCTGTTTTTTGATTTTATCATAAAAGAAGGAGGACTCTGTGCCAGATATTCGGCACCTTTTGGCCTTTTTACGGCAACTCTTTTTTTTGCCTTCGTGCATGCAATCTCCAGCAGAAAACTGCTGTCCTCATCGTTCCCAACCAGGTCACGTATTATCCGCATGGTCTGCCTGTTAAGGGCTTTTCCGGAGCGGTGTGGATACATCGGGTCAAGATAAATTGTGTCATATACGGCAGTCATTTTCTGCAGATATGAGATTGCGTTTTTATGGAAGATGCGCATTTTTTTCTCAACGATTGTTTTTGTCTTGGGGTGCTGTGCAGCGCGCTTCAGGCCGTCTTCAAGAAGTGCATGGAGAACCAGTGATCTTTCAAGCATATGTACGGTGCAACCCAGGCAGGCCAGGACAAAGCTGTCACTTCCAAGACCTGCCGTTGCGTCAAGGACCGATGGACGTACACCTGGTCTGATTCCTGCCGCCCTGGCAAGAGATTGTTTGGTGGTCAGATTTCTTGTATGCCGGTATCCGTTTTTCCCCCTGATAAAATCGACATGGAGAAGAGTTTGGTCTTTGCCTGATTTTTTACAGGAAAGGAGCTGTAATCCTATTTCAGTATATGCTAAAATAACTCCCTGGCGTGGTAGATCGGCAAAGGGAAGGTAAGGAATTCCGAGATTAAGGGACAGATCTTTTGCTTTTTGTAGAATTGTTGGAGAATTTATTGTAGATGAAACATATATTGGAAAAAAACTGTTCACGATGATTCTTGTTCCTGAAAATTGATAAAAACCGGCATGCCCGGATCAAATGGTTCGATTATTTATACCCTCCGGCGCAATAACCAGATGAAAATCCTACTGCGGCTAAAGCACCTTCCGTAGTAGAATTTTCAGATAAACTCTTAACGTAACTGGTTACAGTATTTGTAACTTTATGTTTTCATACACCTTAAACCTGATAACTTACCTATTTACCGATACTTTACCATGGCACAGACAAAACCGGAAGTTATAGCTATAATTCCTGCGAGATACAAATCCAACAGATTTAAAGGCAAACCGCTTGCTCTTATTGCTGGCAAACCTATGATTCAACACGTGGTTGAACGGGCAAAGGCGGTATCGCTGTTAAGCAGGGTTGTTGTGGCAACGGATGATACAAGAATAGCCGATTGTGTTCGAGGGTTTGCAGGAGAAGTCGTCATGACTCGTAACGATCATGTCTCCGGGTCAGACAGGCTGGCTGAAGCGGCAGAACTACTGGAAATTTCAGAGCATGATGTTGTGGTGAACATCCAGGGAGATCAACCTCTTTTTGCAGCAGAGGTCATAGAACAGGTGGCTGGGCCATTGCTTGAGGATCCCGCTTTACCCATGTCAACACTGATCTATAAAATTATTAGACCCGAAGAAATTGAAGACCCAAATCATGTTAAGACCGTCTTTGACAGGGATAATAATGCGCTCTATTTTTCCAGGTCTCCCATTCCTTTCCAGAGAAATCCAGAAATGGATGAAAAACCGACATACTATAAACATCTTGGATTTTATGCATACCGCAAAGGTTTTCTGCTGTCTTTTGTGGCCTTACCGGAAGGAGAATGGGAGCGCTATGAAAAACTGGAGCAGTTGAGGGCTCTGGAATATGGATATAAGATAAAGGTCACCATCACAAAACACGATTCCATAGAAGTTGATACCCTGAGGATCTTGTAAGGGTGGAGCAACAGTTGCAGGAAGAGAACGTAAGTGTTCAGAGGTAAGGTAGATGAAAACACAGAGTTACAAATCCTGTAACCTGTTACAAATACAATGATTGATACAACGAGGTTGCCTGCCCTGTGAGCAATTACGTTAAAAGTATACTAAACGAGATCAGAAAAGTTCAGCTTTCACCGATGGATTATCTTCCCCAGAGAGATCTTCGGGAAAAACTGGTAGATCTGGTTCTTCGTGGTGTCCCTGAAAATGTGCAGAACCCCGGGAAAAAACTGCTGACAGATTTGAGAAATGAACTTCTCAGTAAAAATGTTGAAGATGTCCGGGTAGTTGTATTTGGTGGAGGGACAGGTCTTTCCAATCTTATCGGGGGTGACAGCCGGCGTTCGACCTGGATTAAGAACCCCTTTTGTGGTTTGAAGGAGATTTTTCCAAATACAAGTTCCATTGTCTGTGTGACTGATGATGGCGGGTCTACCGGACAACTGTTGAAGGACCTTCCTCTTATTGCAATTGGTGATATCCGTCATGTCCTGCTTTCTTCCGTAAAACTGAGCAGACTCAAAGAGAGATACTCGATTGTTGACGGTCAGGCTGATGAAATCGCAAAAATACTGCATCAACTGTTCAATTATCGTTCTCCAGGGAAAACATCGCTGGAACTTTCGGATCTCGTTGCCATTCTGGCCAGACTCGATTTTCTGCCGTCATTATTAAATAATTATATACGGCAACTGGTGTCACATCTTTTTACCGATACCAGGTTGGCCGAAACTCTCAAACGTCCTCACTGTTTCGGAAATCTCCTCGTTGTTGCTGCCATTTACCGTGAAATTGATATGGAAATAGACAATTCTGAGCTTGCAAATAGACCAGGTCTTCTTCACAAGGCATTGTTTTCCGGACTGAATCTGATGGGGGAATTTCTGGGGGCGGGGGAACGTGCAGTTATGCCTTGTACCACAACCCTGGCCGAATTAAAGGTTCGCTATACAAATGGAGTGGAAAGTGTTGGTGAGGACAGGTTGAGCAAGGCGGAGCGGGGAGTGCCCGTTGAGAGTGTCCATGTTAGTTTTTTTGATGATGTTCGTGTACATAGAGAAGTTTATGAGGAGATTGCCCGTGCGGATATTATTATTCTTGCTCCGGGCAGTCTTTATTCTTCAATCATCCCGGTTTTCAAGGTGGCCGGGATGGCGGATGCAGTAAGGAGAAACAGAAAGGCTCTCAAGATTCTTATTTCCAATCTGTGGGTACAGGCCGGGGAGACAGATCACAGTATTGCTGATCCTGAAAGAAAATTTCATGTTTCAGATATGATCAGAGCCTATGAAAAAAACATACCCGGAGGGACTGAAGATCTATTCAATGAAGTTATCTGTGTTTCTCTCGAAAACATCCCGGCATCTATTTTGCAACGTTATGCCGTGGAAGGAAAGATTCCCATATTCCTGGACAGGGAGGTCCTGAACAGTCAGCACTATTATCCCATTGAATGTGGCGTGTATTCAAGATATGCCCTGAAAAATGATAATGTTATCCAACATGATCCTGATACCCTGGCACAGGCTGTGTTGGCATTGTTTAACGGCCGGAATTGTTTTGGAAAAAATAATATTGCCAAGGATTGTCGGGAAGAAAACAGGGAAGAGAGTTCAGACCGGGAACAGGTTTTCAATGGAAATCCGGTAAGTCGGGTTTTCTGTAGCAGGCCTTTTCCATTTCAGCGCTACAGTGCAATTAATGGTTGGCTGGACGGTCTGGAAATTACCCATGTCGGTTGTGAAAAATATATAAATATTGGACAGGTGAAAGAAGATTCCTGCGAGATTCTGTGGAGTCATCCTGTAATTCCTCTGGCTCACCTTGAATATATAAAGGGATTGCACTGCATTGACAAGTCAGAGTGGAACAGGGATCAGAGGTGGGATAATGTTTTTTCTTTCTATGATCCTGAAGATAGCTGTATTAAAATTCGAGAAGATCAGTTTGGCGTCCAATCAAAGTTTGAAGTGGCCCTGATGATTGCCCTGGGAGAATCTCTGCTGGGTAATTATGCGGCTGAAAAGGAAATGGCGGATATTAAGGTTGACGGGTTGTTTTTAGGTCGTGCTTATCATCTTTTTCTTCGCCATGAAGAAGAGAGATGTTGTTTTTTCGATCCCATGCAGCTTGATGCATTTTTAAAACTGGCCAGGATGTGTTCAACAGGAGACGAAAATCATTATACCAGGCTGGTGAACCGGGGAGAGGGGTTTACACCACCCGGTTTACTGATGGGACTGATGTATGCATGGTATCTGGATAACAGGCTGGCGACACATATAGAGTACAAGATGTCTGTCATGAAGATAAGCAGCACGGATTTGATACCGGAACAGTTAAAGATGTCTAAAAGAAGAAAAAGAATGATTATGTTTTTCAGGGACGTGGTTTTTGGCAAAGAGTATGAGAAGAGTATTCAGGTGTGATTGTGAGTGGAAAGAGCAGTATGAAAATATTGATAATTGATGATGATGAAATAATCCGTGAACTGTTTCGCATGTGGCTGGAACGTGCCGGGTATGAAGTCTACGATGCCGCAGATGGAAGGGAAGGAATGGCGATCCAGGAGAAAACCCCTGTGGACATGCTGATTTGTGATCTGATTATGCCGGTTCAGGAGGGGATTGAGACCATTACTCTCTTTAATGATAAATTTCCGGAGATTGGAATTATTGCCATTTCAGGAGGAGGGAAGATTGCTCCTGGGTCTTATTTGACTATAGCCGAACATCTTGGGGCGTGGAAAGTTTTTACAAAACCTGTGGATATGATACAGTTAATGAAAGACATTGAAGAATGGACAGTCAATCGTGGAGTTGGAGATTCTTCTGAACAGGAGTGATTTATCCCTGAATCCCGAACCTGAAGGGAAGATGGATGTGCAGAGGATGGCCTTGGAGCTGGGAAGGATGGATAAGAAGATCAATGCCCTGGTAGTTGACAACAATCCGGTTTTACTGAAATTGATTTCTACACTGCTGCATAGGGAAAACTGTGTTGTCAAAACAGCAGAGAATGGGCTGCATGCTATAGAAATACTGGAAGAATTTCATCCTGATATTGTTTTTACAGACCTGATTATGCCCCAGGTAAGCGGTGAACAGCTCTGTAAAATACTTCGTAGAACCAAAAAATACAGAGATGTATATATTGTTGTCCTTTCTGCGACAGTTCTGGAGGACAGTGACAGAATTTTCAGTGAAACTGATTGTGACCTCTGCATAGCCAAAGGAAATCTGAACGAGATACGAAACCATCTCCAGGATGCGTTAAGAGAATACAGGAGTGAAAACAGAAAAAAAAGTAAGAACAATGAGAAAATAGAAAGAGATGCCAGGATCCCCAAGGGACTGAAACCTTCTGAGGTGACAACGGAACTGTTGCTGGAAAAAAGGCATCTCGATAAAATTCTAGATAATCTTGTTGAAGGTATTATCGAATTAAATGTTGAGGGGAAAGTTGTTTCAGCTAACAGAGCTGCTCTGGAAATTGTTGATCTGGGTGAAGAAAAAATTATCGGTGTCGTCCTGTCGGAAATTTGCTCATGGGGAAGTTTTCAGGCAGATATTGATGACTGGATTAAAAAAAATCTTGTTGCCCGTCGATTGGAATCTCTGGAAATTATTGAGAAGAATCCCCTTGAATTGAATGACAGGATTCTCACTGCTTCATTTGTAGCGATATCGGATAAACCGGCATGGCCGGACAATAAAGCTCGGCAACAAAAAATAAATGAAAATGTTTTCGGCCTGTGTATTCTCAGGGACATTACCCGCCAGTTCCAGGCTGAGAAAGAGAGGCGGGAACTGGATAACGCGGTCAGGCTGATTACCAAAATGGATGCAATGAGCCTGATGGCCGGTGGGGTTGCCCATGATTTTAACAATCTTCTTACGGTAATCTGTGGAAATCTGGATATTGTGGTTGCCAGGGGAGAGACTCTTGATTTTTCCGAGAGGGAAAAACTGATTCAATACGCCCAGAAAGCGGCTCTTGTTGCAGTAGATCTGACGAGGCAGATTTCCTGTTTTTCCAATTTCGGTATAGTCAGCAGGGAAAAGGTTCTTATTCGAACACTGATTGAGAATACCTTGCAGGAATTCGCCAAACATACTCGGATTAACTATGAGTTCGAAGTGAAACATGATCATTGTTTTGTTTATGTTGATCCCGAGGAAATTGCGGGCGCAATAGGCAAAATATTGCAGAATGCGCTGGAAGCAACTGATGGTAGTGCCATCAGAATCGTTGTTGATCATGAAATAACTGATCAGCGCCGGTTGATTCAGGGTCAATATGTACCCGCCGGGAGATATGCCAGAATTGATATAAAGGATTGCGGCCGGGGAATTGACAAGGAAAATCTGTTCAGGGTTTTTGACCCATATTATTCCACCAAGGAAAGGAGTTCCCTGAAGGGTATGGGCATGGGCCTTACCATTGTGTATGCGACCTTGCGGAACCATGGCGGCTATGTTGTTGTGCACTCGGCACCTTCGGAAGGTACCATGGTTTCACTGTATATCCCGGAATTACTGCAATCAACCGATAGACTGGATCTTCCCGTTGAAAAAATCCTCAATGGTCTGCAGTTGCTGATGGTTGAACCTGACATGCAGATGGCTCAAATTGGCAAAATTATGCTTGAACACCTGGGAGTGATTGTTAAAACAGCAGGTACACGCCGGGAAGCACTCGAATACGTTCGGGAGGAAAAGAAGAGAGGTTATGCGGGACATCATGTAGTCCTCCTTGATCTTTCAGTAGAGCAGGGAGGAGCCGCGGAAAACACCTGCAGACTTTTGCTGGAAGTTGAGCCGAATTTAAAAATCATAGCCACCAGCGGTACTATTCTGGACCCGGTGATGGAGGATTGCAGAAAACATGGCTTTATGGGTGCCCTCCCCAAACCATATAACATGGATTCCCTCAAACATGCCATTATATCAGCAATATATTCCTGAACAGAGAGTGGACCCAGTAATCGATCTATCTGATAAACCCACCTCGGCAGGTGTTTTGCCACAGTTGGGATTTTATCTATTTGATAACAATACCTGCCCAACTGACTTTGTGAGTGTATAAAATCAAATCAAAATGGACACAATATTCACGGAAAATACGGGTTACTACTTTTTTCTACGGGTCCATCTGTTCATGAGAATAATTCCGGCCACAAAAACGGGTACACCGATGAAAGCATGGTTGTTGTGCAGTAAGATGAGTGCGGACAGGCAGAGAAGAACCCCAAAAGAGACCCTGTTCATTGTTTCCTCAGCATGTTTGTGATATTTCCCGCCATAGGTGACGGAGTCTTTTTTCCGAAACAACCATGGCGGTTTTTATTTCGGGCGAAAACACAGAAATTCGGAATTCAGCGACCATCCGCTGATATTCTTCCAGGAGTTTTTTTCCTTCACCTGATAATTCTTTTTCCCTTGTTTCTAATTGTTGCATGTTGATGATATGTGGATGAATTTGTTTTTCTTTGGCATCATCTTTCGCCGGATTGATTGAAAATCGTTCAACACGGATTTTAAGACTTTGAAGGTATCTTTTACGATCCTGAATTTCTTTGTTTGTAGCGGTCAACAGGAATGAGGGAGAGAAGATATCGTCCAGGAGTCGGGTAAAAAACAGGTTTTTTTCTTTTTGAAAACTGTTTTTCCCTTTTCCCGCCGGAAAAGTTTTATCTATTGTATCCATAACTTCTTTTCGAATCCTGAGAAGATTCAGCAATTCATTGCAGATCGCACCACCAGCCTGATAAAAACCTTCTTCCTGAATGCGGGCTACCTTCTCCCTGAAAACAGTTTGGGATTCAATTTCGCCATCGGGGTTGTCAAACAGCGAACGCATTATAAAATCGAGCACAACTTTGACTACTTCCTGCCGATTTTTGACATGGCTGAAGAAACTGAGAACTGAGGGACCGGAAAGGGTTGTTGTGCACATTTTTTTTACAGATCTGTACTGTCCCGGAAACTGCAACCTGTACAGGTGCAGCATTCCTGTGCGATTTTTTTCCTGTGCTGTGATCTTGTTTCGCTCAAATTTGATCTTTATTACACCTTTTTCCTTGACAAAATAAAGAAAGGGAAAAAGAAATCCGAGGCCATCACCGCTGGTGGTATAAAGAGGTAGAGCTTTCGGAAGGTCGGAAAAATCCCAGGTTGTAAATTCTTTTTCCTCCCAGGATTTTATCAGTGCGGTTATTTGGGGATCAGTGGGAATTTTTGAGGAATTGACAGGCCGGATTATTTTTTCCTCAAGAAGTTTCTTCAAATCTTTTCCCCTGGCAATAGTATTTCCCTTTTCATCAAAGAGGAGAAATCCTGGCTTCAAATGTGAAGGAAGATTCGAGGGCCAGTCAGATCGACGTATCAGTAGCCTGAAATGCTTGAGTATGGAGGATTCGACAGCCCCAAAAAGGAGCCGCGATAAAGATCGATATCATCCAGAATGGTATCGACAGTTCTGTTGACCGGGACCAGTTGTTTACGTATTGATTTCGGAAGTCCTTTCAGAAGAAAGGTGAGTTTTTCATGAAGCAGTCCCGGAACCAGCCATTCAAAAAAATGTTCGGAGACATTTTGGGCAAAGTCTGCCGGCAATCTGAACGTAACACCGTCATTGATCGCAGCCGGCGTAAAATTGTATTCGAGGCGAATGGTCATATTCCCGACAGCTACCGAATGTGGGTAATCTGCCAGTTCGTTTTCTCCCGGCTTTCTGAGGAGGATATCTTCTTCCCGCATAAAGAGAAAGGTTTTGTTTTTTTTACGTTTTAAAAAGCCATTCAGGCTTTTTCGGTCAAACACTGATTCCGGTAACCTTTCATTATAAAAATCATGTAACACCAGGGGATCGACGACAATGTTTCTTGTTCTCAACCGTTCTTCCGTCTCTTCCCATGATTTGACCAGGGTAAGGTTATGTTTGAGAAAAGCGTATTTCCCAATAAGCTCCCCTTGCACAAGGGCACTGTTGATAAAAATATCTCGGGCTTCTTTGCGGTTTTTCCTATGACGTCTGCCGAAGTTTACCTTTCTACCTGAGATGATACGCAGACCGAAAAGGGATACGTTTTCCAGGGCCATGATAGAACCGCTTTTTTTATGATAAGCCGGGTGAGACCAGGAATATTTACAGATATCCGGTGCGACAGTTTCAATCCATTCCGGTTCAATGGTTGCAATGGTCAGGGCATAGAGCCTGTTGGTTTCAATAAAAGAAGCCGCAACAATCCATTCTCCACTCCTGCTGAACTGATGGGAACCTGGAAAAATCATCAGTTCCCGCTCCCGGGTGTTTTTGTAGATTTTTTTTTCTTTTCTACAGGCAATATTGCGCAGAAAGCCGGGTAGAAGCGCCTTATGGACCTGTTCATAGGATGCATCGACACTGTTATTGGCAAACCCCTCTCGCTTATTCAGAATTCGCTCAAGTTGATCGTGAAGATCGAGCCACTCCCGCATTCGCTGGAAGGAAAGATAATGTAATTTGCAGAACTTTCGAAGTTTTGACCATGATCTGGATTCTTCTCTGAAGATCTGAAACTGGTTCCAAATGTTTAAAAGAGATATGAAATCAGAATGGGGATGGGCAAAGATTTTATGGGCAATATCCGCATCCTGTTCCCGTTCCGCCGGACGGATTCTCGGATCCTGGATAGCAAGAATGGCAGAGATAATTTTAATTTCACGAAGACAGTTGGATTCTTTTGCAGCAATAATAATGCGAGAGATACAGGGATCAATGGGAAGGTCAGCCATAATCCGGCCTGTTCCAGTCAGGCGGTTTTTCGCATCAATTGCTCCAAGTTCTCGGAGGAGACGGTACCCTTCCCTGACAGCATTGGAGTGGGGGGGATCAATAAAAGGGAAATCTGCAGGGTGACCAAGCCTGAGAGCAATCATCTGCAGGATGACTTCTGCAAGGTTCGAACGTTGTATTTCCGGAAGTGTATACTGGGGTCTTGCCTCATAATCCTCCTCCGAGTAGAGACGGACACAAATTCCCGGTCCAATCCTGCCACATCTGCCTTTCCTCTGGTTGCAGCTGGCTCTGCTTATTTTTGTTACAGGAAGGCTGGTCGTCTTTGAGCGGACGTTGTATCGTGAAATTCTGGCCAACCCTGAATCTATTACATATCGGATTCCGGGAACCGTGATCGACGTTTCGGCCACATTGGTGGCAACGACGATTTTCGGTTTTTTAAATGATTGAAATATCTTCCGCTGGTCTGCTGCATGGAGCCTGCCAAACATGGGTAGAATAACAGCGGAGTTGATATATTTTTCAAGAAGAGTGCAGCATTCTCTTATATCACGTTCCGTCGGGAGAAAGACAAGGATATCCCCAGGCAATTCTTTCACGAAAAGATCACGAATTACTGCAACGCAGTGCTCAAGAACGGTCTCTCTTTCTTCAATGATTTCCGCCGGCAGTGGGCAATAGCGAATCTTGACGGGGTAGGTCTGTCCCTCGATGTTCAGGATCGGGCAATGGTTAAAATGTTCTGCAAAGGCCTGGGTATCAATTGTTGCCGAAGTGATTACAAGCTTCAGGTCAGACCGTCTGGCAAGAAGGTTTTTGAGATAACCGAGGAGAAAATCAATGTTCAGGCTGCGTTCATGGGCTTCGTCTACAATGATAACATCATATTTCAGGAGATCGGGGTCCTGCCTGGTTTCTGCGAGCAGTACACCGTCTGTCATGAATTTTATTCGGGTTGACCGGGTGGTATGATCATGGAACCGAACCTTGTAAGCTACAAATCCTTCTTCCCGACCAAGTTCTTCAGCGACCCTGGCTGACACAGTTGAGGCCGCGATTCTACGTGGTTGAGTACAGCCGATCAACCGGTGATTGTCGGGGAATGCCTCAAGACACATTTTGGGTATCTGGGTGGTTTTTCCTGACCCTGTTTCTCCTGCAATAACGGTGACTTGATTAGTTTTAAGAGAGTTGATTATATCCTCTTTACGAGCCGTGATCGGCAACCCTGCCGGATAAGAGATGGAACTGTTCATTTTCGGGTTCTTTTGTTCGGAATTTGATGCCATTGAGGAAAGAGTACTAAAAAAAATGGATGTCCTTGATAAAGTATGGTAAATGTCTACATGCCTTGACAGCGGCTGGAGTATATTTTATCTCAATCCTGCATACCGGTGTTGGTAGATCCATAGAATATGTTCTGTCTTCAATGAGTTGAAGCATTTGAACATATCTGTATCAATGAGTCAGCATATCTCCGGTGAACCAATTGCGTGATTGAATCTATATCAGAAACAGCCGGCTGAAAAAACTAAGAAACAGGTGGCAATGAGCAGCACCTGTGCCGCATAATACATACCATACTGCCCGAATTTTTCATGTTAAACATGGAGAATCGGAGTGAATAAAATTTTTATAATTATTATCTGGACTGTGTTCAGAAATAGAGGTTTCTATGAAAATACGTAAAGCTGTCATTCCTGTAGCCGGTCTTGGGACGCGATTTCTTCCGGCTACCAAGGCCATACCGAAAGAGATGTTGACCATTGTTGACCGACCGACCATTCAATACATTGTTGAAGAAGTTGTTGCGTCCGGAATTGACCAGATAATATTTATTACCAGTGAAGGAAAATCGGCTATAGAAAATCATTTCGATTATAATTTTCATCTTGATTCCGTTCTGAGAGAAAAAAACAAAATTGCCCTGGGTGAAGAACTGAACAATATTTCAAATTTGATCGACATTGTTTCAGTCAGACAGAAAAAACCGCTTGGTCTCGGACATGCCATATGGACCGCAAGACATGTTATTGGTGATGAACCGTTTATGGTCCTTCTGGGGGATGATATGGTACTCAGTGATGAGCCCTGTGCAAAACAGATGCTCAACCTCTTTGATGATGTGGGGGAGTCCATAGTGGCTATCCAGAGGGTTCCCATGGATGAAACCTATCAATATGGTATCGTTGAAGGTGAAGAGAATGGTCGCAGTAAAACCTTTCGTGTCACCAGGATGGTTGAAAAACCGGCACCGGGAACAACCGATTCCGATATGGCAATCATTGGCAGATATATTTTAATGCCGGATATTTTTGATATTCTGGCAAAAACTACTCCTGGGCATGGGGGGGAGATTCAATTGACGGATGCGTTACTTGCCCTGACGAAAAAACGTTCAATGTATGCCTATGAATTTGATGGAACCCGTTATGACGCAGGGGATAAAATGGGATATCTCAAGGCGATTATTGCTTACGGGTTGCGCCATCGTGACATTGGTGGTCCATTGAGAAAACATATTCTTGAAGTTGCGGCTGATCTATAATGCATATTGAAGTAGCGGTTGCGGCTCCCCTGCGGGGGAGTCTGACGTACAGCTGTCCGGCTGAAGACGAAACTCCCGGCTCTGGAAAAGACGGGAGTTTTTTTATTGGCAGAAGAGTGTTGGTCCCCCTGGGGAGAAGGAAAGTGACCGGGTATGTTCTTTCCACTGGCCTGGAAGAAGAAAAGGATTTTGTCGTAAAAAGAATTACAAAATTTCTTGACGAGAAACCACTGTTTCACGCCAACATGGTTCCTTTTTTTAAATGGGTTGCGGAATATTATCATTATCCTCCAGGTCTGGTCATAAAGGCCGCTCTGCCTGCGGGTCTTGCTCCGAAATCAGTGAAACAGCTTGTTGCCGGTAAAAATGTGGCAGAACTGAGAACCATTTCCCAGCAACTGGAATCCTGGGGCCGGGAATTACTGGATAATGGAGTGATCAGCGGGGCCGAAACAAAAAAGTTACTTAAAGATACGGTAACCGGGAGGGAGATTCGAAAACATATCAGGAAAAAGAGAATACTGGTCAGGGAGACTGTGGAAACGGACAGTATAAGGGAAAAATATGAAACATGTTGTAAAATAGACTCTGCTGCAAGAGATAAAATTGAACAGGTGTTTTCAGAGGAAGAGACTGACTTTGGTTCGCTTCAAAAACAATACAGTGTTGCCCTTGGGATCACTCTGAAACTTTCGGAATCAAAGGTACTGTTTTATCTTCAGAAACTTTGTAAGCAGAGCAATCACACAATGGTTCCTTTCAGGGATCTCAAGAAGCATTATCCCTCGGCAGCCAGACCGTTGAAATCCCTGGTCGGCAATGGAATTGTCATTAAGGCGGATTTGCGGGTTTACAGAAATCCCTTTGGTGAACAACTCAGTTTTTTCCCCCGCCCTGGCGAACTCACCTCTGAACAATCCCGCGTACTTGAACAACTTCTTCCTTCGATCCGTTCAAAAAAATTTACTCCCTTCCTTTTACATGGTGTGACGGGTTGCGGCAAAACGGAGGTGTATCTGAGAGCAGCGGAAGAGACTCTGGCTATGGGGAGGGATGTGCTGGTTCTTGTGCCGGAAATTGCTCTGGCAACCCAGCTTGAAGCACATTTTGTCTCCCGGTTTGGCGATCAGGTTGTTCTGCAGCATTCCGGATTAACCAAAGCGGAGAGATTTGATCAGTATCACAAGGCACTTTCCGGAAAGGCACGCATAGTTGTTGGTGCCCGGTCGGCTCTTTTTGCCCCTCTTCCGGATCCCGGACTCATAGTCGTTGACGAGGAACATGATACCGGCTTCAAACAGGATGACAGTTTTCGATATCACGGAAGAGATATGGCTGTTGTCCGTGCCAGAAACCACGATGCAGTGGTTATTCTTGGATCGGCAACTCCTTCCATTACCAGTTATGCCAACAGCGTTTCCGGGAAATACACCTTGCTGAGCATGAAAAAAAGAGTGGCTGACAAACCTCTTCCCGAAGTGACCATTGTTGATCTGAACAGGGATACCGGAAAGAAAAAAGGAAAAAAAGGTATTATACGATCGGAACTGAGAGCGCGGCTGAAACAGAATTTACAAATGAAAAACCAGAGCATCCTGCTGCTCAACAGAAGAGGGTTTTCCACATCACTTATCTGCAGGGATTGCGGAACGCCGGTTCAGTGCAGTCATTGCAATGTATCATTGACTCTTCATAAAAACAGGGATCATCTGCTCTGTCATTATTGCGGTTTTTCCCTGTCGGCAAAGACCGTCTGTTTTGAGTGCAGATCAATGGATCTTGTTCCGGCAGGATTTGGTATTGAGAGGGTCGAGGAGGAGGTGAGGGGGCTGTTTCCTGAAGCTGTTGTGGCCCGTATCGATTCAGATACAACTGCAGACAGAAGACAATTCCTGAGACTCCTGAGAAAAATGCAGGATGGTGATATTGATATTCTTATTGGAACCCAGATGGTTGCCAAAGGCCATCACTTTCCAGGAGTGACCCTGGTTGGTATCGTCTGGGCTGATGGTGGACTGTCCATGCCAGATTTCCGGGCCGCTGAAAAAACATTCCAGCTGATAACACAGGTTACAGGCAGGGCGGGTCGGGGTAAAAAATCCGGCGAAGTTATTATCCAGACCATGCGGCCAGATCATTATGCTATTCTTTATGCACAACAGCACCAGTATGAATTACTGTATCAGCAGGAGATGCAGTTACGGCGCTCTCCTGCCTTCCCACCTCATGTCCGCCTGGTTGCTGTTCGAATTGAGGGAAGGGTGGAACAGGAAGTGCAGAAAACAGCCATAATGACCGGACGTTTCCTGAGAGCAGGTGCAGAGAAACACAATACAGGACTGGTTGTTCTAGGACCGGCTCCGGCACCACTTGACAAGATAAAGGACAGGTATCGCTGGCAGTTATTGCTCAAAGGGAAAAACAGTGATGAACTCCATGACATGGTGGTTCACCTGGATAAGGAGAAGGCTGATCTGCTTTCGGGGGATGTCGGCTGATTATAGATGTTGATCCCGAGAATATGATGTGACCTGTCGGATTGTCGGTAATTACACACTGTTCAGGCCATTCTTCATTCTTCAACAAAATAATGGCGCAGTGATTCCAGATTGGTTTCAATTTCTATTTCCAGTATCTGGGCAAGGCTGTTGAGGGTGACAATCGCATTCTGGTCTGCATCACGGACACTAATATCCCTGATTCGTTCCAGCATTCCCTTGTTGACTTTTTTTACCACTTCATATTGACCAAGGATATTGTTCAGTTCAAAATCTGCCGTCTGTTCTTCATCTTTAAGAAAATATTGACGCAGCAGGTAAGCAGCAACGGATCGAAATACTGATTCATCAACCGTTGCAAAGGGCAGGTGAAACCGGGCCAGAGGCCTGAGAAAATCCATGACAGGACAGCCGCTTGTGGCCATAAGCAGCCCGAGAATTGAAGAAAGACCTTTCTGGACTGTTGTATCCTTGCTCACCAGACGTTCCGGAGAACTACAGGATACAGTGCATTTTTTATGGGAGGGTGACTGGATAAATGTCGAAACGAGTTCAGCAATATTTACGGCCACAGGACAATGGCTATGGGTTTCATTATCCAGGGAACATGGTGGACATTGATGGTGAGACAGCAGTGTCCAGGATGGCAGGTCTTTCTTTGTTTCTCTTATTATTCTCGATCTGCCGTCCAGGACTACTTTGAAATTTTTTTTGCTTCCATCTTCAAAAATAAAACAGTAGTTGTATTCACGTCTGGTTTGTATCATATAATTTCAGAAAAGTATGTAACTGCGAAAGATTAGATGGAATTTAAAGTATCAATGCTGGACCTGAATCCTATTTGAAAGAAAACCATTTTTTTCTTGGAGTATAGGTGGCTACCCGGTTTCGTCCCTTTTCCTTGGCTTCATATAGTGCCTGGTCGGCCATGCTTATGAGCTTGTTTTTGCTGAAATCATCTTCGGTGGCAGGTTTGCAGCAGGCCTGGCCAAAACTGGCGGTCACATGGTATTCTTCAGGGCCGTTCAAAAAGCTTGCTTCCTCTATTGCCTTTCTCAGTTTTTCAGCTACATGAAGAGCTTCTTTTCCTGATGTTTCTGGCAGAATAATAGTGAATTCTTCTCCGCCATACCTGGCAAGTGTATCATATTTTCTGATATTATCCTGCAATATACCGGCAAATGATTTAAGGACAAAATCACCTGCCTGATGGCCATATGTATCATTGAATTTTTTGAAATGATCTATATCTATAAGAAGAAGGGAGAGGAAAGATTCGTTTCTGATGGCCCGGTCGATTTCCTGGTCAAGACTGTTCTGGAAATATCGGTGATTGTATACTTCAGTAAGTCCATCAATATTAGCGAGATTATCAAGCAGGCGGTTTTTTTCTTCAAGTTCGCTGGTGAGGTTCTCCAGATGTATTTTTGTTTCTATAAGTTGCTTATTCATCTGGTCGTAATCAAGGTTCAAAAGACTGAGTCGTATATTTGCCTCCTGGAGTATCTCCTGTACTGATTTTGTTGACTTGATTTTAAGGTTAAAATATTTACCCGCCTCCTGTACCTTGAAGTGTACCTGTTCAAAAATTGATTCAATATCACCGGCAGACAGACCGAGTAGTTTTTTGGCCTCTTTTCTGAACTGTCGGTGGTATTCTTCAGGTTTTTCAGAATATAAGATGCGAATCAGAAGGTCGGAGAGATAAATGGCCCGAATGGTGTCACGCATTTTTTTATCCTTGCCAGTGTATTTTTCCGGATCGTGATGATATCGGATAGGCAGGACAAGAACATTCGGAAAACCCCAACTTTTTACAACTTCCGTTCCTATGAATGAATGATCGGCGCCAAAAGTGGATTTTTCCACACCGAAACTGTCGTATTGTTTCTCTTCAATGGTCTGCAGGACGGTGTCGTATTCGGCAGGAAATGTACAGGCCAGAATGAGTTCTCCCAGATTCTGCAGCAGGCCGGTGACAAAAATTTCTTCGGTGTCGGCTCCTTTCACTTTTTCAAGAATCAGTTTTGATGCCACGGCGGAGGCAAGAGATCGTTCCCAGAATTTTTCAAAATTAAAACGTGTTTCACCTTTACCTTTTTTCATTGAGAGAAAGGAAAAGGAAAGTACCAGTGAGCGGACGGCGTTGGTCCCAAGGATGGAAACAGCCTGTTTAATTGTACCGATCTGCTGGGGAAAACTGTAGAAAGCCGAATTTGAGACTTTGAGTATTTTCGTAGAGAGAGCAATATCCTTGGAAACAAGATTTGCAATATCAGCAAGTGTTGTATCCTCTTTTGAGGTGAGGGAAATGAGCTTTGAGGCGACGGTCGGCAGTGTCGGCAGCTGGTCGGAACTCAGGATTTTTTCAAGCAACTCGTTCTTGTTCATGGCACATAATTTGGGGAGATGTTTGATGTTTATAAATCTAATGCTCAAAATAAAACCACCAGGCAGTCATGGTTTCATGCCTCAACCTGAAACTGCTAACCCGCATTTCTTATCAGTTCAGACAATGTCATATTCAAAGTTTTCTTTTAAAACTCTCTTAACCTGTGTCTACCATGATAAATGCGGGCTAAAGATCCAGACAAAAAATCATGTCAATTTCAGTATAGCGTTAAAGAGTTGGACTGTGCAAGGCAGGTGGAAAAAAACTCCGGTTTTTTCTACTGTAAATCAGATTCCGTCGCCGGTTTCCGGATAGGTACAGATTTCACCGAGATAATTCTCAAAAGTGAGGTTTTTTCCTTTATTTTTGATGTAGCGTGGAGTAAGGGGAATTTTCCCTTTGCCGCCCGGACCGTCGAGGGCAAATGTGGGAATAGCCATTCCGGAGATATGACCGTAGAGTTTTCGCATTATTTTGATTCCGGTTTCGGTTCGCGTGCGGAAATGATCTGTTCCTTGAGTCAGGTCTGCCTGGAAAAGATAATACGGTTTTACCCTTATCTTTAACAGCAAAAGAAACAGTTTCTTCAATGTTTCCGGGTTGTCATTCACTCCTTTCAGGAGAACTGTCTGACAACCTAGTGGAATACCTGCATCAGCCAGGAGGGAACAGGCTCTGGCAGATTCTTCTGTGATTTCTGCAGGATGATTAAAATGTGTATTTATATAAAGTGGATGGAAATTCCTGAGAATTCGCACCAGGCTTTCTGTTATTCTCATGGGCAGGACAGAGGGTACTCGTGTCCCGATACGGATGACCTCAATGGATGGAATATTCCTGAGACTGGAGAGAATCGATCTGATTTTTTCATCTTCCAGGAGGAACGGATCTCCTCCGGAAATGAGAACCTCCCGTATGGCCGGTGTTTTTCTGAGGTAGTCGTATCCGGCCTGCAACGTTTCCTCAGTGACATGCAGCCTGTCTGTACCGACCTTTCTCTTGCGCGTACAGAAACGACAGTACATGGCGCATTGATTTGTGACCAGTAAGAGAGCGCGGTCCGGATATTTATGGACAAGATTGGGTACCGGGCTGCGTGAATCTTCTCCCAGTGGATCAGTCAGACAGGTGTAATCCTGAATTTCTTCGAGCGAGGGAATAGCCTGTTTTCCAAGGGAATCATCGGCTGATTGTATTAATTTTAAAAAATATGGGTTTATTCGCATTGGAAAGTTTGCTATTACCTCCCCTAATGCGGTACTATCACATGCTATATGTTTATGGAGTTCTTCTGGAGAAGTGATACTGTTACGTAATATTCTTTGCCATGTTTCCATGGCCGAACATTATGGGGCAAAGAGAGAAAATTGTCAATCACGTGTTTGCTTGATTATGTATAGGGGGCGTTGGTATGTCAGCAAATTTATATAGATTCAAATATGATGAGTACGGAAATACCAGAGAGATAATTACCTATGCCAGCGGTGCGTCCGTCAGTTCCTGCAGCTATATTAACAAGGGAACAGCCTTCAGCAAAAAGGAGAGAGAACAGCTGGCACTGCAGGCTTCCCTGCCACCGGGGGTACGGAACCTGGAAGCTCAGATTGAAAGTAGTCGCATGAAAGTGGATGACAAGGTTGATGATATTGAAAAGTATATCTTCATCCGCTCTCTCTTTAATAGAAATGTAACGCTTGCCCATGCACTGATACAGTCTAATATTGAACATTTCATGAGGCTGATCTATACGCCTACTGTCGGGATGGCCGTTCAGAAGTTTTCCTCCATGTTCAGGCAGGCGAATGGACTTCATTTTTATCCGGGAAATATCGATAATGCTGAAGATATTCTCAGAAGATATGCCAATCGTGATATCCGTGTAGCCGTGGTGACGGATAACCAGGGGGTTCTGGGTATCGGTGATCAGGGCGCAGGCGGGATTGCCGTGTGCCTTGGAAAACTGATGCTTTATACCCAGGGAGCCGGAATTGCTCCCTGGCATTGTCTTCCTATTTCCCTCGACGTGGGAACAAACAATGAAACACTGCTGGCTGATAATCAATATCTGGGTTGGAGACACAGGCGACTTGAAGGAGAGGAATATCTCTCTTTCATGGGACGGTTTGTCAGGGCTTTTCGAAATGTGTTTCCCAATGCTCTTTGCCAGTGGGAGGATTTTTTCCAACATAATGCATTTTCCATACGCGATGCCTTTGTTGATGAAATTATTTCTTTTAATGATGATATTCAAGGGACAGGGGCCGCAACTTTAGCTGCTATTTTTTCCGCGGTAAAAATAAAGAAGGAAAAACTGGAGGACCAGGTTTATCTGATACATGGGGCTGGTGTAAGAGGAGTAGGTATCGGAGAACAGCTACTGAACTGCCTGATAATGCAGGGATTGACGGAAAAAGAAGCAGCTAGCAGGATATTTATCATTGATTCAAAAGGGCTGATTACAAGTAATCGGAGTGTGGAATTTTACAAGAAAAAATTCGCAAAAGATCCAGAGGAATTTCCATGGATCAAGGATATCGGCAAAACCGACAATCTTACTGTAATCAAGCATAGTGGAACTACGGCTCTTATTGGAACGTCAGGACAGGAATTCTGCTTTCGGGAAGAGGTTATTGAGGCGATAAGAAAGAACACTGATAATCCGCTTCTTTTACCTCTTTTCCATCATGTTTCAACACCTGATATTTTCTGTCACAATATGCGCAAGTGGACGGATGATGGAGCTCTTGTGTCCACAAGCAGTCCATGCGCTACTATGGAGTCCATGGCAGATACATTCAAGGTCAGTCAATGCAATAATGCATTTGTTTTTCCTGGAGTCGGGCTCGGGGTTCTGGTGTCGGGAGCCAGGGAAGTGTTGCCGCAGTTCTTTACGGCAGCGGCGCGTGCAATTGCAGATTCTGTTTCTCCTGATGATTTGGCTGGCGGAAACCTCATGCCGGATGTCAGTCAAATCAGTTCAGTAGGCAAAAAAGTTGCCCTTGCAGTTGCAATGTCAGCCGTGGAAAACGGAGTCAGTCGTCCTTGTATTTATTCCGATTTTCAGCACAATGATGATAGAGCAAGGATGGAGAAACTGATTGATAATATCAGATGGAAACCACAATACCTGCCACTGGTGCCCATGTGATTTACCCAGGTTTTTTTGTACATAAAGAAAAAAATAAAAAACCCCGCTCAATTTAAATTGAGCGGGGTTTTTTATTTTTGTCGTCTACTATTGAAAATTACAGTTTCTGAACATTTTCGGCAGCAGGACCTTTAGGGCCGTCCGTTATTTCAAAGCTGACCCTGGAACCTTCTTCGAGAGATTTGAAACCTTCAGTTACGATAGCGGAATAATGCACAAAAACATCTTGTCCACCATCTTGCTCGATAAAACCAAATCCTTTTGCATCATTAAACCACTTAACTGTTCCTTCTGCCATAGTACTACTCCTCTTGTGCTCAGTTCAACATGAACTGTTAATATATTTCCGACCGTTGGGTCAGATGATTTGTTACTGCACTCCAGACAAAGGCACAAAACCATCAGGCTTGTGTATAGATCAAATTATTTTTTTAGAGACCTACAATAGTGCAGCAATAGAAACCGTTTAGCATAACATATGAATAAAAGCAACAGATTTATTGTGATCCGGTGAAGATAGTGACAGGAATTTGAAGAAAAAAATGGAAAAAATTGTACTCTTGCTCATATTTGATTAGCTTTGCGAGCGTATGTGATAATGTAATTCCTGGTAATGCCATTATGGTGTAAGCATATGGAAAAGTAATTGAAATAGTCCTGTAGAATAAGAGTCTCCGGAGAAATCCGTGTCAGCGATCTGCCATTCAGGTTGGCAGACTGTCTCTGTTTTTCTGATTGCCGGCAACCTGCTGCCAGGTTGAAGATATTATGACTTGTTCAGAATTAATTTTTTAATAATGGATCGTTTTGAAAACAAAATATCCCGAGTATCCTTTTAAATCCCGCTTTCTTTCACTGAAAGATGGTAACCTGCACTATATTGATGAAGGCCAGGGACCAGTTGTCATAATGGTTCATGGAAATCCAACCTGGTCGTATTATTATAGAAGGCTCATTTCTCTTCTCAGGAAACAATACCGGGTTATTGCTCCTGACCATCTGGGATGCGGATTGTCAGATAAGCCTGCAGATTATCAATATAATCTTGCCGGGCATATTGATAATCTTGCAGAATTGTTAAAACATCTTAAAATAAAACGATTTTCAATGGTTGTCCACGACTGGGGGGGAGCTATCGGCTTTGGATATGCGGTGGATCATCCCGAAATGATTGAGAGACTGGTTGTCATGAACAGTGCGGCTTTTCGTTCAAACCGTATGCCGCTGAGGATTGGCATCTGCAGAATTCCGTTGCTTGGGGATTTTCTTGTCAGGAAATTGAATGGTTTTGCCGGGTCTGCCAGATTTATGGCAGTGAGGAAGAAACTGCCTGAAAAAGTGGCCGCAGCCTACCTGGCACCTTATGACAGTTGGGAAAACAGGATTGCCGTGTTCAGGTTTGTGAAAGACATTCCCATGAACAAACGACATCCCAGTTATAATCGTCTTGTTGCGATAGAAAACGGCCTTGAACGTCTGAAAAAACGAAATATCCCCTGCTTCTCCTTTGGGGAGGGCAGGATTTTTGCTTCAATGATTCTTTTTTCGACCAGTGGATTGATCGATTTCCTGATTGCGAAACCCATTATTTTTTTGATGCAGGCCATTATGTTCTTGAAGACACATTTCAGGAAATCAAACCTCTTGTTGAGGTTTTTTTTGAGTTGAACAAAGAGGATGAAGAGATTTCTGAAGCTGTGCCCATATCCCCGGCGCAGCTTGTATGAACTGATACCCGTAGGGGGACGACTGTGGAAAATATAGCGGAAACCTTACAGAGAATTTCCAGGCGTAAAAAAGATGAAACGGGACTCATCGAGGCCAAAAGCGGGAGAAGAGTTTCATTTGGCCAGTTGAATATGCTGTCTGACAGGTTTGCTGTTTACCTCAAAGAACAGGGTGTTGAGGCTGGTGATCGGGTTATGCTGATGGTCAAACCCTCAGCAGAATTTATCTGTCTGACATTTGCACTGTTCAAGATCGGGGCGCCGGTAGTCTTAATTGACCCCGGTATGGGATATAAAAATCTGCTTGGCTGCATTGAGAGGGTACGTCCGGATGTGTTGATCGGTATTCCCAAAGCGGTTCTCTTCAGCCGGGTTTTCAGAAAACAGTTTCAGTCTGTAAAAAAGAGATTCTGCTGCGGACTGTCTCCGTTTAATCTGTTTGGGGGGGATATACGAAAGGGTGGAAAAGGAGGGAACGCATCCCTTCCGGAAATATTCAAACCATCCCGGGATGACCTTGCTGCCATTATTTTTACTACCGGCTCCACAGGTCCGCCAAAAGGGGTCCGCTATGAACATTCGATTTTTGCAGCCCAGCTCCGGTTGATTCGTGACTACTACCAGATAGGGGAGGGTGACATTGACCTGCCGGCATTTCCGTTATTTGCCCTCTTTACAACAGCTCTTGGAGGCTGTGCTGTTATTCCTGACATGGATCCCACACGCCCGGCGAGGGTTGATCCTGAGAAATTTATTGATGCGATAAATCATTATAATGTCACCTATTCTTTCGGCTCGCCCGCAATATGGAACGTGGTCGGCAGGTATTGTGTGAAAAGGGATATTATACTGAAAAGTCTAAGGAAAATTCTCATGGCAGGGGCTCCGGTTCCCTGGGATCTTCTCCAGAGAGTAACAAAAATACTCCCTGAAACCTCAGACATTTATACTCCGTACGGTGCTACTGAAAGTCTGCCCATAGCTTCTATCAGTGGCAGGGAGATTCTCACTGAGACCTGGGAAAAAAGCAGGAATGGAAAAGGAACCTGTGTGGGTTTTCCTCTGCCTGGAATAAATATTAAGATAATCGCGATGGTGGAAGGGCCGATACATCATTTCCGCGAGATCAGAGAACTTTCGCCCCACCACATTGGTGAAATAATTGTCCAGGGTGATGTCGTAACAAGAGCCTATGAGAATAATGACAAAGAAAACAGTCTTGCAAAAATTGTGGGTGAAAACGGGTTCTGGCACCGCATGGGGGATATGGGGTATTTTGATGAACGAGGAAGGCTCTGGTTTTGCGGAAGGAAGGCACACCGCGTGGAGCTTGCTGACAGAACCCTCTATTCTGTTCCCTGTGAAGCGATCATTAATGAGCACCCGGATGTCTATCGCTCAGCCCTGGTTGGAATCGGTAGAGACGAGCAGGGAAAATGTGCAGATGCTGCCCTGATTGTAGAACCGTATGATATCAAAAAGACAGATTCGAACAGATTGCTGGCTGAAATTGAGACGTTGGCATCAGAAAATTCGCTTACAGAGGCTGTAAAATATTTTCTTATACATGAAAGTTTTCCTGTTGATATCCGTCACAACGCTAAAATATTCCGAGAGAAACTTACATTATGGGCGGAAGAGAAACTCTCCTGAAAAATATAGATACGGCACTGGTAACAGGTGGTGGTGGTTTTGTCGGCAAGGCAGTAGTTCGGTTGCTCCTTGAGAATAATGTAAAGTGCAGGGTGATTGGTAGAAATCGTTACCCTGATATCGAATCACTTGGTGTTGACTGCAGGGTAGGAGATATACGCGACAGACAGGCTGTGATCCGGGCCTCAAAAGGGGTTGACTGTGTGTTCCATGTTGCAGCTTTGGCTGGAATCTGGGGGAAATGGAAAACGTACTATGATATCAATGTGGTCGGTACGGAAAATGTTCTTGAGGGTTGCAGGAAAAACGGTGTCCCGTATCTTGTCTATACCTCTACACCATCTGTTGTTTTCAGCAAAAAGAATATAGCCGGTGAAGATGAGTCTCTGCCATATGCGACACGGTTTTTATGTCATTATGCCAGGAGTAAGGTGTTGGCTGAAAAGATGGTGCTTATGGCCAATAATCAACTTGTGAAAAGTTGTGCCATTCGACCACATCTGATCTGGGGGCCGGGAGATCCCCATCTTGTTCCCCGGCTTATTGAAAGTGGGAGAAAGAGAAAACTCGCCATTGTCGGTTCGGGAAAAAACCTTGTGGATATCACATTTATAGAAAATGTTGCCCATGCTCATGTTCTTGCTGCGGAGAACCTCTCCACATCGGCAACCAGCGGAGGAAAAGCCTATTTTATAGGCCAGGAAAAGCCTGTTGCTCTGTGGGAGTGGATCAACACCCTTTTTATGGAACTGGGAATACCACCGGTAGAAAAAAAAGTGTCTTTTACGGTTGCACGCAGACTCGGGGCGGTTTATGAAATGATGTATACACTGTTCAGACTGCAAGGGGAGCCTCGTATGACCAGATTTCTCGCCTATCAACTTGCTCATTCCCATTATTTTTCACATGAGAATGCTGAAAAGGACTTGAATTACAGACCGATTGTTTCCCTCGAGGAAGGAATGAAAATGCTTGTCGCCTGGGCAAAAGCATTGCTTTAAAAGGAGTATTTCTTGAACCATGAGGAAACTGTTTTTTCAATTTATTATCATTAATCTTGTATTCTGTCTCTGTCTTGTCAATGCAGCTGGAGTGCTTGCCTTTACAATTGGTGATGAGCGTGAGCTGGGAGAAAAACTGCTCTATTCTGTCCGGTCATCCTTTGACCTGATTGATGACCCGGATATATCGCAATACATTAATGATCTTGGTCAAAGTATTCTTGACGTTGCAGGAGTACAGTATTTTGACTATCATTTTTTTGTAATAAACAATAAGGAATTCAACGCGTTTGCGGCACCATCCGGGCTCATTTTTCTCCATTCCGGGTTAATTGGTACCATGCAGTCAGAAGATGAGCTTGTTTCCGTAATAGCCCATGAAATTGGTCATATTGTTAAACGACATCTGGCGTCCAGGGTAGAAAAGGGAAAATACACAAGCCTGGCAACCCTTGGTATGGCTGTGGCCGCTGTGGCTTTCGGAGGGACAGTCGCCCCTGTTCTTTTGACCGGGGCGCTGGCAACAGGGCAGAGTATCAATCTTCATTACAGCCGGATCGATGAGGAAGAGGCAGATCTGCTTGCTTTTGAATGGATGGAAAAAATGGGTAGAAATCCGCGGGGGCAGGTTAAAATGCTGGAAGCCATGCGCAGAATTGCCCGTTACAGAAGTGACAAGTTGCCCCAGTACCTGTTGACGCATCCTAATCCCGAGGCGAGACTTGAGTATATTCAGTCCCTGGTTGATATAGAAAAAGGCCAGCATATACAGCATCATTTTATGAAGGGAAATGATTTTGCCTTCATGCGGTTTAAATACAGAATTCTCTCACAGGTTAAAGATGCAACCAGATTGAAAGCTGCTCTGGCTTCAATTCTTGCGGATAAAAAAACATCCGAGTTTTCCCGTATCATGGCTGATTATGGTCTGTCACAGATTTCCCGCAAGGAAAATGATTATAGACATGCCCTGGAATATCTTCAAAAGGTCATTCAGTTTTTTCCGGATAAAACAATATTACTGACCGACAGGGGAATGATAGAATTTGATGAAGGCAGGTTGCAGGCTGCAAAACATACATTTGAAAATGTGTTACAGAAAAATAATCTCGATATGTATGCAACTTTTGCTCTGGCGAAAATCTATTATCGGCTTGGAATGACAGAACAGGCAAGAAACTACCTGCAAAGGGTTGTTGTTGAAATGCCGGAATATTCAGATGCTTATTTTCAATTGGGAAAAATTGCGGCCGATGAAAATCACGATGGTCTTTCCTCTTACTATCTGGGGAAGTTTTATCTTTATGAGGGCAAACTCAAATTCGCTAAAATGAGTTTTCGAAGCGCATTGAACAGTAAAGATCTTTCGCCAAAAATTCGCGAAGAAAGTACAAAATTATTAAAAAAAATAAAACAGTTGCGAAAATGATCAACGACCTAAATCCTGCACTTCGGGAACAAAGAAAAAATATTTATAATGTATAAAAAGATAGTTTTAATATTACAGTAGGGGCTGTACTACTCACTATTAGAGTGAGATTGTTTTTTCTTTATTCCCTTGCCCTGGGGGATTGGCAATTTTATCGAATCTACTTCGTTATCAAGTGCTTGAAGTATGTTAATACGTCTGCGCCCTTGATGCCTCGCATCTCCGAAAAACTTGCCAATTGCAGGATTTAGGAACGAATTAATCTGTATTTTCCATCAGTTCAGGCGACGGTGTATCCAAAGTTCCTGAATACTTCGTTTGTCAGACAGTAAAACTTTTGCAATGAGGTGATACAGTTTAACGATGTAAACTTCTTTCCAGTGTTTCCTCTCTTAATTCCCTGACTGAGTGACAGGAGAAAATTTTCTGCCTGATCCTGGAACTTCCCGGCAAGCCCTTGAAATATCTGCTGATGTGGTTCTTGATATACCCCAGAATACGGTCAGCCGGGAGGAACTGTTCTATAAGATCAAGATGTTCCAGTGCTGCTGATTTAATTTTTTCACAGGAATCCGGCCTGTTATTTCCGGAAAAAATCCAGGGGTTCCCCAGGGCTCCTCTGCCGATCATCACTGCGTCACATCCTGTGTCCTGCATCAGTTTCAGTCCTTCATCATAACTAAGAATGTCACCGTTTCCGATGACCGGAATTGCAACTGATTTCTTTATTTCAGCAAGAACAGTATGGTCGGCACTGCCTGAAAAACCCTGACTCCAAGTCCGACCATGAACGGCAATGGCTGATACACCTGCCTGTTCCGCCATACGGGCAAAGGTAACACCATTGATCTGTTTTGCATTGACCCCGCATCTGATTTTAACTGTGACGGGAAGATTGGTTGCACTGATCACCTTTTTTATAATCTGTTCTGCAAGCTGTGGTTCAGACATCAGTGCGGCCCCTGCTCCCCGCTTGGTCACTTTTTTAACGGGACATCCCATGTTAATATCAATCATGGCCGGGTGGTATTCAGTCATAATTGAAGCTGCTTCTGCCATAATATCGGGATCATTGCCAAAAAGCTGGAAAGAAACGGGTTGTTCCTCTTCAGTTGTCTGGAGCATTCCCAGTGTCTTTTTCTGTCTGTAGGTAATTCCGTGACAGCTGATCATTTCAGAAACACAATAGCCGGCACCGTACCTGCGACAGAGAAGGCGGAAGGGCAGATCTGTGTAGCCTGCAAGGGGGGCAAGTATAAACGGTGAATCAAGAGAGAAACCGGCAATCGTAACCATGAATGATGATCTCGTAAAAAGTCGTTCAACGTTCTCAGATGGACTCTGGAAAAACTTCGATATGCAAGGCGTGGTGGTGTCGTGTAAGCGCAGGCGTACATGGAGTACGTCGAGCATTACACGATCACCCCACAACGCAGTAGATCGGAGTTTTTACGAGTCCATCATGAATGAAATGGGAGATAATTACAGAAGACCAGTGTTCAAAAACGGGTCTGTTTTCAGGCCACCTTGAAAAATGGCTTTTTCGTCCGGTCTCTGCGTTACAGAAAAATGAAAAATGCTCACATATGCTCAATATGCTGCGCTTTTAAATTTTTCTATTCCTTGATCTCGAACGAAAATTCTAATTTTTCAGGGTACCCTTCAGTTGTAAACAGACCCGTTCTCAAAAAAAATTTACGGTTATTTTCAGAGCTGTGGAAGTCCGGAAATGGAGTTACGATAAATCTTCTGTGCCAGATCCTCAATGATGATATTCAATGCCTCGGTCTCATTGTCAGCATTTTCACTGGAAGATGTCCCACTCAGGTATTCCTGGGTCCAGACTTCATTCGGAATTTCAAGAAGAATTTTATTGGTGGCAATTTCTTTGAGAATATACCTGATCCGCAGGCGAACCTTTACCTCATTGGTAGTACTGTCAATACCATAGGAGAGGCTCGGCAAATCAATGGAAACAATTTCTCCGGCAAGAATAAGATCCGCATTTTTCTTGCTGTTAACAATGGAAATGGAGGATGATTTCTGGAACCATTTTGTAAGGGATCTGTAAATTTTGGAATGAAGATCCATTACGTTGGTACGGTTTTTCCATTCAGTTATATATATTGATCTGGCAGGTCCTGTATAGATATTCGGATTATGATATCCGCAGGAAACCATCAAAAATGTAACAATAAAAAGAACAGGCAGGAAGCGGTATACAGGTTTCACGTGTTTTCTCCTGGAATGTACGTGTTTGAAAAAAAGATGATATTAATGTCCGTCAAGAGTAGTCTCAAATGACGATATTAACAAGTTTCTTCTTTACGACAATTGTTTTTCGCACAGGCTTGTCTGCGATGAATTTCCGGGCATTTTCATCAGACATGGCCAGTTTTATGAGCTCCTCGTCACTGATATCCGGGTCCACCTGAAGCCGTGATCTTACCTTTCCCATAACCTGAACTACAATTGTCAGCAGTTCCTCTCTGGCGGCTTCTATGTCATATACAGGCCATGGCTGATCCTCGACACTCCCCGGGTTACCGGCAATTTCCCACATTTCTGCAGTGAAATGGGGCACCATGGGAGAAAGAAGAACGAGCAGGGTTGTGACTGATTCTTTTATAATCCCGGGTTCAACTTGGGATTCACCAGAGTCACCCACAAGGGATGAAAGGACATTGAACAGCTCCATCATGGCACTAATGGCCGTATTGAAATGGAAATTATTTTCAATCGTCTCGGTAACTCTTTTAATGGTCTGATGGGTTTTTCTGTTGAGAGCTTTTCCATCCGGACCTGGTTGGACAGGAATATCCTGATGCTGCACTAGTATGTCCCTGTGTGCAGAGATAAATCTGTACACCCTGTTTAAAAAACGGGAAGCACCTTCAACACCTTGGGCATTCCATTCCAGATCACGTTCAGGGGGCGCAGCAAAAAGACTGAAGAGACGGACTGTATCAGCACCATATTGTTGAACGAGATCATGTGGGTCGACAACATTTCCCTTGGACTTTGACATTTTGGAGCCATCTTTAATGACCATCCCCTGGGTGAGCAGATTGGTAAAAGGCTCGTCAATATCAAGGTAGCCGAGATCTCTTAAAACTTTGGTGAAGAAACGTGAATAGAGGAGATGAAGGATAGCGTGTTCCACGCCACCGATATACTGGTCTACGGGCAGCCAGTAAGAGGCTTTTTCCCTGTCCAGAGGCGCGTCGATAAAACGGGGGCAGGTGTATCTGGCAAAATACCATGAGGATTCCATAAAGGTATCCATGGTATCCGTTTCCCGTCTGGCTGCTGCTCCGCATTGAGGGCAGGTTGTTTTAATGAACGACTGCCTCTGGTGCAGGGGGGAACATGTTTCCCCTTTTGCATCTTCGGGAAGCAGGACTGGAAGCTCTTCACAGGCTACCGGCTGGACGCCGCATTTTTCACAATGTACCATGGGAATGGGGGCGCCCCAGTACCGCTGTCGGGAGATGCCCCAGTCCCGTAACCTGTAAGTGACATGGGGACCACCGAAGCCATGCTGTTCCGCGTAGGCGATGATTGCCGCCTGGGCTTTGACGGAATCCATTCCGGTGAATTCTCCCGAATCCACAAGGGTGCCCGGGAGGGTTGAGGCCGTTTCCATGGTTGCTGGATCGAGGATGGTGTCATCAGGCTGAACGACAGGTCGTATTTCCAGGTTGTATTTGCGGGCAAATTCAAAATCCCTTTCATCGTGGGCAGGTACGGCCATGACTGCTCCAGTGCCATATTCCATGAGAACAAAATTGGCAACATAGATTGGAATTTTTGAATTATCAAATGGATTAATACAGTATCTGCCGGTAAAAATACCGCGTTTTTCAGGCTCTTCCTCAATATTCCGGCGTTGTTTTTCTATGATGATTTCTTTTGCAAATTCTTTAACTTCATCTTCTTTTTCCGTGCCTTGGACAAGTTCTTCCAGGAGGGGATGTTCCGGTGCGATTGACATAAAGGTTACACCGAAAATAGTATCCGGCCGGGTGGTAAAAATAGGAATAGTCAGCTCGGAGCCATCCACGCTGAAATTGCAGGTGAGTCCGGTGGATTTACCGATCCAGTTTCGCTGCATGGTAATGACTTTTTCTGGCCAGCCTTTGAGAAGATCAAGGTCAGCAAGCAGTTCTTCGGCATAATCGGTAATTTTGAAGAACCAGCCGCTCATCTCTCTCGGATGGACAGCCTCGTCACAGCGCCAGCAGCATCCTTCAATGACCTGTTCGTTGGCAAGAACCGTCTGGCAGGTTTCACACCAGTTGACCTTGGTTTCCTTCTGGTAAACGATCCCCTTTTCGAACATTTCGATAAAGAGCAGCTGTTCCCATCGATAATATTCTGGATTACAGGTGGCAATTTCTCTTTGCCAGTCGTAGGAAAGGCCAAGTCTACGCAATTGTCTGCGCATGTAATCTATGTTGGAATAGGTCCAGTCAGCAGGATGGCTGTTGTTTTTCTGGGCTGCATTTTCTGCGGGCAAACCGAAAGCGTCCCACCCCATGGGGTGAAGGACATTAAAACCTCTCAATCTTTTATACCTGGCAATGACATCCCCGATGGAATAGTTCCTTACGTGGCCCATATGGATCCGGCCGGAAGGGTAGGGGAACATTTCCAGAACGTAATATTTCTCTTTTGTGCTCTTTTCATTGACCCGGTAGATTTTCTTCTCTTCCCATATTTTCTGCCATTTTTCTTCAATAGTGTTGAAATCGTATCTGCTGTCAGTTTTATGGTTCATCGTCATTTTGCGGCCTCAAAAAGCTTTCAGGTCGGCTGTACATTTTTCAAGCGGACCCTTTATAATGGGAAAATCAGTATCCTTCCTGTTCATCGTAGATACTCATGTTTTCAAACATGGTGAATTCTTTAATGAATGTCAACTTGGTGATCCCGGTGGGACCGTTTCTCTGTTTACCAATGATAATTTCAGCGATACCCCTGTCAGGGTTATCTTCCGACTTGTTATAAACCTCATCACGATAAATAAAACAGATAACATCGGCATCCTGCTCAATTGCCCCGGATTCTCTCAAATCAGACATCATGGGGCGCTTATCGGTTCTGCTTTCCAGACTACGATTGAGCTGGGAAAGGGCGATTACCGGAACATTATGCTCCTTTGCAAGAGCTTTCAGGGATCTGGAAATTTCACTGATCTCCTGGGTACGGTTTTCTATGGCTCCTCTTCCTCTCATCAGCTGGAGATAATCGACAATGATAAGCCCGATATCATGCTGAGCAGCCAGTCTTCGTACCTTTGCTCTCATTTCAAGTACGGAGATGGCAGGAGTGTCATCAATGAAAATGGGGGCCTCAGAGAGCATACCAACTGCCCGTGTCAGTTTTGCCCAGTCTTCTTTCTGCAGTTTGCCGGTTCGGATTCGCTGGGAGTCTATACGTCCCGCAGAACTGAGAAGACGCATGACAAGCTGCTCCTTTGACATTTCCAGGCTGAAAACCGCGACACCGGTTTTTTCGACCAGAGCAGCATTCTGGGCAATATTCATGGCGAACGAAGTTTTTCCCATGGAAGGTCTGGCGGCAACGATAATCAGATCAGATGGTTGCAGCCCCGCAGTCATCCTGTCAATGTCAATATATCCGGTGGGAACCCCTGTTATCAGCTCCTTTCTCTGGTACAGCTGTTCGACTGTTGCAAAGGCTTCGGGACTATAGATTTAATTGGAGTGAAATTTTGTCCGCTTTTTTTGCCGGCAATATCAAAAATCGCCTGTTCCGCCTGATCCACGAGGATATCAATGTCGTTCTGTTCCTCATAGCATCTGGCGGCAATGTCTGTATTTACTTCTATCAATTTACGGAGAATTGATTTTTCCCTGATAATTTTAGCGTAGCTGGAGATGTTCGAAGTGACGGGGACAATTGAAGTAAGAGTGGCAAGATATGTGGCTCCTCCCGCTTCTTCAAGTCGGTTGGTGTCACGAAGAAGATTTGATACAGTCAGAACATCCTGTGGTTCGTTCTTCTCAAAAAGATCAATCATCACCTCGAAAATGAGTTTGTGACCATCTTTATAAAAGTCTTCCGGTTTTAAAATTTCAAGGACTTTGCCAAAAGTATCGGCTTTGAGAAGAATTGAGCCGAGAACAGCCTGTTCAGCCTCAACATTCTGAGGGGGCATTCTGCCGGCAACTATCTGGCCGCGGGGTTGATCCATAGTAAAATATTCTTCCATTTGGCAGAGTAAGTGGGACTTAATAAAGAAACAAAAACACACCATGAAGGAAGAACCTTAAGGTGTGTTTTTTATTATATGTCTGGAAGTTCTGTTGCGGTTTTACACTTCCATAAGGACCTGACTGTCTGCTCTCTCACGAGAGTACCAGGAGACGAAGTAATGTCAACTGAAACCTGCTTGAGTGCAGGTCAGAGGTTTAGATTGTCTTAAAGCCTATTCTTTTGCCTGCAGAGGAACAACCTTGACAGTGATTTCAGCGGTCATCTGAAACCCGACTTTAACCTGAACTTTTGTTTCTCCAAGGGTTTTTATCGGATCTGTCAGGAGAATCTGCCGTTTATCCAGATTAACGTTCAAATCAGCCAGTTTCTCACAGATATCCGCATTTGTGACTGAGCCGAAGAGTCGCTCATCATCTCCAGCAAGCTGCTCAATTTCAATATTGAGTGCTGAAATCTTTTTGGCTGTTTTTTCGGCAAGTTTCTGCTCTTTTTCAAGTTTAGCCTCAATTGCTGCCCTGTTCCTGGCAAGTATGGCAAGATTCTGCTCATTGGCCAACATGGCCTTCCCCTGGGGCAACAGGTAATTTCTTCCATACCCGTCTTTAACGGTAACAACATCACCTTCACGCCCAAGGGAGCTGATCGTTTCTTTTAAAATGAGTTCCATTTTTAAACTCCTGTATATGTGTGCTTATAATCCGACTAAAACGAGTTTTATCACTTTTGGTTGTCTGTGAGTCGGGTTAAAACGTGTTGAATTTTTTTAACATGACCAGAGTCGTACACAGCTTCGGCCTGTTATTTTAATCACCGGGTTCTTCAGGTTTTTGATGCAGTTTACGGAAATCCAGCCAGATGTCACCAATACCGACAACGAGGAGTAGAACCGTACCAAAAGACTGAAAGATTATCATAATATAAAAAAATGACCTGAAAAAAATAGGAATATTCCATTTTTCCAGGAAAAATACAGCAATTGAAAGACCTTGAAAACAATATATTATACTCAAAAGAATTAGAACATTGATCCCGAAACTCCTCATGGGCGATGTCGGTACCAGAATGATCATTCCTGAAATAATGACGATCCAGATAAGTTTATCCGGGAGCTGCCAGTAACGATATTGTTCCCAGGGCGCCCAGCCACATGTCCGTGTCACCAGTTTGTTGCCGGAAACCATGGTGAACCATGTTATCAATAAAATAAAGCTGCCAAGCATGGCAGGCATTATTACCGGTATAATAACCTTCATCTGCTGCAGTGTGGTTTCAAGCAGCAGTAGCGAATCCGAACTGATGTTTTCACTGGTTCTGTAATATTGCAGTGCCTCTCCAATTCCTTTATCAAGTGTGAGTAGCAGTTGAGCGTAAAAGGAAGTCTCTGCTCCTATGGACAGACCAGCAAATGCCAGAATCCAGCATGCGGCAAGAACAAGTACGCCTTTCAGGCCGCTGATTGCTGGAGATTCCCTGCGTCGAGCTGATTGAATAAGAACATAACTCACCGGCAACAAGGAGACCGACAGGAGAAAAAAATCGACCCGACGGGCCAGCAGGTAAATCAGAAGAGCCAGTGCCAGCGAAGAAAGAACCATTCTGTTGCCGGAACGTATTCCATATCTGCCGAGCAGATAAAAGACACACACAGGAAGCAGCATATGCAGCCAGCCGAAGAGTGTCCATTGCAGTCCGGGCAGTACCAGTGCAATCGAAAAAAGAAGAATATTTCTCAGTATACTTCTGATTTCCGGATTTTCTGTGCTACCCTCACTCACATTGTGCCCCTGTCTTTCTAATTCTGTGAAGACCCGGAATAGGGCAGAAAAGCAATCTGTCTGGCCCGTTTGATGGCTTCACACAGCTGACGCTGATGGGTTGCGCATGTTCCGAGAATTCGTCGTGGAATAATCTTTCCCCTCTCAGAGACAAAATTACGTAGAGTTTTTACATCCTTGTAATCGATAGTAAGTTCTTTGTCCGCGCAGAAGCGGCAGACTTTTTTCCTTGAGAATAATTTTTTTTGTGGTCGTTGTGCCATAATCAAGCCCTCTCTATGGGGTATTATTTGAAAAGAATTAACTTATTCAGCGGTTTTTTCGCCTTTGTCCTCGTCGTCTGTCTTTGAGTCCTCAGGTTTTTTTTCTGGTTCATCGGCTTCAGGAGTCCCTTCTGCGGCGGGAACATTTTCCCGGGCTGAAATCTCCTCAACAGCCTGCTGAATCTGTTCATCTGAGATTGAATCGGCCAGTTTTATGGTCAAATATTTTAAAACAGAGTCATCGATTCTAAATTTTCTCTCGATTTCGGAGACTGCAGCGGGAGTAGTCGCGTAATTGCAGTAAACGTAATACCCAAGACTCTCTTTTTTGATGAGATAGGCAAGTTTTTTCATGCCCCATTTGTTGAGGTCAATAACAGTTCCACCTTCATCTGTTATGATCTGACCAACATAATCAACTACCTTGTTGATCTCCTCTTCCCCAAGATTCGGGCGAAGAATATAAATTGTTTCATATCTGCGCATCAGTTCCTCCTTATGGACTGTAATTTGTTTGCGGAGCGCTTCCGCAGTTCTCGGCCCGTGTTCACAGTGTATCTATGAACCACGAGCAAGAAGGGCAGCAGGGATTGCTGCATAAATAAATTGCCTAACGATAAAAACTGCGTATAATACAATTAGGAGGGATTGGTGTCAATTGATTTTTCTTTTTCTTCGGCCTTGATTTTTTCCCATTGTTTTTTGAGATCATTCTCATTTTCATAGGGCTTTCCAGCAAAAACATGGGGGTGTCGTCTGATAAGTTTTTCGTTAATCGATTCTGCAACAGTGGAAAAATCAAATCGACCTTTTTCCCGATTGATTTCAGTTATCATCATAACAAGATAAAGAAGGTCCCCAAGCTCCTCGCACATGTTGGAATAATCCTCGTGTTCAACAGCACTGATGAGTTCCTCCATCTCTTCCCGCAGGTATGGGATTAAAGAAGATTCAGTCTGTCGTCTGTCCCAGGGACATCCGTTTTCAGATCGAAGTCGCCTGATTGTTGCTGCAAGAAGATTGAGGTTGTTTTTCATGGTAGATCACATTGCGCTTCTAACTTGAATAACTTGTTTAAATGAGAAAGGATCGAATTAGAGATATTGATAATTAAGCATAATTCTTCTCAGTAAAGCAAAAAATTTGTTGACTTTCTTGCTTTGACAAACTAATAGAAATTGCAGAAATCTGTTGTCAGGTTTTGAAAATGGCAACTGAATTCTTCCAACATAGATATAACAGATATGTACAATGTATCAAAGTGCCACCTGATCTGTCCCATTCATTTTTGAATAATTGCGAGGAGAAACGACAGACATGTGGCATATATTTAATCACCGGTCAAGATAAACCGGGTAATACTAAACATAATTGAGGGTTGATTATGGAAGATGAAAAGAAACAGAAAATATTATTGGAAAAACATAAGGACATCGCCAGGATTGACCAGGAATCCAAAAGGACTCATGGGTGGTATGTCCGGGTAAGATTTCTTGGAAAAACCCATTCGAAGTTTTTTTCCGATAAAAAATGTGGTGGAAGATATTCAAGTCTGCTTTCCGCAATCTCATGGCGCGATAAAACCGAGAAGAAACTTGGCAAGGTCAGGACCAATAAGCATATGGTTACCGTGAGTAATTCAGGAACTGGTGTTGTTGGTGTACGCTTGAATGAAAAACTCAACAGATATGAAGTGAGTTGGGTAACCCACCAGGGGAAACAGGGTAAAACTTCAGTATCGATAAACAAGCATGGCAAAAAAGCTGCTTTTCTGCGGGCGTGCTCCATTCGTCAGGAGAAGGAAAAAGCTCGCCTTGAATATTCATCATAGCAATACACCTGAATTCGTGTTGATTTTGTAACTGTATTTTTATAAATAAGGTGAAAAACGGTAAAAATACTGACTGTCACAGGGTGAAAAATCACTTGTCACTCTGAGGGTGTTTACGGATTCAGGATATATTTTAAAGCTTCCTTTTTAAAATGTCCTGATTGATCTCCAGAGAAATCAATCAGGACATTTTTTTGCAGATCAATTTCCTGATTGACAAATCTGTTGATATGCCGTTTATTCCCTCGAAATAAAATAATATTGTAAATAATATTTTTATATTGTTGCCTGTCACCCATTTGACACAGGCAGGTTGGAGATGATACCGAATGAATGGGCATATTTCTGCATAAACAGAGTTTTGTAAGTAATCGGAAAAATATATTGACAAATAGGACGAAAATGGTTTTAATTGTCTGTTATTGTGCCGATTTGTTGGTTGTGAGCGTTTGAAGAATTCACTCTAAGAGGTTTATATAATGTATGCTATAGTACGTACTGGTGGAAAACAGTATCAGGTTGCCTGTGGTGATCAGGTTCGTGTTGAAAAACTTGAAGGCAATGTCGGGGACAGTGTTGATTTAAGTGATGTTCTCATGGTAGTTGATGGTGAAGAAGTCAAGATAGGACGTCCTCTTCTGGAAAATGCCAAAGTGACCGCAACAATCGCCGAGCAGGGAAAAGGTAAGAAAATTATAGTATTTAAAAAGAAAAGACGTAAGGGTTACCGCTTGAAGAAAGGTCACAGGCAAGCATATACTGCCTTGAAAATTGAAGCGATAACCGCTTAAAATAATAAAACTGTAAATTAGAGTAATCAGTACCAGAGGTACTGTCTTCGTCATCCGTAAGGAGTAGAAAATGGCTCATAAAAAAGCAGGTGGTAGTTCAAGGAACGGTCGTGACAGTATCGGTCAGCGGCGTGGTGTAAAGCGTTTCGGTGGTCAGATCGTAAAAGCTGGAAACATACTTGTAAGACAGGTTGGAACAAAAATTCATCCAGGTACGAATGTAGGCTGTGGGCGGGATTATACTCTTTTCGCCAAAGTGGATGGTGTTGTGACCTTTGAGGATTTCGGGAAAAATAAAAAGAGGGTCAGTGTTTATCCCCAGGCCTGATCTTTCGCAGAACTTTTTTCTGGACTTGTGAGAGTCCCTGAATAAATGAACTCGACCTTACTGTACTCAAGGTCGAGTTTTTTTTTGCTCAACTTGAATCTGAAAGCAGTTGATGGTGGTATTGAATGGGTTTTATTGATGAAGCTAAATTTTTTGTGAAAGCTGGAGATGGCGGCAATGGCTGTGTCAGTTTTCGTCGTGAAAAGTTCGTGCCAAAAGGTGGCCCCAATGGTGGTGACGGTGGTCGTGGGGGCAATGTGATTATCAGGGCCGATAAATCGGTAAATTCTCTGATTGATTTTCGATATAGATCCCATTTCAAGGCCGAGCGTGGCAGCAATGGTCAGGGCAAAGATATGCATGGTCGTAAAGGAAAGGACTGCATTATTGTCGTTCCTGCCGGTTCAATTATTAAAGACAGTGAAACCGGTGAGTTCATAAAAGACCTGACTGAAGACGGTGAAGAACTTCTGGTGGCTGCCGGCGGAAAGGGCGGCTTTGGAAACCCTCGTTTTGCCAGTGGTTCCAATCGTACTCCAAGAATTGCAACAAAGGGCAAGCCGGGTGAGGAAAAATGGTTGAAGATCGAATTAAAGCTCATAGCTGATATTGGTCTTGTTGGGTTGCCTAACGCCGGCAAATCAACATTGCTTTCCAGACTGTCCGCTGCAAATCCTAAAATTGCCAGTTACCCCTTCACTACCCTTGAACCACAATTGGGGGTCATGCACTTCAAGTACCATGAATCCTGTATTATTGCCGATATTCCCGGGTTGGTTGAAGGGGCACATCAGGGTGTTGGTCTTGGTCACAAATTCTTAAGACATATTGAAAGAACCAGTATTATTCTCCATATTGTCGATATGGCTGATGAACTCTGCAGGGAAAACTTTGTCACGATAGAAAAGGAGCTTAATTATTTTAAGGAAGAACTTGCAGATCGGACGCGGATAATTGTGCTTAATAAATGTGATCTTGTTGATGAAGAGAGACAAAAAGAATTAAGAGAGCATTTTACCGATAAAAATCAAAATGTTATTGTTTTGTCTTGCGAATCAGGTCGTGGAATTGATAATCTGGTTGAAAAACTTGAAGAAATTCTGGAATTCCAGGACAGTGATTTTTCAGGATAAGGCTACTACACTCTTACTGGGTCTATTGAGTTACACTTTTTGAAAGCATCATGAAAAACCAAATTGACAGAGAAGAAGGATTATATTTCAGGCAAACTCTTTTTGACAAGGCCAGGCGTGTAGTTGTAAAGGTCGGCAGTGCTATTCTTACAGCAGAAGACGGAATGGATTACGACGTTATACAGAATCTGGCAAGGGAGATATCTTTTCTCCATAACAGTGGACGAGAGGTTATTCTTGTCACTTCCGGTGCCGTGGCCGCGGGAAGAAAAAAGCTCGACTTTTCAGATAAACCTGCATGGTCGGACCAAGCAGTCCGGTCACAGAAAACTGATGAAAAAGCGACTGGGGTCAAACAACCCACTACAACGAGATTTTCCGATAAAAATCTTTCAATAAAAGAAAAACAGGCTCTGGCAGCAATCGGTCAATCCTGTCTTATGCATCTATACGATGAGGCTTTTGACAACCACGATAAAAAAATTGCCCAGATTCTATTGACCCATTCCGATCTTTCGAGTCGATCCAGATATTTGAATGTAAGAAATACAATCCTTACCCTCTTTAAACTCGGCGTTATTCCAGTCGTAAATGAAAATGACACTGTTTCAACCGAGGAATTAAAATTCAGTGACAATGATAATCTCGGGGCACTTGTGGCCAATCTCATTGAAGCTGATATGTTTATCTGTCTGACAGATGTCGATGCACTCTATGATGCTGACCCCCAGCAGGATTCTACCGCAAAACCTGTCTACACCGTTTCCGAGATTACACCGGAAATTGAAGCAATGGCTGGCAACAGCAAAAGCGCACTGGGAACAGGCGGCATGCAGAGTAAGATAAATGCTGTAAAAATGGTTGCCGCCGGCGGCGGGAGCTCATTTATTGGCCCCGGTAAAAAAAGAGACATTCTGCAACATCTGTTTTCCGGAGAAATGGTTGGGACATTTTTCTTGCCTCAACAGGAAAAAATGCAGAGTCGCAAGAGGTGGATTGCCTATGTTCTCAAGCCCAAGGGAACCCTGGTTCTCGATAAAGGTGCCTGTGCTGCAGTCTCTGAAAATGGAAAAAGCCTGCTTCCCTCAGGGGTGATCGGACTTGTTGGTGAGTTTGAGATTGGGGATTCCGTAGTTTGTGTCGATGAAGATGGAACAAAAATAGCGGTTGGACTAGTCAATTACGCTTCCGGCGATCTTTTTAGAATCAAAGGGTTGCGGACAGATAAAATTGAACAGGTTCTTGGATACAAGGATGTTGATGAAATTATGCATCGAGATAATCTTGTAGTGTTGTAGCCTATTATGAACAATGAAAGTCTGATCTACGGTAAGTACCAGGTGTGGAGGAGACTCTCATATTGCCCAAGAGGAACACGAAAATACGATGACACTGAAAAACACCGTAATTGATATAGCTGAAAAGGCAAGAAAAGGTTCCTATTCCTTGATGTCTCTGTCAACCGGGAAAAAAAACCAGGTTTTGCAGAAAATTGCACAATTACTTATTGAAGAAAAAAAATATATTCAGGGCGAAAATAGAAAGGATATTGCGGCTGGAGAGGAAAAGGGGCTTTCTCCGGCGATGCTGGACAGACTGACCCTGTCAGATTCCATTATTGAATCCATGGTCAGCGGGCTTGCGGAAATTTGCAGCCTGCCTGATCCTGTTGGAAAATTTGATGGACTTGTCAAGAGACCAAATGGGCTCCTGGTCGGGAGAATGTCTGTTCCCCTTGGTGTTATCGCCATGATATATGAATCGAGACCGAACGTGACCATCGATGCGGCTGCTCTCTGCCTGAAAGCCGGGAACAGTGTAATCCTCCGTGGCGGTTCAGAGGCGATACATTCAAATCTTGCCCTGGCAACAGTATTACAGAAAGCCCTGGATGATCAGGGTGTTGACAGGGACTGTATTCAGGTCATTCCGGTGACTGACCGTGAAGCCGTCAATCATCTTCTGACTCTTGAGGAACAGATAGACCTTGTCATTCCCAGGGGCGGAGAAGGGCTTATCCGGTTTGTCTGCAACAATTCATCCATTCCTGTTTTAAAACACTATAAAGGTGTTTGCCATATCTATGTGGATAAAGATGGAGATCTTGAAAAAGCGATACCTGTTATTTTGAATTCAAAAACCCACCGACCTGGAGTATGTAATGCCTTGGAGGGATTGCTTATTCACAAATCAATTGCGGAAAAATTCATTCCCCTGATTGCCGATTCCCTGGGTGAAAAAGGAGTGAAAATGCTTGGTTGTCCGAGCAGTGTCGCCCTTTCTTCAGATATTGTTCCTGCAGGTCCCGATGATTGGGGCAGAGAATTCCTTGATCTGACTCTCTGCGTCAAAATAGTTGAAGGATTCGATGAAGCAAAAGAGTATATCAGAAAGTATGGCTCCCAGCATACCGAGTCAATTATTACGGAAAATTATACAACTGCCCAGAGATTTATTAATGAGATTGATGCATCGGCTGTAATGGTCAACAGCTCCACCCGATTTAATGACGGAGGTCAATTAGGACTTGGTGCGGAAATCGGTATCAGTACAACAAAACTTCATGCCTATGGACCGATGGGACTGGATGAATTAACCACTAAGAAATTTGTGGTATATGGACAGGGGCAGGTCAGGGTGTGAAAATGCGTGCTGGAGTATTGGGTGGTACCTTCAACCCTGTACATTTTGGCCATCTCGAGTTGGCTGAAACTGCCATTCAGGAATATTCCCTGGATACGGTTATTTTTATCCCATCAAAGGCTCCTCCCCATAAAACAGAATCCGAGCTGGTCTCCTTTTTCCACCGTTGCAGGATGATGGAGATCGCCTGTGAAAATTATCCCATGTTCCGGTACGATTGTATCGAGGGACAATTACCGGCTCCTTCCTATACAATAGACACACTCAGAACTTTGAAAAAACGTCTGGGAGAGGACTGTACACTTTTTTTTATTATCGGCAGTGATGCCTTTCTTGATATTCTAACCTGGAAATCATTCAGACAGGTCCTCAGTCAGGTATCTCTTATTGTCGGCCACAGAAAAGATGTAGATAGTTGCAAGATGGTTGATCTTGCCTTGAATATAGGATATGACAGAAAGAAAAAGAGTCACTGGAGCAGTGACTGGGGGGGGGAGGACATTCTGTTTCTTGACACAATCCCCGTTGGAGTTTCGTCAACTTTCATCAGAAAGATCAGCGAGAACGACAGGGAACTGAAAAAGTATGTCCCGTTAAAAGTGGTTGAATACATCCGGGATAAACGGTTGTATCAGCACGGTGGGTGAGAATTTTCATTTTACAGCACTTGGCTCCCCTTGTGGGGTGGCAGGTCACAATTATTCGGTTGCCTGGAAGAGAAAAAATGCAATCAGAAATTACAGGTTCCCCAACTTCCTCAATATCCCTTCTGGTAGTGGATGATTCCCTTGTATTCCGGCGCTTTATTCGAGACCTGATTGATGACTGTGATGATATAGTCATTGTTGGAGAAGCTCAAAATGGTATTGAAGCGCTAGATCTTGTGCTGAAAACCAACCCGGACGTCATTCTCCTTGATGTGGAAATGCCTCTTATGGACGGGATGACGGCTCTGCAGCATCTCATGATCCACCGCCCTACTCCGACCATTATGCTGTCCAGTCTTACAGAGGAAGGTACGGCAAGATCTTTTGATACACTGAAGAACGGAGCTGTGGATTTTATCTGCAAGAATTTTATTTTTCAGGAAAATAAATTGCTGGTTCATCAGAAATTCATTACGGACAAGGTTAAAAAGGCAGCCGGGATGGAAGTGAAATCGGTCAGTCCGGTCTTTACAGCTTCCGGATCTTTTACACTTCCTGCAGAGGAGGAGCAGAGAGTAGTGTTCTGTGAAGAATGCGGGAATAAAGAGGTTGTCAGTTTCAGTAGAACAAGAATGGATGAAAACATCATCTGTTCAGTGTGCGGTGATTCCATTGATCTCGTTGTCACAGGGCAGTATCGGAGAAATACTTTTGTTACAGTTATAGGTGGCGGAGAAGGTGGATTTTATAATCTGCTGAATATTATCCCCAGACTGGAACCTGATATGGGTGGAGCGGTGATCGTTGTTCTCCACCGCCATGTCAAACAGATCGATTCATTTACTGAATATCTTGACTCTATTTCCTCAATGAAGGTTTTGCGTGCTGTAGACGGTGTAAGTGTTGAAGCGGGAAACTGTTATCTGGCTTCAGGAGAAGATTATATGTGTCTGAAACCCTACAGCACCCGTTTGACTTTACAGCGTCTACTGAAAAAGACTGCCGACAATGTCGGACCACTGGATGTACTTATGGCTTCGGTGAGTGCAATCTATAAAAAGAAAGCAGCCGGGGTAATTATCTCGGGGGAAAATGAAGAAGGGGAGAAAGGAGTAAGTATCCTTATGCGAAATAAGGGAACACAGCTCATTCTTGAGTCGACAGCCTGCCTCTGTTCATCAATGGGAAAACGGATTATGAAGCAGTGTAATATCCATACTACAGTTTCCATGGATACGCTGGTCGAAAAAATCAAACACCTGCATCACAATGCAAAAGATGATATTGTCACGGGATGATAAAAGCCGGCCTGTTCCTGAGTCCTGTAATTAATACGCATTGTTTTGAGTGATTACAAAATTAAGAAATGAGATGTTGCCATGGAGGAAATGCGGACTGAGTCACAATTATGGGAAGAGACGGTACCGCTCATGCGACAGGGTTACCATAGATCTCTTTTAAAAAAGGCATATGAATCCGGTGGAAATATAAAAGTTTTTCCCCTGCGTGAAAATGTATTTGCTGCAATGAGACAGACCAGTTTCGGCGATACAAGGGTTGTTATCATAGGGCAGGATCCGTATTTCAATGAGCATCCGGGAAAGGGACCGGAGGCTCATGGATTGTGCTTTTCTGTCAGGGAAGGAATACCGATTCCACCGTCATTGCGGAATATTCTGCAGGAAGTCAACCGATCAGTTTATAGTGGTAAACCTGTCAGCCGGGACAGTGACCTGACAAGGTGGGCCAGGCAGGGGGTTCTGCTCCTCAATGCCAGTCTGACTGTGATTGCCAAGAGGCCAAATTCCCATGTAAAACTGGGTTGGCATACCTTGACTGACAATATTATTGAAACATTATCACAAAAAAAGGAAAACCTCGTTTTTATGCTCTGGGGTGCATTTGCCCAGAAAAAAACAGCGCTCATCGATCAGACAAAACACCTGGTTCTCGCCACAACTCATCCTTCTCCACTGTCAGCTCACAGGGGCTTTCTGGGGTCCAATGTTTTTGTGAAATGTAATAGATACCTGGAAAAGACAGGACAAAAACCTGTCGAATGGTAGGTGAACTCAAGCAAGAAATATTATTTCCAGATAGACACTATCTATGGTTTTTTTTTGTTTTATTGTTCGTCAGTCGTTCAGGAATTTTTTTATGGTTACTGGAACAGCATCAGCCAGTTCACTTGCTGTATATCCTGCACCTTTCTTTTCATAGAGACAGTCTCCGGCGCAACCATGGAGAAAAACACCGGCTATGGCACTGTTTCTGACTGATACCCCCTGGCATATAAGTGCTCCGATAATTCCAGTCAGCACGTCTCCCATGCCCCCTGTTGCCATTCCTGGATTGCCGCTGGTATTGATAACTGTTTTGCCGTCACCTGAGGTGATAAGAGTTCCAGCGCCTTTCAGCATAAATATTGTTTCATGATCCGAGCCTGAAAAAACATCGCAGCCTTCCGCTGTGGCTTCCAGGCGGTTATTTTGGATGTCATCTGCTGTTTTCCCTATCAACCTGCTCAATTCGCCGGGATGGGGAGTGAAAATCCTTGGACCAGCCGGGAGTGGAATTTCCTCTTTGTTCGCTGCAAGGATGTTAAACGCATCTGCATCTATGATCATAGGACATGGAACGGAACTGTAAAGCTGCATGACAAGTTTGGCAGTGCTTGGGTCTGTACCTAGTCCGGGGCCGAGGACAACCGCCTTTTTGCCCTGGACTGCATCAATGATCAGATCAATATCGTCATGAAGAATGTAATCGGTACTGTTTGGGAGCGGAATTGTCATCGCTTCAACAACAGTTGCCTCAAAAATACTATTCAGCTTATGCGGAACACAGAGGGTAACAAGCCCGGCTCCAGCCCTCAGCCCACCTTTGGCTGCAAGAACAGCTGCACCTGTCTTTCCTGATGATCCGGCGATGATGAGGAGGTGACCATGTATACCCTTATGGGAAGCTTTTTTTCGGTTCAGATTGCAGGTGATTTTTCTACAGCTTTCCCGAGTTGTGAGTTCTGTTCTGATATCGGCATTGTAGATGGTCTCAGGGGGAATTCCTATGTCGATTATTTCAAGTTTTCCTGTCCATGAAGCACTGCCATGGATGAAATGGCCAGGTTTTGCACAGCAGTATGTGGCGGTATAATTGGCTCTTATACATGTGCCAAGCACTTTCCCTGTATCTGCATCCATCCCTGAAGGAGTATCAACGGAAATGACAGGAGACCGGTGAGCGAAGTTTTTTCTGTTGATAAGATTTATGGTGTCAGCAAAATGGCTTTCCACTTTTCTGGTGAGACCGATGCCGAAAATGGCATCAATTATTGCATAGCAGGGTAACCCTCTTGATTCAAACTGCTTCAATAAAATTGGTATTGTCTCCACCCTGCTGGGTGTATCTATGACATGGAACGGTAACCTGAGTTTTTTTATAATCTTGAGATTGACTGCCGCATCACCTTTCAATGAATCCGGGTTGACCAGGAAAAAAAACACAGGCTTACAACCCCTCTGGTGAAGATGGCGACCGATGACCAGACCATCTCCACCGTTATTACCCGGGCCGACAAAAATAAGAGCAAAAGTGTCTTTACAGGGACCGCACTGTTTCTCCATCATTTTTACAGTTCCCAGGCCTGCATTTTCCATAAGCACTATGCTTGGAATGTTGAACTCCTCAATGGCAGACGTATCAAGACCTTTCATCTCACTTGATGTGGGTAGTTTCATGGAAAATCTCCTGAAAAATGAACACGTTACTCTTCAATAAAAATTTTACAGAATCGGCACGGTTCGAATCCGGCGTCCAGAGCGACCTGAATGTCCTTAAACTCAATTGTGCAGTTTTTACAATTATAATATTCGCATGACTTTACATGGAATACTCGACTTTTTGCATTTCCTTTTACAATATTTTCTGCACGGTCAGTTTCTGTGTCTCCAGTAACATCATAACTGTCGGATTGGGCGATACCGAGAAATCCGGTTTTTACCTGGTTATAAAATTTTGAAAGCAATGTTCGTATATTATTACCTGTTTTCTGAAAAAAAACTGTTATATTTTCAGGAATAAGTGATTTTTCGTTTGATACTCTGGTAATCCAGAAAACAGCCAGGCCGAAAAAGAGGGTATTGGGTGTCCACATGGACAGGGCAATTGGTAGACGATCCTCTTCAGCGAGAGTTTTTCCAAAGGTAAAAAGGATGTAGTACAATACAAAAATAGCAAGACCAATCTGAATGCCGATAGCTTTTTTTCCGGGTCTGGCCTGCAGACCCAGGGGAAGACCCAGGAGGCTGATCATAAGGCAACCCACCGGAAGAACCAGGCGTTTATGGTATTCGATGAGCAGTTTTCGTTTATGTTCCGTGTTTTCTTTGATCGATTTGGCTTCTGCAAGGAGTTGCCCCATGGTAAGGGCACTTCTTTTCAATCTTGTCGCCTTTGTCGATGAGGGCAGGAGAGGAATGTTAATCCTGTATCGATCAAATTGAACGATCTGGGCATTGTCATTTCCAGGCCTGTGCAGGCTGCCGTTACGGAGAATTATGGAAACTTGCATGTTTTCTGCATTTCCTTTCATGGAGCCGGTTGAGGCCATGGTTATAACAGGGTTGTCAACTCCGCGCATATCCGAAACCCATACCTTTTTCCATTCCCCAGTCTGTTTGTCAATTTTTTCCACGTAAACGACTACATCTCCAAGGGCTTCAGTAAAGGTGTGTTCTTTAATACCTTTGTTTAATTTTTCTCTCAGCAACTGGTAGGTGAGATGTTTCATGGAAATCTCACTCAGAGGGATGAGCCGTATGGAAAAATAACCGGTCAGCAGGGCGATAAGAGTTGCTACTACAATGACGGGGGGAAGGATCTGGTAGACGCTGATACCGCTGGCTTTGAGTGCGAGAATCTCTGAATCACTTGAAAGGCGGGCAAAACCAATGGTTACTCCCATCATTGCGGCCATGGGAATTGAATAGAGGAAAATATTGGGGAACAGATAAGTGAAAAGCCTGATGAAATCAGCCAGCCCTATGTCAAGTTCCAGGGTGAAGTTGAGAAATGGTATGAGCTTGACCAGGAAAAAGACACAATTCATTATTATGAAACTGGCAAAAAAGGGTGCAAGCATTTCAGTTGCCAGATAACTGTATAATAATAGGGGAAGTCTGGAAAACGGTTTCATAAAGTGCACGGAAAGATGGCTACCTGCTGTCACGACAATTATCGGGAGAAAAAACTTGCATGACAGGTTGAATAACAGTAGTAAAAAGTATTTTCAATGAATGTGAAATTCAGCTTGGGAGGTTCATCGCCTCCATAATGAACTGTGTTTTCATTCGTATAAGAAATTGTCATTGGGATTATAAACCATATTATCAATAAATCGAGGGAAACAATGCATTTGTATGAAACGGAAGAAGGTGATAAATGGGTGTGTATTACCTGTGGTGTTGAGGAAGAGTCAATGATACGTGAAAAAAAATGGGAATGGATCTTCGATCGGGATGATCCGACTCTTCGCTGTGCATTGTGCCGCCGCCCTGATTATGATTATGAAGATTGATCGCTGCCTTTTGCAGGCAGATATTAAAATTTGGAATCGATAAGCGGCTCATCCACGGTCACCTCAATCCAGTGCTGATCCCACCATTCTTTTGGGGTGACAAAAATACCATTGACAAGCATGGAGAAATGGAGATGATCTCCTCCGGCCATTCCGGTAGTGCCCGTTAATCCAATAACGGATTGTGGTGTGACTTTGTCTCCTGGAGCCACATTAATCTGGCTGAGATGTGAATAAAGACTGAAGACCCCCTGACCGTGATCAATCATGATCATGTTGCCGTAGATACCTAAATAATCCGCATAAACAATTATACCGCTGTTGGCAGCTCTCACATTGGCACGTCTTGTTGATGCTATATCCATACCCAGGTGGACTTGTTTGTCAATGGGACGTCCTTTATAAAAATAGGTGCGATGGTCGGCAAAACCGGCTCTTGAACTGCCGGGCATTCGCGCAAATTTGTCTTTCCACATTCTTTTTGCAGATGGGCTATTGCATAAAGAGCTTATTTTCTGGTTGTTCTGTTTGCGTACTGTATTGTTTATATAGAGATATTTTTCCAAAAAGGTTCCTGTGAGATCAGGGTAGAACTGCTCAAACTCAGGAATTTTCTTGTTCAGAAAGCCATCTGTGACATTAATCCTGTCACGTTTCTTCCTGTCGGCCTTATATATTGTGGAAAAGGGGGCCACTGTCCGGTTACCTGCTCTGTCAATGGCGGTGACTGCGAGGGTGTCTATTGATTTGGCATCATAGGGAAGACCGAAAAATGCGATGAACGTATCATCGCGGCCGTCCCCAATCAGAAATCCGGGGTTGAAATGGCCGTTGAGCATGACGCCATTTCCGGCTTCCTTGTCAGATAATCTGTAAATGGCTATACCACTTCCGCCGGGTATAATATATTTTTCACTGTGGAGAATCTGGATCCGGGGAGGTTTGGTGTCCAGAATAATTTTCTTCGTGACATGGGTGGTATTTCCTTTCAGCCAGCCTCTGAAAGAAAAATCGGAGGTTTCAAGAGCAAGCAGTACCGGACCGTCTTTAAAGCCAAGTTTCTTTGCATCGAAAGAAATAGCTTTACTCTCTTTTGTCGGACCAGCCTGCCCTTTATAAGAATTCCTTTTAAAAGTTTTTTTATAAAGTATTTTTGTTTGATCGTTCTGGGCTGCTGTTAGAGTAATTGATTTTATTCCACTCTGATTGTCTGAGACAGTGAATTTGACAACCCCCTTTTTACCGATGAATTCACCGTTTCCATTGAGGCTTGCAACAGGTTTTTCTCCTTCGAAAAAGAGGAAAAAACCACCGGTTATAACGGTGATGACAAGGAGCAGCAGGATTGTGAGAAAAAAGCGACGGGGACCGGAAGATTTTTTTTTGTATTTGAAAGCCATGACAGGCTAAGCTCCTGTAGATACAAAGAATGAATGAGGTGGCTCAATCCTGTGCCATTGCTACAGGGTTGAGAAAAAAATTAATTCTGCCAGATTATTTCGTATTTTTCCATGTGCAGGTCTTTTGAGGGCGCGACAATAATGCGTTTTCCTGTGTCCTCCTCAAGGCGTGTTCTTGTCAACTCTTCTTCCTCATTGAGCATGTCCGCTATTCTGGGATGGACCCGCAGGGTTATGGTCGATCCTTTTGCCCTGCTGACATTCCTGCTGATTTTTCTGAAGATATCATAGCAGATTGTGCGCCTGGATTTGATCATACCTTCGCCGGAACAGTAGTGGCAGGGTTCGCACATCAGCTGGTGCAGGTTTTCAGAATTTCTTTTCCGTGTCATCTGCACCAGACCAAATTCAGAGAGCTTGAGAATATTATTCCTGCTCTTATCTTTTTTTACGGCCTCCTTAAATGTATTAAAGAGAGTTTCCCGATGCTGTTCATCTTCCATATCAATGAAATCAATAATGATTATTCCACCGATATTACGTAATCGAAGTTGGTAGGCTATCTCAATCGCCGCTTCCATATTGGTTTTGAAAATCGTATCATTCAGATTCTTTTTTCCAACAAATCGCCCAGTATTGACATCGATTACTGACAACGCTTCCGTACTTTCAATTATGATATATCCACCGGAACGCAACCATACTTTCTTTTCTGTGGCCCTTGTTATTTCCGCCTCTATGTTGTGGGCTTCAAACAGGGGGATTTTTTCGTCATACAGTTCGATTTTGTCCAGAAGCTGGGGGGCAAATGTTTCCGCGAACTGGAGAAGTTTTTTATGCCCGGCCGGATCATCTATTATGAGTTTATCCACATCAAGAGTGAAAAAATCCCTGATGGATCTGGAGATAATATCAAGATCTTCAAAGATAACTGCAGGTGCTGGCAGGTTTTTGGCCCTGTCCATTACGTCATCCCAGAGCAGCATCAGAAACTCCATGTCAGCTTCAAGCTCTTCCCTGGTTGCATGTTCTGCGACTGTCCGAACGATAAAACCGGCATTATCGGGACGAATTTCCTCGATCTGTTGTTTGAGTTGTTCGCGAACTTCCTCGTCCTCAATTTTTCTTGATATGCCGATATGGTCCGTAAGGGGAATAAAAACAAGATTTCGGCAGGGAAGGGTTATATGGCAGGTGAGTCTTGCCCCTTTTGTACCGATAGGATCCTTGTTGACCTGGACAATGATATCCTGACCTTCAGTCAGAAGATCTTCAATGTGAAGTCCCTGGGCTTTTATATTGGTATTAGCACAGTCGGTCATGCAGGAACAAAGTTCGGGGGAATCAGAGGCAACGCAGACGTCGGCAACGTAGAGAAATCCTGTGCGCTCCAAGCCGATATCCACAAATGCAGCCTGCATCCCCGGCAGGACACGAACCACTTTGCCTTTGTAGACATTTCCCATGAGGCCTTTTTCAGTATGCCTCTGCATATGAAATTCGCTCAGGGTTCCATCCTCCACAAGGGCCAGACGCACCTCATAGCTCGTCGCGTTGATCATTATTTCTGTGGACATTGTAAAACCGTAATTATCTAATATTTAGACTTCTCCGGGGAGAAGGAGTATACTATTCGAATTCTATAGTATACAGTATTACTTTGGTAAATTGCCATAATAATTATTGTTTATATTTGCATAATTAAAAAATTAAAAACTTAACAAGATTTTGATGTCTCCCTGCCCAGTTTCGGTCATTATTCCCACTTACAATCGTTCAGAATTCCTCAACCGGGCGCTTGAATCCATACGCAGGCAAACGGTGAGATGTGGAGAAATTATCGTTGTTGATGACGGGTCCACTGATCAAACCGCATCGGTTGTTAGGGATTTTTCTCAACGGTATACCATTGATGTAATTTATTTACGGCAGGAAAATCGTGGGCCTGCTGGAGCAAGAAACAGCGGGATTACAGTCGCCAGATATCCCTATATTGCTTTTCTTGATTCAGATGATCACTGGAACAAAAAAAAACTGGAACTGCAGTTTGCGGCAATGAATGAAAATCCAGATTTCTGGATCAGTCACACGAGGGAAAAATGGCTTCGAAATGGTCAACATCTCAATCAGAAGAGGATCCATATTCCCCGACACGGCAATATCTTTAATCACTGTCTTCTGTTATGTGGAGTTGGTATGTCAACAGTAATGTTGAAAAAGGAGCTGTTTTCAAAAGTGGGAAAATTTGATGAACGCCTGAGGTGTTGCGAAGACTATGATTTCTGGCTCAGGGTAAGTTGCAGGTTTTTGTTTTATCTTATTGATTTACCGTTGACAATTAAAGAAGGAGGGCGTGCGGACCAGGTCTCTTATATTTATCGTGTGGGTATGGATAAGTTACGAATTCAAGCCATTACCAATTTACTGGATTCGGGTATCCTTCAGCAAGATCAGATACAGGCTGCCCTGCTTGAGCTTGAAAAAAAGTGTACTGTTTATGGGAATGGTTGTATAAAGCATGGAAAAAAAGAGGAGGGACAATCATTCTTTCAACTTACAGAGAAGTACAAAATGAGATATCTATCTGAATCCGTGAAATGAACTGGAGGCATTGTGGCGGGAAAATCGTGGAAGGATCCATCATATTTCATAGAAAAACTCTATGTTGAGGAGTCATGCCTGAATCTGCCGTATACTCGGGAAATTATAGAAAGAACAGGCCTTGATTATATTCCGGTTGCAGAGAGAGGGAAGCCCAATGATCTGGATGGGGATTTTGCTGTAAATCTTACGGCAGGAAAACGTCAGTTGTTCCTCTGTGAAAACCGGGGAGTTTTTTTCAAACCCTGTCCAGGTACAAAAGAATATCGGTGTTGTGATTACCAGGTACTCAGCACAGGAATGAATTGTCCCATTGACTGTGTTTATTGTATTCTGCAGGCCTATCTGAATTCTCCATGGTTGACACATTATGTGAATATTGACAAACTGTTTCAAGAACTCGATGCTGCGCTGAATGAGAATCCGGAAACATTTTACCGGATTGGTACAGGGGAGTTTACCGATTCTTTGGCCATTGACAGATTTACATGTCTGAGTAAATATCTTGTTTCATATTTTGCCAAAAAGACAAATGCAGTTCTGGAGTTGAAGACCAAAAGTGCGGTGATAGAGAATCTCAAGGGACTTGAGCACAACAGAAGGACTGTTGTGGCATGGTCATTAAACAGTCCTTCTGTCATGAAAAAGGAGGAGCTGCGTTCTGCTACATTGGATGAAAGGTTGGCGGCTGCTGCAGAATGCGCGGACATGGGGTACAGGCTGGCCTTTCATTTTGATCCGATTATTGATCATCCTGGCTGGCGTGAGGGATATTCTGAAACTGTACGGCTGCTGTACGAAACTGTTCCTGCCGATGCAATAGCCTGGATATCCATGGGAGCGTTGCGTTATATTCCGAGCCTGAAAGATATTGGAATGAAACGTTTTCCCAATTCAAATATATATTTTCAGGAATTTATCGAGGGTCTTGATAACAAGTCCAGGTATTTCAGACCGGAAAGAGTCAAACTGTATCGTCATATCTATGAGGAACTCAAGAAAAAAGCTTCTTCCCGGACCTGTATTTATTTCTGCATGGAAAGCGATGAGATCTGGAAAGAGGTTATGGGTTTTGTTCCAGAAGAAAAAGGGGGGATTCCGCGTATGCTGGACAGGAGTGTTTCATAGCCCCTCAGGTAAAGGTTTTATTTTTTATGTGTATGTTTTACAGTCTATGGTATTGAATCTGGTTCAGATATGGACTTAGCATTGGCTAAAAATGATGATCCCGGTCATGAGACTGAGATATTTTTTTTAATAAAAATCAGGAGAATGGTTAATGATAAATAAAGTAATCCTTGTGGGAAATCTGGGAAGTGATCCTGAACTGCGATATACACAGAGTGGCACTGCAGTTGCGACATTAAGTGTGGCCACCAACAGACGCTGGAAGGATAGGGATGGGAATCCTCAGGAAGAAACTGAATGGCATCGTGTGATAGTCTGGGCACAGAGTGCCGAGTTTTGCAGTAACTACCTGTCCAAGGGAATGAAGGTTTATGTTGAAGGACGCCTGCAGACTCGAAAGTGGCAGGATCAGAATGGCAATGATCGGTATACTACTGAAATCATAGCATCAACGATTCAGAACCTTACTCCACGAAGTGGTGAATTTGCTGGTGGTGGCAGCCAGGAACCTCCACTGCCCCCTGATCCATTTGGGGACAGTTCCACAGGAGGAAGTCCAACAACAGGTGAGGATGTTCCGTTCTAGTCCATATTTTTTAAACGTGAACAGAAGATCATGTTTCTGGACAGACTATAACTGGAGTATTGACGTGCCATTCAACTGTTTTATTGTTTGTTAGAGAATTCCGCGACCGAAGACCGTTTTACCGCAATCGGATTTTTTTGCTGTTGATTCATTGGGTCAAGTCATGCTGGTTCGTCTGGTTTTCGCCCGCAATGGTATATTGCGATTTCTGCTGGTTTTGTGTTTCGCTGTATGGAGTACCCTTAAGATGAATTTTATTGAGTTATAATACTGTGTTATGGATTATTATGAAGTTCTGGGTGTTGATCGGAAAGCATCCCTTGCAGAAATAAAGAAAAAATATCGGAAACTTGCGTTGAAATATCATCCCGATAAAAACAAGGGTGATAAGGAATCTGAAACGAAGTTCAAAGAAATAAGTGAGGCTTATGCCGTTTTGTCGGACCCCGAGAAGAAACAGCAGTACGATCAGTTTGGTTCCACACAGTTTCATCGGCAGTATTCCCAGGAAGATATTTTCAGAAACTTCGACCTGAATGAAATTTTCAGGCAGTTTGATTTTGGTGGTCGCACGGCCTCTTTTACCTCAGGAATGGGTGGAAATGGAGGAGGTCGTTCTTTTGGTTCTTTTTTTAATCGTTCCGGAGGATGCGGGGGTGGGTGTCATTCAGCGCCGGTAAAAGGCCAGGATATGACTTATCAGATTGAAGTGACTCTGGACGAAGTTCTCAACGGGGCTGATCGTAAGATCACATTGCAAAAAAATGGTAGAACCCATAACGTTTCAGTTAAAATCCCAAAAGGCATAGAATCCGGAAAAAGACTTCGTCTGAAGGGTAAAGGTGCAGAATCTCCCAATGGCGGTCCTCCGGGTGATTTATATCTGAAGGTAAGTATAGCTGATGACAGACGATTCCGTCGGGAAAATGATGATCTCATCGTTGAAAAACTTATCTCATTCAGCGAAGCCTGTCTGGGGACGAAAGTCGAAATTGAAACTCTGGAGGGAAAGAAGTTCAAGGTCAATATTGAGCCGGGTTCGGTGCATGATTCCCGCCTTCGGATAAAAGGATATGGTTTGCCCGCAGGACCTCTGGGAGACCGTGGAAATCTTTATGTCAAGGTGGGGGTGAAGGTGCCCCGTGAATTGACGGAAGAACAACGAAAGCTGGTTGAAAAATTGCAGGAACTGGGCTTGTAACAGTCAATAAACTCTATTAGCAAGCGGATGCTCCGCAGGATCACAAATATTTTTTGCTTGTTAAGCAAACTCCCGTGTATATGGAAATTTAATCCCCTGTCTGATGTCTTTTCAGACAGGGGATTTTCAGATTCTTTTTGAACCGGCAATTTGCCTGCAGCAAGAGAGGTGTCAATATTTTGCGTCGGCATAGGCCAACCATCCGCCGGCCGCAACAAGGTCACGGTCAAAGGAGTTCAATTCAAATGGGAGGGTGAACGATTTTCCCCCCTGACTGTCTTTTGCCTGCAGTTCGCAAGTTTCAAGATTAACCGATATGGTCACTTCTTCACCGAGCTCAAAAAGCCGGTTTAATTTGTCTTCTGCGAGTTCAATGGCGACAATACCACAATTGAACATGTTCTGACGGAAGATCCTGGCAAAGCTCTCTGCAATTATTACGTTGATATCATTGACTTCAAAGGCCCAGACCGCATGTTCCCTGGAAGACCCGCAACCGAAATTGGCTCTTGTAATCACAACTTTTGCCTGTTTCATCCGATCGGATTGATTGTCGAACGGTTTACCATCCAGGAGAAGATCTTCGAGAAGATGTGGTTTCAATGCTGTTTTTGAGATCTCTGTCAGATATTTTGCCGGAATTATTTCATCTGTGTTTATATCATTTCTGTCCAGAAAAACTGCTGGACCTCCAAATTCTTTCATTTGCGTACCTCTTCTTTTTTGAGATAATGCCTGTCCATAAATGGCCTTTTTCACTGTACATCATTTATCGTGGAGAGTGGCTGAGCTGAGTTTATCAGTCCAGTCCTACTGGTTTATAAAAAGTCTCTGGGATCAGTGATTTTACCGTTGAGAGCTGTGGCTGCAGCGGAATACGGACTCATGAGATGAACCATGCCACCTTTTCCCATCCTGCCATTGAAGTTTCGATTGGTGGTGGAGGCGCAACTTTCTCCTTCCGCAAGTACTCCGGAACTCATCCCCAGGCAGGCACCACAGGTGGGATTCAAGACACAGAATCCAGCATCCATAAAAATGGCTATAAGGCCTTCTTCAAGAGCCTGTCTGTATATCAGGGGTGTGGCGGGAGTGACAATACCCCGAACACTGTTTGCCAGTTTTTTGCCTTTGAGAATTGACGCAGCATTCCGCAGATCTTCAATTCTTCCGTTGGTACAGGAACCTATGTAGATCTGGTCAACTGGGGTGCCAACCATTTCATTGATATCTTTTACAAGATCAGGCTTGTAACCGTATGTCACCTGAGGAACCAGTGTGGTAACATCAATTTCAAGAGATTCAACATATTCTGCATCGGGATCTGAATGATATTGTCTGTACTCGTTGACGGCATCGTCTATTGTAGCATAATCATTACGGATAAACGGCCAGAGATATTCAGCTGTGACCCGGTCGGGCAGGCAGATACCGCATGTTGCTCCTGCCTCCACAGCCATATTACATAAAGTCATTCGACTTGACATGTTAAAGGATTCAACGACGGGTCCTGTGAATTCAATTATCCTGTCAGTGGCTCCGTTCACGGAAATTCTTTTGATGATATTGAGAATAACATCTTTGGCTGTGACGGATGGCTGTAATTCCCCGACGATATTAATTTTCATTGTTTCCGGCGCCCTGAAGGAACAGACACCCTTGTAAATACCAACCTCAAGGTCTGTTGTTCCGACACCGGCGGCAAATGCCCCGAATGCACCGTGGGTACAGGTGTGTGAATCACCCATGATGACGGTATAACCCGGCCTGACGAACCCCTTTTCAGGAAAGAGAGCGTGACAGACTCCGTTTTCTCCGACATCGAAAAAATCTTTGATTTTGTGTCTTCTAGCCCACTCCCTCATTATCTTTCCCTGGGTGGCCGTTTTGGTATCTTTTGCCGGTGTTACATGATCAATGACAGCTTTTATCCTGTCGGCATCAAATACCTTATCCATACCCTTTTCCATCAAATCCATTATGGCTATGGGGGTAGTGATTTCATGACACATGACGACATCAAGGCTCAGGATCATATTATCAGGTGAGGGTTGGTCTCTCAGGTGGGAGTCAAAGATCTTTTCAGCGATGGTTTTTCCCATTGTATAAACTCCGTTGTAAAAAAGTTGAACCTCAATCCTGCACTCCGGAAAAAGAAAAATAAAACTTTTGATTTCATATCAAGAGATTATGCATGAAATCAGAAAGTAAGTTCATCCACCAACAGGGTGGAGTAAATTTTTCATTTTCTGTTGTCGGCTGGATTGGCAATTTTACCGAATCTGCTTCGTTGTCAATGGTTTGAAGGGTGAAGATATGTCGGTGTTATTGTTGCCGCTCATCTCCGGTAACCTTGCTCATTGAAAGATTCAGGTTGAAAATAAAAACTCAGAATACAGCCCCGGTCTCATCTTAAAAAAAATGAAGTGAGCTGTAATCTGGATTGCGAAAGATACACGAAAAATGGTAACCTTGCCGTAATTTTCATATGAAACAGTCATGGTTTCAGGTTTTTCTCCACACAAAATACCTTTTGCACTGGAAGATCACCGAAGAAACCTTTGTCTGAAAATTCTCCCTCAGCAGGTAATCCTGCCGCAGTCGGATTTTCATTACTTTGTTGTACCCGGAGGGCATAAATACCCGGAGGGCATAAACACCCAAAGGGCATAAATTGCCGAGCCTTAAGGTTCGGCAATGTCAATTTATTTGAAACAGGATCATGGGATTTTATCAAACGTTCTCTGTCTTTTTCCTGATTGTATTTTTCAGTCGACCTCTTTTTGCTGCTCATGGAATTTCCATGGATGGCGAGTTGAAATACCCGGCCGGTTTTAAAAAATTTGACTATTGTTCCCCACGGGCCATAAAAAGTGGCAGGATCGTTCTTCATGATCTCGGTGGTTTTGACAAGTTAAATCCATTCACATTCAAGGGAGAGCCGCCTTTCGGCCTGGAAACACTGGTCTTTGAACCTCTTGCGGTAGCAAGTCTTGATGAACCGTTTTCTGAGTATGGCTTGCTGGCAAGAGATATTGAGCTGGCAGAAGATGGTTTGTCCGTTACCTACACACTGGATGAAAACGCCAGATTTTCCGACGGTACACCCGTAACTGTCGAAGATGTCGCCTATACACTCGAGATTTTAAAAGGGAAAAAGGTTCATCCGTTTTATCCCTATTATTACAAGGATATTGTAGGATCAGAAATAATTGCTCCAGGGAAAATACGGTTCAATTTTGCCCGTAAAAACAGGGAGCTTCATCTTATAGCCAGTCAGATACGGGTACTTTCAAAGAAATTTTATGAAAAATTCGGTTTTGGGGTAAAGTCGAATGGCAGTCAGCCTGCAATCCCGATCGGATCGGGTCCGTATGTCATTGACAAGGTCCGCTATGGTAAAAGTATCACCTATAAAAAAAATCCTCATTACTGGGCAAAAGAGCACCCTGTGACGAAGGGAATGTACAATTACGACGAGATCACTATAAAATATTTCAAGGATCAGACAATCGCCCTTGAAGCATTCAAAGCCGGAGAATTTGATTATCTTCCTGTAAATATTGCCAAGCAGTGGGCAAGGGATATGAAAGGGCCGAAATTCGATTCCGGTAAAATCGTCAAAAAAAATTTTATCCATTTTAATAATGCCGGAATGCAGTGTTTCGTCATGAACACCAGGCGATCTTTGTTTAAAAATCGACTGGTGCGTCAAGCAATGGGACTGGCGCTGGACTTTGAATGGATTAACAGGGCTCTATTTTTTGACCAGTATACAAGGTCAAACTCCTTTTTCAGTAATTCGCCCCTGGCCGCAAAAGGATTGCCGAAGGGCCTTGAGCTGCAGTATCTGAAACAGTATCGTTCAATATTGCCAAAAGACGTTTTTCTGAAACCACTGAGACCACCCCGGGTGACCAGGGAGAACAGTCTGCGAAAAAACCTGAAAAAGGCAAAAGGTCTGCTTGCAGCCGCTGGTTGGAAGGTAAAGAATGGTCTTCTTGTGAACGATGAAGGCAGGAAATTTCAATTCGAAATTCTCCTTGTTTCCCCATCTTTTGAAAGGGTCATGGCTCCATATGCGGCGACTCTTCGCAAACTGGGTATCGAGGCGAAATACCGAACTGTGGATCAGACCCTCTATGTTGAGAGACTGAAAAAATTTGATTTTGATATGATTGTGACCACTTTTTCACAATCTCTTTCGCCAGGAAATGAGCAGCGGAACTACTGGCATTCTTCTTCGGCTTCCCGAAGAGGTTCGAAAAATTATGCGGGAATACACTCAGAGGCAGTAGATGGACTGGTAGACAGAATTATATATGCGGAAAACTCCAGGCAGTTGTCCAGTGCCTGCAAAGCACTGGACAGGGTATTGTGGTATGGATATTACGTGGTACCGAACTGGTATCTTGGAAGTCACCGTATCAGTTATTACAGAAAAATACATTTCCCTGAAAAATTACCTCTGTATTATGATCCAACCCAGCTTCTTATGACATCCTGGATGGAAAAAGCTCAATAGAACTGAGTTTTTCTTTTCGATGTTCCCTGGAGTCTCTGTGGAGCATGAATCGAACGATAATTTCCATCTTCTCAAGGACAATAACTAACAACAGATATGGGTGATATAATTTTATGAGTTTTCTGTTTAACTTGTTGTTTCCCGATGATAAAATAATGTTTTCACTTGACTGATGGCACGGTTTTCTGCTACCTGTTAAGTACGTTTTTCATTCCTGTGTTTTTTCGGTACTGTAAAAACCGATGAAGAACAGGATGAGGGCGGAACGATACGTACAGAGCCGGAGGGCATTTGTATTATTTGCCCGTTCAGGCCTGTCATTACCGGGGAGGCTTGCAGGATGTCAGAGCGTGTGAAAGGAAAAGTGAAATGGTTTAATGCCAGCAAAGGGTATGGTTTTCTTGAAAGACCTGACGGAGAGGCTGATGTGTTTGTTCACTTCAGTGCCATCCAGGGGAAGGATTCAAAAGTCTTGAAGAAGGGGAAGAGGTTGAATTCACAATTGCCCAGACTGACAAGGGATTACAGGCGGAAAATGTAACTAAACTAGGATAAACCGGCATGGCCGGGCCCAATGGCTCGGTAATAAAAACCAAATGAAAATCTGACTGCGGCAAAGCAACCTTCGCCGGTGGCGATTTTCGATTAAACTGCAATATTGTAAAATATTCAGCCCCGTTTTCGTTATCTGTGTTCGAAAACGGGGTTTTTATGTTTTTTATCTGCAGGTCAGCCTGATTGAGCAGCCATATTTCCGGTACGATTGTCAGGTTGAGCTTTGTGTGTAATCAGATAAATTTTACTCTTCTCTTGTTCTTCAGGATTGCCAATTCCGGATTTTAAGTATAACATCCCAAGCCGATTATGTTATCAGCAGAAAGAAGAACCGGGCATGCTTTTTGTCCGGATGTGCAAACCACAGGTTACAAGTTACGATTGGAGTGGGAGTATTGATGAAGAGTGGTTTTTCAATTCGGATAAAGACGATTCAGGAAACTGAACGAATAGGTGAAATACTTGGCAGAAAAGCCATCGGTGGAGATGTCCTCTGTCTTCGTGGAGATCTTGGCGCTGGAAAAACTACTCTGACCCAGTCTATTGCAAGGGGGCTTGAGGTGCCGGAGAAGTATTATGTCTCAAGCCCATCTTTTACGATTCTTCATGAATACAGTGGACGTATTTCTCTGTATCATATGGATTTTTATAGATTATCCGGTTCAAACGAGGTTATTGAATTAGGGTTTGAAGAATTATTTTACCTGGATGGACTGACGGTTATTGAATGGCCGGAAAGAGCGGAAGATATTCTGCCGGAAAGGCGGATCGATATTGATATCAGGCTGGAAGAGGACGAAGAGAGAATACTGAGTTTTTCTTCGGACGATGAAGTTTATTTAAAGATATTGAAAGAGAAGCTCTGTGGCTGAGAGCTGTCTTGTTTCAGGCAGAGGATGTAGAAAGAAAAATGAAGAAAAAAACTATAGTACTTCACGATTGCCATAAAACATTTACCCAGGATCAGGACAAGGCGCTTACTCCGGATGAAACTGTTAAAAATTTTTATAAAAAGGTCGACCAACTTGAAATACGGATTGTCAATGAGGTGAGAAGAATTGACAATGGCAGGCTGGATATCCCCGTTTATTTCAGCGTCTGCGGGAAGATGCTTTTCAATTGACCGGTACGAAAAAACAGATGGGAAAAGGAGCTTCACCTGAGCAGGCCAAGGCCTCTGCATGCATGGAGCTGGCTGAGAGATTTTCTTTCTTTTCATTTAAAAACAATCCGGAAAATTTTCTTGTAGGTGATTACAAAAGCATGGTCGAGAATGGATATCCTGTTCTTGGAATACAATACCTTCTTGATTCGGTACATGACTCCGGAACTGATGTCAATACCTTTGAAAAACTGTTGGAAAACATCCCCATGCAGTGGGTTTGGGCCACCAACCTGACCCGCAACCGTGATGTACTTATTCCCTTTTCCTGGTTTTACGCCATTAATGAATTCAATGGCCCATCTGCAGGCAATACCCTGGAAGAAGCAGCTCTTCAGGGCATCTGTGAGATAGTGGAGCGTCATGTCTGTTCTATTGTTAATTACCGCAGGATTGAAACACCGAAAATAGATTCAAATTCTGTAAATGACCCCGTCGCAGTGGAATTACTGAAAAAATTTGCGGAACAGGGAATTGAACTCTATCTTAACGATTTTACACTCGATACCGGTATATGTACTGTAGCAGCCCTGGCCATTGATCGACATACCTTTCCGGAGAAAAGTGAAATTGTCTATACGGCGGGAACCACACCTGACCCGCAAAAAGCTCTCATTCGAGCGGTGACCGAGGTGGCTCAGCTGGCGGGAGACTTTAACACCGGTTCAAATTATGTGGCTTCAGGGCTTCCCAAACCTCATTCCATGAAGGAGGTTGACTATCTTACAGGAACAGAAAAACTAGTTTCCATTCAGGAAATGAATGATCTTTCCGACGCCAATATTCGGGTCGAGGTGGAAAACTGTATCCATTCTCTGGAAAGAATCGGCATGGAGGTGTTTATGATCGATGTGACCCATGATGAATTACAGATACCTGCATGTTATACCATTATCCCCGGGGCCCATTTCAGGGAACGGTCGAGAATAAGTGACGCAGGACTTTTCGCTGCTAAACTTATGATGGAGCTGGTGGATGATGCGGATCTTCTGGAAAAGAAATTTTCACAGATGGAAGAGCTGCTCCCCGAAGTATACTATCTCGCATTTTACAGGGGAGGAACCTGGTGGATATGGGGCAACCGGACCAGGCGATAGCCTATTTTGAAAAAGCTTTGAGTCTTGACCCTGAAGAAGAGGATCTTCCCTATATTTTTTCTTATCTGGGAAGTTGCCTGAAAGAACTTGGTCGCTATGAAGAGGCGGTTCAGGTATTGAAAAAAGGTCTTTGTGAAGATGAGGAAAGACCTGATATACATAATTCTCTTGGAGTTTGTTTTTTCAAGCTCGAGATGTTTGAAAAAGCCATAAATCATTTCCAACGTGCAGTTGAGTTGAATCCAGCTTCAGCCATTGATTATGCGAATCTCGGTGTAAATTACTACAGACTTGGAAAAAATGATTCGGCAATTGAGTTTCTGACCCTGGCACTGACTCTTGACGACAGCTTAGGTTTCGCGAAGGAACTGCTTGAAAAAATAGCCACAAACAGGGAAAAACAGTGATAATTGTCCAGAAAGTGACTTCCTGCAGCAGGATAGACATGTCTTTTAATAAAAATTCTTCTTTTATTCTTCGTTTCATCACCATCTTCTGTATTGTCTTTCTTCTTTCCGTCACCTGCGGTTTCACAACTCCGGGAGTGCAGGTACTGAAGAACAAGGCAAGGAAATATTACCAGGGAATTGGTGTAAAACAGAATTATACCAAGGCATTTGTGTTGTATCGCAGGGCTGCGGAAAAAGGGGATGCAGGGGCCCAGTATATCTGTGGAGGGATGTATTTCCGTGGATTGGGAGTAAAAAAGGACAATCGTGCCGCATTTAAGTACCTGTACAGGGCTGCACTCCAGGGAAAAAGTAGCGGCAGATCTGAAAGAATTCTGGGTGAGGCTTTTTTTCAGGGAAACGGAACCTTGAAAAATTTAAGTAAAGCCATCCACTGGTACAGTCTCAGTGCTGAGCACGGAGACAGTGAGGCTATGAATACCCTGGGTTACCTCTATTTTATGGGTCGTGGTGTTGAGAGGAATGAAGAAAAGGGGGCTGAATATTTTCTCCAGGCCGCAAAAAACAATTTCCCCCAGGCCCAGTTCAATACCGGCATCATGTATTCAACCGGAAGCGGAATTGGAGAAATTGATCTGGTTGCTGCCTATGGATGGATGAATATTGCTGCGGCCAATGGTTACCGCCCTGCAGTTGCCGCAAGGGATTACCTGGAAAACCTGCTTACGGGAAAGGAATTGTCAGAGGCTCAGCAATTTGCGGGAAAACTGCAGAAAACGTTGGAAAGTGGCAAAAAAACCCGATGAAAAAAACACTATTTCTTCTGCGCCATGGGGAAACCCTGTTGAATGGCAGGTATGTCGGTTCAACAGATGTATCCCTGTCTGAAAACGGTCGGGCCATGATCACAGAAATGGCAATGGCAATGGTTTTTCCTGAGAAAAACATTGAACAGATCTACTGCAGCCCGCTGAAGCGTTGTTGTGAAACATGTGAACTTCTTCAGCTGAACGCTGATGTCAGAATTGATGATGATTTACGCGAAATTGATTTTGGCAGGTGGGAAGGTATGACTTTTGAGGAACTTCTTGAAATGGACAGTAGTCTCGTTGATGAGTGGGAAAGAGCAGGGGACAGTTTCTGTTTTCCGGAAGGAGAAAGTATCCGGGACTTTGGAAACAGGGTTGATCGATTTGCAAAACAGATCATGGAAGTGGAAAAAGACCGCATCCTGATCATCGCCCACGGGGGAACTCTTCGGCACCTGCTCTGTACTTTTCTCGGACTGGATCCTGAAAAGAAAATGGTATTTGCCTTGCAGCCTGGTGGTTTATCGGAAATAGAATTGTACGATTCCGGCGGGGTTTTGACCAGATTGCTGAATCCGTTATGATTTCGGGAGAGAAAAATGGCAGAATTGATACTGATAACAGGGGGAGCTAGAAGCGGGAAAAGTTCCTACGCACTTGAGGTCTCTGAAAAAAAATCACACTCTCGAATATTTATCGCCACCTGTCCTTCCATTGACCAGGAGATGTCCGATCGTGTAACACGGCACAGGGAAGAACGTCAGGGGCGGGGATGGCAGACAATCGAAGAAGAAATTGAATTGGCAGCACTGTTCCCCGAAAAGGTACAGGACGCAGGAGTTGTTCTCATAGATTGCGTTACCCTCTGGGTCAATAATATTCTTTATAATTATGGTGAAGAGAAGGTCGATGATTTTGTAATAAAAAACCTGTGCCTTAAGTGGCTGCTCGCAATGGAAAATTTTCCCGGTACAGTGATTTGTGTGACCAATGAGGTGGGGCTTGGTGTTGTTCCCGAAAACAGGCTTGCAAGAAAATACAGGGACCTAGTGGGCACTTGCAACCAGCTGATAGGTCGGAAAGCCGATGAGGTGGTGTTGGTCAGCTGCGGTGTTCCTCTGAAAATAAAGAAGAAAAGATCCTGAAGAGAAACGATAATTATTGAAGGAGGTTTTTTGTAAATGAGTGTGCTTGAAAGAACAATTAAAAAAATTTATCCCCAGGATAGCGAGGCAAGGGATAAGGCAAAAGATCGACTTGACAACTTGGCTCTTCCCCACTGGGCTCTTGGAGATCTCATGGATCTGGCAATTGATATCGCCGGTATGACCCGTTCCTTGAAACCAGATGTGGCAAGAAAAGCGATAATTACCATGGCGGCGGATCATGGTGTGGTCAAGGAAAACATTTCCAAATTTCCCAGCGAAGTCACACCTCAGATGGTGTACAATTTTGTGAATGGCGGTGCGGGGATAAATGCCCTGGCAAGACAGGCTGGTGCCAGGATTTTTGTTGTTGATATGGGGGTTGCGGCAGATCTGAATAACCTTGCTGATGCAGGAAAGATCATCAATAAGAAAGTGGGTCTTGGAACAGACAATATTGCTGAAGGACCGGCCATGAGTAAGGCAATGGCCAGAAGGGCTGTGGAATCCGGTATTGATATTGCCGAAAACCTCTCGGATGAAATCGATCTTTTTGGAACCGGAGATATGGGTATAGGTAATACCACACCGTCGACCGCTATCGCCGCCATCTGTACCGGCAGGTCGGTTGAGGAGTTGACCGGAAGGGGAACAGGGCTTGATGATGAACAACTGGCCCATAAAATAGAAGTGATCAACAGGATCCTTGAAGTGAACAAGGTAGATACGGAAGATGGTCTTGATATCCTGGCCAAAGTTGGTGGCTTTGAGATAGGTGGTATTGCAGGCGTTATCCTCGGCGCTGCGGCAAACAGAAAACCTGTTCTGATTGACGGTTTTATTTCTACCGCAGGCGCACTCATTGCTTGTAAGATTGAGCCTTTTATAAGAGATTATCTTGTGTTTTCTCATCGCTCCGTTGAACCTGGCCATAAGGCAATGCAGGAGTTCCTTGGATGCAGAAAACCGTTGCTGGATCTCTCTTTTCGTCTTGGGGAAGGAACCGGCGCGGCCGTTGCAATGAATCTGGTGGAGGGAGCTGTTGCAATATTGACGGAAGTGGCAACCTTTGAAGAGGCTGCTGTTGCCGGGGCCGACAAATAGAACTGGAAACTGGTGATCCATTGAGATCTTTTTTCATACCCTTTTTTACTGCCATCCGATTTCTTACCCTCTTCCCTGTCTCCTGGAAGGTTGAAAAGGATGGTGATTATTTTCCAGCCAGCCTTTATTTTTTCCCTGCAGTTGGTGGAATAATAGGAATACTCGGCTTTTTTCTGGCCAGAATTCTTCTGGTTGTTTTTCCTGTTGAGGTGGCTGCTGTAGCGATACTCGGGTTTCTTGCCTTTGTTTCGGGTTGTCTTCATCTGGATGGTCTGGCAGACAGTGGTGACGGACTGCTTTCCGCACGTCCCCGGGAAAGGGCACTGGAAATAATGAAGGACAGCAGAACCGGGTCCATGGGTGTGGTGGTTGTGGTCTTTCTGCTGCTGGGAAAATACAGTGCACTTGTGGCCATGGATAATCAGCAGTTCTGTAAAGCAGTATTTTTCATGCCCCTTGCCGGACGTTGTTTTATTGTTTTTGCCATGTCCCTGCAGCGCTATGCCAGAAAAGAAGGCGGGCTGGGACAGTTGTTTTACTCTGGCATGAGCAGGAAGGCTGCAGTTCCGGCTGGATGTATTCTTGCGGGCTGCCTGCTGCTCATAGCTGGTCCGGTCCGGTTCAATGTGTTTATGTTGACAGTTTTCCCCACATTTTTCATGTTTATTTACATGTGTAATAAAAAACTGGGGGAGCTACCGGAGACACACTTGGAGCACTCTGTGAAATTGTAGAGCTGATGACTGCAGTTTCATTCGTTTTATGATTAAAATAAAACCTAACACCCCACAAGGGGTATAAGTGCCTTGGAAATGAACCTAACCATTTAATTTCAAAACACCTTCCCCTTTCTTGTTTTTTATGACAGAAATTCAGGAGTAAGGCACTAAATCCTGCAGTGTTTTGATATCAGACAGTTACATATTCCTCGACTATTATGAAAACATTTGAACATGGTGGTAATATTCACAGGTTTTTGCGTGATAACGGTAATGAAGAACGTGAAGTTATTGATTTCAGTGCCAATCTGAATCCCGTTGGTCCACCTGAATGGTTGAGGAGCGTGATCAGTTCTTCTCTGGAACAGGTTGTCCATTATCCCGATCCGGACAACAGTGAATTCGTGCAGGCTGTCTCCAATAACGTAAATATTGATGCCGGCTGCGTCATTGCCGCCAACGGAACAACAGAGTTACTGTACGTGTTGACCAGGATTCTACCCGTTTCAGGCGTCCTGATCCCGGTTCCTTCCTATGTGGATTATATCAAGGCATCTGAGCTGGCCGGCCTTGATGTCCGGACTTTTAAACTGAGGGAAGAAGATCATTTCAAATTGCCTTTTGACAGGTTTGAGGAAAAGATCAGACCCGGCGAGCTGGTTATCCTGGGAACGCCAAACAATCCAACGGGAACTTTGCCTGACAGGGAAGGGATAAAACAGCTCTGCCAGCGATTTCCCGATACGTTTTTCGTTCTGGATGAAGCGTTTCTTGATTTCATGGGTGAGGAGCTCTCCCTTGCCGGGGCGGGTGCCAATATTATCACCCTTCATTCCATGACGAAATTTTATGCAGTACCAGGTCTGCGACTCGGATATGGTGTTTTTCCTGCAGGAATAGTTGATGAGATACGAAAAAATATCCCACCTTGGACAGTCAACACGTTTGCCCAGAGGGTTGGAGCCAGAGCCCTTGCAGACAGGGAATATCAGCTGAAGAGCCGGGAAATATGCAGGCTCCTTTCAGAGGAATTGCAGAAAGGGCTGCAGGACTTTCCCGGACTGAAAATCTGTGGTGCCGGGGCTAATTTTATTTTTATGAAACTGACGGGTGGGCAAAAGAGCCGTGAACTCGCTGGGTTCTGCGAAAGAAATAGACTGCTGATACGTCCTTGTGATAATTACCGGGGGCTTGATGATACCTATTTTCGGATCGCAGTGAGAACATCCCGGGAAAATGATAAATTGCTCAGGGTTTTTAAAAAGTTTTTTTATCCTGCATTGAAGAAGCAGGTCAGAGAAAAGAAATCCCGGGCCCTTATGTTCCAGGGTACCTGTTCCGATGCCGGGAAATCAATTCTTACTGCCGGATTATGTCGAATTCTCCGTCAGGATGGTGTCAAGGTTGCGCCGTTTAAGGCACAAAATATGTCTCTTAACTCCTTTGTGACTTTGAGGGGAGATGAAATGGGACGGGCACAGGTTGTTCAGGCTCAGGCGGCTGGTATAGATCCTGACTGTCGGATGAATCCAGTTCTGCTGAAACCGAATTCTGATACCGGCAGCCAGATAATTGTGGCAGGGCAACCAGTCGGAAATATGTCTGTGTTGGAATATAACAGGTATAAACCTGAGTGCTGGAAAACCGTATGTGAATCCTATGACAGTCTTGCCAGTGAGTATGATGTTGTCGTTCTGGAGGGTGCGGGGTCTCCGGGAGAAGTGAACCTGAAGGCCGATGATATTGTCAATATGAAAATGGCTCAGTATGCAGAATCTCCGGTTCTCCTGGTAGGTGATATTGACAGGGGGGAGTCTATGCCTCGTTTGTCGGAATCATGGAGGTCCTGGCGGAGTGGGAGCGACGACTGGTTGCAGGCTTTATTGTCAATAAATTCAGGGGACAAGCGTCCCTTTTGGAATCTGCACATACGTATGTAAGGGATCATACCGGGCGTGATGTTTTTGGTGTCATTCCCTACCTGAGCAATCTGGGCTTACCGGAAGAGGATTCAGTTTCCTTTAAAAAAGGGTTGTTCAACAGGGAAAAGGAGAGTGTGGAAAGTGTGGAGATTGTCCTCCTGAATCTGCCCCACATCTCTAATTTTACGGACGTTGAACCTCTTCTTGATGAACCTGATGTTCACCTCCGGGTAGTGGACAGGGCTGCAGACGTGGGACAACCTGCGGCCATAATCCTTCCAGGCTCCAAAAATGTCATCCATGATTTGGAATATATGCGTTCAGAAGGTTTTTTCCAGGTTATTCGCAGGGCAAGTGAAGAAGGTTGCGAGATTGTCGGTATATGTGGCGGCTATATGATGCTGGGAAGACTCATTTCGGACCCCTTTCAGATTGAATCCAAGGCAGGGAAGGTTGATGGACTCGGTCTTCTGCCACTGGAGACCACCATAGAAAAGGAAAAAAACCTTATTCGTAAAAGAGGAGTACACAACCCTTCGGGTTGTGCAGTTTTTGGTTATGAAATACACCATGGCATATCAACGGAGGCCGAAAGACCACTTATCCGTTTTGAGGATTCTTCCGCATGCGGGACAAGTTCAAGAGACGATCGCATCTGGGGGTGCTATCTCCATGGTGTTTTTGATGCGGACGAATTCAGGAGATGGTTTATTGACAGACTGCGCCTCCAAAAAGGATTGAAACCGGTTGGTAGAATACTTGCTCCCTATGACCTTGAAAACGCGTTTGATCGTCTTGCTGACTGTCTGCGGGAAAACGTGGATATTGAGGGTGTCTACAGGTTGCTGTCCCTATGATGACCAGGTGATGAACTCTCGGGAGAATAATTGATCATGGTGTATTCTGTTCAGATTCTTGTCGCAGTAGGACTTGATCTGCTTTTCGGTGATCCGAGATGGTTTCCCCACCCTGTCAGATTGATTGGATGGTTCTGTACAATTTCGGAAAAATTGACCAGGCGTCTGTTTGCAAATGAGATTCTGGCAGGATTAATTACTGTCTGTCTCGTTTTGGCAATTACAGGTAGTATTACACTGTTTCTGTTGCTCTTTGCCGGCTCAGTGAGTAGTCAGGTCGAGGTAGTGGCTGCTGTTATTCTGCTGTACTTCTGTTTTGCCGTGAAAGATCTTATCAGGCACAGTGAAGAAGTGTTTCGCGAACTTTTCGTTAATAATGATCTCAAAGGAGCGAGAAAAGCCATCGCCAGAATAGTTGGCAGGGATACAGATTCTCTTGATCAGGAAGAAATCAGCAGGGCCTGTGTGGAAACTGTTGCAGAAAACATGGTGGATGGCATGACGGCCCCTTTTTTCTTTGCCGTGGTTTTCAGCGCTTTTTCCGGGTGCCTTGGACTGTCTGCCATTGGTTGGTCTGCCGTCGGGGCGATGCTCTACAAGGCTGTGAATACTATGGATTCTATGATCGGTTATAAAAATAAACAATATATACGGTTTGGAAAAATTGCCGCTAAATTTGATGATATATGCAATTTTTTACCAGCAAGAATCAGTGGAATAATACTTATTCTTGCTGCATTTATTTTAAAATTGGATTACAGAGGGGCTTTGCGAATTTTTTCAAGGGACAGACTGGCCCATGCAAGTCCGAACGCAGGTCACACGGAAGCTGTGGTGGCCGGCGCATTTGGTATTTTTCTTGGCGGGACGTCATCATATTTTGGTGTGCCTGTTGAAAAGCCCGTTATTGGTGATAAACTGAGGAATATAGAATCAGGCGATATTAAAAGATGTAATACACTTATAATTGTCGGTTTTTTCCTCTTTGTTTTCTTTCTGCTGGCTTTACGTATGTTATGGATATTTTAAGAGTAGCTGGAAACACATTGTTTTTCTTTTTTCTTCTTTTTGCTGCAGCAGGTACGCATTTGTCTTTTGCTGATGAGATACAGTCAGGTTTTGCTTCAAATGCAAAAAATCTTGATACATCAGATGGATTGCTCCATATCAGTCCGGAAATTTTAAAAGGACTCAATGAGGAGCAAAGGAAGTGGTACGAAAAATTTAATGAAGGTGTTCTTTTTTTTGATGGATGGAGATCCATTTCACAGGACATTCTCAGTCATTTTCCTCCGGAAAAACGTGTGGAAGTAAGAAAATATATTCAACGACTCGGTATTCTGATAGGAACTGAATGGTCCAAGGAAAATGATGTCAGATGTATTGACAATAAAAAGTTAGGGGAATGGGGAGATCGGATAAAAGACGCAATTCGCGAGGGATCTACTGAAGGACTTACTGTGGCACTCAAGTCAATCAATGACGAAGTTGAATGTCTGCTGAGAAAAAGCAGGAATGGTGAATATTCGCTGAATCTGGCCAGTCCGGATGAGTAGTCCTCAAACAGGGAGAGTAGGTGTCAATCTGAAGATGGCCTTTTTGCCCGATTTCTGCGTCGCTACGAAAAATAAAAATGCTCACATATGCCTAATATGCTGCGCTTTTTATATTCCTATGCTCCTTGAACTTGAACAAAAAATCTCATTTCTGGACAGACACTAGTTAAGAAAACAATAATCAATTGGAGGAAGTAATGGAAAGAACGTTCGGAATCATCAAACCGAATGCGTTTGCTGATGGCAACAGTGGCAAGATTATCAGCAGGATTTACGAGGAAGGGTTTAAAATAGTCGGATTGAAAAAACTCTATCTCAGCAAGGTTGAAGCCGAAGGATTTTATTATGTCCATAAGGACAGACCCTTTTTTGATGAACTGACTGAGTTCATGTCAAGTGGTCCCTGTGTTGTTATGGTACTTGAAGCGGAAAATGCTATTCAGAAATGGAGAGATCTCATGGGGGCAACAAATCCCGCTGAGGCCGCTGAAGGAACACTGCGGAAAGAGTTCGGTGCATCTCTCGGAGAGAATGCAACACATGGTTCAGATGCGCCTGAAACTGCGGCGTTTGAAATTGGTTATTTCTTTTCAGGGCTCGAACTGCTGTAAATCCTTTTCCTGAATACCCAGGAGGCTGTCTACGATGTATCGAGGGCGCCGAGGTATAAATAAAAATATACAAATATACTTCAAGCCCTTGATAACGAAGTGCGGGATTGGTTTTTTTTATTTATGGATCATTCAGTGGATGGGTCGTCAGGTGAAGCGGGAGCATGAACTTTTGTTACCTCGCATTCCACTGTCCCTTGATGGAGCAGGATCTCAAGATGTTCGCCTGGTGACACTTCCCCTGATTGACTTACCACTTTTCGTACTCCATGCCCTTTGTCTTCTCTGGTGACTATGGCGTACCCCCGTGCAAGGGTCGCCAGGGGGCTGACGGTGTTCAGGACAGCAGCGGCTCTTGCAAATCTTGTTTCTCTGCCCTGCATGATAATTTCCATGGTATTGATAAACCGGGATGTTGCCAGCTTCAGAACCTGTTGCCTGGCTATCAGTTTTGAGAGAGGAGCGTTTCTTTCAAAGAGCTGTAATTTCCGAAAAAAAAGATTCTTTTTTGTGCTCAAGAGCGTTGTCATGGCTTGAACCAGGTAGGTTTTTCCCAAATTCAGCCGCAATTCAAGATTTTCAAATTTTTGTTCTAATGTACCCAGTATTTTGACTCGGCTGTCAAGCTGCATCTCCAGGTTTTCAATTTTGGAATCGATGCGAAAACCCAGTTGTTTTTTCAAAACTTCCAGACGCGTGTACAGTTCGTCTCCGTTGGGAAAAATGGTTGTTGCAGCCCCGGTTGGTGTGGGACACCTGAGATCGGCGCAGAAATCTGCTATTGTAAAATCAGTCTCATGCCCGATACCGGTGACAACAGGGACCTTTGAATGGAAGATTGCCCTTGCGGTATGTTCCTCGTTGAAAGCCCATAAATCTTCAATGGAACCACCCCCACGACACAGGACAATAACATCAGCATCTTTGATCCGGTTGGCTGTTTCTATGGCGTAAGCTATCTCTTTTGCTGCCTGTTCGCCCTGCACCCTGACAGGAATTATCTGCAGGCAGGCTGGGAAATTTCTTGTGGAATAGATTTTCAGGAAGTCCTGAAGAGCAGCTCCGGTAGGGGATGAAATAACTATGATTTTAAAGGGCAGTGGAGGGACTTTCTTTTTAATCTCATGGGAAAAGAGTCCTTCAGCGGCTAGTCTTGTCTTTAATTGTTCGAATTCCATCTGGAGGTGCCCCGTCCCCAGGTGATCAATGCTGTCGATGATGATCTGGTATTCTCCCCGTGGTTCATAAACTGAAATTCTGCCAAAACAGATAATCTGCTGCCCATCTTTGAGGGAATGACTGACAAATCGTTTCTGATTTTTAAACAGGACTGCACGGATCTGTGACTGGCTGTCCTTCAGAGAAAAATAGGAATGACCGGAAAAAGGAACCCTGAGATTGGATACTTCACCCTTTATGCGGATGAATCTATATTTACCCTCCAGCAGCGATTTAATGGAACTGGTCAGTTCAGTTACTGTAAGAACGGTCGGTGATCCTGTTTCTGATATCATATGGAACTGTTTGCCGGATTGAAGGTGAAATAACATGTTTACCCATGACAGAACACAAGCTTTATATTATATTGTCCAGCTCGGATAAAGTCTCTAAAAATTGAACCATTCAGTGATTTTCAGAAATTTTCAAAATAGATCAACCGGAGGAATGACAATGGCGGGTGAGAGTGCATACACCAAGCGACTTACTGCAGAAACAAAAATGGATAAAATCGAGGAGTTGCTGGAGCATTTCAATTTGCCGCCTGAGGTAATAACTTCCATACGTAAAAATCAAAAACTTATAATTTTCGGGCTTGTTCTGCTATTGATATTTACTGTCACGTTTTCCCTGTATACCTCATACAGGAAAAAAATAGTGCAGGAAGGCGCTTCAGCTCTTGCTGTTGCTGTTCAAGAGCCCCCTGAAAAAAGAATGGAAGCGCTTGCAGCTGTGGTGGAAAAATACGGGAGTACAACATCTGCACAATGGGCTAGGATTGAAATAGCCAATCTGAACATGAAAAACGGTGATTACAACTCCGCTGCACAAGAATATCTCAATGAGTTGAAAGAGACTGATGATTCAAATCCCTTGTATGGATTGCTGCTCTTTGGCGCCGGTCAGGCGCTGGAGTCTGAAAAGAAGTATGATGAGGCCGCGGCCCAATACAATCTTCTGAAGGAATTGAAAGGGTATGAGCATATTGGCTATATCGGCCTGGCTCGCATTGAGGAGGTACAGGGGAATTTTGCAAAGGCCAATACTACTTATAATAATTTCCTGCTGAATGTGGGTGATGATCCCTCTGCTGCGAGGGCCAGAGCTGAAATAGAATCTCGAATAGCCAGGTTGAAGATGAAAATGAGCAAGAAATAGTCCGGCAACCTGGACACAGCGACAGAAAACTAATGAAAATCCGACTGCGGCAGAAACACCTTCCGTGGTGAGATTTTCAGATTAAGGGAGAGCTTTGATATGCCTGGATTTGAAATCTTTGGGGAAGAAGAAAAGAAAGAAATAATGGACGTGCTCGATACGGGCGTTCTTTTCAGGTATGAATTTCATGACCAGAGAAATGGTGTTTACAAGGTAAAAGAGTTTGAGGAGAAATTTGCACGATACTGTGGTTGTGAGCATGCCCAGGCAGTTACCTCGGGAACTGCAGCATTGAAAGTTGCCCTGATGGCATTGGGGATAGGACCTGGAGATGAAGTTATTACGCAGGGCTTCACCTTTGTTGCCACCTGGGAAGCTATCTTTGAAGTCGGAGCCATTCCTGTATTTACTGAAGTAGACAGGACTTTGAACATGGACCCCGCCGATCTTGAAAAAAAGATAACTTCCCGGACGAAATGTATTATTCCGGTGCATATGCTTGGAGCACAGGCCCGAATCAAAGAAATCATTAAAATTGCCGATAAATACTCCATTCCTGTCCTGGAAGATACAGCTCAGGCGGCCGGAGGGACCCTTGACGGAAAATATCTTGGGACTTTCGGACGATGCGGCACATTTTCCTTTGACTCAGTCAAGACGATGACCACTGGTGAAGGTGGTATGGTTATTACCGGGGATGGAGAGCTGAAAAAAACAATGTCCGAATATCATGACCATGGTCATGATCACAAAGTGAACCCCGGTGGACGCGGGGGAGAGGGAAGGCGATTTATCGGTTTCAACTACCGAATGATGGAGATTCAGGGAGCAATCGGCATCGCCCAGTTGGCAAAACTGGATTCAATGATAGTGGCACAGAAGAGAAACAAGGCAAAATTAAAAGAAGGTGCTTCGAAAATTCCCGGCGTCAGCTTTCGGGAGCTGATGGATGAAGACGGTGATACGGCAACTTTTTTTACTTTTATTCTTCAGGATTCAGAGCAGTGTAAAAGGGTGAACGAATCCCTGCGTGCTGATGGTTTCGGGGCCATAAACTGGGCAGAGAACAGTTGGCATTTCTATCCAGCCTGGGAACATTTGCTGGGAGGAAAAACGACCTCTTCCTGCGGGTATCCATTTGTATCCCCGGGAGGAAAAAGAAGAGTTATTTATGACCCGGAGGCTCTGCCGAAATCGGCTGATCTTATGGGGAAAACCCTGGTGTATCCCGTATCCATTAAAATGGGAGAAGAGGTGCTTGATAACATGTGCAAGGCTCTGGAAAAAGCAGCAGGTGCCTGAAAAAGCAGGTATATTCGGGAATTTCTCTGAGTCTCGTTTACAATAGAATAAAGGCCGTAAATTGTTTTTTAATTTACGGCCTTTATTTTTAGAATTGAAGATTTTTTTGTTTATTTATAAAATTTATGAGAGCCGAACTGATTCAGGTAGGTATATTTTGAGGCCCAGTACGGTGTGATGCCGTCAACATGGTAATGGGTTGCCCCCTGGGTGAAGTCGTTGGTTTGCAGTGCGATATAGACTGATTTCATGCACTGCAGAAAAGCTTTTGGGTCATCTGGGATATATGAATTTTTCTGGAAGGTCCAGCTGAACTGATAGGGTTCCTTTACAATGTCCTTGATCGGCACATGCCTCTCATTTGCACGATTCAGAGTAACCAAGGCAACGGCAACCTGACCGACTGTTGGTTCAGAACGGGCTTCGTGGTATACATTGAGAGTGAGCCATAAAAGTCCTTCTAAAAGAGTCATTTTTACTTCTCCTGCAAATTAAACTGTATATTCCGCAAATATAATACATTTAAAAAAGTCGTCAATACTTTGATAGGAAAAGAAACAGGTATGATACGGATTATATTATAACATATCGAAATCATATTATATTTTAGAGGTAAATTTTCAGAAAACAGGTATTGACAGAATCTGAACAGAACAGGAATTATATCAGGATATGAACTGGAACAACAGTTTATATAATGGTACCAGATTGTTGCTGCAAATTACTACGCTGCTGCCGGTTGGGCATCCCTGTTGTTAAGAAAAGGCAGGAACGTCCCGGTTTTGTTCTGTGAGTTTTTTGATACATTCATCTGAATTGGAATGGAACCATTTTTCTGAACTTCGACAACCTCCCAGCAATGGGGAGAGGCGGCGATGGCCTTCATAAAATGAAAATGTTCGGTATGTCCAGTCTTGTAGGCGTTCACATGCCCGAGAATCGGACAACCGAGGAGGCTCAGGTCTCCAACGAGATCCAGTACCTTGTGGCGAATAAACTCGTCATCAAATCGAAGACCATCTTCGTTGAGAACAGATTTGCGGTTCCAATGAATGGCAATGACATTATCAAGGGTACTACCAAGAGCAAGACCGTTTGCCCATAACTCTTCAACCTGTTCCACATACCCGAAGGTTCTGGCTTTGGATATCTCCTGGCCGAAGTTTTCGGGGGACAGATCCAGAGAGAATTTCTGGTTCTGGATAACCGTGTCATCAAAACAGATTTCACCCGTCACTTTGAAACCGTTGTAGGGAGAGATGGAAATTGATTTTTCTCCATCGTCATAATGAATAGGTTGAGTTATTTTGAGTATTTTCTTAAAACTCTTCTGTTTTTTCTTTCCGGACGATTTTATCAGTTGAAAAAACGGCTCGGCACTACCGTCCATTATTGGCACTTCACGGGAATCAAGCTCTATTTCCGCATTATCAATTCCAAAAGCTTTCAGGGCGGCAAGCAGGTGTTCAGTTGTAGATACCTGTATACGTTCATTCCCTATGGTTGTGGCAAGCCTGGTATCCACGACCATATCCATATGCGCCTGAATAGGTTCAGTCGGTTGAATATCCGTACGGAAAAAACGAATACCACTGTCTTCGGGAGCCGGTTTGATGGAGAGATTAACGGTTCTTCCTGAATGTAATCCTACTCCACAACAGCTGACGGATTTTTGCAGTGTGTACTGATACGGATCAATATGGAGTGTCATATAAATACCTTAATGAAAAATTGGAAATAATTTAGATTTTTTATGCATTTTTCATGCCATTTGGGATGATTGGTTTGGTTGCTGCTATGTATTGGAAACCATGGGGAAACAAAAGAATATTCATACAAGAAAGGTAAAGCTGAAGTGTGTGGGAAAAAACACCTATGCGTGGAAAATGACAACAAATCGGTCTGGTAAGGGTTTTACCTGGTTCAGGTTTCAACCTGCTCAGGATTTTTTCCGGAAGATACAGTATCGAGAATAAATTTTTTAAAACCTTCTTCAGGTTCAAGTCTGATTCTGAGGACATAAAGGGGAAGAGGAAGTTGCTGGTCCGCAATTTTTACAAAATCTTTTTCCGTAGTCAGCAAACTGGTTGCTCCGGTATTTTGCGCACTTTGACAGAGACAGTTTAGACGCTGACCGTCATATCGGCTGTGATCACGAAATGTTTTGAAGCTGGTCAGGAGGATTCCTGTTTGTTCTATCGTATGGCGGAAGCGTGTCGGATTTGCAATGGCACAGAAAGCAAAAACACTATCCAGCGAAGTTGGGTCGGAAACAACCCTGTTATCATCAGCGGAAATGATTTCAATCCCCGTAAGATATGTTTGGAAAACCGGTTTATCCGGAAACCTGGTGGAAAGGAGTTCCGAAAATCTGTCAGCGCGATTTTTGTTGTCGTCAGAGATACCTGTGATCATAAAACCGCTACACCGCTTCAGGGCCTGCACAGGTTCTCTGAGTTCACCTCCCGGAAAAACACGGCTGTTTCCTGCCAGCGTAGTTGCATTGAAAAGAACCAGGTCAAGTTGCCGTTTTACAGCCATGTGCTGAAATCCATCGTCAAGCAGAATAATATCAACATTCAGTTCATTGACTGCGTATTGACAGGGATGAATTCTTTTTTTACCGGTTATTACCGGAATACCGTCCAGTGAACAGGCCAGCATATAAGGTTCATCTCCTGCCTCATGTTGGTTCAGGTGAACCTTTTTTCCATCTGAGACTATATTGACTTTATTTCCCGCCTTTCCCCTGTATCCTCTGCTGATGACCGCCGGCCTGTAACCTTCTTTCTGTAAATGTTTCGCAAGCCATTGTATGACAGGAGTTTTCCCTGATCCGCCCATGGTAAGATTACCAATTGATATCACAGGAACAGGAAGGGAATGAATTTTTAAAATATTTTTTCTGTACAGAAAAGCTCTCAGGGCCATCAGGCTGGCATAAACAGGACTGAGGGGACGACCCAGGGAAAAAAGAAAATCTAACTTGCTGTTCAAAATAACACCTTCAGCGAACTGGCAGGTTCAAATGTTTTCACCGTCAGAAAACTGTAGTAACGGTAATCCAGTGGCGGCATAAAATTTCAACTTTATTTGAAAATACCATTCATACCTGAATCCTGCACTTCAGTAAATGAAAACTCTGAAAATATTGAGCCTGACAACGTTTAAACTGATAATAAATAGGGGGGGGAGCTCTTAACAAAATCCGGTTTACCATGAAACTCAACCGGATTGGAGTTGTGGGAAAAAAGGTTTTGTGAGAATAAACTTATTTGCTCGGAATACGGCAGGGATTATGAAGATAATTGGGATATATCGCTTTGTTTATCAATAATAGTTTGACATGAACTAATTATTTTTGATATAACAAAAACCGTTTCTCCAGACTTAGGTCACTTGCAGGTTTGATGTGGATGAAAACACCGAGTTACAAATCCTGTGACCAGTTACGTTGGTAAAAGTGGTCGGAGTGTCTGTTATTTTTAATCATAACTGGCTGATATTAAGTGCATATAATGAATGAGGTGATTAAAAACACCATTTTTGATTTTTGATTTTGCAAAATCGGTAGTAAAAGACTAATATCATGCCGCAGGATTTGCTTGCTCTTTTCTTTGCCGTTAAAGGTTGAGAGGGTAACAGGGCGAGTACTGTATATCTGTTTAAATCATTTCATTTAGAGGGAGGAGAAAATGAAGTTAGCTCTAACTGGTAAATTTGTTTCTACTGCAGCTTGTGTCTTAATGGCCCTTTCCCTGCCGGTGAGTGGTATGGCCGGTGATACTATCAAGTTAGGTGTTGCCGGTCCCCATAGTGGTGACCTTGCATCCTATGGATTACCTTCTGTAAATGCAGCCAAGCTTGTGGTGAAAAAGGTCAACGCCAATGGTGGAATTAATGGTAAAATGGTTGAGCTGCTCATCGAAGACGATGTCTGTAAGCCTGAAATTGCCACAAATACTGCAACCAAGCTCGTGACGGAAGGTGCTCAGGTTGTCCTTGGTCATATCTGTTCAGGTGCAACAAAAGCTGCTCTGCCCATATATAATAATGCTGGCATTCTTGTCATGTCTCCATCAGCTACGAACCCGGCACTGACCAAGAGCGGCGACTACCCCAATTTCTTCAGAACCATTGCCCCGGATGATGCCCAGGCCAAGGTTGATGTGGATTTTGCTCTTGGTAAGCTCGGATATACTAAAATTGCTGTTGTTCATGATAAAGGTGATTACGGGAAAGGTTTTGCGGAATTCGCCAAGAAATTCATTGAGGAATCCGGTAAGGGAAAAGTTGTTCTCTATGAAGGTGTTACCCCCGGAGCCGTTGATTATTCAGCAATAGTTCAGAAAATCAGGAAGTCCGGAGCAGAAGCGGTTATTTTTGGTGGATACCATCCTGAAGCCTCTAAAATTGTTGGGCTGATGAAGAAAAAACGGCTGAAGACAACGTTTATTTCCGATGACGGTGTGAAGGATATGACCTTCATCAAGGTCGCCGGAAAGAGTGCTGAAGGTGCCTATGCATCAGGACCAAAAGATAATTCCAAAAATCCGTTATCCAAGGTTGCTATTGAGGAACATAAGGCCGAGTATAAATCAGATCCGGGTGCATTCTATGAGAACGCCTATTCTGCCGTTCTTGCGCTTCTTAACGCCATCGATAAAGCAGGTTCAACGGATCTTGCAGCTCTGAAGAAAGTACTCCAGACTGAAAAGGTTGATACCCCTGTTGGAAAAATCTATTTTAATGATAAAGGTGATGCCATCGGTGTCGGTTTCTCTGTCTATAAAGTTGAAAATGCAAAGTTTGTAGAAGTTAACTAGCATTAATACAATATTAATCTACCTGGGCTGAAGTGGGTGATTTTTCAATCACTTCGGTTCAGGTAATTTTTTGTGATTTTTTATGGACTTTTCATATTTTATTGAACTTTTTTTCAGTGGTCTGACCCGCGGTTCCATCTATGCGCTTATCGCGTTGGGGTATACAATGGTTTACGGTATCATCGGTCTTATAAATTTTGCCCATGGTGAAATCTATATGATCGGTGCCTTTACGGCTTTTATTGTAGCCACTGTTCTCTCCATCTACGGCTTTCCCCTGCTGGCGATCATAATCATTGCCGGTGTTGCTGCTGCAGTGTGGTCAAGTGCCTATGGTTACACAATAGAGAAGATAGCGTACAAACCCCTGCGTCATGCCCGAGGTTATCTCCACTCATCAGTGCCATTGGCATGTCCATTTTTCTCCAGAATTATGTTCTGCTGGCACAGACTTCAGATTTTCTGCCATTTCCCGCCCTGATTCCTGATTTTGAATTCATGGAGCCAATTGCTCATATCGTCGGCTCCACAGACCTGGTCATCATGATAGCAACTACTGTTGTGATGCTGATTCTTACCTATATCATCAAGTTTACCCGAATAGGAAAAGCCATGCGTGCCACCGCACAGGACAGGACCATGGCAATGCTGGTGGGAATCAATGTGAACAATATTATTTCCGCCACTTTCATAATCGGTTCCGCCCTCGCCGCGATAGGTGGCCTTCTTATTGCCTCCCATATCGGTCAGATTAATTTTTATATTGGTTTTATAGCTGGAATCAAGGCGTTTACAGCAGCTGTTCTGGGAGGTATCGGGTCAATTCCCGGCGCTGTTCTTGGCAGTGTTGTTCTGGGGCTTACGGAGAGTTTTGCTACCGGATATGTTTCAAGTGACTATGAAGATGTTTTTGCCTTTTCTCTTCTTGTGCTCATTCTTATCTTCAAACCATCCGGATTATTAGGAAAATCTGAAACACAGAAAGTATAATACACAATGATTTCAGTAAAAGAATTGAAAAAAGCCGTTGGTATTTCCCTCTGGTTTGTCTTTTTGACCTTTCCCCTGATGGTTATCAAGGTCGACCCTATTGAAAGGATTATTCGCTGGAGATGGAATAATGTGCTCTATGTGGCAGTTGGTACATTCCTGATCTACCTGTTGATCAGGTTTTACAAATACAGGCAATTACAGCCGAAAACATCTGAGAAAAAGAAAGAACAGAAGGCTGAAAGTTTTATCCATACTCTTTTGATGGATAAAAAGAAAAAGAATATTCTGGTGACTGTTCTTCTGGCATTTTCCATCGCTTTTCCATTTGTCTTTTCTTCGTATCAGACAAACGTGATGATCACCGCCTTGATGTATGTGGTGCTGGGACTTGGATTGAATATCGTTGTCGGCATGGCCGGTCTGTTGGATCTGGGGTTTGTTGCCTTCTATGCCGTGGGTGCCTATTCATATGCTCTTTTGAATCTTCACTTTCATCTCGGTTTCTGGACTGTTCTGCCATTAGGCGGTTGTCTTGCTGCTCTTTTTGGTATTCTTCTCGGGTTTCCTGTTCTTCGGCTTCGCGGGGATTATCTGGCGATCGTGACGCTTGGTTTTGGAGAAATAATCAGGCTTATTCTTGAAAACTGGGGGGAATTTTCCAAAGGGCCCAGTGGTATTTCCAATATCCCGAGACCCGGATTTTTCGGTATTGATCTGTCTCTGGAAGCATCCATTATTTATATTTATTACCTTATGGTATTGGGCGTGATTGTCACGATTTTTGTGGTAAACAGGCTTCAGGATTCACGTCTGGGCCGGGCATGGATTGCCCTGAGAGAGGATGAGATAGCCTGTCAGGCCATGGGAATTGATAAAAGAAAAACCAAGCTTGTTGCCTTTTCACTGGGAGCGTTCTGGGCGGGACTCATGGGGGTGGTCTTTGCCGCAAAAACCACATTTATCAATCCGGCCAGTTTTACCTTTCTTGAGTCAGCTATTATTCTTTCCATTGTTGTCCTGGGAGGTATGGGGTCGATTGTCGGTGTCATCCTGGGTGCCTTGATTCTTATTCTAATGCCGGAGTATCTCAGGGCCCTGTCTGAGTACAGGATGCTTGCATTCGGTGGCGTTATGGTTGCTATGATGGTTTTCAGGCCGCAGGGAATGATAGCAAATATCCGCCGGACGTATAAGGCAGAGGATATTGACCTGAAAAACAGAAAATAAAAAATAAATAAATAATAAATAATTTAAAAAAACCTTGATGATGAACAGTCCGATATTGAATGTTACCGGCCTGACCATGGATTTCGGAGGTATTCGTGCTCTGAATGCATTGGATCTTGATGTATATGGCGGAGAGATTGTCGCCCTCATAGGTCCGAACGGTGCCGGTAAGACGACCTTTTTTAATTGTGTGACAGGTATTTATATGCCGACAGCGGGGGAAGTTCTGTTAACTTCTCCCAAAACCGGAAAAAGTGAAAGTCTGAAAGGACTGAAACCGAATCAGGTTACGGAAAAAGGTCTTGCCAGGACGTTCCAGAACATCAGGCTTTTTCCGAAAATGACGGTTCTTGAAAACGTAATGATAGGAAGGCATTGCCGGACAAAAGCTTTTATTCTTGGCGCGATCTTGAGGAACAGGGCTACCCGTGAAGAGGAACAGTCTATTCTTGAGACCAGTTATGCCATCCTGCAGAAGGTTGGACTTGAGCAATATTCCAATGAATTTGCAGAAAATCTACCCTATGGAGGGCAGAGAAGACTGGAGATTGCCAGAGCCCTGGCAACAGAACCACTCCTTCTGCTTCTGGATGAACCGGCGGCAGGAATGAATCCACAAGAAACTCTGGAACTTGTTGAACTTATAAAAGAGATATCCGCCGATGGCCAGGCTATCCTGCTGATAGAACATGATATGAAGCTGGTGATGAGTCTGTCAGACAGGATTTTCGTAATGGATTACGGTAAGAAAATTGCCCAGGGAACCCCTGCTGAAATCCGCGAAAATCCTGCAGTTATCAAGGCCTACCTGGGGGAAGATGTCGATGCTTAAATTACAGAATGTACAGGCTGGATACGGGAATATCCTGGCTATTAAGGATGTGTCCCTGGAAATTAACGAAGGCGAAATCATTACCTTGATCGGTGCCAACGGGGCCGGCAAATCCACAACACTCATGACGATCTGTGGGGTTGTACCCTCCCGTGCGGGGAAAATATCTTTTCTTGGCGAGGAAATTCAGGATAAGGAACCGGATGAAATAGTTCGCATGGGAATCTGCCAGGTTCCCGAAGGGCGGCATATTTTTCCGTTGTTGACTGTAAGGGAAAATCTTGACATGGGTGCCTTTCTCCGATCGGATCATCAGGAAATAAAAAAAGATATTGACTATGTTTTTGATCTTTTTCCGATTCTTGCCGAACGTAAAAATCAGGACGGCGGAACGCTTTCAGGGGGAGAGCAGCAGATGCTTGCCATGTCCCGGGCCCTTATGGCCAGGCCCAAGCTGATGCTGCTGGATGAACCGTCCATGGGGCTGGCTCCTCTTGTCATTAAGCAGGTTTTTGAAATTATAAAGAAAATTAATAAAGAGAGCGGTACAACCATTTTTCTTGTGGAACAGAACGCCAACCAGGCACTCCATATTGCCGACAGAGGTTATGTGATGGAAAACGGAAAGATAACCCTTGCAGGCAGAGCTGAAGAGCTCTTGGGGAATGCCGAAATCCAGAAGGCCTATCTTGGTATTTAGTCAGTGCTTAACCATAAATAGCCTTTTAACTCGATTTCTGAGTCGCAATGAAAATAAAAAAGCTCTCATATAACTGATATGCTCAGCTTTTTACGAGACCATCAATTATGACAATGTTAAATGTTGGTGTTATTGGTACCGGATACCTGGGCAGGTTTCATGCCCAGAAATATGCGGATATTGAATCTGTTAATCTGGTTGGCATAGCGGATACGGATTCTGACCAAGGCCAGATGGTTGCCGGGGAGTGCAATTGTCAGTTTTTTCAGGATTACAGGACGCTTCTCCCCGAGATTGATGCTCTGTCCATCGTTGTGCCGACACCTTTACATTTTGAAGTGGCACTGGACTGTCTCAAGGCCGGCAAGGATATTCTCCTGGAAAAACCGATAACGGTAACTCTTGAGGAAGCGGACGGTTTAATTGCAGAAGCTGAAAAAAATGATCTTATTCTGCAGGTGGGGCATCTTGAACGATTCAATCCTGCCGTCCAAGCCATGGAACCTTTTCTCACAACCCCGGTTTTCATAGAGAGCAACAGGATTGCAACATTTAAGAACAGGGGTTCAGATGTTGATGTTGTCCTGGATCTGATGATCCATGATATTGATATTATATTGAATATTATCAAATCTCCTCTCAAGACCATCCATACGGTTGGAGCACCTGTGGCAACCCGAACCACTGATATTGCCAATGCCAGGTTAATCTTTGAAAACGGGGCGACAGCGAATGTTACCGTCAGCAGGATATCGCGGACCAATATGCGGAAAATGCGTATTTTCCAGCCCGGTTCGTACATCAATGTGGATTTCGGCAATAAAAAGGTGATGATCATAGAGCTTTCTGATGAACTGCAGGAAAGTGGTATGCCCAAGCAGAAAATAGATGTCAAAGAGTTCAGTGGTGGAGATGCCCTTCGCAGTGAAATAGAGTCATTTGTTCACCACATAAAAGACCGCTCAAAGCCAGTTGTGTCAGGGCTGGAAGGCCGAAGGGCACTGGATGTTGCCCTGCAGGTCATAGAGCAGATCAAGGAGCATCAGCAGCTTGCCCTGTTTAAAGAATTGAAACAGCCATAAACTTTTTCAATGAGATGAAGATAATGATTGTCACCGGGGAGGCCTCCGGTGATCTCCATGGTGCCAACCTTGTCCGGGCTCTGCAGTCGCGCTCTTCAGATCTCTCGTTTTGCGGCATGGGAGGCAATGAACTCAAGAGCCTTGGAGTTGAGATCCTCTTTGATGCTGCAAAAGTTTCCGTGGTTGGAATCGTCGAAGTCGTTGCCCGCCTGAAAGATATTTTTTCCGCCCAGTCCATCCTGAAAAAAAGAATGGTTCTGGATCCTCCCGATCTTCTGATCCTTATCGATTTACCCGATTTTAACCTGTTGCTTGCCAAAAAAGCAAAAAAGATTGGAATTCCCGTATTTTATTATATTCCACCCCAGGTCTGGGCCTGGAGACAGGGCCGAACAGAAATCATCAGAGAACGTACCGATAAAGTCGGGGTCATTCTGCCTTTTGAAGAATCTTTTTTAAAAAAAAGAGGCGTTGATGCCAGGTATGTCGGCCACCCCCTGCTGGACAGTGTCAGGCCGACACTGACCAGTGAAAAATTTTATGAAAAATATGATATTGCCCCGGTAAGTGCTGCATCGGTCTGCTTCCCGGAAGCCGAAAACAGGAAGTGAGGTCACTGCTTCCCGTTTTTCTTGAAGCGGCAGAAATAATCACGGCCAACCTGAGAGAACAACCTCCGGTTTTTCTTGTTCCCCTTGCCTCAACCCTTTCGGAAAACGATCTTGACGAAGCCGGTCTCAGCCGGTACAGAGCTGTTCTTGATATCAGGGTAGTCGCTGAAGACAACTATAATCTCATGAACAGTTGTCAGGCGGTGGTTGCTGCATCCGGCACTGTGACCCTTGAATTGGCCATTCTCTCCACCCCCATGGTGATTGCCTATAAACTCTCAAAAATTACCTATATGCTGGCAAAATTTCTGGTAAAACTTGAATATTTTTCTCTGGTTAATCTCATTGCCGGAAAAAAGGTTGTAACAGAACTTTTACAGGATGAAGTTAAGGCGGCAACGATCGCAGAGCAGCTTTTATTGCTTGTGGGAGAAACTGAAGAAAGAAAAGAAGTTCTGCAGTCTCTTGAAGAAGTGAGAAAAAAACTCGGAGGTGCCGGGGCTTCTGAGAAGGCTGCGGATCTGGTTTTTGAGATCCTGGGTGAGAAAACGCTGAATGGATGAGCTTACCTACGATAATATGACAATAAAACTGGAGATTGATGGTGTTCTGGATCTCCATGCCTTTTCTCCAAAAGATATCAAGACCCTTGTTCCTGATTATATAGAGGAATGTGTTCGCCTGAAAATTTACCGTGTAAAAATTATTCACGGTAAAGGAAAGGGTGTACTCAGACGAACTGTTCAGGCATTGCTCGACAGAAACGGGTATGTTGTTTCATATTCGTCAGCAAATCTTTTTGACGGTAGCTGGGGCGCAACCGTTGTCCACCTCAGGGAGTTGGCTGATTGAGGGTGTCCTGTTGTTATTTCCCGAAATTGCAAACGGGATATGTGCAGGTTTTACAGTTTCTGCACAACCCGCCATGGCCGAGTTCCGCCAGCTCCGTTCTCCCTATCTTTTCTCCCGTGAGAATTCGGGGAGGACAAGATCAAATACAGTGATCTTGTGATACATACCACAGGCGGGCAGTCCCAGGATATCAACGTCACCGATTTTTCCCACGAGAAACATGGCTCCGGGCAGAACCGGGGTGCCATAGACAACATTAACGGCTCCGGCACGCAGGATGCCTTCGCGGGTAACATCATCAGGATCAACAGACATGCCGCCGCTTGTGACAACACAGTCGACTCCCGCCTCAATACAGTTTTTTATTTCAGCACCAATTATATCCGGATCATCCGGGGCCATTTTTACAGTTGTTACCGTTGAGCCAAGCAGTTCAAGTTTTTTGCGCAGTACGCCTTCAAACTTATCCTCAATTCGGCCATGGAAGACTTCACTGCCGGTAATGACCAGCCCGATTTTCTTTTCAGGGAGTGCGATAACTTCTACGGTCCCTCCATTTTTTCCAGCAATTTTTTCTGCTTTTTCAACCAGTTTCCGAGACGCAATCAGGGGAATGAGCCGGGTTGCAGCCACGACTTCTCCTTTGCGTACCGGAGTGTTGTCGTGAAGGGTCGAGCACATGACCTCACCGAGCATATTGAATCGGAAAAGATTGTCTTTATGAATTCGTAGCAGACCGTCAAAAGCAGCCTTAATGGCTATTTTCCCTTCGGCCGGCTGGTCGGGATATTCAACCCCTTTTCCGGCAAGAGCGTTTACCAGAACAACAGCGGCTTCGTTCTCATGGATTTCATTTTCCGTAAGAGAGAGAACGTAAATATTATCTTTTCCCAGCCTTTTCAGATAATTGATATCTTCTTTTCTGATAATATGGCCTTTTTTAAATGCAACGCCCTTTTTCTCATCTTTAACTATTTCCGTGACGTCATGGGGGAGAACCATCCCAACTGCTTCTTCAACAGGTACTGTTTTTAACATTGCTCAACCTTCTATATTGTGAAATCCGCTCGGGCGGGAGTTTCGTTTATGTCGGCGTGATTCCCTGCGCTACAGGGAACCGTCAACCTTATCGGGGGGGAAAAGATTTTTTACATCATATATAACGTGTTTATCACGGCACAGTTTTTGTAAATCCTCAACTGTCATTTCTGCAAACTGGCGGTGAGCAACAGCGACTATTACACCATCATAACGCTGGTTATCAAGATGAGCGACCAGGTCAATGCCGAATTCTTTTTCTGCCTCCTCAGGATTGACCCAGGGGTCATATACATCCACCGCAACTCCATATTCATCGAGTTCATTGACTATATCGATAACCCTGGTATTTCGGAGATCGGGACAGTTTTCCTTGAAGGTGAGGCCCAGAACGAGGATCCGCGCTTCGGCCGCGTCAATTCCTTTCCTGATCATTTTTTTTATGACCGCGGAGGCGATATATTCGCCCATGGAATCGTTCAGTCGTCGCCCTGCGAGAATCATATTTGGATGATAGCCGACCTCCTGCGCCTTATGGGTCAGGTAATAAGGGTCCACACCTATACAGTGTCCGCCGACAAGGCCGGGCTGGAAGGGGAGAAAATTCCACTTGGTTCCGGCGGCGGCAAGAACTTCTCTGGTGTTGATACCGAGCTTGTCAAAAATAAGAGCAAGTTCGTTGATAAGAGCAATGTTGACATCCCGCTGGGTATTTTCAATAACTTTTGCCGCTTCGGCCACCTTGATGGAACTGGCTGAAAACGTTCCGGCGGTAATGATGGAAGCATAGAGTGAATCTACAAATGAAGCAATCTCCGGAGTCGAGCCGGATGTGATTTTCACGATGGACGGCAGCCTGTGTTCTTTATCACCCGGGTTGATTCGTTCCGGGCTGTATCCGCAGAAGAAATCCTTATTGAACTGCAACCCTGATACTTCTTCCAGAATCGGGACACAGACTTCTTCCGTGGCCCCGGGATAAACCGTGGACTCGTAAACAACGATATCTCCGGGATTGAGGAGTTTTCCAACCGTCACCGATCCTTTTTCCAGCGGTTTGAGGTTGGGGCGTTTGTATGAGTCAATGGGAGTGGGGACTGCAATAATATAAACATTGCATGCTCGGAGGTCTGCAGGATTTGAAGTGAATCCCAGAAGATCCCGTTTTTTGCGCAGTTCCTCACTTGATACTTCAAGGGTGCTGTCTTTTCCATCCTGTAACTCGGTAACACGATTGAGGTTGAGATCAAACCCGATTGTGGGGTAACGCGAGCCGAATTCAACAGCAAGGGGTAAACCCACATACCCCAGTCCTATGATTCCAAGTTTTACTGTATCAAGGGTCAGCATAAAGAATCCTTGTTTCTGAACATTGTATGTGAATATATTTATTTACCGTAATAATAGAGTCCCTGGCTATCTGTTTCCATGACCATGACTCTCTGCAGAGAACAGTTGTCGTCGGGGAGCAGATCACTGACACCTTCAAAAATGAATTCGGCTATATGCTCCGAAGAAGGGTTTTTTTCCTGGAACCAGGGAAGGGTATTGAGGTCATGATGATCGAGTTTGTCAATAACCTCCTTTACGATTCTTTTTAAAATTTTAAAATCGATACCCATACCGCAGTTGTCAAGTTCTGCCGCACGGACCATGACTTCGACCTTCCAGTTATGCCCATGGGGCTTTTCGCAGTCTCCGGGATAGTCGCGTAAATGATGGGCACCGGCAAAATGGGTTTTTATAAAAATATCATACATGGTATCTTCAGCTCCTTCAGGTGGGAGTTCATTGCTTCACATTTATGGTCTGTCTGATTTCGAGACCGCTTTGTGAATTTATTTTTTTAATATGTTGAAAATACGGTTAAAATATTTAACATAAATTAATTCAGACAAATCACTTGCTGAGGTGAGGTTTTCGCTCACGAATTAAAATGTATAGGTAGAGTTATTTAATACGTCCACCCCTTTAAAGCACTTTTTTTTTAAAATAAATATTCATGATGATCTCGTAAAAAGTCGTTCAACGTTCTCAGATGGACTCTGGAAAAACTTCGATATACAAGGCGTGGCGGTGTCGTGTAAGCGCAGGCGTACATAGAGTACGTCGAGCATTACACGATCACCCCACAACGCAGTAGATCGGAGTTTTTACGAGTCCATCATTCATAAAACGCAGCTTATTTGGAGATGTGGTTTTTATCAAGAGTGGAGAGGAAAAAAAGGTGGTAATTAATGGTCGATCATGACAGGGAAAACCGTGAGCTTACCGAAGATACACTTTTTAACGGCAGACTTGTCTGTTACCAGCATAAAGAGGGCTATCGATTTTCGATTGATTCAGTACTTCTGGCTCATTTTACGACGGTGAAAAAGGGAGACTGCATTCTGGATTTGGGTAGTGGATGCGGTATTCTCGGACTTATTCTCATGTATAGACATGGCAGCAGGATTGCATCGATCACTGCTGTTGAAATTCAGATTTCTCTGGCCGCCCTGACCGAAAAAAATTTCATGGCTAACGGTTTTGACAGAAGCTGTTCTGTATATCGAGCAGATATCAGGAATCTTTTTGATTATTGCCAGCGTGGGTCATTTTCAAAGGTTATCTGTAATCCCCCCTTTTATCGTTCCGGCCGCGGGAGGGTTTCAGTCAATGAGGAATCCCTGCTTGCCCGCCATCAGATTTCCTGTTCACTCACTGAATTTCTGGCTGTGGCTGCAGCGGCAGTAAAAAATCGGGGCTCGGTTTATTTTATTTATCCGGCAACTGAACTGGCTGAACTGATACAGGATGCGAAAAAGTACGGCCTTGAGCCAAAACAGATCAGGTTTGTTTACAGCTATCCCGGCAGGGGAAAGAGCGCGGAACTTGTCCTGATCAGTTTCCTTAAAAACGGTGGTCCAGGTGTTGATATCATGCGCCCATTGCATATATATGAAGAGAAGAATGGTGAATATGATCAGGAAGTGGTTTCCTACTACGAATGAATGTGATGAAAAATATCAGTGAACAGGGATTGAATGCTTTCTAAAATTACAGGATGTACGGTTATTGGTATCCATGGCTGGCTGATTGAGGTGGAAGTTGATGTGGCCCTTGGTCTGCCGGTTTTTGCAACTGTAGGTTTACCTGACAGTGCTGTACGGGAGAGCAGAGACAGGGTCAAGGCTGCGATCAAAAACTGTGGTTATGAGTTTCCAAGCAGGAAGATAACAGTCAATCTGGCCCCGGCCGATATCAAAAAGGAGGGTTCTGGATTTGATCTCCCTATTGCCGTCGGCATTCTTGAGGCAACTGAAACCCTGGTCATGGACAGATCACGCCATAAGACCTTCTGTATTGTCGGAGAATTGTCCCTTGACGGTGGTGTCAGAAAGGTGAACGGGGTTCTTCCCATGATACTGGCGGCAAGAGAACAGGGTATCTCGAAAATAATTGTCCCTGTGGAAAATATGGAGGAGGCACGGGTGAGCCCGCCTGGGATTGATGTGATTCCCGTATCGACATTGCCGGAAGTTGTCGAGTATCTAGCCGGTCTGGTGGATATTTCACCAATTCCACCCCTCAGTGGGACACCCCTGACGGAAAATGTTGAGTACGGAGTTGATTTTTCGGATATTAAAGGGCAGAAACATGTGAAAAGAGCCCTTGAGATTGCCGCATCCGGCGGTCACAATGTTCTTCTGAAAGGACCACCAGGCTCTGGAAAAACAATGCTGGCCAAGAGATTTCCCACAATTCTTCCGGATATGAGTCTTGATGAAATTCTGGAAACCACCAAAATATATTCGATTGCCGGAAAGAAAGCCGGGGAAAGCCTGCTCTGCACTGCACGCCCTTTTCGCGCTCCCCACCATTCCATCTCGGATGCAGGGCTGATCGGGGGTGGAACCTCACCCAGGCCTGGAGAAGTGTCTCTGGCCCACAACGGGGTTCTTTTTCTTGATGAACTGCCGGAATTTAAGAAAAATGTTCTGGAACTTTTAAGACAGCCCGTGGAGGAGGGGACGGTAACCATTGTACGCGCTAAAATGGCCCTGACTTTCCCGGCAAGGTTTTCCCTGTTTGCTGCCATGAATCCATGTCCCTGCGGGTTTTATGGGACAGCAAAAATCGCTGCAACTGTACAAGTGTGCAGATTCACAAATATGAAAGCAGAATTTCCGGCCCTCTCCTGGATCGGATTGATATTCATCTGGAAGTTCCGGCGCTCAATTACAATGAAATAAGCAGCAATGAGCAGACGGAAACATCCCTGCAGGTGAAAGCGCGGGTTGATGCTGCAAGGACAATACAAAAAAAACGATTTGGTGATTGGCCTGCTGTATACTGTAACAGCCAGATGAACTCAAGGCAGGTGGAACAGTTCTGTAAAACCGATGCAGCTTCTTCGGCACTTCTGGAAAAAAGTGTCGACAGATTGGGACTGTCGGCCAGAGCCTATCATCGAATTTTAAAGATTGCCCGAACAATTGCGGATATGGATGGCAGAGAGTCAATCGGCGCCAACCATATCGCGGAAGCCATCCAATATCGTCGGTTGGCCTGAGACCAACTCTTTCGAGGAACATCCAGTGAAACAGAATACCCTCCTGACCTTGTTATCTTTATTGCTGGTCGTTGTTTATCTGCTTGTCTGGCGGATTGGCCCAGCTCAATACGGTGATCTGGCCCGTTTTCTACCGGAAAACAGTCTATTTTATCTTGAACAGGATAATTTCAGCCGGTTCCTGCAGAATGCCGGGCATTCCAGGTTTGGAAAGGTTCTGAAAATGATACATTTTGCCGAGGTGGGCAAATCACTGGACCTTCAGGAATCTGAAATGAAGATTTTTGAAACAATTGATGCGGCAATGAAAAAGGGCAGTGATAATCCACTTGTGAAAGAAATATTCAATCACAAGGTTGTCTTTGCCTTCTGTCAACCCGTCGAGCCAGAGATTCATGATGGTATGACTTTTTTCAGGCAGGGCAGCGTTATTATTGCCAGGCCTGCTCATCCCGCCGGCATCATACAGGAAATCGCAGAAAATGTTGCCAGAAACAAGGATGAAATCGTTATCGCTACCCGCCAGTACGGTGATCATTTTATAAAAAGAATAACAGTGGAGGGGGAGACTTTTTCAACTGTCGTTCTGAATGGATATTTTCTTGGCAGTTTTTCTGAAAAACTGTTGAGGAAATGCATTGATACCTACGATGGGGAACTCCCTTCACTTGCTGAAAACAGGGACTACCTGACGTTACGTCATCAATATGATAATACTGATCAGTTTGTCTATTTTTCCGTGGAACATACAAGGGAGCTGCTGTTAGAGCACCTGCAATCCTGTGATTTTTCCGGAAAAGATGTTTTCAGAAAGGAAGTGGCTTCGACCCAGGGGTTTATATCTGCCGTTTACGGTGCCCGAAGAGACGGTACATTTATCAGCGACCGGATTATTGTCACATTTAATCCGGAAATGGTGAGCAAAATTGTCGAAGATCAGACAACAACAGCGCCTTCAGTTTGCGATACCTTACAATTTTCTCCGGAAAAACCACTGCTGTTTTACTGGACGAATACAATCAATTTTAAACTGCTTTACCGCCTTTATGGTGAACATGTCTTCACCCATGATGAAAAACTGATTCGTTTTTCTGAGACAATCAGGGAGCTGACAGGGCAGGACATTGTTGAGTTTATAGATCGTTTCGGTCATGAAATCAGTTATATCCTCATGAAAAACGATGCCAAAGATTCACTGGCACTGCCCTATGGCTTGATGATTTTTAAAGTGGCACAACCGGAAGAAATGAAAAAGATGTTGAAAAGCATTGTCAACAGGTATGATATCCCCATGGATAGACATAAGTACGGATCCCGGGCCTTTTATTCCTGGACGATATCACCAAAAGACGGGCTGGAACCTCTTTATGGTTTTATTGACAGCTATCTGTATGTGGGTAACGGCAGGGTTTCAGCCAGGGAGATTATAGATTCCGATAAAATGGGAATACGGCTGCTGAAGAATCATCCCTCCGGTAAAATGGAGGAGAAGCTTCTTGAAGAAAATAACTCCATAAGTTTTACAGACAATGCAAAACTCATTGATATCCTGAAATCTGTCCTGAAGTTTACAGGCACAGTTATGGCAATAGAGGACAGGGAAGCTGCGGTAAAGGTGCGAGTTGTCCTTGAAAAACTTGTTAACCCGATCCTGGATGGTTTGAAAATGTTCGACCAGACAACCACCAGAAGTTATTTTGACGGAGATCGGGTTGTGATTGAATCGGTAATCAAGGTGGTAGAATAAAAAATGGAAAAGCTGATAAAAGAACTGCGGGGGCTGATCAATTTTAAAAAAACAATTGATATGGGTGATATTATCCTGGTTGCCGCGAAAGAACCCCAGATGCTCATGTATGGATATGTCAACAATCTTAAAAGAGATCCAACCAGGAAGGATGAATGGTATCACCTTCATTTCACTATACTGTCCATTCCACCCCAGAAGGTAACCTGGACACTTCGGATACCGCAGATGACTGGACAGGAAATTTTTACCATGGGTGGGGAGGAGCGTTTTGTCCAGCCCCTTGACATGGGAGCGAATGTTTCAGCTACTCCGACTCCACAACCGGAAAAGAAAAAAACAAAGGGTGGTTTGCGCAGGATAAAATAAGTTGTATCGGATAAAGAATGCTATAACTCCGGTGGCACCAGACTGATAGTTATACTCCTCAGCTCTGTTTTCAATCTGCGATAGGCGATGCCTGCGGAGTTCAACATAATTTTTGACGCCTTTACCTGGTCACTGTCCTTGTATTTATCAGAAAGATAAATGATTTCCTTAATGCCTGATTGAATAATTACCTTCGTGCATTCATTACAGGGGAAAAGTCCCACGTAGATTCTGCAGTTTCTCAAGTCTTTGGAAATTGAATTGAGAACAGCATTTAATTCAGCGTGGCAGACATAGGGGTATTTAGTGTCAAGAAAGGCGCCGGTGCGATTCCACGGCAGTTCGTCATCGGAGCAACCCCAGGGAAAACCATTATACCCGACCCCGACAATCTTGTTCTGTTCGTTGGCAACACATGCACCCACTTGAGTATTGGGGTCCTTGCTTCGCTGGGCGGCCAGCAGGGCCACGGCCATAAAATACTCATCCCAGGACAGGTAGTCGGTTCGTTTCATACTATGTTTCCTTCTCAGAGTGTTTTAAAGGGATAATGTGTATCTGTCTGTGTTAGGACTTGCGAAATTTCCTCCGTCGCTGCCGCCAGGTATTGATTCCGCAGACACTATCCACGAAAATCTTTATTGTCTGATAGTACAAGTCTCCGGCAGCCTCTGCCACTGACCAGTGATCCGCTCCGGGAACCAGATGAAACTGTTTGGTTCTCGCCCCCGAAGATGCCTGAAGTTTTTCAGCAAGAGCAGGAGCTACCAGTGTATCACGGGAGCCATGGAGAAACATGGTGGGCAGCTTGATTTTCTCAATTTTTTTCAAATTATTAAAGCCTTCGTCTTCTGAAAAGCCGAGGTTGTCCTTCTCTACTCCAGCTGCCTCCAGGAAAGGGATGGTATCGCAGACACTGCTTTCAAGGATTACTCCTTTGAATTCATCCGGAAAATTACTGGCCAGTTCCAGGGCAAATGCAGATCCTATCGATTTTGCGTTGACAAAAAGTTTTCCGGTCAACTTATTGTCGGCCATACACTCTTTTATTTTCTCCAGGATTTTCGACAGTGAACTCATCAGGGCTGTTATTGTCGGTTGTCCTTTTTTCGGATTATACGGGTTAACTGTGATCATAAAGATGTTAATACCGTTTTGGATTAGGGTTTCTGCGAACATTTTTGATTCCTCCGGCAGAAAACTGAGGAAAACCGGATTCTCCTTATCTTGGTAAAATAGACGGCAGGAGCAGGATGGATGAAGGTGGACGGAAATTCCACTGTCAGAAGACGTATTCTTTGTTTTATCCGTCGGGGGAAACAGGGTTGAGAGAATCGCATCACTGTCGAGTTTTGAGTAAGTATCCATTTTAATATCGCTTTTAATTGCTCCGGAAGAGCCTTTTACGGACGGAATAGACCTGCAAAAACCGAATGAAAATCTTACTGCGGCAAAGCGACCTTAGGTAGCGAGATTTTCAGATAACCAGCATGGCTGGACCAAATTATGGATCACAGCCACAACGAACGATGAAAGTGATGCAATCGCTCATTCATTTTCTTCACTTTCATATAAAAAAGGGGTTGTTCCATCAATACCGGAACCACCCCTTGTATGCGTAAAGTGGGGTGAATGAGGAGATTCGAACTCCCGACCTTCTGGGCCACAACCAGATGCTCTAACCTGCTGAGCTACATTCACCACATTGAATTTCATCATCTGAAACGCGTGTCTTTTATACCCGGTCAGTTTTTGTTTTGCAAGATATAATCATGGATCAAAGACGGTTTTGTGTTTTTATTATAACCTCGATCCTGCAATTGGTAATCTTGCCGGAGATATGAGGCATCAAAGGCGAAGCGCCCAGGTCATACGTAAGCCGGGCTGATCGTGGAAGGTTCCGGCACCCTGTGACCTGCTATTTTACACATCTTTGCCGCAATGCATACACAATTTTGCCTGGGATTTGATTATTTCGGCACAGAACGGACATTCTTTTTTATAATTGGCCTGCAGGATCTTCTGCAGGATCATATTAACACTCTGTTCCATTGAGCTGTCTCTGAAGGTATGGTTTCTCAATGGATCAATACAGGCTATATCATTGAGCCTGGCAAGATAGTCCAGGGCTTCGACCCTGGTGCTTTTCATGGCGGCTTCGTCAAGCAGCAGGGTAAGAACAGGTTCGAGATTTTTTTCTTCAAGACAGGTCTTTAATGCTTCCTTGGCCTCCTTTTCCTTTCTGTATCGTTTGTTTTGCTGCCTGATAACCTCCGGATTGATAATACTGCCCTTGAAAGCATTCTTGTTTCCGACCATCATGACATTGCTCTCTTTTGAGCCGGGGAGTTCCATATACCTGTAGGAGGCCCGATGGCCAAATTTTTCCTCCAGGTAATCAAAGCCTTTGACAAAGAGGGAACATTCATCGTTCAGGCAGATGAACAGGACTTCCGAGCCCCAGCCGAGACCGTCACCCACGTGGATCTGCGGAGCCTCACAACAGGTCAGTTTTTTGTTGCAGTGGGGGCAGATTTTTACTTCTTCCAGTATTTTTAAATCCCAGGACATCATAAACAACACTCCTCAATAAAATTAAAAACCGTGTTTAATCTCATGATACTCTGATTTCACGGAACAGTTACATGAATTACTGCATTTTCATATCCGGCCGGCTCATAACATCATCAACGGCTTTGGCTTGTTTCATTCGGGACCGAAGAAAGGAGGGCGACATTGATTTTTTGTTTTCTTCCATAATTTCTGAAAGTTCATTAATATCGCCATGCTCGGCCCTGTCAATAATGGCCCGCAGATTCTCAGCAAAACTGCGGACAATTTTTTCGCCCTCACCCCTTGTGGCCATAATTTCGGCATATGTGCGCGGGTTCTGGTTATGAACCCTGGCCATGGCAAGAATACCGTAGAGGGAGGTGAGGGTCGAGTGGCTGTCTATATCCCGGCTTTCTATACCAAACTGCTTAAGAGTCATTGCCAGGGCAACGGAAATGGCTGTGGGCAGTTTCTGTCCCACTCCCATGAGCAGATCATGTTTTTTGGCGGAGTCATGGTAGATATCGGCCCCATGTTTATATAAAAATGCCTCGAATTCACTGCAGAAACTGCCGCTTCTCGGGGTTCTGACAATTGCCGCGTTTTTATCCTTCATGGTCAGGGCCTGAGGGCCCCAGAGATTGTGGACAAACATAACCTCTACACCGGGATCTGTGGAATCCAGGGCAGCCTGTATGGTCTTTTCCGATTCTCCCGCAAGAATTATAAGAGCCTGGCCGTTTTTTAAAAGTGGGCCATATTGTTTGATTGTTTTGGCTGTAACAGAGATGGGAACACAGACAATGACCACATCAACCTCTTTGATCATCTTTTCAGGCGGGATAATTGATGTCCTTCCTGAAATATGAGTCTCATATCCTTCGTTTTCCAGTCTTTTTGCAAACCATTGAGACATATCGCCACTGCCGATAAAACCAAAATTCCTGATCTTTTTCACCCGCATGTCAACCCTGGGGAAAGAGCCGAGGATCTTGAGAGCGGATTCCTCCTGGATTACGGTCGTTTCTATGGTTTGTATGGCTTCGGAAATATTGTTGTTTTCGATATGTCCTTCAATTTCGACATAGATCCGCAGTTTCTGCGTTTTGATGTCGTTTTCAGACTGGAGATCAAGAATATTAATGCCTCTTCTGGTGAATTCTCCCAGGATGTCAGCCAGCATGCCCACCCGGTCCCGCAGAGGGTGGGTGATAATTGCCGTGGCATCATAGCCGGTCTGGGGCGCGATACTTCTTCCAATCACCGCAAACCGTGTACGGTTATGGGAAACAACTTCTCTTGCGATAAGTTGAAAGCCGTATTGTTCCAGTAACTGTTCGGAATCGATAACCGCATAACCGCTTTTTTCTTCCCTGCGGATTTCCTCCATGGCTTCTTCGATGTTCTGAACGGCCATCAGGGTCACATCCGGGTAATTGTCCTCAATATATTCGTCACATTGGCGGAATACCGGGCCTCTTCCAACAATTGTCTTGACCTGGGATGGATTATTTCCCTGGAAAATACCAAAAGAGAGGTGGATGGGCAGGACAACATTATCAATCCAGTAACCTTCTTCCATTTTTGCAACCAGCCGGAAATATTCCTTTACCTCACCTTCCCGTGTGTTATAGACAGGGATGAGCGCAAAGTCGGCTTCTTTTCGTTTAAACGCGTCAAGACAGTCGGATAATTTTAGGTAGAGTTTTAAATCTGCCTCCGGATCATACTGTTTTGCGGCGAGTACACTGTTAGAGCCTGAAGGGCCCATGGTTGCAATAGTGACCATTGTTGATAAAGGGTAATTTTTTATTTTTTGTTTTTAATTTATTATTATTATTTATTTCCTGTTTTCAATTATGCTCCGAATTACGCAGGAAAACAGAAAATATCCTTTCCTCATCGTTTAAGCAACATTTTGTTTCCCGGTTGAGCCGAAACCATGGAGTAAGCCGGTATTATTTATGGACCCGGATGTTTCAGAATATATCAGTTCTCTCAAAAATTCTCCCCGGTTCGGGCCCCAGGTCGTCTTCCATAAAAAAATAGACGGAGTTCCTGCAAAATTCTCAAAAAAAGCAACAGATCTATCTCCAACATCCCGGGAGATAATGAAAAAGGCCGGAATAAAAAATATTTTTTCACACCAGTCCAGGGCTATCCGGTATCTTCTGCAGGGTCATGATATTATTGTGGCGACACCCACCGCCTCGGGTAAAAGCATGATCTATAACCTCCCGGTCCTGGATGAACTGAATCAGGATATCCCCGGCACCTCAATCTACGTTTTCCCATTGAAGGCCCTGGCAAGGGATCAGTTGAATACCCTCGAAAGCCTGGCACAGTTGGCAGGCGGGGGGCAAAACCCGAAAAACGGGCCAATTGCTGCACTGTTTGATGGAGACACCTCCCCCTACATGAGGCGTAAGATACGTAATGATCCACCGCCTGTACTCTTGACCAATCCGGAAATGCTGCACCTCTCCATACTGCCATACCATGACAGCTGGGCAAATTTCTTCGCCAGGTTGCGTTATATAGTTATTGATGAAGTTCACAGTTACAGGGGGGTGCTGGGCAGTCATATGAGCTGGCTCCTTCGACGACTTCAGAGAATAGCCTCCTGGTACGGTGCAGAACCTGTTTTTGTTCTGCTTTCTGCCACTATCGGCAATCCAGGGGAACTTGCAGAATTGTTATTGGATCGTTCTGTCAAAGTAATTGAAGAAAGTGGAGCGCCCAGATCGGAAAAGCATTTTCTGATGATCAACCCCTGGGACAGTGCCGCATACAGTGCCAGCAGACTCCTGGAGGCGGCAATGAAAAGGGGACTGCGAACCATTGTCTATACCCAGTCAAGAAAGATGACAGAACTGATTGCCATCTGGACTTCCGAGAGACTTGGGCAGTTGGCCGATAAACTGAGTGCTTATCGGGCCGGTTTTCTACCGGAAGAACGAAGAGACATCGAACAGAGGTTATTTTCCGGCCGCCTGCTCGGGGTCATATCCACATCTGCCCTTGAGCTTGGTATAGACGTTGGTGATCTTGATCTCTGTATCCTCGTGGGCTACCCTGGCTCCGTGATGGCCACTTGGCAGCGTGGGGGCAGGGTAGGTCGGGGGGGCAGGTCGTCCGCCGTTATTCTTATTGCCCAGGAAGATGCGCTTGATCAGTATCTTATGAGAAATCCAGAAGATTTTTTCAAGAGAGCACCTGAATCTGCAGTCCTTAATCCTGAAAATGATATTATCTCGGCTCAACACCTGCATTGTTGCAGTGCGGAACTTTCGCTGAAAAGAAATGAGCCTCTTCTTCAGAACAGCAAAATCAGGGAAAAAGTAGTTGAAATGACAATAAAAGGCGTCCTGCTTGAGACCGGTTCGGGCGGCTGCTGGCTCTCCACCAGAAAATACCCCCAGAGACTTGTGAGTCTGCGGGGTGGCGGCAGACAGCTTGTGATTATTGAGCTGCCGGGAGGGGAGATTACCGGGGAAATTGACAGCACCAGGGCGTTGAAGGAATGCCATCCCGGTGCGGTTTATATTCACAGGGGAATGGTACAACTGGTCGAACACCTTGACCTGGAGGGAGGGGAGGTGGTTGTCCGTCGGGAATCACCAAATTATTATACCCGGCCAATGGTGAGTAAACGAACTGAAATTCTGGAGGTATATGGGAAGAAAACCTGTTTTGGGCTCACCGTTTCTCTGGGCAGGGTCAAAGTGATGGAAAAGGTTACAGGTTATCAGAAAAAGAACAAAAGAACACAGAGAACCATGTCGACCATAGATCTCGATCTTCCTGAACAGACCATAGAAACGGAAGGTATCTGGTTTGACGTGGAGCAGGAAACCAGGACATATCTTGAAGAAAAAAAGCTTCATTTTATGGGGGCAATTCACGCCTTTGAGCATGGAATAATAGCCCTTTTCCCCCTCCTTGTTCTCTGTGACCACAATGATATCGGCGGTATTTCCTGCCCTGTCCATGATCAGACGGAGAAAGGATCTATTTTCGTGTACGACGGGCACCAGGGAGGCGTGGGGCTGGCAAGGGCAGCGTATGGCAGGGCAGAGGAGCTGCTTCGGGAAACATATAAGGTTATCATGACCTGTGGCTGCGAGAACGGATGTCCATCCTGTGTCCATTCACCCAAATGCGGTTCAGGGAACAGGCCGATAGATAAACAGGCCTGCTTGGAATTTTTCGGCCATATCTTTGCCAATCCCCTTGATCCTGAAAATATGATCAACCAGGAGGAAAAGAAAGCAAATAAGACAAACTCCTACCCAACCGGTCTGAACAGCCTGCCCAAACATTTTGGTGTTTTTGATCTGGAGACAATCCGTTCAGCAAAGGAGGTGGGAGGCTGGGCGCATTGCGAGAAAATGGGCATCTCCGTGGCGGTAATCTATGACTCACGGCTTGACAGTTATGTATCTTACCTGGAAGAGGAGATAGATGACTTTATCGATCATCTCCATCGGTTGGATCTTATTGTGGGATTTAACAATATTCGCTTTGACAACAGGGTAATCTCGGCATATACGGATCGAGACCTGACACAACTCCCTAACCTCGACCTGCTGGCCGAAGTACAGAAATACCTTGGATATCGCCTGAGCCTCGATCGCCTGGCAGCCACCACACTGGGCAGAAAAAAATCAGCAGATGGCCTCCAGGCACTGCAGTGGTACAGGGAGGGGAAAATAGAGCTCATCGCAAGATACTGTAAAGACGATGTGGAATTAACCCGCGACCTTCTCTATTATGCACTGGAAAATGGATATTTTTTATTTAAAAACAAGGCGGGAAAGGAAGTCCGACTCCCTCTTGCACTCGACCGCCAAATCGCCACCATACTTCTACGGTAATTTTGTATTCTCCAGTGAACATGTTGATTGTCTATCCTTAAAATCAAACAAGCCTGGCTCTCCACGTCAAAGGTTATGGAATAAAAAAAGCCGGATTTCATAATGCCCGGTAAAGAGCAGAACAAAATCCGGCCTGAACCTGGATTGAATTCAGTTGAATTGGAATCAGGGCCAGAGCAGGGGTTTGTAAATCCAGCCAACCGTTCCACTTGCGTGTCTTACTTCCACCCATTTTCCTTTACGGGAGATTTTAGTCAGTACAACACCTCTTTCCACATCGGCGACAACGGAGCTTTTTGTGGATGGGCCCGATCTCATGTTCACGCTCTTCTTGGCGTTGACGATGACCGTATCACCGGTGGTGACAAGATTTTTGTGGATCCAGCCGGAATCATTTTCAAAGTCGATGACCTTATACCAGTCACCCTGTTTTTTTATGACTTTCAGCGGATATCCTTCAAACAGCTCCATGGAAACGGGGTTATCCTTTGATGGACCTGTCCTTACATTTACATTGTCTTTTTTTACACTGACATACTGAGCTGCAATGACATTGGGGCATATGAAGAAACTGAAGATGATTAATGCCAGGAGTATGCGGAGGGAAGTTTTTGTTGAATTTGAAAAAATCATGGTATTTGTATGGATTCTGATATTTTTATTTTTTATGTAAGTAATTCTTGTTTCCGGCAGGATCGGGTAATGGCCGTCATCCTTTCGTCTCATCTCTTTACAAGCCGGCAGATGTCACTGTGACCATTCAATTAACAACCGGTATTTCTCTATAGCATTTTTCTACAATCAAGTCAAACATATGCTGATGATACCCGTCGTAACTGACACAGGACCGGATAACCGGATAATGCAGTGAAATCGTGAGTCTTAATGAAAGAGAAGCCGGGTTTTTTCCCTGTCCATTTCTACCGTTGCACCCAGTGGAAGGGTGTAATTATCCGGACAGTGACCTACGGGAATATTTGCCCAGACCGGGTATGCGAATCGCCCGGTTAACTCAAGTATTCGCATCCAGACCTGTTCTCTGTAGCGGATTTTTTCCAGGGTGTCCTCGTGGGAGGAGAGGGAAAAATCCCCTAGAATAAGGCCGGAGAGGTCGTCAAATTTTCCGGCAAGAAAAAGCTGGGTCAGCATACGGTCAATTTTGTACGGTGGTTCATTGATATCTTCCAGAAAAATAACACCATTGTCCCAGGAAAAATCATAGGGAGTTCCCAGTAGAGTAACAAGGCTTGTCAGGTTTCCACCGAGCAATCTTCCTGAAGAGGTCGTGCCGTCCCGGAGAATTTCTATCTTTCGTGTATGTATTGGTGCCCGCCATTGACCGGTAAGAGAATGATACAGTCTTTCAAGCGCAGGTGAAGTCAGGGTGGTAAGGGAAGTCAGGACAGGTCCATGGAAGCAGACAAGGCCTGTTCTGGTATGCAGGTAGTTGTGGAGAATTGAAATATCAGAAAAGCCCAGGATAGTTTTCGGATGGCCGGCGATCTGCCCGAGATCAATCTTATCCAGCATGCGCAGGCAACCGAATCCACCTCGCATTGAAATAAGTCCGGCTGTTTCGGGATCATTGATAAATGTATTGAATTCGTGGGCGCGGTTTTCATCGCTGTCGGCCAGATAGTCATTTCCCGGCCATAAATCCCTTGGAAATTTTACGGAAAAACCCATTTCTTCGAGCAGGGAAATCCCTTTTGCAAACTTTTGAGGCTCCTGCAACTGCCCTGCGGGAGCTATAACAGCGAGGGTATCACCTTTTTTCAGGGGTGGAGGATAGAGAGGTAAGGGAGCCATTACAAAATTTTCTTTTTATATATGATTTCCAGGCCTTTCAGGGTAAGCATAGGATCGATATGATCAAAGGCAGTGGTGAATGGGGCGATAACCTTTGCCATGCCACCCGTGGCAATGACGGTGACTTTTTCTCCCCCTGGGGCCATTTCCATACGGATATTCTCGATAAGACCGTTTATCATTGCACCATACCCGTATAAAATACCGCTTTTCATGGCATGATCAGTGTTTTTGCCGATAACTGATGGCGGTTTTTCAGAAACATCGATGTGCGGCAGTTTTGCGGTTCTGGTGGCAAGAGCCTCCAGGGATATGGCAATACCTGGAATAATCAGTCCACCTGTGTATTCACATTTTTCAGTGATACAGTCAAAGGTGATGGCTGTGCCGAAGTCGATGACAATGAGCCTTGTCTGAAACTCGTTCCAGGCGGCGATGGCGTTAACCAGACGATCGGCACCCACTTCGCCCGGATTTTTTAATTTGACCGAAATCAGATCTTTAATGTCATTGACGGCGACCACAAAGATCTTTTTGTCGAGATTTGAATTAAAATGTTTTGTGCAGCAGCCGAGCCAGGCGGTTTCGAGAGTGGGAACGACGCTTGCAAGTACAACACCTTTTATGGCAGTCTTATCAATACCTGCCATGGTGAAAAGGGCATTGTGCAGTACAGCCAGTTCATCCGGAGTGCTTTTTCTATTGGATTTAAAGCGCCAGTGACCAATAAGTTTATCATTGCTGTAGAGCCCGGTAACCGTATGGGAATTGCCAATATCAATAACGAAGAACATGTAACACCACGCTGTCGGAAAAAGTATGGTTGAATGCAGGGGCAAAACGATGCATACAACCGGAAAATAACACTGGAGGCGTATAATATGCATTCTCTCATTATTATTTCAACTACTTTCGAAAGGAAAGGGGATGGAGAAAAAATAGCAGAGATACTCCTGGCCGAAAATCTTATTGCCTGCGGCCAGCTTTCCGGGCCTATACAGAGCCATTACCGCTGGGAGGGAAAAACAGAAAAATCTGTTGAGTATCTTCTGCAACTGAAAACAACAGCATCTAAATATGATCTGGTGGAAAAAAGAATAAAGGAGCTGCATCCTTACGATTTGCCGGAAATTGTTGCCGTCCCGGTGAGTCATTGCAGTAATGAATATCACCACTGGGCAACGGGGGAGATTGAAGGGTGAAAAAGCAGGAAAAGACCAAAAATTACAGGAGAAGGAAAATAGGGGAGTACAAGTGTCATTGTTGCGGGAAAAAGCAGGAATTCTGTTGGAGCTGTCCCTGCGGCTTTCAGATCTGCAAGGAATGCTTTGAGGAAAACAAGTGGGGGATCAGCAACGGGCCGACCTGGATCTGCCCTGACTGTGAACGTATCCGTATGATGTAGAAGGAGGTTTTTTGGGCACAACCAAGAGATATTGCGCATTGTTCGAAAATGCAATAGTATGCGCACATCTTTTTAAAAACATGTTATTCAATACTCTTTATTATGAATGTATCTACCCATAATTACGACGAAAGTAAGATAAAGACGCTGAGTTCCCTGGAACATATCAGAAAGCGGCCGGGAATGTATATTGGCCGTCTCGGTGATGGTTCGAACCAGGATGACGGTATTTATATACTCCTGAAAGAGGTCGTCGATAATGCCATTGATGAATTCATAATGGGAGCGGGAAAACGGATCAATATATCCATTGATGATGATGGCAGGGTGGCTGTTCGGGATTTTGGCCGCGGTATTCCTCTGGGCAAGATTGTTGACTGTGTTTCAGTGATTAATACCGGCGCCAAGTACAATACTGATGTTTTCCAGTTTTCGGTCGGCCTCAATGGTGTTGGAACAAAGGCAGTTAATGCATTGTCTGAAGAGTTTCGAGTAACTGCCTGGCGTGACGGAAAATTTGCAACTGCTTTTTTTCGTAACGGTGATCTGGTTGAAGAGAAAAAGGGGAAGGATAACAGTAAAAACGGTACACTGATAGAGTTTCTGCCCTCGAGGGAAATGTTTCCCGGATTTCGGTTTGATCCACTTTTTGTGGAAAAAAGGATGTGGAGGTATGCCTATCTCAATGCCGGCCTGAAACTCTATCTTGATAAAAAGCTTTTTTATTCTGCCAACGGATTACTGGATCTGCTTGACAAGGAGTTGGAAGGAGCCAATCTGTACAACCCGATTTATTACAAAGAGGGGACTCTTGAATTTGCCTTCGCCCATACGGATTCTTTCGGGGATACATATTTTACCTTTGTCAACGGGACTTATACCAGTGAGGGAGGAACGCATCTGTCAGCTTTTCGGGAAGGTATCTTAAAGGGTATCAATGAATATGCCGGTCGGAAATTTGTCAATAGGGATGTTCGGGATGGTATCGTGGGAACTCTCGCCATAAAAATCAAGGATCCTGTCTTTGAATCCCAGACCAAAAATAAACTCGGCAACACTGAAATACGCTCCTTTGTGGTCAACAAGGTGAAGGACGCGGTTTCAAGTGCATTGTACAAGGATACTGAATCCGCTGATATCCTGATCGAAAAAATCCTCAGAAATGAAAAGGTAAGAAAAGAACTTCAATCCGTGCGTAAGGAGGCAAGAGCCAAGGCCAAGAAAGTGGCTTTGAAGATTCCCCAACTCAAAGATTGCAAATATCATCCGTCCAGAAAAAAACGGTCGGAGAAAGACCGGGAGAACATGCTTTTTATCACCGAGGGGCAGTCGGCGGCCGGATCAATTGTCTCCTCCCGGGATCCGATGACCCAGGCGGTTTTTTCTCTGAAAGGCAAGCCCATGAATGTACTTGGCCAGAAACTTGCTGTGCTGTACAAAAATGACGAGATGTATTCGCTTATGCGGGCCCTTGATATCGAAAATTCAATAAGTGATCTTCGTTATGACAAGGTTATCCTGGCCACGGACGCCGATGTTGACGGCCTGCATATTCGCAACCTGTTGCTGACATTTTTCCTTCACTATTTTGAACCCCTGGTAAAGCTCGGTTATATCTATATTTTTGAAACACCCATTTTCCGGGTGAGAACAAAACAGGAAACTATTTACTGTTATTCTGAAAAAGAAAAGAAAAGCGCAACCCGGAAACTGCAGGGAAAAGGGAAAAATAAGAAAGCGGTGGAGACAACACGGTTCAAGGGGCTTGGTGAAATTTCCCCAAAGGAGTTCAAGCAATTTATCGGCCCCGATATCAGGCTGAAACAGGTGACTCTCGATTCCTTGAGTGAAGTCTCAAAGGTTCTTTCATTCTATATGGGAAAAAACACTCCGGATCGTCGAAAATATATCATGGAAAATTTAATATTTGAGGACTGATGCAATTATGGAATCAACTGCAGGCACACTTCATCAGCTTTTTGATAAAAATTTTCTTGAATATACTTCATATGTCATCAGGGAGCGGGCCATTCCCGCCATTGATGATGGCTTAAAGCCGGTCCAGCGCCGCATTCTCCAGACCCTGTTTAACATGGAAGACGGCAGGTTCCACAAGGTGGCCAATGTTGTCGGAGAAACCATGAAACTCCATCCCCACGGGGATCAGTCAATCTTTGCCGCTCTGGTCAACCTTTCCAACAAGGGGTATCTTATTACCCAGCAGGGCAATTTCGGTAATGTCCTCACCGGGGATCGGGCCTCTGCAGCCAGATATATCGAATGCAGACTTTCACCGCTCGCCAAGGAAATTCTGTTTAACAGGGATTTGACGGAATATGTTGAATCTTACGATGGCAGAATGATGGAGCCGGTAACTCTGCCCGCAAAAATCCCTCTGCTTCTTCTCCAGGGTGCGGAAGGGATTGCAGTGGGTATGGCCACAAAGATAATGCCCCATAATTTTTGTGAACTGCTGGAAGCCCAGAAGAAAATCCTTAAAGGGGAGGAATATGTTCTTTTTCCTGATTTTCCGCAGAAAGGATTTGTTGATGTCAGCAATTATGATAACGGCAATGGAAAGATCCGTTGCCGGGCGAGGATTGAAGAACAGAACGAAAAAACAATAATAATCAAGGAAATCCCCTACACCACCACAACCCAGTCATTGACCGATTCCATTGAGAAGGCGGCCAAGGCAGGAAAAATCAAAATTGTTTCCATAAACGATTATACCGCGGAAGAGGTGGAAATTGAGATTAAACTTGCCCGGGGCGTATACGCAAAAGACACGATCAAGGCCCTCTACGCCTTTACCGACTGCGAAGTGTCCATTACTCCCAACCTGACACTGATTAACGGCACAACCCCGGAAACAACTACCGTTACCCGTGTGCTTGAACATAACACCTTTAAACTCAAGGACGATCTGCAGAAGGGACTCGAAATTGATCTGGGCAGGCTTGAAGAAAAATTGCAGGCCAGGTTGCTGGAACAGATTTTCATTGAGGAGCGTCTCTATAAAAATATCGAGGAGGAGACAAGCTATAAAGCCGTTATAAAGAGTGTGGAAACCGGTCTGGTTCCGTTCAGCAGTGAGCTTTTAAGGCCGGTAACTGTAGAAGACATTGAGAGGTTGCTCGAGATCCGGATTAAACGTATCTCCCGGTGGGATATCAATAAACAAAAGAAGGAAATCAACAGGATACGAAAAGAGATAGCAGGTATAAAAAAATCTCTGCAGAACATGGTACAGTATACCATTTCCTTTCTTGATAAACTTCTGGAAAAATACGGCCATTTATATCCGAGAAAGACGGAAATCAAAAGTTTCTCGGAGGTCAGCATCAGGAAAGTGGCTCTTTCCAACCTGGTTATCGGCTATAATCGTACAAGTGGATTTCTTGGCAGCCAGATAAAGGTTGAGGATGATAAGAAGGATCAGTCGGTTACCTGTTCGGAATACGACAGGCTGTTTCTTATCTTTACCAATGGCCTGTATAAAATCATTCCGGTAACGGAAAAACTCTTTGTCGGCCATGAACTGGAGTGGCTGGGAGTCGTTAAAAGGAAGAGTATTTTTAATGTCATTTACCGGGATGGGAAATCCGGCCAGGCTTACGTGAAACGATTTAAGACACCTAAGTTTATATTGGAAAAAGAATACAGGCTTTTTCCGGAGCATAAAAAATCAAGAATTCTTCTGCTGACACACGGAGAAGAACAGTTTGCCCGGGTGTACATGACACCGTCCCAGAGAGCGAGAACCAATGTCCTGGATGTCATTTTTGATGACTATCTTATAAAAGGAGTTGCGGCAAAGGGAAAGAGGGTCTCAAACAGAACGGTGCGAAGGGTTGCCAGATCCGCCGGTCCCAGGACGGAGCCGGCGAAAAAAAACCTGGTCCTTCCTGGGCTTGATAAGGACAAGAAGTAAGAATCACACTATTTCCCCACGAAGTGAATGATTCCCGGCGTGGACAATTTTCACGTCGATAAAACTTCCGGGAACCGGAAGTTTTGTGGGGCAGGGCAGGTGCACGATATGGTTGGTGTCCGTACGGCCTCTGACTCCTTTTTCCGAGCACTCTTCTATCATGACATTTTTTATTTTTCCGATATATTCCCTGTTGCGCTCCAAGCTGATTTCATCCTGCCTGGCCTGAAAGCGTGACAATCGTCGGGATTTAACGCTTTCCTCAATTTGGAGTTTTTTGTCAAATGTACTGGCACGGGTTCCAGGTCTGTCGGAATATTTAAAAGAAAAAGAACCATGATAACGAACGGTTTCCAGAAGCTGCATTGTTCCTGCAAAGTCGTCTTCGGTTTCTCCTGGAAACCCAACTATTATATCTGTAGTCAAGGCAATATCTGGGCAGAATTCTCTTAATTTATCAACTTTATCAAGATAGTCAGCCACACTGTATTTCCGGTTCATTCTTTTCAGTACGGAATCGGATCCAGCCTGGACGGGCAGGTGGAACTGGGGACAAAGGATATCGATATCCCTAAAACAGACCATCAGCTCCTCTGTGAGATCTTTGGGGTTGGAGGTAGTAAAACGTAACCTTTTCAGGCCTTGTATTTCTGCAACATCATGGAGCAGGTCGCTGAAAGAGTATTTGTTGTTTGCCGGATGGACTTCATTGGTTTTCCCGTAGGAATTTACATTTTGTCCAAGAAGGGTGATTTCCTTTACACCTTCATTAACCAATGCTTTAACTTCATCTGTTATATCATTGTGTTTTCGTGAAACTTCACGTCCTCTTGTATAGGGAACAACACAATAAGTGCAATAATTATTGCACCCCTGCATAATGGTAACAAATTTACGGAAAAGCGTGTTGTTTTGATCTGGGTCTGAATCTGAAGAGGGCAGTAAATTGGGGATATCGTACTGATCTTTGAGGTCAGTTGCCACCACAGATCCTTCCCGATCAGCTTTTACAAGAAGTTCAGCTATATTGTAAATATTCTGGGTACCGATTACCAGGTCAACATGGCTCATCCTGTCAATAATACGATCTCCTTCCTGCTGGGCGACGCATCCGGCCACGCAGATTTTAAGCGCTGGATTTGCCCGCTTGTTTTTTCTCAAGTAGCCAAGCAGGCTCATAACTTTCTGCTCAGCTTTAGCACGAATGGAGCAGGTGTTAAGGATGACAAGATCGGCATCATCCAGATCCATCCCTTCAATATAGCCTTTGCCTGCCAGTGACTGGGCGATGATTTCCGAGTCCCGCTCATTCATCTGACACCCAAAGGTTTTGATGTAGAAAACTTTTTCAGACATAGAAATAAGATTAACTTTTATATTTTTATAGTCGATTTAACGTTAATAATGATCCAGCTATACTGGAGAGAAGAGAAAAAATATCTTTTTCGCTCTCACCTGCATAGCGAAGAACAACCAGCCCCTTTTTGCTTTCAATACTGGAGAGGACAGCCAGATTGTCATATCCTTCAAGTATAAATTTGAGAAAATGATACTTTTCCGGGCCTATTCTCAGGTACAGTGTTTTGAAATTTCCAATTGTTGTTGTCATATTAAACTGAGAGACTGACATCCAGGGGACTCTCCAGATCTTTTCTGTTTTTTTCAAGCAGCGGATAGACTACCTGATCGAGAAATTCTTCTGTCTGCTCTTTGGCTCGGCCGGTAAACTGTGAAAAGTCACTGATGAGATTCTGGATTTCATCGAGAGAGAAGGGGACCCTTTTATCTTCCCCCAACCGTTGAAGAAGGTCGTTCTCTCCACCTTCTTCTTTAACTACCCTGCCCGCGGCTATTGAATGCTCCTTAATGAGTTCATGCATATCCTGCCTGCTCGCACCTCTTTCCACGGCTTCCATCAGGATTTTTTCTGTTGCCATAAAAGGTAATTCGGCTAGAAGTTGTCTTTTAATTTGATTCGGATAAACAACCATATTCGATGTAATATTAATAAATAACTTTAAGATTGCATCTGTGAGCAGAAAGGCCTGGGGGATATCCATTCGCCTGATTGCTGAATCGTCAAGTGTTCTTTCAAACCATTGGTTCCCGTAAGTGGCTCCAAAGTTTTGAACAAGGCCGAGTAGTTTTCTGGCTAATCCTGTCATTCTCTCAGAGCGCATGGGGTTTCGTTTGTATGCCATTGCCGAAGAACCAGTCTGATTTTTTGCAAAAGGTTCTTCCTGAACTTTTAAGTTAGAAAGTAGGCGGAGGTCTACTGCAAATTTATGGGCGGTGGCCCCGATCCCGGCCAGGGTTTCAGCAAGCTTCATATCCTGTTTTCTGGTATAAGTCTGGCCGGTAACAGCAAATACTGAATCAAATCCCAGTTTTTTAGAAACCAGTTTATCAAGCTTATTAACTTTTTCATGATCACCTTGAAACAGCTCAAGAAAAGTGGCCTGAGTACCAACGGTTCCTTTAGCACCACGAGCTTTCATTTTTTCAAGAAAGATGTCAACATAATCAAGATCCATCAATAAATCCTGAATATACAGTGTATTCCGTTTACCAACTGTAGTTGGCTGGGCAGGTTGGTAGTGGGTATAACCAAGAGTCGGAAGGTCTTTATGTTGAGAACAGAAATCAGCAAGGTTGCTGATAACACCAAGAAGACTTTTTCGAATAAGGCGAAAGGCATCGCGCTGGATAAGCAGGTCTGTATTGCAGACAACGAATTGAGAGGTGGCTCCTAGATGGATTATTCCTTCAGCAGATGGGCATTTTTTCCCATATTCATAGACATGAGCCATAACATCATGTCTTATTTCCTTTTCTTTTGCTGCGGCGATACCATAATCAATATTGTTAATGTTATTTCTAAGTTCGTTGAGCATGTTTTCAGAAATAAGATTATCAAGGCCTAGCTCAAATTGAGCTTCGGCAAGGGCGAGCCAGCACTTGCGCCAGGTGGTAAATTTTTTTTCTTCAGAAAATAAGTGCTGCATTTCACTGCTGGTATATCTGCTGACCAGTGGTTCCTGGTAAATATCTCTTCTCATAATATCTCCAAAATATCTGGATTATTGTATTATCTACGCATGGTTACGTTGTTAAATTAATTTACCTGTGAAAGGATGGACTATAGATTACTTAATCAGTTCACACTCAAGTTCTCTCTATAGCATTATTTTTACATGTTTACATCACGATAATGGGCATCAAAAAGATAGGTTGCGTTTGGTGTCAGATTTTTAAAAGAAAAATTCTTCCTGGTCTTGTTAAAAACAATCTGCACAATTGGTGTGAGAAAACCAGATGAGGTTAGTCCACAAATTTTTTATCAATGACCTGCCAGTTTAACCGGAAAACCAATGTCGCATAATGTATATTATGTATATAAAAATATTAACTGTTAAATAACAGCCTATTACACATAATATTACTAGATTTATATTAAATTTATCTTCTTCTTGTCGTTTTGGGCTGTACTCTTTTTATCTTTAAAAAAACATGGAAAAATATTTTTGATATTTATTATTTATGTTCGCAATTACCACAACCATGATCTGGATGCCTTTTCATGGAAGGTTATTTTCTTTAAAGTGTCATTCTCCCAGATGGTAATTTCATTTTATAAAAAAAATAAAAGCAAGATAATGACAGGTCAATCTGTTATTTATTGATCAATGCATAATTAAGGAAAATTTAATAAAATTTTTTTTCAATTACCTCTGATCTGACAAACTGAGACAGGTTTGGAAAAACACCTGTTCCGTTTTAAATCAGGGAGAAAATTCACAGTAATTCTTTTGTCACATAAGAAATAAAAAAGTAAAAAACGTCACATCTGATTAATAAATGTGACAAAAAATACGTTGGAAAACAATATAATAGCGATTCAACAGATAATATCAATAATCCTTATCTGCCAGCTTTTGGTTCCCCTGTACCTATTAATTGTTGGGGAATATATTATAGTGCCATACGGATTTTTCTGAAGCAAAGGCAACAAGTTACCAAAACCGAAACCAATCCCTTTAAAATTTCCAAATTTCCCCCTGATGGCCACCTGGAGATGAACTCCATCGGCGCCAACCTTTCTGCAGTGATGAATTGTAGCATTTTGATCGATAAAAACAGGTCGTTCATTTCCAGGGCCAAATGGTTCTAAAAATTTCAGATATTTCAGTGTTGTACCAGAGTAAAGTTCTTCAACGGTACATTTGATTTTATTTGTAACATCTACTTTGTTGTGAGATTTCAACAGCCAAGATCTATTGAGTTCTTTTATGAACATCTTTTTGAAATCATTAAAATCTTTGGCGTAAAGAGATATACCTGCAGCCATATCATGCCCACCAAATTTAATGAGACAGTGTGAGCATTTTTCAAGAATTGAAACAACATCTATTCCATCAACAGACCTGAGAGAACCAGAAAGAATAGTTTTGTTCTGATTTGAATCATTTTTTTCCTTTACCCCAAGAACTACTGCCGGAACCTTGTAGTGCTCAACCAGCTTGGAAGCAACTATACCTGCAACGCCAAGATGAATATCACCTTTAACTATTGCGCATCTGTTTTGCTCAACTTCCATAGGAATGAGAAGAGTTAATGCAAATTCTAAAGAATCTTCACATAGCCTTTTTCTTGTGTTGTTAATTTTAAATAATTTTCTGCATAACTTACCTGCCTTTTGTGAAGTGTCTGCAATAAGGGTTTGAACAGAAAGGTCGCTGTCCCCAATCTGCCAGGAGCATTGAGGAGTGGACCAATAAGAAAAGCTATTTCTTCGGAATTAATTTTAGAATCAGCAATATCACAGCAACGTAAAAGTTCTTTTAATCCTGGAAACTTTGTGTTTTCAAGAGCTTCAAAACCTGCCCTGACAAGAATTCTGTTCGTTCTGGTGAGGTGGACCATATCCGCAACGGTTCCAAGGGCAACAAATGCCAGATAATCTTTGAGTTTAATTTTTTTTGCTTTACATGAAAATAAACCTGTTTGAATAAGAAATGATCGAAGGCCTGCAGCAAGGTAGAACGCCACCCCTACTCCGGCAAGTTTTTCTTCATGAAATCCGCATGAACTGTCAGAAGGCTTGAGGGTTATACATTCAGGGAGGTCGGAATGTGGCAAAGTATGATGGTCGCTGACAATAAATTCAATATCCGGAAAGTTCTGCTGGATTTCTGCAATCGTTTTTCCATCTGATATGCCACAATCGACCGTGATAACCAGGAATGGCGAGTTAAGAAAGAAATCTTGCCTGGTAGTAAAATACTCTGAATTCAGACCATAACCTTCAGTCATCCTGTTTGGAATATGGTAGTGGACATCTTTATCGATAGCTTTGAAAATGTTAATAAGAAGTGCAGTACCGGTAGTTCCATCAACATCATAATCCCCCCATATGAGGATTGGATGATTTTTTTTAAGATATTTTCCAATGAGAGTCGTAGCCTTTTTCATCCCCTTCATTTTAAAAGGATCAGGAAGTTCTGATAGTTTAGGGAAAAGAAATCTGTTGATGGCTTCCGGGTTGGAAATCCCTTTTGATTGAAGAATTTCGAGAATAACGCCTGGGATTTTATTGTTGATGGAAGTCACGATATAACAAGGTGATAAGTTAAATAACTAGAGTTGTTCGAGCCATGAGGTTATTAATTTCACCGCCCGCTTTTTGTCGTTTATATCAATCCAGTTGAGTTCTTCTGTTTTCTTAAACCAGGTTATCTGTCTCTTGGCGTACCGTCTGGTGTCTCTAGCCAGGGTTTCCTGCATCTCCTGGTATGTTGTTTCACCGGATAGGTAAGCTACCATATGGCGGTATCCAATTGAACCCATGGACTTTAAATTTCCTGAGTATCCTCTGTTTAAGAGTGACCGAACCTCGCCCTCGAAATCTTCAGCCAGCATTTTTTGGGTTCGCATGTTGATTCTGTTATAAAGCGTTTCCCTTTCAGTTTGGAGACCAATCTGTAGAACTTTGGTGTATCTTTTGTGTTTATTTTGGCTGTTATCAGTTTTAAGAAATGATGACCATGTTCTGCCGGTGGTAAGATATATCTCAAGGCCTCTGAGTAACCTGTGGGTGTCGTTTATATGGATTCTTGCTGCACTTTCCGGGTCACAGGCACGAAGCTCGCTTTGTAGTGATTCTGCGCCCTCCTCTTCCAGTCGTTTTTTGAGACGGGATCGAATTATTTCATCTTTAGTTGGTTCCTCGAAAATACCGTAAAAAAGGGTTTTCAGGTAAAGGCCGGTTCCTCCTGTCAGGAGGGGGGTTTTTCCTTTCGAGTGGATAGATGTTATGGCAGAGGCCGCGTCTATGGAAAATCTTGCGGCATCGTAGGGTATATCCGGTGTTACAATATCAATGAGATGATGGGGAATGCCTTTCATCTCTTGCCTGGTTGCTTTCGCCGTGCCGATATCCATGTACTTGTAGACCTGCATGGAATCTACACTGACAATTTCACAGTTGAATTTTTGTGCAAGTTCAATGGATAAAGATGTTTTTCCGATTGCGGTGGGCCCCACAAGAACGAGAACTGGTAGATTCACAGATGGAGGATTCATTGTGGGTCACCGAAGTCGAATACATTCATAAAATATGCAGCCCGTCTCTTCCCCACCCCCTTGATTTGTTGAAGGTCGTTTATAGTATGGAAGAATCCTCTTCTTTCCCGGGCCTCGATGATTTTTTCTGCCAGCCCCGGTCCTATTCCTTTGATTGTCATAAGAAGGTGGCTGTCTGCCTGGTTGATGGGGATTTTTTTCCAGAAAAATGGGCGGAAAGTCGGAGCAGTTACGGGTTGGATGAAATGCTCTTTTGGATTGCATATAAGTACTAAATTGTTATTAGTTATACGAAGTTGTTCATGCAAATTGTAATTATTTTCATTTGTTAAAATCGATGAATCAAAAGTGGCAGAGAGGAGAAGTACAGACGCAAAAAAAAGCAGAGCATCGAAACGTTTATCTCTCGGTTGAACGGACTTATCTATTTTTTTATTCACTTTTCAACGGCTCGTATTAAATTACCTGCGTTTTTCAGGTTTGGAGTTTATACTGCCAATAAAAAAATGCAATTGAATAAATTTTCTGTTAAATATTTTCATTCTATTTTCAATTAATTACTAAAAATACTCAAAACACAATTCTAAAAAAATCCTGATTGCGGTTGAAATTCAACCAACCTGGATATATGCCCGCTTTATAAGGTTGTGCCTGTCCATAAATGGCCCTTTTGCCGACCTCTGTATCGCTACGAAAAAAAAATGAAAACAGCTTTTAATATAGTTCTTGTCGAACCGGAGATTCCGCCTAATACGGGCTCCATTGCCAGATTGTGCGGCGCCACGGACTGCCATCTTCATCTTATTCGTCCCCTTGGATTTTCAACCGATAATAAACAGTTAAAACGTGCAGGTCTTGATTACTGGAAATATGTGTCAATTACCTACTGGGAAAATCTAGAGAGTTTTCTGAAGGTGCAGGATGAAAATAAATTGTTTTTTTTCACAACCAAGGTCAGGGAAAGTTATACTCAAGCTGAATTCAAACCTGGAGATTTTCTTATTTTTGGTAAAGAAACCAAGGGATTGCCGAGTGACATTCTGAAACTCTACAGGGATAGATGCTATACGCTACCCATGTCCAATGGAAATATCCGCAGTCTGAATCTTGCAATGACAGCGGGAATTGTCTTATATGAAGCCCTGAGACAGAACAGTAACTCTGAATTTTCCTGACTGTCACAAAGCAGTCGCAGATTCAGGTAAAATGAAATAAAAGTGAATATTTTTCAAGGTACCCTTTAATTTAATCTGGAGGAATTATTCCATGACGGAAAGAGTTTTTAATTTCAGCCCCGGTCCGGCAACACTTCCATATGAGGTTCTTGTTCAGGCTGGTAAAGATGTAGTTAATTTTCAGGAAACAGGTATTGGTCTTATCGAAATCAGTCATAGATCCAGGGAATTTATGGCAGTTGCTGAAGAAGCTGAAAAAAATCTTCGGGAACTCATGGAAATACCGGATAACTATAAAGTATTATTTCTCCAGGGAGGAGCCTCCAGTCAATTTTTCATGATCCCTATGAATTTACTTGGCAACGGGAAAAAAGCAACCTACCTCAATACCGGAACATGGGCAAAAAAAGCGATCAAGGAGGCAAAACTCTTTGGTGAAATTGACGTCCCCTACTCCAGTGAGGAGAATAGTTTTAACAGAGTTCCAACACAGGATGAGTACACGGTAGCGGAAGATTCAGAATATCTCTATTTTGTATCCAATAATACCATATATGGTACCCAGTTTCCGGAATTTCCAGAAACTGAAAAAATGCTGATCAGTGATATGTCGTCTGATATTCTTTCAAGGAAAATTGATATTTCCAGGTTTGGTCTGATTTTTGCCGGTGCCCAGAAAAATCTGGGACCCGCTGGAGTAACTATTGTCATTATCAGAGATGATCTGCTTGAGAGAACACCGCAAAACACTCCGACCATGCTCAAATATAAAACCCATGCTGATAAGGGATCAATGTTTAACACCCCACCCTGTTTTGCAATCTATGCAGTGGGTGAAGTACTGAAATGGTTGAAAAAACAGGGTGGAGTTGCAGCCATGGAGGAAATTAACAGGGAAAAGGCAACTCTTATTTACGATGTCATAGACAGCACTGATTACTATATCGGCCATGCTGAAAAAGAATCCCGTTCATTGATGAATATCTCTTTTAACCTGCCGACAGCGGAACTTGAGGCAAAATTTATTGCCGAAGCGGCCACGATTGGCCTGAACGGGCTGAAGGGCCATAGATCTATTGGTGGATGCAGAGCGTCAATATATAACGCTTTTCCCCGGGACGGTATTGTCAAGCTGGTTGAATTCATGAAACAGTTTGAACTGGATAATCCAGCCTGACCGGCCTTTCATGGATTATACAGGTAATCTCATCCGACCGCCAAGTGAGGCGAACTCAATCATTCTTCAGGTGACGGTCGGATGTCCGTATAACAAATGTACTTTCTGCGGAGCATATAAAAATGTCGAGTTTTGCCTGAAACCTGCTGCGGCATTTGAAAAGGCCCTCAACTTTGCTGCACAATACTGCCGCAGGCAGAAGCGGGTATTTCTTGCTGACGGGGATGTCCTTGCCCTCCGGCAGTCACACCTGCTCGAACTTTTACGTACAGTTAAAACACGTCTGCCATGGGTTCAGAAAATATCCCTTTACGGTAGCGGTCGATCAATTGCCGGGAAAAAGACCAACAATTTGATTGAATTAAAAAAAAATGGTCTTGACAGAATTTATATGGGGTTGGAAAGCGGCTGTGATGATGTGCTGAAAAGGGTAAGAAAAGGTTGCAGTGCTGAATCAATGGTAACGGCCGGAAGAATGGTAAGGAAGGCTGACCTCTTCCTCTCTGTCACAGTCCTCCTGGGACTTGGTGGTGTGGAATTGTCTCAACAACATGCGGAATTGACGGCCAGGGCCCTCAATACAATTCAGCCCAGCCAGGTTGCCGCTCTGACACTTATGGTTCTTGAGGGGACTGAGCTGGCGGAGGAAATGGGAAAGAAGATTTTTCAACTGCCTGACAGCGATGCCATGCTCAGGGAGCTTCATACATTAATTAGCCTGCTTAAACTGAAACGTGCGCAATTTCATGCGAATCATGCTTCCAATTATCTCCCCCTGGCCGGGCGTCTTCCAAGGGACAGGGTGCTTTTTCTTACAATGATTGAAGATGCCCTCGATGGTAGACAAAAACTAGTACCGGAAAGAATGCGAGCCTTATGATTGATAAATCCGCAAAATCGGACCAAGTGGTTCGGCAACAACAAAGCAATGAAAATTCGACTGCAGCAGAAATACCTTCTATGGCGGGATTTTCAGGTAAAAAGAGCAAAACTGATCTGAAAAATTTCAGTCAGGATCAGCTTGTGTCATATGTCGAGAGTCTTGGCCAGTCTCCATTCAGGGGAAAGCAGATCATGGGATGGCTTTATCGTCCTGGGATCTCAGAATTTTCCCAGATGACTGATCTGGCCAAAAGCTTTCGTCAACTGCTGCAGGAAAAATGTTCTTTTTCCATATTCTCTGATCCTCTGATTGAAAGGGCCGCGGATGGATGTGTAAAGTTCGGATTCCAGCTTGATGATGGAAATATTGTCGAGTCTGTTCTTATTCCGGAACCGGAAAGAAATACCCTTTGCATTTCCTCTCAAGTGGGATGTGCAATGAAATGCACTTTCTGTCTTACCGGTACCATGGGATTTTCCAGGAATCTCACCCCTTCTGAGATTGTCAACCAGGTTTGCGGGGTCAGAGATTTTCTCTTGGATGAGCCGGAAAAAAACCTGGTTGGTCCGGTTGCCATCACAAATGTTGTCTTTATGGGTATGGGTGAACCACTCAATAACCTGGACAATGTCCTGACCTCCATTGAAATCATGACCGACCCGAGGGGGTTGAATCTGGCGGAACGGAGAATAACTGTTTCAACGTGCGGTATTGCCCCGAAACTTAGGGAACTGGGTCGGAAAAGCTCCGTCAACCTGGCAATATCACTCCATGCAGTGGATGACAAAACCAGGAATGAATTAATGCCGATCAACCGGACATATCCCCTCAAAACTCTTCTCGGAGCCTGCAGGAATTTCCCCATGCCGAAAAGAAAGAGAATAATGTTCGAGTATATCCTGTTGAAAGGCATTAACGATTCCGATCGGGAGGCCCGTGAACTTGCAAGAATGCTGAGGAAAATTCCATGCAAAATCAACCTTCTTCCATACAATGAATCTCCTCATCTTCCCTACAGAAGTCCTGATGAGGACCGAATTCACGCCTTTCAGGATATCTTGCGCAAAGCACACTATTCCGTTTTTATCCGCAATAGCAGGGGGAGCGATATCTCGGCTGCCTGCGGTCAGCTGGCAGGAAAAAAGAAATAAGTGATTAAGGTAGATGAGAACACAGAGTTACAAATCCTGGGACCAGTTACAAAAAGGGTGCTGAACAAGGTAAAAACTACAATCCATAGATAAAAAATAAATTCAGGCAGCCGATTAAAAATCCGAGCAGGGCTCCAAAAAGATTTATATATTTAAACTGTTCCTCCATGATGGTCAGGAGCAGTCCTTCCAGTTTCAGCAAATCAAGGGAGTTGACTTTTTCCGTAACAATATTGCGGATATTCAATGTTTGAACAAGACCGGGCACCTCGCTTGCGAGCATTGATGATGCAAACCTCTGCAGAGTTTTTGAGATAGCTGTTTTGACAATTGCCGGTATTATCCTGGAGAGTTTTCCTATTTTTTTGTTTAATAATTGTCCGGCAAGATTGTCAATTATTGAGTCAACGGCTGTGGATACACGTTCTGAACGGAAAAATAAAAGAAGCTCGTCCTTCATCCATTTCCTGCCACTGTCTAGATGGTGTTTTCCGAAAAGTTCCTCAATAAATTCCCTGAGCGCGATGTTTCCGGAGTCAATAAAGGTTTCAAAATTTGATCGTATCATTCCTGAGATAACAGAAACAACGTCCTGATCATTCAGAAGCAGAAGAATCTGACGGGACAGTTCCCGACAGAAGTCGTCGATGACCGCCTGGTCTTCTGTTTTAATATAGCTTACAATCGGTTTTGCCATGAAATCAGAACTTCTTTCCGCAAGAGCCTCTGCCACCTTTCTCTGGACTTTTTCCGATTGGAGCCAGGCGATAATGTCATCATTTTTTTCAACCAGGTATTCCCGCACCTTTTCTTCTACCATCTCCATTTTCAAAAATCCGCGAACCATATCAGCCATGGATCCCAGGGAGTCTATAAATTTATCTACGCCATTACATACACCCTTGATAATATTGTCTCTGACTTCCGGTTCGGCAATGAGGGTTGACAGTTTCACCAGAATTGCCGGGCTCTGTTTTTCAATAAGGGTCAGGATGAGTTCATGTACTGAAGCCGGCAGAATATCTGCAATGGATTTTTCTCTCTGCAGAATTGTATATACTTTTTGATGGACAAAATCGTCCAGCCATTGTTCCATATCACGGCTGGAAAACATTTTTTTCAGGTTAAGCTCCACCAGATGATACCCTGCTTCCCGGCTATCAATGGAAACAAGACTACCCAGTTCTTTGTTGAGAATAGTTTCAAGGACCTCATCAAAATTATTTTGAATAAGTGCTGCGAACTCTTCGCCCGCCAGAAAAGATTGAATTCCTGTTTTGATTTTAAAAAGACCTGCCCTGGAACCAAGATCAAAATAGATTTTGAAGTTTGAAGGAATAATCGAAGGAAGTGATCCGAGATCCTTATCAAGAACACTCTGGATACGGTTGTCAATGAGATGAAAGAGTTTGTCCTGGAAAACCTCCTGCTGCAATCCTTCGCCGATTTCTTTACCGGTGAGAAGATGGTCTCCAACAACCTCTCCCATGTTTCGTGCTAATTCAAATCGTTTTGACGGAATGACGCCGGGTGTCATAGGTACCCGGATTCCCATTACTTTCCACGCTTTTAATGGTCTGAACAGCATTTTTATTGCAACTCTGTTTGTTACATAACCAATTATTGCGCCAATAACAGGAGGCGTTGCGAATTTTATATAGGGGAGGAATTCAGGTGGTAATGAAGCCATTTCTTACATTCTCCTCAGAAGAAATTAGATGATAACAATGTTACATGGAATGAAGTTCATTTCGTCAGAATTAAACTGGGGGTAGAAAAAAAAGATATGTATCAAAATGAATTCCAATAAAGTCAAGTATAATTTATAACAAAGATGAAAAAATGATATTCAAACATAATATATTGTAATATAAGGATTAAAAATAATCAATTACTCACATATGACTCTTTTGATAACAGGAAGAATACGAATATCACAAGTTTTTCCTTTCATTTTTTTTATTTTAATTTAATATCAGAACACAGTTTCGCAGTATATACTCATAACCCTTCAAATAAAAACAAGGAGTGCTTATGTGGTTTGTCAGGTTTTTATCGTCTTCAATCGGCAAGAAATTAGTAATGGCAACTACAGGGTTGCTGCTTATCCTTTTTTTGTGTTCCCATGCAGCTGGTAATGCAACGATTTACATGAGCCGCAGTGTCTTCCAGGGTTATGCTGACGAGTTGCACAGTCATCCCTTGATTGTCATTGTGTTCAGCCTGCTTTTCCTGGCCATTTTTGCCGCACACATTGGTGTAGGCATCTTTCTTTTTTATCAGAACAGACAGGTAAGCAGCTCCAGGTATGAAGTCCAGACGCGAGTAGTAAAAAATTCCTTTGCTTCTGAAACCATGCCGTATACCGGTCTGTTTATCCTGCTGTTTCTTTTTGTGCATATTTTTGGTTTTACATTTGGACCGGAAGATGTGCCCATATCAACTACGGTCAAGGAATACCTGGGCAACTTTTTTTATGGTCTCTTTTATATCGTATCGTTTATTGCTCTTGCAATACATTTAAGTCATGGTTTCTGGAGTATGCTGCAGACTTTTGGAATTAATCATCCCAGGTACAATGTCGCAATCTCAAAACTGACACTGATTATTCCACTCTTTTTCCTGGTCCTGTTTGCGGGAATCCCCCTTTATTTCATGACCGGTCTCGGCGCTTCTTTCTGATAGAAGCAGAATGATTTTCAGAATATAAATCCAAATTCTTCTATCAATTAATAAAAACAGCCAAGGTTTTAGATATGGAACTTAATTCTCGTGTACCTTCAGGCCCACTTGCGGATAAATGGTCCAATCACAGGTTCTCCAATAAACTTGTCAATCCCGCAAACAGAAGAAAATACAAAGTCATCGTTGTCGGCACCGGCCTGGCCGGAGCATCAGCTTCCGCTACCCTTGCAGAACAAGGGTATAATGTGCAAACTTTCTGCATTCAGGACAGCCCCAGAAGGGCCCATTCGATTGCGGCTCAGGGTGGAATAAATGCCGCCAAAAATTACCAGAATGATGGAGATTCCATTCATCGTCTTTTTTATGACACAATCAAGGGTGGTGATTTTCGTGCCAGGGAAGCAAATGTTTACCGCCTGGCGGAGGTCAGTAACGAAATCATTGACCAGTGTGTAGCCCAGGGTGTTCCCTTTGCCCGTGAGTATGGCGGTACTCTTGCAAACAGGTCTTTCGGTGGCGCACAGGTCTCAAGAACATTTTATGCCAGGGGACAGACCGGACAGCAGCTCTTGCTCGGAGCCTACAGCGCCCTCTCTCGGCAAATACATGCCGGCAAGGTTGAAATGTTTACCCGTCGTGAGATGATGGATGTTGTTCTGGTGGACGGCCAGGCCAGAGGTATCACCACCAGGAATATCATGACTGGTGAAGTTGAAACCTTCTGGGCGGATGTCGTGATTCTTGCAACCGGTGGTTATGGTAATGCCTATTTCCTCTCAACCAATGCCATGGCTTCTAATGTAACAGCTGCCTGGCGCGCCCATAAAAAAGGTGCCGGGTTTGCCAACCCATCCTTTGTCCAGATTCACCCGACCTGTATTCCAGTACATGGGGATTATCAGTCAAAACTGACTCTTATGAGTGAAAGCCTCAGAAATGATGGTCGTGTCTGGGTACCGAAGAATCCTGGTGATAAACGTCATCCTTCTGAGATTCCTGAAGAAGATCGCGATTATTATCTCGAGAATAAATATCCCAGTTTCGGAAATCTCGTACCGAGGGATGTCGCCTCCAGAAACGCCAAGGAACAGTGTGATGCAGGAAAAGGTGTAGGTAATACCGGTCTTGCCGTCTATCTGGATTTTGCTGAAGCGATAAGGCGTGATGGGGAGGAAACAATCCTCAAAAAATATGGTAACCTCTTTCAGATGTATGAGAAGATCACCGATTCAAATCCACTTGTGGAACCAATGATGATCTATCCTGCAGTTCACTATACCATGGGCGGGCTCTGGGTTGATTACGATCTCATGACCACAATCCCTGGACTTTTTGCCATCGGTGAGTGTAATTTCTCTGATCATGGGGCAAACCGGCTGGGAGCCAGTGCGCTGATGCAGGGGCTGGCAGACGGTTATTTTATTATTGCTACCTCCGTTGCCCACTATCTCGGGACTACCAGCATGGAAAAGATTTCGGGAACCGAAGCACCTTTCAAGGATTCAAAACGGGAAGTGGAAGACAGGATCGATATGCTGTTGAAGAACAGCAGTGGCGGTCCTGCCGGAAAACTGACTGTCGATGAAATACACAAGGAGCTGGGCAGATTGCTGTGGGATAACTGCGGTATGGCACGTAATAAGGAAGATTTGGAAAAAGCTCTTGAAGAGCTGCCTGAAATACGTCAGAAATTCTGGGACTATGTATATGTGCCCGGTGATGGAAAGGCTTTGAACCAGTCCCTTGAAAGAGCCGGTCGTGTGGCGGATTTTCTGGAGTTTGCGGAAATTATGATTCGTGATGCACTGGCCCGTGAGGAGTCCTGTGGATGCCACCTTAGAGAGGAGAGTCAAACTGAAGAAAATGAAGCAAAACGCGACGATGAAAATTTCATGCATGTCGCCGTATGGGAGCATGTCTCTTCAGACGAACCTCCGAAACTGCACAAAGAAATGCTGGACTTTGAATTTGTAACACCAAGCCAGAGAAGCTATAAATAGGGTTTGGCTACAGCGAACCTTTAAATTGAACTTTTAGGGTAAAGATAAAATGAGCAGCATTAACCTGACATTGAAAATCTGGCGACAGGAAAACAGTGACGCACTCGGCAGTCTGGAAACCTACAATCTTGACGATGTTCACACAGACATGTCGTTTCTTGAAATGCTGGATATTCTGAATGAAAAACTGACCAAAGAAGGCAAGGATCCTGTTGCCTTTGATCATGATTGTCGTGAAGGTATCTGTGGAATGTGCGGTGCGGTTATAGATGGCGTGGCACATGGTCCCGAGAAGGAGGTTACCCTCTGTCAGCTGCATATGCGAAACTTCTCCAGCGGCGACACCATCGTCATTGAGCCATTTCGTTCACGGGCCTTTCCCGTAAAAAAAGATCTGCTGATAGACCGTTCCGCCCTGGACAGAATCATCCAGGCAGGAGGGTATGTCTCTGTAAATACTGGTGGCACTCCCGATGGGAACAGTATTCCAATTCCGTCAGACAAGGCCGAGCTTGCTATGGACGCGGCCGCCTGTATCGGCTGTGGAGCCTGTATAGCCAGCTGTCCCAACGGGGCAGCCATGTTATTTACCAGTGCCAAGATTTCCCAACTTGCTCTCCTGCCTCAAGGACAGACTGAGAGAAAACAGAGAGCTCTTTCAATGGTGGAACAGATGGACAAGGAAGGTTTTGGAAATTGTACAAATGCTAAAGAGTGCGAAGCTGTCTGTCCAAAGGGAATTTCCATCAGAAATATTGCCAGGCTGAACAGAGAATATCTGATGGCAACCCTTACTGAAGGGTAACTGATTAGTCATCTGGTCCAGCCATGCCGGCTGGTTTTCCGGGAGTTTCCTTTTTATTTCATAGTCAGGCTGTCGTATGCAATTGGCGTACGACAGCCTGACTATATGAGAAATGCGGGTTACGTGATGGGGGTGGTTCATGTTTTTTGACATGGTCATTATCGGTGGCGGGCCTGCTGGACTTGCATGTGCAGAAAAGGCTGCGGAAGGTGGCCTGAATACCCTGGTCATTGAAAGAAAAGAAAAAATTGGTCCTAAAGTCTGCGCAGGTGGTATTACCTGGAATGGTCTTATTAAAAAAATTCCGGGTTTCATTCCTGAAAAAGAATTTCCTATTCAATATATCCGTTCCCGTTGTCAACGGGTTAAAATCACATCCCCTCCCCTATTATCGCCACGATCAACAGAGAAAAATTTGGCAGCTATATGGCTGAACGTGCATTAAATTCCGGCGCATGTATTCGTCACTCAACTTGTGTTCGGTCGATTGCTCCTGATCATATTACGGTTTCTTCCTCAACGAATAAAAAAACAGAAAAAATACGTTTTCGGTACCTTGTGGGGCTGATGGCTCCAATTCGATTGTAAGAAAATATCTTAATATTCCGTCTGTTCATATGGGAGTGGGTATTAACTATCAGCTTCCCGGTGATTTTAAAAATATGGAGTGGTTTTTTGATTCTTCTCTTTTTGGCAACGGCTACAGCTGGATTTTTCCACATAGAAAGACTGTATCAATTGGGACTTATGCAGGCAGCAACATAGTTAGCGCAAGACAATTAAAGGAAAATCTTATAAAATGGGCGGCAGATACAAAACATATAGATCTGAGCCAGGTAAAAGTCAGTGCAGATTATGTAAATTTCGATTTCAGAGGATGGAAATTTGATAATTTTTTTCTGGCGGGTGATGCGGCAGGACTCGCATCGGGGCTGACGGGTGAAGGAATATATCCGGCAATACTGTCTGGTGAAATGATTGCCCGGTATATTCTCGACCCGGGCCGATCACTGGATGAATTTTTCAGGTTACTGAAAAAACACAGACTACACAGGAACATGGCTGTCTTTACAGGAAAAAACCGTTTCATTGCACAGATACTTTCAGAGCTGATTTTGACAGGCCTACGTTGTTCCATACTGAAGTTTCATACTGTTGAGATGGCAAGCTCATCAGCATGCAGGTGAAGCGCTTACAAGTGCACAAATACTATAAAAGCATTTCTCATGAAATGTTGGCCTGTAATCAGTCAGTGTTTAGTCAGGCCGTGAATTATCAGGGAGAATATGGACTCAAAAAAGAAAAATATATGGCTTTTGAATGTGCTGTTTGTCCTTTTTTCCATAGCGATTATTGCTTTTTTGCTCAATGCCCCGGAAGAAACGACATCACCCCTTCCCCAGGATGATATTCATATTGAATTTCACAAGATAAAGAAGAAAAAAGAGGCGGAAAAGTTTTGCCTGAAGTGTCATGATGAGGGAAAGGACAGCCCTCTTCCTGAAGGACATCCTCCCAAGTACCGTTGTTTATTCTGCCACAAACGGTAGCAGATACAAGGTCAGGCAATTTTTTTTCAGGCTTTCTCCTGTCATCACAGAGAGCTACTGTCTCAGACAGGAGAATCTCTTGATACCCGGGCACATAACTTTGTGGGAGTTATCTGCTTTTATTCACAATTTCAGAAACATCTGGTGAAAGACCCGGTTTTTTCGCTATTCGTTCCAGTTCTTTTTTCATCAGAATCTGTCTTCTCTTTTCATATCGCTTCCAGTTAGTCAGCGGAGAAACAAGACGGGCCGCGATTTGTGGGTTTATACTGTCCAGCTGTAAAATCATGTCAGCCAGGAAAGAATACCCCTCGCCATTGATTGCGTGGAACTGAACATGGTTTCCGGAACTGAAGGCTCCAATCAACGCTCTGACCTTATTGGGATTCTCCATTGAAAACAGTCTATCACTTAAAAGATGTTTTACCGTTGACAGGCAATTTTCATGGGAGGACATGGCCTGTATGGCAAACCATTTATCCATAACAAGGCTGTCGTGCTCCCATTTTCTGTAAAAATCTGTAAAGAGAGCGTCCCGTGTTGTTCCCGGGTGGTGACTGATCAATCGCAAGGCAGTAATGGTGTCGGTCATGTTTGCACTTTTGCTGAACTGATCGATGCAGAGTTGCAGAAATTTGTCCTGTGGCGGATTAAGGCTCATCAGGTAGGAAAGCGCACAGTTCTTTAAACGTCGCCTTCCCATGGCTTCGGGAGAGATACGGTATTTTCCAGCCTCCTGATTATTTATATAGAGAAAGAGAAACTCGTTTTGAAAACGTGTTGCCAGCTCCCGTTTGATTATTGTTCTCCCCTGGAAAAGCAAGTCAGGATCCACACTGTCCAACTGCAGCGCCAGAGCAGTTTCCGGAGGTAGTTCCAGTGCCAGTGCGAGTAGTGCCGGATCTTCTATTTTTTCTGTTATTGAGTGGAGTACACCGTCAAAAAACAGTTCATTGAATTGAATGGGAGTACCCTTCTCGAGCTGTCTGACAACATCCAGTATTGTGGAAGCTGAAAGCCGTGTTGCACTCTCCCAGCGGTTGTAGAGATTAGAATCATATTTCATCAGAAAAGCAAGTTCTTCATCCTGTTGGAATGTCTTCACATCCACAGGGGCGGAAAAATCTCTGAGGAAGGAAACAACTGGTTTTTCAGCAATGTTCGTAAAGGTAAATGTCTGTTTTTGCTCTTTAAGGTGCAGGATTTCGGTCTTGCAGCCGTTTTTTCCAAAAAGATCTTTACCGTTTTCAGTCATAAGACCAAGAGCCAGAGGAATATGAAAAGGTTTTTTGTTTTTTCCCTTCTGTCCCGGTGTATCCGGACAGTTCTGAGTAACAGTAAGATGAAAACTACTGGAGTCTGCTTCCCAGTGTGAGCTCACCTCAAGTACAGGTGTTCCTGCCTGACAATACCAGTTTTTAAACTGCTCAAGATCTGTCCCAGTGGCATCAGCCATTGCCGCAATAAAATCATCACAGGTTACAGCCTGGCCATCATGGCGATGAAAGTAGAGATCCATCCCTTTTCGAAAACCTTCTCTCCCTAGAAGTGTCTGCACCATCCTGACCACTTCAGCACCCTTGTTATAGACTGTAACTGTATAAAAATTATTGATTTCTTCATATGTTTCAGGACGGACAGGATGAGCCATGGGTCCACTGTCTTCCCTGAACTGAAAATTTCTAAGGATCTGGACGTCTTTAATCCGTTGTACTGTTGGAGAATTCATTTCAGCAGAAAAATTCTGGTCCCTGAAAACAGTGAGACCTTCTTTCAGACTGAGCTGAAACCAGTCCCGGCAGGTAACCCTGTTACCGGTCCAGTTATGGAAATATTCATGGGCAATAACACCTTCAACACCGATATAATCTTCATCAGTAGCCGTCTCAGGGGAAGTAAGGACATATTTTGAATTAAAAATATTCAAACCCTTGTTTTCCATGGCTCCCATGTTGAAATCATCTACTGCAACGATCATATAGGTATCAAGGTCGTACTCAAGCCCATAGGTCTTTTCATCCCATTCCATTGCCTTTTTCAGGGAGACCATGGCATGGTCACATTTGTTCAGATTCTTTTCTTCAACATAGATCTTCAGGTCAACCGCCCGACCTGAGCTGGTAATAAATTCGTCATTAACACAGGAAAGTCTGCCGGCAACAAGGGCAAAAAGATAACAGGGCTTTGGAAATGGATCTTTCCAGACGACAAAATGACGGCCGCCCTCCTCAACAGACCCTGTTTCGATGAGATTGCCGTTGGAGAGCATCACCGGGCATTTCTCGACATCTGCTTCAATCCTGGTGGTAAAAACAGCAAGGATGTCAGGTCGATCCGGGTAATAGGTGATTTTCCTGAAACCCTCTGCTTCACACTGGGTACAGAAGATAGGGCCGGATTGATATAACCCTTCCAGTGCCTTGTTTTCCTGTGGGTAAATTTCCGTTACTATTTCGAGCTCAAAAACAGCCGGTGGTGTGAGAACAGTAAGGCTGGTATTATCCAGTATATATTCAGAAGAAGAAAGAACATTACCATCAATTTTAACGGAGATGAGTTGCAGGTTCTCTCCATTGAGGATTAAGGGGCTTCGATTTTCTTTATTATTTCTTCGAACACAGCTTATTGCCGTAACCTTTGTTTTGGTATCGTACAATTGAAAGTTGAGGTCGATTTTTTCTATCGAATATTCAGGTGCTTTATAATCTTTCCTGAAAAAAACAGTTTTTCCGGCTTGATTCATATTCGTTTTGCTCCCGGGTTTTAAAACCTTCTCATTTACACTATCTTGATTGTTGACACTTGGAACCATTTAATTATAGTAAAAATCAGGTTCAGAATTTATCTGAAAATCCCGCCACGATAGGTATTCTGCCGCAGTCGGATTTTCATTGTCTGCTGCGGCCCAGGGGTGTAAATCAACAGACTCATAAATGGCTGAGCTTGATAATTCAGCAATACAGTTGCAGGTTAATATGTCGTTTTTATTCTGATTATCCATGAATCTCGTCCAAGTTTGAGATGTGCCTGTCGTATCAGGCCGAGTTTCATATAATCATTTTTTTATTCATAATAACAGGATTCGATTGTTTATGATTACTCTCAATGAACACTATTTTAAGCTCCAGGCATCATACCTCTTTTCAGACATAGCTGCACGTGTGACCTCCTTTCAGAAGGAAAACCCGGAAATTGATGTGATAAAGCTTGGTATCGGCGATGTTACAAAGGGATTGACACCTACTTCAATTGCCGCCTTTCATAAAGCTGTGGATGAAATGGCCGATGATGCAACCTTCAGAGGTTATGGACCTGAACAGGGGTATGAGTTTCTTCGCGAGGCCATAGCGGTCAATGACTTTCAGAGCCGTGGAGCTGATATTTCCAGTGATGAAATTTTTGTCAGCGATGGGGCAAAATGTGATACAGGCAACTTTCAGGAACTTTTTACTTCCGATATAACCATTGCCATACCCGATCCGGTTTATCCTGTTTATCTCGATACCAATGTCATGGCAGGTCGGACTGGAGAGTTTGCAGATGGCAGGTACCGGGGTGTTGTTTATCTTGAGAGCACCAGAGAAAATAATTTTGTTCCTGATCTTCCGGAAGATAAAGTAGACCTGATCTATCTCTGCTTTCCCAATAATCCTACCGGTTCAACAATTTCCAAAACCGAACTGAAAAACTGGGTTGACTATGCCAGGGATCATAAAGCCCTTATCCTTTTCGACGCTGCCTATGAATCATTTATCCGTGACGATTCTCTTCCAAAGACTATTTATGAAGTTGAAGGTGCAAGAGAGGTTGCTGTAGAATTCAGGAGCTTTTCTAAAAATGCAGGATTTACCGGAACACGATGTGCCTATACCGTTGTCCCGAAGGAATGCCGGGCCTATGATGGCAAAGGAAATATCCAGCATATTCATTCTCTCTGGCACAGGCGGCACTGTACAAAGTTCAATGGTGTTTCCTACCCCGTTCAGCGAGCAGCTGAGGCCACATACAGTGAGGAAGGGAAAAAAGAAACCAGAGCTCTTGTCGATTATTATATGAGAAATGCTGATGCCGTCTGCGATACATTCAGAAGTTTGAACTATGAATTTGCTGGAGGAGAGAATTCACCATATATCTGGATAGACGGTAAAAGAGATTCCTGGGAGTTTTTTGATATGCTCCTCAGGGAAACAGGTGTAGTCTGCACTCCCGGAGGAGGTTTTGGCAAATGCGGTAACCAGTATATTAGAATTTCTGCATTCAACAGTTATGAAAATGTTCAGACCGCTATGACCAGACTGACAGAGAAGCTGAAATAATTGTGAACCTGTGACGGTTTCGTGATGGTTGCAAAGTCAGTTTTTAATATCACCTAAATCCTGCACAATTGGCAAGTTCGGAGTCTACGCTACCTGCCGGAGATGCGGGGGATCAAGGGTGCAGCTCGTACTGCGACATGATAATTATATGTTTATACGGAAAAAGTATTTTTTCTTTATTCCCGAAGTGCAAGATTTAGGTATCATCATAAAAACGTAGTAACTGGTCACAGGATTTGTAACTCTGTGTTTTCATCCACACAAAAACAGAAAACCTGTAAGTGAGATCTGCTGTGGATTGGCTGACTGTTTATATTCTTCTTTATTCTTAAAATTGACACAATGTTTATGATAAATGCGGGTTAAGCAAACAAGGCAGGTTTGAAATGAATGTTTTCTTTTGTCCCCTCCAGTTCAATAACTTCGTTTCCTCCGTTGTCCAGCATTAATTCAATGACTCCTTCCACCAGACGTTCAGGGGCGGATGCACCAGCCGTAACGCCAACATTCTCAACACCCTGAAACCATTCGAGATGAATATCATTTTTATCATCAATAAGGTGGGCATCTGTTCCGCACTGGATTGCAACTTCTTTCAGACGATTTGAATTGGAACTGTTTTTTGATCCCACCACCAGGAGTAAGTCAGATTTTCTGGAGAGCTGTTTTACGGCATTTTGCCTGTTCTGAGTGGCAAAACAGATATTGGACCGAGGTCCCTTGATATCTGGAAACCGCTGAATAAGAATTTCCAGAATATCAGAGACATCGTTTTTACAGAGTGTGGTCTGGGTAACATAGGCAACTTTTTTCCTGTCTGGTATTTCTACTGATCCGGCTTCCCTCACACTGGCAACAATATGAACACCGCTTTTCACTCTTCCTGCGGTTCCTTCAACTTCCGGGTGATTATGATGTCCTATAATTATAACATGGTGTCCCAGTGAGTGGTATTTTTCAACCATACGATGAACACTACCGACTAGGGGCATGTCGCATCAATTGTGCGTAAACCGAGTAGTTCCGCTTCTGTTTCAATTTCTACTGAAACACCATGAGCACTGAAAATACAGACTTCACCCCTTGGGATAGCCTTCAGGTTTTCCACAAAAATAGCACCGGATTCTTCAAGCTCACCGATAACGTGTTTATTATGAACAATTTCATGGAGGACATATACTGGTCTGTCATATTTTTCAAGACAGAGTTTTACTGTTTCGATAGCTCTTTCCACTCCGGCACAGAACCCTCTCGGAGATGCAAGGTATATTTGAAATGAATTTTCCATAGTAGATTTTACCTGCGGGATAGGTACTTTCATATTGATATAGCAGAAAAATTGAGTGCATGAAATAAAAAACGGCCGCTTTCCTGCTTCATGGAAAACGACCGTTTTTGATCAATGCCAGAAATGGATTATTTAATAACCCTGTATTTTATCCAGCAACTCAGGCAGGAAAAGGGAAACCTGAGGAACATAGGTGATGATCATAAGGAAAACGAGGAGTACACAGAGCCATGGCAAAGCGGATTTAATAGCCCAGCCGATGGAATGTCCTGTTACTCCGGATATGACGAACAAATTCAATCCTACAGGAGGTGTAAGCATACCAATTTCCATGTTTACCACCATGATAATACCAAGGTGAATTGGATCAATACCTAGTTTAACAGCAATGGGAAAAAGGATAGGAGCCATTATCAAAAGAATGGCAGAAGGTTCCATAAAGTTGCCCGCTGCAAGTAAAAGCAGGTTGACCACAATCAGGAACATCCACGGGGAAAGTCCCCAGGTTACAATCATGTGAGCGATGTGGTGAGGAATACGTTCAGTAGTGAGCACATGGGCAAAGAGCATCGCATTGGCGATGATAAACAAAAGCATGATACTGACTTTTGAAGCATCCAGAACAACTTTGTTGACTTCCCTGTCTGTAAAACACTGGGGAATGGCGATCGTCATCATCTTCAGGTTTCTGAAAACCATGCTGCCTGTAGATTCGCCTTCTTTTTTCCATGGTTCATTTCTCAAAGGACCTATATCACGGTATCCCCATATTGCTACAGCAAACGCATACACTGCTGAAACTGCTGCTGCTTCGGTCGGGCTTGCAATACCACCGTAGATGGATCCCAGAACAATGATGATAAGCATCAGTCCGCCAAAAGCACTGAAACCGGATGCAAGTATTTCTGAAAAACCTTTCCATGGCAACGCCGGGATTTTTTTATACTTTGCGACAAAATATATGACAATCATGAGCATGAGGCCCATCATTAATCCGGGAATAAAACCAGCCATGAACATGCGGGCTGCTGAGACTTCCGTCGCCGCAGCATAAACTAGCATAACGATGGACGGAGGAATAAGTATTCCAAGGGTACCGGCATTGGCAATGATTCCTGCTGCCAGGCTTTCCGGATAGCCGGCTTTTACCATGCCGACAATAACTATCGAACCGATAGCGGCGACTGTTGCCGGAGAAGAACCGGAAACTGCAGCAAAGATCATACATGCCATTACTGAAGCCATTGCCAGACCGCCCTGAATATGTCCTACCAGAGACATGGCGAAGCGGATTATTCGTTTGGCTACACCTCCTGTCGACAGAAAAGATGATGACAGGATGAAAAACGGAATAGCAAGCAGGGTATAATGCTCCGACAATGACTCAAACAGTTTCAGGGCGATAGATGCCAGAGAATCGTGTGAAAAAAGAAGAATGGTAGTAATACTTGAAAGACCGAGAGCCAACGCAATGGGCATGCCGAGTAACATGCAACCAAAGAGAAGTGTAAAAAGTGCTGCGGTTGTCATGAAATCCCCTCCTCTTTAGCGATATCCTCTGCAAGCTCCATACTGTCTTTTGCTTCATCTGCGTGTTTGAAGCCATCAGCCTTTCCGGTAATTACAGATGATAGTATTATGATCAGACGGACAATAAGGAAAAGAAAACCAACCAACAGCATCCCATGGGCAAGCCAAGCGGGAATGGGCAGGTCTTCCAGTTCTATACCTATCAGTTTCATTTTTTTCAGATAAATCCAACTGCCATAAAATATGAGACCGCAGTAGCCCAGGGCCAGAACAGCGGCGATTCCGGTGAGTATTCTTCTTCCGGTCCTGGGAAAAAGTTTTACAAATGAGTCCATACCAATATGGGATCCTACCTTCAACCCATAAGAGGCACCGAAAAGGACCATCCAGGCGGACATATGCAGGGTTAGCTCCTGGGACCACATAAAACCGGAGTTGAACCCGAATCGCATGACTACATCTACAAATACAAGCAGGGTTGTCAATACCAGCAGTATACAGATAACAGCTTCTTCTGCACGATTGATGAAGCGCATAAACATAATTTACCTCTTGCAGAACTCAAATGCGGCCAAACCTGAAAAAGTGGAATGACCGCTTGGGGATAAGCAAAGAAAATCTTGACAGGGGATTGAATCAGCCCCCTGTCAAATGTCATAGTCCTACATGTTGGCCTGATACGCAGCGTCAATCATATCTTTGCCAATCTGTTTCTCAAACTCTTCCCATACGGGTTTCATAGCTTCAACCCACTGATTTCGCTGGGCGTCTGAAAGCTGTATAATCTCAGAACGTTTGGAATCAATTATTTTCTGACGATCGTCAAGTGCTTTTTGTGCGGCAATTTGGTTCCCGTAAGCAATGGCCTCATCGAGAGCTTTTTTCAACTCAACCTGAACATCCTTATCAAGGCTCATCCAGAATTCCTTGGAAGTTACGACCATATAGTCGAGCACGCCATGGTTAGATTCTGTGATGTAAGGCTGTACTTCAAAGAATTTTTTGGAGTAGATATTTGACCAGGTATTTTCCTGACCATCAATAGCTTTTGTCTGGAGCAGGGTGAAAACTTCAGAAAACGGCTTTTTCAGTGGGGTAGCGTTAACAGCTTTGAATTGGGCGGCAAGTACGTCTGAGGACATAATACGGAATTTAAGACCTTTTGCATCAGCAGGGACCCGAAGGGGCTTGCTGGATGAGAGCTGTTTCATGCCGTTATGCAGGTATCCAAGACCGACAAGACCTTTTTTCTTCAGAGAATCGAGGAGTTCAAGACCTTTAGGGCTTTTCTGGAATTTTTCTACTACACTCATGTCTTTAAAAAGAAACGGCAGGTCAAAAATTTGCAGTTTTTTTGTGTAGCGAGAAAATTTTGAAAGAGCAGGTGCACCCATCTGTACATCCCCGAGCAGCATTGCTTCAAGAACCTTGTTATCGCCAAAGAGCTGGGAGTTGGGGAATACTTCTACCGTAACTTTTCCAGCGAGTCGCTCTGCAACCAGGTCTTTGAATTTGTTGGCCATCTGCCCTTTAGGTGTGTTTTCAGCAACAACATGGGAAAACTTGAGTACAACAGGACCACCAGCCAGTGCTGAGCCGGTAACCAACAGGGTTGAGAGTGCAGCAGTGGCAACAAGTGTTGTGATTTTACGCAATAACATACGTTTCCTCCTTCAGATTAATAATGAATTGCTTCCCTGGGCCGAGAACAGCCCGAAAAATCTGCTCCAGAACTGAAGCTTTCTGTTCATAGTGCTTTGCAAAAATGAAACCAGTATAGTTTAATTTAAAAAGATCATGGTGTACAGCATGTTATAGAAAATTCAGAAAAAGCGTAAAATGAAAATTGGCGGGAATCCGCCAATTTTCATTTTCCTTTGGGTCAAAATCGTTTTTTTATGATTCCCCTGATTTTATTTATAGTCACTTTTATCAAGACCATATTTCCTCATTTTGTCGTAAAGGGTCTTTCTCGGTATGGCGAGTGTGCTCATTGCTTCCTTGATTGAACCGTTGGCACCGGTAAGAGCCTGTTCAATCAGGCTTCTTTCAAAGCAATCAACCTGTTTAGGAAGAGAACTCTCCTGATCTCTGTCCTGTCCTGAGAGGAGTTTTTCAAGAGAATAATCAAATTGGTGGCCTAGAAGGACATATCGTTCCGCAAGATTTCTCAACTCCCTGACATTACCGGGCCACTGGTATGACATGAGCACATTCATCTGGGAACCATCAGGGGTAGGTGCCTCCTTCTGGTACCTATGTCCGGCGACAAGGAGAAAATGGTGAAAAAGCAGCGCAATGTCTTCTCTTCGTTCACGTAATGGGGGGATTTCCAGACATACGACATTGAGACGATAATAGAGATCTTCCCGAAACTCACCTCTTTCTGCAGCAGATCGAAGATCAACTTTTGACGCGGCGACAACTCGCAGATCAAGGGGGATCAGGTTGTTGGATCCAAGTCTTTCCAGGGCCCTTTCCTGAAGGACCCGGAGCAGATGAATCTGGACTCTCAGGGGCATCGATTCTATTTCGTCCAGGAGTAGAGTTCCTCCGTTTGCATGTTCAAATTTGCCGATTCTCTGTGTTTTTGCATCCGTAAAGGCGCCGGCTTCATGACCGAATAACTCGCTTTCCATTATGGATTCTGAGACAGCTCCGCAGTTTATGGCGACAAAATTCTCTGTGCGCCGACGACTGTTTTCATGCAGTGCTCTTGCCACCAGTTCCTTGCCTGTTCCGGTTTCACCGAGGACAAGGACGTCGGCACCCGTATCTGCCACCTGGGCGATGGTAGTCCGAAGATGTTCCATTATTCTGGTCCGGCCGATAATTCTTGGTCCCGGAGCACTGTGTAATTCAAGTTCTCGCCGAAGAATTCTGTTTTCCAGGGTAAGACTTCTTTTTTCAAGACCTCTCAGAACTGTTTTGACCAGGCGCTCCGTGGAATAAGGTTTTTCGATAAAATCGTATGCACCATCCCGCATTGCCTGAACCGCCATGGAAATATCCCCATGACCTGTAATCAGGATAACCGGAAGATCCTGATCAATTTTTCTCACTTCCTTTAAAAACTGCATGCCGTCCATTTTCGGAAGACGAATATCACATACTATTATTCCAGACCATTCCCTGGACAGGAGCTCAAGACCCTTTTCTGCTGAATCGATACAGGTTACTACCAGATCGGCAAGTTCAAGAGTCTGCTGGTTCGCCTGTCTTATGTGTTTTTCATCATCAATAAAAAGTACTTCATTCCCAATTTTCATATTCTTTCATGCCTTCAATAAAATTATCTCAAAACGGGCTCCGGAACTGGATTCAGCCAGATAGATCCGACCTCCGGTATCACGAATTATACGATCACTGATAGTGAGACCAAGGCCCAGACCCTGTCCGGATTTCTTTGTTGTAAAAAACGGATCAAATATTCTTTTACTGTGCTGTTCTGAAATTCCAGGACCACTGTCATGTACAGCTATCTGTACATGTTCTTCAATAATAAAGGCCTCAATACTGATCTCTTTTTTTTCTATCCCTTCCATGGCGTGAATACCATTACTTATCAGATTAACCATCACCTGCTGAAGAAGAACATCATTCGCCCTGACTTCAATATTTTCAGGTTTTATATGAACAGTAATCCTGATTTCTGATTTTTTCAGACTGGGTTTTAAAATTTCCAGTGCCCCGCTGATCACACCGTGAACTGGCACAACGGTTATCTGGCCACTTGATTTCCTGGAAAAGAGCTTCAACTGGACTCCTATCTGGGCCATTCTTTCTGTCAGTTCGCCTATCTGTTCCAAATTCCACATGGTATCTTCAAGTCGGCCCTTCTGGAGTAGTTGCAAACCATTGTCAGTATAACTTCTGATTGCCGCAAGTGGTTGATTCAGCTCATGGTTTATTCCGGCTGACATCTGTCCAAGAGCTGCCAGTTTGGCGGCATGAATCAGTTCTCTCCGGGTTTTTTTCAATTTTACCTCAGCCTGCTTTCTTTCCAATATCTCTTTTTTCAGGAGAATATTGGCCTCTGTCAGTTTCTGTGTTCGATCAAGAACCCGGGATTCCAGCAATTCGTTGGCTTCCTGCAGTGCTTTTCTGGCCTCCTCCTCAATTCGTTTGAGTTCTGCCAGTCTTTCCCTCCGCTGGATAAGCATGACAATTATAAAATATGTAAGGAAAAGACTGGAGGCTGCCATCGTGTTAACGAGAATTACACGTTTTTTAACAACATTCGTGTCTGAGAGAATATGAACTGTCCAACCGGCATCGACCATTTTTCTAGACTGTTTCAACAGACGCCTTGGTTTTTTTTCATTATTCATTGTTATTTCGAGTATCTGCATTTTATTTTTCGTATTGATTTCTTTCCGACTGAGCTGAATAAGTGATTTCACTGGGTATCTTTTAGACTCGGCAATCCTGGCAACAACTTCCTTTTCAAGTGGCTGGAGAGTTTTGTACCGCCATTCAGGACGAGTTGTGATAAAAATGACTCCATCCGGATCTGTCACAAGAAAACTTTCATCCCTGTGGGCCCAGGTCTGCTCCACATTGTCAATATCAATTTTGACAACTACTGCTCCAAGGATCTCCCTGCCCTTCTGCACAGGGTAAGCAAAATAGTAACCTCTTTTGGAAGAAGTTGTCCCAAGGGCGAAATATCTACCCAGCTTACCTTTCATTGCCTGCTTGAAATATGGTCTGTAGCTGAAATTCCTTCCGATAAACGGATGCTTCTCTTTCCAGTTGCTCGCTGCAATAGTGAGACCATCTTTATTCATGAGATAGGTATCGAGAGCATCACTGACCTTGTTTATAGTCTCAAGGTATTTGTTCAGTTTTTCTATTCTCTTGTGCTCATGGGGGCTGAGCAATGCTTTAACGAGATTTTTATCAATTGCAAGAAGTTCGGGAAGACTCTCATATTTTTCCAAAACACCTTTGAGATAATTGATATACAGTTCAAGGCGGATATTGCCCTGTTCCGCAAGATCATCCAGACCACGTTGGTAGGTCCAGGCTGAAACCATGGTCAGCAGATGAAGGGTCAGGATGATGAAAAAGAGGGCGCTGATAATTATTTTACGACCTTTTGACGGGTAATTATTGAGCAATGGTGTTTTCATAGACCTTTTACAAAATCATCTTGATTCAGGTATGTTTTTTAACTACATTGATCTGGTAGTTGTAAGTAGTGTTTGCGTGTTAATATTATGATTTGTAAATTTGGCCTTGGAAAATTTATCTGACGCAGTTGGATGTTCATCAGTTTTTGGTTCCGGAAGGCATAAATACACATAGGGCATAAACAACTGAGCCACTTGGTCCGGCCCGGTTGTTTATGTTCTTTTTTTATTTACACTTTTTGAAAATTTTAATGAATATTTCCTCATGCTTCCGATCAATCCGTAAACAGGGTTGTTTTCTGTCCCTGTCATTCATAGCGATTCTGTTCTGTTCCTGTGCTTCTCAGGAAAATCGATATTTTCCGGTAAAAAACCTAAAGGCGAGGGAAAGCAGTCTTGGTTTTTCGATTTCACCGCCTTCAGGAGCACGGTGGTATGAAAAACACAATAGGGACAGTCTTTATTATCTGAAAATAACGGAAGAAAAAAAATATTCAATTTTTGCCAAGGCAACGGAAATTCATCTACTAGAAAAAGAACTTAACAAAAATGCTTTTATTCAGTTTGTAAAGGAAAAGAAAGAAATACGGCCTGCTCAAGGTGATTACCGGAATATTAAATTTCAATACATGGCTGATGTCGGGCTTTCTCCATATTGTGTCAGATATTTTCAGGAATATGAGGATCACAGTAAAAAAGAAATCCTGCAGAGCAATTTCATAATAGTGAAAAACAGTGGCCTGGTCTGTATGCATCCAAAAACTCCAGGCAATGGCATTGATATGTATTACCAGGAAAGTTATCTTGCTTCAGAAAATGTACCGCAAAAATCATTTGAAGATGAGTGCGAAGTTTTTCTCAGCAGTCTGCGCTTTTTTTAAACCATGAATTCAAGACTCACTTCTACCTGACCCGCATTTTCATGAACATTGTGTTAAGGTATCCTTGATTCTGATATGGGTTAATACCTTCACAAGGTCAGCCTGGCAGGTACTCTTAATCAAATAAACACAATGTTCGCCGGAGAGCAGTCCGGCTACGTCTTTTATCGAACTTCTATCCCGGCAATTTTCACCTGTGATTTAACTTCCGCGATTGCCACCTCTTTTCTATGGAAAATTCCTGCCGCCAGTGCAGCATCTGCAGATGTCTTTTGGAATACTTCGACAAAATGATCGGCTTTTCCTGCACCACTGGATGCAATAACGGGGATCGAAACATTTTCCTTGACCAGTTGTATGAGTTCAAGGTCAAACCCGCTGTTTGTTCCATCCCTGTCTATGCAGTTCAATAAGATTTCACCCGCTCCCAGTTTCTCGCAGACAGTAACCAGCTGTACAACATCTATATCCCTGCCCTCACGGCCACCTTTAACGGTACACTGATACCAGCAGTATTTTTCTCCCTTGGGACCGGGAATATCAGTTTTAATAACGGTATGACCGGTTTCATCGGGAAAAGAAACATATATTCTTCTCGGGTCAACAGATACAACAACGGCCTGTGCACCATAAACCCTGGAAATCTGCTCTATTGAACTGCAACCGTTTTTTTCTCCATTTTCAAGATATTTTTCAACGGTATAAACTGCATCACTCCCTATAGATATTTTATCTGCACCTGATCTGAAATATTCATGAGCGACATCCAGGGACGAATAATGTTTTCCCTCTGAGTCTGTAAATTCCTTAATTCCACCACCGATTGTAAGGGGGACAAAAACATTTTCAGATGTTTTTCTCAAAACTTCAAGCATAGGTTGGTCCTGCATGGGAAAATCCCGAAAACCTGTTATATTGAGAAAAGTTATTTCATCTGCACCCTCTTCATAATATCGTCTTGCCAGGGCAACAGGTTTCCCAAGATTTCGAACCTCCCCACCATCCTTTACATCATACTGGTCCCCTTTTGTCACAACAAGATCACCTGAACTGTTTGTGCGAACATCGAGACAGGCAATAATTCTCTTTCCAATAGAAGTCTTTCCCTGTTCAGTGGCAACAAATTTGTTTTCGAGGTTGTTTTTCCCACGTATTTCAACAGTTTCAGCAAAAGATGAAGCCAGATAATTTGCCAGCATTTTCAGACCGGCTTCCCCACTTTTTTCAGGATGAAACTGAAAAGCAGTACAATTTCCCCTTTTCACGGCGGAAACGAATTCCAGGCCGTAATCTGTCGTTGCCAATGTCCAATCTGCACTTTTCTCAGTAAGAGAAGCATAATACGAGTGGACGAAGTAGAGTTTTTCTCCCTTATACTCCTCAAGAAGAGGTGAGAATTTTTGAGAAGTTATCCCGTTCCATCCAATTTGCGGAACGGCAGTTTTCCCTTCAGGGAATCGTTTTATTTGCCCAGGAATCAGACCCAGACCGGCAACTCCCGGGGATTCCTCGCTGCCCTCATAAAGAGTCTGCAAAGCAACACATATTCCGAGAAACGGTTTATCAGCCTGGATTCGACGAATTATCTGTTCGGCATATCCTTTTTCTCTCAGTCTTTGCATGACCAGGCCAAAACTCCCTACACCCGGAAAAATCAATTTTTCTGCTGAGAAAATATCTTCAGGAGTTTTTATCTCGTTGACTGAAAAACCAAGTTTTTTTATTGCGTTTCTTACGCTGCGGATATTACCTGCGCCATAATCTAGAAGCGTTACCATGCCTTTTCCTTGAAATATGTATTATATAATTCCGGACACTCAGATTTATACAGATACTTTTGGACATTTTCCTGAGTTTTGTTAGAAATAAACAAAGATATTGAGGAAACTGTAAAAGCATCAGGAATCCAGAATTTCGTAATATCTTCCTTCTGCGCATTGGCGGCAGAGTATTTTACCTTCTACTGTAACATCACGCTTATCCTGGACCCAGTCTCCGCATCCTTCACACTGGACACGTTTGAGTGGCCTGCCTGGCATATTTTCTTCCGGGATTTTCACCTTGACCTTTTGAACTCGAAAAAGCTCCTCCTCTTTCATGATTTTATAAGCCTCAAGCTGCCGCTTGTATTTATTCTCAATTTCAGAACAATATTTTTTGGATATTTCACGTGCTTCCTCAAGGGCTGTGATTCTCACAGCTTTTCCATTAGAAAGATTCACAAAAGTCGCGGCCATTACACCGTAGTCAAGCCAGTGCATAGATCTCTTACCTAGGCTGCAACCTGTAACCGACTGGATAGCATCAGTTGCACAGCGATCAATTTCTACGATTACGTACAGTTTTTTCCTGTCCAGTCCCTTAGGGTCCTGTATACCGATCAACGACAGCCCAAGCATGGACATCCTGACACCGATAACCTGACCTGCACAGATATGTCCATGCACCCTTGTTGACTCATCCAGTAATTTCTCAAAAGGTTCCATTGTATTTCCAAAGAGTTCAGAGTTTGATCCGATTTCGTACCTGTCTGGTTTTCTTTTTTATGACAGAAGTTGAAGATTATCGCACGAAAAACCGAACTGTAACAATAAAAAAAGGCCTTTCCTTTACAGGAACGGCCTTTTTAGAGAGACTTGCTATCAATATTCGCAAACAGCAAAAAGGAAAAAGAACTATCAACTTCCCTCTTTTTCACATTTTTAGATTTTGCCTTATCACGACACTGTAACTATGAGGAAGGTTACAACCGGTGCAGACCAACAGTTACCGTATCTTAAAATTCATGATTCAACAGAAATTAATTGATAGTCTCAGACAGCTTGCTGCCGGCTTTGAATTTGGCAACATTTTTTGCCGGAATCTGGATTGTGGCGCCAGTTTGTGGGTTCCTTCCCTGGCGGGCTTCACGTTTAGATACAGAAAAAGTACCAAAACCTACCAAAGTAACTTTGTCCCCTTTTTTCAAAGTCTCCGCAATAGCTGCCAGTGTACCGTTCAGAGCTTTTTCTGCTGATGCTTTGCTTATATCTGCTGCACTTGCGATACTCTCAATAAGTTCCTTCTTGTTCATGAATTCCTCCCTGCTTTATCTTTCTTTTCAGTATGACAGACCAACGAGTGTTGCTCTCTCTTTCCTCGAAATGTTGCTTTACCTAAACTCGACTTAATTGTCAAAGAAAAAACTGTGTTAGATTTTGTAATACCAGTCAGGAAAAAAACTTCACAATCCTTTGTATTCAAGGTTTTACGATCTAATCATGGCACCATAATTGAATCGTAAAACAGAATCAAGTAAATTAATCACTCAACCGGTAAATCTATTCATTGATCAGGGCTTTTCGAAAGATTGGTAAGCTGTAGCCTGAATCCTGCACTTCAGAAAATGAAAAAGATAACTTTTCGTTTCATATCCGGACGTTGTGTATGAACCAGGGAAACAAACCAACTCTCCATCCGGGTGTGGTAATTTTTTTGCAATAATTCTGGATATATGCGTGGGAACTTCACATGGCAAGTAAATTTTCAACCCGCCTGATTTAAATGTTTTTGATGTATTTTCAGCAAATTATTAAAAATAAAAACACCGGCATTGTCCTGAATTCAGGATGTTAATAATACTCATACCAGTATTTTTGACGAAAAGAAAGCTTCCTGTTTTTTTATTCTTTTCTCTCTTTGAAACTGAGGGCCGGAATTTTAAGTCCAAGGCTGTCAAATTTTGAGGTTATTATATTTCTCAAGGATTTATCACTGAGCTTCTCAAAATCCTGTTCTCTTATTTCGAGAATTGTTAAAGTACCGGAAGGTCGTACTCGACAACCGTCAACTCCAAGGTCAAAAAGGAATTTTTCAGCCAGGTCAACAGAATGGAGAATCTCCCTGTCCAGTTTTGTTCCAGTCGGAATACGGGTTGCCAAGCATGAATTAGAGGGTTTGTCAGAGTTGACAAGCCCAAAATTACTGGCAAGAGTTCTGATTTCCTGTTTCTCCAAACCAGCTTGGACCAGTGGCGTTGCAACACCCAATTCAAGCAGTGCCTTATACCCGGGCCTGTCTGCTTTTAAATCATCACTGTTTGTTCCATCCAGAAGTCTTGTGCCTTTTTTGGAGGTGCAAAAGGTTTCAAGAAGGCAGAGATACATGTTTTTTTTACAAAAATAGCATCTTTTTACACTATTGTCTGTGAATTTCTCCCATCTGAACGGATCTATCTCAACCTTCTGAAGAGAAATTTTACTGGCAAAATGTCTGTTAAAAACGTGTTTACAATTTTCAGCGGCAATAGTTGGCACAATGCTACTGGATAGAGTTGCAGCAGTGACATGAGAAGGACCAAGAGATTCAATGGCAGCATAGAGTAACAGGGTCGAATCAATGCCACCGGAAAAGGCTACAACAACCCGGTTCATTTTCGACAATGATTCAAGTAGACTGAGGTATTTTGGGTACATGAATCCCAATGGTTATTGTTCTGATTATATACAAAGCCTAACCCGCATTTCTGGCCAGGCACCAGCTAATAGCCATTTGGTAATAACTCTGCCGGTTTGTTCAGGTAAAAATTCCCACGGTTTATTTCTTTTTTCAGCAATGTGGCGATCTCACGGGCTTTCACCCGACTGGAAAGGGGAACCGTCTTTACCTTTTTCCCGTTCACGGTTATTTCGCCGGATTGAAGTTCCTCATAATTCACCTCTCCGTAACTCCGGGCAATACCATTTGTGTAGTCATGTCCATAATCAATAACCTGAGTGATGATATCTCTATCTGAAACACCAGTAAAACCAGCCATTTCCGCATTGAGAACAGGGATTGGGATGCCTAGGCCGACGGCCATGGAACTTCCGTAACCCTGAATAGAAACACCCCGTAACCATTCAGGGGACATCTGTTTCAAATCACCCTGGACCATCAGTGTTCCAGCGGGTTTAACAGGTACACCACCTGGCGTGCGTGGAACTGCCGGATTGTGCTGAGTTCCCTGCCAGGTCACATAACCATACCCTCCCCCGAGAAAAATCCTTGTTCCCACTCCGATAGTTTTATACAGCGGATCATTTAAAAGCGGACTCAGTGCACCGGCGCTGCAGTAATTTGCATTTCTACAACGGGGTTTGAGCATCCCCATATATGTATAGACAGCTTTGTCTGATAGATTGATAGCACAATTATAATTCTGATAACCGTTTCTGGGATTGCACAACATGGCGTATGAGAGGTCTGAAAGGGCGATTTCTTTCTTCATTTTGCGGGCCGCATAACAATCTGTACCATACGCCTTGGCTTCGAGAAGAACTTTTTCTCCCTTCAGAAGTTGTTCGATGACGTGCCCTCCTCCGTATCTGAATTCCCCTGGATATATTTTATTGAGAGGATCATCTTCAGCAGGTTCAGTAACACCGATATATGCATCAACAGCAGCAAGACCCGCATAGGCCGGAACTTTGTTGAGCCACACCTTGGATGCTTTGATGGTCGGAGTCATCTGACCAAAGTTGAAAAACATTCCAGACGAACACATGGGAGCAAATGTTCCAGTTGTAACTATGTCAACTTTTGCTGCAGCACCTTCTCTGCCTTCTTTGCGAACAATGTCTATCATCTCTTCTGCGGTAACAACAACTGCCTTGCCGCTCTTGATTTTGGTATTAATTTCTTCATACGTTTTTTCAATTTTTTTCTTTCCCATGATGTTCCAAATTGTATTATATCTGAATCGGAGTGTGAGTAACGAGTAACTTGACAGAACCTTTTCTCTGGCCTACTTTATTTGTTTTCTTACAGTTTGGTCAATATAAAATTACCCTTTTTTCCGATCTTTATTTTCCTTTTGCGGGAAATGAAGCTGGTCAGTTAGCTGAAATGCATTGTGTAGCAGAGTAGTTGTATCTAAGCAAATGAAAAAGCACAGGAAAACAATAGTGAACGAAAAAAAAGACAACATACCGGCAATCCGTCATGAAATTGATTCCATTGATAACCAGATCCTTGAGCTTCTGAAAAAAAGACTGTCATGCGCAAAACAGGTGGGATTGCTGAAAAATGAAGGCAACAGGGCCAAATGGGATCCTCTCAGGGAAAGAGAAATATATGACAGATTGCTCAAAGAGAATAATGATGTCTTCCCTACAGATGCATTAAAGTCGATTTTTCATGAAATTATAACAACCTGCAGGCTGTCACAGAAAAAGGCGGAGGTAGCGTTTTTAGGTCCGGAAGCAACATTCAGTCACCTTGCCGGTGTTAAATATTTTGGTCACTCGGCAGAGTATAAGGCGGCAGATACCATTGATGATGTTTTTGCAGAAGTGGAAAAAGGAAGGACCAGTTACGGTATCGTACCGGTGGAAAACTCCATTGAAGGCGCGGTTTTTTCAACCCTTGATTGTTTTATGAACTACAAGGTTCAGATATGCGGTGAAGTACGACTGGAAATAAGCCATAATCTTGTATGTCGCTCAGGAGATATTCAAGATATCCAGACGGTAGCATCCCATGCGCAACCCCTGGCACAATGCCGGGAGTGGCTGAGAAGGCACCTGCCTTCGGTTCCAACCCTGCCGGTTTTTTCTACCGGTGCTGCTGCCCAGATGGCAGCCAACAACCCTAATATAGGTGCAATTGCATCGTCCCTTGCAATTAAAACCTATGAACTGCAGGTTGTAGTAAAAGGTATTGAGGATTACCGCGGAAATACTACCAGATTTCTTGTTATCGGGAAAAAATCACCGGATCCCAGTGGTCGGGACAGGACTTCGCTTCTTATCGGGTTGATGGATCGACCCGGAGCATTAAATGAGATCCTTACGGTTCTTTCCGAAGAAGATATCAATCTTGCCAAAATAGAATCCAGGCCCATTAAAGGGAAACAGTGGAAGTACCTGTTTTTTCTAGACATGATGGGGCATATCAGGGATGATAAAATCGACAGGGGCTGCCAGCGACTGAAACAACTTTGTTCCTATTTTGAATGGCTCGGTTCTTACCCCCAGGCCGATTCATCCACCGATTCTTGACATCTGGCCACTGCATGAAGGTCTACCATTGCCCTCGCAATCCTCCTGGAGGCTGTGCCCTTTCGGTTTGTTGAGAATTGTCTGCCGTATACTGTCTCTCAGCTTTTCGTCGGTAGCTCCATTTCGCAGCAGACCTTTCAGGTCGGTTTCCATATCATTGAGGAGGCATGATCGAAGTTGCCCTCCTGAAGTCAGTCTCAGACGATTGCACTGGTCACAGAAATGATGACTTATTGGTGAAATAAACCCGACAGTTCCCTTTCTACCTGAATTATCCGTCAATTCGTATACCCGTGCAGGTCCCTTGGCCCGACTGTTCTTCACCGGTGACAGATCTCCCGCTTCTTCAATGGATTTCTTTATATCTTCAGTCTTGATAAACTGCTCTTTCTGCCAGCTGCTCTTTTCCCCGAGCGGCATAAATTCAATAAAGCGAACCTGGAACGGCTCTCTGAGTGCAAGACGAGCAAAATCGACAAACTCATCATCGTTGATACCCTTCATGGCAACAACGTTAATTTTTATCTTAAAACCAAGATCCCTTGCCTTGAGCAGTCCTTCCCAGACCTTTTGAAAATAGTTTCGTCCAGTGATTTTCTGAAATTTCTTTTCGTGAAGAGTGTCCAGGGACACATTGATATGTTGTACTCCCTCGCTGAACAATCTTTCAGCATAATCAGAGAGTAGAACCCCGTTTGTGGTCAATCGCACTTCATTCAGGCCGTTCAGACGGAACAGTTCATGGATAAAATCCAGAATCCCACGTCTTACAAGCGGTTCCCCGCCGGTAAGACGGAGTTTGTTCATGCCCATTTCAACAGCAATTCGGACAACACGGAGGAGTTCCTCGTAACTGAGCAGGTCTGAAGGATGGAGTATTTCACCTGTTTTTGAAAAAGTTGCACTATCCTCTTCATCTTTCGGCATGCAATACATGCAGCGAAGATTGCACCGATCGGTTATAGAAAGACGAAGATATGAAATGGTGCGGGAAAATTGATCGACTAACGGGTGCATCTGCAAGTTATTTTTTGTTTTTTCTGTCACAATCTTCTAATGCAGTTATTGTTTCACTTCAATCCTGCACCTGGCAGGCTTGTTGCAATTTATTGACATAACGTAAAAAATAATTCCACTTTCTGAAATACAGTTTCGGCGAGTCATTGACTTTTATTTACCCCAACCATACAGTGGTTTCTTTTTAATCCATCGTTGGGAGAGAACACAACCTAAATCTGAAAGAGTTGACCATTTCATGAAATTATATCTTTCCGACAACGAAATAATAAGAATAACATTCCAACCAGCATTTCTCTGTACCTTCCTGGCTGACCTTGTGAAGGTGTAAAACCATATCTATATTGAAACAATGTATATGAGAAACAGGCATAAATTACAATACTGTATAAAGTTTCCTTACAATGAATCCAATTCTTTTTGGGCTCGTCAATAAAAGTTACTATAATCAAAGTATCTGAAAAAACCAGGTAACATCTCCTGTCCGTCCTGATTTCATGGGTAATCAGAAATTATAAAGATTGATTAAATAAAAAGAAGAATAATCATGTTGATACTGGCAATTGAGACATCCTGTGATGATACGGCCGCTGCATTACTTGAAAATGACACTTTGATTTCCAATGTGCTCAGCAGCCAGGATGAAATCCACACACCTTTTGGAGGTGTTGTCCCTGAACTTGCATCCAGGCAACATCTTAAAAATATAGACCCTGTTGTCCGGGAAGCCCTGAGGCGTGGTAAAACTGATCTTGAGGCAATTGATTTGATAGCTGTTACCCAGGGGCCTGGACTCACTGGTTCGTTGCTGGTCGGTTTTTCCTTTGCCAGGGCTTTGGCCCATGTTCACTCAATACCCTTGGTCGGTGTTGATCATATGAGTGGCCACATTCTTTCAGTTTTCCTGAATGAGAATAAAAAACAGCCCCTGTTTCCTTATATTTCACTGGTTGTTTCCGGTGGAACTTCTTCAATTTATCTTGCCGAAAGTTTCACGAAGTTTACACTGCTTGGAAGAACCAGGGATGATGCAGCGGGTGAGGCTTTCGACAAAACAGCCAAACTTCTTAACTTACCCTATCCGGGGGACCGCATATAGCGGAAAAAGCACTGACAGGAAATTCGAAGAGTGTTACATTTCCACGAGCATGGCTTGGAAAAGATTCTCTTGATTTCAGTTTCAGTGGTTTGAAAACCTCGGTTCTGAACTATTGTCGGCAGTATTCGGAGGACAATATCCCTCTGCATGATATCTGTGCATCTTTTCAGGAAGCTGTGGTAGATGTTCTTGTTGAAAAAACAATTCTGGCAGCCGGTAAACATGGAATTGATACGGTTGTACTGGGGGTGGTGTTTCTTGTAACGGCCGACTACGGCAGGTTTTCGGGGAGAGGTGCAGGAATGAAGGTATTACTTTTTTTGTTCCAGAACCGATATACTGTACTGATAATGCCGCGATGATAGGGATTGCCGGGTATCATAAATACCGGACTTTTGGACAGAGTGGAACGAATGAAGATGTCTATTCCAGATCGTTTCTGTATTGAGTGGGAATTTATAAACGCTGGATTGTTATTCTTCATTTAAGTGGTTACAGATTCGGGTTAATACCAGACTGAACTGTATAGACTATCAGCTCATAATTAAAAATTTATTTTGAATCTGAGAAGAATTAACAGGTACTATTATCTGAGATTTAAACGACTGAAAGGAGATCCTGCTCTTCTTGCCGGTGGAACCGCAATAGGTGTATTCGTGGGTCTGACTCCGACGATACCTTTTCATACCCTGCTGGTTATTGGCATGACAGTTGTATCAAGAACCTCAACAATTGCCGGAATACTTTCAAGCTGGGTGGTCTGTAACCCACTGACATACTTTCCGATTTATTATTTTTCTGTTCGTTTTGGAAATATTTTTACTGCCAATGAGGTAAGTTGGCTGAAAATCAGGACGGTTATTGACCAGTTACTTCATTCGGAAAGTATTGCAGCTTCACTGGCCGTTTTGGGCAATCTTGGATATGAAACAATCACAGTGATGATATCCGGGTCTATCCTGTTTGCTCTTCCCATAAGCCTTCTCAGTTATTTCATAGCTCTTTATTTTTTCAGACGTTCCATGAAAGTCAACAAAAGCTTTTGAAGAGCATTTTTTGCTCCCAGACGATAAATTGTAATGCATAAATACGGATATACCAGAGCAACACTGAAAAACCAGGGGCTCGCCCCCAAGAAACGTTTCGGACAAAACTTTCTTGTCTACAAATCCACGGCTGAAAGTATAGTCAGGAGCGCCCGGCTCAGCAAAAATGATACTGTAATTGAAGTTGGAGTAGGTCTCGGTGCTCTGACTGTTCCTCTCGCCCGGGCAGTTCATTATGTTTATGGATATGAGATTGACAGTGGTATTATCAGGTTGCATAAGGAGAAAGGAGACCTGCCTGCAAATGTAAACCTTATTCACAATGATATCCTTAAAGCTGATTTAAAAGAATTGCACAATGAGATCGGCGATCTTATTATTCTTGCCAATCTCCCCTACTCTATTTCCAATCCCTTTATATTCAAGCTCATTGATAATCACACCCTCCTATCAACCGCAACCGTTATGTTGCAGAAAGAGGTCGCTGACAGGCTTGTTGCGCGTCCGGGAACAAAGGAATACGGTATTCCAACCATCCTCCTGGGTGCCTGTGCTTCAGTGGAGAAACTGCTGACACTCAAGCCATCTGAATTTCATCCACGGCCGAAAATAGACTCTATCGTTGTCAGAATTGATTTCAATTCTCCTGCTGTTTCTTTTCCCGGTAACTCCTTGGAAAATGATATTCTCCCGCCTCTTTTTCCCAGGGTGGTTCGTATCGCATTCAGCCAGAGAAGAAAAACAGTTTTGAATACACTCAGTGGCGGTGGGTTTTTCCTGAAACAGTTGAAAGGAGATGGCAGGAAGAATAAGGAACTGACAAGGCAGGCAATCGAAGAGGCAGGTCTTAATCCCTCAATCAGACCGGAATGCATCACAATTGAGGAATTTATGAGAGTTTCAGGCATCATTACAAAACTGATATCAGGCGGAGATATTTCCGCCTGATATCAGTTTTTGCCCTAGTAACTCAGCTTATCTGGATATATTTTCACCATTTTACTGTTTGATTGGCTCACCAAATGGATTTAACCGACTGGCGGCAGCCACATCAACAGTCACATAAAAATTGGCCTGAGTCTTGCCAAGAATTCCTGCAGAATCTTCATAGAGTACAACCATGCAGGTTTTATTTGGTTTTGTAAAGGCGAGCATTACGTTATTATAAGAAGCTTCGCCAACCATCTTCCATTTATGGTTTCTCATGGAAGCCACAATATAATCTCGAAGTGAGGAGATTTCCACCCTGCCCCGATAGATATGAATACCGCCCTGGAAAGAGTCCGTACGCATTGCCATACTTTTTTTGGATACGAGTTTCATTTCAATAGGCAGTTCGATATCACCATAGCTTTCAACCATCGTTGTTACAGGGGCAAGGCTACTGTCTTCTTCAGGAGGAGGGGCCGAATTAAAACCCATGCCAACACAGCCATTTAAAAGAATCAATACAGGTATAATGGCACAATACCTGACTATAATATTGAAAACTGTGTTACATTTCATAGTTCATACTCCCTTTTAAAATGATTAAAATGTTTTCACCTCTTTCCTTAACGAGCGTTGTTTACCGGCTTTTCAAGCCTGGTAATCTCGGGAATGAGGTTTCATTAAAATGAATACTCTATTATAAAATAATTTTCTCATTATTTTTCAAGTACTTTACTTGACCGTCCAAAGCCGGTCAAGAATTCAGAAGAGAGAAAGTCCATTGCAATATACAAAAACGTCTGAAAATCCTATAGTGATTACTATAAAAAAAATGCCAATCAGTCTGGGTCAATTTTTAAAATTTGCTGATCTTGTTCAGGATGGTGTTGAGGCGAAAATCGTGATCCTTCAGGGGGAGGTAAAGGTCAACGATAGTATCGAAACACGTCGAGGACGAAAATTATATCCGAAAGACACAGTTGTCTTTCGCGATAAGACAATGCTTCTTGTAACTGGTACTTGTCCATGAAGACATGACTTTTGAAATACGTCTGTTTTGCCGATGCCAGGACGGGCATCGGTTGCGGACATTGGTCAGCGGGTAAGGGAGTATATCATAATCTCTGAATCCATACCCCTCAGCAATTTTTTTTCTCCGGAGTTTATTTTGTATGTTTTTTTAATATCATTATAAACCCTCTCCGTCAGTAATATCTGTCCGGATGCCGTTTCTGAAGCCAGTCGTTGGGCTATATTAACATCAGTACCTATCACAGTGTAGTCAAGACGTCTGACTGATCCGACATTTCCGAGAAACATGGGTCCCCGGCTGACTCCTATGCCAAGGCCGATTTCCTTGAAAACAGAGTTCTTTTTTGTCCACAAACACCTGAGAACTTCAAATTCCCTCATTATCTGCTCCGCCGCACTGACAGCAGAAAGAGATGGTGTATCAATTTCAAGAGGTGCCCCGAAAATAACCAGGGCAGCATCTCCCATGAATTTATCAAGCATTCCTCTGAAGGAAAAAACAATTTCTGCAAAAAGTTCAAAAAACTCATTAAGAAATATTCTCAGTTTTGCAGGTGGCAGTCGCTGAACGAGGAGAGTAAACTTTCTGATATCGGCAAAAAGAACTGTCAGTTCAAGTACTTTTCCGGAATCTTGAGGGAAATCCTTTTTGTCGGCAAGAATTTCTGATATTTCTGGGGAAACATATTGTTCCAGGAGCGCAGTAACCCTGCAGGTTTCCTCTCTTTTTTTAATGGACCATATTTTTTCGAGGGCCATGAGAGACTGTTTGACTATCACTGACAGCATTTCGATATCGCCACTGCTGAAAACAGTATTTTCCCTTGTCTGGGCAATATTAACCATCCCTATAACTTTTTCAGTGTTTCGCATGGGAAAACAAATGGAAGCTGCTATTTCACTTCTTTTCAGCAGTTTAAGAAACTGGTCGGGATTTTTCTCGTTGCGATTAAGTATGACCGGCTTCTTGAGTTTAAAAACTTTTCCGGCAATTTTTTCACCCGGTTTAATTCTCACCCTGCTGGCTATTTCAGGGTCAATACCGAAGGAAGCTACAATCCTTAATACCTCTTCGTCCTGATCAAACATCATAATCGAGACGGATGTAACATCAATTTCCTGTCTTATTGCTGCCAGGAGTTCCTGGTAAACTTCGGTTTCTTTTTCAGCCTTCATGAATTTTTCACCAAGTTCATACAGTGGAAGCAAAGTATTCATCCTGATATTTTCTTCATGAAGCTCTACTATTTCTAATGTATCCTGCACCGCAGCAATAAGAGGCGGTCCTTTAAGAGGTTTTTGAAGAAGCCTCTGGAATCCGCTGTTCATGGCATTTACAACCAGTTCAACACTGGTTTGATCGGTCACTAAAATTCCGGACATGACAGGATTTTTCTGCCTGAGCAGGGAAAAAAGCTCAACACCCGGCATGTCGTGCAATCTGTCACTTATAATTGCAATATCAAAACGCTTATTTTTTGCGAGATCAATACCCTGTTCTCCGCTGAATGCACAAACTACTGAGTATCCAAGGGGAAGAAGCATTTTACGACAGAGGTCTGCTGCAAGCACCTCATTGTCAATAACGATAACGGTTCTGTTTTTTACCACGTCACAACTCTCCTGTATGGCATGCAATAGGAGTTTTCTATCTGAAAATCCAGATTGTAAAGTATTTCTGCCGCAGTCTGATTTTTATTGCTCTGTTGCATCTAACACCCACAAGGGGGACATGTACCTTGAAAATAAACCTAACCATTTAATTTCATAACACCTTCCCTTTTCTTTTTTTATGACAAAACCTGAGGAGTAAGGTATTAAAAAACATAAATGCCAAGAGGTATAAATGAACGATCCTCAAGATTCGACCATTTCGGTTGGTTGAGAAATTGTAACTTCAATCGGAACATTTCAGTTTACCATTTTCCCATGATCGTATCATTTCGATTAAAGTTCTTACACCAAATCCTGAAGGGCCTTTCGGTATATATGATTTTTCAGTAAAATCCCAGGCAGTTCCTGCTATATCAAGATGAGCCCAGGGAATATCTTCAACAAAGTTCTGCAGGTATGCTGCTGCTGTAATGGACCCTCCGTCCCGGCCACCGGTGTTTTTGATATCCGCAATTCGTGATTTAATCTGTTTTGAATACGATTCTCCAAGAGGCAAACGCCAAAAAGGTTCTCCGCATTTCATGCCTGCGTTTAGCAGCCTTTCTACCAGTTGATCATTATTACTGAATATCCCGCAGTGATGATGGCCCAGAGCGACTATTACTGCCCCTGTAAGTGTCGCAACATCAATGACACAGTCCGGTTTGAATTTTTTAATACCGAATGCAAGAGCGTCAGCGAGAATAAGGCGGCCTTCCGCATCCGTATTTTCAATTTCAGAGGTAGTTCCATTATAATGTGTTATGACATCACCGGGTTTTAAGGCCCCTGCCCCTGACATATTGTCCGTGGCAGGAACAATGGCAACAACCCCTGTTTTCGGTTTCTCTTTTGCAATTGTCTCCATAACGGCAAGTACAGCGGCACCACCGCACATGTCATACTTCATGTCCATCATGCCTGCTGCCGGTTTAAGACTTATACCACCCGAATCAAAGGTCAGTCCTTTTCCAACAAGAAGAATCGTATCAGATTTTTTTTCAGGCAGGTACTCAATAACAATGAGTTTAGGAGGATCCTGAGAACCCTGGTTGACAGCCAGAAGACCTCCCATTTTCATTTTTTTGATATCGGCCTTTCCGTAGACTCTGCATTTCAGCTTGTATTTCTTTGCAATTTTTCGTCCATATCGACCAAATTCCCCAGATGTCCAGAGATTGCCTGGTTCGTTAGCCATATTCCTTGCGACAATAGCACTTTTTGAGGACGTGACTGCCATTTCCACACGTTTTTTCACTGCTGCGACAGAAGAAGACGTGGAGAATATGACCTTTTTTAATCCAGAATACTGTTCCTTTGTGTCTGTCTTGTATTTTGTAAAACTATATCCTCCCAGGAGTATTCCCTCTGTAAGAGCCTCTGCAGCGTCAGGAAGGTGAAGTTTTCCGAATTTTCCGAGAATGATGCATACGTTCTCAGCACGGTTTTTTTCACATTGGAGTGCAGCAGTACCTGCGGCCGTCCTCAACAGTTCTCTGATTGTGTCCGGAGAATCTTTTTTATCGATTTCCCCGAGTCCGACAAGCAGCATTCTTTGGGCCGGAAGTCTTTTTCCTGGCGTTTCCCAGGGAGGATAGAGTTGTATAGACGTTCCATTCTTTCCTTTAAACTCATCTAGCTGGTTGAGTTCTCCAAGAATATATTGGACTTCCTTTGGGCCGTTGAGTTGTTCGTCCTTGTCGATAGTGATCAGAGCAACCAGGAGATCACCTGAATATTTTTCTGCGCTGTTCTTAAAAACAGTACATTGTGTATCTTTCATTTCTTATCCTTTTTTTATTTACCCAAAATACTATCGAATGGCTGGTTCAATCAATCATGTACTTTAGGCTCAATGAGACAATGAAAATCTCAACTCTGACAAAACAACCTTTTGAGGCGGGACTTTCAGATAATAAATACTTCTCCGTTTATTATCAGATAAAATATATTATAATTCAAATAACAGTACAAATTAATGAAACGCAGCACCTTGGAATTGTTCCTGAGTCATTATTATGCCGGGGTTGTTTTGCTATAAAATATCATAGTCTTTAATGTAGATAATTACCAGGTTATCGAATGATTTGAAAATTTGTTTGAGAACCTTTCTTCCTGGAGAAAAGCAGTGTTACAGACATTAATAATTGCCATTATCCTTGCAATCACCATTTCAGCACTTTGTTCAATATGTGAAGCGGTTCTGTACAGTATAAGCGCAAGTCAGGTTGAGATGCTTAAAAAAAACGGAAGTTCCGCGGCCGAACACCTCAAGCGTTTGCGTTCTGACATTGATGAACCGATAACAGCCATTCTCACTTTAAATACAATTGCCAATACCATTGGAGCTGCTGTCGCCGGGGCTGCTGCAGCAAAAATGTTTGGAGATGACAATCTCCTCTATTTTTCTGCAACCTTTACCCTGGCGATTCTTATATTTTCAGAAATTCTTCCGAAAACAATAGGCGTTACATTTGCGTACACCCTGGCGCCTTTAATCACCTACCCTTTGAGGGTTATGGTTTTTGTTCTCAAGCCGATAGTTTGGGTGTGCAGGTCTTTGACAAGGCTTTTACCGCACAGGAAGGAAGAGTCAATCAGTGCTGAGGAAATTCAGACCATTGCTGCTCTTTCCCTCAAGTCAGGAGATATCGAAGTCGGGGAAGAAAAGGTAATAAATAATATTATTGAATTAAAAAACAAGATTGTTCGACAAGTTATGACCCCGCGCACGGTAACCTTTTCCATGGATGAGGAGCTTACGGTTGGAGAAGCAATGTCCATGGTTACCGAACTCTCCAGTCACAGCAGGATTCCAGTGTATAAAAAAGAACCCAACGAGGTGAGTGGTATTGTGATGCGCAAAGACGTTCTTCTGGCAGCAGCGGAAGGGAAAAGCAGTTGTAAACTGTATGAATTCAGCAATCCTGCCCATTTTGTCCCGGAAACAGCCCCCTTAAATCGTGTGCTGGTAGATTTTTTTGATCGTAGACAACATCTTTTCGTTGTTGTGGATGAATATGGTACGATGACGGGGATTGTTTCCATGGAAGATATACTTGAAGAAATCGTCGGCAGGGAGATTATTGACGAATCAGACAAGGAACTCGATATGCGGGAACTGGCAAGGTCCAGAAATCTTGCATTGAAAAATAATGGCCTGCTACCTGATAAAACTATCAATTTCTGATTACGCGTGAAACTCAGCCAGGCGTTTGTGGGTTCGCTGGCCCACATTGCAAAAATCAGAGTGAGCATCCGGGAGTAAACCTAACCATTTAATTTCAAAACACCTTCCCCTTTCTTGTATTTATGACAGAAATTCAGGAGTAAGGCACTAAATCCTGCAATTGACAAGTTCGGAGTCTACGCTACCTGCCGAAGTGCAAGATTTAGGTATTAATTGATTGCAGTAAGATGTATTTTAACATCAAACAACTGGTCTCCCCGAAGAACAGTGAGTGACACTTCCTGACCCACCTCAAATTTTTCAAGTTCGGTTCGCAGTTCATCATAGGATGTCACCGGTTGCCCGGCGACTGCTGTAATGATATCACCGAGGATAATTTCCCCCATATACTGCATGGTCGGGTGCAATCCTGCTTTGGCAGCAGGACCATCAGCCTCGACAGCAAGAATCAAAACTCCCTTTATCCCCAATCTCTCCGCCAGTCTCTTGTCAGCAAGGGTGGCCCCAATACCGGGCTTTATGACATGGCCGTATTTAATAACCTTGGGTACGGTACTGTTGACTGTATCTACAGGTACGGCAAACCCTATTCCCGCATAAGCCCCTGACGGACTGTAGATAGCTGTATTTACACCAATAAGCCTCCCCGCACTGTCAAGTAGAGGGCCCCCGGAATTCCCTGGATTAATAGCGGCATCAGTCTGAATCATTCCCTGGATAGTTCGTCCGGTAACTGACTTAATCTGTCGTCCCAGGGCTGAGATGATTCCGGAAGTAATTGTTTGATCCAGTCCAAAAGGATTGCCGATGGCAAAGACCTTCTGACCCACCTGGAGATCACTGGATCTGCCGATTGTTATGGGACGAAGAACCGAGGATGGGGCGTCAATCTGCAATACGGCAATATCTCTGTCAGGAGCGACACCTATGAGAACAGCTCTCCAGGTGGAACCGTCTGCCATGGTGACCTTTATTTTATTTGCATCACTGATGACATGGTAGTTTGTTACAATTCTACCATTCCTGTCCCATACAAAACCGGACCCGGTTCCTTTTGGAATTTCCACAGCATTTAAAGAGAAAAAGCCCCTTCTCAGGGCAATACTTGTAATGTACACCACCGACGGAGAATTGAGACGAAAGATTTCAATGGTGTTCTGCTCGTCCTGGGCAAGATCGCCTCGGGCTGTAACAGGCCGTGGATCGGCATCTACTCCGTTGAAATACCCTGTCAAAGAGCTGAAAATCAGCCAGAGTCCTATACCGAATACAACAAATAATGTTAATGAACTGGTTTTAAAATTCATACTGTCTGTCCATACTCAATACTTACAGGTTGAGAAAGATTTTTGCGAACCAGAGATAAAGGAGGGTGCTGAGAATATCAATGGATGTGGTGACAAAAGGGCCGGTCGCTATGGCAGCATCAATGTCGAAGCGTTTAAATATTAGAGGAATTGATGTTCCGACAAAGGCAGACATCACCATACTGCTCAAAATAGCTCCCCCGACAACAACACCTAGAAGGGGGGGCTCGGCAAAACCAAGAAAAGCAACAACTCCAAGAACCGTTCCGTAAACAAGTCCAAGGATGATTCCTACACGGATTTCCTTAAAGACGACTTTATAGGCTTCATTCATGTTGATTCTGCCTGTGGCTATTCCCCTGACCACAATTGTGGAACTTTGAACAGCAATATTGCCTCCCATTCCGGTAACAATGGGAATAAAGGAGGCAAGGGCAATTACTTTGGCGAGCTCATGCTCAAATGAACCAATGACAAACATGGTTACAATCCCGCCAATCCATGATGCAAAAAGCCAGGGTGCCCGAATGAATGCGCTTTCTTTAGTGGATTTCAGGAGTATTTCTCTATCTTTACCTGCACCAGCCATCTGAAGAAATTCTTCAGTTGCCTCTTCTCGGATAACATCAATAATATCATCAACCGTAACAATACCAACCAGGGTGTAATTTGAATCAACAACGGGCACTGCAAGAATATTATATTGAGAGACTACATGGGCTACTTCTCCCCTTTCCGTATCAGTGCTGACAGATATAACATTGGGATTCATGATTTCTTTCAGCTTCTGTTCAGCCGGATGGAGCAGCAACTCTCGCAAAGAAATTACACCGGAGAGTTTACGGTCCCCATGGGTGATATAAAGATAGAAAACCATTTCTTTGTCTTCACCGCGGTTCTGAATGACATTAATGGCATCCCCGGCAGTGAGTTCTTCATCAAGATACATGAAGTCAGGGGACATGAGACCACCGGCAGACTCGGGATGATACTGCATCAGTTCATCCACTTCCTCCCTGTCCTTCTTCTTCATATGCTCCCGAATTGTATCAGCAAGATCTTCCGGAAGAATTTCCAGGAGGTCAACTGCATCATCAGAAGGCATGTCTGATAAAATTTCAGCCATGGAGGGAGGGTCAAGTTCTTTTACAAGCTCAATGACAAATGCGTCATCAAGTTCGCTGAGAAACTCACCGACAAATTCACTTTCCCCTATAATATTAAATACTGCTGTCCGCTCATCCTTTGTCAGGTGCCTGAATACCCATGCCATGTCGGCGGGATGGGTCTTGGAGATAAGTTTTGACAGATTGGAGGTCGCTCCGCGACGATTCAATCTTCGCACCATATCCAGAATTACCATTCCTTCGTTGCCAACGAGTTCTTTTTTTGCTATCTTATCCATACGTTACACCGAAGAGTGGGGTTTAGAAAAAACTACTTGTCATCGCAGATCAGACAAGTATATTGCCCAAATCATTTACTCTACATTTGTCTGCTCATCAAGGTCTATCTTTTTTTATAAGTTTTCCCGGAAATGCTGGATTCAAAAAAAATAGAAAATATTTTCGCAAAAGCCTGTGAATATTACCAGTTGTCAGATTTTATCCGGGCTGAGGCAATGTTGAGTCAACTTCATGATCTCTGCCCCCAATCCCCTTACCTCTATACCCGGATGGCGATGCTCTATTTTGAAATGGATGCATTTGAAAAAGCGGCAGCAATGTATGGAAAAGCTTTCAAACTTGTACCTGATGATGTGGATCTCCATTTCAATTATATTCTCTGTTTGAAAAAATGCGGCCGGCTTGAAGATGCGATAGCTGGTTTTTCCGAGTTGGCCGGAAAACTCATTTCAGATCCGGAACCGTACTACAATCTTGCGAACTGTTATCGGGAAACAGGTCATTTTAACAAGGCGGCTGAGTCTTATGAAAAGACCCTGGCTCTTGACGACACACATTTTTCTGCTTTAAAAAACCTGGCCTATGTCTATCATCGTCTTGGTAACCACGAGAAAGCTGCCCAACTTTACGAACGGATTCTTAAAATTGATCCAAGTAATAGTCAAGCAAGACATATGCTGTTTGCAATTACCGGAGGAAAGACTTCTTCTATTCCAGATCAATATGTAGAGGAAATTTTTAATGAATATTCAGATACATTTGAAAAACACCTCCTTGAGGACCTGCAGTACAGTGTGCCTGACAAGCTTAAATCTGCTTTTAAAACTCTCAACTATCCAGTGAAATATTTTTCAAAATGCCTTGATCTCGGTTGTGGAACCGGGCTTGCCGGTACCGTTTTCGCTGACTTGTGTGACACACTGACAGGAATAGACATATCAGAAAAAATGGTGGAAAAGGCTCAAAGCAAAAACATATATGATAGACTTGAAGTATGTGAAATAACAAGATATCTTCAGGAAGAGAATGCTGTTTTTGATTTGATTATAGCAGCTGATGTCCTGACATACATGGGAGATCTTGGTCCAGTAATGAAAGCAATCTCAACCGTTTCCACAGAACGCACCCTCTTCTGCTTTTCAATAGAGAACAGTGACAAACCGGGTTATCATCTTGGACAAACCGGAAGGTTTCTTCATGCACCGAAATATATAATGGAAACTGCAAGAGAAAGCGGCTGGAAGCCGATCAAATGGATCAGTACAACGTTGAGAAAGGAAGGTGAAAGCTGGGTAAACGGGACATTGTATTTTCTCAATCGCAACACTGAGGAACAATCAGACAAACAATGATGTCTTCTGGACGATATAGCAAATAATCAATCCTGTAATCATTGATATCAGTCCTATTGCACGCATATGCGCAGGGTCCATTTCACTGAGTTTTTTCAGCCAGTCCCTCATGGCCTCCGGGGCTGCAACATAGGGAAACCCTTCGAGAATGAGTATGAGTCCGACAAGAAGTATCAATAATTTCATGCTGTCATATTTACCAGATTGCCATCATCGTGCAATGGGTAAATTCACTATCCTGAATCAACCCGGGGGCTGCCCAATTCCATTGCTTTTTTCAGGATGTGTTAATATGATGGCTACTTGAGAAAGAGTCTCTTTCTGCTGGAACCTGAATCTGTGATGATTTGGGGATTTTGTATTATGTATCGACTTAAAATAGTGGTAAAAAGTTTATCTGACAGATTCAGAAAAACACCGTCCGCTTTGCAGATTCTTATAGGTTCCAGTGCAATTGAAGAAGGTTAAATACGAACAACAACTCTATTATGACTGAAAATAAACAATCAAAATACAGCGAAGCCGGAGTGGACATTGATAAAGGCAATGCCTTTATAGAAGAAATTAAAGATCTTGTCGGATCCACTCATCAACGAGGTGTCCTTGGGGGATTGGAGGATTTGCATCCCACCTGGTCATTGACACTAATAAATATAAACAACCGGTTATCGTCACCTCCACAGATGGAGTTGGAACAAAATTGGCCATTGCACATCTCTGTGGAAAACATGATACAATTGGTATTGATCTGGTTGCAATGTGCGTCAACGATCTCATTGTTGGCGGGGCCACTCCACTCAGTTTTCTTGATTATTTCGCAGTGGGCAAGCTTGACCTGGGTATTGCAAAGGAAGTAATCAAAGGTATTGCTGAAGGATGTATTCAGTCAAAATGTTCACTGGTAGGTGGAGAAACAGCCGAAATGCCCGGATTATACAGGGAAAAAGACTACGATCTTGCAGGATTTGTAACAGGAATTGTTGAACGTGATGAAATCATAGACGGTTCAGATATCAGCAGTGGAAATGTAATTATCGGCCTGAGATCAAGTGGATTGCATTCAAACGGTTATTCTCTGGTCAGGAAAATCTGTTTTTCTGACCATGGGTTTTCTGTGGAAGATTACAGGGAGGAACTTGCCTGCACCCTCGGTGAAGAACTCCTCAAACCAACCAGGATTTATGTTCAGCCTGTTCTTAATGTGTTGAAAAATTATCAGCTGAATGGAATGGTTCACAATACAGGGGGTGGCTTTTATGACAACATTCCCCGTATTCTTCCAAAGGGATGTAAAGCTGTCATTGATACAGGATCCTGGACTCCTCAGCCAATTTTCCAATTCCTTGAAAAAATGGGTGATATTCCTCGTGAAGAAATGTACCGCACATTCAACATGGGTATAGGATTACTGATAATTGTCAACGAAGAAATGGTGTCGGATATCTGTCACCATTTTGAAGCAGTAGGAGAAGAACCCGTTGTTATTGGCAAAATCATATCCCTGGGAGAACAGGAAACAGCTCAGGTTGAGCTGGTCTGAAAATCACTCAGCCCCGCAATCACTCGTTCCTCCGAGAATCTTTTCAAGGGCATGAGGAATAACCGGCAGGACAACTTCAAGATTTTCCCGGGCCGCTTTCAAGCTGCCCGGAAGATTGATTATAAGACTCATTCCTCGAATGCCAACTTTTCCCCTGGAAAGCATGGCTCTGTTCGTTTTCAAAAGACTGGCGGCACGCATTGCCTCTGCCATACCAGGTACCTCTTTTTCCACAACCTCCTCCATTGCTTCAGGAGTGACATCCGTAGGTGAGACACCTGTACCACCGGTGGTGACAATAAGTGTGATTCTTTTGTTATCCACCAGGTCCTTTAACGACTGGATAATAATTTCTTTTCTGTCAGGAATAATTTCATAGGATTGAAGAATAAACCCGGCCTCGGTAAGAGTCTTCTTCAAAAATTCTCCACTGGTGTCTTCACGTTCACCCCGGGAACCTTTGTCGCTGAGGGTGAGCACAGCACAACTGTATTGTTCCTGTTGATTATCCATGACCGAATATATTTGATATAAATCCTGAATGATAGATTGTGTCTGTGCTGACCTTTGGGAACATTGTGTTAATTTGATAACAAAAACACCTGCCTGACTTTGTGAATGTATAAAACCATATCAAAATTAACACAATGTTTAGAAAAAATGCGATCAAATCGCAGAATTGAGACCTTATTCTTTATTGGCCTCTGCTATAATTTTTTCTGCAATTTGCCCCGGAACCTCTTCATAGTGGGAAAATTCCATGGTAAATGTACCAAGGCCGCCTGTCATCGATGTGAGATCGGTGGCGTAAGAGAGTATTTCAGCCTGCGGAACCTGGGCATTAATGATTTCTGAATTTTCATCGGAATCCATTCCCATAACCTTGCCGCGCCTTGAATTCAGATCCCCCATAACATCACCGACATTATCTTTTCCGACCCGTATTTCCATATTCATGTACGGTTCGAGAAGTACAAGACCGGCCTCCTGGGCGCCTTTTTTGAATGCAAGAGAACCGGCAATTTTAAACGCCATTTCCGAGGAATCAACATTATGAAAAGATCCGTCAACAAGGACGATTTTGACATCAATTACAGGATAACCGGCCAAAACACCTTTTTCCATAGCCTCCTGAATACCTTTATCAACGGCAGGTCTGTATTGCTGCGGAATGACACCGCCGACAATTTTATCCTCAAACTCATAGCCACCTCCCGGCAACGGAGATATTTCTATCCAGCAATCTCCATACTGTCCCCGTCCGCCACTCTGTTTTTTGTGTTTTCCCTGGACTCTGGCAGAGGAACGGATCGTTTCCATGTATGGAATTTTTGGTGTATTGAGTTCCAGCTCAACTCCAAATTTTCTCTTGATTCTTGATCCGACCACGTCAAGATGAACCTGTCCAACACCTGAGAGGAGGACTTGCTTGGTCTGTTGCTGTCTGGTGAGCTTAAGAGTCAAATCTTCATCAAGCATCTTGGTGATTGATGAGAACACCTTTTCTTCCTCACCTTTTTTAGCACTTACAGCAAAGGAAATTACAGGCTTTAAAGGTTCAGGTCGCTTGAAAAGAACTGGATTCGCTGCATCACAGAGGGTGTCCCCTGTTCCGGTTTCCTTGAGCTTGGCAACAGCCACAATCATCCCGGGACCGGCACTGTCAACAGGTTTCTGGTCTTTGCCCTCAAGGAGATACAACTGGCCAAATCGTTCCGATTCTTTTTTGCTGGCATTATAAAAACTGTCGCCTTCAAGTATTCCACTGAAAACTCTGAAAATTGTCAGCCTGCCGGCATAGGGATCAGCCATGGTCTTAAAAACAAGGGCCGTAAACGGTTCATCAACAGATCGTTTTATTTCTACGGTTTCCTCAGATTCAGGCTTAACTGCAGTAAGCGGTTCTCCGTCGGTAGGTGACGGCATAAAGGTATTAATCGCATCAAGCAGAGGAGCAGTACCAAAATTTTTCGTGGCAGCGCAAACACAGACAGGAGTAATATCACCACTCAGAACACCGTTTTTAAGTCCGGTTTTCATATCGTCAATGCCCAATTCCCCTTCTTCCAGAAATTTTTCAATCAAGTCATCATCAGTCTCCGCCACGTTTTCCATCAGGCTTTCCCTGTATACAGCCACATCATCAGCTAAATCCGATGGAATATCAGTGGGTGTGACACCTCCCTTGTCCCCATCAAAAAGATAGGCTTTCTCTTCAAGTATATCCACAAACCCCCTGAAATCATCTTCGGCCCCAATGGGCAACTGGAGAACGACTGGAGTGAAAGGAAGAGAACTTTTCATTTCTTCAAGGGTTTTTGAAAAATCCGCACGCTCCCTGTCCATTTTATTGACGGCAATAATTGTAGGAATATTATTAGCCTTGACAATATTGGCAAATTTGACCGTCTGTCCTTTTACTCCAAGGACTGCGCCGATAGTAAAAAGAGCTCCGTCACACACATAAGAAGAAAACAGGGCCTCATTGAGAAAATTATCATCTCCGGGAGTATCTGTGAGATAGATCGTGTGCTTTTTCCAGGTATAATTATTAAAACTGGAGCTGATGGAAATATTTCTATTTATCTCTTCATCTTCGTAATCCATTACGGAACTGCCGTCATCCACCTTACCCAATCTGTTAATTTTCCCGGCAGTAAAAAGCATGGCCTCCGCTAGTGAAGTTTTTCCGCAATTTCCATGACCAAATATTGCTATGTTTCTAATCATATTTGTATCCTGCATTCGTATCTCCTCAAAATCGACGATTTTTCAATGCTGTTTTCAAAAAAAATTTTGCACTCCACAAGCCCTTCTATACCTGAATTCTGAAACTATAATGTTGGCTACCTGAGGCAGAACATTACCGGGAAGTTACAGAACCGGGATTCTTTCCAAAAAATTAACCAGTCATCATATATGCAATTTCAAATTACAAAGTCAAGCAAGAATGCTCGAGGTGATCAATTTGAAAAAATTAATTATCCAAAGACAATGGAAAAGATAACGGAAAGATGAATTTCTGGCAAATTTACTGTAATCAATGTATCTTTGTCCACCAAAAACACTTTTTACCCGGAAGCCACCAGGTGCATTTTTTATTCCTGAAGCTGCTATTACTCGGTACTGTTCAATAGATACTAACCTGCACCTTTCAACAGTTCAGGCGGCTTCTGGCTCAAAGTCATCCTGATTTATGTGGATTTTAACAGTACCTGCCTGGCTGAGTTTAAATCCTGCAATTGTCAATCTTACTGAAGATATAAGGTATCGAGAGCACAGACGTGTAAACATACTTCAAACCATTGATAACGCAATAGATTCTGGAAAAATACCAATCCTGAAGGACAGGAAAATGAAGAAAAAAATAAATATCTTTCATAACATTTCAAACAGAAAAGGAAAAAATTTCGAAGTGCAGGATTTAGGTGTAAACAGAATCAATATCATTAATTAATTCCGGATTGTTTTCATTTGATCGCTCAGAAAAAGAAAAAAGATAGAAACAGAAATAAAAGATCTATTTCAGGATCAGCAGCAGTGGTTTCTGTTGCCGTAATGTGCAGCAGGCTGCTGGGACTTGTTCGGGAACAGGTGTTCGCTTCTCTTTTTGGTGCCGGGTTTGCTTACGATTCATTTGTTGTTGCCTTTAGAATCCCTAATCTTTTAAGGGATCTTTTTGGTGAAGGAGCACTGTCAGCAGCTTTTGTTACTGTTTTTTCTGATTATGACACGAATAAAAGCAGGGAAGAGACATGGAAGCTTGCGTCAACTGTCCTCACTTTTATTGCTGTTCTTCTCAGTATTATAACCCTCCTCGGTATTTATTTTTCCGGATCGATTGTCTCTCTGCTGGCACCGGATTTTGATCTCATTGCCGGAAAAAGTGAACTCACCCGTAAATTAACGGTGGTAATGCTACCGTTTCTCATTGTGATTTCTCTTTCGGCAGTCGTCATGGGAATGCTCAATACCAGGGGCCGCTTCTTTATTCCTGCACTGGCTTCAAGTTTTTTCAACCTCGGGTCCATCATTGGCGGTACTTCTCTGGCTTTTATCCTGCCCCGTTACGGCCAGCCTGCCATTATGGGTATGGCCTGCGGAACATTGATCGGTGGAATCCTGCAGCTGGGCATTCAGCTCCCGTCCCTGTATAAAACAGGATATCGCTATAAACCTGTCCTCAACCTTAGTGACACTGGTCTCAAACGAATTTTAAAACTGATGGTACCCGCAACCATCGGACTTTCTGCGACACAGATTAATATTTTTATTAATACCAATTTTGCCTCAAGCTGCGCTGAGGGGTCTGTTTCCTGGCTTAACTATGCTTTCAGACTCGTTCAACTGCCGATAGGTCTTTTCGGGGTCGCTCTGTCCATTGCCATGCTGCCTGTTTTGGCAAAACAGGCAGCGCGAAAAGACATAATGGAAATGAAAGAAACCATGGTATCATCACTCACAATGGTTCTGGCATTGACAGTCCCGGCAACTTTCGGTCTGATAATTCTGGCTGAACCCATTATCAGGCTGATTTTTGAACATGGTGCCTTTACAGAAGCCGATACGGTGGCAACAGCACGAACTCTTGCTTTTTATGCTGTCGGATTATTCGCATACTCCGCAAACAAAGTACTGGTGCCCGCGTTTTATGCCCTGGACAAGACAAAATACCCTGTTGTAGCCAGTTTTCTGGCCATCGGCACCAATATTGTCTTCATCACCTTAACCATAGATACATATCAACATCTGGCAATCGCCATGTCCACATCGTGCACCATGATTCTTAATTTTATTTTTCTTTTCACCACTCTGCATATAAAAATGCAGGGTTTCAGGTTGAAATATCTTGCCCGTGCCCTGCTCAAAATACTTTGCGCTGCAGCAGGTCTTCTTGCTGTTCTGCTTGCCGGGCAGTCTGTACTTGAAACAGTTCTACACACCAATCGAATTGTCCAGTTTCTGGCAGTAATGGTCCTGATTGGTGTTTCCGCTGCTGTATATGGTGTAATACTTTATCTTTTCAAATTGGAAGAAATGACAGTTTTTATCCAGCAGATCAAGGAAAAGGTTTCGCCGGCAAAATAAGAATCTCAGGTTGTTTTCCCATTGCGTAATGCCTCAATTTCCTTACGGAGAGAGGCGATTTCTCCATGCAGTTCCTCAATGTCTGCGGTCCTGACAAACTCAGTTTTGGCAAGAGCCTTCTCTACCATGGTATTGATCTGTTTTTTCAGTTCTTCTTTTGACTCCTCGGTCTTACTGACCATTTCTCGAACGAGTTTTTCCCCTTCCTGTTCGGATAATTTACCTTTCTGGGCAAAGTCTTTTGCGATATCCTCTATTTTATCCTTCGTGAGTGACGCAACTCCAATACCTGTGAGCATCGCTTTTTTCACCAAATCAATCATAATTATCTCCATTTTGAATGTGTAGGTCCGGGGTTATTGTATCCTGGTAGTATATTTCAAATAATAAAATAAGTATTCATATCTTATCGGCAAATACAGCGTTTTAGATTTGTTTGTATTTTTATCTTAAACATCTATTGACAAAGGTACTTCATCAATATTTTCCATTTTACAATTCATTGAACTTACTGTGAATTTTCAAAAAACTCTGCAGCATTTTTCATCGCCATGCGGAATGTTGGCGAATTTTGTACTGATGTGGCAAGAGAATGACCAAAAGAATATGTTGTGGCAAAGTAGTGGGTAAACTGTTTCAATCGTCCAAGGCGTCGTTCTGGTGGAAGCTTTTTTTCCAGCAATTCTGCAAATCTGAAAAAGACTTTCGACCGCGAATCGGTATGAATTTCAATTGGTCGGTTATAAACATCCCTGCTTATCTCAGCGCCAAGCCATGGTCTGCTCACTGCTCCCCTCCCAAGCATCAGACCATCCGCGCCAGACTGTTCAAGACATCTGAGGGCATCTTCTGTTGAGAAAATTCCGCCATTTGCGAAAACAGGTATAGATAGGCCTTTTTTAATATCGGCGATCGCATTCCACCGAGGTTTTCTGCAGAATTTTTCCCCGTTCAAACGGGCATGAATAGTCAAATAGTCAAGTCCCAGATCTTCCAGATTTTTACAAAAAGCAGAGAGCTTTTCTCTTCTGTATTCCACACCAAGGCGGATTTTGGCACTAACAGGAAGTTGTGTTCTGCGGCGGATTTCACTCAGAATCTTATTTGCATGATGAATGTCATTGCAAAGAGAGATTCCCCCACCCTGTTTTTTAACCATGGGTGCCGGACACCCAAGATTAATGTCTATTCCGTCGGCTCTGAGCAGATGGAGTTTTTCAACCGCTGGACCTACCTGCTCCGGAGAAAAAACGACAATCTGGTAAATGAGTGGTTTTTCAATTCGATCTCTTATCAGCAAAGGAGAAATTGTATCATTTTCGTGCGGGAGTCTTTTTGCGGCAAGCATTTCAGTGAAAAAAACCCCAAATCCACCCTGCTCCCTCAGAAGAAGGCGGAGGGCACAATGGGAAAGACCAACCATCGGCGCAAGGGCAACAGGAGGGGAAATTTTCAGGTTACGTACTGTTATTGTCTGAGAAAGTTTTTTCATCTCAACAACAATACACTATTCCCACATGCCGATCAGTTGTTTTAAGGCTGACTGTTCAATTTTTTTAAAGAGTCTGACGTGTACTGAAAAATTATTAACATCGTTTTTAAAAAGTCTTACTCCGACAATTACACCGAGACATTGAATCTCCTTCTGTCCAGCCAGAGGTATTATTGTAATAACCTGTCTGCCCAGAAGGAGTTTTGCATTATCTTTTTTTGAAAGTATTACGACAAACGCAAGTCCCCCTTCGGATATGTCCATGAGTTCGCCGGTAAACGGTCTCTGTTCCCTGTCTCCATAGGGATCGAGCAACATATTTCTGATAAAGAGAGTAACCGGATAACGGGGACTTTCACGGCGGTCGTCACCTGCCATCTCCAAAAGTGTGACTATATTTTCCTGCTGATAATAGTGTTCCTGCAGCACTGTTTCAATATGCGGATAAATTTCGGTAATTTTTTCAAAAATTTCACGACTCAGCACCTGAACTTCGACTTCAGTCAGAGCTTTAAGTGTCACCGTCCATACCGATACTGAAAAAAAATGTTCTCCCCCTATCAGATCCCCTGGCTGCATTCTTTTTAAGAAAGTTTCATTATTGCCTGAAACACTGGAAAGACCAATATAACCGGAATTGAGAAAATAGAGGCTGTCATCTATTTCACCACTTCGTACTAAGATGGAATCTTTCGGAAAATACTCTTTTCGCAGACTGTTGAAAAGCTCATTTACCTCAACTTTTGCCAGTTTTTCCTGGAGTCCTTGCCATATCTGCAGATATTGTGTCTCCATGTTTCTTTCTTTTTCAGCATCAATAAATTCTCCGAGTTCAATAGCATCTTTCAGGGCCATCGGATTAATTTCTATAAGGCGATCCCGCAATGACTCAGCGGTATGAAAATCTTTCTGCTGAGCCGCAGAAATGGCTTCTTTATATATGAATTTTCCTGCTCCTTCAATATCGCCGGACTGATAAAGTACATTGATATGTTCGTTGGTTTCTCTGATCTTTTGATAGGTTGACTGTCTTAAATCCGGATCTTCATCAAAAAAGATGGTCTCCATCGCATTATCTGTTTCCCGTGTTGAATGACGAAGTCTCGGGCGCAGAATTCTCAAGGATTCCTTTACCTGGAATTCAAGCTGTTCAAGTTCTGGTTGTTGTTCTTCACATTCCTTCGACATCTCTTCCAACAGCTCAACACTTTCTGGAAGCGGGTATTTTTTCAGTACGGCCGCAACTGTTTTTAATAATTCAAGGCACTGTGGAGTTTTAGTCTGCAGCCTTTTTCTTGAAAGCTTCTGTAAAATTCTAACCGTGTCCGATTGATCGGCATCCGACTCAGCCAACTGTCTGATTATTTTACACTTCATCGGGTCATCAACCCGTTCCAGCGCCTCACCTATTCTGAATGAAAGATCCTGCCCTTCGAGCTTGAAAATACAGCGAACAGCCTCATGCTGAATGCGGCTGTCATCGTGGTCAAGATATTTGCGCAGATACCCATACAACTGTTGATCTCCAATCTCAGCCATTATATGCAGTATATTGCAGACAAGAAGCGATGATGGTTCTTTTTGCAGGTATTCCACAAGAATCGGTGAAGCAGTATACCCGAAGGAGGAAATTAGATTTATCAACTCCATCCTTTCCTGATTGTCTGAGCATCGGCTTAACTGTTCCAGGAGAAAACTGACTCCATTCTTTCCACTGAGAAGAAAAATATTCTTGTAAATCTGAAGAGACTCTCCCCCTTCAAGAATATTTTCAGCAAGGGTTTTTAACAGGGTCTCAGAGACTATTCTGTTAAACGTCGCGTTGACCAGTCCTGAAAATACTTTCTTTTTTTGGATTTTATTTTTCTGAATAAGAGAGAGTTTTGTTAAAACCCGTTCTACGTCAGACCAGGAATTCGTTTCAATTAAGCGAAAGACTATCTCTTCAAGTTTTTTCATGATCACGGTAAAACCTGTGATAAAGTCTTTCTCGTATTCAATCCAGCCGAGAAAAATATCAAGAATATTGATAATAAGGTCACTGTTGTTCTGAGAAAAAATATAATCAGCGGAAAGTGTCAGAAGCATAACACTTCTTTCCTTGATACATTTGTTTTCGGATAGAGCACCCTGGCTCATTCCTGACAGCAGTGTTTTCAATTCATTTTCAGGGATCTCAAGGGTGTTACTGAGATAATCAACAAAGCTCAGAACAAATTCTTCATTTTCAAAAACCGCGAGATTACCCTGTTTTAGCACTGCAACATTATGTTGAAATCTTTTTTCTCTTCTTTTTTCTTCCGAAAGAGCGATTTCTTTTTTTATGTTTTCTATGATATCAATTTCACTTTCTTCCTGTTTTCCCATCCAGGTGCCCTTTTTTTATTTTCGGATTACCAAACAACATCAAGTAAAGGATTGAGATGACTGCCCGATTTTTTTTGCAGCATATACATGTTAGTATGATAACAAATTCTGTTACTGTCAATCATAAATAACAGTATATTTTCACACTATCTTTTAGCCAGTGTCTGCCCATAAATGGGATTTTTTGTTCGATTTCAGGTAAGCGAAGTCTCCGAGGAGCATAGAAAAATAAAAAACGCAGCCTATAAGGCATATGTGAGCATTTTTATTTTCGTAGCGACGCAGATATCTTGGCAAAAAGGCCATTTTATGGCCAGGCTTCAACTGAAATGAATACTTCAAAGCTGATTTCACTTCCCAATTGCTGCCAAACGACCTTTGGTCATGGAATTTTCAGATAAAACCGTTAAAAATTGACATCCATATATTCAATTTGTATACAGAGAAGCATTAATCAAAGATCTCATTCATTAAGGAAATCCAGTTTATCTGGAAATGGAGTTGTTAAGCAGTCTTGCTTGTAACTGCAGAACAGAAAGACAGCAGGAGCTCATTATGTACAGATCCCTTCAAGTTATTTTTCTCATACTCAGTTTTTTTGTTATTTTTGACACATGCAGCTGCCTGGGTGAGGAAGAACAACAGGAGGCGACAGGCTATATTTCTGACTTTCTGGTTATAAACCTGAGAGACAATATCCAAAGGCCCTTTACTGTAACCGGAGTTGTTAAATCTGAAGAAGAAGTTAAAATTATAGAAGAAAATAATGAATACTTCAAGGTTAGAACCCAAACCGGGAAGACAGGATGGATTGCAAAGCAATATGTCAAGTCAGCATTACCGAAAAGCGTGATTATAAAACAGCTTCAGGAAAAAATCACCCAGCTGGAAAAAAAATTACAGGGGGAAAAAGATTTCTCAAGTCAGGATGATGTGGCAGTCCTTCGGGATACGTTAAAGACGATGAAGCAGGAGCTTGACGGCAAGAACGATCAAATTGCCAGGCTTTCTCACGTCTCTTCTGAAGGGAAAAAGATTGAAACAGTGGTAAAAGAAAAAGAATTCATTCTCGTGCAACTCAAAAAGTTAAAAGACACCTATAACAATCTCCTGGAAGAATACACAAAGGAAAAGTCTTCTCTTAACGAGTGTCATTCAATAAACAGCAGACTCAAGGATCTGCAGAATTATTACTGGTTTGGTTGTGGGGCCCTTGTTTTTTTATTTGGTATTCTCGTTGGCAAAATCGGGGGAAGAAAGAAAAGTAAATTTTCTTATTAATTGATCCGACCTCCACAATGCAAACTCGCCGTCAATACTCGACACCAGGAGAACCATGTAAATTCAACAAGATAAAATTCATCCGGTAATTATATTATAGTTATACAAATTATTTAAAAATTCAGCTGCTGAAAGTCGTTTTGCGGTGGGAATTTTGAACAAAAAATCCTCAATTTGGTACATCAGTTAATTATGCAAACTCGTAGAATTGTTATTACAGGTGTCGGACTCACTGCACCAAATGCCTCAAATTTATTAGATTTTCGTGAAAAACTTCTCCAGGGAACAAGTGAAATTCAGGAAATTGATCTCCGCTATTTCGGCAAAGCTCCTGCAGGAATATGTACCTTTCAGGAAACAAAATATCGAAAGAAGAAAGAAAACAAAAAAGGCACCCGGGCTGGCTGCATTGGTGTTTACTGCGCCAATGAAGCACTGGCCGACGCGAAACTTGACATACACCACTATGACGTTTCAAAAGTTGCCGTTGTAATTGGTTTAACTGAACATGGAACTGTTGAAACTGAAAACGAAGTGTACAATATAAAACAGTTTGATTACGACGTTAAATATTGGACGCATCATCACAATCCCAGAACGGTCCTGAACAATCCTGCCGGTGAAATAACTATGAACCTGGGCATTACCGGGCCTCACTATGTTGTTGGCGCTGCCTGTGCCGCCGGAAACGCTTCCTTGATCCAAGCCACACAAATACTGAGACTGGGTGAAGCGGACATGGTCCTTGCCGGTGGGATTTCCGAATCTGTAGGATCATTCGGTATTTTTGCAAGTTTCAAAGCCCAGGGTGCGCTGGGGCATCATGCAGATGACCCACGACTTGCCACACGGCCATTTGATCTTGACAGAAACGGTATTGTCATATCCGAAGGAGGGTGTGTATATGTTCTGGAAGAGCTGGAGAATGCCTTAAAGCGAGGTGCTCATATTTATGGCGAAATAGTAGGCTATGCCATGAATTCGGATGCACGTGACTTTGTTCTCCCCTACGGCAAACGACAGGCGGAATGCATGAAGCTGGCTCTGGCGCGAGCTGGACTGGCCCCAGAAGACATTGATCTTATTAATACCCATGCCACGGGCACAAAATCTGGGGATATTGAGGAATGTAAAGCAATTCGTGAAGTTTTCGGGCGTTCCGGGAAAACTTTTGTCAACAACACAAAGAGCATTATCGGTCATGCAATGGGAGCGGCCGGTGTTCTCGAACTGGCTGGAAATCTTCCTGCATTTGAGGACAATTATATTCATCCGACGATTAATATCGACAACCTTGATCCTGAATGCGCCCTGGAAAACATGGTGATCAATCATGCCCTGAAAACGGATTCTATTTCAACCATTTTAAATAATTCGTTTGGAATGGTTGGAATCAATTCAGCTGTTATCATAAAAAAGTTTGAGCAGGATGTTGAAAAATAAGTTTTTTGAAAAATAAATATAAAAAAGAAAGGCAAGGTATGTTATAGGAAGTGTTTCCTTTTAAACTGACAATTCCCGCTGGGAAAGAATAGATAACGCCGAATCTGGAGAGCTACATGACAAGTGAAGAAATTAAAGATCTAATACTTGAGATCATAGAAGATATTGATGATGAAGCTGATTTTGAGAATCTTGATCCTGATCAACCCCTGCGAGACCAGCTTGACCTGGATTCAATGGATTTTCTGGATATAGTCATGGAACTTAGAAAACGCCACCAATTACAGATCCCTGAAGAAGATTATCCCAATCTGGCGTCTCTGAACAGTTGTGTGACCTACCTCCAACCCCTTCTCAAAGACGCCTGATTTAGTGAAAATTCCGCTTTTGGTGATTGGCGGCGGCCTTTCAGGGCTGGCCGCCGCAATCAGAGCTGCACGGTTTGTTCCCGATATTCTTATTCTGGAAAAACATTCAAGACCCGGCGGTCTTAATTCTTATTATTTTAGAAATAAAATTCTGTTTGAAACGGGTTTGCATGCTATTACAAACTATGCGCCACCCGAGCAGAAAGATGCCCCGGTCAACCGCCTGTTCAGGCAACTGAAACTCAAACGAAAACAATTTGTTTTCTGTCAGCAGTTCGGCAGTGAGATAGTCTTCAAAGATAAGGCCTCACTACGTTTTTCTAATGACTACAGATTGTTGGAGTCTGAAATCAGCCACGTGTTTCCGCAATCAATTGACAGATTCCGAAAACTGATTTCCTATCTTGACACAATTGATCCATTTGCCAAAACTCCTTTTCGTTCAGCAAAAAAGGTTCTTGCCACCCTGCTGCAGAATGATCTTCTGGTGGAAATGCTGCTCTGTCCCCTGATGTATTATGGTTCAAGTCATGAAAATGATATGGATCTGAACCAGTTTGTTATTATGTTCCAGGCCATTTACCTGCAGGGGATGTTTCGTCCCCAGGGAAATATCAAGGAATTTCTTGATATATTGATCAGCCATTTTACCGGTTTTGGCGGCAGAATACAGCAGAATGCGGAGGTCAACAGAATTCTCCATGATGGAACTGAGGTACATGGAGTACAACTTGTTTCCGGTGAAAAAATTGAGTGTGACTATATTCTTTCCACTATCGGTGCAGATGAGACCCGCCGGCTTCTGACCGACCAACCTTCTCCCAATCGTCCTCGACTTGCTTTCACGGAGACAATTTTCAGAGTAAAAAATAACCCTGAATTCCTTGAAGAAAACAGGAAAACTATTATTTTCTACAACGATGCTGATACATTCAGATATCAAAGACCGGATGATTATGTGGATCATTCCAGCGGAGTGATCTGTTTTCCAGCTCATTTTCATGGCATTGAGAAAAAGAATGAAATTGAAATACGTGCCACACATCTGGCCAATTACACTCAATGGAAAAACCTGGCGGACAACCGGCGAAATTATCTTGCTCAAAAGAAAATATCCTCAGGGCTGACCCTGGAACGAATAGAGAATAAAATTGGAAATTTCAGAACAAACATAGTATATGAAGACACCTTCACCCCTGTAACTATTGAAAGATATACTTCAAAAATCGACGGGGCAATCTATGGCAGTCCTGATAAAATTAAAGATGGAGATATCGGGTTTACCAACCTTTTTCTAGCTGGAACAGACCAGGGATTTCTTGGTATAATCGGTTCCATGCTGAGTGGAGTGTCTATTGTGAACAGACATATACTCCCGAGGTTATAAAAGTTATACAGCACAGCAACCTTCCCCTGATCAACTGCTTGTACCGTATGCTGATGATGGGATCAGAATAATATATTTTCAAAAAGTAATGCCAAAAACATTTTCACAGCTCTCAGAGAATTACGATGCCATAATAATTGGTTCCGGTCTTGGCGGAATGACCACGGCAAACCGGCTTGCCTATTGTGGCCACAGGGTTCTTCTGCTGGAACACCATCACAGACTCGGTGGTTTGGCCACCTGGTTCAGGCGCAAGGGTCATATTTTTGACATTTCTCTCCACGGCTTTCCATACGGCATGGTCAAAACATGTAAAAAGTATTGGAATAAAGCCATCATGGAATCAATAGTTCAGCTCAAAAATATAGTTTTCGATAACCCGCAGTTTTCCCTGCGGACAACCTTTGACAAGGAAGATTTTACCCGTATCCTGGAACATCATTTTTCCATATCCCGCCCAGTCATCGATCGTTTTTTTGAGACTGTATCCGGAATGAATTTCTATGATGACCAAACCTTGTCCACCCGTGAACTTTTCGAAGATTTTTTCCCGGGCAGAACTGATGTACATCGTTTCCTTATGGAACCGATAACTTATGCAAACGGTTCAACCCTTGATGATCCCGCGATCACCTATGGAATTGTTTTTTCCAATTTTATGAATCGTGGCGTTTTTACTTTCAGGGGAGGCACTGATAAACTGATCGGCATGATGGCTGATGAGCTGGAAAAGAACGGTGTCACTCTCTGTACCCAGGCACGTGTTGACAGAATTGTGGTTGAACGAGGCAAGGTTCGGGGAGTTGAAGTGTTTGGCAAGGTCATTACTGCAAAGGCTGTGGTTTCAAACAGCGGTATTACAAATACAATTTACAACCTGACCGGCAAAGATGTTTTTTCTGATGAATTTATGGGCCGTGCAGATAAGATAAGAGTCAACAATTCCAGTTGTCAGGTTTATATCGGAATTAAGAATGGTGAAAGTATTAAGGATATCGGCGATCTTATCTTCAGTTCAACTGCACCTCAATTTGATTCGGAAGAATTGCTTGATGTAGAGACAAAATCCAAAACATTTTCAATATACTACCCGAAAACACGGCCGGGATTGAACCGCTATACCGTGGTTGCTTCGATGAACAGCCGTTATGGAGACTGGAGCGGGCTGAATGAGGATCTTTACCAGGCAAGAAAAAGAGAACTCATTACCAGAAGTGTCAAAGATCTTCAGAGGTATCTTCCAGATGTCGCCGATAAAATTGACTGGACGGAAGCTGCCACGCCAAAAACATTCAACAGGTATACTCTGCACACCCGGGGAACATCTTTTGGTACCAAATTTGAGGGTCTTGATATTTCCAGATCAATTTTCAAGGAAGTCCCGGGACTTTTTCATGTGGGTTCTGTAGGAATAATAATGTCCGGATGGCTTGGAGCAATTAACTATGGAGTTATTGTTTCCAACGATGTTGACAGTTATCTTCGCTCGTAGTCTTTTATGAAGGTTCAGGAACAGGTGAAAAGGACCATACCCGATATGAATATTTTTAAAGGACAGAAAGTAGTTATTACAGGCGCAACCCGGGGAATCGGCAAAGCCATTTCAGAAGCTTTTGTTAAAGAGGGTGCTCATGTTATTGGTATTTATGGGGAAAACACAAAAACTGCCGAACTTTTTCTTGAAGAAAACATTGAACACGCATCCTCCATCACATTATTTCAATGTGATATTTCAGATAAAGATGCGGTACAGAAACTTTTTTCAGAAATTGAAGAACAATTCGAAGATATAGATGTACTGATCAATAATGCGGGCATAAGGAAGGATTCTGTTCTGGCGCTCATGCAGGAGCAGGATTGGCAGGATGTTATTGATGTAAACCTGAGTGGTACGTTTTTCATGTGCAAACATGCAGTTCTACTCATGATGAAAAAGAAATACGGTCGTATTATCAACATTACCTCTCCCGTCTCCCATCTTGGGTTCTCAGGACAGGCAAATTACGCTGCCTCCAAAGCCGGACAAATAGGACTGACCCGTACTCTTGCAAAAGAAGTTGCAAGAAAAAAAATCACAGTAAACTGTGTGTCACCAGGCTTCATTGCAACAGAATTTATTAATGATCTCACCAGGGAACAGGTGGCTGCCTATAAAAAAATGGTTCCTATGCGTCGTTTTGGCACACCACAGGAAATTGCAGAAAGTGTTCTTTTTCTGGCAGGCCCCGGGGCCGGATATATTACCGGAACAGTACTTGAAATTACCGGCGGACTGTAAAATGAAACAGTCAGTCATAGATCTTATCCCCCACAGGCCGCCCTTTCTCTGGGTCGACACTATTTTATCCTTTGACGAAAACAGTATTGTAACGGAAAAATATATTCCCGATGATCTGGATATTTTTACAGGTCATTATCCTGAAAATCCCATAATGCCGGGAGTTCTGCTCTGTGAGATAATTTTTCAGAGTGGTGCTCTTCTCATGGCCCAAAAAGGTTTAGTCAATGAGGATGGAATCCGAAAAGTGCCGGTTCTTACACGCATAGAAAATGCCAAATTCAAGAGAACTGTCAACCCCGGTGATTCTGTAACCGTGCATGTCACTCTTAAAGAAATTCTGGCAGGCGTGTGTTTTTTAAAAGGAAAACTATTAACCGGCCGGAAAACAGCAGTTACAGTGAACTTTTCCTGTGCTATGGTAGCTCCGACGAAATAAGGCTATTTCCTGAAAGATCATTTCCTGTCCAAGCAATTTTACAAAGTCACCTCAAGAACTTCCATACCTACTGTAAAATAATCAAGGCGGTTGAATTTTTGTTCAAAGCAGGTAAGATACTGCTCCCAGGTAGAAGCTGTTTGAGTGACATTTTTAGAAGCTTCGAATGACGCCTAAATCCTGCAATTGGCAATCTTGCAGAGCAAAAAAAATGGGAAAGAAATCGCATCACACAATCAGTACGCCAAAAAGAATAAATATTTTTTATAGCATTGTGATCAGGTAAGGGAATAATTTTTCTTCATTTTTAAAGTGCCGGATTGAGGTGACATCGGAAACGTCCTGACGTATTTCAGACTCTCCACTAATTGAAAGGATATAAGTTGTGCAGCTATCAATAACTAATATGGTTCTCCATGCTGGCCCGGTGGGTCAGCTGGTTATGTTTACTCTCCTGATATTTTCCATTGTTTCCTGGACAATAGTTTTCACAAAGGCCCGACTGTTCAAAAAAGTCCGATTGGATTCAGAAGATTTTCTTGAAACTTTCTGGAGCTCCGCCAATCTGAGCGAGGCACTTGTCGCTGCAGAGGATTTTGACTATAGCCCCGAAGCAGAGGTTTTTATAACAGGTTTTAATGAACTGCAGAAAATCAACAAAATCCGCAGCAAAAAAGAAACCGGCATATCCGGTGAATCCCTGGACATGCAGCTGGCAACCATGGATAATCTTAAACGGGCTGTACGCAAGGCTGAATCCCGGAAAATCAACTTTTTAGGAAAAAATCTGCCCTTTCTGGCCACCACGGGAAGTGCCACGCCTTTCATTGGCCTGTTTGGAACAGTCTGGGGAATCATGGTTTCCTTCCACGATATCGGCCAGCGGGGATCAGCTTCCCTTGCAGTAGTCGCTCCCGGCATTTCCGAGGCCCTTGTAGCTACGGCAGCGGGACTCGCTGTAGCCATTCCAGCAGTCATTTTTTACAATCATTTTTCTAATCAGCTTGATTATATCCAGAGCGAAATTGATAATTTCACAACAGATTTTTTAAATCTTGTTGAAAGAGACATGATAAGCAGGGTGTAGACAGATGGGACCAGTACGTGGGAATGGAAGAAAACGACTAGTGTCTGATATCAATGTAACTCCCCTCGTTGATGTTATGCTTGTTTTGCTTATTATTTTTATGGTCACGGCTCCCATGATGACCCAGGGGTTGAATATCGACCTGCCCGAAACGACTTCCAAGTCGTTGAGGCAGGAAGAAAAACCCATTATCGTTACTATCGACAAGGATGGACAGATTAGCATAAACAACGTTGTTCAGGTGAGAGCCCTCATGGTACAGGAACTGGAAAAAAATTATGCCATGAACAAGAAACAGCCCATTTTTCTGAGGGCTGATAAAAATGTACCATACGGAATCGTTGTGGGAGTAATGGCTGATATCAAAGCTGTAGGATTTGATAAAATAGGTATGATTACCAAACCTTCTGAAAAAAAATAGTCAGTGCCCAAACAATTTCAAATTACAGTTATGTCTGAAAGTGAATGGAAAATACCGTCCACTATCGCAATTGGTCTGCATTTTCTTCTTATAGCCGGAGCCATGTATCTTCCCGGCCTTTTTGATGCGAAACCTAAATTTGCCGACATTTACACTGTCAGCCTCATAAATGTTGCAGAAGTTGCGCCGGAGCCGGTTGTGGAGAAGGCTCCGGCTGTAAAAAAAAATAAACCGGTTGTGAAAACCAAAAAAATTTCTCCCGCAGCAGTTCATGTAAAAAAGGTCGTAAAATCCCCTAAAAAAACTGTCTCCATTAAACCTCTTAAACGTAAGAAAAGAAAAAAAGTCCGAAGAAAAACCAAAACCCGGAGTCGTAATGAACTTGCAAGGATAAAGCGACAAAAGCTTGCTGAAGCATTGCGGCAGGAAGAGATCGCCGAGGAAAAAGCAAGAAGAGCTCTTGAGGAATTGCAACGGGAACGGGAACTGCTCAAAAAAGATACTTTTACGCAATCTGCTGCCAGGCAATCCGCACCTGTCAAAAAAACATCAGGAAACAGCCGGATCTCAGGAAGTATGAATCTTCTGGAAGGACAATACCATGCAGCAATTTTTGCCAGATTGCATCAGTTCTGGTCTCTTCCCGAGTATATGCAGAAAAAACCTGATCTGACCGCGGTTGTGGTTATTACGATCAACAAAAACGGTCATATTGCAAATATGTTTTTTGAAAGGAAATCCGGGGACAGGATCTTTGATCAATTTGTCACAAAAACCATCGAGTCAGCCAGTCCCCTGCCGCCAATTCCTCCAGCGATGAAAAAGCAGCGATATGAAATAGGATTACGCTTTAAACCCGGTTCAATACGATAGCGGGCAAGGGTGAGGTTTGTTTTCCTCTATTGCCCAGTTTCGCCTTCTTTCGGGTTTTAAAAAACAACTTACTGATAATGCCATGAATATAATACGGACGACAGCAGGTCTTTTTATTCTCATAACTCTTTTCTTTACTGGCAATGCTTCTGGAGCAGGTCGGGTCTATCTCGACATCACAGCTCCGGAAACAAGAAAAATTAATATTGCCGTTCCCTGGTTTACCAATAAAAATCTTGATGGCCATCGGCAGCGCCTTGGCAGGGATATGGCCGATACTTTGGCAAAATCACTAAAATTTCATGGCATTATTTCAATTCTGCCAATCTCCCAATATGGTGGCAGTCTCAAGGCTGACTGGAAGAGACATGGTGTTGATTACGTTGTTTTTGGAAGCTACAGCATTACACCGAAAAACATAAAACTAGAACTTCGTCTCTTTGATGTCGCGGGAAATGAAGTTATCATGGGAAAATCCTTTTCAGGTCCAATGGGCCAAAAGGACAAAATGCTTTTTAAGTTTTGTGATCATGTTATCAAAACACTCACAGGAATAAATGGTATTGCAAATACAAAGATTGCATTTGTATCCAGGGTTAAAAAAACAAAAGAAGTGTACCTTACCGATATACTAGGTAAAAAACTCAGGCAGATCACCCGGCACAGAAATCTTACCGTCTCCCCCAGGTTCAAACCTGATGGTATTTATCTCACGTATACCTCATACCACACAGGTAACCAGAATCTCTATATTACTGACCTGCGCCAGTCAAAAACAACCCGTGTTTTATCAAGAAGAAAAGGACTCAATCTTGCACCTGCCTGGTCACCAGACGGTGACCGCATGGTCCTCACTCTCTCTAAAAGTGGCACTCCAGACCTTTATCTCCTTGACAGCAGGGGAAATATACTTGAACAGCTGACCAGTAAATCAGGTATAAATGTTTCTCCAACATGGTCTCCGGACGGTCGTTATATCGTTTTTGTTTCAGATAGAAGCGGGAAACCACAACTGTATCTTCTGGATATGAGAAGTAGAAAAATAAGGCGACTTACTTTTGAAGGTACGGAAAATGCTGAACCAAACTGGTCTCCCACTGAAAACAAAATTGTTTATTCAAGCTTGAGAAATGGAGTATATCAACTCTTTACAATGAATCCGTTAAAAGATGAAACCCCAACCCAGCTCACCGTTGATCTCAGTCACCATGAATCTCCGGTATGGTCGCCTGACGGGAATCAGATTGCTTTTGCAAAACGTGATGGCAAAAGACACCAGATATACGTTATAATGAAAGATGGATCATTCCAAAGAAGAATGTTCTCTTTCCCTGGTAGTCAGACTTATCCTCAATGGTCTAGATAGTGTCGACAATACCTGGAAAGCAATAATTTAATACTAACACCCCACAAGGGGGTATAAGTGCCATAGAAATAAACCTAACCATTTAATTTCAAAACACCTTCCCTGGTTTCTTGTTTTTTATGACAGAAATTCAGGAGTAAGGCACTAATCAAATAATATATTTTATATCATGAAAAAAACTCTCCTGAATTTCGCCCTTGTCTTTGCCTGCAGCCCGTTTCTGATTCAGTGTGCTTCCCAGGCCGATATCGATGATCTTCGCTATCAATTACGAATTGTAAATAAAAAACTTGAAGACATGAAATCAACCACGTTTGGTCAACTGCAAAAACGACAGGCAGCGTCTTCAGGAAAAATGGACCAACTCGAGCAGGAAATTCTTGAATTGCAGAGCCAGCTTGAAGAAACCAACCATCTGAACAGAAGATTAAGGGAAAACAATAAAGAACTTGCGGAATCAATCACTGAAGTGGCAATGACTGAAGAAGCAAAGAGAGAAGAGCTTCTCAGAGCTATTGAGGAAAAACAAAAGGAAAAAGAAAGAAAACTCAATGAACTCAATGAGCAGATTCGTCTGCAAAATGAGCATCTCAAAGCTATCCAGGAAGCGAGAATTCGAGAAGCTGAAATGAAGGCCCAAGCGGCAGCACGCGCTGCAGCGGCGGCAAAGGCGAAGGCTCTTGCAGCAAGTAATGCCGGTCTTAAAAAGACAAGGGGTAAACACTTGCTGGTAGACAAGAAAAAAATAAAATATTCAGTCCGCACTGTTAAACAGAAAAAGAACAGTACTGTTTCCGCAAAAAAAGTTAGATCCACATCCATCGCACAGGTAGAAACAGCCAGGGAAAACGTTGAATCCAGGAAGAAACAGCCGGCAACTTCAGTTAATAATGACATGGACAAGGCCATGAAATTATATAATAACAACAAATTCACCAAGGCTTTTTCCCTTTTTGAACGAATTGCCGAAAACGGGTCGGCCCGAAACAAGGTAGAGGGACGGTTTATGATGGGTGAATGCCTTTTCAAACAAAAAGAATATGATAAGGCAATTATGCAGTACCAGAAGATTATATCTCAGAATTCAAATCATGCCAAAGCACCGGCGGCGATGTTGAAACAGGGGCTTGCATTTGAAAAACTGTCGGATAAAGGAACTGCCAGAGTAATTTATAAAAAAATACTGAAACAACATGGTTCTTCTCCGGAAGCTGCAATTGCCAGAAAAAGACTTGGAAATCTTTAACCCGGCAGAGGGAACACTGCTGATGCAGCAGTATTTTCTGAATTAAATTGAAAAAAAACATCAGACTCGATCAACTTCTTGTTCAAAAAGGGCTTGCATCTGATCTCGATAAGGCCAGGGCCATGATTGGTGCAGGTGAAGTTCTGGTTGACGATACTCGGGCGGATAAAGCTGGTTTTTTCTACCCTCCTGCTGCTCAAATCAGGATCAAGGAAAGAATACCCTATGTTTCAAGAGGAGGACTTAAGCTTGAAAAAGGTCTTGACCATTTCAAGTTATTTCCTCAAGGTAAAGTATGTATTGATATTGGTGCATCTTCAGGCGGTTTTACCGATTGCTTGCTTCAGCATGGAGCTGATAAAGTGTATGCAGTTGATGTGGCATACGGCCAGTTATCCTGGAAACTCAGGCAGGATAAGAGAGTGGTTATCCTCGAACGGTTCAATGCCCGGAATATTACCCCAACACATATCAGTGAAACGATAGATCTTGGTGTAATGGATGTGTCATTTATCTCCATAACCAAGCTTATTCCTCCGCTTATCACCCTTTTCTCTGACAATGTAACAATTCTCACCCTGATAAAACCCCAGTTTGAGCTTACAAAAGATAAAATACCCCCTGGTGGAGTTATCAAAGATCCCCTGCTCCACCAGGAAGCGATCCAAAAAATTGACCAGTTTGTTCAGCAGTCTGGTCTTAAAAATTTGGGGTGTGTTCCTTCGCCGGTTCTCGGCCCCAAGGGCAACACGGAATTTCTTATGCTCATCACCACCTGAAGCCTGCACTTCAGGGATACAGGAAACAGTCTTATGAAACGTCAATATGGTTTTGTTTTTTTCATCTTTGTCATGCTGCACTCGTCCATTCCCTTGCCCGCTTTCGCAAGGGCTGACTCAAAGGCAGATATTGTGCTCTTTTTTTCCAATACGGTCCTTGGGGAAACTGAACCCTGCGGTTGAAAAGCTAACCAACTGGGCGGACTGTCCGGTAAGGCACATTTCATTCAATCGAGAACTGAAAACAAGAAAGACAAAACTCTCATTGTAGATTCTGGGAATCTTCTTTTCAAAAGACAGAGAGCAAATAAACGAACTTATCCGGAACTGGTGACGGCTGAAACTATAACTCAAGCTTATATTGAAACAGGATATGATGCTGTGGCTGTAAGTGGCAGTGATCTTTCTGCAGGGAAAACGTTTTTTTTAAAAACGAAAGAAAAACGTTTTCCCTGGGTTTCAGCAAATATTTTTACTGCAGATGGAGAATTGTTTTTTACCCCATATATTACAAAAAAAGTTGATGGCCTGAACATTGCTGTTATTGGTTTGACAGGGACAAACGGTACATATGAACCGTTTTTTACAGTGAAGAACTGGAAAGATGTTTTGTTTGATCAGGTTGAAGTTCTGAAGAATAAAGCAGATATGATTGTTCTTCTCTCGAATCTTCCTTTTGCGCAGAACAAGATTATTGCCAGAACAGTTCCCGAAATTGATGTCATCATTTCGGCAGACAAGAAAAGAGGTAATTTTGCGCCGCGGGTTTTTGGTGATTGCCTGCTGACCCAGGTTAAGGGAAGAGGGAAATATATTGGAAAACTGGTCCTGAAATTTGGTCCGGGAAGTCGTTGGGAAAATGATTATTCCCTGATGACCACATCACTCAAAAGGAGAATCGCTTCAGTCAACCAGCAGATAAAAAACTTGGAAAACAAACGGAATTTGTTATCCGATGATCTGTATGTACAGAAACGTACTCAATTGCAAAAACGAAAACAAAATCTCAGCCAGGAATTCTCCAAACTGGAAAAGGAACGGTCAGACAATCCTTCAGCAAACCAGTTCAAGGGATTGCTTCTCCCAATTCGACCTGAAGCTGGCGGCTCTGTAACCATAGACAAAATGATCAGCGAACTGAAAGAGAAAATAGAGGATTATCTCAAAAATAGCTGAGGGAATGAGGTCAGGAATAATAATGGCGGCATGATCTTTCATTCAAGATCATGCCGCCATTATTTACATCGTACAGTTTCTGTTTTCTACTGCATTAACAACCAAAAGCCTTCTGCAGGTTGGGAACTGTCTGCTTTTTACGGCTCATCATCCCATCAATCCACATGGAATTGCTTTCTAATTTACCTCCAAAAGCATTTTCGATCAGTGCGGGATCATCGGAAATTACGACCAGATCCGTACCTTCTTTTACAACATCAGTGAGCATGAGCAGAACAGAGTGTCTTCCGTCGGCTTTCACTTCTTCCATCGCTTTTATCAGATCAGCACGAATATCAGCAACCTGGTCAAGGGTAGCAAGTTCCAGTTGGCCGACTCCAACCTTATTCCCTTTCATATCGAAATCTTTATAGTCCCGGAAAAGAAGGTCTTTTGCCGGCACTCCGTCAACGGAAGATTTTGCCTTCAGCATATCCATAAAAAGGGCATCGGTATCATCCACACCGGCAACTGTTTTCAAATCATTAACTGCAATTTTGTCATCTTCAGTGCAGGTGGGTGATTTGAAATTAACAGTATCACTCAGAATCGCAGCCAGCATTCCTCCAGCCACATTTTTTGGTATGGAAACTCCCGCTTCTTTAAACATTTTGTTCAAAACAGTTCCGGTACATCCTACAGGTTCTGCCCTGAAGAGAATCGGATTGTTTGTGGTCAGATCACCAACTTTGTGATGATCTACAACTGCAACTACATTTGCATCTGCCAGATTAGCAGGTCCCTGTGCCAGGTCACTGAAATCAACAAGGGCAATATCTTTTCCAGCTGCATCGCTGATTTCTACAGGGGCTTCAAGGCCAAACTTTTCCAGTACCACTTTAGATTCTGGATTGAGATCTGCAGCAGCGCACTGCATGCATGCCTGAGCTTCCTGACCTTGTGCATTTAACAATGCCGCCAGTGCAATTGAAGCTGTTACAGAATCAGTATCAGGATTAGAATGTCCTACTACGGAAATAGCCATTTGTGTTCCTCCAAAAGTAAAATTTAAAAAAAAGGTAAACTATGTAAATATTGCTGAACTTTAAAAACATCCCTGGTTTAAACTCTGCCTGATACTCACATTTAATCTTGATTTGACTGAGTCTTATGGGAATGAGAAAAATCTGTTGACACACCAAAATAGTTCCTTCCGGCTACTGAGTCAAGCATAATATAATTTGTACAATCCCAATATCTGTCACATATTTTGAAAAATTCATCGAAATACAGTGGTATCGGCCTGGCCGACAGTGGTTATGGTCTGCCTGACGGATTTTGAGGGAACATTGTGTCAATGTGACAACAGTGCTTATCTGCCTACGATTGTAATTTTGTAAAACCATGTCAAAATTAACACAATGTTCATGTGAAATGCGGGTTAGCCGTGACATTACAAATACCATATAGTATCTTCACTGTGGTTACATCAAACGAATTCATTCTCCCAGGGCCCACAAAAAACAGGAAAAATGAAAGAAAGAGAAAAAAAGCCAAGATCAACGTCCAGGGTAAAGCAACGATCAACAACCGCTTTGTATATTTTTTGTTTTTTGATCAGTATATTCATAGCTTTTTTTTATTTTTATACAGAACAAAAAACAATTCGTGCCAACTCCGATTCTCCCTCTGAACTGACTCAGACATCAGTGGTTAATTTACCAGGCCCTGACGCACAATCTGCACTTCCTTCAATAAAAAACAGCATGAATTCCACCATCGATAGAGAAAATCCCGGAGGCGGTTCTCTGTCTCCTCCAAGTACTTTGAGTGATAGGGAAAAAATCTCAAAGAACAATAAAACTCCAGAGACCCAACAAAGTAATCCTGAAAAAACTGGAACATATTCAGATGTTGAACAATCAAAACATATTGTCTCACCTGGAGAAGATTCTGAAAGTACAGTTCCGCAGGAACTCATAACTGTACTTAACAGGTTCTATGAGCATCTTGATCAACAGCAGTACATGAAGGATTTCCATCTTTCCGAATCAAGCAAAACCCATTTTTCAAAATTACTGCAGAAACTGTTTGACACTCCTCCTGTGGTAACCAATGAAACGGATGATCTGTTCACAATTCTAAAAAATACAGCTCACTTTTTCAGGATTCTCGGTAAAAAAAATATTCTTGTACTTAAGGGGATTCTGGATCGGGAAAAGTCTTCTTTTGAAGAAATAATAAAAACTTTTTACGAACTTACCTCGTACCCTGATGTTCTTGAAAAGGAATATGGCATAGTTTTTAAAGATGAAGGACTGTACGATTATGCCAGTTTCTTCCAGAGTACAATGGGAGGAAGACTTTATCTTTTCAGAAGAGATTCAACTTCACGCATGGTTATCAGTTTTTATGCTGTAATGATAATCGATAAAGCGAACTCAGAGGGATACAACAGACATGGTATCGATTTACGTCCAGCCATAGACTCCCTGATTGAGGAAATGGAAAATACCGGAAAAAACCTGCATTACAAGGAAGAATACCTTGACAAGCTTTATGATCTTAAAGAAAAATATTTTTAAGGTCTCACTTATCCAAGGTGAATTTTTCAGATAAACAGGTTCAGAGAAGAAAGGAAATAACATGGACAGTTGGTATGTAGCAGTAAATGGAAAACAGGAAGGTCCTTTTTCGTCTTATCAGGTGCAGACAAATCTGGACAGCGGGATTTATAACAACGATACGCTGGTATGGAAACAGGATTTTGAAAACTGGGTTCCCCTTTCCTCAGTTTCTGAACTGCAGAACAGGGACCTGCCGCCTTCCCCACCCCACCAAAGGGGGGCTGATGAAATTGACTATGAAATTTTCGGCCATGAAATGCAGTATGTGGAAATCGAACTGGATCCTGATGAAAGTGCTGTCGCTGAAGCCGGTTCAATGATGTACATGTCCAACGGTATTGAAATGGAAACCATTTTTGGTGATGGGAGTGTTGCTTCTGAACAGGGTGGATTCCTGGATAAAATGCTAGGAGCCGGGAAACGGCTTATTACTGGAGAAGGTCTTTTTACAACTATTTTTACCTTCAAGGGCCAGGAGAAAGGCAAAATCGCCTTTGCATCACCCTATCCCGGTAAAATTATTCCCCTTGACCTGAAAGATTACCAGGGCAAACTGGTTTGTCAGAAAGACGCTTTCCTCTGTGCCGCCAAAGGTGTGTCTATTGGTGTTGAATTTCAAAAAAAGATCGGCGCCGCCCTTTTCGGTGGGGAAGGCTTCATCATGCAGAAGCTCGAAGGAGATGGGCAGATCTTTGTTCATGCTGGAGGAACCATTGTGCAGAAAGATCTTCAGGCTGGTGAAACCCTGAGAATTGACACTGGATGTCTCGTTGCCATGACCGGAACAGTTGACTATGATATCCAGTTTGTAGGTGGTATTAAATCAGCAATTTTTGGCGGCGAAGGTTTTTTCTTCACTACGCTTACTGGACCAGGCCATGTCTGGCTGCAGTCTCTGCCGTTTTCCCGTCTGGCCGGCCGAATCCACAGGGCAGCACCCCAGAACAATGCAGGGTTTTCAACTTCTGGAGAAGGTTCAGTACTGGGAGAGCTGGGTAATCTCTTTCAGCGCTGATTCCAGTTTGGAAAGTGGAACGTAATTTGCCATTTCACCATCTTTTTCCTATAATTATTGTCTGTGTACTGCTGCAATCAGTTCAGCTGTACCAGAGGAAACGATAACCGGGCATGGCTGAACGGCAATTTGCCTGTGATTTATCAAACCTACCTGTAAAATTTTATGACAACTGTTTCTCCAGCGAATTTTTTCAACCAGTCTCACATGCAGGGATATCAGGCCAACAGTGGGGAAAAACCTCCCTCTGCTCGCCATTTATCTGCAGGCGACAAGGTAACTCTCTCTGGAGAATCTCCTGAAAACATAAAGGGAAAAAAAGAAACAAAAGAAAATCTAAACGGACAGGAGCAGCTCAACGAGGAGGACTTACGTATTCTTGAAAGTCTGAAAAAACGGGATCGTGAAGTTCGGACCCATGAACAGGCACATCTTGCGGCAGCGGGACGATATGCCGGAGGCGGAGCTCATTTTACAACACAAAAAGGGCCGGATGGCCATGCCTATGCTGTATCTGGTGAAGTCCCCATTGACGTCGGCAAAGAAAACAGTCCTGAGGCCACAATCAGTAAGATGGAGACCATTAAACGTGCGGCTCTCGCTCCACAGAATCCTTCCTCCGCAGACAGGCGGATAGCTGCCGAAGCTGCTGTTAAAGAGGCTGCCGCCAGAAAAGAACTTCTCCTGAAAAACCAGGAAGTCCTGCTGAATTCTCCCAATCCGTCCTTATCTCAATCGTCTTCAAACCAGCCGCAAAATATAATCCCCGCTCAAACGGTGATCAGCAGTTACGAGGCAATTGAGGCACTACAGAAAAAATCGGCTTAGTGCCATCTGCCATCACATCGAATAAAGCGTATCATTTTAAAATGAACCAGACAATTTTCAACAGCCATCTCTTTTCTTTTCTCAAAAAATCTGCATCTCCATATCATGCGGTTTTTCAAATGAAACATTTTTTGGAAGACCATGGTTTTTCCCAGTTGCCTGACCGGACAAACATCCCTCCAGGTCCCGGTTCAGCTTTCTATCACATCAGAGATAATGGTTCGCTTATTGCCTGCATTTTCGGAAAAGAAGAGCAACCGGAAGACGGTTTTCGTATCCTGGCTGCCCATACGGACAGCCCGTGTCTGCAGGTCAAACCACTTCCGGATATAGCGCAGGACACGTACCTGAAACTAGGGGTGGAAATCTATGGAGGGCCGCTACTTCAGACCTGGTTTGATCGTGATCTTTCCCTGGCAGGTCGAACCTGTTGCCTTATGCAGGATGGCAGTCTTGCCGTTTTCCTGATAGATTTCAAGAGACCGATGCTTGTTATTCCAAGCCTTGCCATTCATTTTAATCGTGAAGCCAACAAGAAAAATGAAATAAATGCCCAGGATGATCTGCCACCCCTTCTCGCTCAGGCTGTTGCAGGACAGCTTCCAAACCTGAAAACACTCCTTTTTGAACAAATCAAGCAGGAAAACCCTCTGGAAAAAATTAAAGAGGTTCTCACCTTTGACCTGTTCTGTTATGACACACAGGTGCCTGCTTTTACAGGGCATAAGGAAGAATTTATCTGTGGAGGAAAGCTTGATAACCTGTTGAGTTGCTTTGTCGGGATGCAGTCAATCACAGCGGGTCAGATGAATAAAAACTGTCTTCTTCTCTGTACAAATCATGAGGAAAATGGTTCTGTTTCCGTAGCAGGCGCCGGATCTGATTTTGCTGAATCTTTTTTTAAACGCGTCATTCCAGATCCAACTACGAGACTGAGAGCCCTGGAAAAATCATTTCTCATTTCCATGGATAACAGTCATGCAACCCATCCAAATTTTATAAGCAAATCTGATAAGGGCCACAAAATATTTCTCAACAAGGCTCCTGTTATAAAAATAAATGCCAATCAACGCTATGCAACCAACAGTATGAGCGCTGCAATATACAAAAAAATCTGTAGTGAAGTCCAGATGAAACCACAGGAATTTGTCATGAGAAGTGATATGGCTTGTGGGTCTACAATTGGACCGATGACCGCAGCCCGCCTTGGTATTCAAACTGTTGATGTCGGTATTCCCACACTTGCAATGCATTCCATTCGCGAATTCACCGGAACTGCCGATCCCTTTCTCCTGTATCGTACTACAGCCAAATTCCTGGAGATGGATATGGAGGAGCTGGCCATTCGCCCATGAATTGTCCCATGGTTTTCTCCACATCCCCAAAAAATGTGCTTACGGAAAGAAGATTTAACATTTCAGCATGAAACATATTATTTTTTCATTACTGATGCTTTTGAGTATGACAAACATCGGATGGGCTGATCTGGACCAGTCCCTCAAAAAATTTAAAAATAAAAAAATAGAACAAAACGATATAGAAAAACTAGCCCGCTATGATTACCTCATACGGTATTTTGCCGACTTTTCATATTTTGTGCCTAAACATAAAGTAAACCCGGACTTTATCCGCGCCCTTATCCTTGCAGAATCTGGAGCCAATCCCAGAGCCGTTTCGAATCGAAAGGCGATTGGCCTCGGGCAGATTCTATATCCTACAGGAAAGACGGCTGCAAGGGAGTTGAGTAAATCACGAACACATTTTCGATATGTTTCGAAAACTACTCTGAAGAATCTCAAAAAAAGAGACCTTTTTGATCCAGCAGTAAATATTCTACTGACATGTTATCTGATCGCCAAATACAATTATAAATTTGACGGTAGACTTGATCTTGTTGTCTCTGCCTGGAATGCTGGAGAAAACACAGAGTCTCTCAATCGAGGAAAACACGCGCCATTTCGTGAAACTGAAGATTTAATCGGTAAAATAAACAATTTTTTTATTTATTTGATCAGGCACAGATCCTTTCCATGACGTTTTTAAAAAAATTCCAATTACGTACGAAGTTCAACCTGATAAACGTACCACTTCTCCAGTTTGGTTGAGTTCCATGGGAAATAAAAATGAGATTATATATAATCTATTTTAGATATTAATTTAATATTTACAATCCTTACTGTTATTGATAAAATATGCGACATTGTATCAATGTTGTTTTGTTTTTTTGTTGTGTAAAACAAGAGAAAACGAGGCCTTTTTTAACCACAGTGTGGTATTTACAAATTGAATTTTCAAAAGTATGATCAATTTGCTTACAATGTGGTACATTTTTCTCTTAACTAACTATATATATTAATATTTCCGACATATTTGAAGCTCAATCCACTGGTCGGTTTTTCCCAAGACTTCAATAATGACAAACTCTCTTTCAACAGACCATATAGCAACGATTTACCGGTTCTGTGCCCAAAGCATGCAATACCCGGAAACTGACTGGATGAATAAAACCTACCTTGAAAGTCTCTATGCCTTACTCGATGCACTTGGTGGTGAGAAAGAAAAGGATGCTATTGACACTGCAATAAAAAAGAGCAGAGATTTTCTGGAAGATTTACAGGTAGAGTATACACGACTTTTCATCAATGGTATTCCACATGTCGTGGCCCCTCCTTACGGCTCTGTTTATTTTGACAAATCCCTGCAGGGTAAATACGCCGAGCAGGTCATGCACTACTATTGTTCAAAAGGATATGCTTTGACTGATAAAGCGGATTTTCCGGACAATCTGATACATCAACTTGAATTTCTGTCATTTTTGGCCGAAGATAAAGATCAGGAAAGTGAAAACGAATTTTTAGGTACCTATTTCCTACCCTGGTTTGAAACTTTTTCAAAACTGGTAAAAAAGGAAGCACAACACCCTTTTTATCGTATCATCATTACTTTAATCGACTTTTTCACAAAGGAGGAAAAGGAATATGGCGTTCAACTTAACGAGGCGTAAATTTTTGCAATCTGCCTCTTTGGCAGCTGTAGCTTTGCCCCTTTCCCGGGCAATAGCATCAGAGAGCGGTGTCAAACGTTCTCCCCTTGAAGCAAAAGGATCTTTCAAGGATGAAACCGTGGTCGGGGGTATTTGCGAGATGTGTTTCTGGCGGTGCCAGCTGGTTGGTAAAAAAAGGGGTGGGCGCCTTGTAAAACTTGAAGGAAATCCAAAATCGATTGACAACGGAACTTCCATCTGTGCAAGAGGAAACGCCGGAATCAAACTTCTTTACGATCCGGACCGCCTGAAATTCCCCCTGAAAAACGTAGGTGAGCGTGGAAATCCCAAATGGAAGAAGATTTCCTGGAAAGAGGCTCTTGATGAATGTGGGAATAAATTAAAGGCTGTTGAAGACAAATACGGTGCCAAAGGCATCTGCGTTTTTCCGCATGGTTCCTCAGCCAAATACCCAATGCACTTTTTCGAGAGGACTGTTGGTACAAAAAATGTCAGTGAAGCTTCTTTTTTCCAGTGCAGGGGAATTCGTGACACAGCTTACGTTGCGACTATCGGTAAAGCACCTGGCGAAAAAGTCGATATGCCGAATGCCAAGGTTATTTTCCTTCTTGGAGGCCATTTTGGTGAAAATATTCATGTCTCCCATATTAAACGATACCTGAAAGGATTACAGAACGGTGCCAAACTGATTGTCGTCGACCCCCGCTATTCTGCATCTGCTGCAAAGTCTGATATATGGGTGCCAATAAAGCCGGGTACTGATACAGCTTTTCTCCTTGGCATAATGAACTATCTCATTGCGACCAAAAAATATGATGCTGACTTCGTTGATGAATATGGTGATGGATTTGAAGAATTTGCCAAAGGTATTGAGGAATGGAGCCTGGAAAAAGCTGCAGCTGCATGTGATCTGACAGTACAGCAGATAAAAGAGGTGGCGGACTTGCTGGCAGACAACGCTCCAAACGTCTCCATTCATCCTGGTAGACATGTCTCCTGGTATGGAAATGATTTCCAGCGCCAACGATCTCTTGCCTGTCTTACCGGTCTTCTGGGTGCTTTTTATGTGAAAGGTGGCTGGGTACCCGCTATCGGACCCAAAGTTGGCAAACTCAGTTGGGAACACAAGGAACATGAAGAAGAATTCAACCTCAATCTCAACAGTGATGATGAATTATACCATCCTTTCACACCTCCGGGAACGCCTACTGAGCTGATTCGTGATGCTGCACTGACAGGGAAACCTCATCCGATCAAAGGATGTGTTATCTGGGGACAAAACCCGATTCAAACCATTCCCGGTCAGGAAAAAATGAAGAATGTTCTCAGGCAGATGGATTTTGTCATGTGCGTTGATGTCATGCCTACTGACATCACCATGTGGGCCGATATTCTTCTTCCTGAAGTCAGTTATCTGGAACGATATGATTATATTAAGACAGGGACTCAGTGGGACTTGTCGGAAAAACAGCAACAGTTTATCTCGGCGAGGATGCCGCTTGTGTCACCTCTGTTCGAGCGGAAAGACCAGGTTTTCATCACCAACGAAATTGCCAAACGTATGGGATACGAAGAAGATATCCCGGTGAAAACCGCAAAAGATATGGTCGAAAAAAATCTGGAAGTTGCCGGCCTTTCACTCGCCCAGCTCAAAAAGGAAGGTGGTATCCATATTCAACCTGGGAAAAATCCGTACAACATGCCCGACGATTTTGAGGTTGTCTTTTTTAATGAAGACATCGAGGATGCAGGTTTCCCAGGGGTGCCGACTTATAAACCTGTAGAAGAACCACCGGCTGGCTTTGCCCGATTGATCTATGGTCGTGTCCCTGTCCATACTTTCAACAGAACTCAGAATAATGTCTGGCTGCACAGTGCCATGCCAACAAATCCTGTCTGGTTGAATGATGAACTTGCTGCAAAAATGGGTTTAAAGGACGGCGATGAAGTCGGCTTCATTAATCAGGATGGAATAAAATCAAGGACAACGACCATCGTTAAAACCACTCCCGGTATACGAAAAGACTGTGTCTACATGGGACATGGCTATGGCTCTGCCAATCCACTTATGACTGTCGGAGTTGGCGCGGGTGTTGATGATACCAGCCTGGTAACCAAAATTGCCGTAGACCCGGAAACGGGTGCTAACGGAATGCGAAATAATTTTGTCAAGTTCATTAAAGACGGTAAAATCATCAATATCCCGACGGCTGCTTAAACCGGCTTTAAGGTTACTTCAGGAGGAATAAGGAATGCAATATGGAATGATTATTGACCTCGAACGATGTGTCGGCTGTCATGCCTGCACCATAGCCTGTAAGGCCGAATGGGAGGTCCCTGTGGAATTCGCCCGAAACTGGGTATACAGGATGGGACCTGAAATGGTTGACGGCGAGATGGCTTCCACCTACTACCCGGGATTGTGCAATCATTGTACTGATCCGGTTTGTGTCCCCGAATGCCCGGCTGACCCGGTGGAAGTTACATTTAAAGATGCGAAAACAGGCAAAACTAAAACAATGGAAGTTGCCGCCACCTGGAAAGATCCTTTTGACGGAACTGTTCAGATAGACAAGAGCCGATGTCTCGGCTGTGGGGCCTGTGCAGACGCCTGTCCGTATAATGCTCGCTATGTCAACCCTGATCTTGTTGATGATGTTTCAGAAGATGGCAAGGCAGATAAATGTACTTACTGCAAACCACGTGTTGAAGCTGGCGGTATACCTGCCTGTGTTCAGACCTGCATAGCTGGTGCGAGGATCTTTGGAGATCTGGATGATCCGAATTCGGAAGTTTCTAAATATGTAAAGAAAGGAGCCAAGGGTATTGAGCCCGACGGTGGTGAACTTGGCCCGAATTCCCGTTACTACGGCAAAAAGAAGGACATGAGTCTTCTTTTCAGGACCCATACTCCGGAACTTGCCGATCTCGGCAGTGCAAGACGTCGCGCCATGCTCGCGTCTCTTGCAAAACCGGCAATCAAAACCATCAGAAATCTTGGTCTGATCGGTGCTGTCGGTTCCATTCTCATGAATGAAAACAATACATCAGAAGATAAGGAATAAACAGTCTTCATAGAAGAACGTGGGCAGGCATCATAAACCAAATGACTGCCCATGTTTTAAAAACAAAAGCGTGCAGATTGAAAGATCAATCTGCACGCTTTTGTTTTTAAAACTTTGATAGAAAACAGATGAAATTTTGAGTAAAAGAATAGAATATCAGTGTAAGCGATCAGAGGGGGCCTGCATATTCGCTCGGTCGTGACTGCCTGGGTAGAAGGACTATAGTGGCCGGTCACACTTGCACGAATCTACGGTGCCCCAGATCACTAACCAGCATGGCTGGACGAAGTTATGGATCACGGCCACAACGAACGATGAAAGTGATGCGATTGCTCATATTTTTTCTTCACTTTCATATCAACAGGTTTAATGTGGATGAAAACACAGAGTTACAAATCCTGTGACCAGTTACATATCAGTGCATAATTTCATAAACGATAAAATAAAAAATAAAAAAAAATTACAATCAGGAAACTTCCATGAGCACAGATGATAAAAAAATTATCTATTCGATGATAAAGGTCAATAAATATTATGATAATAAACCCGTATTGAAAGATATTTCTCTCTCCTATTTCTACGGAGCAAAGATCGGCGTACTTGGACTTAACGGTTCTGGTAAAAGTACCCTGTTGAGAATACTGGCAGGGATTGAAACAGAATTTAACGGTGAAACCCATTTATCACCGGGATTGAAAGTGGATTACCTGCCCCAGGAACCGTCACTTGAACCCGAAAAAACGGTAAAGGAAATCGTTGAGGAAGGTGTCAGGGAAACCGTTGATCTTCTCAATGAGTTCAATGAAATTAATGAAAAATTTGCAGAACCCATGTCCGATCAGGAAATGCAGGATCTCATTGAACGACAGGGAACTGTCCAGGAAAAGCTGGATAACCTGTCAGCCTGGGATCTTGACAGCCGTCTTGAGATGGCAATGGATGCTCTGCGCTGTCCTCCTTCGGAAACGAAGTGCGGCATCCTGTCCGGCGGCGAACAGCGTCGTGTTGCCCTTTGCCGCATACTTCTCAAACAACCTGATATCCTTCTGCTTGACGAACCGACTAATCATCTGGATGCAGAGTCTGTTGCATGGCTTGAGCACCATCTGCAAACCTATCCGGGAACTGTTATAGCTGTAACCCATGACAGGTATTTCCTGGATAATGTTGCCGGCTGGATTCTTGAACTGGACAGGGGAATAGGCATTCCCTGGAAAGGAAATTATTCATCCTGGCTTGAACAGAAGGAGAAACGTCTGTCTTTAGAGGAAAAAAGAGAAAGTGACCGCAGACGAACCCTGAAAAGGGAACTCGAATGGATAAAGATGTCACCAAAGGGTAAAAGAAGCAAGTCAAAGGCGAGAATCAGTTCCTATGAAAAATTGCTGTCTCAGGAAACCGAGAAACTGGCAAAGGATCTTGAAATTTTCATACCTCCCGGGCCTCGTCTCGGTAAGGTTGTTATTGAAGCTGAAAATGTCAGCAAATCTTTTGGAGATCGTCTGCTTGTTGAAAATATGAACTTCAGTCTTCCTCCGGGCGGTATTGTCGGGATTATCGGGCCGAATGGAGCCGGGAAAAGTACCCTGTTCAAGATGATCACCGGTGAGGAAACTCCCGATTCAGGCACCATACGTATCGGGGAAACGGTTAAGCTCGCATATGCTGATCAGTCTCGAGATACACTGGATCCGGAATCATCTATCTGGCAGGCCATTTCTGACAATCAGGACACGGTCTGGCTCGGCACCCAGGAAGTTAACAGCCGGGCCTACGTGGCCAAATTTAATTTTTCCGGTTCTGAACAACAGAAAAAAGTGGGCCTTCTATCAGGGGGGCAGCGCAACAGGGTCCACCTGGCTCGAACACTCAAGGAAGGCGGGAATGTTCTTCTACTGGATGAACCGACGAATGATCTTGACGTCAATACACTCAGAGCTCTGGAAGAGGCCCTTGAAAATTTCGGAGGCTGTGGTGTGGTAATCAGCCATGATCGTTGGTTCCTTGACAGAATTGCTACCCATATCCTTGCTTTCGAAGGCGACTCGCAGGTTGTATGGTTTGAAGGGAATTATTCTGATTATGAAAAAGACAGAAAAGCCAGATTAGGCGCTGAAGCTGACCGCCCCCACAGAATTAAGTACAGGCAGCTGACGAGATAATAAAGATTTCAAATTAATTGTAACTGGCATGGCCGAATTGGCTGATTCGGCCATTATGTCCTCTGAATTATTTGGATCTGCAACCTGACCAGCCCATTTTCAAACAATTACTTACAATGCAAATGGGCCCTTGGGTAAACAATCTGGAAATTCAGATATTCTGTAGTTCAATCATTAATGATTTCAGTAGGGGCAGTTGGCTCTGGGCCACCTCCAAATTACCTGCCCTGCTGTCTTCTTCAACAGCAAGGGCCACTTCCCGGATGCCCTCAATTCCCAGGCTTGCTGCAGCACCCTTGATTGAATGAGCGGCAGAACAGATCTTGTCTGCAGCATTTTCTTCAAGACCTTCTTCCAGCTGCTGCAGATCATTCTCGAAAGATCCTTTAAAGATTTCTATCAGTTCCAGCAGCAGATCCATATCGTCTGCAGCCTGTTCAAGGGCAAACTCCTTGTTCCATTTCAGTAAATTCATGTGCAATCCCTTCAGATAGTACTGTTATCATCTATAGTATCATTTGAGTCAGATCCAGAACACCATTACGAAGAATTTTAAGTTTCCTGTTCTGTATTCCAACAATTGTTGAGCAGTTCCCTGGAAGATCCGTATCCTCCTCCAGTATAAAATCAACTCTTTCCTTAAAAATTTTCCGTATTTCCCCTGCTGACTTTGCGGGGGATTTTCCGGAAAGATTGGCGCTCGTTGCCGTAAGAGGTTTGCCGTAGCTACTCACCAGACGGGTGGCCAGTGGATGGGGTGAAATTCTGACACCAATGGTTCCACTTCCCCCTGTTAAAACCGTAGACAGTTCATTTCTGGCAGGAAATATCAGGGTGAGCGGCCCTGGCCAAAATCTATCCATCAGTATCCTGTATTCATCCGGTACAAAAGTTACGAGTTGAAAAAGCTGTTCCCTGCTTTCTACAAGAACAAGTAACGCTTTTTCATGGGATCGTTGCTTCATTCTGTAAAGTTTTTCCAGGGCCTTTTCATTTTCATAATCTACAGCAAGTCCATAACTGGTTTCAGTCGGAAAGGCAACGATACCACCTCTTCGGATAATATTTACTGCCCTGTCAATTATTGCCGACATGCTGATTACTTTTTGCAACTTTGTCCGCTTTCTTCTCAACTTCCTCTTCCATTTTTGACCGAAACCGTTCAAGTTTGCAACCAAGTGCCGAATCTTCCAGGGCCAGGATACGTAACGCCAGTACTGCACTGTTTTTGGCACCGGCTTTTCCAATTCCCATGGTTGCGACAGGAACCCCGGGAGGCATCTGTACCGTGGAAAGCAGAGAATCCATTCCCCCCAGAGATGACGCATCAAGGGGTACACCGATAACCGGCAGTTCGGTATGGGAAGCCAATACACCGGCCAAGTGAGCAGCCATACCTGCCCCTGCTATAATGAGTTTCAAACCTCTTTTTCGAGCAGTCTTTGCATATTGTGCTGCCTTTTCAGGGGTTCTGTGGGCGGAGGCCACGGTGATTTCATACGGAATATCCATAGATTTCAGAAAGTCTGCAGCTACCTGCATGACGATCAGGTCTGAATCACTGCCCATGACAATACCCACAACCGGCTTATCTTTTCTGCCCGGCCTTTCCCGAAGTGCTTTTGCACCGATATCCCTGCGATAATAACAGGTTGTCCATTTTATCTGCGCAACAGCCCTGTAAGATCTGTCAATAGCTTCTTTCAGGTTCTTACCTACAGCTGTAATACCCAGAACTCTTCCACCATTGGTGACAATTCTACTGTTTTTGCGAGCTGTCCCTGCATGGAATATTTCCACACCACTGACTGCTGCAGCCTTTGTAAGACCTTTAATAATTTTACCATTTTCATATGATCCTGGATATCCACCTGAAGCCATGACAACGCAGACAGTAGGACGAGGATCAATTTTCATATCGACAGTATCAAGTTTTCCATCAATCGCCGCTTCGAAAATATCGACAATATCACTTTTTAACCTCATAAGAAGTGGTTGGGCTTCCGGATCACCAAAACGACAGTTGAATTCGAGAACATTAATATCATCACCGTCTATCATAAGGCCGGCATACAACATTCCTTTATATGGTCTTCCTTCAGCTTCAAGACCTTTCACTGTAGGCAGCATCACCCTGTTCATAACAAAATCGGCGATTTCATCAGTGACAACCGGCGCTGGAGAGTAGGCCCCCATCCCGCCGGTATTTGGCCCCTCATCGTTTTCATAAACTGCTTTATGATCCTGTGAAGTTGGAAGGGGAAGAATGGTTTTCCCGTCAGTAAAGGCAATAAATGAGGCTTCCTCTCCAGTGAGGCATGCTTCCACAACAACTTTTTCCCCGGCAGAGCCAAAGGCCTTATCTCTCATGATAAGATCCACAGCCTGTTTTGCTTCTTTTACGGTGCCCGCGACAATTACACCCTTTCCAGCGGCAAGACCATCTGCCTTGACAACAATAGGGGCTCCTTTCTTCTCTATATATTTTTTGGCTTTTTTTCTGTCCTTAAATACCTTGAACGAAGACGAAGGAATATCATATTTTTTAAAAAATTCTTTTGTGAACACCTTGCTTCCTTCCAGAATGGCCGCACGCTTAGTCGGGCCGAAAATCCGCAGGTTATTTTCTTCAAAAATATCTACAATTCCCTCAACAAGTGAAGATTCGGGTCCAACCACCGTAAGATCAATTTTTTCAGCAAGGGCAAATTCCAGAAGTTTCTGTACGTCAGTTGCTCCAATATCAACGCAATCAGCAATCCTGCTTATTCCGGCATTTCCGGGTGCACAATAAATTTTATTGACCTTTTTGCTCTGCTGTATTTTCCAGACCAGGGCATGTTCTCGACCACCTGAACCGACTACCAATATTTTCATAAGTTGCTCCAGTAACAAGAATTTTATTTTTCGGGTTGTTTATAAGGAGAACAGCAAGTATATGACATAACCAGATCGAAAACATCTGTACAGGATTTTTTGAACATTGACAAAAGTCACTCGAGATATTACATGAATGAATAGTCATTCATAATATAATTATGTCTGTTAAGAGTCCACCTTTAATTAGTTTCAGCAATGGCAGCCGTAAATAAACACGCAAAAATCATTTTAGCTGCAACAAAAGTATTTGCCAAAAAAGGTTTCTTTAACTCAAGAATATCCGATATTGCTAAAGAAGCCAAGGTTGCCGATGGCACAATCTACCTCTATTTCAACAACAAATACGACATCCTTCTTTCAATATTTGAAGAAGAAGTCGGAAAAATATTTGATAAAACCCAACAACTGCTTTCAGAAGAAGAAGATCCAAGACGTATGCTGGAGATTTTTACGAATCAGCATCTCCGTCAAATGAAAAAAAACAAAAACCTCGCCGAAGTCATACAGATTGAACTGCGCCAAACCAACAAGGTAATCAAAAACTACCGAAACAATAAGTTCAGTTCATATATCAACATTATTGCAGAGATCATTAGAAAAGGGCAGAAACAAGGAGTTTTTCGTCCTGATATATTACCAGACGTAGCCAAAAGAGCTTTTTTTGGCGCCCTTGATGAGGTTTCCAGGGTCTGGAACGTTTCCCTGGAAACCCATTATACGGTTGATGAGATAACACATCAGGTTCTGTCACTCTTTCTGAGTGGGATACTTATTGAAAATCCCGGTAAACACTGACTCGTATTTCTCCTGAACATTGGCTTAATCCCGGTAGACTTTATATATTATTCACAAGGTAAACCAGCTGCGGGTACTGTTGCCGAATATACATACTATCCGGTCAGATCACGCAAAATCTGAAGGTTTGATATCAATCACCTCAAACTCTCTGGTGCCTCCAGGTGTTTTTACAACCACTTCATCCCCCACTTCCTTTCCCAGCATACTTTTGCCTATTGGCGAAAGAACAGAAATAGAGCCCTCCTTGACGTTTGCCTCCTCAGGGCCCAGCAGCTGATATGTTACCTCTTCCTCTGTATCCATATCGAGGAGTTTCACAATTGTACCAAAAATAACACGATCCGTGCTGACTCTGGAACAATCTATAACTTCAGCTCTTGCAAGTTTATCCTTAAGTTCAATTATCCTCCCTTCAATATGCCCCTGTCTGTCTTTTGCAGCATGATATTCAGCGTTCTCCTTAAGATCTCCATGCTCCCGAGCTGTTTCAATTGCTTTAACCACTTCACCACGTTCTACTCTTTCCAGATGTGTAAGTTCTTCCCGCAACTTGATGTTGCCGGTTTTCGACATCGGTATTCTCTGAATCATTTTGCCTAAACCTCCATAAAAAAACCTGCAGGGACCCTTTCCCGGGAACCCGTACAGGGAAATCATTTTGCCAGTATGACTGATTTAACAGGAATCAGCCTGTTATGCTCACAGGGTATAACTTACCTGATTACTCATGCAATTCATCCAACCCTTATGAGCCTGGAGATATGTCTGCTTTATTATCAGACGTATTTAAAAAAAACCATTTTTGCCAGCTCAAAAGAATTTGAACCGGCATGATAGGACCCAATGGCTCGACCATTTATACCCTTCGGGAACAACAAAGTAATGAAAATCCGACTGGGGCAAAAATACCTACTGAAGCAGGATTTTCAGATAAACCAATAACTACCAGCGATAAAAGAGAGAAAACAGAACAGTTTTTTCTTCAAAATCAGTACTTTTTTGAAAAACAAAATTGCCTTTTAATAAATAATGGTGACTCATTTCAAGGAAAATATCAAATTTCCCGATATATATTGCATTTTCATTGTCTTCATACCCAATACTATTGTCAAAGGTATAGTAACTGAGAAGATTGTTTGATCCGTAATCCCCTGAAACAAGATGCTTGAAATGCAAGGTGATTCTATGTTCGTCAAATGTGTCAGGTTTCCAGTAAGTTTTTTCCTCAACTCCACCCTCACCTGCAGAATCACTGCAATCATTGCAACTGTTGTTTTTCAGGAATTCGTAATCATACCGTAAAGCCCAGAGTAAGGATTCCCCATAAAGGTTGTATGAAGACCAGCCATGGAACCTGTTCTGAGAATTCCCATCGCTATAATAACGATGCCTGTATGCCGCTCCCAGGTTCAAACCTATCGGAGTTTCTGCCGAAAGACCAATCTCAAGCCCTTCACTGTACATACTGTTCTTAACTGCCAGTAGCGTATCGTCAGTTTTCTTTCTATATCCCTTGACAAAACCGGTAAAAAAATCATCAAGTTGAGAGTGAAGGCCTATAGAATAGTAGAATTTTGTTTCGGCATCATCACTCAACCTTTCTGCCGCAGCAGAAAATATAAAATCAGTGTTTCCTGTCAATTCAACAGTACCGGTTGATTCCAGGAATGAACTGGTAAAAGAACCGGGTCCAGTTACCTCTTCATAGATATTTCTGGAGAATTGAAATGTTATATCTTTCTGTAGGTCCGGCGTAAACATCAATGAAATACCAACACCTCTTTTCTCCAGATTAACATACCCGTCTCTCCCTTTCCTGTTGACAAGATTAACACTTAAACCAGAATGGGGGCTTATTTTCAGGGAATTACTTTCAATGGAACTTTCAAGTCGCTCTGATGTCGTTCCCGAACTTCTGATAGCCTCAAAAACCTGTGCTTCTTTCCTGTATTGTCCACGCCGGTCATAGATGGAGGCAAGGTCGTAGAGGACTTCCAGGTTTTCGTCATCCGCCAGCATTCGTTTATAATTGCGCTCAGCGGTTTCATAATCTCTTCTGACTATGGCCTTTCTTGCAAGGTACTCGTTTTCAATTAATTTCTGCCAGGTATAGAGACTGTAATATTCCGCTATGATTTTCCCGGTTTCGTTTCCCATATTATCGATGAGAAACGACGGTTGCATCAGCTCGGCTACTATTTCCGGTTTTGTCTGCAAAAGGAATTTCAACGAGTTCCAGAAAGATCTTTCTTTTGTCAAATAAAGATAATAAATCTCTTCAAATTCAAATCTCTTCTCCAGTAAATCAACAACCGGTGGATTAAGAAGAAACTCATACAGTTTGAGAGATTCATCCCGATTTCCAACCCCCCATTGCATTCTTGCAAAAAGAAGTACTTCTTCAAAATCAGCATTTGAAAGGGAAAAAGATGGAGTTGTTAATACCTCAAGAAGCCTTGCATTGTTTTGAGTGAGAATGGACAACCCCTGCTGATAGTTTTCAAGTTTGCCTTCACTCGTGACAAGTTTTTTAATAAAATATTTTTCCGATGGGTATTTTTTTACTATTTTTTTATAAATAGTGACAGGTTGCTGCATCTCTCCAGAATAATAAGCGAATTCTGCAAGAAGATTCCTTCCCAGCATTGACCCGGGAACTTGTTTTAAAACTGTTTTAACAATCTGAGAGCCTAAATCAAACTCATTGTGATGCAGGGCAGTCATCGCAACCTGGAGGAATCTGCTCAACACTGGTTGCTTGTTGATATACAGGCTATCATTTTCTGGATTTTCTTTTGTTTTACCAGAAAGAGTCCCCAATGCATGTCTCAAAACCACACGTTCCGGATCAAACTCCCTTATATTTGAAAACTCTTTCAACAGCTCTTCACTTCCATCAATATTACCATTTTCCAGTAACAACCAGCAGAGTTTCTTTTTGAGTTTGTATTCCAGGTCTGACAGGGTTAATCGTTTCTTTTTTTTCAGCCTGAGATTTTCCAGAGTCACTATTCTTGAAACTGCCTGTTCCACGTCTCCTTCCGCCAGACTGATCATCCCTTCCAGATAATTTTTCTTCCTTTCATACTTTCTGTTTTCTCCAATCTTTCGGTCGGTGGGGAAAAACTGAACAAAGGCATTTTTCCAGACTCTTGCGGCGGAAATATCCCGTGCTTCAGAATTATGAATTGCAAGGTTGAAAAACACCTCGGGAACAGCACCTTCTTTTGCAACAATTGACCTGAGCAGTTCTTCTGCTTTTGCCTGATTCCCCCTTTCCCTCAGGCTTTTTTCCTGTAAAAGTCTCAGTTTCAAGATTTGCTGTGGATTATCTTCAAACAGTTTCAGATACTTACCAAGAGACGTATCCAGGGAGGAAAAGAAAAAATTATATTCCAATTGTTCTAGATAATTAAATATAAATTCAAAATAATTGACATTTTCCGGGGAATTCGGAGTACCCGCAAAAAGGGAATTTACCCTGTCGACAAGTCCAAGCCGCCCTGCTAAACGTATACAGGTCTGCCTGAGTCTCAAATCCTTTTCATCTTTTTTCAATCCATTTGCATAGGAGTCAAGAGAAGATGTTTCCCGCCCTGACATATATTCCAGATCACCTTTAAGAAGAAAAAACTTTTTTGTGTTTTGGGTTGACTCAGGTAATTTCTGCAGATATTGCAGGGCAAGAGAATAATTTTTCTTCTCCCGACAAATGAAAATTATCTTATACAGTGTTTTTGTGTCCTCAGGATTGTGGTGCTGAATGATTTTCAATACTTCAAAAAGCTCATCTTTCTTCCCTTTCTTTTCTAGAAGAGTTGCCATTTCCCTGTAAATAGCGAGACGGTTCGGGGTAATTTGGGCCAGATCCTTCCACAGCAGCCATGCACCATCATTTTCCACAATGGCGAGAAAATCATTGGCAAGTATTGTCTGGATAGTTTTGATTTTTTTCTTTATTTTTCTGTCTTCAGGGTGTTTTGCCAGGTATTTTTCAAAATAGGCAAGTGCTTTATCAGGACGCCCGACAGCATGCAGATAGATTTCAGCAATTTGTTTTAAAAGTACATCATCCGCCTGACTGCTCCGGCTCAGTTGTATCAGATGAGGCAGTGCCGATTTTCTTTTCCCGGAGTCGAGATAGTAGGCGACAAGTTTTTCGTGGAATGGAAGGTAATCAACGGTTCGTCTCAAATACTCTTCCCACAATTGACTTGCCTCCTTTCTTTCATCTTTTTTTTCCAATACTCCAGCGACCAGAAAAAGTATTTTACTGTCAATATCTTTTAACTGTTTTTTTTGCCTTAACAGTGAAAAATAGTGCAGGACTTTATCGTTTTTCCCAAGGGCACCTGCAGTCTCAACCAGCTTTTTGATCGTATCACTATCCGTATTTTGCCGAAGATGGAGCTGTTCAAGCAGAGGTAAAAGGACATTATTTTTTTTTGTACCCTCAAGGCTTGCAATCATTCCTTTCAAAGCATTAACAGAAGAGCCGCCGGCCGGGTCAAATTCATAAACCCTCCCAAATTGTTTTAGAGCGGAATTGTATTTTTTTTCAAAAAGAAGAATATTTCCAGATCCGAGAAGATATTCAATTTTAGAGGGATTCTTCTCCAGAAGAGAATTGATTATTTTGGTTGCTTCAACGATCTGCCCCTTGTTCATCAGGACTTTAAAATATTCCCAGTTTGCCTCTTCAATATTGGGCTTAAGTATATGTAATTTTTCATACAATAAAACAGCAGAGTTATAATCACCCGCTTTGACTTTTTTTCTGGCACTGTCCCATATTTTCTTCCATTCAGGAACATCCGGACTTACCGCAACGACTGTAATAGTACGGGCTGGTGCTATTTCAGCAGCGACACATGACTGGGACGGGGAAAAAATCAGAATGAGCACAAAGATTACAGATATGAAAATCTTTACAAAAGAAACCATTCCAAGAGAATATCCGGCCAGGTCCGATTGAGTGAAATCCGCTTTCATTCAGGAAACTATAGCTCTTCAGGAGATGCGGGAAACAGGGTAAGAACAAGGGGTACTGTCGCCCCCTTCTCTTCTTACGCTGAACACGTCAGTTTTCTCACGAAACTGATCAATTTACCGTTGAATCCGTGAGTGCACTGATGCCCAGCCGGCCAGCAAGCAATTTTTAATCAACCATGTAAAATACTTTGCTAGTATTTTCAATACATTAATTAAAACATGATCACAAAACCGTCACGAATTCAAGATACCTCAAACAGGTGGTTACAGGAAGAATACCAGATTCCATTTGAATATGGTACCCCGTAATCGAACATCAGGAAGCAGAGAAGCGATGCATACATCTGGGATCTAAGTCCTGCACTTTTTTTCTTTATTCTCTTGCCCTGCGGGATTGGCAATTGCATATATTTAGATATGGTATAAACCCGCTTCGCCATTGAAGAGTCACTGGTTCAGGATTATGAATAAAAATTGACAATTGTCTGGACGATATACTCCTGCATCTTTCTTGTCAATTCAGGATAAATCGGCAAGGCAATAGTTTCTTCCGCTGCTTTTTCAGCCTCAGGACAGGAAATTGATGAAACCTCTTTCTCGAGACACTCCTGTCTGTGCAGGGGGACCGGATAATAAATTTCGCAGCCGATATCGTTTTCAACAAGCCAGTCACGCAGTCGGTCTCTTTCTTTTACACGTAGAATATATTGATTATATATATGATGATTCCTGGTTTCCCCGTTGTCCTTTTCCATGCGATCATACACGGACACAGGCAACTGGATGATTCTTTCCTCTACAAGTTTTGTATCTGCGAAAAGTCGATTATAGGCCTCGGCATTAGCTCCCCTTTCCCGGTGCCACCTGTCAAGATATGGCAGCTTTACCCGTAGGGCAGCAGATTGTATGGGGTCCATTCTGAAATTTCCGCCGACCATACTGTGATAGTATTTTGGCCATGCTCCATGGTTTCGCATGAGGACCAGTTTTTCCGCAAATTCTCTGTCATTGGTAACGACCATTCCCCATCACCAATGCCGCCAAGATTCTTACTGGGAAAAAATGAAAAACAACCGCACAATCCAAAAGACCCGGCTCGTCCGTATTGAATTGAATCTCCTTTTCCTGAAGGATATTCGGCTCCAATTGCCTGGGCTGCATCTTCAATGACAGGGATATTATATTGCCCTGCAATTTCCATGAGACTGTCCATATCTGCACACTGGCCATACAGGTGCACAGGAATGATCGCCTTAATTTGCTGTCCCTTATCTTTTTCCAGGATTTCAGCTACGTTTTCAGGATCGATATTGTATGAAACAGGGTCAATGTCTGCAAAAACCGGTACAGCTCCCACTCGCAGAATAACACCCATTGTTGCGAAAAATGAATAAGGCGTCGTTAAAACCAGGTCTCCCTGCCCTATCCCGATACTCATAAGGGAAATAAGCAGAGCATCAGTTCCGCTGGAGACGGCAACACCAAACTCAGTACCGCAGTATCGGGCAATTTCTTCTTCAAGTCCGGTGACTTCAGGTCCCTGGATATATCGGGTTGACCTGACAACCCGGGTAACAGCTTCAATCAGATCATCTTCGAGATATTCCAGCTGAGCATGAAGGTCTAGCAGAGGTACTTTCATAATAATATATTTGTTTTATGTTATGTTTTTGGCAACAGTATCCATAACTTTCAGGAAGACAGCCGCCTGTTTCTGAATTTACGCGACTGTTGCTCTATAAAGATCAGTTCGAGAAGGAAAGAATGAAGGGATGTTTAACGATCGGAGTGGATAACAATTTTCTCACCATCAAAATAATCTACGATATCAGGCATTTCCGCCTCAAGATATTTTTTCATCTTTTTAAGCAGGTTGACTTCAATCTGTCGTACTCTTTCCCGGGATATGGCAAATTTGTCTGCAATATTCTGCAAGGTCAACGGTTCATCCGTCAACAACCTTTTTTCCAGAATCATCCTCTCCTTGTCATTCAATCTATCTTTTAAGATATCGAGAAGTTCTGCAAGTTTCACCTTAATCTCTTTACCTGCAACAGTTGATTCAATTCCCGGACCGTTGCTGGGGAGAAAGTTTTTCTGTTCATCGTCAGAGTCGGAACGAACCGGACTTTCCAGGGAGACATCCCAGTTGTCCATTCGCTGACCCATTTCTATGACTTCCTTTTCCTTAACATTTAACCTTTCAGCGAGCAACTTGGGTTCCGCCTGAAACCCCTGTGCTTCAAGCAGTTTTCTTTCCTTATTCAGGCTGAAAAACAGTTTCCGCTGTGCCTGGGTCGTGCCGATCTTCACCAGCCTCCAGTTGTCCATGATAAACTTGAGAACGTAGGCCCTGATCCAGTATGCAGCATAGTAGGAAAATTTTACACCCCGGTAGGGATCAAATTTTTTTGTAGCCTGGACGAGCCCGACATTTCCTTCCTGGATTAGATCCATGAAATTCTGCATCCAATATTTCTGGAAATCCATGGCAACTTTGACCACCAGCCGAAGATTTGAGGACACAAGACGGTAAGCTGCATCCTGGTCTCCCTCCTCCCTGAATCGTATGGCAAGCTCATCGGTTTCTTCTCTGGTCAGTAACTCATATTGACTGATCTCCTGCAAATACCTGTGCAGAGCCGGATTGCTGAGTGCCGGTAGATTTTCTTCATCCGATACGGCAACCAGGGGGTTTTCATACCCTTTTTCTGCGCTTTTTTGGGCTTGATCAGTTTTTGTAACTTTACTCATGCATCTCTCTCCGGAAAAATTGTCCAGAAAATATAGAAAAGATTTGGATTTTACTCTACTCGAATTAAAGTGCAATAATTATATACTTCAATTTGATTTACCACCCTTCATTTCCATGGTACCACAGGAGAGTAAATGTGGAAAATCTATTTTATAAATTCATATTTTATGCTAGTGTCTGTCCAGAAATGAGATTTTTTGTTCAAGTTCAAGGAGCATAGGAAAATAAGAAGCGCAGCCTATCAGGCATATGTGAGCATTTTTATTTTTCGTAGCGACGCAGAAATCGGGCAAAAAGGCCATTTATGGGCAGACACAGGCTCAGTATCCAACCATTTTATTTTTTCACTCAAATTGTTTTATTTTCCAATCTCTCTTCAAGAGTTAACTATTTCTTCCTATCCTGATATCCTGTAACAATGAATAATATTCGCAACTTCAGTATTATCGCCCATATTGATCATGGAAAGTCCACCCTGGCGGACCGTATGATTCAACTCTGCAATATGGTCTCAGCAAGGGAATTCAAAGACCAGCTCCTTGACAACATGGACATCGAAAGGGAGAGAGGTATCACCATCAAGAGCCAGACCATTTGTCTGCCCTACACCGCAGATGATGGTAAACAGTATTTTCTGAACCTGGTGGACACCCCGGGCCATGTTGATTTCAGCTATGAAGTTTCACGAGCGCTGACATCCTGTGAAGGTGCGCTACTCCTTATAGATGCCGCCCAGGGAGTCGAGGCTCAGACGTTGGCAAATCTGTATCTGGCAATGGAAAATGATCTCGAAATTATTCCCGTAATCAATAAAATAGATCTTCCCTCAGCTGATCCGGAAACCGTTGCCCTCCAGATAGATGAGGACCTCGGCCTGGACAGTGACCTGGTACAGTTCTGCTCTGCCAAAGTAGGTACCGGAGTCAAAGATATTCTTGAAGCCATTGTGAAAAATCTTCCGCCACCGGAAGGAGACCCTGACGCACCTCTTCAGGCCCTGATTTTTGATGCCACCTATGATCCGTTCAGGGGAACGATAATCTCCGTCCGGATTATAAATGGTACAGTAAGACCTGGTGATATCATCAGATTTATGTCCAATGGTAAAGAATATAAGGTTGAGGAAACCGGGCTCTTCAAATTTGAAAAGGAACCACAGAAAAAACTTACTGCCGGACAGGTCGGATACATTCTTGCCGGTATTAAAACTGTTGAAGATACGCGGCCGGGAGACACGATCACCCTGAAGAGCAACCCCTGTCCCGAGCCTCTCCCAGGCTTCCGTGAAGTTCAGCAGGTAGTTTTTTCGTCAATTTACCCAATTTCAACGGATGATTATGAGGATCTTGCTGCGGCCCTGGAAAAACTGAAACTGAACGATGCAGCTCTGACTTTTGAAAAAGACTCCTCAGCTGCGCTCGGCTTTGGTTTCAGGTGTGGTTTTCTTGGTCTGTTGCACCTGGAAGTCATTCAGGAAAGACTTGAGCGGGAATTTGACATTTCTCTCATCCTTACTGTCCCATCCGTCCAGTATATTTTTCACCTTTCGGACGGTTCACGGAAAATTGTTGATAACCCGGCCCACTTTCCAGACCCTGCACATATTGATAAAATCGAGGAACCATTTATTAAAGCCACTATTCTTATCCCTGAAAAATATATGGGTGTTGTCATGACCCTCTGCATGGACAGGCGAGGAGAAAATACAAGTTTTCACTACCCCATGCCGGGTCGAATTGAATTTCAGTGCGAGCTGCCCCTTTCAGAAGTTATTTATGACTTTTATGACCGATTGAAATCTGTGACACAGGGATACGGTTCTTTTGACTATGAAATGCTCGATCACCGCAAAAGTGATCTGGTTAAACTCGACATACTCGTCAACGGGGAGGTTGTTGATGCCCTCTCCCAGCTTGTCCATCGTAACAATGCAAGAGCCAGAGGTCTTGTGGCCTGTGAAGTTCTTAAAAAGGAAATCCCCCGCCAGATGTTTAAAATTGCCATTCAAGCTGCAATCGGTGGGACAATCATTGCCAGGACGAATGTTTCCGCCATGCGAAAGGATGTTACTGCCAAATGCTACGGGGGGATATCACAAGAAAACGGAAACTGCTTGAAAAGCAGAAAGCCGGAAAAAAAAGGATGAAAACAGTTGGTAATGTGGATATTCCACAAAACGCTTTTTTAGCCGTTTTGAAATCTGATCAGTAAGTTGCCAGGGACGACGCAACAATCGGGTAAAAAGGCCATTTATGGGCAACCACTATAGAGTATCCTGACACCGTGAGCAATTTTATGGTGAGTGTGTAAAATACAAACCGGTGAGGTAAATATGAAGCCCCATACCCTGACGTTTCTACTGTTTTCAATCCTGTTTCTCTCCGGATGTGCGACAACCAGAGTGACTCAGGATTATGATACTTCTTTTCACTTTAAATTCACATCCTCCTTTAACTGGGATTCAGAAAAACATGAAGCTTCCGACAGGGAATCAGAAAATCAACTCCTGGACAAACGTTTCAGAAACGCAATTGAGAATTCCATGTTTTCTCGTGGTTTTTCACTGAAAGAACATCCTGATCTCCTGGTTTCCTACTCATATTCAACAATTCAACGTCTGGAGACTGATCCCTTTTATCCTTCCTTTGGATACGGATACGGCTGGTTTGGTCGTCATGGCGGTATATCGCTGCACAGCGGATCAGGTATAAGACAGTACAGTATTGGGAAACTGGTGATTTCCATTTTTTACGGCAATACACACGATCTTGTCTGGCAAGGTGTCGGTACAGGAGATGTGTTCTCCAGTTCATCTCCGGAAACCATTACAGCAGAAGTGAATGCGATGGTAGAATCAGTACTCGGACAGTTTCCTCCATTGAGATCACCCTGAAACATTATTGAAAAAAGATTATAAAAAACTATTTATGATCTTTTACCTGCCCGCTCGATGCTTTTTCTTTGATTCCGCAAATGCCTGAAGGGAAAGACCACAGATGACAAAAGCCAGGCCAACCAGGGTCGAACCGAGGATTTTTTCTCCAACCAGGAAATGAATAAAGAACAGTGAAAGAAAAGGTGAGATAAATATGAGATTTGCCACCTTTGCACTGCTTTCAGTCTTCTTGAGAGCGTAGAGCCAGAGAACAAAGGTGATGCCCATTTCAAAAACACCAATATACGCCGCTCCAGCCAATCCCGGTGTAATCCGCAACAGTGGTCCTTTGCCAATCCATAATGTATACAAAACAATAAGAGGCATGACTGTTGCAAAATTCAGAAAAAGCCCAACCAGCGGGTCCCGTGTGTCCCTGGTATTATAAATCCAGTAGAGAGACCAGATAACCGTGGAAAGCAGAGCCAACCCAACCCCGGAAGGATTTTCAAACTGAAGGGAAATAACATTTCCTCCGGTCGCGATGACCAGAACTCCAAAATAACTGAAGCCGATACATACCCATTGGATCCCCCTCACCTTATGCCCGAGAATTGGGATTGACAGCAACGACAGGGTGATTGCCCAGGTATAGTTTATTGCCTGTGCCTGCTGAGCCGGCAGAAGATCATACGCCTTGAAAAGTACCAGGTAATAAAGAAACGGATTCAGCAGTCCGAACAGGAGGGAAACTCCCAGTTCTTTCAGACTGGTTTTCTTCAGTTCCGGGAGTTTTTTTTGAAAAATGAGTATGGTAAAAAGGACAACACAGGAAACGAGCGAACTGAAAAACAACAGCTCAACGGGCGTGAGGTAACGCAGAGACAACTTGCCGGCGCTGGCAATTGTAGACCAGAAACTGACAGCTGCAAAACCATAGAGGTATGCTTTTGTCTGCTTTTTCATCTGCAGGTTTTAACGAACATCTCAATCTGCAAGTGCTCGACAATGATGTTGTCGGTTCTTACCGTGTTGTCTGAACAGAAAATTGTGCTGGTAATCACAGTCAGTTGAAAAGTGAGTGTCAGTTACATTATTTTTTCTGCTTCCCAAGATAGGCTTCCTGAATCCGTTTTGATTGCAGCAGTTCTCCGGAGGAACCCGAAAAAACAATCTTACCAACTTCAAGAACATAACCTCTGTCTGCCAGCTTCAGAGCCGCCTTAGCATTTTGCTCAACAAGCAGAACAGTTACACCGCTCTGGGCAATTTTTTTAATCTGGGCAAAAATTGCTTTGACCAGAATAGGAGCAATTCCAAGGCTCGGTTCATCAAGCAGCAGCATTTCAGGTTTACACATCAAAGCCCTGCCTATGGCAAGCATCTGCTGTTCACCACCTGAAAGTGTACCCGCAAGCTGGCTTCTTCTCTCTTCAAGACGGGGGAAAAGATCATAAACCCAGGAGAGGACCTCCCTGTCAACTTTTTTTCTTGTATATGCTCCCAACATAAGGTTTTCTTCGACCGAAAGAATGCCGAACACTTTTCTCCCTTCCGGAGAATGGCTTATCCCGAGACTGACAACCTTATGGGCAGGCAGTTTTGTCAGTTCATGTTCCTTGAATCGAATGGATCCGCTCTTTGCCTTTATCAGTTGACTGATCGTACGCATGGTAGTTGTCTTGCCTGCACCGTTCGCACCAAGAATGGTAACAATTTCTCCACGATTTACGTCGAGAGAAATCCCTTTTATTGCAGCAATACTGCCATAGGAAACTTCCAGATCGGAAATGCTGAAAAGGCGGTCATTTTTACTCGTCATCATCACTCCCCAGGTACGCCTCTATTACTGCAGGATTATCCTGAATTTCTCCAGGTGTACCTTCTGCAATTTTGCCACCAAAATTTATAACGGTTAGATATTCGGTCACTTCCATAACAAGGTCCATATCATGTTCAATGAGCAGAATAGTAACCCCCTGCTCCCTGATTCTGTATATAGTTTGAATCAGAGCCTGAGTCTCATTGTCATTGAGCCCTGCCGCCGGTTCATCAAGTATGAGCAGAAAAGGATTGACCGCCATGGCTCTGGCCATTTCAACTCTTCTCTGGATGCCGTATGGCAGGGAGCCTACGGTACTTGATGCAAACTCAGTCAGATCAAAAAAATCGAGTATCTCAAAAACCTTTCCCCAGTTTTCTCTTTCGTCTTTTTTTGAAGTCGGGGTATGGATTATCCCATGCCACAATTTTTGACTGCTCTTTATATGTCGTCCACTCATGACATTTTCAGCAACACTCATCTGTCCGAAAAGTCGGATCGTCTGAAAAGTCCTGACAATACCTCTCTGTACGACCTGGTGAGGTGAAAGATCCTTTATTTCCTCTCCGCACCATTTTATTGAGCCCTCTTCGCAGGGATGAATCCCGGTGATACAGTTAAAAACCGTGGTTTTACCGGCACCATTGGGACCAATTATGCCATAAATCTGTCCTTCCCTAACATGGAAACTCAGATTGTCCACGGCGACCAGCCCGCCGAATCTCTTTGTCACATTTGTCAATATCAGTTCTCTGCCGGCCATACTATTTCCCTTTTGTTAAAAATTCTTTTGGAATTCTGCCGAATTTTGCCGGCCAGATCCCACGAGGTCTGAGAATCATTGTGAAGATCATCGCAAAACCAAAAATGAAATACCGCCAGGTGGAAAATTCCCTGAATATTTCCGGCAGAACAAACATCACAAAAACCCCAAGAAGAATACCGGGAACTGATGAGCCTCCGACTATCACAATGGTGAAGAAAAGGACTGATTGTATAAAATCAAAAGCCTCAGGGCTGACCGCAGAATATTGATTGGCGTAAACAGTTCCGGCCATTCCGGCAATTCCTGCACCCATTGCGAACGAATAAATTTTATATACCCTTGTATTAATACCAATACTTGAGGCAGCAAGGTCATCTTCCCGCAGATAGTGCAGTGCTCTTCCCGGTTTGCTTGTTTCAAGATTATGCATGACCAGAAGAGTCAGGACCAGAACAAAGAGGGCAAAATAATATGGCATGAATTCAGCAAATGATGTCAGTCCGGGGACAGTCATCATATCAAGACCGAAGATTCCATTTGGTCCGCCGGTTACACCACCGAGATTATTCTGCAGGGTTTGAACAAAAACAATATTAAAGCCGATCGTGACCACAAGAAGGTAATCTCCGCGCAGATGAATGATCGGACCCGCCAGAATAATGCCGAAAAGAGCAGGTATCAGTATTGCCAGAGGGAGTGTTGCAAGAACCGGAATACCGAATTTTGAATTGAGAATAGCCGTTGTATACGCACCCATCCCGAAGAACAGTGCCTGTCCCATGTTGAACATCCCGGCTTTTCCGAGAACAATGTCCTGGCTCAGGGCTACGATGGTAAATATAACAAAAGTCGTTGCCACAGCCAGCCACCTGGAATCCAGAAAAGTCGGCAGCAGTGCCATTACGATGAAGAACAGAGGATATCCCGTTTGTTGTATTTTTTTTATCATACCTTTTCCGCCACCCTCTCGCCTAAAATTCCAGTTGGTCTGACAATCAGAATTACAATTAATAAAATAAAGGTAAAGGCATCGGCCCAGGTACTGGAAATGTACCCGGCTATAAATGCGTTAAACAGTCCGAGAAGCATCCCACCGAGCATGGCTCCCGGAATATTGCCGATTCCACCCATGATGGCAGCAACAAAAGCGTACAGGCCGTACTGCCAACCCATATTAAAGGTGATGCCACGATAGTAGAGACCTATGAAAATACCACCTACTGCTCCGAGTGAAGAACCTATAATAAAAATCGTAACAATAATATTGTTAACATTTATACCCATCAATCTGGCAGCGTCCTGATCAATGGCACTTGCCCTGATAGCTGTTCCGATTTTGGTTTTTTCCACGAAAAAATAGAGCGCAATCATAAGAATCATGGAAAGAACCATAATAATTATCTGCATGAGGCTGACCACCACCCCGCCTACTTCCCAGATAATCTGTGGTATCAATTCCGGAAATATATGCATTTGAGGCCCCCAGAGAAGCATGATACCGTTCTGGATAACCATACTTGCACCCAGTGCGGATACAACTGCAGAAAGTCGAGGTGCGGAACGCAGGGGACGATAGGCAAATCGCTCCAGGGTGAAACCGAGTATTGAGATGCAAACGATTGTTAGAACAAAAACGCCGGTTACAGACAGTACTGAAACCTGCCCACCCAGCAGTTTTGAAAAAATAAACAATGCAACAAAAGCCGAACCGGCCACAAGATCGCCATGGGCAAAATTGATCAGCTTCATGACACCATAAACCATGGTGTAGCCCAGTGCAATCAAGGCAAACATGGAGCCTATAGTGAGTCCATTGACCAGCTGTTGTAAGAAAATATCCATGAGATTATTTCAATGGCAAAAGAAAGGGAGAGTGAAAAAAAAATTTGTGTTTTTCACCCTCCCAGGGCAGGATTCTACTATTTATGAACTATTTTGTAACTGCCGTCTTTCTGGATCTCATAAGTCATATATCCACTGCCGACCCTGTTTCCATCTGCGGCAAAAGATATTGGACCGGTAATTCCGGGGTAGTCCTTGAGGGTATGCAGGTAATCAGCTGCTTTTTTTGTATCAAAGCTTTTTACGGTTTCCATTGCATGAATGAATGCTCTCATGCCGTCAACATTAAGAATGGTCCAGATAGAAGGCGGCATCATGTTATACTTGGCTTTGTAAGCTTTCAAAAAGTCTTTAGCCAGGTCATAAGGAAGCAGTTCCGGAGTAGGAACATTAATAATGTATGCTCCCTGAGCAGCATTTCCGGCAAGTTTAACAAAGTCAACATTATCATTGGCGTCACCACCGATGAAATCAGCCTTGATCCCAAGAGCAACCTGCTGGGAACGGATAAGACCACCATCTGAATAGTAACCGCTGAAGAAAATTACGTCGGGCTTCTTGCCTTTAAGCTGGGTCAGAACCGGAGTGAAATTCTGAGAACCAGATTTAACTTTCTCACGGGCAACAATGTTTCCACCCAGTTTTTTAATTGAATCCTGTACGGCTGTGGCCAGGCCGTCAGCATAACTGGAAAAGTCAGAAAGAATTGCTATTCTCTTATAGTTCTTCACCTTAACCATATAGTCGGCCGCAAAAGTTGCTTCCGCACTGTTGGGGAAGGAATTTCTGAAAAAAGTCCAGTAACCATGCTGAGTCAGGGTATCACTCGTTCCATCTGAAGTCTGCAGTACACCTGCCCTGAAATAAGTGGCTTGTGCTGCCTCTGCGCAAGTTGAGGTATAGGAACCTATGACCATTGAAACGCCCTTGTTGACGAGGTCTTTGGCGCAGATGGCCGCCTTCATTGCAGTACCTTCGTCATCACAGGAAATAACTTCAATTTTCCTGCCCATCACGCCGCCTTTTTCATTGATCTGCTCAGCAAGTAACCTGACGGACTGATCAATGCCCTGTCCTTCGTTGGCATATTTCCCGGTAATGGGTGCCTGCACACCGACTTTCAGCGTTTCTTCGGCAAAAACCGGCCCTGACACAAGAAAAGTGGCCATCAATGATAATGCCAGTACTTTGGATTTCAACATTTTTTCCTCCGATAATGAGTGTATGTTAAGTGATTGAAGAGAGAAGAGAACTCTTTCTCTTCACCTGCGAAGCCGAAATTCTATAGCAAACCATACCAACCACTGTTGGTCGGGAGATAGAGTAATCGATTTTCAGTGCAATATACACTGAAAGGGACATCATGCACATATATAAACCGGCATGGTCGAACCAAATGGCTCAACCTCAACAAAACGAATGAAAATCCAGACTGCGGCAGAATCATCTTCTTTAGCCCGCATTTCTTCCATGAGAAGGCTTGTCAAGATATAAGTTCGACGTGGCGAACCATTTTTTAAATAATCCCTGAAACGTCATGCTTCCATTCGCACTCATTTATGAACCTCTGCCAAAAAGTTCGGTGCATTGTAGGGTCCGTCCTGGAGCTGCCACCTCATCATCGGTCTTAAAAATTGTCATTGGCATATGACAGACCAGAGAAATTCACGCAGTCTTCCGGACGGGACGTTCTTTATTCAGGGCTTTATTTTCAAAATGACTTGAAAGTCTCCACTCATTTTACGTTGCTGATAAAAAGGGAAAATCATTTTTCCCTTTTCACAGTTACCGGTTGTACATAACGAACAAAACTGTCAAGGAGAATGTTCCTCTATAAATATACTCACCAAGTTCATTTTAAGTGTCACAGTATGTATTACCGGGTACTTACGGTTCCTGGGGAACATTGTCCTTGACAGGTGCAGTGAGACTATGTAACTCATGCTGCCTTTCTTCTTGATAAAACGTTACGTTTGTAAACCGGGTCATATATTTCTCCATATTTCCACAGACGATGTAGGAGTATTGCTAATTTCCTTCCCACTGCCACTACAGCTTTACGTCTTGCATTTTTCCCGCCTCTAGATGCCAGACGTAAACCAAAACGTTGCAGGTTACAGTCCTCTCCAAATGGGCCAAGAATATATTGCGCCGAATTTATCAATAGCTTTCGTAAAAACGGACTGCCAGCTTTGGTTATTCGAAGCTGTTTATCTGTCTCTCCAGATTGATCGCGACGAGGTGTCAGCCCGAGATATGGGCCAATCTGTCTGCTTTTTCCAAATCTACCAGGATCTTCAACCGTCAATACAAATGCCAGAGCTGTTAATGGACCGACTCCTTTCACTCGCCTGAGCAACTCTGTCTCAGGATACCGCTCGCTGCTGATACTCTCGATTTCTTTATCCAAAGCTTTAATTTGTTCGTTAAGCTGTGCAATGAGTATCAGTACAGGTCCAAGGCCAAGCTGCAACTGTTGAGGAATATGGGATATAGCCTTTTTATGAAAACATTCTGTGCTACAACTTGGTAACCGCTCACCAAAGGATTTTACAATGCCACGAACATGATTAATCTGACTAGAGCGGGTTCTCACCAATAAATCTCTTGAGTGCAATAGTGCAAGATCCGCTTGTACCTGTTCACCTTTATGTTGTATCGGATAAAGCAAATTGGGATCGAATCGTGCTATCCTTGCAAGCATTTCAGCATCTCGCTGATCTGTCTTACAATCACTCTCCCATATTGCACGTAGTTTTCTTGGGTTCCCCACTAAAACATTACAGCCCATGGAGCTCAGGAGTCTACTCATCCATGGGGAATGAGTTCCCGCTTCAATAGCGACCGTAGTTCTTTTATATTTCCTAAAAAATTTTCTTATGGATTCTACATTGTTGTCTATAGATTTACTCAGCAGGATGGTACCTCTGTCACCCACAATACAAACAAAATTTGTTTTATCGCCTAAATCCATTCCAATTGTTATACTGTTCATGGCTGGTTCTCCTTTTTTTGCAGCATCATGACTGCGTTTTATAGTTGAGCATGTTCTATAACATAGCTCGGGAGAACCAGCCTTCTCATTTTACCTCATCAGTTCAGGCGGCGTCAGGTTCAAAGTTCTCGGAGTCTTCGCTTACCTTGCAATGAATTATAGTGATCTATATTTATTGCAGAAATACTGTAGAAGATGACGTCGCCTGGACTGACCTTGGGTGAACATTGTGTAAATTTTTCCGGGTCACTGATAATTGTCTCATTGTTTGTGTTCTACAGTTATTCTCAAAATTGACACAATGTTCATGAGAAATCCGGGTTAGCAGGATTTCCAGATAAACTGATAGAGCAGGCCCGAAGGCTTACCTGCAAAAAACTTTGACCGCAGTAAAAACTGCCGGCGATCAGAGATTAATCGCTGAACCGTCACGGATCCAGGAAACACAGTGAGTTAAGAATGTGATATTTGTTTCCTGGGCAAATTGTATACCATATTAGTATACTGTTTTCAAGGAAGTTTTGACTTTCTGGCTAAAAGGTATCTATTGTCACAATGTATTATCGACTGAATTCTATATCTCCTTGATAAATTACTCATTCTTCTGTTTAAATTGAAGTATCAACAAAAACTTGCCAATTGCTGGATTTAGCAATTAATTAATTTTCGGGTGTTATCAGATGACTGAGAAAAAATCTCCTCAACAGAAAAAGATACTGGAACCTGCATTCCATTTTGCTACCGGAAAAGTCCAGATAGGAGATGATATAGAAAACAAAGTGGCTGTTTCTGAGCTTGTTGAGGCAAATCATATTCTGGCTGATTTTCCCAATTTTAAAAGACTGGAGCCGAAGGGCTACGAAAAAGCCGTAATACAATGTGGTGAAAACACATGTTTTTCTGAAGACGGAGAATCTGTTCTGTCACTGGTCCCCGGTTATCCGAGGATAATTGACAACTCAGGAAACAAAGATAATCACCAGATTATTCTCTCAGTTGAGCCGCTTTTTATTATTTCGCCCGATAAAATGAAAGTTACACTCAACGTTCATCCTCCCTTGCCTGACTGCAGATCTCTCAAAAATATAAATCTTTACAAACTGCTTGAAGATTCATCAATCATTTTTGGCCTTGACGAAAAAGCATTGAAGAAAGCTGAAGAATGTATCCAAAAAGGTGATCAGGAGTTTTCCAAATTTGTCATAGCCAGAGGTCGTCCTGTCGGAAAAAGTATGGATGCTTTTCTTCGATTTGAACTTGAAATCGGCCCAATAGCCGGAACGCTTCTCGATGACGGCAGAATCGATTTCAGGGATCGAAGAATCATGGTCGGAATCAATAAGGGTGAGTGCATTGCCACAAAAATTCCTCCTGTTCAGGGAACTCCCGGTGTAAATGTGTTTGGTGAAGAGACACCGGCTCCTGAAGGAAAAGATCTGAAAATTAAAACCCTCAATGATGCAAAGTTTTCAAAGGAGACATTGCAGGTCACAGCCATAAAGGACGGTGTTCTTTCAATAGTAAATGACAATGTTATAAAAGTCTGCTCAAAACAGGTTGTCAACAGCGATATCGACTATGAAACCGGGAATATTGATTCGAGAAACTGCGTAATTATCAGGGGCTCTGTTCAACCCGGTTTCAAGGTAACTACCGACGGGGATCTGGAGATAACCGGCAATGTCATGTCAACCTCGATAAAGGGCCTGGGGAATATAGTGATCAAAGGTGGTATCACCGGGAAAAAAACAAGTATCGAAGCCCTGGGTGACTGCGATATTAATTTTATTGAACAGGGAAAAATAAAGTGTGGCGGATTATGTGTTATTCGTAAACAATCATATTACAGTACTGTTCATTCAGGTTCTCATATCAGGTGCAAACCGGGAAGTGCTGTGATCAGTGGAAGTCTCATTGCCGCCGGAAATATCACAGTCGGCAATATTGGAGCCGAAAACAGTAAATCAGCCTTGATAGGGGCAGGTGTTGTTGCTGAACGTCTGCTCCACTACGAAGAACTCAAAGCAAGTGTTGTTGAACAACAGGATGCAATAATTCAATGGCTGCAGCGCTACAGGGGAAGTTCCACCTCAAAAAAAGTGCGGAAAATGGAACAGAAACTTGCTGAAACAAAGGCCCTGCTTCTCAGAGTCAATATGATTCCCGGCACTGGAATATACTCGAAGGCGGGTGAAAACGAAAATGACCCGAAACTTTCCGGCAGTGATTACGATGATCGCGGGGCAATAAATATTGACAAAATAAGAATCGATGTCGTGGGGACGGTCTATGCAGGAACTGAGATTCGAATCGGTAATCGTTCTCTGAAACTGGATAAAACTGTTTCCGCCAGACAGTTCAAACTTCATCCAAACCGAAGAAGAATTATTGCCAAACCTTTGCGTTGAAAATTACATAAACCTGTTTTTTATTTTTCTCAGCAGTCCCAGCCTGTCCCCATATTTCCCCAGGAACCAGTAAAGAATTCCGCCGCAATAGTGCAACACTGCAAGGGTTAACAGACACCGTGCCCCGGGACCACCCCGAAAATTACCCAAAGGAATCCATTTTGAAAGAAGAGCTGTTTTGCCAAGACGTGCAAGTTCATTGCCCCGCAGGTCGTATCGTTTTGTGAATACAGTTTTCATTCGTTAATACGCTCCCGTAAATGCCTGAAAAACAACTGTAATCGAAGCAAAGGATTCAGCCTGAGCTGCAGGTAGGAATACTCCCAGAGGGAACGTATTCCCTGTCCAAAATCTTTTCTGGGCTTTTTGCTGCCATGGAAGTCATCCAGGTGATTCCGGTGTCTGATATTTATAATTTCCCTCGATTTCGGGAAGGCAAGTTTTGACACAAACAGGTAGTTAAGCCACGGTTTAAAATCCTGGAGGTCGTAACCCAGAAGAGCGGAGGCTGCGCCAAACCTGTTGGCTGAATCGATAATACCCTGTTGCAGGGGAGCAAAATACTGATCCTGTTCCAGTTCCGCTCTTCCTATGGCGTCGTCAGTTTTCCTGAACTCCAGTTCATAACCGCCATCTTCTTTCAACCTGTAGCCGTTCAGGGTAGGATGCGGAGCCCTGCAGGCCTCTTCAAAAAGATCCCGTGCATAAAATAGAGTGCTGGCGGCAAGATCAAAACGATCCCTGTCGTACATGACGCCTTCAAGACGGTTTTTATCATCCTGAGGATAGGGAATCCCCCTGGTTGCTCCAAAGAGATATGAGAAACAGCAGGGTCTGTCTTTTCGATGGGCTATTGCCTCGTTGAAAAATCTTGGGATAGTACCCAGCCAGCCAATATCGACAATGGCCACATTATCGTGCTCAAAATACCCGATATCCTCAAGATACATCTCAAGAGCTCTCCCTGAAGGCTGGGTCTGTCTTTTCACCTCTTCCTGAAATGTGACGTTCCCCAGCATTGTATTAAGTTTTTTACGATTCTCCGGATCGTAACCATCATGTACATGACTGAGGCAGGTTTCGGTTTCAAGACCATGTTCCTGCAAAATCGTCTGAAACGGCTCAACATCAAGGCTGAAGATACGGCATACGTCATGAAAATCCCGGTTTCCGGCCGGGAGAAAGGCTATATCCACATTGGTTTTGGTCAATCCCTGGTGGGCACAGCAGGCTCCAGCAAGGGCTATTCTGCTGACATAAAGGTATTCTATCTCCGGCTGAGAATTATCCGGGCAGAGAAAAGGTACTGCCCCTTCCCAGTATTTTTTAAAGGTATGTCCTTCCCTGGACAGGAAAAAAACTTTTGTTATATTGTTCTCACGACATTTTCTAATTAATTCCTGGATAAAAGAACCGATAAGGGGACCTATAAAATTATATCCTTCAATATAGAGGTCGGGTCTGGGACTGTTTTCACCTTCAAGAGGAGCCATCAGCTGCTGTAGAGCTCTGCCACGCCAGAAAGGACGACCATCGCTGTAGTTCACGTAACGCTTGACAATGGATTTTCGCATGCTTTCCCCGGGATCTTTGATAATAAAAGCCTCAATCCCAAATTCTTCGGCGCGAAGACCATCGGAAAAACCGTTGTCACCGATATGGAGCCATTTTTCCTTCTCAAGAGAATACTTTTTCTGAACAAACTCAAAACCTCTGCCTGAAGCTTTGGCCAGGAAAGTATCCGCGGAAGAGATAACATCATCAACCAAACCATCAAGTCCTGCGTAAGCCACCAGCACCTTGAGATGGGATGCCGGCAAATACATATCTGAAATAATGAACAACCGTTTTTCTTTTTTCTTCAGTTCATCAAGCCATTGGACCAGCTCCTTTCTGGGAACCAGCATGGAATTCTCCATTTTCAGCTCATACCCGGTAACTTCCTGCAACAGCCCATCCCAGTATTTTTCCAAAAATATTTCCCGAAGGGTTTTTTCCATAAAAACGGGATAACATGCCTCGTGATCGTCAAAACGAGTACCCGTCTCATCGCGCTGCTCCTGTTCAACCCGGTCCCGAACAGCCTGAACCTGCTGCCAGCCGATTTCCACCCCATGTGATTGAGCAAGCGTTGCAATGAATCTTGCAACCGGCAGTTTCACCAGGTCAGGATCATGTATTCTGCGAACAAGAAGGGTGTCGAACAGATCAAAAGTGATAACATCTTTCTTCTCCGCCCTGCGTCTGCCCTCTTTAACAAGAGTTTTTAAAGAATAGAATGTCTGCAATTTCATGAAGTGGACATTGATTTAAAAAATGATGGACTCGTAAAAACTCCGATCTACTGCGTTGTGGGGTGATCGTGTAATGCTCGACGTACTCTATGTACGCCTGCGCTTACACGACACCGCCACGCCTTGTATATCGAAGTTTTTCCAGAGTCCATCTGAGAACGTTGAACGACTTTTTACGAGTCCATCAAAAATAAAAAAATAAAAAAATAAAAAAAGTTTCAGGAGTGGTGAAACACTCTTTTTCTGACACAACGGGCAATACTTTTCAGCAATTGTCCAGTGGCTGATTGTACTCCAGGGTGCTCTGTATCTGTGAGTAAAGTACGAACGTCACAGAGCTCTTTTTCCAGTTCTACCAGTCTTTCACTGCCTGAACGAACAATTTTCTTCAAATCATCAGGAACTTTTTCCAGCATGTATCTGGAAATAAGTTCCTGATCCTGCTCTCTTCCGATAACGGCAGCCTCTCCAAGAGTATTTCCAGAATGAATTCGATAATAGAGAAGTTTTTCATCAGCAAGATAATGGACCTTCCCGGGGCATGAAAGCATCAGCCTGAAAATATAATCATAATCATGAAGATAACGTAAGGAGCAGAAATTACCGGTCTTCTTTACCGCTTCAACGGTCATGAAAAGATTTGAAGTGGTCACCATGAAATTCCCTTTCAGAAAGGCTGTATAAATATCTCCACATTTAAAGTAAAATTTTCGGTTTTTTTTATGCCAGATATTCCACCCGAAGGCGGGATCAGCAAATTCAACACCCTCGTCAGAAATGGGAATTACATCAGTGAAAACGACCTGCGACTGATTTTCTTTTGCATATTCAACGAGCCTTTCCAGCCGATTTTCTGTATATACATCATCTGAGTTGAGGATGGCTATAAATGTTCCTTTTGCCAGGCCCAGGCCACGATTGATGGTATTGTAGGCGTCCTGGTTTTCCTGGTAATAATAGCTGAGCCTGGAATCACTGTAGCCACGAACAATATGACCGGTATTATCGGTTGATCCATCATCAATCACGACCAGTTCCAAATCATCCATTGTCTGATTAAGTACGCTCTCAACGGCTGCTTCGATAAACTTTTCGTGATTATATGCTGGAATTATGACTGAAACCAACGGTTCTGAACGCTTTTTATGCACCCTTAACCTCTCTTTTTTAACACTTGACTCCCGAAATTACCGGATATCCAAAAAGAACAGAAATAAATCTTTTAAAAATTTTTATGGTACTAATGAAATATCACCGGCAAGTCAAGATTTTATATGGAATTCCAAATCGGTCCATCATGTTCAGATCTGCAATCTGGTTAATGACAGCCATTGCTGTTTTCATGTTGTCATCCATACCTGCACAGGCTGTAAATTGTCTTACCCCATTGAATCCCCACGCCGAAAAAATATTACAACATAATCTGCCTGATATAAGAAGCAAAATGAAAAAAAAGAACCTTATTCCAGGTTCTCCAATTTTTATCAGAATTTTCAAAGAACCACCAGAGTTGGAACTCTGGGTAAAAAAAGAACGAACATATGTTTTGTACAAGAGTTTTCTTGTTTGTGACATGTCAGGAGATATTGGACCAAAACTGAAAGAAGGAGATCGCCAGGCACCTGAAGGTTTTTACAGGGTGGGAGTTGAACAGATGAATCCCTGGTCAAAACATCATCTTTCCTTCAATCTGGGATTCCCGAATCAGTTCGATCGTTGCCACAAAAGAACAGGTTCTGCCCTCATGGTACATGGAAAATGCAATTCCATTGGTTGTTTTGCCATGGCCAACTACCGCATGGAAGAGATTTACACCATTGCCAATGCAGCCCTTTCCGGCTGCCAGGGATCATTTGCAGTTCATATATTTCCTTTTAGAATGACAAAAAAAAACATGCTGCTCCACCGGGGAAAATGGGATTCATTCTGGCACAACCTTAAGGAGGGTTATGACATTTTCGAAAAAACACATATTCCTCCCACTGTCCTGGTAAAAAACTGTCGTTATGTGTTCGGGCAATAAGCTCTTCCGTGACGTCCTGCTGTCTTATACCCGAATGCCTGATCATCAGGTTTTATTCTCAGCGACGCATAAATCGGGCAAAAAAGCCATTTATGAGTAAGCACTATCTACTTCTCCGCGAGTGCCTCCGGATCCAGCAGGCTGATAACCTTCCCTTTCACCCGGATCAATCCCTCTTCACTCATCTTCGCAAAAATTCTGGAGAGCGTTTCAGGAATGGTTCCAAGCAGACTGGCAAGCTGTCCTTTGGAAATTTCCAGCCTTACCTCATCTGAGCCACCCTGTTCATCCCGGAGATAAATCAGGTACCCGGCAAGACGTGCGGGAACTTCCTTCAAAGAAAGATTTTCAATCTGGGTGGCAAAACGGCGCAAACGCATGGACAGAACTGCAAGCATCTTGAGAACAATTGCCGGATTTGCTTCCACCAATCTGGTGAACCTGTCTCTGGGGAAAAACAGTGTCCTTGTCTTCACCAACGGTTCTGCAGTCGCAGGAAAAGGCAAGCCGTGAAAAACCGGAACTTCGCCAAACGGTTCGCCGGGGCCAAAAATATGAAGAATATGTTCCTTACCAGCAGGTGACATCTTGAATATCTTTACCTTTCCCTCACCCACCATGTAGAATCCGTTCCCCTCATCCCCTTCGAAGAAAATCGTCTCACCTTTTCCGTAAACATTTTCTATTGCAATGCCAGCCAGTTCCTCGATATGATTTTCCGGTAACCCTTCAAAAAGAAGGCTCATACTAATTATCTTTTTTTTATCCATGAATCTGCTATGTTATAAAAAATCTGAATTCGTAATCGCTTCCCTGTTCTGATAGAAAAGACCATGAAAAGCTGAAAGATCTGCGATAATTTACCACCTGAATCCTGCACTTCCATTCTCCAACAGGTGACGTAGACTCCGAAACTGCCAATTGCAGGATTGAGGTATCATGTATTTACAGCCCACTCTACTTGAATGTATACCAAAAGAAAAATAATTCATATAGATATGGATGCATTTTATGCCTCTGTGGAGCAAAAAGATAACCCCCGGTACAGGGGCAAACCTCTTATTGTCGGTGGACGCCCCAAAAGCCGGGGTGTTGTGGCCGCCTGTTCCTATGAAGCACGTGTTTTTGGTATCCATTCTGCCATGCCATGCTCAATGGCTGCCAGACTCTGTTCCCAGGCTGTCTTCGTTCGTCCACGTATACACAGGTACAAGGAAGTTTCTCTGAAAATCATGAAGATATTCAGGCAATACACAGATCTGGTTGAACCCCTTTCTCTCGATGAGGCATTTCTTGATGTAACCGTAAATAACACCAATAATCCGTCGGCTACCCTGGTGGCCGAACAAATACGCAGACAGATTTTTCGTGAAACAGGCCTGACAGCATCAGCAGGAGTATCCTACAATAAATTTCTGGCAAAAGTGGCCTCCGATGTTCATAAGCCCAATGGAATCACGACAATTCCACCGGAACATGCCATGGATTTCCTTTCTTCCCTTCCCATCGGGAAATTTTTTGGAGTTGGAAAGGTAACTGAGAAAAAAATGACTGATCTCGGTATTAAAAATGGTTCTGATCTGCGTTCGTGGGACAGGGAAAAATTGATAATCCATTTTGGCAAGACCGGCTCCTTTCTCAGTGATATTGTGCGTGGAATCGACAATCGACCTGTTCAGCCGAACAGGATCAGGAAATCGGTGGGCAGTGAAACCACCCTCCGCCAGGATATCAGAGAAATTGAGAGGGTGCTGGATATTCTCTCTGCAATAGCAGAAAAAATAGAACGATCCCTGTTGAAATTACAGACAGGAGGATACACGGTTACCTTGAAAATACGATATTCTGATTTTACAACAATCACCCGTTCACGAACGCTTAAAAACCCAATTTTCAGCAAAAGTGATATCCTTCACTGTCTTCCGGAGCTACTGCGAATGACGGAAGCTGGAACGCGTGACGTTCGATTACTGGGTATATCCATTTCAAATCTCACCCTGAATAAGGGTAACAGGCCACATCAACTTCTGTTACCATTTCCCTGACGGCTGCCCAGATTGAGGTTGAACCTAAGTACAGGATTTAGGTTGAATAAGAATTCGATGCGGTTATAGTTGGTATGAATCCGTGACGGTTTTATCCAGGACCACTTTCTTTACCGGGTATTTTCATTAATGAAAGATCTCATTCTATCGATTCTGACCATTTTTAAATATACAGGCAAGGTATTCACAACCTTACGTAATCTTGTCTTTAATCTCCTTTTTATCCTGGTGATCATTCTGGTTGTTTTTTCTCTGATGCCCCGAAAAGGTATTCATCTTTCTCCCAATACAACCCTTGATCTGACAATCTCCGGTAATGTTGTAGAGGAAAAAAGATTCACCTCCGCCATTGAAAAAATGTATCTGCCAACCGATCCTGCTTCTGAGTTCGAGGCAGAAACACTCCTTCAGGATATACTTGATATAATTGATGGGGCCACTGCGGACAAAGACATTACTGTTTTGCGTCTTGATCTCAGGCACCTTAACCGTGCAGGACTGAACCAACTGCGTGAAATCGGCAGAGCACTGAAACAATTCAGAGCTGCAGGGAAAAGAATAATAGCTGCCCAGGATAATTATACACAGATTCAGTACTACCTGGCCGCATACGCTGACACTGTTATTCTTAATCCGATGGGAACGGTTTTTCTCCACGGTTTTGGTGTTTATCACCTCTATTTCAAACAGGCTCTGGATACATTGATGGTTAACTACAATATTTTCAAAGTAGGGACCTTTAAATCCGCCCTTGAACCAATGACCCGGGACAGCATGTCACCGGAAGACAGGAAACAGACCAGGGAATGGTTGACGGCGCTCTGGAATCTCTATACTGACGATATAAAAAAGCTGCGCCCCCTGAAACCGTCAGCTATCAGGAAATATACATCCGACCTGGCAGCACAACTTAAATCAACGGGAGGTGACAGTGCAAAACTGGCTCTCAAGCTTGGCCTGGTCGATAAATTGCTCACCCGTGAACAGAGTTCTGCCTATCTCACAAAAGTAACAGGAAGAAGTCAGGACTCCCTGAAAAACAACCATATCTCTTCCGGAAATTACCTGAAACTGCTGCGAAACAGGTTGAAATCGGCTTACAGTCAAGGAAAAATTGCGGTGTTGGTCGCAGAGGGAAACATTGTACCGGGAAAACAACCAGCAGGGATTATTGGTGGAGATTCCTTGAGTGAAATGATTCACAAGGCCAAAAAAGATGCTTCCATAAAGGCTCTTGTCCTTCGTATTAATTCAGGTGGTGGTTCAGCGTTTGCCTCGGAAATTATACGACAGGAGCTTCTTGAATTTAAAAAAACCGGCAAACCTCTGGTTGTGTCCATGGGAGCCGTTGCCGCTTCAGGGGGCTACTGGATAGCTGCAGATGCCGATGAAATCTGGGCATCACCGGCAACAATAACCGGATCTATAGGTATTTTCGGTGCAATACCGACATTTGAAAAAACACTTTCAACCTATGGTATCCACAGTGATGGAATAGGAACCACACCCCTTGCATCAGGTCTTAACCTGGCCCGTCCCCTCTCCGAACCGCTGAAATCGGCAATTCATCAGACAATTTCCAGGGGATATGAACAATTTATCAATATTGTATCCACTGGTCGAAAACTTGAGAAGTCTCATGTTCAGTCAATTGCCCAAGGAAGGGTATACGATGGTACGACAGCGGTCAAACTTGGCCTTGTGGACAGGCTCGGCAGTTTGGATGATGCAGTCAAAGCTGCAGCTGGTATGGCAAAACTGAAAGACTATCACAGGCAATTCCTTCAAAAGCCAATTTCTGTTCGGGAGCAATTTATCCGATATTTAACAGATGGGATTGAAGGCACATTTTTAACCGAAAAGCTCAAAATAGTTCAACCATTTATATATTTCCTGGAAAATAATGTATCAAATGGAATGAAAGATCTGCTGAAGGTGAGAGATCCAAAGGGATTATATGCTTATTCCCTCTATACCCTGGCACTGTAGACCAGGGGGGCAACTATTTATGGCCTCTGGGCGCAACAGAGTAATGAAAAACCCGTCTGCGGCAGAAATACCTGCCGAGGCAGGATTCCCAAAGAAAAAGGGCGTAGAATTAAATAATTCTGCGCCCTTCAAACTGATTAAAAATAAAACCCTATTTCCAGTATCAGCTACGCGTGAAAGCCTAACTCCTCCCTTGAATCGTCAACACCGGAACTTATATTCAGGGTAAGATCGACCCACTCCAATGGTGCATCCATAATTTTAAACCCGATTTCAACATCACCATCTGCATTTCTTTTTTTCCAGCATGGTTTAACAAGTAATTTATAATGCTTACCATCACCGGAGACAACAGTTGTATAGATGTGTTTTACTGCAGAAAAATTTTCCGGCAACGCCGTCATTTTAATACCACTGCATGAGATGTCAGCCACATCTCCACAAATTACTGATGAACCTACAGCAATATCCCCAACGAATCCCTGTACACGTGTCCTGGTATTTCTTCGTTTCACTTTCCCAAGAAATCCGGCAAAAGAGTGTTTTTTCAGGACCGTTTCCATTCTGTCCATGGTTTTCCTCCGGGTCAAGCAGTTATGGGCTGGAAAAAACTTGTAACTCACTCTCTTAATTATGCACACATTTCCAGAAAAATCAAATAAAATAAGGTGCTCCAGTTTGATTTTGTTCAACAGACTACTTCTCTACCGGTCTGGCTACTCCCACAGCAGCCCTTCCTTCTGTCAGATATTTTTTTACCAGTATATCAAGTTCCTCTTTTTTAATGTTTGCATACTCATTTTCAATGGTCAGAGGCCAGTCCAGCTGTTCCCGATGGATCGAAGATCGTAGTAGAACCGAATAAAGCCAATAGCTGTTATTTTCAAGACTGTCCCTTATTGAGGTCAGCAGGGGCTTTCTTGCTCTTTCAAGCTCTTCATCTGTCACACCATTATCCCGAAGCTCTTTTGCAATTCTGAAAATTTCCTTTTCGATCATTTCTTCTCTGCCAGGCTCTACAGTCACATGGACTGCAAGAAAACCATAATCCCTGTATGTTCTGCTGTTAGTGCTGAACGCCTCCGGCGAATAAGTAGCACCCATTTTTTCCCGCAATACCTTTCGCAGCCGATCTTCAATAACGGAAGCAAGAAGGTGAAATTTTCTGGTCCTGCTAATCTCCCAGAAATCTTCAGTCAACCAGGCAACAAGAATAACTGATTTCCCGATGGAAGTCTGAACCTTGATCTCCTTTTTTTTCCCTTTCGGGAAAGAAATTCTCTCAACCTCTGGAGTATTGTGGGGAAAAAGCTTCAATCCGGAAAAATATTTCCGAATCCCCTTAATGACTTCTTTTCTGTCAAAATCACCAACTATGGAAATTTCAAGATCATTTTCAGGAATAAGGGTATTAACCCATGCTGAAAGTTCTGGGAAATCAATTTTGAGAACTGATTCCCGAGGAGGCAAACCAAAATGAGGATTTCCATTCGCCAGAAATGGAAGTATCTTCAGGGGGACCGCTCCGTCAACATCCTGCTCCAGTTTTTTATACATTTGCTCGACATCGATCATAACCGATTCGAAGACTGTTTTTCTTGCTGTTATATCAAATACATGACTGTAAATTGATTCGAGAAGAACATCAAAGTCCTTAGTCAGGGAACTGCCCTGCCAGAGAAAAGAGGACTCCTGAATACTGAAACCGAGCTCCACGGTGCTTCCGGCAAGTATTTCATTCAGTTCAGATTTACTGAATTTACCTGTTCCGGATTCATTGATCACGTCCTCAGCAATCATTGACATGCCAGGCTGCGGCTCATCCAGCTCTCCTGTCCCGAAACTGACTGTCACCTGAATTTCATTTTTCCGAAAATCGGTTTTTTTCAAATTAAGAACTGTACCATTCTCAAATCGAATAACTTCAACACCCAGCTCAGGGGAATTGAAAACCTGTTTGAAGGGAGTGGTTGATTCCGGTGTTTCCAAATAAGGGAATTCACCTTTTTTGTTATCTTTAAAGATAGTTATTGGCTGCTTCAGGCAATCCTGATAGACTGCTTTGATTTCCTTTTTTCCTTTTTCAAGCTTGACATCACCGGTTACTGAAATCAGCCTGCTGTCATGATCCCATATTTTTTTAAACTCCTGATAAATATCACTCAGTGAAAAATCTTTCACTATCGGGCCAAAGAGATCTCTCTCCTGCTCTGCTGACTGGAGGACCCGGTTGCTGTTGATATGGCGGATGATTTTACGGGCAATAAACCTGGAATCTTCGTTCTTTTCCTGCAAGACTGCCGCATCAAAACCGGCAAGTATCTCTTTTCTGGCTCTTTCAAGCTCATGTTCATAAAATCCGAACTGAAGCGCCTGTCTGAGAGTTTTGTTGAGTAACGCCAGAGTTTCCCGCCAATGTGATCCATCGGTCTGAGCTGATATTGAACCATAGCCGATTCGGCCCTCAAGATCGCCATAGTAAAATCCTGCTCCTGTATAGGGTGCATCTGGTTTTTCCAGGATTTTCTGCAGACGGTATCGTATTATCATGGCAGCTATGAAGCGTTTTATTTCCTGGGTTTCAAGAGCAATTGAATCATTGCGGGGAGTTTTATCCCATAAGGATTCAATGGAAACATTTGTTTTGGCCAGTTCAGGCTCATAATAATAAAAAAATTCATCTCCCCTGTGCTGCAGATGACCGAAATCAGGGCAGACAGGTTTTTTCCCTGCAGCACGCAAAGAAGAAAAGAGTTTTTCTATGCTCTGCCGCGCCTTCCCAGGATCGATGTCCCCGACGACAACAAGAACCATGTTTTCAGGTCTGTACCATGAGTCGTAATATGATTTCAAAACCGATCTGCCTGCAGTTTTAAGTATCTCTTCTTTGCCAATTATTGTTCGCTCAGGAATTCTTGTGCCTCGAAAGGCAAATGATGTACTGGCAATATGAGTTCTATAAAGGGCAGAGTCCCTGGCCCTCTTTTCAGCCAAAATAACGCCTCGCTCTCTGTTTATTTCATTTTCCGGCAGGAGCGCGCCCCGGGCATAGTCTGCAAGAACAAGGAGTCCTTTTTCAAGATCCTGTATCCTTCCGTCAGGAAGCACAAGATTATACACTGTCTCACTGTAACCAGTATGTGCGTTGGCGTCCCCGCCATAGTTCATACCAATTTCCTGGAAATAACTGACCAGCGATCCGGGGGGGAAATGTAATGAACCATTGAACATCATATGTTCAAGGAAATGGGCAATGCCCCTCTGGTTTTCCTTCTCATTCAGGGAACCGGCCTGCACGTCAAGATAAAGTGCCACACGCTTTTCGGGTTCGTGGTTTTCCTTGATAATATATCGCATTCCATTTTCAAGGTGCCCACGTATCAGTTCAGGATCAGGTGATATATCACTGAGTTCGTATGGCCATTTTTCCTGAAAACAGGTCATGTCACCTGTTTCAGCCAATGATACCTTTTGAAATAAGAAGATGAATATTAAAATGGTGAATAAAATATTCTTTTTGTAACCAGTATGTCCGGAAAAGATTGTCTTTCTTAAAATGATTTTCATTGAATATGCTGTCATGCTGTGAATTCAGGGGGTGAAATAACCTTGAAACTTGCTGTTTGACGTGATTTCAAATAATTATACTGTTCCTCGTATTCATGTCTCTGCCATTGAAAATGGTAGTTTTCAATATAAAACGATATAACTTCCACATAACCATTAAAAATTTTATCACACGTCTGCAATGCCGAAGACAGAAATCCTGCAAGGATGTGGGGTACCGGACCATCTACGCATATCTTATATTCTATGGGTAAATCAAAGCGAGCAATTTCGAAACCTGTTTCCTGCCTTACCCGGTTAAGATGCGGTTCAGTTTCATCACGATGCGGGATATACAATACAGGCCTGTCTGAAAAATAGTTTTTTATTCTTAAGAGATAATTGTAATAAACATCAGTATCAAACCGTTTATGATCAACAAGAGGAGCTCCAAGAAAGTATACTTCCTCGGTTCTTTGTAAATCCCTCAATCGTCTGCCAAGGTATGTAAAATTGTTTTTATACACCTGCACTTTTCGGTGAGGCTTCAGATCCCATGCGGAAAAAAAGGAGATCTCCTCAAGTTCCCTCATCCGATACCCGAACACTTTTTCTGCTATGCAATTTTTCAGGTAAATCTTATTGATCCTGTTTTTAATGTTTTCATCCATCCCATCGATATATCGAGTATAATTAAAATATACCTTTGACCCTTCATCTATAACTACGGTCTCTGATGGCTCCAGACTGTTGACTATATGTCGCATGGATGCAATTGTGGCATCACCGATAAAAATTCTATCGGCTTTCTCCTGTTTTTTCAGAGTGTCTTTATAATCTTTGATAAATGATCGAATTGCTTTTTGTCGGGACCAGAACTTCAAGAAGAGATTTGTTTCAAGACCCTTTTCAGAGTCAGCCAGACAGGCATCGACATTATAAGGAAGCCAGTATATTTTCTTCCATTCACCTTCAACAAGAATTTTTTTGATCTGACGTATATCCACACTCTGCTCGTTCTGATACAGAATAATCAGAATACTGTCTTCAGATGAAATCCTGAAAAAATGACGTGCCTCAACAGCGTTGATATAGGTAAGCGGCAGACGTATTACAAAATAGTTCATAACTGGTTTTCTTTCCCGCCGGTGCTTCCTCCCGCTTCGGCCAGTTCTCTGAAGAGAGTGCACGTGGAAAACAGCTCTTCATATGATCCCGAGGCATACAGTTTACCCTCGTTCAGGAAATGAATGATATCACACTCGTGAAGTGTTTTAAGGCGATGGGCAATCATAATGATTGTTTTCTTTTTTGAAAGTGTATGGATCGCCTTTATTATGTTGTCTTCAGTCACACCATCCAGAGAACTGGTTGCCTCGTCCATAATTATCACATCCGGATCATGATACATTGCCCTGGCGATACCCAGACGCTGCCTCTGCCCCCCTGAAAGCCTTACTCCCCGTTCTCCGATCACCGTATTATATCCTTCAGGCAATTCTTGCATTATAAAATCATGTATATCGGCAAGGCAGGCAGCTTTCTCAACGGATGAAAAATCTATGTTTTCGGGTGTTACCCCAAGAGCAATATTATTTATAACGGTATCATCACACAGAAAAATATTCTGCGGTACATAACCTACATTATTCCTCCAATGTCTGCAGTTTTCCTCTTTCAACGGTATACCGTCAATGGTAAGAGAACCTTTATCCGGCTGAAAAAGACCAAGAAGAATATCAACCAGAGTTGTTTTTCCGGCACCGGTTGTACCGACCAGCCCCACGGTAGTATTCGCGGAAATCGTCAGGTCAAGACCATCCAAGACCTTTCTCTCTCCTTCCGGATAAGTATACTCAATATCATTCATTTCAATTGTATCAGACAGGTTTAAAATGGGCCCTTCTCCTCCCTGCCATTCATCCATGATATTTTCATTTTGTACATCGTTCTCGAGTGCATCCAGTATTCTGTGCAAAACAGGTATATTGAATTTCAAGGAGGTCAAGCCGCCGAAGACTCCCTGGAGGGCCGGCATGAGTCTGTAGCCGGCGAAGGCATATAGAGCAATCAATGGAATAATATTATCCGTATTCTGGCGTAGAGCGATAAAATAAAGGACAATGAGAAGAATGCCGCCAAATGCTACCATTTCCAGAGCATAGCGAGGCAATTGAGAAACAATCTGATAGATGGCCTGATTATAATTAGCCCGGTAGGAATGTTTTGAGAAGGAATCAAAAAAATATTTTTCCCTGCCCAGAACTTTGATATCTTTTATTCCTGTCAAAGATTCATTGATATATTTGAATTGTCGACGGCTGTCATAAACCCTGTCCTTACCAGCACGTGTCAGGCGTTTTCTGACAAAATAAAAAATAACACCGTAGGCGCCGCCCAGGGTCAGGGAAACTACAAGGGCCAGAAAAGGATCTACTTTTATTAGAAGTCCCATAATAAAGAGTGATACAATTGATCTGGCAAGCATTTCAATAAAAGGTCTGAGTACCCCTTTCATATAATTTGCCACTTCATTCAAAATATTGGCGCCCATATCTGCAGTGTTCCTTGACAGGAACCATGAATACGGCTTTTTCAGATAACCGGCCAATAATCTCTGCGCCAGAACATGTCCGCGCATATGAATGAATTTAATAAGAAACCAGTCTGTCAAAGCTGCAAGTAGATTATTAAAAACCAGAGCCAGAAATGCAAACAGTCCGAGGGCCAGCAGAAAATGTCTTGAGGTCTCAAAGCTAAAAAATGTATAGGCCCACTTGAGAAACTGGTTAGTTTGGATAACATCACTGTTTGATACAACAGCCATAAAAGGCATTATGGAAGCAACACCAACAATTTCAAAAACACCCCTTATAATCAACGCAATGAAAATAAAGTACATCTCTCTTCTTTCCCGTCTGTCAAAAAGACTACAGATTAAAAAGAAAATGGACCTGTTATTATCATATTTTTCTTTTCTCTTCATACTGGATATATGGATTTTACTTTTCTTCTTTTTTCAATTGAAGAACGAAAAGAACACTGGAACATATTCCCGTTCTCTCAAATATTGCTGTTGTAGGTATAACCGGTCTTTCTGAAGGCCCATAAAGTAAAAGAGGTGTGGTTTCAAGAATTTCAAAGCCAAAATTTCTAAAAAAATCTGACCAGGCTTTTATCCTGAATGACCTGTAACATCGACCAAATTGTTTGTAGATACCATGTCCACGCGGTAGAAATGCTTTTTTAAAAGTAATTGCTTCGTCTTTTTCCGAAGGTAAATTACCTAACATACTTTCCCGTTCAAGCCTTTCGGCGTTATCATCATTCACCAATGACTGCTGGATACCGTCTTTCACTTTTCTTTTATAAACTATCTGAAGAAAGGCGGAAATTTTACCGAGATATTTCGATGGAAGTGATAACAGGAGCCAGATATTTGTCGGAAGAGAAAAAACAAAGAGGCAATCCCCTGCAGCAATTCTTTTTAACTCTCTGAAAGCAGATTCATGATCAGGGAGATGTTCTATTACATGATTTGAAAAAATAATATCAAATGATCCGTCGCGATAAGGAAGGTTTTTTATATCACTGACGCAAAACGTGTGATTGGGCAATCTCCTTATTTCATCACTGGTATAAATATCAGTCGAAAAAACTTGTCCCAATTCCTGTAAATACGGTATTTGAAATCCGTTACCACAACCGAATTCGAGAATCATATTGTGAGGTTCGGAACTATCGGAATTATCACGAAACTGTTTTATTTGTGTGACAATTTTTTCAATTTCCCGTCTTCTTTTTCTATTTCTATGTTCCCTTGTTTTCCTATCTGATTTTAATAGCATGAATAATTTAAAAAGGAGTTACACGGATAATTACCACAAATACAATGGTAATCCGGGATACAGAGCTGATTTCTCGGATGCTGTAAATAAATCAATGTGATGTTTTGAACATATCTTTTCTGCAAAAACATCTATCACATTTGAAATTGGCATGTGACCATTACAATTAGAGGAGTTATTGGTTGGATGTACTTCTGAAAAAAATTCGCGGGGAGGAATAAAAAGAGAGCTCGAGAAAGTGTCAGCCTCCCGCATATCATAGAAGTAATTGGGTGAATTCAGATCCACACCGCAAAACACGATTTTTTTATACTGTAACCGAAGCGCAAAAACAAGAATCCAACTCAGAGATGCCTGGCGAAAAAGAGTAATATCCCCAACGATTCTGCCTGTCAGTATTCCTGACATATCAAGAAACTTCAGCCATCTCCCAAACGACCCGGTCCCATTGCCAGGTATTGAAAGATGAGGTAGAACATACCAGTTCCCGATATTTTTCGGGATGTTGAGTCTCTGTTCCAGGAAAGCAGCACTGTATTTGAAAACAATCGGCACGTTATGATAATCATTCGTTCTTGCCGCAAGGTTTTTCCAAAGCAAATCCGATCGTGTGCTCTTCGGAAGAAATTCAGCGACATAGAATGTCGGCACAAACTCATGAAGAAGCCAGAAATTAAAACCTATGGAATCACATTGTTGTATTACGTCAAATTGATGATCATCAAGGTCATTAATGGATTCACCACTGCCAAGAATAAAAAGTGTATCAGACTGTTTAAAAGACAGGAGCTTGGAATATACATCTCCAGTGAACTGGTTTTTCTTCCGGGCAGAGTTATACAGAAATGGTCTGACTAATAAATTAGCGAGGAAAACCGCCCCCTGGAGGTAACCATTCTCTGATTTTCTAATATAGGATAGCAACGATCATCGCCCCGACAAACAACTATGAATTGAAATTACATTCCCAGAAAGCAGCGGATTATCTCCAACCCTGCCCTGCCGCTTTTTTCGGGATGAAACTGGCAGCCGAACATTGATCCGGAATGAATTGCTGCTGAGATCAGCCTGCCGTTGTAGTTTGCATCTGCCAGCCTGTGCTTTTGAAATCGAGGGACTGCGGTAAACGAATGGACAAAATAAAAGGGCGTGTCAACTGCGGTTTTCTGCAAAATTGTTCCAGACCAATCATCCCTTGAACCGGGCGGCCTTATGCCTGTCCAGCCAATATGGGGAATTTTATGGGGTAACCCGTCTGAAGTGGTCTTTTCTATCGGTTCAACACTACCATCAATAAGTCCCAGTCCGTCATGTGTTCCAAACTCTCTGCTCTGGCTTAACATCATCTGCATTCCCAGGCATATTCCAAGAAAAGGATTGCCGGTTCGGCTGAACTCTCTGATTGCCTCATCCAGATTATTTTTCTTCAGTTCATCCATGGCCTTTGCAAACGCCCCAACCCCGGGCAAAACGAGAAGATCTGCCCTGGCGACATGTTCATAGCGATCAGACACTCTCACCTCGGCGCCACATTTTTCAAAAGCGTTGGCAACACTCAACAGGTTACCCATGCCATAATCAATGATTGTAACCAGTCTGCTCATCTTCTGCTTACCTTGACCCCTCCAGCAAGGGATTCCTTTCTGATTTCACCAATGGTCATACGGTTGTAATGAATTATATCTGCCATGGCAACAGCGTCTGCTTTCCCTTCTTCTGTAACTTGCTGCAGATGGTCAACTCCCCCCATTCCTCCGCTTGCGATTACAGGAATAGTAACTGCTGTGGACACGGCTTTCACAAGATCAACCTGGTATCCTTTTCTGGTTCCTTCCCGGTCAATTGATGTCAGCAGTATCTCACCTGCGCCAAGATCGGCAGCCCGTTTTGCCCACTCAATCACGTCTATTCCGGTTTTTTCACGACCATTGTCAGTATAAGCTTCCCACCGACCCTTTTCCTTGTTTTTGGCCTCAATGGATAAAACCATGCACTGCGAACCAAATCTGGTGGCTATTTCTGATATCAGTTCAGGGCGGGCTACAGCTGCGGTGTTCACTGCCACCTTGTCTGCACCAACACGTAAAAGCATTTCAACATCACTCACTGAGCGTACTCCACCTCCCACTGTCATGGGAATAAAAATATCCTCAGCTGCATGTCGAACAATTTCCGTTAAATTATTTCGTCCATATAAACTGGCAACACAATCCATATAAATAATTTCATCGGCACCCTGCTCGTAGTATTTTCGGGCATATTCCCTGGGATCACCAATGACTCTCAACCCTTCCAGGTGAATTCCCTTGATAAGGTTTGCCCCTTTCACATCCAATCGTGCAATTAACCGAATCCCAGCCATTATTTATCACCTATTTTCCGACCCACATAAAAAAACTCTGTCGGTTGCAGGACTCCCAGGCGACACAGTTCACCATCTGCCATGCGTAGATATGAGGCCAGCATGTTGTTTTTCTTCTGATCAAAGCGCAGTCCCCCTATTATTTCATGGAAGAATGCATATCTCTCCTCAAAGTGCAATTCCTTGAAAAAATGGCAGAGTCCCTCCCTCATTTCAATAAAACCGGCTTCATTGTCATTGATAGACTGTTTTTTCTCACCCGAAATATCTTCATATTTCATATCGGCATAAATTTCCCCGATCTGTTCCCTGTAGGCTTTTAAAGATTCCGGGATTTCATACTCTTTAAAGAAACCTCCATTCTGACACAACAATAATTTGACAAGATGTATGAACGCTGCATTTCCCTCGGTCATCCTGTCTCTCGTGGGCTCATGAACGAGAATAATACCATCTTCCCTGAGAACCTTTGAAACCTGTGATAAAACCCTCTGTTGTTCCGGAAAATGGTGTAATGCCCCGATAAAAATTACAACATCAAAAGTATTTACAGGAAAAGTCTCATTTTCCAGGAAATCTGCCTGAATATATTTCAGTGCGGCCCTTGTTTTTTTCCAGGGATCTTCATCTGCAGTTTTTTTTGCAACTTCAATACATTTCAGAGAAAGATCAATACCGGTTGTATTAAAACCGTTTCTGGCAAGTTCCAGTGTCATGTGCCCTGGCCCGCAGCCAACTTCCAGAATTTTCGGTCTTTTATTCTCATCAGTGTTATGCTTTTTTATTGCAGAACTGATCAATTCAATCTGTTCCCCAAAATCCAGTTGAATATAATGGGGGTGACGCCAGCTGTTATTGTAAAACCAGGTGCACTCCTCAGCTCTTCTCAGGTCAGGCAAGTGGCCAGCAGCCAATCGCTCATCAATCTGTCTGTCAAAGGCCATTGCTTCTAGCTGTAACGCCTCTTTTTCGGATTGATCCCCCATTTCAGTTAACTCCTTTTTCAGGATGCAAGTAGATGTTCAAAAATTTTCAGATCTGTTTCTGTATCAATATCAATACTTGATTGTGCATCCATTGTATAGAAATATGCCGGCTCTATAAAAAATGTCTGGTTTTCGAGGAAAAGCTTTGAAGGCATCACATAAATAGCTCCATTTATTCGCAATGCCTCGGGAAGCTGTTGCCTTGGCATTTCCAAGCTCTGTATATCCTTCAGTGGTCGTATATTCTCCCCGTCACGGATAAGCATCTTCCAGGGATGATGCTCTGCCGGAGTCACACTGACCCCGCATGAAACACCAGCTTCCAAATAACCCCGCAGACATTTTTCAAGATGTGCTGCAGTTCGCAGGGGAGAAGTAGGTTGCAGCAGAACAAAGTATTCAGGAAGTTTTTCAACTGCCAGTTCCTGCAGGGCATGAACCACAACATCACTGCTGAGAGAGTTATCTTCTGCAAGATGGTACGGTCGTTCAATGATATCCGCCCCCCATTTCTGACTGACTTCCATGATCTCCCTGTCTTCGGTTGTCACATAACATCTGTCAACAAGAGGACAGTTCAGGGCAGCCTCAATAGTATACGCAATAAGTGGTTTCCCATTGACCAAGCGGATGTTTTTCCTTGGAATCCCCTTTGAACCACCCCTGGCCGTAATTATCGCCGTAACCTGTTTCATCACGATTCCGGACTGGAAAAAGAGATGTTTTGAAAATTCTTCTGCTTTGGCGTCTTCCAGAGTGAGCCCTTTTGAATAACATCGAGAAACTTCTCAGCACTTTTACCGATGCCGAAAAAACTTGAAGGTTCGAAAACCCCGTTTTTTTCAGCTCGTTCCATACCATCCAGGATCTCCGCCCTGGTGTTTCCAACATTTATGATTGAACAGTAGGAAAACCGATCCTTCTGTCTTGAGCCAATATTGACAGATGGAATACCAAAAACAGGTGCTTCATGGATACCGGCACTGGAATTGCCAAGGATAAAACGGGCGTTTTTCAACAGGGTCAGAAAATATTCAAAACGCAATGATGGAAAAATACGAATATTTTCCCTGGCACCAAGCCTTTCATATTCATTGAATATATGTTCCGAACCTGAGTCATTATTGGGGTAGATTACCACGTAGTTCATGTCATACTCTATGATGGAATCCACCAGTTCCCGAACATTTTCAGCAAGACTGTCCAGTTCTGTGGTAACAGGATGATAGAGAACCAGAACATAAGATTTATATGGAATATCATAATACTCCCTGACCTCCTGAATATCAGGCAGATCGTTCGATAACATGACATCAATATCAGGTGAGCCTATTATATGTATTGTTTCCGGTTGCTCTCCCAGTTGCAGTAATCTATTTTCTGCTTCCCTGTTAGCCACAAAGTGAATATGAGCAAGTTTTGTCACAGAATGACGTATGAGATCATCGATGGTTCCGGACAATTCTCCTCCTTCGACATGACCCACAAGAATATTTCTTAATGCACCGCTTATTGCACCGGCCATGGCCTCAACCCTGTCACCATGGACAATGAGCATATCCGGCCGATACTCATGGAGGTATCGTGATAACCCGGTTATGGTATTAGCCAGTACCATTTCCATGGGCTCTCCATGCACCTGATTCATATAGGTAAAGATATTGGTAAATCCGGCCTTATGGATTTCTTCCACTGTCATGCCGTACCTGTAGAGCATATGCATGCCGGTGGCAAAAATAGAATACTCAAAATCATCACTGTCGGCTACAACGTGAATCAGTGATTTGAGTTTACCGAAGTCAGCCCTGGTCCCTGTAATGAAGACTATTTTCTTCATTAACTGATCCACTCCTTTTTGATCTGTACCCCTGCAGGAATATCTACCGTCGCCGCTCTACCAAGAATCTTTTCAAAATCCACAGCAAGGATCTCTCCGGTACCGGGTCTTTTCACCCAGATATTTTTCCTGGTCAGAATATCCCCTTTTTCTATGCTGTTCAGGGACACTACAGACGCATAGGCAAAATCTATTGTCGGCTGTTCTTCAGGTAGGATTTCCTTTTGCCCTCCAAGGCACTGGTGAATTATCCTGCTCCCTTCAATCAGCTGATGTAAATCTTCCGGATCCATTGATATCTCAACATCCGGCCCCGGCCAGCTTTTGTCAGAGACAAAATGCCTCTCCAGAATACTGGCCCCAAGGGAGACTGCACCAAGACAGGGATAATTACTGACGGAATGATCTGACAAGCCAACCACACTGTCAGGAAAAACATCTTCCAGCTGAGACATGGCCTGCAACCTGATTTTATCATAGGGTGTCGGATACATGCTGGTACAATGAAGGAGGGCATATGGAATATTTTTTTCCCTCAAAATATCAACCGCTTTTCCCACGGATTCAAGATCGTTCATGCCAGTTGAGAGAATAACCGGTTTGCCGAACCCGGCGATATGTTTTATGAGCGGATAGTTATTGCATTCTCCTGAACCGATTTTATACCCACTGACACCAAGTTTTTCCAAACGATCAGCAGCCGCTCTTGAAAAAGGAGTGCTGAGGTAAAGTATACCTTTTTCTCCGCAGTAATCCATCAGCCGACTATCTTCATCTTCTGAGAGTGCGCAGCGTTTCATAATATCCCATATGGATTCATTGGCATTGCCCGGGATTACATCGTTGGGAATCATTTCGTCTTCAACAACATGACACTGAAATTTAACGCACTCACAACCTACTCGGACAGCATCATCAATCATCTGAAATGCTTTTTCGATTTCACCTTCGTGGTTGATGCCGATTTCCGCAATAACAAGAGGAGGACAGGCCCTGCCTATTCTTCTGGTGCCGAGAGTGATTTCAGGAGTATTCATGGAGATTGTCCTATTCTACCTGGTGCCTGAGTTGCCATGTTCCATCATTATCCTTCAGCCAAAGATGGGGTGACCTCGCACTGTCGATAACATCCCAAAATTTCTCCTCGGAAATGCCCATGTAATCGATAATTTCCTTAAAAAATTTCACGGGAAATTCAGTGTCATACCGTTTCACCAAAGCTACTCCTTCCTCTCTGGTGATTTTTCCATTGCGGATTTCCTGGGCAGCATCATATGTAGCCCGTCCGATACCGAATTTGATCAACGTTGTGTAATAATGTAATGGATCAATTTTGTCATCTATTGAACTGTATTTTGAATATGACCCCTCGGTTCGTTCAGTGTTGGCCTGAAAACCAGTATTTTCAGCAGCATAATAATAACATTCCTGGGGATCCCACCTCAGGTAATACCCAAGATAATGCACTTCAGTCCCGGTTTTTTTCAACCGCTCACCATCAAGGGGCAGATATGGTGTAAGATCACGGAGTTCAATTCCATGTTTTTCTATTAAATCCCGAACTTTTACTCCCCCAAGAACCAGATCCATAACTTCAAGTCTGGACTCGTGGAAGAATGACATATCCATGGTCGGTTTTTCGTTTTCCTCGATATTGTTTCCGTATTCCGCCTGGTTTTCTCCGTAAAAAACCAACGGAATATCATAGAGAACTGAAAAACGTGGACCGATTAAGCGTTGACCAATAATGAAAGGCTGAAACGGGTGGACAAGAACTTCAAAAGCCAGGCGGGTCAGGAGTCTATGCACCCGTCCATTGGGAGTATAAAGCATATTGTCAAGACCGGAGTGAATCCAGTTCTGGAAATTATCCCAGCCGATCTGTGTGTATTTATGGGGAGCCCAGGTAACAGTCAGAGGGTTCATTCCATATTTATATCTCAGAATATGAGCAGTAAACGCAGAGTCCTTTCCTCCACTACCAGGAACTATACAGTCATACTGACCATCGCTTTTTCTATGTTTATCGCAGAGTTCAATCAGTTGTTTTTCTCTTTGATCCCAATCAATGTTCTCTTTGATTTCAGCATACCTGCATGCAGAGCAAACCCCTTCGTCATCAAACATGATTGTTGGTTTTTCTGCCTTGGGATCATTTTTAAACTCAACAACAGAACTTGGTCGCTGATTTGAAATAACACAACGGGAGCAGAATTTTACCTCTTCCGGTAAACCATATAATACTTTTTGCTTTTTCATTTTTTTCCGTTTTCAGAATCATAACTCAACATTCATTGAATCACACTCCTGCCAATATTCTTCAAGAAGATCCAGTGACTCTTCCAGGGTATTTTCCCCTGTATTCAATATAAAATCAGGAGAATCCGGTTCACGATATTCACCATTAACACCAATCAGTGTTTTGACCTCTCCACACAAAGCCTTTTTATAAAGTCCCTTAGGATCTCTTTTGGCACAGAGTTCAATAGGACATTTAATATAAACGATATGTTTATATTTTAAATGAGCATGCACAAAATCACGAGCATCCTGGTTTGCAGTCAGTGCGGAAATAACCACATTAATACCCGCTTCCACCCCTTTATTAGCCAGGTGAACCAGGGTCCTGACTACTCTCAATCTGCTCTCCGCATCAAAGCCCAGGGAACTTCCGAAAAAATTCCTTACCTCATCTCCGTCGTAATGTAGTACAGGAATACCTCTTCGGCGGAGTTTTTCCACAAAATGGGTTGCCAGGGTTGTTTTTCCACTTGAAGTCGGACCAAGCAGCCATATTATTTTCGCAGTTGACGTTTTCATTCATAAAGCCTTATCATCGGCACGATAACCTGATTCAAATAAAAATCCTCAGTTCCATGACCTTTCAAGGAACTCAATTATTGATGATCTCGTAAAAAGTCATTCAACGTTCCCAGATGGACTCTGGAAAAACTTCGATATACAAGGCGTGGCGGTGTCGTGTAAGCGCAGGCGTACATAGAGTACGTCGAGCATTACACGATCACCCCACAACGCAGTAGATCGGAGTTTTTACGAGTCCATCAATTATTAATTACTACCGGATTGCAGCAATTCCTGAAGGCTCGTATTACTGGTCCACCTGTTAAATTGTTTTGTCAGCTTTCTCACCATTTTCACACTACCGATCGGATACTTCCCAACAGCAGTTTCAGCAGCTAGAACAAGACCGGTTGCACCCATTTCAATTGTACTCACGATATCATTTACTTCGGCCCGGGTAGGTTGCTGGGAAATGATCATAGATTCTAGCAGATTCGTGGCAACAAAAACCTCTTTTTCAGCTGACTTTGCGGTGGAGATCAGTCGCCTCTGGAAAAACGGGACTAATTCGATGGGAACCTGGCGGGACAAATCACCTCTGTCGATAAGGATGGCATCACTCGCCTCAAGAATACCATCAATATGAGCAACGCCTTTTTTGCTTTCAATTTTAGAAATAATGTATGCCCCGTCCCCTGTCAGTGATCTGAATTTTTCCACCTCCTTCCTGGAACTTGAAAATGATAGTGCAAAATATTTTATTCCGAGGCTTCTTCCAATTTTTATAGCCTTTTCATCTTTTTCAGTAATCGAAGGGAGTTCAATATCCCTTTCTATATCAGCAGCTTTATTGCTGCCGACCTCGCCTCCGGAAATTACCCTTGCAACACATTTTTCAGATCCATTTTCCAGCACCTTCAACTTCACCGAATTAAAATCCACATTAATCACATCTCCCGGGATGAGCTGCTGTGAAACAAAATCCGGGGTAAAGGAAATGTTTTCCGAATCTCCCTTTACCTCCTTATGATGTATTGTTATGAGGGTATCATCTTTAAAGAATGCATATCCTTCTCTCATCACCTGATTACGCACCTGGGCTCCTTCACTGTCCAGGCAGATAGGCGTGTCACTGAAAGACCTTATTAAATGAATTGTTTCTTCAACTTTTTCAAGAGGTGTATGTGAAAGATTGATTCGAAAAAGAAAAATATCATGTCTGTCAATCGCAGAGACTATATCTTTTTTCAGAGAACTGGGACCAAGGGTAACAAGGAGTTTCGTATTCATATCAAGTATCCGGATAAAACAGTAAAGTATACTGGTTTTTTTTCATCTATTGAAAATTCCATTAACTCATCCTTTACTCAAACTGTAATTTAAATGAGCCAACGATTCTCGTATTCACTGATAATACTCTTGAAATCTGAAACAATTTCTTCAGAAACATTCGAAGAGATCAATTCACTTTTCTTTTCCTGCCGCTGTGACAGTGACAGCTTTCTGAAAACCTTCTCGCGCTTGAGAATTTCATTCATATTATCAAATGGCTCATCCTCAAGAAAGCCACCAATTTTTTCAACAACTGTCAAAGGCTGTTCCACAAATATTTCATACGGGACAAAGAGTATCTGTTCTTTGTTTTTATCATCAAGAGTATTATATGCTTCCTGATCAAGATTCATCAGAGTACATATACTCATGATTACACGCTCTTTTTCATTCATAGACAGGTATGGGCGGGTCCACTCACCTGCAAACCATGGAACCGGTCTCCCTTCCATTTCAATGACAGGAATAAAGGCAAGGGGATCCTTTCCGAATCTACTGCCCCATCCTCTTACAAACCATGAATGTGCAATATCCACAGGATGACGCTGAATATTGATCATTTGCATTTTCGGGTAAGCCTGCAGAAAAAATTTGACATGGGGCAGACATTCATGCACCAGAAACGCAGGAAGCAACTCCTGCCTCCGAAATCGTTGTACTGCTTCAATACCGTCAGATTCCTTTTGCCTTGCAACAATACTTTCAAATTGCGTTGCATTTGCAACACAAGAGCCGTCAGATTGCCGCAGATTCAGGTTTCTGCCAATTACCCGGTTATAAAAAAAAAGATCAAGCTGTATCTGGAACAAAGAGAGGGCAGCCCGGGGCTCTATAAGGCCAAGGTGTTCAATGACCGGAATATGTTCGAGAATCTCAGCATATTGAAAAAAATCAACTTTCTTATAATTTGAAACAACTTTACCGAGAAGAAATTTTCCCGCCCTGCTCAACCCATCGAGAAAAACAACCTTTTCAACTAATTGTTTTCTGGCTCCAAGTAGCTGTTTCCCGTCAATCGCCATTTTCCCCCTACCTTTTTAAATCAGTCAGTCCCCTGTTGCAGCAAACCAAATCTCTTTTCCCATTTTGCAAGAAAAAAACCTTCATCCAAGAGTTTGCTGCGAGCTTCTTCAAGGCCGTTGCCAACAAAATTAAAGAGATGGGCTGTTGCGACAGCATCAACTCTTTCATCTTCCAACCCCTCGGCAAGGTGTTTATAGTTTCCGGCTCCTCCGGCAATAATGACCGGTACATCATAGGATTGTGGTAGATAATCCAACAGACTTAAAAGAAATCCCTGCCCCGTACCGTCCCTGTCCATCGAATTAAGATACAATTCTCCAAAGGGCAGTCGACTCGTAATTTCAAACCACTTTTCAAGGACATTCTCTGATTTTTTTTCACCGTTCTCTATCCATATTGTTGCCTGATTATCAATCATTTTTACATCAACTGAAACAACAATACACTGTCGTCCAAATTGCCGGGCAATATCTGACAGTACACCTGGATTTTCCTGAACAATACTGTTCACTATTACCTTATCTGCACCTGACCTGAGCAATTTTACGGCGTCATCAGCTTGAGTGATACCGCCGCCTGCTGTAATCGGGATGAAGCAGTTTTCCGTAAGTGCCTTTACATGCACACAAAAACGATCAAAATCACGCTTCCCCCTGGTCACATCCAGAATAATCAACTCGTCTATGGAAAAGGCAATTTGTGAAAAATTGTAATTATTCCTCAGCCAATTCAGATCTCCAACCTTCTGCAATCTGAAATTACGACTGAGCATAAAATTTCCATTGTTGTACAGCAGTGCAAAGATGACTCGTTTTTTTAACATTCTCTTCTAATATCAAATTGAATTTGCCGTCGAAGAAACCAATTCAGGAATTGAGAAAGTTTTGCAGCAATATCAACCCATTAGTCTGACTTTTTTCAGGATGAAACTGAGTGCCACAGACATTATCTTTTTCAAATGCGGCCAGAAAATCAATACCGTAAGAACAAATTCCCCGGGCAAACACCGGGTCTGATCCTTCAGGAAGCATTCTGTATGAATGGACGAAATAAAAATCAGCTTGGGGACCGAGGCCGCGGAACAAACCATCAGTTTTTTTAAAAAGTACAGAGTTAAATCCTACATGTGGAATTTTCCTGCCGTTAACTTCTTCTTTTGCAAATGGTTCCACACCATGAGAAACGAGTCCAAGTCCTTCCGTATAACCATCTTCGGTTCCATATCCTCCCAATAACTGCATACCCAGGCAAATACCTAAAATTTTTTTTCCTTTTTCTCCGACAGCTTCCTGGAGGGCCTTGTCTATCCCATACTCTCTCAACCGGTTCATCCCCTGTCTGAATGAGCCGACCCCGGGCAACACAAGAAAATCAGCCGTCAATACCTGCTCAGGATCATCAACAAGCCTGGGAGTGGCCCCCAAGTATTTAAAGGCATTCAAGACAGACCAGACATTTCCGGCACCATAATCAATGACCGCTACATCTTTTCCCATAGCACCATCACTCAACAGTGAAGAGAGGTTCCCATCGTCCGTCAATTTTTCTGAAAAGTTCCTTGTTTACCCAGAAATCCAGAACATCATCAAATTCTTTTTGACTCATCTGGTAATAGTCTAAATAAAGCTCGATAAATTCTTCAGGATATTGACCATCGTACAGTCGCACCAGGTTTACAGCCTGTTCCCTGGTCATTGACCCCCTTCTGATTTCGATACCTGCATCCTGCGTCCCACGACCAAAACCGAATTTCAGATACATCATGTAGGTATGGAGTGCATAGAGTGCCTGATCGTTCTGTGCAAAATTAGTGAAAGTACCTGAATTGGTTTCCTCAGCCTCTTCAAGGCCACAATGTTCTTTTGCTACCAGATAATTCCTGTAGGGATCCCATGATTCAAAATAAGACCAGTGGGCAATATTCAAATCTTTATCCTTTAACTCTTCTTCCGTCGGAAACTGGAAAAAATTCAATTGGGATTTTTTCAGTCCAGAAGCTTTCAATACCTTTTCATGTCCACCCTCCAGATAAATATCCCGCATATACTGTGGATCATACATGGGATTGGTGCGGGTGGTTGTTGTTCCGCCATATTCAACTTCACCGTCCTCACCATAAAAAATAAGGGAAATACCCATATTGAGAGTCATACGAACGGGCGCTGCCTGAATAGCAATCAACCAGCCGTAATATGGAAATCCTTTTTCAATAAATCCGGTTTTGTTTAAAATGCGCATGGCTTCAAAATCCGGATTGATCTGGATATGATTATAGCCGCTTTCAATATAATTTTTCAGATTCCTGTTACCCAGTTCCAGAGAAAGAGCAGGGGTAATGGTAATGGCAAGAGGATTCATATTGTATTTATGTTTCAGCATATACGAAACATAGGAACCATCTTTTCCACCGCTGACCGGAACCATGCAGTCAAAACTGCCATCATCCGCACGGTAACGGTCCAGAATCTGCAGAAGTTCCTTTTCCCTCACCGACCAGTCCATCTTCTTTTTCTGTTCCGCCCAGACACAGGCATTACACCACCCCCTCTCATCAAAAACGATACGTGGGCGGGTTGACATGTTCAAACAGTTTTTACACCAGAAAACCTTTTTACTCATATATTAATCCTTTTAGTTTCTACCAGATTGCCCAACCGCCATCGACTACGAGGTTATGTCCGGTACAGTAGGACGAAAGATCGCTGGCCAGATAGGCAATTGCTCCCTTGAAATCTTCTTCAGTTGCCATACGAGCCAGAGGTGTTCTTTTTTCATACCGCCGCACAAACTCTTCTGGCTGATTTCTGAATACACCCCCGGGTGAAATAGCATTTACCCGGATTTCAGGTGCCAAAGCCGTTGACAGCCAGCGGGTCAACTGGAGAAGACCTCCTTTTGACGCAGCATAGGCTGCCGGGTTTCCCATGGCAGTATTGTCATACAGGGTAAAATCAGGTCCCAGCATACCATATATCGATGATATATTTATAACAGACCCATGACCTGTATGCATGAGAGGCGAACACCCCTGAACCAGTTCGAACACCGCAGTAAGGTTGACCTCCAGCGCTCTTCTCCAGGTATTTACACTCTGTTCTTCAAAAGCAGTGACCCATCCACCAAGCGAAGATTCACCGACAAAGGCGGCATTATTAATTAATATATCAATCTTTTCAAATCTGTTTCTCAACCATTCCAATAGATCACCAGGCTGTTTTTCGCTTTCAAGATCACATTCTCTCTGAAATACAGTGCTGTTCCAGCTTTTCTTCAACCTGGTTTTAAGTTTTTCAAAATCAGACCCCGGTCTGTCAACAAGAATAAGCTCACAGCCAAGTTCCCCAAGAGTGTCGGAAATAACAGAGCCGATACATCCGGTTGCACCGGTAATTAATGCCTTCCTGCCTTCCAGGTTCATCAGTTCATTTACCGTGCGCATTTTCACTTTTCCCCAACTGATTTCAAGAGAAACTCGGCGATCTTGAAATCGAGTTCCGTATCAATATCAAGTGCCCGTTCCACTGGAATAACAACATGTTTAACTTTACCTGAAAAAATATTTTCAGCGGATAACACGAACTCAGGGTGAACAACATAGGCAACAGTCGTCATATCGTAAACAACCGGCACATCCTGTCGCCGAAATACATGTTCCTCCCTTTCTATCACCAGGTGGCTGTAACCATCTTCCGTTGTAAGGACCATGTTGAAATATGGACTGCGATGTGCTTCAGTCACTGTAATTACACAATCACAATCATTTTCTTCAAAAGTTTCGACACATCTCCTGATATCTTCAGCACTTCTCAAGGGAGCCGTTGCGGGAATCACAACCATACCGAAAAAAGGCTTACCATAGTTATCCTGGAGATATCGCACGGCATGCTGCCACACCTTCCATTCAGGACTGTCGTCCTCCGCAAGGTACTCAGGCCGCCTGAAAGGAACAATAGCACCATATTTTCTTGCAACCTCTGCTATTTCATCTGAGTCAGTGGAGACAAAAACTTCCGAAATATTCTCAACTTCCATAGCTTTTAAAATCGCATGCCCTATAAGAGGAATACCGGCCAGCTTCCGGATATTTTTTCCTGGAACCCCTTTGGAGCCACCTCTTGCACAGATAAGGGCAGGATATTTTTTCAATTTATTTTCCAACTTGCAATTCCACCATTCTTTTGAGCGCTGAAGATTTTTTTGCAGCTTCGACAATTTCAACTACATGTTTTGCTTCAAGAACAGAGGTTGTAAGTGCAGTGCTGTCCTCAGTGTCCAATCCATCTGCAAAATATCGCAATTCTTCAAGATACGAAGCGTTACTGTCATTTTCATCATGATAGATATTTTTCCAGCTGTCTGCTGCCCTTTCAAATATATCCACAGACCTGTTTATACCATCCCAGCGGAGTGTTCCTTCAGTTCCAACTACCGTGCAGGTCCTTGTTGTATCGTGGCGGACAAAATCCATGGTTAATACAGCCGGCAGTTTTTTTTCTTTATTGTGTGAGGAAAAATTTAAAAGAACATGGGCTGTATCCTCAACATCTATTTCAAGATCACTCTGTCGACTTATGGCAGCCGTGACAGAATCTGCATATCCGAAAAGCCATACTAAATAATCAATTTCATGACTTAACTCAAGCAGTACTCCTCCGCCTAGTGCTTTTTGTGCTGAAACAGTATCCTGGTATTTCTGAGCAGGTCTCCAGGAAGGTAGATACTGACCCACTTCACTTCTGACAGAGAGAATCCGACCGATAATCTTTTCTGAAAGCAATTGTCGGAATTTTTGCAGTGATGGAGTAAAGCGCAGGTTATAGCCTACCATCAACACGATCTTTTTTTCAGCACAGTGGTTAATAAAGTCCGACAGTCCTTCAGTTGAATGGGAAAACGGTTTTTCAATAAAAATCGGGATGTTTTTTTCTGCGAGTATCTCAGCTGTCTGAAGGTGAAGGGAGGCAGGATTTGCAATAATTGCTGCAGTCAATTCCAGTTGCAATACATCATTCAGGCTGTCAATACAATTGTTTGCGCCTTCCTGATATAACCGTTTTGATTCTCTGCAGCCATCTCCATGCCTCAACACTGTAACCCTGCAATCTGAGAACAATGTCTTCAAATTGCGGACATGTCTTCTGCCGATACTGCCGAAACCAACAACAAGAAAATGTTTTTCTGTCGAATCAATAACCATTCTGAACAATAAAGTCTTCGCTGTTCGCCCTTTTATAGTCAGGCATATTACCAATATCCAGCCAGAATTCATGTATGGGGAACATGGTCACCGTGTCTCCTCTATCCACACATGTTTCCAGTAGATCTGGCATATCAAGATATTTGCCCCCTTCTACACTCCGAACAATTTCCAGATCGAGAACATAGATTCCTGCATTTACAAAAAATTTATGGATTGGTTTTTCCTCAATCCCGATCATTTTATTGTCCCTGGCCTTGACAACACCGTAAGGTACCTGGAAATCGTATTCCCTGACACACATGGTTGCGATTCCTTCGGATTCATTATGAAACTCCAGCAAATGTTCAAAGTTTACCTTGGTCAGTAAATCACCATTCATTACGATAACCGGAAGCTGTGGCAAATCTTCCGGCAGCAATCCGAGAGCACCTGCAGTGCCGCATGGCTCTTCTTCGTAAACATAACGTATTGAAACATTCCACTTTTCACCATCACCAAAATAGTCTTTAAGCATTTTCGCTTTATAATGGGTGGAGATAAAAAAATTATGAAACCCACACTCAATAAATTGTTCCAGTATATTTTCAAGAATAGGTTTTTTGCCGACTTTCAGCAGCGGTTTTGGCGTATCCAGCGTAAGAGGTCTCAGTCTTTTTCCAAACCCTCCTGCCATGAGAAAAACTGGATTTTCATAAAATGGCCTTTTGTTCAGTCCCTGAAATGTTTCAAGGCCAACAACAACATTCTCGCTGTCGACGAGGGGAATCTGCAGTATATCCCTTCGCTGCATTAACAAAAGGATATGATTGCGATCATCCTTTACAGAGGCCACAGTTGGGTTTCTGCTCATGAATTGAGCAACAGGCGTATCCATGGCACAGTGACGTATAAGGGCACGACGAATATCTCCGTCAGTAACGGTCCCAAGCAATCTGTTTTTCTGATCGACCACAAGAACAATTCGCATGGCACCCTGGCTGAGAACCTGAATGGCTTCTACCAGGGGAGCGTTCGGACCAAGACAGGTTTTTTTCCAATCACTCATTATATTATCAGTTCTTCTTGATTACCTTTGACTGGATCACCTTGACGCCAGATGGGATATTTTTGAAAATTACACTTCCTGCTCCCACTACGACACCATTCCCAATGGATATATTCTGGATAACAGTACTTCCTGTGCCGAGATGAACCTCCTTCCCAAGTTGAACCCCTCCACTCAAGGTGCAACCGGGCGCGACATGACAACAGTTACCAATCCTGCAGTCATGATCAACAACAGTACCGGTATTGATGATTGAATCCCTTCCTATTTCGACTCCGGTCTGTACAATACATCCAGCCATGACCTGTGTTCCCACATGCAATTTAACATCCCCGGCTAAAACAGCCCGGGGGTGAATAACACTTGCAAAACGAAACCCTTTTCTTGTGAATTTCTCCGTCAATTGCCATCTCAGATTCATACCGGGAAGAGAACCAATGCCGTTAACCAGGTCAACTTCTTCCGGATTTAATTCTTCGCAGGTTTCATCATCTCCAAGTACAGTTATTCCCCGAAAAACACTTCCTGCCTTGTATTCCGGTGTCAACACCCCGTAAATAAGACGATTGTCAGCCCTGAGAGCATCAATCAACACCCTGGCATGGCCGCCAGAACCAAGCAGGACAACAGGTTTATCTCTCTCTTTACTCAAAGAATCACCTCATCCTCAAAATAAGACCTCGGCGATCGAGTTCCCAGGATCTTCCAATATTCCATAGGACTCATTCCTGTTCCAGGCCTTCTGGCCGTCAGATTATCGACACTGAAACACTCCCCGGCGGTAATATCTCTGGCAGCAACCAGACTCCGGCGGACAACAGACAGGTTTTTTTTCTCCCGCTTGCCCGGGATTTTTTCTCCATTTCCAAGAACCAGTTCTGCAAGCCTTATTTTTTTTACCATGTCCTTTAATTCCGAAGGATTCAGAGAGGCCCTGTGGTCTGGACCGGAAAGGTTCTTGTCCAGCGTAAAGTGCTTTTCAATAACTGCAGCTCCCAGGGCAACTGCCAGCGACGGGATAAAAATCCCACGACTGTGGTCTGAATATCCGGCTGGAAGACCGAAAGTCTTAACAAGTGTTTTCATCGCAAGAAGATTAATTTCATCCTCTTCAGCCGGATACTCAGTTGTACAGTGAAGCAGTGTGACTTTTTTCTTAAGTAATTCCTGACCGTTTTGCGACTGAAAAGCTGTTTTAAAGGCATCGTAGGAAGGGGGTATGTCAGGGTCATTTATTAATCCGAAAGCTAATATTTCTAATGCTTTTTTTACTTCCTCCAGGGTGGACATGCCGGTGGACAGGATCAACTTTTTACCGGTACGTGCATGTTCCAGCAGAAAAGGACCATTTGTTATTTCTCCGGAAGGGATTTTTAAAACCGGCAAATTAATTTCATTGACGAGAAAATCCAGACTGGGTCTGTCAAAAGCAGTGGATAAAAATATAATTTTTTTCTTTTTACAGTACGCTGCCAGTTCAAAGTGGAGGTCGTAACTGAGTTCCAGTTTCTTCAACATCTCGAACTGGCTTTCCCTTTCATCACAATTCTTTTCCTGATAGTCGGCCCTGGCGGCCTTTCTCGTCACTACCCCTTGCGCACGGAAAGTCTGGAATTTTATGGCATCGGCCTGAGCGTCGACGGCAATATCAACAAGTTTCATTGCCAGTTTTCTGCTGCCGTTATGATTAACACCGGCTTCTGCAATAATAAAAGTCTTCATGGAATTATCTGGAAATCACGACACCAAAGATCGTTTTGCTGCAATTGAGATTTTCATTTCTCTGTTGCACCTCAAAGACATAAAAGACTGAATCATTGAATACAGCTATACTTTTTCTATGAAAATTCGATATCATAAAAACTTTTTTTCAAGGATTTTTCCCAATTATACTCTTCAATAACCGTCACAATCTTTCGGGAAACGTCTTTTCCCATATAGGGATTGGTAATGGTATTTAACGATTCCCTGAACTCTTTTTTGTACAGCTGCTCAAGTGCTTTCTCAATATCCTTTCTCTCCGGTCTGCACGAAATGACACTTTCGGCAAACAGTCGGCCTTTCTGCCGGTCACCAATATTTACAGTACCTATGCCAAAACTCGGCACTTCAATGATACCACTTGAAGAATTCCCAACGACACCATCCATAAACTGCAGAGCTGAAAGAAATCGAACCTGTCCGAGAGAAGAAAAAGCCCTGGTGTTTTCCCGGTTCTTTTTTACATACTCATCGATCATTTGAATGATGATTCTACCATCCGTATCAGCATTGGGCTTGGTGAAAATAATTTTTGTGTCGTCTAGAGAGTCCAGTGCATCAAGCAGTTCTCCAAACTGTTTACCGACCGAATTTTCCCCGAGAGTTTCCGGATGAAAAGTGACAAGAAGATTTTTTTCCCCAAGTTTAAAATCTATGCTTTTTTCAAATTCCTCTCTTTCGAGTAAATCAATATTGTTTATATTTTCCAGACCAAGGGCACCTACCCGATATACAGTGTCAGGTTGTTCTCCCAGTTGAATAACCCTGTTTCTGTAAGAATCAGTTGCTGTAAAATGCAGATGTGACATCTTACTCACCGCATGCCGGATCGCATCATCAACCGCACCCTCCGTCAATTCTCCACCGTGGATGTGAGCCACAGGGATTCTGAAAATGAGAGCCGTTGACACGGCAGACAGAATTTCAAACCTGTCTCCGAGAACTACCAGCATGTCCGGCTTAAGATCCTCAAACGCGTCAGCAAAACCAATTTGTGCAACCCCCATGGACTTGCCGATTCCAACAGGAGAATCTGAAGAGAGCAGCATTTCAATTTTCCTGTCAATCCCAAAGCCATCAACAGGAATTTCCTTATAGGTCAAGCCAAACTCAGGAGAAAGGTGAGTACCGGTAACAATGAGCTGAAGCTTCAGTTTTTCTGAGTTCTGAATCTTTTTCAGCAGGGGAACCAACAGGCCATATTCCGCACGCGTCCCCGTCATCACACATATTTTTCTTTTATTCGTCATTAAGGACCACACTGCTGGGAATATTGACCAATCTCTCTGCAAGCCAGTTAGTATTCTGCAGGTTTCTGGAAAAATCACGCTTATACATGGGAAGAGTATGAAGCGGCTTCCATACCGGCCGGGTCATTACTCCATTACCGTTAGTAAATTCAAGAAACGAATCCCTCTCGTTTCTGTCCTTAAGCAATAGCGCATTGAGCCAGTAATTAGAGTAAGCATCAACAGGTTCAGTAACCAGTTCAACACGTTGCTGCCCAGCCCATGTTGTGTATTCAGAGGCAAGTTCCCTCTTTCTGATGACAAAATTTTTCAATTGTTCCATCTGGGCACAACCAAGGGCAGCATTTAGATTGGGCATGCGATAGTTAAACCCCACTTCATCATGTTCATAGAGCCACGGGTGTTTTTTTTTGGCAGTGGTTGTCAGATGCTTTGCCCTGACAGCCAGGGATTCATCATCTGTAACAATCATTCCACCACCACCGGTAGTAATAATTTTATTCCCATTAAAGCTGAAAACAGACATTTTCCCGAATCTGCCAGTATGTCTATTCTTATACATACTGCCAAGTGATTCAGCCGCATCTTCAATCAAAACCAGATTATACTCACTGCAGATTTCAGCAATTTCAGTTAGCCGGGCAGGATGACCAAAAGTATGCATAGGTACACATGCCCTTATTATTTTGCCGCTTTGTCTGTTGCGACACAACCCCCTCCGGTCCTTCTCTGTGTTTTCATGTAGAAATTCAAGAAGACTTTCCGGTGACAGTCCCAGAGAGGTCCTGTCCACATCTACAAAGACAGGATTCGCACCGCAATATCGTATGGCAGCACAGGTGGCAGCAAAGGTCAGCGACTGGGTAATCACCTCATCATTCTGACCGACATCCGCCAGCAGAAGAGACATATGCAACGCGGCTGTGCCATTCACCGTGGCTACAGCGTACCTGCAACCGGTATAATCTGCAACCAGCCGTTCAAACTTCTCCACAAAGCTTCCAACACTTGAGACAAAAGTGGAATTGATTGTCTCCATGACATACTCTTTTTCTCTGCCGGTAAACCTCGGTTCATGGAGAGGAATAAAAGCATCACATCGATAAATATCTCGAACACAATCAACGAAACTCTTAAACATTATATATATCAGTTTTAAATTTTTTCAGATTTTCTGGTCGGGAGAGCCAGGTTATAGTGCGCTGCAGTCCTTCCCGGATCGACACTTCTGGTTGGAATCCGGTCAACTCCCTTATTTTACTGTTATCACACCAGAGTCTGAAAACTTCTGATTTTTCAGGTCGCACTCTCTCTTTTTCAGTTTGAAAAATGACATCACTGTCCATCAGTTCCTTGATAAGGTTTAACGTATCAGCAATGGATATCTCAAAATTGGACCCGATATTGATCACCTGTCCCACAGCGGAATCACATTCCGCAAGAGCCATGAATCCTCTGCAGGTATCCTCCACATAATTGAAATCTCTGGTGGGGGAAAGATCTCCCAGCCTGATAATTTTCTTTCCCGCAGCGATCTGGGTAATGATTGTAGGGATTACAGCTCTGACAGACTGCCTGGGACCATAGGTATTAAATGGCCTGACAATAATCACGGGAAGATTGAATGCATTATAAAAACTGATTGCCATAGCATCCGCCGCAATTTTCGTGGCACTGTATGGAGATTGGGCCTGTAGAGGGTGTTCTTCGTCAATGGGTACATATTGGGCCGTTCCATATACCTCACTTGTTGAAGTATGAATAACACGGGGTACATTATTTTCCAGGGCGGCCTGACATATATTCAATGTGCCGGTAATATTTGTATCGACATAACTTGCCGGAGCAATATATGAGTAAGGAATGGCAATAAGAGCTGCAAGATGATAAATACAATCAATATCTTTTGTTATCTCCTTGCAGAAGAAAGGATCCCGTACATCTCCGGTCACTACCTCTATTTTTTCCAGAAACTCACTTTCTTCCAGCCAACCCCAGTCATTAAAGGAATTATACTGAGCCAGGGCCTTCACCCGATATCCCTTCTGTGCCAGCATTTCAGTTAAGTGTGAGCCGATAAAACCATCTGCCCCGGTGACGAGAACTCTTTTTCCCATGACTTTTTCCCTCTGACCAACTTTTTTCTTCAAAAATTTCCTTGATTCTGCAAGGTTTCAGGACCGAAATATATCAGCTCGACAAAGTAAAATTTTCTACCACAAAAACTACCCGAAAACAAACAAAAAGCTGTTATCAAACAGTAAAGCGTGGTAAGAAAACTCAAACATCCGGCATCTTGCGACAACCCATTTCCAAGATGGTCATTTTTGTTTGATATTAATCAGTTATTATTTTCTCTGACCTATGAGTTACAATAAAAAAGTTTTTCTTATCGATATTCTCCATCCGGCCCATGTGCACTTTTTCCGCAATGTGATCATGGAACTGAAAAACCTGGGTCACAAGGTGATTATCACTGCCCGCGAAAAGGAAATCAGCATTGATCTGCTTGAGGCATATGATCTGGATTATCATCTTATAAGCAGACAACGTAATGGAATAATGCTTTTTTGGGAAATGATTGTTCGCACCTTTCGGTTAATGGTGATATGTCGCAGGGAAAAACCTGATCTGCTGATGGGTATCATGGGGCCATCAATTGCTCTGGCCGGTTTTCTTCTGCGGATCCCCAGGTGGATTTTCTACGATACAGAAAATGCCTGGATGACCAACTGTTTTGCCTATCCTCTGGCAACCCGGATCTATACCCCCCAATGTTATCTGAGCAAACAGCGGAGTAATGAAACCCGGTACCCGGGATATCATGAGCTGGCTTATCTCCACCCGAATCGTTTTCAGATTGACAAAAAGATTGTTGAAAAATATGGCATAGATCCTGATGCTCCCTATGTAATTGTCCGCTTTGTCAGCTGGCAGGCCTCACATGATGCTGGTGAAAAAGGTCTCTCAATCGAGCAGAAGGTGGAGCTGGTAGACCATCTTGAACAATTTGCAGATGTTTATATTTCTTCCGAATCCCCCCTGCCAGAAAACCTGTCGGCAAGACGACTGAATGCGGCAATTGAAGACATACACCATATTCTGGCCTGCTCCCGTCTTGTCGTTGGAGAAAGTGCCACCATGGCCTCAGAAGCTGCCGTTCTTGGGACTAAGGCTATATTCATTTCTGATACCAAGCGTGGATACACTCTGGAGCAGGAAAAACTATACAATCTTGTTGGGAATTTTTCATGCTCCCAGCTCAAAAAAGTCCACTCACTGATCCAGGAGGAACTTTCCGATCCGTCGTCCGTGGAAGACAGGAAAAAAGCCCATCAGCGTTTATTACAGGATCGCATTGATGTCAGTTCATTTATTCTTGATGAAATCTCTGAAAAAATAACCTCCTGATATGTGTGGTATTGCTGGAATCATAGGAAATAACAGCAGGAAACAGCTGGCAGGAATGTTACAGAACATTGTCCATCGTGGTCCCGACTGTTCAGGTTTGCAACAGTTTTCAGACAGCATTATCGGCAATGTACGCCTCAGTATTATTGATATAGAAGGCGGAAAGCAACCGATACAGGATCCTCTCAATAAAAACTGGGTGGTCCTCAATGGAGAACTTTACAATTACCTGGAAACGAGATCTCATTACAGCAGCATGGGGTACCCGTTCTCCACCCGTACCGATACGGAAATCCTTCTTCCTCTTTATGATGAGTACGGCCTCAGGATGTTCGACAGGCTGAACGGCATGTTCTCCTTCTGTCTCTTTGATGAAAAAAATGAAACTATTATTATCGGACGTGACCATTTTGGTATTAAACCATTAGTTTATACAATTCATGACAATTGCCTCTATTTTTCATCGGAAATAAAATCATTTTTTGCAATTCCCGGATGGCAGGCCAGACCAGACATGGACGCCTGGCACACTTTTTTTAATATCCGCTTTCCCCCAGCTCCCCTGACACTTTTTAAGGATGTTTTCAAGCTTCCTCCCGGATGCTATATTGAACTCCATAAAAAAACCGGGGATGTTTCCATTCCTGCAACACACAAAAAACTCCGTTCCCTGTGCTGTGGGCAATATCAGGGTGGAATTTACCGTCATTACCAGTTGCCCAATGCAGCAACTACCCTCACCTTTAATGATGCCATTGACCGGGCAACCACCCTCTTCCAGGACAGTATCAACAGTCAGATGATCGCCGATGTTCCCGTCGGGGTCTATCTCTCTGGAGGAATTGACTCTTCAACTGTTACAGCATTTGCAAGCCAATTCGGGAAAAAAGGTATAAACACATTCTGCCTGGGATTTGGGGAACCAACGGATGAGAATGATGACGCCAGGCTTATTGCTGATTATTTCAAGACAACCCATGTGGATATCACTCTTGATGTCAATCCCCTGGATCAGTTCAAAGAGGCAGTTTACCACATGGAAGAGCCAAAGGTTAACTGCCTGCAGGGCTTTATTCTTGCAAAAGAAGCTGTAAAACATCAAAAGGTCGTTCTCAGTGGTCTGGGGGGGGATGAACTTTTTGGCGGATATGATATTTACGCAATTGGAGCAATTCTTGACCAGTTCCGCAAGAAACCTTTTTCATACGCCCTCAGGGCATCGGGAACAGTCTTGCAATCACTCTGCAGCTTAAACGAGAACCTGAAGTATGACCTCCACCGGAGAGGCAGTTCTCTTTTGAGGCAGATTGACAATCCCCTTAAGCTCTATATTTTGCTCCGGAATGGCTGGGATCACGACAGCAAACTGCTTGGATCTGTTTACCGCAAAGGTTTCTTTGATAACAACATCAGACCAGTCCATAAACATTTTGAAACTTCCTTCCCTCAACAGGAATCCCTTGCCGACAGTTTTATGCGTTTTGAGTTTCAAAACAAAATGGTTGATGATTTTCTGGCCAATGAAGATCGCATGTCAATGGCAGCAAGCCTTGAGTCAAGAGTACCGTTTCTTGACAAACATATCGTTGAATTTGCCTTTTCCCTTCCCGTTGCATGGAAAATCAAAAGAAACAGGCGAAAACTTTTTCTCAAAAACCTTCTTGCGGAAACGATACCGGAGCACATTCTTGCAAAAAAGAAACAGGGATTTACCTTTAATCCTGTCCTCCAGGCACAAAAAGATCTTGTCCCACTTGCCCGAAAGTATCTGACAAGAGAGCGGGTTGAAGACAGTGGAGTATTCAACTTTGATTATATCAATACAATCATGACAGCTACTCCTCACCGGAACCTCAGGTGGCATTTTTTCCTTTTATGGAAAATCCTTGGCTATCATATATGGGAGGATATCTTTATCCATAGTTCATATCAGCCGCCAAAAACAGATATCACCTGAATCGATAAATATCAGAAAAATGAATTCAGCTGAACCAGACTGAGTTTGCCAGTGAACAGAAAACAATTGTACGATCTGAACATGAACAGAAGAAAAAATAATCAAATTCTGCAGACTCTTTTACTGAATGCAAAAACTGATCAATATCGAGGATACAACAAACACGATGGACTGCTTAGTCCTTTTCTTTCCCGGCTTCTTGGAGGCAGTCGTATTCCCAGGCTTCTCGCCATCCAGAGTCTCATGCGTGCTCCAGTCAACCTCAGGCCCCTCTTCGGTGTCCCCAGGAGCATCAATCCCAAGGGAATTGGCCTCTTCAGTCATGCGAATCTGAACCTGTATGCAAAATCGCAGAAAGATGAATACAGACAGGAAGCGGAAAATCTGCTTTCATGGTTAATAGAGCGTGGCAATACATCCTTTCCCGGTATCTCCTGGGGCTACCAGTATCCATGGCAGGATGTCGGTTTCTTCGCTCCGGCAAACTTTCCGAACAGGGTTGTCACATGCTGGATAGGGTATGCTTTTTTCCGGGCATGGGAACTCCTCGGGAAAGAGGAATATCTGGATATCTGTAAACGAATATGTGTTTTCCTCCGGCAGTCACCAAACAGGATCGCTGATACGGATACAGAACTCTGCTTCAGTTATGTTCCTGACAAAAAAGTAACATGGGCGGTCATGGACGTCAGCGCCCTGTGCGGCAAACTATTTGCCCTGACCGGAACTACCCTGAACGATGAAGATCTGCTTGCGGATGCTGCACGGTGTATGAATTGGGTCATTAACCGGCAGACACCATACCATGCCTGGTACTATACTGATCCTCCAGGGGATTCCCATATTACCCATGACAATTACCACAGCGGGATTATACTTGACTGTATTGCCGATTACATGATGACTACAGGGACAGATAATTTCAGGGAACAGTACCTCAATGGTCTGGAATTTTATGAAAACAATCTATTCTGTGAAAACGGTGCACCAAAATGGATGAATAACAGAGTAACCCCATATGATATCCATGGCGCCGCCCAGGGAATTATTACCTTTTCCATAGCCTCGCGTTTTAACAGCTCCTCTTTGAAAAAAGCAGAACAGATATTGACCTGGACCCTGAAAAATCTGTACAATCACAAAACCGGGAACTTCTGGTATCAGAAGAATAAAATCTATACAAAAAAATTCACTCTACTGCGATGGTGTAACGCGTGGATGGCTCGTGCAATCTCCGAATTCCTTGCAACCACAGGAAAAACAGACAATGGCTGAAAATCCTCGGATAGTCATGATCATTGATCGTTATGCCCCTCTCTGGGAGGAACGGAGAATCAGTTGCGACAGATGGTTCAGCACCTGACACTTCAACATTGTCAGATTTTTATTCTCACAAGAAGGTGGAAAAAAGAACTCCCCCGTGAAAACAGAGTTGACGGCATCCCGGTCAAGAGAGTTGGTTTACCAGGCAGATCTTTACTGTCCACAATCTCCTATATTACCCAGCTTTTCGTGGTATTATTTCAAAAAAGGCGTGAATATGACATTATCCATACCAACGGTGCGGCTGCCCTTGGTACACTTGGCTCGATATTTGCACGACTTCTGCGAAAAAAGAATGTGGCGAGAATAAGCAGTGCTGGCCGTATTCCTGAATTAAAGAAAAAACTGTTTGGCTCACCCGCTCTGAATTTTTTGCGTAAATCAGATGTAATTATCAGTCTATCCAAAGCAATAGACAGTGAGCTCTTCAGCATTCAATACCCGCTTGAAAAAACAGCCCGAATATCCAATGGGGTTGATGCTTCAAGATTTCGTCCCTACTCTCAGGAAAAGCGCTGTGAATGGAGAAAAAAGCATAATCTTCCCGAAAATGCGCTGCTTGTTATTTATGCGAGTCTTTTCAAACCGGGAAAAGGACACGTCACTCTTCTCCACGCCTGGAGTTTTATTGAAAAAGATTTTCCGAAGAGCTGGCTAATTCTTCTAGGTGGAGGCAACTATCAGCTCCCCGGTACTACCAGAGAAATCATGACAGTTGCAGAATCCCTGAAATTATCCAGGGTAATTTTTGCCGGCGAAGCATCAGATACAGCTCAGTTTACAGGAATTGCAGATATATGTGCTTTCCCGGCGGAGGATGACAGCGAAGGATGCCCGAATACCCTGCTGGAAGCAATGTCTGCTCAACTGGCTCCGGTTGCCTTTAACACAAATGGTGTCAGGGACTTGATAGTTGATGAGACATCAGGGTTGCTGGTTAATGAAAAAACTGAAAGGGCGTTCGCAAAGGCCCTCAACCGCGTATTACGTTCAGAAGAATTAAGGAAGCGTCTTTCCGGAGCTGCGCGGCAATATATTATAAATAACCATGATTTTAATACGATAGCCAGTGAATATGTGCTGCTTTACAGGCAATTGCTCCAGGAGGACTGAGAGACAATGCGTCTGTTAATCATCAGTGGAAGACTCGGGGTAGGCGGTGCAGAACGTTTTGTCAGTAACCTTCTTTCTTTTATAGATCATTCAAAAATAAATACCTCCCTCTGCCTGCTTGAAAACAGGATTGACTACCCGTTACCGGAAAAAATCCCCGTATCAATATTACCTGCCGGAAAGAAAAAAAATTACCTCCAGAAAATAAGCTATCTGCACAGGGTTATAGAACAGAACAATCCCGATGTAATAATCAGCAATATTGCTCTGGTGAATCGGCTGACTGGAGCCGCACTCAGAAAAATGGTTCAACCACCATACTGGATCGCGAGAATCGGCAATCATCCAGCCAAAGGCGGAAGAAGCTGGTGGAGAAACCGGGTCAATATGTACTGGGACAGGTATGCATATCAATCAGTGGACAGGTTTCTTGTGAATTCCAAAGGCCTGTTACAGGGGCTTGCCGATGTACACCCAGGGTCAAAAGGAAAAACAACTGTGATTTATAATCCGGTTGACTTCCAGACCCTGGAAGAAGAATCCAACTTGCCGCCATCCTGCCTGAGATCTCCGGAAAAACAACTCATTATTGCCGTTGGTCGTTTTCATCGACAAAAGCGGTATGATCTGATGATCAGGGCATTTTCTGAAATCCGCCGACAGCAGCAAGTGGAATTATGGATATGTGGTGATGGGTATCTCCGCCCACAGATCGAGCGGGATATCAACAGGTATAGTCTGAAAAATGATGTTCGTCTGCTGGGATATGCGGCCAATCCCTTTTCTCTCATGCGTCAGGCTGATCTTTTCCTTATGACCAGTGACTGGGAAGGTATGCCCAACGCCCTGGTGGAAGCCATGGGCCTGGGTATTGCTGCTGTAGCAACTGATTGCGAATTTGGTCCCGGTGAGATCATAGAACATGAAGTCAATGGCTTACTGGCAACTCCCGGAAATCCGGAACAGATAACAGCCATGAGTCTGGATCTTCTCCGGAACAAAGAAAGACGTCTGACGATGGCAGAAAAAGGTAAGGAGAGGGTTCGTTCTCTGTTCAACAGAGAGCAGATTATGCGGCAGTGGACTGATTTTCTCCTCCCATAAATCTTCTTTCCCTGCTGACGTTTTATTTTTCCGCCACTATCATATTATGCCAGCCAAACAAATGCCCAAGGGGCCTCTTTATAAAGAGGGGCATCCATCCGGTCAGCTTTCTGAAACCATATGTAAAAGGATATTCCTTGGTTACGGTAATTTGGGAAAAATTACTGAACAACTTATTGATGCCTTTTCTGTCATATGTGTACACAACAGGACAGTGATCCTTCATGTTCTGTGGAGACTCATAGGGAATATTGAACAATCTGTGAATCAGATTAACGAGCGAATATGTTGCATACAGCATGATATAGGCCCTACCCCCTTTCTTCAACACCCGGTAGACTTCATCCACAGATTTCTGGATATCAGGTGTGTGGTGCAGAACCCCGAATGAATAAACAAAATCCATTTCTTCATCTTCAAAAGGAAGTTTCTCGGCATTCGCTACCATATATCTGATTGTGTAACCTTCCTGCTCAGCTCTCTCCCTGGCAATATCAATAGCGTTCCGGGTCAAATCCACAGCGGTCAGGTTAAACCCGCATTTATGCAGTTGCACAGAGTCGATGCCGATACCGCAACCGATCTCCAGGAGCCTTTTATCCTTGAATTCACTGTTACTGAATTGTCGAAAAAGATCTGTCAGGTGGTAATGATGCCTGTACCGCTTTTCTTCAATTTCCCGCCAGTATTCCGCTGAACCACGGTCTTTGTTGGTATAATATTCGTTATTTACATGAGATGCCCAGAATGATTCAACAGTTTTTATATCTGCCATTTTTCCTGCCTGATTTATCTGAAAATTCTGCGACTAAAGATTGCTCTGCCGCAATCGGGTTTCCATTACTTTGTTGCACCCAAAGGGCATAAATACCCAAAGGCCATAAATTACCGAGCCTGAGGCACGACTATGCCGGTTTACCTGCAACTCTTTATTGTTCTCTGTTCCTGTTAAACTCATTTTTTTTCAGCCTGTATTGGATATCTTCAAGCAGTCTCCGGTTGACAGACAAGAGATCCGCGAGGAAGGCAACCATCACTATCTGAAACCCTATTCCGATCATGATTGAAGCAAAAATTAACGACTGAATATGGCCTGTTCCATCACCTGTTAAGTAAAAATAAAGAAAACGACCCCCGGTCAGTATCCCGCATAAAAGAAAGATAAGACCGATGGAAAGGAAAAAACGAAACGGTTTGTATACTACAAAAATACGGACAATGGTAACAATCGATTTTTTTATATAGGAAGGAATACTTCTCATCAGCCTTGATGGCCTCAGAAAAGGATTAGTCCTGATTGGAACCGAAACAATGACAATATTTTTCTGACCGGCCTGAATTATCGTTTCAAGGGTATAGGTATACTCGTTAAAAACATTCAGCTGCATGGCAAAGTCACGGCTGATTGCCCGGAAGCCGCTTGTTACATCTTCCACTTTTGTTTTACTCGCGCTGCGAACCACCTTGCTGCCAAGTTTCTGCAATATTTTTTTTATGGAAGAAAAATGCTCAATATCATCTATCGGCCTGCTGCCGACAACGATATCCGCTTCCCCTCGCAAAATCGGACCGGTTATCAGAGGAATGTCATCGGCATTATATTGATTGTCAGCATCGGTGTTAACAATTACATCCGCACCCAGACGCAATGAAGCATTGATACCTGCCATAAACCCTTTGGCCAGGCCCTTGTTTTTCTTAAAACGAATGATATGGTCAACTCCATACTTTTCCGCAACCTGAACAGTATTGTCTTTGCTGCCATCATCAATAACCAGCCATTCCACCGAATCAAAACCTTCCACTTCCCTGGGAAGTGCTTCAAGGCAGACTGGCAGCGTTTTCTCTTCGTTAAAACATGGAATCTGAATTATAAGTTTCACAATTCTCCCATTAAAATGATTATCACAGGCCGCAGGAACCTACTTCTCCCGAGCACAGGCAGTCTGTTTTCGCTTCTTCATTTTACTTATCTCAAAAAAGACTATTGGCAACAGAAAAACACCACCGAGATAAATAAAGTAAAGATATCTCCATCTTGGCCAGACAACAAAAAACATAAAAAACGCTTGATACAGAAAAAATCCCGAATAAAATGCGGAGACAGGTACCCAGCGGTACAGGAAAAACACAAGGCAGAGGCCGACCAACGCAAAAGAACTGTTCCAGAAAAGAAATCTTCCAGAAAAAAGACCGCTGTACTGTGCTGTTTTTCGAAATAATTTTTTGAAGTTCTCAGCAAGATAACCGCTTTGGGGGTTATATACCATATCGCTACGCATTTCCCGAACACTGAGCCAGGCCTGGGGTGGGAAATGCGTATCAGTGTACCAGGTTGAAGCCACCGGAGAAGTTCCCAGGGATGCCGTAAAAACCCTCGTTCTCTCGGCCAGGTAATCTTCAATGTAATAGTTTCCGCTGTTCTTGAGAATCGAACTCAGTTTACTCGTTTTTTTCTCAAGTGTGTTCTTTGCAAAATTATTCTGTGCAGGCTTATGGTAAATCACAAAATTGGGAAGAACAAGGTAATAGATTACCAGAAGCAGTGTGGAAACAACTGCAAATGTCACAATACCTTTTTTGCAGTGGTGGCAGAAATAAAAGAGAATACATGGGATCAGAGGAAGATAAACAATGCCATTGAATCTCAGAGAACACAAAAGGAAAAACAGTACTGCCAGAAAAACCGCATTCCTTGTATTCAGGGTAATACGTTCACTGCAGTACAGTTTTTTGTAGAGCAGGTAACTGAGAAAAAATGCCCAGAACAAAACAAGGGTGGAATAGGGAATATCCTTCCAGAATGTTATATTGAACAGGTTGACAGGCAGGGAGAAAAAGGGCAGCACGAGGGCAGGTAACAGGATAAGCAATGAAAGCCCTTCTGAATACAATGTATAAAAGAAAAGTCCGGAGAGCAGTTGGAAGCTGACCATCTGTACAATAATGACCATCAGGGGTGCATCAAAAATATTATACAACCCCAATGCGAAAACTGAATAGATGTAGGGATGGTGATTTGTAAACTGCAGCCACTTTGCCTCCCTGTTGATATATAAGGAATCAGGAGTCATGCTCCCTGGCCATTCCGCCGCCAGAAAAGCCAGGTTAATCCCCAGTCCCGCGAGAAAAACAAACCAGAAAAACCAGCGTTTATCCCTTACGAACAGTTTGGTGAACCAGTTACCTTGAGTAGATTGGGTCCAGAACTCCAAACGGCTGACCCAGTACAGGAGAAGTGTTATCACCCCTGCTGTCAGTATCTGTACAAACAGTAATCCTCCATGAAAACGTTTTTGTTTTACCTGGCGTAAATCTTTCGCATCCAGAACGATATCACCAGCTGTTCCGTTGGAAACGGGATAAGTATATTTTTTTCCCTCAGAATCTTTTAAAAGAATTTCTCTGAACTCAATTGAACTTGCAAGAACAGCGGATTTTCCCAGGTAAGCGACTTCGTTCTTTCGGGCATCATTTTTTCGGAACAAAGCGACCCTTTTATTATCAAGACTGATCTCGAGGATATCAGTTCGCTTAACACCACCATCAAGAACAACTTCAAAAGAATAGATCCTGTCCCTGAACGTTATGACATCATTCGGGGTTAAAAAACGTTTTCCCTTTTTTTCCGAAAGTCTCACCACAGTAGGTATTTCTGCCGCATTCGGATTTTCATTACTTTGTTGTACCCACCGAGGCGTAAATGGTTGAACCGATTGGACCGGCGAAGAAACAGACAACCTGCCATCATTCCAGTCAATATATCTGCCGTTGACAATAATCTGTTTTATAAAAACGGGGCGGTCAGAGTCTCCAATGAAGTTCTTTTTAATTTTTACAGTCAACAGTTGCGCAGGTTTTATTTCCCTGATGGAACGCTCTGGAACCAATACAATTTTTATTCTTTTTATTTTCTGTCTTGGCAGGGGCAGATACTTTTCAAATTTCAGACGGTAGCGGTCAATAATAGAGGTTATTTGGCCTTCCGTTTTCTGACCGAAATAGTATCTTTCAGTCTCATCATACCGATTTTGTCCATATCCGTCGTAGTAGGCAACCCGGCCATTTTCTGATGAAACTTTTGCTATACCGGAAAAAACAGTGTGGAAAAGATTAAAGGCAAACAGACGATCCTGGTCGAAAAACACAATTTTAGCATCGGGATACAACTTCAGCTGTCGGCCTGTGTGGTTTTTCTTATATCTCTGCCATTGTCCCCACTTATGTTCCCCTTCAATAATGAAATGCTTCTTCTCTATATCTTCCTTATCAACAATCAGCCACACCCCATATCCATGGGAGTGAAAATTTTTCAAACCAATGGGTTCAACTGTTACTGCTCCAAGCTTCTCACCATTTTTTACTGGCTGACCCGCAGAAAACCTGACATCAATAGAATCATATGCATTAAATCCATTGCCGTAGTCCCAGTAAATTTTTCCGTCTACTCGACCATTAATCAGTCCATTGACCGACAGCTTCAGCCCTGGGAAATATCCGTATGTGACAGTGAAATACATTGTCAGAGCAATAAACAGGGCTGAGAGCAGCCACATGTCGCGCATCGATTTTTTCTGAGACCGGGTGTGGGTCATGGCGGGAGAGTTATTGTTTTACAAATCCAAGTTTTTTTATCAGCCTGACGGGCAGTAGTGAATTCAAGAGTTCAATTTCTCTCCTGGTCGCCTCGAGCTGTTCCTTTAACAGAGCTATCTGATCTTCCTGGTAGTTTATCAGTGCGTGCTGTTTTTCTCCCCTTTCGTCAGCAGCCTCTTTCTGTATCCTGAGAAGCCTGAGCTCTGAGAGATATTCATATATCCATATTTTATCGAAAATATTGTTTTTTTTCATAATATCAAAGTGTTTGCAACCCTTTGGGAACAACACTCCAAGCCCCCATGAATGCTGAAAGGAAAAGCCCGGATATTTATCCAGCAGCTCATTCCAGTAGGTTACAGATCCATAATCACAGGAATCTGCGATATCGTGAAAAAGAACAACACCATCCTCAGCCAGTTTCGGAAACCAGAGAGTAAAATCATTTTTAACTGCCTCATACGTATGAAAACCATCAATATGAAGAAGATCAATACTTTCATCCTCAAAATCATTTACTGCATCTGCAAAATATGATCTGAGCAATGTTATGTCAGTTGTCGGAAAAAGTTTTTTGGCAATGGACTGAACCGTTTCAAATACAACGTTTTCATATTTTCCCGTATGATCGTCACCTTCCCAGGTGTCGATGGCCACACACCGTGTTGCCAACTCCCTGTCTTTTACCGCCTGGCAGAAGGAATAAAAGGAAGTACCCCAGTACGTTCCCAGTTCAACGAACAGTCGGGGCTGAAGAAACGCCATCAAATCATATGCAAAAAGCCTGTGACCATTCCATGGCCAAACTCGATAATCAGGACAAACCTTATCGGATTCAAAAATCGGATCAGAAATATGCCATGTTCTGTCAATCAATTGCTCTTACCTCGCATTCCAGAATCGGATTTGTGAAAATGCCATGAACCACCCTGTCCGTACTCAATGCCTTTACCAGAATAACATTATGTGCCCAGCACTGGATCACGTGATTCAGGGGATGTTCTCCCTGCCCGATACCAAGTGTTATCAGGTATTCATCCGGCGCTATATCCGGCCATTGTATTTTCAGGCAAACCTGGTGAAGCCCCTTATTCAGACAGAAAGATGACGAAGCCAGACTCAGGGAATTATCACCGGATATACCGTTGCCGATTCTATCCTTGATGATATATCCGAAAATGGCATTATCCAAGTCTGCACGACAATCTATAATCATGCGTATGTACAGATCATCACCGGCCTTCACGAAAGAAACAATGTCACTTTTCTTCGATTTGAGATTGACTTTTCTTATAATGACATCACTGGCCCCGGCAATAGATTCTGAGCGGACATCAATCCACCCGGAAGCTTCATCTTCCGTGGGGATCATTACTGCCTGTGCGACCTCCTCACTTCCGGAACGGTTTGAACCTTCTTTACCGTAGAGTTCGTTATGAATTGCCTTGGTATAATATTCGACACCCTCAAGGGGTGACCCGGTAAAGATCAGTCTGCCCTGGTCAAGAACAAAAACACGCTCACAGAGGTTAGTTACAGCATGCATATCATGGGTCACAAGAACCTTGGTACACGCCTTCATTTCTTTCTCCATGTGGGCTATGCATTTCTGTTGAAAAAACATATCCCCCACAGCCAGGGCCTCATCAACTATAAGTATTTCCGGATGGACATTGATGGCAATGGCAAAAGCCAGGCGGACGAACATGCCACTGGAGTACATTTTTACAGGCTGGTCGATGAAATCTCCTATATCAGCGAAAGCCTCTATCTTTGCAAAATTGCGATCCAGCTCAGCCCTGCTGATTCCAAGAATAGAACCATTAAGATAAACATTTTCCCGCCCGGTAAATTCAGGATTAAACCCTGCTCCCAACTCAAGGAGTGCTGAAATTTTACCATTCACTGAAAGAGAGCCGCTGGTTGGTTGGAGAATCCCGGTTATCAACTGAAGCAGAGTTGATTTACCGCTCCCGTTTCTGCCGATAATACCGACGAACTCTCTCTTGAATATCTCAAGAGATACGTCTCTCAACGCGTGAAAAGGCCGGTGAAATTTCTTTCTGAATGGATGGAAAGCTTCCTTGACCCGATCCGCGTGGGAATCATACAGATTATATGTCTTAGTCAGGTTATCTATGGAAATTACAGTTTCTTTCATTACTCAATACCTTTAAAGGACATCCGCAAACTGCCCTTTAAGCTTTCTGAAAACCATTGCCCCGACAAGAAAACAGCAGACTGTTACCAGCCAGAAATAAAGAGTATAGCGGGGATGCTCCCAGAACGGAACTCCATAAATAAAGGAATCCCTGTATCCCTGAATAATATAGAATACCGGATTCAGTTTCAAAAAGGCCTGTATTTTCGGGGACATTATATTAATATCCCAGAAAATCGGTGTTGCCCAGAATCCAACCTGCATGATTACGGCCACAATCTGCCCCACATCACGGATAAAGACATTCAGTGCCGCCACAATCCAGCCGATCCCAAGAGCAAGAGCTGAAAGACAGAAAAGATAATAAAAGAACTGCAGGGCATAAATACCAAAGGAAACCTTCTGAAATACAAGGAGAATAAGCAATATCAGAATAAAGGCCGCATGGGTGAACATGGACGACACAAGCTTTACTACCGGCAGTATCTGGGAAGGAAAAACTGATTTTTTGATCAGATGCGCATACCCAACAATAGCGCCGGCTGATTTAACTACAATTTCTGAAAAAACAAACCAAGGGGCCATTCCAGCAGTCAGCCAGACAGCAAAAGGAACATCATTCATCGGTTTTGTCTTGAAGCCGACACTGAAAACAAACCAGAAGACAAAAATCATCACCGCCGGCTGAATGAATGTCCAGACAATCCCCAGCATGGAACCTATGTACTGACTGGCGATCTCTCTTTTAGAGAGTGCCAGAATCAATTGACGCTGGGTAAAAATGAGATGAATAAATCTTAAAAATCGTGACATTATGAAAGGAAAAAATTACCCATGAAATTTTATATGACTCTGCAAACATGGTTTTGCTGTCCGGGCCGGAGAAAAATATGACAGTCTATCTGAATCTTGGTCAAAAAGCAACAACATCTCAATGTTGCCTGATCTCACCCCGCCCTCTCCGCAGTCATGAAAAAATTCGTTTAAACCTTTTCCTGCCGTCCAGGGGTTGGAGAAACTCCAGTCCCAGGCGTCGTAAAATTACCGGCTGCCAGACACCGGTCTCAAGAACCATTGCCGGATCTTTTAAAAGCAGTCGAAGATTTTTTACCTTCCGGGAAAATGAAATGTCTCCTGTGACCTGAAAATCAGTAAACTCAAAAAGACCAAAATTTTCCAGGTGGTAAAGCATGGAAAAAAATATAACTTCTCTTTTTTCCGGGAAAAAAACCATCCTTGCATGGCGCTCAGCAAACCATTGCAAATCCGGACTATTCTTCAAACTCAAAGAAAAAGCTTTTGTCAATTCCCTGTTCATCTGCAGATATGCTCCCTGCAGGGGTTCAATTTTCTCTTTGAAAAGTTTCCGTTCCTCCGGGAGATCAAGAACGGAAACGACAGTTTGATCATTTTTGCCAGAGTGGGAAAATGCCAGGCTTTTTCGATGATCTTTTTCGTCTGCAAAGACTTTTTCATCAAAATAGCCGTCTGCACTGCCATGGGTGGCCCCGAGCAGCATTTCAAACAGTGACCGGTTGTTATTAAACACATGGATAAACGGACTGTGAACAGGAACATCACTGAACAGTACACCATGTTTTCTGTTAGTTTCAGTCACCTCCGTCGGGGACAGCAGGCCGATATAATATCCATTGACAACAATGTCTTCAGGCAGACAGCGCCGGATATTGTTCTGAATTGAACCCTTCCACCCCACATCCACCATTGTGAATGATGGGGAAATTGCTTCTTTTCCAAAACTTTCAAGGTAGGACAGGAAATGTTTCTTTTGTTCTACACGATGAATCTCGTAGAAATCCCGGAAAATATCTGAGCTGACAAAGGATTGAAACTCAAAAGATTTTTCCAGATCCTGAATTCTCGTATTATACGGCAACTCGAGCAGTTCACATATTTTCTTCGCGGTTTTGACGGAAAAATTAAGACTCAATAAAAATTCTTTGAAGGAGATATCCCTGTAGTGGGCAAATAACCTGGAAAAGTCCTCCTTTTCAAGAGAATCAAGGGAACAGATAAACGTTGCCTTCCTGGATACCAGCAGATAATGACTGCGAATAATCTCACGCCCGAAACAGAGTAATTGAAATTGAATAAAGAGTTTTCTTAAAAACTCCCCTTCCTTGGAACAGAAAAAAACATCATGGACGGAATCGTTGTTCAACCTGATAAAAAGCTGCCTGATAAAATACCAGAGGGTCAATCCCATCTCTCCAAAACAGCTGACCTCCTGTTCTTCCAGTATTTCCATGAATACGGAGGATAGAGTATCATTCTCCAAACTGCTTTCAGTCTCTTTCATTTGAAGTGTGCTGTATTTTTCATACTGCTCACCCCTGTCCAGGTGCATGGCCTGCAAACCTCTGTTGACTGCCATATCATAGTCGGCCCGCCGATTGTCACCGATCATAAGTATTTCTTCGGCATTACATGACAATCTGGAAATAATTTCTTCATAAAGTCGTCCAGTTCCACCTTTACTTAACCTGTTATCTGCAGATGTGAAAATCCCATGAATACACTTGCTGATACCATGATATTCCAGCAGGAGCCGAAACTGTTCTCTGGAAAAGTAAAAATCTGAAACAATGTATATTTCATATTGTTTTTTATGTAAAAATTTCAACAATTCCGTTAAAACATAACATGATTCCTGGACATTTTTTTCAACTGCAATTTCAGTGGATATAAAACAAGTAAAAAATGTTTTCTCATCCATCCAGTCCGGAAGCCATCCGGTATGTTGCAGGATGGAAAACAGTTCTTCTCCCAAATCATTAATTGTAAATTCCGCATCAAATCCTGCAGCAACACTCTCTTTACACAGTTTCTTTTCTATTCCAGCTCGCAGTTCATACAGGGTCTGCCAACGGCAACTCTCCCCACAGATCACAGCCAGATTTCGGGCTGCAAGTTTTTTGGTGGCCTCAGGATATACTTTTCTTGTTACAAGTGTATCAAAATAATCAAAACAGACGATCCTGGGCAGACTCCCCGAATTGACCTTCTCTTTTACTTTCTCTGTAATCTCAACACCTGTAAACATGGTATTCAAAAAATTTCCTTTAATTCCCATTCAATAGAATGAGGAAAACAATAAATTATGGAAATACATCTTCCTGCGTCCGGTAAAATTCCAGTCTATATTACAAAAACAGATAAATAACAATCCGTCAGTTTCTCCATGAGACAAAATTCATGACTCATCCAAACTAGAAACACCTTTTTTTCTCTGATAGAGTAGTGTAGTACTATTTCGTTTTTTAAATACTCTTTTCTGAAATCAAAGGATTTCCGGAATCAATTGTAGAACAGAACATGAAACTCAAACATAAACTGGAATATTTTCTCCTCAGATCCGTCATTTTTTTCATCAACCTGCTTCCTGTCCCGGTTATTCTCTGGCTCTGCAGCTCACTCGGTCTGATTGCCTGGATAATTTTCCCCTTCAGGCTGCAAGTCGCCTATGCAAACCTTTCCACGGTCTTTCCCGAGCTGAACCACAGCGAAAAACTTCGCCTGCTCAGAAGGGTCTATTTGCAGTTTACCCGTTGCTTCGGTCTTGTTTTTATCCTCCACCGCAGAAAACTGGTAGGATTAATAGAAAATGCGGAAATTTCAGGCAGAGATAAACTGGAAGCTGCCTTATCCCGTGGAAAAGGTGTTATTCTCACCACGATCCACGCAAGCTGGTTTGAAGCTTACTTTGCCTGGTTTAATCTTTCCGGACTCCCCACCAGCCTTATTTACCAGAAACAGTCAAATCCCCTTTCGGACCGCTATTTTGTGAAACAACGGTCCAGGTACGGAACGAGCCTGGAACATGTCAGCAGTTATGATGGCATGAAAGCTTTTGAAGAGGCACTTGCCAGAAACAGGCTTCTCATCGTCAGTCTTGATCAGAGTTATGCAAGCAGGGGTACAAAGGTACTTTTCTTCAACCGGCCCCTGGCTTGCGCAAAGGGAACGGCCATGCTCCATCTCCGCACGGGTGCTCCTGTACTTACCAGTGTATATTATATGAAAGATGGAAAAATGCATATAGATTTCGATACAGTGAAACTTCCAGCCTATGATGAAATTAATGAAGAAAATATAAATGATATTTCCAGCCGGGCCATAAAGCTCTATGAACCATTTATCAGGGAATACCCGGAACAGTGGTTCAGCCTGTTCCATCGTCTCTGGTCCAAAGATAAAAACGATTATCCCCCGGTAAAACGAACCTTGAAACAGATATTTTTCTGAATATACACAAAAATCAGCCTGATACCTGTGATCCTGAAGTTGCGCCTGCCTTATCGGCTTGAAAAATTATCTCAAAGACTATAACCCATGACTAATAAAGAAATAATTTTCCGTCTCTACCGTACCATCAAGCCCTACCAGACTAAATTGATCATCGCTATGATCTCCATGATTTTCGTAGCAGCATTCACCGGCGCCCAGGCTTATCTGGTTAAGGATCTGCTTGATAAGATCTTCATGGAAAAGAATCTTTTTTTCCTTAAACTTCTCCCCATAATCGTTATTCTCGTCTTCTTCCTCAAGGGAGTTACATATTATATTTATACTTTTCTTCTGGAACAGGTCGGCCAGTCCGTCATCCGGGATTTTCGCCAGGACATTTTTGACCATATCCATAAACAGTCTCTCTCCTTCTTCAGTTCAATGCCCACCGGCACACTCATGTCCAGGATAATCTCCGACGTTACCCTCATGCAGCAGGCCGTGTCCAATGCCCTGGTCGGAGTTGTAAGGGATTTTTTCCAGGTGCTCATTCTCCTTGGTGTTGTTTTCTACATGAACTGGAAACTCGCCATGTTTTCTTTTATCGTTTTGCCGGTTGCTGCTTACCCGATTGTCAAATTCGGCAGAATCTTCAGACGACTGAGCACTTCGACCCAGGAAGAAGTTGCAAATGTATCAAATATCCTGCACGAAACTATTACCGGCAACCGGATTGTCAAAGCATTCTGTAAGGAACAATATGAAGGAAAACGTTTCTGGGATCAGGTTGAAACTCTTTTTTCCATAACCATAAAAGATGCAAAATACCGCTGTATGCAACATCCTCTTATGGAGTTTATCGGCGGTATTGCCATCGCTCTTATTATCTGGTTTGGAGGCCATGAGGTCATCAGCGGTCATTCAACTCCGGGTACTTTTTTTGCCTTTCTCACTGCCCTGATAGCCGCTTACGAACCTGTAAAAGGAGTCACCCGTATCAACTCTACCATCCAGCAGGGACTGGCCGCTGCCACCCGGGTCTTTGATCTGCTTGATATGGAACCGGAAATTCAGGACAAACCCGATGCAAAAGAACTCTCCCCTTTAACTCCACTATTGAATTTCGTTCCGTTTCTTTTAGTTACGATGGCAAAAATTCGACACTTTCAAATATTAACCTTACCGTACCGACTGGCGAGGCTCTGGCCATTGTAGGTCCCAGCGGCGGCGGAAAAACGACTCTGACCAATCTGATCCCCCGTTTTCTTGATCTCCACGAAGGAGCGATTCTTATTGACGGTACTGATATTCGTGATGTCACCATGAAGTCACTGCGAGGGCAGGTAGCCATGGTCACCCAGCAGACTATTCTCTTTAATGACACTATCAGGAACAATATCGCCTATGGTGATCAGAAAGCGAGTGACCAGGATATAAGAAAAGCTGCTGATGCCGCTCATGCTCTTGGTTTTATAGAAGAGCTTCCAAAAGGTTTTGAAACCATTATCGGTGAAGATGGGGCCAGACTGTCCGGTGGTGAACGCCAGAGGATATCCATTGCACGGGCTATTTTAAAAAATGCTCCTATTCTCATCCTCGATGAGGCAACTTCCGCACTGGATACTGAATCGGAGCGCGAGGTGCAAAAAGCCCTTGAAAACCTGATGAAGGATCGTACAACTTTTGTCATTGCCCACCGGCTCTCAACCATCAAGAATGCTGACAGAATTATTGTGGTGAAGGATGGAGAAATTGTTGAGGAGGGAACCCATGACACCCTGCTCGCCCAAGGTGGAGAATATGAGCTGCTCTACAGTATGCAGTACAAATAACTGTAGGTTAATTCTGATTTTAAACAGGGAGCTTCACTACCACCACTGTCCCTTCATTGCCAGTACTGGATATTGAAATTTCTCCGCAATGCTCTTCCACTATCTTTGAACACATGGCCAGCCCAAGTCCTGTTCCCGCACTTTTCGTGGTGAAATAGGGGTCAAATACTTTTTTCATATGGTCCTCGGTAATCCCCGGACCATTATCAGCCACGGTAATAATGATATTTTTTCCTTCTCTTCGTGTACTGATCTTCAGGGTACCGCCCATCTCCATGGCCTGAACAGCATTCAGAGAAAGATTGAGCAGAAGCCTGTTCAATTTATCTTCATCAGCAGAGATATCAGGTATGTCAGAACCCAGTTGCAGATCAAGCTGAATATTCTGACTGTCGAGATCAACAGCAAGCAGAGAACTTGTTTTCCTGATGATACCATTAATGTTTGCCTTTGATATTCTCAAACGGTCCGGTTTTGCATAGTCGAGCAACTCTTCAATACCGCGATTTAAACGATCCACTTCACCGACTAGCAGATCTGCGGTTTCATCGATTGCCCCGCTCCCCTTTTTTTCACCTGATTTCATCAGCATAGCGAGCCCTTTGATTGAACTGAGTGGATTTCTCAATTCATGAGCCACGCCCGCTGCCATTCTGCCAAGAGCAGCCAATCGTTCACTCCGGCGAAGCTCTTTCTGGGAATCCTTCAAGCCGCGCAAGGTCAGTAGCGATAAAAACCCTCCGACGGCCACAAGAATAAAGACTACAAGAAGTATCAACATCTGGATGATCTGGTTCCTGAGGGGAGTACTGAACTCCTTCGGTTCCAGGCGAACAAGAAGAACAGGTTTCATCGAAAAGAGACGATCAACTTCACTTCTAAACTTCGAAAATGGCCTGTGATGTCCACCCATCATTCTTTTATTGCCATCTTCCATCAATCCCATAAGACGGAAACGTCCTGCAAAACCGAGTGGTTTGAAACGTGCGGCCAGCTGAAAATATTTTTCACCATCCCTGGCCGTTATAAGTTTTTCAGACACGATAAGAGTCCGATCACCCTCTTTCAATTGCTCGAGAAAACGAATGGTTTCGACATCAACCTTCTCCCCGGGGAAAAATTTTTCCTCTCCTTCAGCAGCGATAATTTTATTATCCCCGTCAAACAACACTACGCAGTCAATGCCGGGCTGTTCAACAGCCTGCTGCAGGGCCGATTGAACATATTCTTCCCATGTTCCAGGGCTGGCGCCCTTCTGGAGCGTTTCACGCATGCGTTCCCTGCCATAACTGGCAATAAATCGCATGACGGTTATACCTCTCTGGGTCAGAGCTTCCAGGACAAGCTGTTTTTCACGTCTGTAACTGTTTACAGTAAAAAGAGTGAGAACAAAAAAGAGCAGAATACACGCAGCCCCGAGAACCCAAGGGGAGAGCGCATATAAAAAATCTTTAAACGCGTCTTTTGTTCTTTTTTCCTTTTTTTTCATTTTCAGGAAGCGCTGAAGATTTTTTCCAGAATAATTTTTGAGATCATATAGGTGGGAACAATCCCTTCTTCGCCCATGGGTCCGGAGGCCAGAGTCTGACCACTGACAAGTGGATTATCCGAAGCATAGTAGGCGTATCGTATTTTCATATCACTACTGATATGACCCTGGATAATGGCGCCGCTGATGGCACGCTGGTAATGACCACCTTCCATTTCGAGACCAATCGCCTTCCAGCTTGATGAATGAAACCGCTCAAGAACATCCCTGTTCTGAAGGGACGTGCCCAGTACCGTCACCATCGGTCCAATAAATACAGCAACATCCTGATCAAAATCTTCCGGAGTCAAATCATTTTTCACCATGTAATTATGGGGAGTTCCTTCCATAACATGGGCATTTGCCAGCATGATATCCCCTTTTTTACCGGCCAGGACTCCAGCTTTACCCATGATGGAGATTGATTGAATATCAAACTGTATCTCCTTATCATTATGAGTGAAGGGGCTGAGCAGTTCATCCATGATATCAAATGCCTGAGTGCCGAAAGCATAATCGATGACGATTATCACCGGCTCATCACTGCAGTTGGAAAGGCAGTCTTTCAAAGATGGATGGAGCTTTTCAGGAACTATCCGGCTGCAATCTATTATATTCACATCAATATTTGAACCAGTGTTGTCCTGAAGAAAAACAAAACCATTCTTTCCCCCATAACGCATCACCTGCTCATCTCTGTCCCTCAGATTTTTTACCATTTCATATATATCTTCCGGTACAGTTTCCCCTGCATCATCCAACGTTCCCGCACCATAAAGAAGGTTCCTCACCGAATGCATATTAGCGCTGATGACATGGAGAGGCCTCTCATGCAGGCCTGATTGATAGAGAGTACGTTTGAGGGAATCTGCCCAGAGTGACGCGTATTTATGATGTCCAATCATCTCCTGTAAGGAAGGAGTAAAATAAATGGTCAACTCATTCTGGCCGCTCTCCTGCTCGGCCCGAATCCGCATACCGATCTGATAGATCAGGGCAAACAGACCATTATTAGATTTATGCTCTTTCCTGTTTTTCTCAAAATATTCGTATGTATCCCTGGTTTCTCTATATGTACGTCCCAGGATAATCGACAGGTTCCAGATAGCCTGATCCAGTTCACCACCGACAAGCTCCCTTTTAGCCAGCACAACCTTTTCAAATTCCCGCCATTCGGGACTCATGCCTTCAATTGAATGAAAAGCCTGCCTGTAAATTTTCTGGGCCTCACTGTTGAGAAAGGTAATATGGGTGAGAATATCGTAAATCTCACTTTTACCACGCGTTATGACAAAACACATTTCATGTGGAGATACAGCATAGGATACCCGCCTTCGCTTCAAAGGAAGAATTTCAGTGAACGATGTCTCATGAAAATCCTCCTGTGCGGTAAGAATTAGCCGAGTGCAGTTCTCAATGCCGCAGGGCATCCTGTCTATCACATATTCCAATCCTTTCAACTCGACGATTCTCGAATCAGTCATGGAACCGTATATTTCCGGACTGAGCTGTCTCAGTGATTCCGCCAGTTTTTCCCCTGTCCTTCCGGAAGGTTTATAAGATCCCTGGAGAGTTAGAGAATCAGCATGAATTTTAAAAGTACGTATAGCGATACGGGCCTTCTGGGATTTGGAAAGCTCTTCCATTTTTTCTCCTGTAAAAGACAGATACCTGATATTTTCTTTTAACCTGAATCATTTTAACATCTTTCTGAACAATGTAATAAGAAAATCAGCAGGAAAGACTTGCAGTTATTTTTGAAGAGTGAACTATTTTGTTTGCAGGAGAGGTGCTGCAATTAAAGAAAACAGTACTTTTTCAGGTTAGTCCTATGGTTGGAGAACAGCAGACAATCTAACGATAAGTTCATCCCTGCCCTGCCCGGTTTTTGCGGAAAACAGGACTCGTTCTGATGATTTGATACCATGGCCGGCATCAAGAAGAGAGGCGTTTTTCTGTCGTTTACTGCCGGACAGTTTATCTATTTTTGTATAGACCGGCAAAATTGTGATGGACTGTTCACGCAGCCATTGCAGGAGTTGTCCATCCATTTTTTTTGGTTCATGTCGTATGTCCATTATGACCACAACACATTTCAGAGTTTCCCTGGTTTCAAGGTAGCTGGAAATCAGGTCCTGCCAGCTGTTCTGCATAGACTTTGAAACCCTGGCAAAACCATAGCCTGGCAGGTCCACCAAGTAAAATTCGTCCGCCACCTGGAAAAAATTCAACCCCTGTGTTTTTCCCGGCCGACCACTGACCTTGACCAGGTTTTTCCTGGCAACCAGTTTATTGATAAGGCTCGATTTCCCCACATTGGAGCGGCCGGCAAAAGCAACTTCAGGCAGATCTGGAATCGGCAGCTGTTTCAGACTGTGAACACTTAAAAGAAAATCAACCGATGAAAAATTCATAACCTCTCCCGGATCTGCATGATACCGTTTATTATTCCCTGCACCTGTGACAGCCTTTAAACCCTCCCCCTTTTCCTGGGGGACCAGGTCACTGATGCAGGTTTAATTACTGAAAGATCAAATCAGTTTATTAAGGGCATATTCAATAATTCCTTCCGCCCCGCATTTTTTAAGCCGTGGAATAAGATCGCGTACAACTTCCTGAGAAACCATTATTTCGACCGAATACCAGTCCTGATTGTAGAGATTTGCAACTGTCGGAGCGTTTATACTGGGAATCACGCTGACAATCTCATCCAGTTTTTCACTGGGTACATTCATTTTCAATCCAACCATTCGATCGGCACGTAACGCTCCCTGGAGAAGCATTGCTATATTTTCAATCTTTTCACGCTTCCACGGATCATTCCACGCTGCCTTATTGGTAATAAACTGTGTGTTTGATTCCATCAGTTCATAAATAATTCTGAGACCATGTGCGCGAATGGTAGATTCCGTTTCCGTCACTTCAACAATGGCATCAGCCAACCCGGAAACAACCTTGGCTTCCGTTGCTCCCCAGGAAAATTCAATGTCCACATTTATTTTTTTCTCTGCAAAAAAACGACGGGTAACGTTCACCAGTTCAGTGGCAATTTTTTTTCCCTCAAGATCTTCAATACTCTTTATTTCAGAGTCTCCGGCAACGGCAATAATCCACCTTGTTGGTCTCCTGCTCACTTTGGAATATACAAGATCACATACCAGGACAGCATCCGACTCATTTTCCATCGTCCAGTCTTTTCCGGTAATACCCGCATCAAGCATACCGCTCTCAACATAACGCGACATCTCCTGTGGCCTGCAGATAGAGCAATCCAGTTCAGGGTCATCTATTTCCGGAAAATAATTTCTGGCTGCCGGTTTAATCAGCCAGCCAGCCTTTTCAAAAAGTTCAATGGTTGCCTTTTCCAGGCTTCCTTTCGGCAGACCAAGTTTCAACTGTGTCATAATATATCAACTCCATTACTTCTTATTATACTTTTTTAATTTAATCCTGCACTTCAGCTCATGTCTTTCCATAAACCTGTTCGGGATCAAAAACTTTTTCTCCCTGAACAATAAATTTATCATTTTCAACCTTACGATAAAAACATGACCTGTGCCCGGTATGGCAGGCTGCGTTCCCCAGCTGTTCAACCTTAAAAACAACAGTATCCTCATCACAATCTACCAGAATATCATGAATTATCTGAATATGCCCGGACGATTCTCCTTTCAGCCAGAGCTTGCTTCTTGAACGACTCCAGAAGTGTGCCTTGCCGGTTTCAAGGGTTTTTTCCCAGGCCAGCCTGTTAATATAGGCCAGCATCAATATCTCACCACTCCTGTAATCCTGGACAATGGCGGGGAGAAGTCCATCTGCTGATTTTTCAAAATTCAGTGATATCATGGTATCTTTTTTGTTTATATGAATAAGTGGTGCCTTGAAAAAATGGAACCTAAATCCTGCACTTCTGCAGGTAGTGACGACTCCGAACTTGCCAATTGCAGGATTTAGGTGGATTTTTCTTTTGAGGTCAAGAAACAGAAAAAACAAAAAAGTGTTAAATTAGACGTAGTCCTTGATTTTGTCAAGACACAGAGAATTTTTATCTTCCGACTGTCTTGCAAAAATCGACTGTTATCCTATAGTATTCACTTCTTAGAAAGTGCCAGTCCATAAATGGCCTTTTTGCCCGATTTCTTCGTCGCTACGAAAAATAAAAAATGCTCATATCTGCTTAAAAACAAAATCACCCGATAATTACAGATTCAGAAAATAATAAATACATGGAGTCAGTTATGTCAAATCCTCAACAAGGCGATACAGTAACTATTTTTTATAAGGGTAAACTTGACAATGGAGAAATCTTCAAAGAGGTAACGCCTGAAAATCCGGTACAGGCCACCATCGGTAACAGTGAAATGCCCCCCACACTTGAACTTGCCATCCGGGAGATGAATCCGGGAGAAACAAGAATGGTCAGAGTACCACCGGAAGAAGGCTTTGGAATAAGACAGAAAGAACTGCTACAAACCATTGAAAATCCAGAAATAATAGAAAAACTCAACCCGAAACCCGGTATGATCCTTTCGCTGAAAGTGGAAAAAGATGGCGTTGAACAGCAGATCCCAGCCACAGTTGTAGAAAGAGACGGCAACAGTCTTACCGTTGACTACAATCATCCCCTTGCCGGGCATCATCTCACCTATGAGGTTACACTGGTTTCAATGTAAATGATCTCAGGCTGCTTGGGTTTTTAACGGTTTGTCTTTTCAGTGCCTGCCTAAAATGGCCTTTTTGCCCGATTTCTGCGTCGCTACGAATAATAAAAACATCAACATATTCCTGATATACTATGCGTTTTTTTCTATGCTCCTCGGAGTCTACGCTTACCTGAACTCGATTAAAAAATCTCATTTCCGGACAGACACAAATTATCTTTTTCATTTTATGAAGTACGGAATTGAGATGATTTTTTTCATCCATACCCTGTACATTATTATTCCTGTATGCATAAATAAAGATAGTAATATATTTTGAACATTATCTTTATTGCATGGAGCAGGCTATGGAAATTGAAGACGACGAAATATTGCAAGGATTTATTGAGGAATCACTCGAGCATCTCGCAGACATCGAAAATGACCTTCTCGCCATTGAAGAAGCGGGAGCCAATATTGATGAGGATCTGGTAAACAAGGTTTTCAGAGCAGCACACTCCATTAAGGGAGGTGCCGGTTTCATGGGACTCACCACAATCCAGGAGTTGTCCCATGCAACAGAAAATGTTCTGGGTATGATACGCAGTAAAAAACTGATACCCACTCCTGAAATAATTAATGTCCTCCTCATTGCATCAGATCAACTGCAAAGTATGATCGAAGACGTTCATAACAGTAACGAAGTGGATATATCTTCACACCTTACTCCATTGAACGCCATTGCCGATGGATCTTTTTCTCAGCCACCAACGGCTGAAGAAAGTGCAGAAACAGAAGAACCAGAAAATACTGTTTCGGAAGAGCCACAGGAACAAGCAAAGGAAGAACCCGAGGAAATTGATAAGGAAGCAGCACCGGATAATGCTGATTCCGAAGAACCCGTGGCACAGGCAGAAACACAGGAAGAACCCGAGGAAGTACCAGAGCCGGTTCAGGAAAAACCGACCCCTCCAGTTCAACAGCCAAAGCCCAAACCGGCACAGAAACCACAGACTCCCCCCCTGCAACGGGAGGATCCTCTAAACCAAGCAAGGCTGAGACATCTCTCAGGGTTCATGTCAGTCTGCTTGATTCTCTCATGAACCTGGCTGGAGAGTTGGTACTCAGTAGAAACCAGCTCCTTCAAACCATTGGTTCAGATGATCTGCGTAATGCTGAAACCGTCGGACAACGGATTGACCTGATAACGTCTGAACTGCAGGAAGCAATCATGCTGACCAGGATGCAGCCGATTGGTAATGTCTTTAATAAATTTCCCAGGGTCGTCAGGGATCTTTCAAAAAAACTTGGTAAATCCATTGATCTTACCATTGTAGGTAAAGATGTAGAGCTGGATAAAACAATCATCGAGGCCATTAATGATCCTCTCACCCACCTCGTCAGAAACTCTGTTGACCATGGGATTGAAATGCCGGACGAGAGGAAGAAAAGTGGCAAATCCGAGACAGGCCTGGTTATTCTCAAAGCCTATCATGAAGCCGGTCAGGTCGTAATAGAGATCAGTGATGATGGTAAAGGTCTGGATGGTGATGCTCTGGCCAACAGTGCAGTCAACAAGGGCCTGCTCACAGCAGAACAGATTCAGGCCATGTCCGAAAAGGAAAAGATCAATCTCATTTTCCTTCCCGGTTTTTCCACAGCTAAAGAGGTGACAGATGTCTCCGGCCGAGGTGTCGGTATGGACGTGGTCAAAACCAATCTTGATCAATTGGGTGGTCACGTTGACATTATTTCTGAAATCGGTGTCGGAACTACCATTTCCATTAAACTGCCACTGACTCTTGCCATTATCCCCTGCCAGATCATTGAAACAGGAGGTGAGAGGTATGCAATCCCCCAGGTTAATCTGGAAGAATTGCTGCGTATTCCGGCAGGCCAGGTGAAAGAACGTGTTGAAAGAGTGGGTGACGCGGAAGTCGTAAGATTACGTGGGAACCTTCTCCCGTTAATACGGCTTGCAGATGTCATTGGAATTCAACGTACTTATTATGATCCGGAAAGCAACGAAGCCAAACCGGACAGACGGGAACAGATCAGTGACAGAAGGGGTAGGAACTCTCCTCTGTTCAACACTGAAAATGATGTCCAAAAAAGAGAATCCCAGAAAGACGGCTCTGCTGTGCGATCAGTCCTTGACAGAAGGTTCTCTGCTTCCAGCGCACTGAATATCGTTGTAGTTTCAACCGGAGCCATGAAATATGGCCTCATTGTGGACCGGCTCCAGGATTCCGAGGAAATTGTTATCAAACCACTTGGCAGACACCTGCAGCAATGCAAGGGCTATGCTGGAGCCACCATTATGGGAGATGGGCGGATTGCTCTGATTCTTGATGTGAGCAACCTGGCAAGGATGGCAAATCTGACCTCACTTGACGGTTCAGACAGGGCGGCTGAAGTTGCCCAGGCTGCTGAGGAGGCCATAAAGGCGAAGAAAGATAAACAGTCTCTTCTTATTTTCAAGAGTTCGGAGGAAGAACAGTTTGGTGTACCTCTCAACCAGGTTGAGCGAATTGAAAAAATCAAACGGTCCGACATTGAAGATCTGGGCGGCAAACGTGTTATGAAATACAGGGGAGGCAGTCTCAGTCTTATCTGTGTGGACGATGTTGCCATGGTCCAGCCGCTCGCTGATCATGAAAACCTGCTGGTAATAGTCTTCAATATCGCAAAGAGAGCCGTTGGTCTTCTTGCCATCGGCCCAATTGATGCCCTTGAAATTGCAGCCGATATTGATGACACTACCTTGAGCCAGACGGGCATCATGGGGTCAACAATCATAGACCAGCAGACAACAATGCTTGTCAATGTATTTGAAATGGTTCAGACCCTCTTCCCTCAATGGTTCGAAGAGCAGGAAACTTTTGATTTTGAAGCGATTGAAGAGGGAGAACCCCCAACAATACTGATTGCAGAAGATTCAAAATTTTTCAGGAATCAGGTTAAGGGGTATATGACCGAAGTGGGTTACAACGTCATTGAAGGCGAGGACGGTATGGAAGCATGGAACCTGCTCCAGGAAAATGGAGACAAGATTTCGATGCTGGTAACCGACATAGAAATGCCCAATATGAATGGTTTTGAACTCACCCAGAGAATCAGGGCCAGTGAACAGTTCAAGGATCTACCCATAATCGCACTGACGACCCTGGCCTCAGCAGAAGATATTGAAATGGGAAAATCAGTAGGTGTAAACGAATATCATATAAAACTCGACAAGGAACGGTTGATGGTGTCGGTCCATGATTATATGAAGAAGATACACTAACGCGCATTTCTCATGAACACTGTATCAATTTTGAGAAGTTCACCCATGGTCAGTTCAGGTGACGCCACCTGAACTGATAAAAAATGCAGGAAAAGAATAAAACCATATTCTTGATTCAAAAGCTTAACACGTATCCGTCTGAAAATGCAGTTTTCGGATAGGTACTGGCAAAACTCAATGGTGTAATTATGACAGATCAGCAACAGGCAAGCAGTAAAAATATAGTTGAACTGGCGACGTTTTATGTCGGTGATGCCCTTTGTGGCATGGATATTCTGAAAGTTCAGGAAATAAACAAGCTCATGCAGATGACAAAGGTTCCCCAGGCTCCGGAATATGTTCTCGGCATCCTGAATCTTCGCGGGCAGATTGTAACCATAATTGACCTTGGGAAAAAGCTGGGTCTTGGAGAAACCGATATCACCCAGGATCCGAGAAATATTATTGTCAATTCTTCCGGTGGCCATGTCGGTCTGCTTGTAAAAAAAATCAGCGATGTCGTTGAAGCTGATATGGAGCGCCGGGAGCCTGCTCCTGCAAATATGCGTGGGATCCAGGGAGAATTTTTTACCGGTGTCTACAAGACCGAAAATAATCTTATTGGTATTTTAAATGTCGACAAGGTTTTGAGTATTGATGATTAACACCTGGAACCAAAACCTGGCCAGCCCTGAAATAGAGATAAAGAATAAATAATTATGATAGGAATGAAGAAATTATCAGTTCTTGTGGTGGATGATACCATTGTCTACCGTAAGGCAATATCTGATGTCATTGAAGAAATTCCCGGTGTGGAACTGGCTGGAGTAGCGCATAACGGAAAAATCGCGCTCGCCAAAATAAAAACACTTCAGCCGGATATCCTGACCCTTGATATTGAAATGCCGGTTATGAATGGACTTGAAGTTCTCCAGGAACTACGCGCAAAATACCCGAAAATCGGGGCGATAATGCTCTCTACACTCACTGCTGAAGGCAGTGACATGACCATGAAAGCGCTGGAACTTGGAGCATTCGATTTTATTCTCAAACCACAGACCAAAGGGCAGGCTGAAGGAAAAAAAGCGATAAAACAACTCCTTCAACCCATGCTCAAGGCCTTTGCCCAGTCCAGAGGAGTACCTGCATTACGAGGTAAAACTACAGGAACAGCGCGTCCTTCGGTAACCAAGGTGCCTCCAAGAAAATTTACTTCATTGAACCGGAAAAAAACTGCCGGGAAAAGTAAATCGGAAATTGTCACTATCGGAATTTCAACCGGGGGACCCAATGCCCTTTCCCAAATGCTGCCTCAACTCCCTGGAGACCTTGGTGTTCCCGTTCTTATTGTGCAGCATATGCCTCCGGTTTTTACAAAATCTCTTGCCAACAGCCTTGATAAAAAATGTGCTCTTCATGTAAAAGAGGCAGAAGATGGTGAAAACATACTCCCAAATGTTGTATATATAGCTCCCGGTGGAAAACAGATGAAACTGGTTGCGGGACTTGACGGGCAGAACCGCAGAATAAAACTCACCAATGACCCACCGGAAAACTCATGCAAACCCTCTGTTGACTACCTCTTCCGTTCCGTCGGCGACTATTACGTCGGAAGAACAACGGCGGTAATAATGACAGGCATGGGCTCTGATGGCACTAAAGGACTTGCTGTCCTCAGAGACAAAGCCGCTTATATCATAGGACAGGATGAAGCCAGTTGTGTTGTTTACGGAATGCCTAAGACACCTGCTGAACTTGGATATATTGACACTGTTGTTCCACTGAACAAGATTGCCGAGGAAATTGTCAAAAGTGTAAAAAAATAGCTACCCTTTGAACCTGGTTCTCCCTGCTTTGTCCAGGAATACGACAGACAACAAAACCAATAAGATTTACAATGTTCCACAAATCGGTTTCAAAATAAAATGATTAAAATCACCCCCGAAGAACTGCAGCTTATATCAAAATATATCCATGACATCTCAGGAATATATCTTGATAAGAGCAAATCATATCTTTTTGAAACCCGATTGAGTTCCATTGCTGAAGCTCACGGATGTAGCTCTTACAAGGAACTGTACCAGAAAGCCAAACGCGATGCCGGCAAAAAAATCGAACGGGAAATCATTGATGCCATATCGACAAATGAAACCCTGTTCTTCCGGGACAAAGGCCCTTTTGACCTGCTCCAGCACAAACTGCTGCCCGAAATAATTGATCGCAGATCAGAAAAATCAGGCAGACTCAGAATTCCCATAAAAATTTGGAGTGCTGCCGCTTCCACTGGCCAGGAACTGTATTCCATTGCCATCATCATCAAAGAACTTATTGGCGATGCTCCCAATTATTCTGTAAAACTCCTGGGAACTGATATTTCCAATACGGCTATTGCCCAGGCAAGCATTGGAAAATACAATAAATTTGAAATTGAAAGAGGACTGGATCGAAAATTTCTGCAAAAGTACTTTACACTCTTTGGGGATACCTGGAAAATTAAAGATGAAATACGGGCAATGGTCAATTTCCGCAAACTGAACCTTATGTTGCCTTTCAATGCGCTTGGAAAATTTGATATCATTTTCTGCCGAAATGTTGCCATTTATTTCACATTGGAGGACCGTAAAAAATTATTCAACAAAATTGCTGATGTCCTGGCAGATGACGGATTCCTCATTATAGGTTCAACAGAATCACTTACAGGTGTCTGCCCCCGTTTTGTCCCCAAAAGACACCTGAGAACAATATTTTATCAAAAGAAATAAACTGAGGGATCATATTATGAAAAACTTATCCATCCTTGTCGTTGACGATGATCCTGTTATACGGCGTCTTCTTGAGCAACGGTTGGCAAAGGAAAATCATGAAGTAGTTGTTGCAGAAGATGGTTATGTTGCAGAAAAATTCATGAGGACCCGTTTTTTTGATGTCGTTCTAACCGACCTGATGATGCCCGGTGATATCGGAGGCATTGAGGTACTCGAAATTGCAAAAGAAATAAGCAATAAAACGGAAGTAGTGCTTATTACGGCACATTCATCTGTGGATACCGCAGTTGAGGCAATGAAAAAAGGAGCCGTAGATTATCTGGAAAAACCGATCAATTTTGATGAGCTTTTTCTCCGACTCAATAAAATCGCGAACCTGCAGTCCATCCTGGAAAGTGCCAGGGATCTTGAACACGCGATGAATACTACGGAGACAGAAGCCTCAGTTACAATTCAGAATCTCGAGCTTCAGGTTGCCGCATTGCAGGAACAACTTGATACTATAGAAAATATCCTGAGAGATGAAAGTCTTCTTGACGATACCAGGATAGTCAAAGCTCTTGATACACTGGCAGAAATTCAATGAGAAATTCTGATTAGTGCCTTACTCCTAACAATCTCAAAACCGTCACGGATTCAGGATTCCAATAGAATCCGGCAGGACAGCACCATCCAGAAGTGCCCCTTCCATACGGGTACCAGTCAAATTGGCTCCGGTTAAATCCGCTTTGTACATATCAGCATCTCTTAAGTCAGCTTTCCTCAGATTGGCACGGATCAGTACTGCACCTTTGAGATTTGCCCCTTCCAGATCCGCTCCTGCAAAACTGCACCCGGTCAGATCTGCTTTTTCCAGATCCGAATCTTCCAGGTCTTTCCCGGAAAAATCAATCCCGGAAAGATTGCATCCGTAGCAGCGGCCGGTATCCAGAAATTTCTGCAGTACCTTCATTTTTTCTTTACTTAAAATGATGTTTTCCTTTTTTTCTCCTGTTTGGCCAAGGTATTCTTCGTTTTGGGAATTGTTGTTTTCCCTCACTGTATTTTCAATCTTTATTCCAAGATTGATTTTCCCAGGCATGTGAGCCTTTTTTATTTTCGGTGGCTTTGGATAGGTTTCCTCGAGTTTTGTAATCTCCGTTTTTTTCAGTACTGGAGGAGGTTCCCGAAAAACTCTTCTCTTCCCCACTACCACCTCATTTTTAACAGGTTTCTTTTTGGGTTTTCCAGGATCTTCTATATAGACTTCCTGCTCAATTCCGGTAAGGTCTGAATTCCCGGACAACTGAGTGGTGACCATCATTCCATCAAGAAAAGCACCACCAAGATACGCGCCGTCAAGAACTGCTCCCCTTAAATCGGCACCTCTCAGATCAGCACCACCCAGATCGGTACCACCGAAAACCACTCCTTTTAGATTTGCATTACGAAGATTGGCCGAAGAAAGATCAGTCAGATACAGTTTGGCCTGTTCAAGGTTTGCTCCCTCAAGATCAGCATGGGAAAGATCAATCCTGTTGAGGTTTACCCCTGAAAGATCGCAGCCTTTGCAGCTATTGGTTTTAATTAATTTTTGCAGATTCTCATGAGAAGTTACACTTTCAGCTCCACTCGATATTTTCCCTGAAAAAACCACTGTGGAAATAACTGCAGACAACAACACGCAAAGTCCCAACCTCATTTTTACACCTCCCTTAACCCGTGACGGTACTGTGATTATTTTCCTTTCAACCAGCCAGAAAAAACTGTCCCGTTTTTCTTTTTTTTCATCCTTTTCCAGATCCAGGGAGAAACAGGTTTTTCTTCCTGCCACAACCCCTCATGTTCCTGTTTTGCCTTTTTCTGTTTTTTATACCATCTATCGCATATTTTCTGTCTGCAGAAATGGGGGTAAACCCAGGCACATCCGTGTTCAACCAGATAACCATTGATATTTTCCCCGTCTCGCTCAATATGGGCAACCAGTCTCCCGTAGGAATCATAATATTGAGGAAAAACCATTACGTTCTTTTCATAAACTGCCCGAAAGAGGCATGAACGTGCCTCTCTGGAAAAAGTTTGCCTCCACTCAGGGGAGTCTATACCATACAAACGTACTTCAATTTTTTCCTGATCTCTTAAAACAACAATTGAATCACCGTCAATTATCCTTGACACTTTCGCTATAAAAGGTGATGCAAAACATATATCCGTACCGCAGATAATAAGAAAAACTGTAAAAATGTGCGATAGCAGTTTAAGATTCATTGAATGGTTTTAGTTTGCCAGAAATCCAGGACAGTTTTATGATTATGTTTTAAGTGATACGGTTTAAAGATCGTGAAAACACACTTTTTTTTGTTCTTTTGATATGATATGCTTCTACCTGAAACAGTTTGCAGTCACAAGCATAAAATACAACAGTCCCGCATTTCTCTCATGACTCCTGAAACGCTCACTGAATCAGAAGAAGAGACCCGTTCTTTTCTTATCAGTTTACCGATTTTTGACAGTTTCAATGTGACGGAGCTCTCTATCCTTGCTCAGCACATGAGCTATGTGCACCTGCAACGGGGAGAGCACCTCTTTGTTGAGGGAGACCAAGGGACTTTCATGGGTTTTGTTGTCAATGGTGTTCTGGAAGTGCAGAAAAGAGGTGATCTCGGTGAAAATATAGTCCTCGCACGCCTTACCCGGGGAAGCTCAATAGGCGAAATGGCACTCATAGACAAATCCCCAAGATCTGCCACCGTCATAGCAAAACAGGCCACAACCATGGTAACCCTCACAGATAAGGGGTTTGATCTACTTGCAGAAAAAATGCCGACGCTGGGGATTAAGATAATAAAAAAAATTGCCCGTTTACTGAGCTTGAATATGAGAAGAACAACGAGTAAACTAGCTGATCTTATGCAGTCTTCCCATTAAAACGATATTTTCCTGTTAACCTCAATCCTGAACTTCAGAAAAAAAGCTGAAGCACTCGGGTTAAACGGTATATTTTAAGAAAGTGACAGAAGAATCTTCAAAATCCGCATTCCACGGCATGATAGGAGCCAGTGATCCCATGCGGAATCTCTTTGAGCTGATAACAAAAATTGCTGAAGATGATTACTCAACCGTTCTCATCAGAGGCGAATCCGGTACCGGCAAAGAGATGGTCGCCAAGGCAATTCATGCCCAGTCGAAAAGAAAAGACAGAAATTTTGTTCCGGTAAACTGTGCAGCTATTCCAGATGACCTCCTGGAAAGTGAACTTTTCGGGTACACCAAAGGTGCCTTCACCGGGGCGAACACCAATAAACCGGGAAGAATACAATACGCAGACCAGGGTACTCTTTTTCTTGATGAAATTGGAGACATGAAAGCTTCCCTGCAGGCAAAACTGTTACGCGTACTGCAGGAAAAAGAATTCGAACCTGTCGGAGCCTTCAAGGCTATTCCCATCGATACCCGTATCCTTGCAGCCACTCATTGTGATCTCGAACAACTTGTCAGTGAAGGAAAATTCAGAGAAGACCTCTATTACCGTCTCAGCGTCATACCAGTCAATATTCCTTCACTGAAGGACAGAACTGAAGATATTCCCCTACTGGTTAATTCCTTTATTGAAACGTATACGCTCAAACGTGGCAGAGAAAAATTCACCTTTTCCAGGGAGGCAATTGAATCCCTCATTTATTATGAATGGAGGGGGAATGTCCGGGAACTGGAAAATCTTGTCCAACATATGAGTATTCTTTTCAGCGGGAAGGAAGTCAACCTTACCGATCTTCCTGAAAAATTCCATTCAGTCAAAATACCTGAGCAAAAAGCATGTACATCCGAATCTCCAGCTCCTTCAGCTGCAGCTGAAAACCAGGACAGTGAAAAAACGATCCTCACGCAACTGGACTGGGAAGAAGGTCAAGTCAATTTCAAGGAATTGATCAATGATTTTGAAACTCAACTTATTGTGCAGGCCATGAAAAAAACAGATGGAAACAAAAAAGAAGCAGCCCGCCTGCTCAATCTGAAACGAACTACTCTGCTGGAAAAAATCAAGAAAAAGAAAATCAACGGGCTGTGGGAAGAAAACTGATCCTCATTTCCAGTGAAAAATCTGAAGAGTTTGGGCGAAAAGGTATTCTCGGAAAGGTTCCCGGATCAAGCTGCCATTTTCAGCAGGTTGTTGCTTATGTTCTCCTCGATATCTTCTGTAGTGGCAGGGGTAAGAAGAATATCCCGTATTCCATATTTTACAGCCTTGATGACCTTTGTTTTTGTCCAGCCGGGGGCTGCTGCGATCAGTGGCAGGGAACATGAACTGCTTACTTTTATTGCCACACCAAACCCCTGCTCATTAATTTCCTGCATCACAAGATAAACCGCTTTCAATTCGCCGGGGATATAATTATGTACCTCGTCCTTAAAAGACAATATACGGATTTCAAATCCTCTTTTGCTGAGAACATTCTGTAATTTCTCTATCTCTGCCATATCATCGCCTATGAGGAGAATATCAACCGGCCTCCTTCCATCGTCTGCCGCCACTGCAACTCTACCGTTTTTACCACCTGATCCTGGAGAAACGGAAGGTCCTGAGGGTTCAGTTCCAGTTTCCTTTTCTTGCTCTTTTGCTCCAAGGCCATCAAGCTGCAGCATTGTTGATGGAAATACCATATGTACTTTTCCAGCTTCGTTCCCGGCGAGAACAAGTTTCATGCTGCTGACATAGTATTCCTGATCAGGAAAAGGTTCTTCAGATTCAGGATCGACTTTCATGGGAAGGACCTGGCGGAGTTCCTGTTTAATGAATCGTATCTGTCGAGTATAACCCTCCTCAAAAACTGCGGTGTAAACTCCGGAAATGATATTGGCAATCTCGCCATAAGAATCCTCAATATCTTCACTGAAATCGCCATCTTCAATACTGGATTGAAGTTCATTTTCAGGAAGCATAATAAGGGTTCCGCCAATACGAATCGCATCTTTCTGGGAAATAACAAGATAGGATTTATCCTCTATCTCTCCCACCACTTCCATGTCGGCAATAACCTGTTTTCCGGAAACTTCCTCGAAAAAGAAATCTTCTTTGCTGACAATTCTATTTTCCTGATCCAGCAACTGAACATCAACACCAAGAAGAGCCCCTACTTCGTCTGCCATTTTTTCCTGGCAGAGACCAAGGAGTTTGTCTACTCTTTTCCTGTGCCTCTCAATATTGAAATCAGCTTTTTTTTCCTGGGGGGCCGGTGACGCTTCCCTGTTCTCATTTTCCGGAGTTATTTCCGGTTTTACTCCTTCAACGACCTGATCCTGCGTCTGGCCAAAAGTTGACAACTGCAACATATCTACGGGAAAAAGCATATGAACTTTTCCATAGCTTTTTCCTTCAATATTCAGGGTCATTGAGCTCAGATAATATGGCACATCAGGTACCGGCTCATCCGACTGCGGGTCTACCTTCATCGGCACAACCTGCTGAAGCCCCTTTCTGATAAACCTGAGATTTTTTGTGTACTGCTCCTCAAATACTGAGGTATAGACTCCCGACACGATATTGGCGACTTCCCCATAGGCGTCCTGTGCTTCCTCACCAAATTCTTCCTCACTTACAACACTCTCCAGTTCAGAAGGTGGCAGCATAATCAGGAGTCCACCGAGGTATATCGCATCTTTGAGACTGATTGAAAAAAAACTTCTGTCCTCCAGTTCTCCAACAACATCCATATCTGCGAGAACCTGTTTTCCTGATGCATGATCGAAAAAGAAATCCTCCTTGCTGACAAAGCTGTTATCCAGATCCGACAAAGTGATTTCCACACCAAGCAGCGCACCAAGCTCGGATGACATCTTTTCCTGGCAGACCGTAAGCAGCCTGTCTATCCTTTTTTTATGCTTTTCTACATTAAAATTCGGTTTAAGGGTCTCAGCTGATTCTTTGGTCTCACTTTCGGTTTCAATTTCTTCGTCATTTTTCTGTTCCCCCGCACTGTTCTGCTCCACAGGATCAGTATCAACTACAGAAACCTCCTTATCCTCCCAGTGCAACCCGAAAGATGCGGCCGGCATGAGCATAACCATCTTACCCATCGGGGTTCCGTCAAGAATCATGGGAAAAGCGACCTGGTAAAAAATCTCATTTTTAACAGGTTCATCGGATTGGATATCCACTTTCACCGGTACGAGTTTCTCCTGCTCTTTTCTCACAAAACGAAAGGATTTCGGGTACATTTCCTCAAAATCCTTTGTGAATGAACCGGCAATTATATTTGCTATTTCACCGTATGAATCTTCTATTTCCTCACTGTATTCCTCTCTACTGATGACCTCATCAAGTTCGGAGGCGGGGAGCATGATAAGAGTACCCCCCAACCTGATGGCATCTTTGATACCCATGAGCAGGGCACCATCCCCCTCCACTTCACCCACCAGTTCCATTTTTGCACAGATCTGTTTTCCAACCAGGGAATCAAAAACTTCCTCCTTGGTCGCAGGTTGCTTTTCAATATCTTCAAGGAGAAAATCAACACCAAGCAGAGAGGCAACTTCATCCTGTACACGTATCTGAATGGCTTCAAGGATTTTATCAATTCGCTTTATGGGATCCATGCAATAAAAGTGGGAGAATATTATCCAGGGTTACCTGGTAAAATCGGGATTTAATTTCAGATTGCCTTAAAAATAACCTGTAAAACTGTAGAGGATTTTCAGGTAAAAGGAAAAAACCTGATCGAAAATTCAAACATACCGCTTATCTCTATTTCTTATCGGAACGGCAGCGCAAATTATTTAGCCTGCAATCCTCACTTGCGAACGCTGCTGACGCTGCAGTCTCAAGGATTCAGGAAAAAATAAAAATCCCGACCGTGGCGGAAAAATCGTTCACAGCGGGATTTTAAAATAAACCGGCGTGGGCTGCCCCAATTGCTCAGCCTTTTATGCTCTTTATGTGCAATAAGACTGCAGCGTTCAACCTTCCGAGACGGAGTTTCAGATAAACAGCAGTTCAATCCACAGGGGCCCTTCCGGTGCTTTCATAACAGCAACGACGCGATGAGCATCGGCCATACCGCTCACAGCAAAGGAATCACCAACAATGGAAGTAGGAATAGCTAACTCTATGTCGATACCATTTTTCGCATAAGAAACCTTTAAATTACCGGCAACCATATTTGCGACTTCACCAACAGCATCTTTTACATCCTCGTCAAGCTCTTGAATTTCCATTCCCAGCAAACCACTGGTAATTCCACGAGCAACATCAGCAGGACAGTGGATAGCCAGCATTCCCCGGATTCCTCCGCCAAGACCTATCATGCTTGTGAGATTAGAGGAGATTTCACATTCTCCATTTTCTATGACCTCTTCAGCCTGCAGATCGACCATGAGCATGGTCGAAAATACTTCTTTTATCCCGGCAATTATTTCTTCACCAATATTGAATTCGCCAGCCATTTAAAGATTCCCCTGAAAAATGGAATAATATACTGTTTATACACCAATTATCGTTCCAACTGCAGTTCAACGGAAAAATTGCCTGCACTGCAGCCGAAAGGAATTATAATCCTTTCTGTTTCTCCGGTCGGCTGGAAATCATATTCACGCCCTGCAATAATTGTCGGCAGAGAAATATCAATATCTCTACCGTTTGCAGCGAGCGCTGTTTTAACGTCTCCGGCTAGCATATTGGCAAGTTCTCCAACGGCGTCTTCCACGTCTTCATTCACTTCTTCAACATCCATGCCAAGAAAGCTTCCAGTAACAGCCATTGCAACATTCTGGGGCAAGTGGATGGCCAGAACACCTTTGTGGGTTCCGACCAGCCCAATAACTCCCGAAATAGAATCAGAGAGAGGGGCAGTCTCTTTTAACAGATCTCCAGCCACTTCAATCTCCATCATGACCATCGTGGAAAAAATTTCTTTTGCCGAGTCAATCATGTTTTTACTGATATCCACTGCCACCCCCTTTTGCACCAATAAAATTAAAGTAAAGGACCAAGAACTTCGTTTACTTTGTCAGGTGTGAAGGGCTTTTTTATAGCTCCGACGGCACCAAGAGACTTGGCTTCTCCGATAATATCATCACCTGTTTCAGTTGATATCATTAAAACAGGTATATCTTTGATGCCATCCCTCGTGGATTTCTCCCTCAGGAAGGAAATTCCATCCATATTGGGCATGTTGATATCACTGAGGACAATATCAACATTTTCTTTTTCCAATACTTCCAGGGCCTCAAGCCCATCAGCGGCCTCAAATATATTGTCAAACTCAATCCCTGCCTGTCGCAGTGACCGACCGATAATTTTTCTCATTGTACTTGAATCATCAACCAGCAGTACATTCTTTCCCATGCCTTATATCTCCTGTTAAATAGAGTAATATGTTTACCAAATAAAAACTTCACCCTCAAAAGCCCTCCCGGACTCCCGAGGCAGATAATGTATTCACCATGAATACTATCAATAAAAGCGTTAAAAAATCAAACAAGTATTACAAAAAAAATACTGATTCCGTACGAAACCCAGCCGTAACTGGTCACAGGATTTGTAACTCTGTATTTTCATCTACCCTACCCCTGATGCCTCGTATCTCCGATAAACTTGCCAATTGCAGGATTTAGGTTCCAGGTATCTGAACGCAGGATTCAGGTTGAAGTTTTTTTTCATGTCAAATTTCTGACTTAATCTTTTTTAAACACCTCCTTCTTCCTCATTACCAGACTGACCATCTCCTCTTCCCGATAATTCCACCTGTGCAAACAAACAACAACTCTGGAATGAAGTTTGCAAGGTGTAAGAAAACCTTAAAACTTAAAGTGTCATGAAGAAATTATTTTCATATATCATTTTTGCTGTTCTCATTGCCGGAACACCTGCTTCCGCTTCGGAGCTGCTTCGGGTTTCCCGGGCGGAATCCGGTGATATGATACAGCTTTATTTTCTTTTTGATAAAGCCCCAACATTTTCTAAAACAATTAATGAGAGGCGTCTGAATCTTATATTCAACCAAACAGAGCTTAAGAAAAAAATTACTTTTTTCAAGCCAGACGACAAAATAGTCAAAATTTTGTCTCGGATGGAAAATGGTAATTTTATACTTTCTCTTTTTTTCCGATATACCCCACAGCACTACACTGTATCCAGAAATGACGACGATAAGATCGTTGTTGAAATTCTCCCCGGAAACAAATATTCAAAGTCTTATCAAAATCTTGCAAAAAAACTGGAAGGGTTGACTGTTATTGACAGGAGCAGGGTTGATTATACAAATCCGTATATATTTTCCCCTTATGTCAAGAACTGGATGACGTTTTTTGCCAGATATGAATCTCCAGTGTCAATCAGTATACCTGTAACTTTCACCCTCCCGCCTTTTCCGATCATCGGAATGCTGCCACCCGATAAGGAAAAAAACCTGCAACTCCTTTCCCCGGAGCTGTTCAAACTTGCCGATGAGGGGTTGTGGGAGCATCTTGCCACCAGGATTCTTGAACAACTCAAGTCAGAAAAAAATGTTGAGACACAAAAAAAATTAGCCCTCTGTTATGGTGAGGTCCTCTTCAGGGCTGATAATTTTGTCGGTGCCTATAAACAACTTTACCTCCTCCAGGAAAAATACAGGGATGAGCTTATTGGTAGTTTTGCAAAATATGTTCTCCTGTTGCTGCGGGCAATCCATGAGGATCCACATATAGCAGAATTTGAAATGACTGCTCTTGCAGAAAACATAAGTCAATCCAATCCGCTGGCACCTTATCTTCATCTTTCACGGATAGAAACCTCACTTGCATCTTCAAAATTTTCTGCAATGAACAGCCTTCTTCTTCAAGATGATATTGCCTTTCCTCCTTCCATTGAAGAAGTCAGGGAAATCCGGCAGGCAGATTACTGGTATGGAATTAATCAACCTGTAAAAGCTTATGCCGCATATCGACTTGTTGCAGATTCCGAACATCTTGTAAAGCAGCCCTATTCCCTGAACGGCAACTGTGCAACTCTGTACAGTCAAAAGAAATTTATTAAAAGCAGCAGTTGCTACGATCAACTGTCGACACTGGTACTCAATAAAAATTCCCTTGGTATGATCCGTTACCGTGCAGACATGTCCAGGCTTAAATTCATGCCGGGGGAAAAACTGATAGACGGATTTACCCAGATTGAAAATGCATTTCCCGGAACAGAAGCCGGTAACAGGGCTGCAATAAAAAAAACAGACCTTCTGCTGCTTCAGAAAAGTTCGGCCCTGGACTGGGCTCTCAAAAGTTATTCATCAATTTATGAAAAAGCTATTGCCAGAGAACCGAAGGAAGAAGCCCTCTTTAAACAAGCCCTGGTTCTGTCTCTTTTAAACAGAAAAGGTGAATCAATAGCACTTTTACAACAACTTACCAGGGAATTCAGATACGGACATGTACTTTCATCAGCCCAGGCACTGCTCATTGACCTGTTGCCGGGTGAAATAAAAAGGCTTGTGGAGAAAAAACAATATTTAAAGGCACTTGTTCTTGCCAAACAGAACAAGGAACTCTTCAGGAAAAACTGGCTGGACAGCAGGTATCTCGTGGATATTGCGAAGGCCTATGATGAAATCGGCGTTTATGAGGAAGCCCAGAGGCTTTATCTGTATCTCATTGAGATTTCAGAAGTTGATCAAAGGGAGCAATTCTTTCTTCCTCTCGTCAGGGCCTCTTTCAATCATGGTAATTATACTCTTGTGGAGGATTTCGCTGCCCAATACACATTCAATTATCCCCACGGCAAATATACGGAAGACATTCTTCTGCTCCGCCTGAAGGCATTTATCAATCAGGAACGGTTTACCGAAGCTCTACGCCTCCTCCCGAGTCCCCTTCCGAAAAAAAAGGATTTTTATAAGCTTGCGGCCACCATTTATTACAGAACAGATGATTTTAAAAAATGTGCAGAAGTTTTCGAGTCTCTGGAAAAGTTAGACTACCAACTCAGCCAGGAAGAACTGGTTATGTTGGGTGAAAGTCTGATGAAAACTGAACAATATGACAGGGCAGAATCTGTTTTTCTTAAAATAAAAGCAACAAACCCATTCTATGACCAAAGCCTTTTTCATCTGGCAGAATTGGAAAGACGAAAGGGAAATGAAAAAAAAGCGCTAAGATTATTCAGAAAAATTGCCGAAAAAGGCACTAACAATAGATGGAGAGATTTTGCCCGAAAAGCCCTGGAATTTGAAAAGACGGCATCAGGGCTGCAAGTCGGCCTGCAATAATCATAACATGCTGTAATATAATGGTATTATTTTTTTGTAATGGAGAGCATTATGGACCCGATCAGACCCTTTGATTCCCAGATGGCCCTTTTAAAAAAAGTCCTGGACCTACGGGCAGACAAATCCCAGATAATTTCAGCAAATATTGCCAATGCTGAAACTCCCGGATATTCAAGGGCGGTTTTTGACTTTGAAGATGAGTTGGACAATGCTATCCATCGAGGAAAAACCATTGATCTTGCCAAATCCAACGAAAAACACATCACTCTTGCTCCCGCCAATTTTGAATCAGTTGTCGGAAAAGTGACCCATGTTCAGGATAAGACAGGAATAGGAGACCGGAACGGAGTAAACGTAGCCCAGGAAATGATTGATCTCTCTGAAAATGAGATTATGTACGAAACCAGCGCCCAGCTCTTAAAGAAAAAACTCAATCTTCTCAAATATGTGATTTCGGGTGGACAGTAAGTCAAAATAACACCCCACAAGGGGGTATAAGTGCCTTGGAAATAAACCTAATCATTTAATTTCAAAACACCTTTCCTGACTTCTTGTTTTTTATGACAGAAGTTCAGGAGTTAGGCACTAAACAGAAATAAGGATCAGATTCCATGGATATCTTCAATACATTTAAAATCAGCAGCTCTGCGTTAAAGGCAAATACGATTCGTCTCAATACTATCAGTTCAAATCTTGCAAATGTTGAAACGACTTCTACCCCGGAGGGAGGACCGTATAAGCGAAAATCTGTTTACTTTGAAAGCACCCCCTCACTTTCAAGGAACATCTGGAAAACAATAGAAAAGACAGCGTCCGCGGTGTAGAAGTAACAAAAATAATCGAAGATAAGTCTCCTCCCAAAAAAGTATACAATCCATACCATCCTGATGCTGATGAAGCGGGTTATGTGAAGATGCCGAACGTAAACGTTCTCGAGGAAATGGTTGACATGATGTCGGCCACAAAGGCATACCAGGCCAATGTAACCACCATAAAATCGGCGAAAAGAATGGCCATGAAGGCCCTTGAAATAGGAAGATAACACAATGAACACAATAAAAAATTCTTTATTGTCACCAGTAATTCCCGAGGGGGCTTCCTCCTCTCCCGGAAGCAGTGTTAAACAGGCGAAAAGCAGTTTTGGTGACATTCTCTCCAATCTTGTGACTTCCGTCAATGATTCCCAGAAAGCTGGTGATATTGCAGTGGAACAGTTGCAGAGTGGTGATGCCAGTCATCTTCACGATGTGATGATTGCTGTTGAAGAGGCGGATATTTCCCTTCGAATGCTTGTGCAGATGCGAAACAAGGCGCTCTCTGCTTATGAAGAAATAATGAGAATGCAGCTCTGATCTACCAACCCGGATTTCTCATCAGTTCAGGCAGGGTCAGGTTCAAGAATTTACAGTATCCTGATTACTGACAGAGTAGACCTTGAGATATGCCTGGTTTACAGGGCTCTTTTAAAAACCAGCTGGGGTTCATGGGTCATTAAACAGGAACTAAGGAACAGTCATGGCGGCAGAAGAACAGAAAATTCCTGAAACTTCAGAACAGATCGAAAACCTTCCACAGGAAGCGGCTGAATCAAAAAATATTTTCAAATTGATTCAACAATGGCCTTTATCACGAAAAATTGCCACTGGAGCGATTATTCTCATATCCATCGCCCTGTTTGGAGTATTGATCTTTCAGGCAAGAACGGCGGATCAACAGCTTCTTTATGCTAATCTTTCCATCAGTGATGCCTCGTCGGTCACAAGCTGGCTCAAAGCCAGAAAAATCCCCTATTCACTGAAACATGGCGGTCGTGATATCTGGATTTCTGCAGACCAGATTTATCAGACCAGACTTGATCTCGCCGCCAACGGTTTACCCAGTGGCGAAGGAGTCGGTTTTGAAATATTTGACAAACAGAGTTTTGCCTTAACTGATTTCGTTCAGAAGGTGAATCACACCAGGGCTCTGCAGGGAGAACTGTCCCGAACGATTACGTCTCTCGGTCCCGTGGAATCAACACGTGTACACCTGGCTCTTCCTGAGAAAAGACTTTTTAAGAGCCAGCAGAAAAAAGCCACAGCATCCGTCATCATCACCCTGGTTCCTGGCAGGAAACTTGATGAAAAACAGGTCCAGGGTATTATCCATCTCGTTGCCGGTTCAGTCACTGGTCTTGAACCTGATAATGTCAATATCATCGATTCAAACGGGGTTATTCTTGAAAGCCTGAAGGAAAAAGACAGAGATAACCTCCTCCCTGTTGACATGCTCACTTATCAGCAGGAACTTGAACATCGACTTGAAATGAGGGCCCAGGACCTGCTTGATAAAACCATGGGAAAAGACCATGCCATGGTCAGGGTTACCGCCTCCCTTGATTTTTCCAAGAATGAAAAAACGCAGGAATTGTATGACGCAGATGACCCGGTTATCCGCAGTGAACAGATAAACCAGGAGAACAGTGGAAGTGTCAATGCGGGGGGATTCCCGGAGTACAGTCAAACCTTAACGGGGGCACTCTCGGGGTGATCAGGCAGGGCCGACTTCAAGCAAAAATTCCAGAATCACCAACTATGAAATCAGTAAAACAATCAGTAAAACCGTGAATCCTGTGGGAACAATAACGAAACTATCGGTTTCTGTTCTTGTTGCAGATCGTGTCAAGGTTGATAAGGACGGCAAACCAGTATCAACTACTCCCCGCACTGAAGAAGAGTTAAAATCAATAGAAAACATGATAGCCAGGGCAATAGGACTTACCCCTGAAAGGGGGGACATGATTAATGTTCTCTCCATGCCCTTTGTTGAAACAGACAAGGCGATTATTGAAGAGAACGCTCTTGGAACTCATCCACTCTATGAATATCTCCCTTTTATTAAGTACGGACTGGTATCGCTTGGAATCCTGTTCCTCTACTTCCTGCTTATAAGGCCTGTCATAAAAACTATGAAAGGAGAGGTCAAAGAGCACTATAAAACCGTTGAACAGCTGGAACAGGAGCAACGGCAAGCTCTTGAAAACAAAGAGGAGGAAGAGATAATTCTTCCTCCTGTTGATGATGCGATAACCACCCTGAGAAGAGAAGTACTTCAAAATCATGTTCCGACCGCTTTTATTGTAAAAAACTGGATACAGGAAGGATAACTGATGGCGATTGAAACATTGACCGGGCTGAATAAGGTTGCGGTATTATTAATCTGCCTTGGTGAAGAGGCAACTTCGAGAATCTTTGATGAGCTGTCTGATGATGAAGTGCGTCAGGTCACCAGGGCCATGGCCTCCATTGAGCATATCCCCATGGATATCAAGGAAAAGGTTTTTGCACAATTCCATGAAGCTCAGAACCAGTTCGCCGGTCTTTTTGTCAAGGGAGAGGAATTTGCAAAACGTGCCATCGCGGCAACACCCGGTGATCAGCGTTCCGAATTTTTGATGGACCAGTTTATCTCCGGAACTGAATCCAAATCCCTGGAGACTATCTCCCTGATGGCCCCAAGGATGGTGGCAGGTCTGCTGGAGCATGAACATCCGCAGACTGTCGCCCTTGTTCTCTCCACCCAACATGTGGAACATGCCAGTGAAATTCTGGCAAATCTTCCTGAAGAGGTCCAGGCAGATGTAACCTACAGGATTTCAAAAATTGAAAAAGTCTCTCCCGAGGTCATCAGCAGGATTGAAGATGCACTGCACCGTGAAATCGGATTGGTTTCCGGCAAAGCCCATAAAAAAGTCGGAGGAATTGATGCGGTAGTCGGTATTCTCAACCATATGAAAAACAACCTGGATGCAGATATTCTGGAAAAAATGGAAGAGACTGATCCTGATATGGCTGAGGAAATCAGGAAGAAAATGTTTACTTTTGAAAATCTTGTTGCACTTGATGGCAGATCCCTGCAGATGATCCTGAGAGAGGTCAATAATGATTCCCTCACCATGGCCCTGAAAACAGCCTCAGAACAGATGAAGGAAAAAATCTTTGCCAATATGTCCGCCCGCGCTGCCGATATGATCAGGGATGACCTGGATGCCATGGGTCCAGTCAGGCTCTCGGAAGTTGAACTTATGCAGCAGTCCATTGTGAAAATAGCCATGAAGCTGGAAGAGGAAGGCAAGCTGGTCCTTGGCAGTGGAGGTGGAGATGAGCTTGTCTAAATATTATAAAAAAACAGACTCCTTCAAACCGGAAGAACTGGTGCCTGTTTCGAAAGAAAAAATAATCAAAAATCCTCCTTCCAGGTGGGTGGAAACTGCAGACAACCAATTTATAACAGATCCTCTTCCAATTTCGAATTCAAACGACTCAACCATTCCTGCAGACAAAAAGGGATCAACTCCGAAAGACGATGAGCAATATCATGCTGATATTACTCCTGAAAAAATAGAAGATCCTGAAGAAACAATCGGTGTTGAAACTGAAGAGACCATTAATCTCGATAACTATATCGAGCGGACTGAAATGGATAAACTACTGGAAAAGGCTTTTGAAGACGGTACGCGCAACGGCCTTGAAAAAGCTGAAGAGGATTACGGCTCGGCTACCCGTTCACTCTTCACAATCTGCCAGCAACTCGATTCCATCAGGGAAACAATTATTGCCAACAGCAGCAGAGAACTCCAGGAATTTGCCATTGCCCTGGCAGAAAGGATTGTCCGCTCACCATTTACTGAAAACAGGGAAACGATTATCGCAACCCTGGAGGAAGCGCTGGGACAGGCTATCAAATCGGATGAATTTACGATTTTTGTCAGTCCGGATGATTATGAGATTGTCATGGAAAAATCGGCAGACCTGGTTGAGGGGCTCAGTGGACTCAGCAAGATAATCATTAAAAAAGATTCCGAAATTGAGGTTGGTGGGGCAAGAATCGAATCGGAAAACTGTACGATTGACGCCACGCTGGCAAGCCAGTTTGACATGATAAGAGAAGAAATGGCAAAACGTCTCTAACCAGGTTTTCCCATTCCATGAAGGATATTTTCATTTACATTGACAGGAATTACCGGCTGAAAGACCCAACCTTGATAAACCATGCCACTGAATACATTACACATACAAAACCTTGATCTCATCAGGGTGTGGGGAAAAGTAACCCGCATTGTCGGCCTGGTCATTGAAGGTCACTGTCCCCATGCTTCAATAGGTTCCCTCTGCAGGTTGACCCCAATAGATGGCGGCGAAGATATTTTTGCAGAAATCGTCGGTTTCAAGGACTCCAAAGCACTCCTTATGCCCTTGGTGATTTGCGGGGACTCGGCCCGGGCAGTTTAATCAGGGTAGTCAGAAACAGTGCAACCATCAAGGTCGGCAGTAATCTCCTCGGCAGGGTCATCGATGCCATGGAAAATCCCCATGACAATCTTCCTCCGCCGGTCCTTACCGAAGAAAAAAGTCTCTATTCCCTCCCCCCGGGCCCATGGAACGCCAGAATATAACGGAAACTCTTGATCTTGGAGTCAGGGCAATCAATGGACTGATAACCTGTGGCATGGGTCAGCGTATGGGGATAATGGCAGGTTCCGGAATAGGAAAAAGCGTACTTCTCGGTATGATGGCCAAATATGCCAAGGCAGATATTAACGTCATTGCCCTTATCGGCGAACGCGGTAGAGAAGTAAGGGAATTCATCGAGAGAGATCTCGGAAAGGACGGACTTGCCAGGTCGGTCATTGTTGTTGTCACATCTGATCAATCTCCCCTTCTCCGTATGCGTGGTGCTTTTGTGGCAACTGCCATTGCTGAATATTTCTGCAATAATGGTAAAAACGTCCTGCTGATGATGGATTCCGTCACCCGTTTTGCCATGGCCATGAGGGAAATTGGCCTGGCAATTGGAGAACCGCCCACAACAAAGGGATATACACCATCCGTATTCGCAACCCTCCCAAAGCTGTTGGAGCGTGCCGGGAGATTCAGAAAAAAAGGTACTATCACTGGTCTGTATACTGTACTGGTGGACGGTGACGATATGACCGAACCGGTTGCGGACTCCGTTCGTTCGATTTTGGATGGCCATATCGTTTTATCCAGGAGTCTTGCCGCTAAAAACCACTTTCCCGCCATAGATGTTCTCAATTCCGCAAGCAGGGTCATGCGAGATATTATCTCTGTACGTCATCTTGAACTGGCCGGCAAGGCACGGACTGTCCTGGCCAGTTATGCTGAGGCGGAAGACCTGATTAATATCGGAGCTTATGCAAAAGGATCAAACCCGAAAATCGACTATGCCATCAGTAAAATAGATGCCATGAATGACTTTCTCAAACAAAATTTTGATGAAACGACAACGCTGCAGAAATCACTTGAACAACTTGGAAGACTACTCAGTGACAGAAAAGATGAAGAGCCGCCAAGAAAAAACAGACGTATTTCAGATCAACAGTAGTCAGCATTTCTCATGAAATGCAGGATTGTGGCTTTTTCAGGACCAGTTTATGGAGATGAAACCATTTCGTTTTAACACTATTCTCAATTACAGAAAACGGTTGGAAGACCTTGCTGTAACCAGGCTCAAAGAGGCACGGAATGCACAGCAGATTGTTCTTCTGAAACTGAAAAATGCGGAGAAACAACTCTCACAACTCATTGACGATCTGGATGCTCTTCAGAAGGAACCACTATCAATTCTTGATCTGATCCATTACGAAAACAGAATTACCTATATGAAAAAAAATATCTCCGCCATTAGAAAAACAGTAAAGGAAAAAACTGATCTTGTTGAACTTGAGCGGAAAAACCTCCTCCGAAAAACACAGGAAAGACAGATCATGGAAAGTCTGAAAGAGCGCCAGAACAAGGCCTGGCAAGAGTATCTTAATAAAAAGGAAATAGCCATGCTGGATGAACTTGCGGTGACTCGTCACGATTTCGAAATCTAACTGGACAACCCCACATGAAAAGAAATTTTTTAAAATCAACGGTGGTATTTTCGCTGAGTCTTTTTTTTCTCTATTCAAGTTCTGCTCTGGCGGAAAATAAAAAACCGCAGGAACCACAGCAATACTCATCAGTAGAGGAGCGGAGACTGCAACAGATAATAATTGAAGAGAAGGCCAACCTGCAAAAAGAACGTGCCAGGATTGCCATGCGAAAAAATGAACTAAAGACACTGGAAGAGGGTGTCGATAAGAAGTTAGCTGAAATAGAAAACAAGATAGCAGAACTGAAAAAACTGCAAAATGCTATCAAAATTCTTCTCGCTGAAAAATCGGCAGAAGAGAAAAAACGGATCAGGGATCTTGCCAAAATATATGAAAAGATGAATCCGGCCAAGGCCTCCCTTGCCCTTTCAGGACTCGACCAGAAACTGGCAGCCGATCTTCTGGCCAATATGAAGATTAAAGCTGCAGCAAAAATACTTGACCAGACTTCAAAACAGAAGACCACCCAGCTGAGTAATGCGTTTTCAACATTGCAACTTGAGTGAAAAATTATGACCCAGACAGCATTTATTCCGGCAATACCCACAACGCCCCAACCAGCTCAATCCCCATCGTCCCAGGCTGAAATTCCTGAAAAAGGCGAATTCAACACTCATCTTGAAAAAGCTGTCTCCCGGCTAGATAAAAAAGATACCGATGACAGGCAGGAAAAACCTGCACAACCCGAAAGTAACCCTGAAACAGTTCAGCAGGTACAACAGTCTCCCAACCCTGCAGTTCAGGATATACCTGGTGAAACAACAGACGAAAAGAACATCGTTTTGTTCCTCCCCCTGACTGATGGTAAAAAAATTGCCGATGAACAGCTGCAAGATCTCCTGCCCGGTCATCCAGTAAAAGTATCTGTACAATCGGAACAGAGACAGAATATTTCTATCCAGAACGATGATCTATTTTTACAGGCGGCGATAAAACTCCCCAAAGAACAGGAAGACACTCCTTTCAAAAGTGAATTGCCGCAAAAACCACAGCAGACAATTTCTACTGAACAAAAGCTGTCCATTGATCTCAAGGTATTTTCAGAACCCCAGACTCCCGCAACTGTTCCACAACAGAATACTGTCGAAAACAGGGGAATGATTCAACTCCAGCAGGTTGTGGCCACCGGGAATGACCTGGGAACTGTCTCAATACAGGGATCTGTGACCGGGATTTCTCTCCAGAAAACAGAACTTTCTGCACCTTTAAAAACTGCTCAACAGGAATCTCCTGTAAAAACTCCTCAATTAAGACAGGATATACATGGTCAATTTCTGGAAACAAAACTCAACCTGAACAATCATAAGAACAACGATCCTGGCGAACAGAGGGAAGACTTGACCGGCAGTCGAAACCAACTTCAAGCCGGTTCAGGCGGCAGTTCGGAAAACAGCTTTAATCCTGTTGATCAACCGGGAGAATTACAGAATTTTTCTTCGATTCTTCAAACCGTACGCCCGGAAAACACCACTGCAATTGCCAGACCGGTTACTCTCCAAAATGGTACAGTCGTTTATGAAAATAAAGTCATGGATCAGGTAGTTGACCATTTTCGCATGCACAGAGCTGTACATGATTCAAAAATTACCATTAAGCTTCATCCTGCGGAATTGGGAGAATTGAAAATCGACATTGCGATGAAAGAGGGAAATATCAAAGCCCATGTTTTAGCCCAGAATCAACATGTCCAGGACATTGTGGAAAAAAACATGGTTAAACTGCGCACTGTTCTTGAAGAACAGGGTTTTTCTCTTTCTGACATTTCAGTGAGTACAGACTCCGATTCAGTAGCTGATTTCAATTTTTTCGATCAACATCTTTCTCAGCAGAATGATCAATCCCAGGAAACAATTCCAACACGCCAACAGGATAATTTCACCCAGGTACTTGAAGATGCCGTTGTAGGAGTCGGAACAGGTCAATATCGTTCCGGTGTAAATATCACGGCTTAGGAGAAATCAATGAGCAGTTTTTTGGAATCAATAGGACAGGCTACTGCAACGGCAGGCCCTAGCTACACTAACACCAAGGAAAAAGCCAGTATGGGTAAAGAGGATTTTCTGAAACTCCTCGTTGCCCAGCTGCAGAACCAGGATCCCCTTAACCCTGAGGATTCAACTGAATTCACATCTCAACTGGCCCAGTTCAGCTCCCTGGAACAACTTGAAAACCTGAATTCCGGTATGGAATCTCTTGTAAAGTCAACTGAAAATTCCGACCGTTTCACAACCCTGAATACCATCGGCAAAGAAGTCGCCTACCAGTCCAACTCCTTCACATTCAAAGGAGATCCTGTAACCGTCGGGTACCAGATTGATGACAATGCATCAGAGGTCACTCTTGCACTTCAATTGAACGGTACAACAATTGCGACACTCAATGGGCAGGACCTTGAAAAAGGGAATCATTACCTTACCTGGAACGGGTTGACTGCTGACGGGGAAAAAGCGCCTGCAGGTGAGTATTCAATAGTGATCAGTGCCAAAGCAACTGAAGGAAAAAATGTCGGTGTTCTCCCGCTTGTAAGATCTGAGGTAACAGGTGTTGATCTTGATGGCGAATCAGGCAGTACCCTGATCACCGAAACGGGTGAAATATTATATAAAAACATTCTTGGTGTCTATGAGCCTGAAAAGCAGCAGTCCCAGGAAGAGGATGACAACACTCTTGATACTGTTGCCGACATAGCACAAGACGTAAACGATATCATAAACTGAAAATAAACCTGTTTGCCTGCAACACTCAGTCTGACAAAGCAAGCCTATCTTTAATCTGACTGAGTTTTACTGGTAATCAAAAAATGAAAAAACTTTCATGCAGAAAAACAATAAACTGACTCTTGAGAAAAGGAGAGGATAATGGGAATTTCTAGTGCACTGTACAGTGGGGTCAGTGGTCTCAACACAAACTCACAGGCAATGAGCGTCATCGGCAACAATCTTGCCAATACAAACACCCTTGGTTTTAAATCGTCCAGAACTGTATTTTCCGATCTTCTTTCTTCACAGATTAACGGTTCAGGCGGATTGTCCCAGGTTGGTAGAGGCGTCGGCATGTCCAAGGTTGATAATATTTTCAGCCAGGGGACTTTTGAATCCACAGAATCAAACCTTGATGTTGCCATCGAAGGGGACGGGTTCTTTGTTCTCAAGGAAGAGGGCAATGACACAAAATTCTACTCAAGGGCCGGGGCGTTCAGGTTTGACGAAGATGGTTTTCTGACTAACCCGGAGGGTTACAGAGTGCAGGGTAAACAGTTTAACCCGGACGGCACACTCAAGGCTGGAGACGCAACTGACATCCAGGTGAGAAGCACCGGCCTGATTGCCGGTAATGCTACGACCACCCTCACTCTGAACACCAATCTTGACGCCACCGAGCCTATAAAAGCAATGGCGGCATTTGATATTACCGATGCGGATACCTTCAATTATTCCTCTTCGGTTCAAGTCTTTGATACCCTGGGCAATCCACATCTTCTTACAACGTATTTCATTAAGACGGCCGACAATACCTGGAACTGGGCCTGGAGTGCCAAGCAGGATAATGGCACAGTCATTCAGGATGTGGGAACAAACCCGCTCACTTTTACAGCAGACGGTATCCTCACTAACGCGGCTCTTGATCCACCTCAGGATACAACGGCAATCATTCCAACCGATACGGTCGGTGGAACGGCCCTTGACTGGGCCAACGGTACAACCGTCACCCCCATTACCATAACCTTCGACACCACACAGTTCAACAGCAGGTCCGTTGTTATCTCACAGGATCAAAACGGATATGGAGCAGGTAACCTTTCCGGAGTGGAAATCGACCAGGACGGTGTAGTCGTAGCATCGTATTCAAATGGTGAACAGACGAAGATCGCGCAGATTTCCCTGGCAAAATTCATCAACCCGAACGGACTTTCCCTGGCCGGAAGTAATCTCTATACGGAAACAGGCCTGTCCGGCCCCCCACGCACTGGTCTTCCTGGCCCGGAACTGGGTAAGGTGTTTACCAATTCCCTGGAACAGTCCAATGTGGATATGGGGGCCGAATTTGTAAAAATGATTACTGTTCAGAGAGGATTCCAGGCAAACTCAAAAATCATCACCACAGTTGATGAATTGTTGGGTGAACTCATAAACCTCAAACGTTAAAGTCAACTTTTTGACATTTACAGGTCAGGATGGGGTACACTATACTCCATCCTGTTTTTTTACCCTATCAAAACAGAGTCTTTGCTCTTCAGGGTAGCCTTCAACTTCAACACAGCGCCCTCCCTCCTGCTTATTCTCCCGACTTCAATTAAAATCTGGAATATTTTTTGCATTCTTGAGTTTTGAGAAATGAAAGCCTATGATACTGAAAAGGAACTTTTCTCACTCTTTTCAGAATTTTTTACTGCATGAATTAAACAGGAGGATGTTTTTTTGGATCTTTCTACAATAATCGGAATCGGTGCTGCTTTTGGTCTGATGTTGATGGCGATTCTTCAGGGTGGGCCGCTGTCGATTTTTATCAACACACCGTCCATGCTCATTGTTTTTGGAGGAACCCTTGGCAACACCTTTGTCCACTATCCTTTTAGCGATGTTTTTGATGCAATCAATGTTGCAAAAAAGACAGTTCTTTATAAGGAAATATCCATAAATGATCTGATCATTCAGCTTATGGAATTTGCCAACAAGGCTCGAAAGGAAGGTATTCTTGCCCTGCAGGGAGCCATGGAAGATGTTGAAGACGAATTTCTCAAGAAAGCCATGCAGATGGCGGTTGACGGTCAGGAACCGGAAACCCTTCGTTCCATGCTCAATACAGAAATTGAATATATCCAGCAACGCCATGACAAGGGAGCTGACATATTCATTTCCATCGCCGCATATGCCCCTGCCATGGGAATGGTTGGGACCCTGATAGGCTTGGTACAGATGCTGCAGACAATGGATGATCCCGCCGCAATCGGCCCGGCCATGGCCGTTGCGTTGCTTACCACATTCTATGGTGCTGTTATTGCCAATGTCCTCTGCTCCCCAATGGCAGGAAAACTGAAAAACAGGTCAGCATCGGAGGTTTTGACAAAAACCCTTATCATTGAAGGAATGCAGTCAATTCTCTCCGGAGAGAACCCCCGTATAATGGAACAGAAACTCCACGCTTTTATCGCCCCGAAACTGCGTGAGTCAACGTTCAATAAATAGAGGGAAACCCATGTCGGAAGAACAGACCCAGCAACCGGAAGAGCAGAAGGAAACCAAATGCGAATGCGCGGCCGGTGCTCCAGCATGGATGGTCACTTATTCAGATCTGGTTACACTTCTCCTGACATTTTTTGTACTTCTGCTCTCCATGGCGAGTATGGACCCGGTGAAATTCACAGAAGCATCAAGTTCCATAAAAGATGCCTTTGGGATTCATGCGGCCCCTTCACATATAGAATATGCGATTCCGGTACTGCCATCTCCGCCCATCACACAATTTTCACCCATCGAACTGCAGAAATCAAAGGAGATGTATGAAAAAATCAAGGCCCAGATCGATACTCTCCGTCTCAGCGATGAAATCGGTGTCCTGAGAAGAGATGACAATTCCATTGTCCTCAGGGTCAAGGATAAAATTCTTTTCAAACCTGGCCAGGCAACTATTTCACCGAAATCTTATCCAACGCTTCGAACAGTCGCTGAAATTATCAGACCCTTGCCAATGGACCTGAGGATTGAAGGGCATACCGATGACAGACCTGTATCAAAAAGCAGTTTTGGAAACTGGGAACTCTCCGTGGACCGTGCCGTTTCAGTGCTTCGATTTTTCACCCGGGGTGACCTGCTCCCTCTCGATAGAATGTCCGCAATAGGATATGGCAAAAGTCGTCCGGCCGTCCCCAACAGGGATGAGGCCACCAGGGCATTGAACAGGAGAGTCGATTTTGTTCTGCGACTCAATACATCTGAAGCGAGGCAGGCTGCCTCAGCAACGAAAAAGAGTATGCCTTTATAAGTTCCCATCCATTATTCCAAGTGCTTAAAGGATTATAACCATGGCGGAAAAAAAAGAAGAAGAAAAAGCTGAAGGAGCAGGTGGCGGTAAGAAAAAACTCTTTATAATTATCGGTGCTGTAGTCCTTGTACTCCTTATCGGAGGTGGAGTTGCTGCTTACTTTATGTTGAAAAAGGAGCCCCAGGTTGAACCAAAAGATCCCGGTCTTGAAGTACCCGTCCCGGAGCTTACCAAGAGTGCGGAAATTGGACCGATGGTCGATATTGAGGAATTCATAGTCAATATTATAAGTGAAGATGCCAATCACTATGTTAAAGCCTCTTTGACTGTGGAACTGACAAATGAAGAGGTCAAGGAAGAGGTAACCAAAAGAATGCCCCAGATACGGGATGCAATCCTTCTTCTGCTAGGAAATAAAACATATGAAGAACTCCAGGATCTCCAGGGAAAAAGGCAGCTTAAAGCCGAGTTGCTGAGCAAACTCAACTCTTTTCTGCAGACCGGAAAAGTGAAATCAATTTATTTTACCAATTTTGTTGTCCAGTAAAATGTGAGGATGATTCTGTGGAACCCATTCTGAATAAAGAAGAGATTGCCAGATTGCTCGCTGCTATCAGAGAGGGCAAGGTTTCTCTTGATCTGGAGGAAGATGCCAAACTGACTCCAAATCTCGAGTGCACTCCTGTTGATCTTTTCAACCTTGTCCATCCGGATAAGGACCAGTTCAGGATTCCCAATTTCGATATTATTCTTGATATGTTCTGCCGAACCTATTCCACCTCGCTTACCAACAACCTTCAACGTACCTTCTCGATTACGCGCACTTCTCTTGAATCAACAGAGTTCCAGAATTATTTCATGGACAATAACAACCTCGGAGCCATTGGTATCATCGAAATCTCTCCACTGAAATATGGTGCTCTGGTCATCCTTGATCCCAAACTCTCTTTTTCACTGATTGAAATCATGCTGGGTGCATCAATCGAACTGGATCCTCTTCATCTTGACAGAAATCTCACAACAATTGAACTGACAGTTCTCAGAACTCTTTTCATTGATGCCTGTAAAGACCTGGACAAGGCATTTGCACAGTTGCTGGAAACCAACTCAACCCTGATTAAGCTTGAAAACAATCCGCGACTGGTCTCCATTGTTGAGCCAGAGGCCGAAGTCATTGTCGGTACCTTTCTTGTGAAAATGGGTGATCTTTCCGGAGAAATACAACTGGTTTTTCCATTTGCCACACTGGAACCTTTACGTGATCTGCTCAAGGAGCTGCTCAATATAACCACGGTTACCAAAAGCACCTGGTCCGACATCATTGAGGACGAAATTATGGAACTGCCAGCCGTGGTCACTGCCAGATCCGGTATTCTTGACCTGACCATAGCTCAGATACTTGGGCTGAAAAAAGGCGATATCCTTGAGCTCAGCTATGATCCCAACAGCCCTTTGAAAGTTCTTGTTGAAGACCAGGTAAAATTTACAGCCATTCCGGGAACCCATAATGGCCGCAAGGCCATCAGCCTCAGTGGTATAGATAATTAAGGAAATAGTATGGATACAGTAGACCAGGAAAACAGCCGGCCCGACCCGGAAGAAATCAAAGAACTTCTCCAGGAAAACACTATTCCCCATCCGAGTGCAGATCCTTCAGATACAGAGGATGGAGCCAGGGGACTCGATTTCCTCTACGATATTCCTCTCCAGGTATCGGTTGAAGTGGGCAGATCAAAGATCCTTCTGAAAGATCTGTTGAAAATGGGAGAAGGCTATGTCATCGAACTTGACAAGCTTGCAGGGGAACCTCTCGATCTTTATGTCAACTCGAAACTTATAGCAAGGGGCGAGGCGGTAATGGTCGGTGAAAAATTCGGGATTCGCCTGACGGACGTGGTCAGCACTGCAGACAGAATAGAAAACCTGGGATAAGGATGAAAGTGCGTAACGATTTTTTCGTAAAGCAGTTCTTTATTCTTTTCATCCTTTTTCCTGCAACTGCTGCAGATGCAGCAACATCGGAGCAACTTGTGGAACTCGGGAGCCTGAACAGTTATTTCCAGATGATATGGGGTCTTCTGGTGGTCCTTGGTCTCATCCTTATACTATATGGCCTGTTCAAACGCCGTTTTTCACTGCTTCAGCAAAATTCTTCCAAAGCAATCAAGATCCTGGAAATTAAACCACTCATGGCCAAAAAAGCTCTTTGTCTTGTTGAAGTCAGGGGAGAGGAGCACCTCCTTGGAATCAGTGCCAACGAAATTACCCATCTAGCTGCTCTTTCCGAAAAGAAGGGCACTCCATTTCAGGAAACCCTGCAAAACACGGCAGCGGAACAATGAAGAATCAATTACCGAAAATACATACCGGCCCTGTAACACTGGCTGCTATTATACTTGTATCGGGTGTTTTCATTCACTCAACCACGCAGGCTATTTCTCTGCCAACAATCACATTCGGTGTTGCCGAGGCACAAACCCCACAGCAGGTTTCAAGTGCGCTTCAGGTTCTTTTTATCCTCACCATTCTGTCTGTGGCCCCTGCCATTCTCCTGATGACCACCTGTTTCACGCGGATCGTGATTGTTCTCGGTTTTGTCAGACAGGCCATGGGAACACAGAACATGCCTCCTACCCAGATAATTCTCGGGCTTTCTCTGTTTCTTTCCTTTTTCATCATGTCTCCCACGCTGAACGCAATAAATAAAAATGCACTCCAACCTTATATGAATGAAAAAATAAACCAGACTGAGGCTCTGGAAAAAGCCATTTCTCCAATGAGAGATTTTATGTTCAGTCAGGTCCGGGAAGACGAACTTGCCCTGCTTACCGATATAACCCTGGACAGTGAACCTTACAGTAAAGATGACATTCCCACCATGACACTGGTGCCTGCATTCATGCTTTCTGAACTGAAAAGAGCATTCCAGATGGGATTTATGATTTACATTCCCTTTCTGGTGATAGATATGATCGTTGCTTCAATTCTGATGTCAATGGGTATGATGATGCTGCCTCCGGTTATTATTTCCATGCCCTTTAAACTCTTGCTCTTTGTTCTGGTGGACGGCTGGAGCCTGATTGTAGGCTCCCTGATAAAAAGTTTCGGCTGATATCTGAAATGGTGTCTTCACTTCATAAAAAGGAATAAATTACAATGACCCCTGAACTCGCCATTGAAATCGCAAGGAGGGCTGTTCAGACAATATTGATGGCAGCAGCACCCATGTTGATTGTCGGTATGGTCATTGGCCTTCTTGTCTCTATCTTCCAGGCCGCAACCCAGATTAATGAACAGACTCTGACCTTTGTTCCCAAGATTGTAGCCGTTTTTGTAACCTTTCTCCTGTTCGGACCCTGGATGATAAAACTGCTCCTGCTCTTCACCAGGGGGCTTTTTGATATCATGACCACACTTTAAGCCGCACGACCGTAGCAAAATGCTCCAAGTTAATACCCTTTGAATAAAAAAATGATGAAAATCTGATGGTGATAAATCGACCTTCAACAGCAAGATTTTCAGACGAGAAAAATGGACATCCAGCTTATCCCGGTAGAGCAGTTTCAGGTCTTTCTGATCGTAACGGCCAGAGTTGCAGGGTTTATTGGTGCCATTCCGGTACTCTTTTCAGCCCAGACTCCCATGCGTATTAGAACCGCACTTATTTTTGCCATTTCCCTGACACTTTTTCCCTTGATGTCCGGCGCCATAAAAGTTGTAAACTTTTCTCCCCTGCCCTTTCTTCTCCTTGTCATCGGAGAATTGCTCCTCGGTATCCTTCTGGGATTGATAGCCAGGCTCATTTTCACTGCAGTGGAGTTCGGCGCAACAGTCATTGGTTACCAGATGGGTTTTGCAGCAGCCAATGTCTTTGATCCACAGAGTAAAAAACAGGTGGCGCTCATTTCCCAATTTCAGAATGTGTTTGCCATCCTTATTTTTCTTGCCATCAATGGACACCACCTTTTTCTCAGACTGGCAGTTAAATCCTATGAACTCCTGCCCCCTGGCCAATTCAATGTTTCCGGAAAAGCCATACCATTTCTCATGGAACAGGGTTCTCATATGTTTTACCTCGGGGTGCAGTTCAGCGCCCCGGTACTTGCCGTACTTCTTCTCTCCGGCCTTATTCTTGGTGTACTCGCCCGTGTTTTTCCTCAATTGAATGTCTTTCTGCTCTCATTTCCCATCAACATCGGCACCGCTTTTGTTGTCATAGCTTTGACACTTAACATCGTCGCTGTCACAATAAGACAAGAATTTGACACTTTGCCGGAAAAATTTCTCACTCTTCTCAGTTACCTTCGTTTTTAAACTGTTTTGCAGTTTCGGTTCATTTTTTGCAATTGAAAATTCGTAACTGGTCATAGGATTTGTAACTCTGTGTTTTCATCTATCTTAACCTTGTAAGTGATCAGGGGTGCCGTAGATTCGTACAGGCGTGACTGGCCACTATAGCCCACTATGCGGGCTATCGCGACCGTGCGAATATGCGGTGCCCCTGATCACTTACGAAAATTCGTCTTCGGCTGAATACCTTTCCAGACTTAAATTTTCAGATTAACGGTGAATAAATATGGCAGAAGAGAGTCCCACCGGCGGCGAAAGGACTGAAGCCCCTTCATCGAAACGCCGGGAAGATTTCAGGAAAAAAGGACAGGTTGCGCAAAGTAAAGAAGTGCAGACGGCTGCCCTGTTTTCGATTCTGCTACTTTTCTGGCTCTTCTACCTGCCTCTTTTCTGGAAGGAGCTTGTGCGTTTTCTCACCTCTCTCTGGAATATTTCAGGTGAATACACTCTCACTTCAACTTCCGCTTACAACCTTGCCCTGTTCCTTATCCAGAAAGCTGGACTCCTTTTGGCCCCTCTCTTTCTGCTGGTACTGATAATTGGTTTTTTTTCCAGTTTTTTTCAGATCGGCTGGCTTGTCACTGCCAAGCCTCTTGTTCCCGATTTTTCCAAACTTGATCCGATATCAGGTTTTGGCCGATTTTTTTCAAAAAAATCTTTAGTTGAAGTGATTAAATCTTTAACCAAAGTCATTCTTGTCGGCTGGGCTGCCTATTCCACTGTGCTCGCCAATTTTGACCAGGCCCTGGTACTTACCCATGCCTCTGTCGGAGCAACACTTCTTTATCTGGCAAGGATTGCAGCTCTTATACTCGCCAAAGTCTGTGCTATTCTCATTTTTATCGCATTTCTTGATTTTCTTTATGTTCGCTGGGAAATGGAAGAAAAAATGAAAATGACCAAACAGGAAGTAAAGGAAGAATTCAAGGAAAGTGAAGGAGATCCTCACATCAAGGCCCAGATCAGGGCTATCCAGCAGGAAATGGCACGCAAACGAATGATGGCCGAAGTACCTGATGCAGATGTTATCGTCACTAATCCGACCCATCTTTCCGTAGCTGTCCGCTACGACTCAAAGGAAATGGATGCTCCTGTTGTGATTGCTAAAGGTGCTGATTTTATCGCCATGAAAATCCGGGAAATTGCCAGGGAGCATGAAATTCCCATCATTGAAAACCCACCAGTGGCGCGATTATTGCATGACCTGGATATAGGTGAATCAATACCTGAGGATTTATTTAAAGTAGTGGCTGAAATACTGGCCCACGTTTATTCACTCAAAGGAAAAACGGTGTAATGGAGCTGACCACGGTACAGAACAGACTGGCAAACCTGCCTATCAGGCAGCTGCTTGGAAGAAGTGATATTATTGCTTCCCTGGGCCTTGTTTCCATTCTGATGATCATGATCATCCCTCTCCCATCCATAGTGCTGGATCTTTTCCTTTCCATGAACATTACCATTGCCCTGCTGATCCTCATCATCAGCCTCTATACTGTCAAGGCTATTGATTTTTCTATTTTTCCCTCAATTCTTCTCACTTCGACTCTTTTTCGTCTGGCGCTCAACGTTGCCTCCACGCGTCTGATACTTCTGCATGGTGATGAAGGACCGGGAGCTGCCGGCTCTGTCATACAGTCATTCGGCCAGTTTGTTGTCGGGGGAAATTATGTGGTCGGTATCGTTATTTTTGCCATACTTGTCCTGATCAATTTCATGGTCATCACCAAAGGTGCCGGTCGGGTAGCTGAAGTTGCCGCCCGTTTTACCCTGGATGCAATGCCGGGGAAACAAATGGCCATCGACGCTGACCTGAATGCCGGCCTCATCAACGAAGACGAGGCCAGAAGTCGAAGGGAGGAAATTTCCAACGAAGCAAATTTTCATGGGGCCATGGATGGTGCCTCAAAATTTGTCAAGGGCGATGCCATTGCCGGTATCATTATCACCCTCATTAATATCGGTGCAGGTTTTGTTATTGGTGTTGTGCAGAAAGGTATGCCCATGGCTGAAGCTGCTGCGAACTATACTATTCTCACTGTCGGGGACGGCCTTGTCGGCCAGATTCCTGCCCTGATAATCTCAACAGCCGCCGGTCTCCTTGTAACCCGTTCCACCGGAGAAAAGGACTTCGGCAGTGATCTGAAGAAACAGTTCTCAAGAAACGGGGTTGCCTTGTGGGTTGTCTCGGCAATCCTTCTCGTTTTTGCTTTTATTCCCGGCCTGCCCTTTTTCCCTTTTCTCATCCTTTCCCTGGCCATGGCTGCTCTCGCTTTCCAGGTGGACAAAGCGAAACTTGCCGAAGAGGAGCAGGTTGAAGAACCGATTGAAGAAGCAGTTGCAGCCCAGGAAGAGAACTACGAAGAGATGCTCAATGTGGACCTGCTGCAGCTTGAAGTTGGTTATGGACTCATTCCATTTGTCGATTCAGCCCAGGATGGTGAACTGCTCAACAGAATTCAGTCAATCCGCAAACAGTTTGCCATGAATATCGGTTTTATTGTTCCTCCGGTTCATATCAAGGATAACCTGCAGCTTTCACCCAACCAGTACACTTTCTCCCTCAAGGGTGTCAAGATTGCTGAAGCCGAGATGCTTCCTGGACATTATATGGCTATGGACCCGGGAATGGTAACTGAAAAAATCCAGGGCATCGCCACAACCGAACCAGCCTTTGGGCTGCCTGCCATCTGGATTACAGAAGACAAAAAAGACCGGGCTCAGATTGCGGGGTACACCGTTGTTGACTGTACAACCGTAATGGCAACCCATATCAGCGAGATTATAAAACAGCACGCCCATGAACTTATCGGCAGGCAGGAGGTACAGGGCCTTCTCGACAACCTGGCTAAATCCTATCCGAAACTGGTTGAGGAGCTTGTACCGACAATCGTCTCACTGGGCACGATCATGCGCGTTCTTCAGAACCTGCTCAAGGAAAATGTATCCATCCGTGATCTGCGAACGATTCTCGAGACCCTTGCAGACTGGGGCGGTGTAACCCAGAATCCGGAAGTCCTCACTGAATATGTGAGACACGCCCTTGCCAGAACAATCAGCAGTGAACTTGCAGTGGACGGTGTTATTCCTGTTATAACCCTGGCAAAACCTGTTGAGGAAGCAATTCAGAATGCGGTTCAGCACAATGAGACCGGTAGCTATCTTGCCATCGATCCGGCAATCGCCCAGAATATTCTCGATTCCATAGGGCAGGCCATCACACTTTTTGATGGTTCAACACGGCCGACCCTGCTGGTAGCACCTCAGATCAGGCCACATGTTCGCAGTTTAACCGAGCGCTACTATCCAGCACTCACGGTTCTTTCCCATAACGAGATCATACCCAGCCTGAAGGTCAGATCTCTTGGTACGGTGACTCTGGATGCAAGTTAAAGTATTTGAATCAGAAGATATGGCATCTGGGTTGAAGATGGTCAAGAAGGAGCTTGGACCAGATGCTCTTATCCTCTCCACCAGGACTATCAAAAACGGGAAAATGGGTCTACTCGGGAAACCCATGCTGGAAATTACCGCTGCAATAGATTCAGTCCAGCCTGCCATTTCTGAAGAGACTCAATCTTTTTCCGTAAAGGAGCCTGCAATGAAAAAGAGGAGGGCTTCGGGGTTCAACTGTGTAGTGGATGACACTTTTCCCACACATTCATCCCAGCAAAATGAAAAAAATCAAAAATATCCTGACCTGTCCGCTGATAAAAATTTGGAAAACATCCAGTCAAACACTGCTGAACCTTCAGGTGATTCCATAAGAAGCGAAGTCAATGAATTAAAAGATCTGGTCAGGGATCTGGCCAGGGAAATATCCAGGATTGGCAGTTCTGAAAAAAACAGTGGAACAACCAATCCTCAGAGTCTGCAGGTTTCCGGAAATTTCCACCATGACAGGAGACAGCAGATCCAGGGCGATCATATTCTTTCATTATTAATCAATCGCGGCATTAATGTTGAATCTTCAAGAACCATTGCCTCATTTCTCAGGGAAAGCTTGACTGAACAGGAATTGTGCATGGAAGACCTGGTCAGAGATGCCATAGTTGAAACTATTCAGGATCTAATAGAAGTATCCCCTCCTGATTTCAATACCCTGGATGGTCAGCACATCATGGCATTTGTCGGACCTACAGGTGTTGGAAAAACAACGACACTGGCCAAAATTGCGGCCTTCTATCTTGCGGGATTTTCCAGATCCATTGCCCTCATCACCATTGACACATACAGAATCGCCGCAGTGGAACAACTCAAGGTCTACGGTGAAATCATGCATCTTCCTGTCGATGTTGTGATTACTCCGGATCAGCTGGTACAGGCGATCGAAAAACACAGGGATAAAGAGCTTATCCTTATAGATACAGCAGGCCGAAGTCCCAGGGATGAATTCTGTATCGAAGAACTCTCCACCTTCCTTCATCCGGAACTCAATATTGAAAAGCATCTGGTTCTTTCCGCCACTACACGTGAAAAAGAACTACTCGAAACAATCGGGCGCTTTGAACCTCTTGGGATCTCCCACACGATCTTCACCAAAATTGATGAATGCACTAACCTTGGAATTCTGCTGAACATACAGATTCAAAACAGTAACCCTCTCTCCTATGTTACAAACGGGCAACGTGTCCCGGAGGACCTGCTGGAGATTTCGCAAAAAAAGGTAGCGGAACTCATCATGTCCCAACATGAAGGACCAATGCATGACTAATACATCACACAATACAGGCGATCAGGCACAGACACTGAGAGATTTGAGTTCCCAGCACCACACCCCTGCCTTCCAAAATGACAGCGAGAGTGTTACCAGTGTCTACTCCATCACCAGTGGTAAAGGCGGCGTGGGTAAAACCGCGGTTGTAGCAAATCTTGCCTACACACTTGCAACAATGGGTAAGCGTGTCCTTATACTTGATGCGGATCTTGGACTCGCCAATATCGATGTGGTCTTCGGTCTTACACCCACATATAATCTCAATCATTTTTTCTCCGGCGACCATGAGTTACAGAAAATAATTGTAGATGGTCCCCTGGGAATAAAAATCCTGCCGGCAGGATCAGGAATTCAGAATTTTACCCGCCTTGACACCCATCAGAAAATGAGGCTTCTTGATGGACTTGATTCCATGCATAATCATTTTGACTATGTCCTCATTGATACTGAAGCAGGTATTTCCGAAAACGTCACCTATTTCAATACAGCTGCCCAGGAAATTCTGGTGGTAACCACACCAGAACCCACCGCCATTACAGATGCATATGCTCTGATGAAACTGCTCTCAACCCAGTATCACGAAAAAAAATTCAACCTTCTCGTCAACCAGATTCGCACGGAAGATGACGCCCTTGATGTCTATCGAAAGTTGACCATGGTTGCAAACAGGTACCTTGACATTTCCATAGATTATCTGGGGTCTATCCCAGAGGATCGTCAGATGATCGAGTCCATAAGAAAGCAGAAAGTCATCAGTGAACTCTCTCCGGGATCAAAAATTAGCAATGCTTTTTCCAAGCTTGCCAGCCGTATCTGCTCTGAACCAACACAGGTTGATCCCAAGGGAAATATCCAGTTTTTCTGGAAGAAACTGCTTAAAATCGGAGGAAGAGTTTAGGGATGCTCTATAACCAAAATCCTCATAATAACGACAGATCCCGCCTTATCCGGGACAACCTTTACCTGGTTGACATTATTGTCGGCAGAATGGTCACCCAGGTGCCCTCCTTTATGAACAGGGATGACATGAAAAGTGCCGGCATGGTTGGACTGCTGGACGCCTCAAATAAATTTGATCCAAGCAAAAAAATATTATTCAAAACCTTTGCCGAGTATAGAATCAGAGGTGCCATTCTTGATGAAATGAGAAAACTTGACTGGTTTTCCCGCTCCCTGAGAGACAAACAGAACAGAATCGGGAAAACAATTGCTGACCTCGAACTGCAACTGGGAAGAGACCCGGAGGACCACGAAGTTGCCAGGGCAATGAATCTTTCCCTGGAAGAGTATCAGTCAATGCTTGGGGAAGTGAGCCACCTGGGCTGCGTCAGCCTGAATGAAACGCTCGATCATACCGTCGAAGGGAGATCCTTTCTTGAAACACTTGTTGACCAGCGAACCAGTGCTCTCCCCGGAAAAAGAATTGAAGACCAGGAATTGACGAAAAAGCTGGCGGAAATCATAGGACAATTATCTAAAAAAGAACAACTGGTCATCTCCCTGTACTACTATGAAGAGCTGACCCAGAAGGAGATAGCTGAAATCCTGGAGCTGTCGGAGGGCCGGGTCTCCCAGCTGCACAGCCAGGCCCTGATAAAACTCAGAAACAAAGTCGAAGCCAGACTCCACTGACCCGCGCCTGGTACAATTACTTCATCTCATGGTTTGTTGAATTTCATGGGTAATCAGAGAGTTAACCTTATTTCCAACCTACTTTTAAAAATACGCCCGTTATTGATTCAGGGGAAAAACCAAAATGGATTTCTTCATTTCACCACACCATATTCTCATTATTTCACTCATCCTGCTGGGATTCTGTATTCTCTTGAAGGCCCTCTCTCTGAAAAAGGAGAAGGAACTCCTCCTCCGACAACTTACCCAAACCAGTAACAGCTATGAACAGGTCAAAAGGGAACTGGAAAAAATACGGGAACAGCACGACAGAATTGCCAGGTTTCAAAACAGTTTGAGCGAGGCAGAACTGACAACCAGGCTTCAGCAGTCAAGACTTACATCACAACTTTCACCAGCCAAGGGATCAACACCCGAAAGATATCGATTTGTTCATTCTCTTCTCGGCCAGGGCATGAGTACTGAGGAAATCGCTGGAATCCTGTCTGTATCCACCCATGAAGCACAACAGCTTGTTGCCCTGGCCAAACTTGCAGGAACCTGAAAAAAACTGGTTCCGCCAAACACCTTGGTGTTCAAAATTGCCGGAATTTCCTATTTAACCTAAACCCTGCAATTGGCAAGTTTATCGAAGAAGTGAGGTATCAAAGGCGCAGACGTATTAACATACTTCAAACCGTTGATAACGAAGCAGATTCGGTGAAATTGCCAATCCCGCAGGGCAAAAGAATAAAGAAAAAAAGATCTCACTCGGATAGTGAATGGTACAGCCCGTACCGTGACATGATAATTATCCGTTTCTACAGTGAAAATATTTTTTTCTTTTTTCTTGAAGTGCAGGATTTAGGTTTAAGAAAAAGAGTTGTGCTGCCGATACTATAACAGAACAATCAAAAGCAATCTCAACATGGAATTCACTCAATGGTCTCAGGAAAATATGCCGCACTTGCCGGTGCAATATCAAGAGAACAGTCTATTGCCAATATCAGCGCAAACCTGGCCAATATCAGTACAACAGGCTTCAAAAAGTCCACCGTCAGCTTTGAAGCCATACTCAAGGGTGAACAGCAGGCCAATAGCGCAAAAGGAATCAATTACGACAGGATAAAAAAGAATTATATCGACTTTACTCCCGGCCCAATGAAACCAACGGAAAATCCACTGGACATTGCAATAAACGGGTCTGGTTTTTTCAAGGTTCAGGGCAGAGATGGAATTCTCTATACGAGAAGAGGTGACTTCCAGATAAACGAAGAAGGATTGCTGACCACCAGTAACGGTCTCAAGGTTCTTGATGAAGCCGGGGCAGAAATAACCATTCCCGATACTGACACCAGCAGCATAGGTGTTGGTAACAGTGGTACGATTTTCATCCTTGGTCCCAGAGGCAGCAGAGCCGAAGTTGCAAAACTGGCTATTGTTGATGTTGACGATACATCAAAACTGAAAAGGGAACCGGATACTACATTTTCTCTCCAAAACGGAGGGAATGAAATTCCGGCCGAAAATTACAGGGTGCTCCAGGGTAGACTGGAACTCTCCAATGTCAATATGGCCACAGAAATGGCAAAACTCATAGATAATCAGAGAACTTTCGAAACATATCACAAAGTATTGAAAAGTTATTCCACCATCGGTGAAAAACTCGAAGAGCTCGGAACAGTAGGATAAGAGGAATATTATGATCAGATCGCTCTGGACCGGTACAACCGGTATGCATGGACAGCAATTGAACATCGACGTCATTGCCAATAATCTCGCCAATGTCAGTACCACGGGGTTTAAAAAGAGCAAAGCAGATTTTCAGGATCTCCTCTACCAGACCATGAAGGTACCTGGCAGCCAGACATCCACCGACACGGAATCACCTACCGGTATTCTGATCGGCCTTGGTGTCAAGCCTGCCGCCGTCACCAAAATCTTCACCCAGGGGGATCTTATTCTTACGGAAAATGAGCTGGATGTAGCCATTGAAGGCAATGGATTTCTTCAGATTGAAATGCCAAACGGCAATACAGCCTATACCCGTGCCGGCGCTCTCAAAAGAGACAGCAACGGCAGATTGACCAATTCAGACGGATATCCTGTTCTGCCAACCATTACCATTCCCGATGGATCCAGACAGATAACCATCAGTGAAACCGGAATTGTCAGCGCCCTTATTGGCGACGATACTGTCAGCACCGAACTGGGAACCATGGAACTCGCAACCTTTACCAATCCCGCCGGTCTTGCAGCAATTGGTAAAAATCTTTTTGAAGAGACGTCCGCTTCTGGTACGGCACAAACCGGAACTCCCGGTGAAGATGGATACGGTACTCTTCTGCAAACCTATCTTGAAGGTTCCAATGTTAATATCGTTGAGGAAATCGCCAATATGATCACGACCCAGAGAGCTTATGAGATCAATTCCAAAACAATCCAGACTTCTGATGAAATGATGCAGACAACAAACAACCTTGTATAGGATAAACTTTTCTGAAATGTTCAAAAAAATTCTTCTCATAGTTTTCATTATTTCAACAACCGTACCTGCCTATGGTCTGCAGATCACCTTCAGGAAGAATGCTACTGTAAACGGTAGATCCATCACCCTTGGTGATATTGTTGATTTTGATGAAGATTCAGAGTTCAGCCGGGCTCTGGCATCCCAGGTAATCGGCCAGGCTCCTCTGCCGGGAGAAACTGTTTCTCTTCGTTCACTGCGGATCAAAAACTATCTGCTCACAACATTGGATTTACCGGATAACACCCTCTGGAAAGGCTCTCCCTCAGTCTCTCTGAGTCGACTCGGCATTTATATCGGACCCACCAAAATCCTGAAAATCATAGACGAATATCTTGAAAAAAATAAAAGGAACCTGCCAGACGCTGAAATTCATTTTAATCCCGGTGCCCTTCCGATTCCCTTTACCCTGCCTGCCGGAAAACTCACCTATGAAGTTGTACCATCCAACCCTCGAATTCTTGGGAGTTCGCGTTTCTCAATTATTTTCAGGGTCAATGATCGCGTAGCCAAAAACATGTCCATAAAAGGAAAACTTGAAGCTCTGGCACCGGTGGTTATTGCTGCGACCAGGTTATCAAAAGGTACAATTTTAAACAGAAGCCATCTTACCCTGGCAACAAGAGATCTCGGCAAGTTTTCATCTGCTGGTACAGATATTAATAAATTCTTTGGAAAGAGATTAAAACGAAGTCTCAGAGAAGGTTCTGTCATCAATACCGCGATGATAGAAGCACGCCCTGTCATAAAAAGAGGACAACGTGTAAAAATTGTTCTCCACCATGGTGCCATGTTCCTGTCCGCTGTTGGTATCGCGAGAAATGATGGACGTCAGGATCAGATGATTCGTGTACAGAACATCAGTTCAAATAAAATAATCTACTGCCGGGTCGCATCCGCCGGCCTGGTGGAGGTGGTGCTGTAAAATGAATAAATTGAAGAAAACCCTTGCTGTTTCAAAAATCATACTCAATGTACTTGTCCTTGTTTTCCTGACATCCTGTGCTTCTCCCCCACCCAGAATTGCAACCATCCCGGAACCTCTGGAGGAAATCAAGACAGGTGATTCAATAGCAAAGGAAAGCGGATCCATCTGGAGTGAAAGAAACAGTTCCATGTTTGCCGACAGAAAGGCGAAAAATATCGGAGATATTGTAACCGTACTTATTTCAGAGCAGGCCAGTGCCTCAAAACAGGCCTCCACCAAAACGGATCGTACAACCAGCATGTCTGCGTCCATTCCCAATTTTTTTGGTCTTGAAAATGATAAGATCTGGAACGGCCATAATCCTGTTGATCTCTCTAACCTGGTCAAGGCCGATTTTAAAAATGGCTTTGACGGTAATGGAACGACCACCCGCAAGGAGGATCTGACGGCATCCCTCACCACCCAGGTCGTCGGTAAATACCCAAATGGCCAGCTAAAAATCAGGGGCGGAAAGGAAGTTATGGTCAACAATGAGGTCCAGATTATCTACCTTACCGGAATTGTCAGGCCCGTTGACATTACAGCCGCCAACACGGTCAGCTCAAATAAGATACTGAACGCACGCATCACCTATACCGGCAAAGGGGCAGTCAGTGACAAACAGGAACCCGGCTGGATGATGCGGACACTTGATAATATCTGGCCGTTTTAGTGCCTTACTCCTGAATTTCTATCATAAAAAACAAGAAAGGGGAAGGTGTTGTGAAATTAAATAGTTAGGTTTTTTTCAAGGCACTTATACCCCCTTGTTGGGTGTTAGGCTGCATTTTATCTGAAAATGGAACAATAGTCATGAAACATATATTCTCAGTTTTAATCATCACAACATTGATAGTCTCTCTCCTGTCACCTGATGATTCCTATGGTGTACGTATAAAAGACATTGCCCAGGTCCATGGAGTAAGAAACAATCAGCTCATGGGATACGGTCTTGTTACTGGTCTGAACGGTACAGGGGATGATATGAAAAAATCGAAATTCACCCTTCAGGCTGTCTACAATATGATGACCAGGCATGGTATCACTATCGATCCTGCAAAAATTAATGACATAAAAATCAAAAATGTTGCGGCTGTCATTGTCACTGCAAATCTCCCGCCTTTTGCCCGATCAGGCTCCACCATCGATATTCAGGTTTCATCAATGGGTGATGCGAAAAGCCTGGCAGGGGGCACACTCCTCATGACACCTCTCGTCGGAGCTGATGGAAAGGTGTACGCTGTAGCCCAGGGTCCTCTGGCCATAGGAGCCTTTTCCTTTGGCGGCAAGGCTGCCCAGGCCCAGAAAAACCATCCCACAGTCGGTCGGATTGCAGGTGGCGCGATAGTCGAGAACAGTGTCAACGTCGATATCGGTAAAGACGGCACTCTTGAATACCAGCTTCGCCAGGCGGATTTCACCACATCGGCAAATATGGCTGAGGCAATCAACAGAAGATTCGGCAAGGGAACAGCCTTTCCTGAAAGTTCTTCATCCGTAAAGGTTTTGATACCCAAATCATACAGAAACAGGATCGTGGAATTTGTCGCAGGTATGGAACATCTCGATGTGGATGCCGATTCCACAGCAAAAGTTGTAGTCAACGAACGAACGGGGACCATCGTCATGGGTAAGGACGTCCGGTTATCAACCGTTGCGGTGTCCCATGGGAATCTGAGCTTGATCATCAGGGATGATTACGAAGTCTCCCAACCCAACCCCCTGGCTGAAGGAGACACTGTTATTACCCCTAAAACCAATGTCTCTGTTGTTGAAGAGGAAGGAGAGCTTGTTCTCCTTGACATGAAAAAAGGAATTTCCATCGGTGAAATCGCAAACGCTCTGAATGCCATTGGTGCCACTCCGAGAGATCTTATTGCAATTTTTCAGGCAATAAAAGCGTCCGGGTCCATGCATGGCGAACTTATTATTCTTTAAACCGAAATGACCGAGTCGTATGGACCATGACTGCGGCAGGATAACCTTTTTCAGTACAGTTTCCAAATCAAGGTGCGGAAAATGGATTTCAAAATAGATCCGAGGATGTTGATCAGTCCGAAACCCCCGACGACCTCAGACAGAAAAGCTCAAGACCTGAAAGCTCTGAGAGAATCAAGCCAGCAACTTGAATCTCTGTTTGTTATGGAAATGTTGAAAGCCATGCGCAAGACCATTCCTGAAGGAGGACTTTTTGAAAAAAGCACTTCCACGGAAATTTATCAGGAAATGCTTGATATGGAGACAGCAAAAGCCACAGTTGCCGGCCCCGGCCTTGGAATTGCCGATGCCATTTACAAACAGATGGCGCCACTCATTGAAAAGAAAAAATAACCGTTCAATCAAATTGTTAACCAGAATTCTCAAATAGACACTTTGATTATTTTTGCAAAGCGACTTTTCCTGGGGGTCTGAACGTTGTAAGCATGATGCCTCCAAAAATAAAAGGAATTGCCTGAAGATGATTGGCGGTGAGGGTTTCACCGAGAAAAATCACCGCAAGAATGGTGCTGAAAACGGGCATAAGATGAATAAATGGCCCGGCAATATTAGCCCCGACCTCGGCGATAGCACGATTCCAAAAAATAAACGCCAGGACAGAGGCAAAAAGTGCAACGTAGATAATGGTAATCACAGAGTTAACAGTGAGAACCATTGTTTTTCCTGAGAACAGCTCGAGAACATAAAATGGCAGCAGGGCAATTAATCCCACAATAACAATTGCGCTCAGGTATGCAAGAGGATGCAACTCCTGTGGATATCTTTTCAGGTTCACCGAGTAAAGTGCCCAGACAACAGCCGCAATAAACACCAGAACATCTCCATGGTTATACTGTAGTCTGACAAGCGTTGAAATATTTCCACCGGAGATAATCAGGATTACACCGCTGAACGAAATACACACCCCGATACATTGTCTGAAGCTGAGACGTTCGTTGTAAATCCCCCATGATATAATTACGATAATTACAGGAATACAGGAATTAACGAGCACGGCATTAATGGCAGTTGTCGATTGTAAAGCCAGATAGATAAGGCTATTAAAGCCGGTGACACCTAACAGACCCTGCATAATAATAAACTTTTTATGCCGGATGGCAATTTCCCGCTGAATGTAAAGATGTTTGAAGGCAAAGGAAGAGAGAATGAGCAGTGCAACCGCCCATCGCCAGAAAGAGAGAGTAATTGGTGGAATTTGCGCATTCATTCCCCTACTGAGAACAAAATTACCAGACCAGAAAAGTGTCGTCATAATTAAAAGAATATATGGCATTTATCAATTATTCCCGGAAGAAATCACAAAGCCGTCTAACCCTTATTCCTCATCAGTTCAGGCGGCGTCAGCTTCACAGTTTTTGACAGTAAATTATAGTGACCTGTAACTTACTGTCAGGTAATGCAGACCAAGAAATGCTGCGGTAGAAAGCGTCGTCCGGACTGATCTCTGGTGAACATTGTGGAAAATTTACAGCATTGTTTATGGTTGCCAATTGTTTGTATTATGCAGGTATTCTAAAAATTAACACAAGTTCATGAGAAATACTGGCTGAAAGTTGATGTTTCATATATCGGGGCATCCTTTCCGCCCCTGCCAGTTGTTTTTTAAGCCAGGAACGTTTACGGAAAGAATCAAGGAGGGGAATGGGACAGCGCCAGTTTCACGGCTCCTCCCAACTGCTCAAGGGTATAGGGCTTTTTGATGAACCTGCTTGCTCCCAGGCTCAGGGTCTTGTGAACTTCCTCGTTCTGGGCAAAACCGCTGGCAATAATTGCCCTCTGGCCGGGTTTGACCTGGATAATCCGTTCATAGGTCTCACGACCATTCATACCCCGTTCAAGTATCATGTCAAGAAGAACAAGGTCAACGGAATTGTGTCGTATATACTCCACCGCCTCCTCTCCGCTTCCTACAGCATCTGCCCTGTAGCCAAGGTAGCGTAACAGGCTGCTGGCAATTTTTCTCTGTTTTTCCTGGTCGTCAACAACGAGAATTTTTTCCCGGCTTCCCTTTATCTGTGCATCATAAGCAACGACCTTACTCCGTTGTTCGATACGATCTTCCGTAGCCGGAATATACAGGTCAAAGCAAGTCCCTTCTTCACTGCTTATCAAATCGATAAACCCATCGTGATCATGAATCGCATTCCAGACAATAGACAACCCCAGGCCAGTTCCACTCTTTCCCATCTTTTTTTTCGAATAAAAAGGCTCAAAGATCTTTCCCCTGTCTCCAGCCAGGATACCGGATCCGTTATCCTGCACGCTGAGTACATTATAGATCCCGGGTGGGATCTTCTCGTATCCGGAACGTGTACTGGAAAGGACAACTCGATCCGTTCGAAGTTCAATGGTTCCTTTTCCTTTCAATTCTTCGGCCGCATTACTAACCAGGTTCATTATGACCTTGCCGAGATGCACTTCGGAACAATAACTGTTTAAAGGACCGGCTTCATATCGTTCAACTATTGTAATTCCCTCAAAATGCTCATCTCCTCTCTCCCTGAATACACGAAGAAATTTTCTGAGCAACAGGTTGAGATCACATACTTTTTTTTCAATTGTTGCCCCACGGGCAATGGTAAGCAGATCCGAAACTACCGAAGCGGCCTCCCGACCAGTCTCATGGATAATTTTTACATACTCGGACAAGGAGTGTTCTCTGCCAAGTTCGAGCAGCAACAACTCCGGCATGGTTACAAGCCCGGACAGGATATTGTTGAGGTCATGTGCTACCGACCCCGCCATAAGGCCCAGGGTTTCCATTTTAGAGGATACGGCAAGTCGTTTTTCCAGTTCGATTTTTTCCTGTTCAGCCAGAACCCGCTCAGTAATATCACGAATAGCACAGACCTGAACAATCTTCCCCCTGTATTTCATCCGACGGCAGTTGACTTCAACAGGGAAACGACTACCATCCCTCCGGATTCCTGTCAGTTCTCCCTCTTCTTCCAATCGGCAGATATTGCCGGAAAAACCATGATCTTTTCCTGACTCCAGTAGTATTTTTTCCCGAAAGAGCTGCCCGCGAAGCTCCTTGGGGTCATACCCAAACATATCGGTAAACTGTTTGTTGGCATCAAGAAGACGCCCTTCCGAATGGATAACAATGCCCTCCCAAGATGCATCGATCAACAGTTTTTCTCTCTCCTTGCTTAAAGCAAGGTCGTGTAACAATCGACTTCGCTCAACAGCTTTATTCATGGTGTTGAACAGTAATTCGTAATCCAGCGGCTTTCTGAGATAATCGTAAGCGCCAAGTTTCATGGCCTCAACTGCTGTTTCAACCCTTGCAAATCCAGTCAGCATTATGGTAGACACATCCCTGTTTTCACCCGTCAGCTTTTCCATTATGCGATAACCGGGCATGTCCGGCAGATCAACATCCAAAAGGAGAAGATCAAAGACCTCCTTCTTCAGCAGCGCCAGGGCCTGGCGACCTTCCAAGGCAAGTGAAACATGATAACCATTACACCGCAAAACCTCTGCAAGACTATGACAGAAATGGGGCTCGTCATCCACAAGAAGAATTCGTTTTACATCATTCATGATACTACTCGCCTCCAGTTACAGGCTAACCCCAGGCATAGACCTTCGCACTGATTTTTATAATGTTCCATTGGCAGTTGACCTGTTTACAAGAGGCAGGGAGACAATAAACTCTGAACCTTTACCCGGTTTACTTTTACAGTTTACACTTCCACTCAGTTCCTTCACCAGAGAGCTGACAATAGCTAGCCCAAGACCGGAATGCCCCTTTCCCTTACTACTGAAAAATGGATCAAAGATGTGAGCCAGCTCTTTTTCACCAATTCCCGGACCGTCATCGCGAACCGTTATCTCGATTCGGGGGCCGTTAACTAAAGTATGGGCGGTTGCAACCCATACGGAGCCATCAGCCCCCACTGCTTCAACAGCATTTTTTACCAGATTGAGGACAACCTGTTTAACGAGTTCTCCGTCAGACACAATCTCAGGGAGATTTTGCGCGGGCTGAAAATAGATCCGTACCAGAGACGAATATAAAAAAGACTTGGACAAAACAGCAAGAAACCCCCCTAACAATTTGTTGATATCAAGAGGCTGGCAACTCCCAAAAGCAGGTGTTGAAAAGGTATCTAATTTCTGAACAATCCGTGCTATCCTGCTGATTTCCCCATCAAGGATGGCCAACTCCTTTAAAACTGGGCTTTCGTCAGACAGCTTCAGTTCAACAACTTTCAAATAGTTGCGAATGATACCCAATGGGTTGTTAACTTCATGCACTACTCTGGCTGCAGTCATGGCTGCCGTTTCCAAACGAGCTTCCTGTATCTTCTGTTCCTGGGTTCTTTTTACTTCCCCGAGATAAAGAGACATTGCAGCTTGAGCTGCAAGTAACTTAAGAAGATCTGAGTCGTGCTCAACAGGGTTCTTACCTTCCCGGTTCTCCTCCAGACCGAGAACTATCAGGCCAACCCCTTTGTTGTGCACCTTCATCGGCACATACAGGGTCCCATCCCGCCCAAGGCTTTCCATCAACTGGAGGTCGGCAAGCCCTCTTACCTCATCATCTTGACCAATTTTTTTAACTTTTCCTTCGTTTAAAACCCGAACCAACATTGAGTCATTCTGCTGCAGAGAAATAGTAAGGTCGTGAATTTCCTTACTATATATATTACTATTTGAGCAGCAGGCGCGTAGTTGGTCCTGCTCAAAATCACGGAGAAAAAAAATAATCTTTTCACAGTCAAAAAGCAAAACAAGGGCCTGTTCGACAGCCTGCAACTGCTCATCGCGCGATCTTGCCTGAAGCAGACTGGCTGAAAACCCGTTCAATAGAGAATAGTTTTTCACCAGCTCCTGCAGCTTTCCGTCATCGCTGCAAAGCACCGGCTCTGCTTCAGTTCTTTTTTCCGTCGGCGGTTTTACCTTGACCCCCAGGGTTTTTGCCGTTTCGACGACCTCTTCCTCTACCCCTGCCCGAAGATCATCGATCTCTCCACTGTGAAATCCTAAAAGCTGTTCTCCAGCCTTGTATAGTCCATCAAGACCCTGCTGTTCATAACGATTACAACAGGTGGCCAGCCGGATAATCCTGACCAGAGGAAATCCGCCCTGAACCTGTTCCAAAGCAGTATGGTGATAAAGAATGGCATCGGCCAGGAAAGAACCAAGCTTCCAGTGACGAATCAGCCAGGCACCAGCCTCGCAATGATTGATACCTATCCGCTCTTCTTCAAGGGCACAGAGCTGCTGAGAGGAAGAGGGCTGCTCCTGCCACACTGCTGTATACTCACCAGGAAAATTCATCCACAGTAACAACTCACCCAGGTTATTCAACAGACCGGCAAGATAGGCCTCCTCAAGATTTGCATAGTTGGTCTTTTCGGCAATCCTGCGCGCATAGACAGCCGTAGTCAACGAATGCCACCAGAAAACTGGCAGAGAAAAGCACTCACTGTTTTTCAGACTGCCAAACACCTGGTAGACAGAGGCAGTAACGGTAATATTCTTTATCGTTTCCACTCCGAGATAAACTACAGCCTGGTCCAGGGAGACAAACCTGTTCTTCACCCCAAAAGCCGCAGAATTGACCAGTTTTAACAGACGCGAGCTGATTGCGGGATCCTTGCGAATAAGAGCAGACAACTCAGAGAGGTGGACATCCTCTTTCTCGCAGGTTTCGATCACCTGCAATAAGACCTGGGGCAGGGACGGCAGAGTATCCGATTTCCGTAATGTCTGATAAACGCATTTTTTCCTGTCTCTGTCCATGGATGAAGATTCTCCCAGTAATTCTCAGGAATCTGTGAAGGATATCGTGGAATACCCTTACGGGTTTGCCTGGCGGGCTGAAAAAACCCTGTTTCGCGTACGGGCAGTTTTTTCGTAATAGTGAAAATTATTCTTTCCGTTATGTTTCACAAAATACATGGCCCAGTCAGCCCTTTGCAAAAGCTCCTCTTCAAGGTTGCCGTGTTCAGGAAACAGGGCAATACCGATACTTACTCCAATCTTCACTTCCTGATCCGTAAGCCGGAAAGGCACGTTGAATTCTGCAAGAATCTTTGCAGCAACCTTCCCACTGTCTTTATGCCCCTGGATCCCCGGAAGCAGAATGGTAAATTCATCCCCGGCGATCCTGGCCAGGGTATCCCCCTCCCGCAGGCAGGACCTCAGCCGCGAGCTGAACGACTGGAGAAGCTGGTCACCATACCGATGCCCGAATGTATCGTTAATATCCTTGAAACCATCTATGTCAAGAAACATAACCGCAAGTTTCTCGTGGTTTCTTCTGGCCTGACTGATGGCAAGCCTGAGACGATCCTGAAACAAGCTGCGATTAGGCAGATTGGTCAGGCTGTCATGGTAGAGCTGGTGATAAAACTGTTTTTCCAGTTTTTTCCGCCGGGAAACATCACGTAATACACCATATGTTCCCAAAAAAACATTTTGGGGGAACTGAGAGCCGCCTTTGTATACTCCGGTCGAAAAAAGCTCAACCTCGACTACAGGATGTTTATCATTGCCCCAGCGTACCAGACGTAATTCGATATCCCGCGAAGCCCGTTTCCCTGTTCTCCGCTCACTGAGTGCAAAGCGCACCTTTTCCATATCTTCAGGATAAACAAGTCTGCTATAATGGCGGCCAATGAAATCATTCGCCGGAAGACCGAGAAGCGCCTGGGCCTGACGGTTAATAAAGGCGATTTTCCCCTGCTGATCCAGGAGATAGATGATATCGGGTGAATTGTTCACCATATATCGATGGAGGATCTCAGATTTCAACAGATCTGCACGGCTCTGCTGTACCACTGGCTTCGTTCGTCCTGTTTGGCGAAGTATTTTCTCTACAGATGCAAGCAGTTGATCGGGAGAATAGGGCGTTTTGAAAAAGTCATCCACACCCTGCCTCAGTCCCCAGAGAACTTTCTCGAGAGTACAGTCCCTGCTCAGAAAGATAAGTTTGCCTTTTCTGTTCAGTCTTTTGATTTTCTCAACGATCTGCGAGTGGCCATTTTCCATGACATCCAGATCAAGAATGATCAATGGGAAGTTTTGAGTTGCCAGCAGGCTGATGATTTCTTCTCTACCTTCTGCACTCTTACAGGCAAATCCTGAGGCCTCAAGCAGGTGCTGAAGGCTGGTATTGAAACGCCGCTGACTCCCTATCAGCAAGATTTCCTCATTCCCTGGAGAGGAAAAAATTCCAGGCGATAATTCCCGTATCGGAAGAAATGATGCCTGTGTCTGTGGCGATCGTAACTTTTCCATCATTGACTATTCTCTCAGCCCCCTTCCCTCAAAATATTTCACATAACTCCACTCTTTTTTACATGGCACCTGGAACAAACCAACCACACTGAAAAATAATATCGTATAGGTAAATATACTCATGCAGGCATACATATCTTCCCTATATCACATAGAACATTTACAGGCTAATGAAAAATACTCTCATAACAGGTTTGTGGCCCACTTTCTCCTCAGAAAAAAACCACTGAAAAACCATAAAATAACAAGTAGAAAAGACACCATGAACACAGAAACGAGAAAAACCAGCGGAATCCAAACAGCTTTCCCTTTCTTTAAGCCGTTAAAAACAATACTCCACCACAGTTACCAATCAAAAACCGGTTCATCGATACGTATTCATTTAGGAATAACAACAAAATCTTTCCATTTATCTCAGTTTTTTCCTAAAGTTTCTCTATTTTCCTACCGATACAAAGAGCAACAGAATCTTTTTTACAGGCAAAACAGTGCATGGACGCATTGTACAGTCAGCATGGAGGCTAAAGGAAATGATTGAAAACACTCTGACCGTCAAATCGACACCACTCGAGAATTACAAACAGAAACAGCTTGATACAGTTGCGGTATCACTGCAGAAACAGAAAACCAGCCGGGAAGAAGTTTTCTTTGAAAACGACCGGATGACACTTTCATTCAGCAGCGAATCCATTATCACCTATGACAGTTCCATGTCTCTTAAAGGGACACAGGGTGATATGTATAACGTTCTGAAAGATCTGGTACTCAATATTTTCAAGAATCAGAATGTCGGGTACAGGATCACCACTGATGTACAGGAAATCAATATACAGGAACTCTCCAGCGAAGAAGCGGCTGAGCTTGTGGATGATGACGGATATTTTGGAGTTGAACAAACGTCAGATCGTATTGTAGATTTTGCAACAGGAATCGCCGGTAACGATCCGGCAAGACTTGACACAATCAAACAGGGGGTGGAAAAGGGATTTCAGGAAGCACTTGATGCCTTTGGAGGCTGGCTCCCTGAAATATCTTACGATACCTACGATGCAGTTTTTAAAAAACTTGATGACTGGGCAGATGGAAATCACAGTCATTCAATGAAAACCTAGGTGATGTTATGAGCGTTGAATTTTTTGGCGTTGGCGGACCAGGGCAGATCGGAAATCTTAAAAAGAGCACGAAAACCCCGGCAGCAGCTCAGGAAAAGGAAACAGGAGAAGACAAGGTCCAGTTTTCCTCGGTTCTGCAGGATGTCCATAAAGCACAGACCAGTGGAAAAACAACCGACACTGAAAGAATGGAGCGTATTGCTGAAATCAAGGCCCAGGTTGCAAACGGATCATATGAACCTGATTTGAACAAGGTTTCAGCCTCACTCCTGGAATTCCTGGTGGAAGGTAAATAAAATGAGCGGCGGTACAACAAGAGAATATCTTATTCGTCTGCGAGATGTCATACTCGAAGAGCGTGAATTTGCCAAAGCTCTTGACATGGAAGGAATGTCCCGTGCCATGACAGAAAAAGAGGAACTTATTCAGATACTCGCGCATATCCGGGTTATTGATGAAAATGACAGACCCATTGCGGATGAGATCCGGGCGGAAAACCGAAGAAACGCCTTTCTCTTCAAATCCACTTTAGGCTGGATCAGAGACACCATGGAGTTTTTTGGTCAAAAAACTGTCACTTCCACCTATTCATCCAGTGCCAATGCCATAGCATCACAGGTAAACGGCAGACTTCTCTCGGGAAAAATCTGATATGGCCGGTCTTTTCAACGCACTCAATGCTGCAAGAACATCACTGGAAGTTAATCAAAAATCTATTGAAATCATTGGCAATAATATCTCCAATGTCAATACGGAAGGCTACTCCAGACAACAGGCTGTACTGGAAACTTATCCGGCAATGAATTTTGGTGATTTCTTCATTGGCCAGGGTGTAAAAATCTCTGATGTTAAAAGACAGCATGACGTATTCATTGATCAACAGATCAAGGAAAAAGCTGTCAATCTCGGCCTGGAAGACGCAGCGACACGACCACTTTCCGAACTCGATCGGGTTTTCAATATAACAGAAGACAATATTTCTACAGACATAGACACTTTCTTTGATTCTCTTCAGGAACTTTCGGCAAATCCCGCCGATCTTGTTCAGCGAAACAATGTTATACTCCAGGGCCAGGTTTTGTCCACCAGTTTCAACAATACGGTCAACGAACTTAACGCGATCAAGGAAAATATAAACGATACCATCCTTTCCAAGCTTGACACGGTGAATTCTCAAATACAGGAAATCGCCGACCTCAACGACAGGATCTATTCCATAGAAATCCACGGACAGACTGCCAACAGTGCACGTGACCAACGTGATATGGTCGCTAAATCACTTGCCCAGACTCTTGGCGCCCAGTCTTACGAAGATCCTAAAGGTATGCTCTCGGTCCAGCTTCCCGGTGGTCTGCCACTCGTTCAGGGGACCATGCCCATGTCCATCAGTGCTGACACCTCAGGATCTCTTCTGACGCTGCAACTTCATGCAGGTGGTGTTGTGAGAGATCTGACTTCCAACAACATGGGGGGGGAATTCAAGGGGTTGGTGGATATCAGGGACAGGTTTATACCTGAACTCAATGCAGACCTTGATAAACTTGCCTATGAGTTAAGTACCCAGGTCAATCTTCAACATCAGGCAGGAGGCGCACTTGACTCCAGTACGGGAAATCTGTTTTTCTCAGTACCTCCAAATTATGTTGCCTCTCCACCAGGCCCACCACCTGCTGCCGCAGAATATAAAGATGCGGCAAGAGAAATGAGGGTAGTGCTTACCGACCCAAAAAAAATCGCGGCTGGAGCAGCTCCTGACCCTGGTCCTCCTCCAGGAACCGTCTCCCCGGGTGATAATCGTAACGCTTTGATACTTTCCAATATTGCCGATAATTACCTCATTGATGGAACGGATAATTTTAATTCACTGTATGGAAAAATAGCTGCCAAAGTCGGTGTCGAAAGCAATCAGAATAAACTTTCCCTCAAAGGAGCCCAGGATGCACTTGTCCAGCTTGAAAATTTCCGGGACGGACTCCAGGGGGTTTCCCTTGAAGAGGAAATGATCAGTCTGATTCAATTCCAGAGAGGATTTGAATCTTCTGCAAAATTCCTCACCACTGTTGATGAAATGATGAACACAATAATGGGAATCAAACGATAAGGGACAATTATGAAAGTTACAGACCAGTCCACATTTCGGTTGATGCAGACAAATCTTGACAAAATCACCAATGACCTGCTCGGACTGCGAAACCAGGGAGCCACCGGTCTCAAGCTCAACAAACCGTCCGATGATCCCGGGGCAATCCGTCCGGTCCTGACAACCCGGACCCAGCTGCAGCAAAACGAAAGATATCTTGAAACCATGGGCCATGCCGGTGACACCATGGCAGCAACGGACGGTCACCTGAACCATGTCGAAAACATCATGGTCAGGGTCAAGGAAATTGCAATAAATGCTGTAAACAGTGGTATGAGTGAATCAGACCTGGCAACATTCGGGGATGAAATTGCCGAGCTGCGAAATGAACTGCTTGATTCAGCGAATGCAGTGGTTGACGGAAAATATATTTTCGCCGGATTTAATGAAAAAACAAAACCCTTTACGGAAAATCCCGCCTACGATCCTGCGCTTTATGATGTTAACGATGTAACTACCTGGCCTTATCTCTATCATGGAGATTATAATAACACCAGCCTCGAAATTACACCCGGCGAATTCATGGATGTCAACCTTACGGGCAATGAACTGTTCATGGGGATCACCAATGAAATTGCAGCAGCAGGATACACCAACCCATTTCGAGGGGAACGCCAGACCTCTACAGCCATTGGCCCAGGAATTCCGGGGAATGATATTACCATCACCGCGGGCAGCAATCCACCTGTAACAATCTCAGGAGGAACTGACCTGACGGACCCGGCCGGTGAAAACAATTATGCAGCTAAAGTTGCAGCACTCTTCAGTCAATCAGGAACCGGCCTGGTGGGCACGGTCAATGCGGCGACTCAAGACCTTGGAGATCTTTCCCTTACAAATTTCGTCGATACGGAAGACACGTACAGTCTTGATATTACTTCAGGCGGTAACACAATTTCCGTTACTCTCGACGGACCTTCGGGAACTTATGATTACACACTCAGCGGTATGGCTTCAGCACTTGCCAATACTGCCGGGGCCACCAATCTCACTTCCACCAGTGGGACTCTTTCAAATGGAGTCAGCTACGACATTTCCAGTGGAAGTCTTGTTCTTACAGGCCCTGCCGACGGCTCGGAAATAGAGCTTGATGAGACTATTACCGATGGTGTCGTCACCGGAACCACGCCATCAGGTGGCATTTCAGGTGGAGACCAGACTGTTTACGGTACAATCAATATTGAAACCAATTCACCTACTGATGTAACTATTGCAGGTACAGGCCTTGCCAGTGTCGGACTGACAGCTGATACCCTCAATGGATCTTCTGGACGAATAGATCTCTTTACAGTACTGACACGCACTGAAGAAGCAATCCGCGCAGGCAATGTCGATGACGTCAATGGTCCCGGCGGCTCTATTCAGGCACAGATTGACAATCTCGAAGTTGCCGCTGATCAGAACCGCGGACTGAGGAGCTCTCTCGGTGCCAAGGCAAAACGAGTCGATTCCGCCAAACTTCACCAGGAAGACGCAAAAATTGATCTGAAACAGATTCTTTCACGGTACCAGGATGCGGATATGATTGAAATCTATAATGACATCATCCAGCAGGAAACAGCGTTCAAGTCGGCTCTCAATATTACTGCACGGGTTTCAGATATTTCCATTCTTGATTATTTCAGGTAAGTTATCGTAACTTTTTTTAACACGATCTGTTCATTAACGATTTGACATCCTGAGATAATCAACATACTATGAGCTGAGTCAGGTGGTTTTGGTTTTGAAACGATCTTTTAACAGGCCCTTACACTTTTCTCAGGCTGATACCTTGTGGAGTCTAACACATGCTGGTCCTTACCAGAAAAACCGGTGAAGGCATACTCATCGGGGATGATATTATCATTAAAGTTATTGAGTGCAAGAGTGGAGCCGTGCGAATCGGCATAGATGCTCCACGAAATAAAAAAATATATCGGCAGGAAGTATATGATCGCATAGTAGAAGAGAATAAAAACGCCGCCCAGTGGGATTTGGCTGATCTCGATATACTTGTAGATATTTCCAGCGGAAGAACAGAAAAATGAGAAAAATACAGACACGATTCGGAGAAGTTGAATACGATCCGACTAATCTTCTCCATTTTCCGGCCGGCATGATCGGATTCCCAACCCTCCACGACTTCATCGTGATGCCCAACAAAAAAAATGGGCCGCTGTTCTGGATTCAGTCGGTTGATGATCCTGATATTGCCTTTGTTCTCACCGATCCTACGAATTTTTTTCTGGACTATAAGGTTATCCCCGACGATACTGAAAGAACATACCTCCAGATAGATCCGGAAGATGAATGTTTTGTCTTGTCTGTCGTAACTGTGCCTCGTGACGCAAAAATAACCCTTAATCTCCGAGCCCCGATTCTCTTCTCTCCAAAGAGTAACCGTGCCATTCAGATTATTCTTGAGAACAGCGATTTTCAAACGAAAACTCCGCTCCCTGAATAGTCGGGCTCCTGCACTTTTTTCCTGAGAGGCAGTTTATCAAAAACTGCCTCATCTTTTTAAGCTTCATCTTGTTCTCCCTCCCTAAACTATACCATCTCTGTGGTTTTGTTTTTCCTCTATCCTGCGCAAAAAAAATTAAAATAATTCCTTAAGCTACTAAACTTTTTCCCCAACAGTGACGAAAAGTCATTTAACTGCGAGAACATTGAGAAAAAGACATTACGTTTGCACAGATTGCTATCGACGCCGAAGGACCTTTCAAGGAGGAATTATACATGGCACTGACAATCAACACGAACGTATCATCATTAAACGCACAGAGAAATTTAGGAAAATCCCAGGGAGACCTGGCCAAAGCAATGCAGCGTCTCTCTTCCGGCCTGCGAATTAATTCGGCTAAAGATGACGCTGCAGGACTTGCAATCTCGGATCGAATGACATCGCAGATTCGAGGATTGAACCAGGCAGCCAGAAATGCGAACGATGGGATTTCCCTTGCCCAGACAGCAGAAGGAGCCCTGCAGGAAACAACGAATATACTTCAGAGAATGAGGGAACTCGCTGTTCAGTCGGCCAATGACACCAACAGTGCGTCAGATCGCTCTTCTCTTCAGGCCGAAGTCAACCAGCTCAAGCAGGAAATCAGCCGTATTGCTGAAACCACTGAATTTAACGGCAAAAAACTGCTGGACGGTACAATGTCCTCGGCACAGTTCCAGGTCGGGGCCAATGCAAATGAAACAATTTCCTTCAGTATTAGCTCCGCCAAGGCTGCCAATCTCGGCAATAACAGCCTCACCTCCAGTAACAGCACTGCAAATTACAGTATTGAAGCCGCTACATCTGCTGCCTCAGGCAGTTCTGCAAATGATGTCATGGCTCAAACACTGACAATTGCAGGACCCCAGGGATCCAAAACAGCCTCTGTGGCCGATGGTGACACCGCCAATGTAATTGCCAGTAAAATTAATGCGGTATCATCAGATACCGGAGTAAAGGCTACCGCAAGAACCACGGCAACACTCAGTAGTCTCAACGCAAACGGCAATGTCGGTTTCAGCCTGCAGGGTACCAACGTTACTGCTGTGACCATCAATGCCACTGTCCTGTCAGATGATCTGACCAACCTGGTCTCTGCCATCAATGAGCAGACAGGAAACACCGGAGTTACAGCCACACTCAGCGCGGACAAGGCCAGTGTGACACTGGAGCAATCAAGTGGTTATGATATTAAAATCCTTGATTTCGCGCATAGTTCAGGTTCTGCGACAATAACCCTGCAGGGGAGTGAAGGCAGTGCGGTAACCCTTACCGAAGCTGGAGCTGCTGATGACGCCGATTCTTCAACAGTCGGTGGAGAAATCACATTTTCAAGTCCCAACGGGTTTAATATTTCCAGTGATATCGCCAACACTTCAGGTTCCCTGTTCAATGTCGCGGCAAACAATGCCAACGTAAGCACTCTCAGTTCAGTGGATAATATTGATATTTCAACCGTAACCGGCTCAGGAAACGCGATAAAAACAATTGATGGAGCTCTTGACCAGATAGACAGTATGCGCGGTAATCTCGGGGCAATTCAAAACCGGTTTGAATCAACAATCGCTAATCTCTCCAATGTTTCAGAAAATCTTTCTGCGGCAAGATCACGAATACTTGATGCCGATATCGCCCAGGAAACTTCTGCCATGACAAAGAATAATATTCTCCAACAGGCGGGAGTGGCAATCCTCTCACAGGCAAACCAGACACCACAGCTTGCTCTCCAGCTCCTGCAGGGATAAGCTTATTCCTCCGGAGAGAACAAACCGATTCTTTCCGGAGGATTTTTAAAACCTTTTCTCCTTTTATTTCCTTCTCAAGAAACCGTGCGGTGCGACTGTAACCTGTAGTTTTGTTTCCATTTCCCTGTCGACCGTAAAATCCCGGTTATCAACCAGCCATTGTTTTACCGCAGTCATGGGATTGTTTCCGACATCCCAGGGGCGGTCAGGAAAGAACCCCGGCTCCATATTCTCAATATAGGTGTCAAAGACCACGCAGTAACTGCCCCTGCCAACCAGTGGTGCATAACCTTCCAATTCTTTCAGAACATGCTCATGGGTATGCATCGAATCAAGAAATACCATTACCTTGCTGAACCCTCTGGCTGCGTCATGAACTTTTTTTATTATGTCACTGTCTATGGCGGAGCCTTCAAACATTTCTATACGCCCTGCAAGGGGATGTTCTTCAATTGCTCTGCGATTATGCGCCCGTATATCAATATCAATACCTATAACCTTTTTTGCTGGATTCTGAAGATCCAGCTCTACACCGTTTTCCATGGCATCAAACATCTCAAGAAGGGCGAGAAGAGAGGCACTCAGTATCAGGGAACCACCGTGGGCAATTCCTGTTTCGATGATCAGATCAGGTCTACAGCGCCACACCAGTTCCTGAACAGCAACCATATCCTGAGGATATTGAATAACAGGCCTACCCAGCCATTCAAAATTATAGACATATTTTCTGGCCATTGATTCAGCAAGCCAGGAACCACTCAACTGCTGAAAAGATTTATCCTCCGCATACCTTTGTACCCGCTCAGCACGTTCCTGCCGAAATTGCTGAATCATATCATTTTTCATTTCATCACCGTTATATCCTGTTTTCAAGAACTGTAAACACAGATTGCGAACTGAAACCAAATTCTTCCTTTACCCGTGAAATATCAACAGGTACAAATTTGACAAGTGGTGCCCCTTCTTCCACTTCGACTGTACAACCTGTCAGGCAAACCAGTTGTTCTAACCACTCTGCGTGGGTAATCTGCCGTCCTCCGGCAACATTGTAGATTTTTTGTTTTCCCCTGCAGGCAATTTCCTTCACAAGAAAAGCTACATCATCGATATGGATATAATCCTTCGCCGATGCAGGATCAGAGCGAAGCAGAATCTGCCCTTTTTTTGCATCGCGCATGAGAGACGGTATAAAATTCTGCTCACCCTCGTCCCGTCCCCCACCACATTTGACAGTCTGGCAATTTTCACCCCTTTCCTGCCACACTGGAGACAAAGTGATTCTCCCATGAGCTTTGAAAGATTATAGAGGTCTGACGGATCTGACGGATCCAGGCTGAAACGGGCATCCTCACGTCCACTATCGGCCCCACTGTAAATCCGGGTGGAAGAAAGGTAGAGCAGTGATGTGAAATCACCCCTTCTCAAAATTTCCGACAGTACACAGACATGAGCCTGAACCGTATCGATGGGTCTGTTTCTGAAATCAGCTGTTACCCCGATACAGTACAACACATGGCCCAGGGGGGTACTAAAAGAAAGCACTTCGTCCCTGTCGGGAGTGTTTACCGAAAAACCATTCTTTTCCAAATACCTTGTGACATGACTTCCAATAATCCCTGTGCTGCCGTAAACTGTAAATTCTTCCATATGCATCAAAACAGAAAAAGAGTTTCAGCGAACTGTTTCACTGTAATTTCGCTTGACCTTTAAAACAGTTCCGGCAGAAAGCGAGCTGTTCAAGACAATTCCAGACGGAATAACCGAATTGTCACCAATTTCCAGGTAAGGCTCCACGAGGACACCCATACCGAACTTGATCCGGTTTCCAATAGTTACAGCCCCGGAGGTCGTGGTCCTTGGCCCGAAAGTACAGTGACTGCCGACAACACTGTGATGTTCAATACAGACGTGACTGGCCAGGAAATTATTATCTCCAAGTTTCACACAGGCCGCCAGAAAACAGTTGGCCATTATGAGATTTCCGGTCCCAAGGGAACAGTTAGTACGTATTTCCGCCAATGGATCAATAACATTCGTGAGTGGAATACCTTCCATCTTCACCCACTCAAACAACTCCTCACGCTGACCTATATCGGCAGTTACAACAATAATTGCCGCATCAAAAAATTTCTTTTCCCAGAGTTCCCATGCCATGTCATTGGTCCCAAGAACAGGTACACCCATCAATGTCTTCCCCTTGAGACCTGAATTATTATCAAGAATTCCCACGGCACGTTGATGCAGGGTTCGCGCTATTGCATCAAGGGTTATCACTCCCCCTCCCCCGGCTCCTCCTATCAGCAGAACACGTTCCCGCCTGGTGGCCGGGTATTCATCATCCACCAGATCTAAGAGAACAGCACCGGGATCCCGGGAATTCATAACATCACTCTCCTTGACCCTCCTCCCTAATTTTGCTGCCAGTTGTTCAATATCAATACCAAATTTCCTAGCCATTAACTCAGCTTTTCTCGTCCATTGGCGGCTATCTTTTTTCTTTTCTTCTCTTTTTTTAAGCTTGTGCAGATATGGTTCCAGGTCTTCATCCTGATCCTGAAGGATAACGGCCAGGAATGCTCCTTCAGAGAGCTTTTCTCCTTCCTGATACAGATGGGCGCAATACCCTTCGACAGGGGCTTCCACCTCGATTGCAGCCTTGGTAGTCTCAATTATTGCGATAATATCACCCGTGGACACAGCCTCACGATCATCAACAGTCCATTCTACCAGTGTCGCTGTGGTGTCATTGGCGTTGATTGCCGGCACCTGTACAAATTCAGCGTTCATGATAATAACTCCATTATTGCCTGTTCAATTTTGTTTTCATTCAGCAACACCGCATCCTCCAGCTTTTTCGCACATGGTATGACAGTATTCTCTGCCGCCACACGGAGTATGGGATTTCGCAACTGCCTATGCATTTTTTCATAGATACATGCAGCCATCTCGCTTCCCCAGTTAAATCCTTCACTGCCCTCTTCACAGATAACAATATTGCCACATCCCCTGAGTTCCGGAAGTAACAGTTCCATATCCACCTCATTAATCAGAGACGGAAACAACGCCTTGATGCTGATTTCCTCATCTGCAAACTGTTCCATAACCTCACACAAAGGAAGGCTCGCACCACCATAGGCCAGAACAACAACATCAGGTCTGCTCCCTTCCATATTACTGACAACGGCGACAGGATAGCCGGTAGACGTCTCAATTTCCTTCACCGTCAATTCCCCTGCCTTTTCAGCAATCAGCTCCCTGCTGTAGAGGGCCTTATTTTCAATAAAAAGGACCGGAGAACTGTCCTTGAGAACAGCGGTTCGCACTATTTTTCCGGGATCATGTGCAAGGCCAGGCGCCACGACTTTTAACCCCGGCACTCCAAGATACATTTTTTCAAGAGTCTGGCTGTGGGTTGCCCCATACCCCCGTCCACCTCCCATGGGTGTCCGAATAACAAGAGGAACCTCAACTCCGGGATACATCGATGCAAATTTGGTGATATGATTGACAATCTGATCTGTACAAAGGGTCAGAAAATCTCCAAACATTATCTCCACAACAGGTCTCAACCCGCGAATGGCCATACCTCCGGCAGCACCTGTAAAACCCGCTTCACTGATCGGGGTATTTAAAACACGATCAGGATAAAGGGAGGACAACCCCAGTGACACTTTGAATGCACCGCCATAGGGGTCAACAATATCCTCCCCCAGTAACACTACCCTGTCATCTTCGGCAAAAGATTCAAACAACCCTTTTTTCAATGATTCAAGAAAATTCATCATTTCTCCGAATATATTATATCTGAAAATACCGAGACCAGAGGTTGTTCTGCAGTAGTCAGACGTTCATTTTTTCCTCTTGTTTCCGATAATTCAGATCTCAGAAAAGCGAGTCAACCAGATTTCTGATCTCCCGGTTCAATTCCGCCTCGCAATCGTCACACCATTGCTGATCAATTTGTTTCCTGAGCTGCACCAGAGGATCGCAAACCCTGTATTTATCCAGTTCTGCTGAACTTCTATGGTCTTCTCCTTTGCTGTGGGCACCGAGTCTGTAAGTTTTGAGAAAAAGCATTCCGGGGCCACCACCGCCTCTGATTGAAGCTGTGCATTCACAAGTTGCCTGAAAAACACGTTCAACCATGTTACCGTCAACTTCAAACACCGGGACGCCGAAGGTCGCCGCCCTCTGTTCAAGTTCACCGGAATGCTGCATTTTCCAGTGGGTACTCTGGGCATACTGATTATGTTCGACCACGAAAAGAACCGGCAGTTTCCACAATCCTGCAAGATTCAATGCCTCGTAAAAACTCCCCTCTGCCATCGCTCCATCTCCCAGAAAAACACAGACTATGCTGTCACTGCCTTTTGTTTTTTCGGCAGCAGCCATACCCGTGGCAACTGGTGGCATTCCTCCGAGAATACCATTAGAGTAAAAATTCCCCATATGCAGATGCTGGCTGCCACCTATCCCACCACATACCCCCGACTCCAGTCCAGTTATCTCGGCCACCAGTCCACGAAAATTAAAACTGTACGCCAGAAAGTGACCATGCCCCCGATGATTTGAACAGATAATATCCTTTTTACGATCCAGTCCGTTCACTACACCCGTCGCACACCCTTCCTGTCCAAGACAAGTATGAACAGTTCCACGAACCAGTCCTTTTGAAAACAATGCCAGAAGAGCCTCTTCACAAAAACGGATAGCAGCCATCTGGCTGAAAAAAACTTTTTTTCTCTCGTCTTCCGTAAGTTCACCTACAGCGTCAACACAGAGGTCTTGCAGTTTCATGTTCCTTACCTGTTTCCATTTTTGATGTACACACTTGTTTTTCTTTACATCCTCCCTTGTTATACATCCCAAAGAGGCGCACAATCAAGTCGGACTCACCGATTTTTCAAAATAGAATGAAAACGGCCAAAAAATATTACCTGCACTATCAGGTTTTTTAAATATCAATTCAGTCAATTACATCACGTTCGTAAAAAACGATCAGTCTTTTTTCTTTGCCCATATATGCCTTGACAATCTTAATAAATATATGAGAAGCTCTTTATAACAACCCGATTTTTTTTAATATCCTGGCAAACCGGTTCAAATATGAATTCATCTCAAAAAAACGAAGAACAACTCCAGCTTATATCTGAAGCCCTTGAAAAAGGACAATCATTACTCCATAACGGAGCTGCCGATGAAGCGGAACAATATTTCAGGGCAGTTCTTGACCTGATGCCGGATCATCCCGAGGCAAATTATTTAATCGGTTCTCTTTGCCGACAGAAAAACCTCCTTTCCCTGGCTCTCTCCCATTTTGAAACCGCACTTGACCAGAATCCTGAACATGGCCCGTACTGGATATCGTATATTGATGCGCTTGCAGAAACCGGACAAACAGAAGAAGCTGGTAAGATTCTTGATCTGGCCCAAAAAGCTGGTCTGGCGGGCGATGAGGTTGACGCACTCTCCCACCGTCTGTATCCAGAAAAATCTACTTCTGAGCTCAACGATCCGGATCCTGAACTGCAGGCAGAACTTATTGCCCTTTATGAAAGAAAGCAATTTACTGAATGCGAAGCATTGGCACGTCAGATTCTCACAACCTTTCCTGAAAACGGTAACACCTTGAAAATATTGGGTGCGGTTCTCAAACAACAGAACCGTGTCGGAGAAGCCATTGATACCATGCTCAAAGCCGCACAGTATCTCCCGGAAGATGCCCTGCTTTTCAACAATCTCGGCATTATCTTTGAAAATGAAGGTTTATTGTCCGAATCAGAAGAGATGCTCCAACGGGCGATCTCCCTTGATCCCGGCTTTGCTGAGGCCTACAACAATCTCGGTGTCACATTCAGATCTTTTGGAAGACTAAAAGATGCCGAACAGGCTTTTAATGAGGCCATACGACTGCAACCGGATTACACCGAAGCTCACAGTAATCTCGGGATCACCCTGAAAGACCTTGGTCGATTGACTGAGGCTGAGAAAAGTCTCAGAACAGCGCTTGAGCTCAATCCGCGATACGGGGACGGATACAATAATCTGGGTAATGTTCTCCATTCCGCTGGAAGACTTGGCGAAGCAGAACAGAATTTTCTCAAGGCCCTTGAGCTTAACGAACATTCCGCCATTGCCCATAACAATCTCGGCAATACCCTCCATTGCATGGGAGAACTGGACAAAGCTGAAGAATGCTACCGCGCTGCCATGAATCTCGATCCCGAATACACAGAACCGTTTGACGGGTTGCTTTTTATTTCAAACTATCATCCTGATCTTACTTCTAATGAACTCTTTTCACGCTATAAAAAGTATGATACCACGTTTGGCCTGCCACAGAAAACCAGCTGGAAACCTCACCAGAATAGTCCCTCGACGGATCGTCGTCTTCGGGTGGGTTATGTCTCTCCCGCTTTTTCCAGACATCCTGTTTTCAACTTTCTTGAACCTCTGCTGGCAAACCATGACAGCTCATCTTTTGAACTTTTTGCCTATTCTGAAACCATAAGAGATGATGAAATTACAGATCGCTACAAACATTTTTTTCACCACTGGATCCCGACCACAGCGTATTCGGATGACCAGCTGGCTGAACGAATTCGTGAAGACCGGATAGATATTCTCGTTGACCTGGCTGGTCATACGGGCAGAAACCGGCTTGGTGTTTTTGCACGCAAACCTGCCCCCGTATCACTGCACTGGCTTGATTTCGGTTATACTACCGGCCTTACTGCCATAGATTATTATCTTTCCGACCCGTTTTGCGCCCCCTTTGGTTCTGAAAAATACTTTTCCGAAAAAATATGGCGCCTTACTGTTCCCTCGTTTGTTTACCGACCCTCCAGGAACATGGGACCTGTCGGTGAACTGCCGGCTTGTACAAACAATTATATTACCTTCGGCACTCTTACAAGAGCCATACGTATAAATCACAGGACTATCCGGCTCTGGTCACAACTGCTGAAACGAGTGGAAAACTCCCGTCTCATCATAGACAGCGGCAATTTTAAAGACACCCACTCCCAGCAGAAACTGCTCGACAAGTTCATTGCCCATGGCATAGAAAAGGAACGGATCCAGGTCGGATTCCATTCACCGCCCTGGGACATACTGAGACAAATAGACATAACCCTTGACTGTTTTCCCCATAACTCCGGCACTACACTCTTTGAAAGTCTTTACATGGGTATTCCTTATATTACTCTGGCAGACCGTCCCGGTGTTGGAAGAATCGGCAGTTCAATATTGCAGGGAATAGGACATCCTGAGTGGATCGCTGCCAATGAACAGGAATACCTGGATAAGGCCGTTCAACTGGCCTCAGGCATTGAACAATTATCACACCTTAGAAAAAGCCTCAGGAATGAGATGGAAACCGGGAAGCTGATGGATCACCAAGGCTTTACCGGACAGGTCGAAAACGCCTACCGATCCATGTTCAGGATATGGAGCGATTCACAAAACAATAACAGCAAAAACCGGATCGACCCGGAGGCGGTATCGCTTTTCAACAGGGGAATCGATTTCCTTCAGGAAAAACGTTATGATCAAGCAAAAAACCAGTTCATAAATGCTCTCAATATCCAACACGATTTTGCCGACGCCTGGAATAACCTGGGGGTAGTTTTTCAACAACTGGGCAACTACCGGGAAGCTGAAAGTTGCCTTACCCGGGCTCTGCAGTACAGACCTGAATATACTGATGCCATTTTCAACCTTGCAAATACGCACAAGATTCAACATAATCTGGAGCCGGCTGAAAAGTATTACCGGCAGGTAATCAGCCTGCAACCGGATTATCATCTTGCCCTTTATAATCTCGGCAATATTCTCCAGGAACAGGGACGTCACAGGGATGCTGAAAATTTTTTAAGAAAAGCGACCGACCTCAAACCTGATCACATTAATTCGTACAGTACCCTGCTCTTCACCCTGAATTACGACCCGGACATATCAGCAAAAGATCTTTTTCTTGAATATAAAAAATTTGATGACCGTTTCTGTCTGCCGCTCAAAAAACATTGGCAGCCCCATACCAACACCTCCCGCAAGAATCGACGCCTGAAAATCGGGTATTGCGCTGCCGATTACAGAAAACATCCTGCCAGATATTTTATTATTCCTTTACTGGCGAACCATGACAGGGATCTATTTCAGATTTACAGCTTTGTGGCAGTTCCTGAACATGAGGCTGAAAGCGATATTTTTCATGGGCACGTTGACAACTGGTTATCTACAACTCAATTAAGTGACCAGCAGCTTGTAGAAACCATACGTGCTGCCGGTATTGACATTCTTGTTGATCTGGCCGGTCACACGGCAGGCAGTCGTCTTCTTGTTTTTGCAAGAAAACCCGCCCCTGTCTCCCTTCACTGGCTTGACTATGGCTATACAACCGGTCTGTCTGCCATTGATTACTACCTGACCGACCACATAACCGTCCCCCAAGGTTCCGAGCACCTTTTTTCAGAAACCCCATGGTATATAGATACTCCCGCTCAGGCATACAGACCTCCTGAAGATACCGGACCAGTCAATGATCTCCCTGCCGCAACAAATAATTACATAACCTTTGGAACCCTCACCAGGGCTGCTCGCATTAATTATAAAACAATTCGTACCTGGGCTGAAATTCTCCATGCAGTACCAGATTCTAAACTTGTCATAAACAGTGGCAGTTTCAAAGAATCATCAATGCAACATCAGATGGAACAACAGTTTCTTTCCCACGGTATTGAAAAAAATCGATTAAAAATCGGATGTAATTCTCCGCCATGGGATGTTTTCCGGCAAATTGATATCAGTCTTGACTGTTTCCCCCATAACTCCGGAACAACACTGGTTGAAAGCCTGTATATGGGGGTTCCATATATCACCCTGGCAGCACGTCCCGGAATGGGCAGAATAGGCAGTTCGATTCTGTATGGTGTTGATCACCCGGACTGGATCGCCGACACGGAAAACGAATATATTCAGCTGGCGATCCAGCTCGCCTCAGATATTAAAAAGCTTTCCGAGATAAGGAAAAACCTGCGAAGGACTCTTGAACTCGGACCGATGATGGATGAGAAAGCCTTTACCCTGAGGGTTGAACAAGCATATCGTGAAATGTTTGACAGGTGGTATCAGGGGAAAAATAAACCAAGGAAAAAACAACGGTCTAAGAAACAAAAAAAACAGAGGACAAACCCGACCCAAAAGGAACAGGCCAGACTCGTCAGACTATTCAACAGTGGCAAACAACAGGAAGCCCTGTCCCTTGCCCAATCTCTGGTAAAAAAACACCCTGACAGCGGATTTACCTGGAAAATTCTAGGCCCTCTTCTTTTTCAGCAGGGAGCAACTGAAAAAGCCATTCAGGCCATGAAACAGGCCGCGGCTCTGCTGCCTGATGACCCTGAAGCCCACTTCAATCTCGCAATTGGCCTGGAGCAATCAGGAAACCTTCGGGAATCCATTGAATTTTACCGTTCAACCCTGCGACTCAAATCGGATAACAGTCAGGCATATTACAACCTGGGGAATGTTCTTTTTGAACTTGGCGAACTGGATGAGGCCATTACTGCATTTCTTGCCGCAATCAAAAACCATCATGAATTTTACGAAGCTTATTGTAATCTTGGTAATCTTTTCAGACATCAGGAAAAATATCATCAAGCTCTAGAATTTTATGAAAAAGCACTCACAATCAATCCAAAATCCAGCCAAATTTACAGTAACCTCGGGTTGACATTAAAGGAATTAAACAAACTAGATGATGCTGAGAAAGCTTGTAAAAAAGCCATTGAATTACAGCCTGACTCATGTGAAGCATTCAATAATCTTGGACTCGTTTATCAAGAAAAAAACGCTTTTAAAGATTCCAGGAACTGCTATCTCAAGGCACTTGATTTCAACCAATCATTTGTACCCGCACTCAATAATCTAGCTTTATTGTTTCTTGAGAAAGGTCAATTGGAGAAAGCTAATCATTACTGCGATCAGGCCCTTTCCATTAGTCCTGTTTTCTTTGAAGCACATAGGTGTAAAGGAATGATTTTACACAAGGCAGGAAAACTTGAGGAATCGGAAATAAGTTACTACAAAGCACTTTCAATACATCCAAATGACATAAAAACCCTGAATAATCTGGCAATTACAAAGTACAGACGTGGTTTCAGCGCTGAAGCGGAATCAATCTGCCGAAAAATCATCAAAAGAAAGCCCGATTATATTAAAGCATACAACAATCTCAGTAATATTCTTATAAGAAAAGGGGAATTACTGGAAAGTGAATTATTATTACAGAAATCACTGGAATTGGATCCTGATAATATCCTTACAATAAGCAATTTATTATTTCAATTAAACTACCACCCAGATAAATGTTCGAAAAGCATTTTCCAAGAGTATCTTAAGTTCAATGCATTATTCGAAAAACCACGCAAAAATCAATGGACCGATCATGAAAACAGTCCGTCTGCAGGAAGACGCCTGAAAATAGGTTATGTCGGCTCTTCCCAATTTCTAAGACATTCTGCCCGCTACTGCCTGGAGCCTTTACTGGAACACCATAACAGGGAAAAATTTGAACTTTTCACCTACGCCGAACTGTATGGGGAAGATGAGCAAACCAGGCGTTACAAGACTTTCATGGAGCACTGGTTTGTCACCACGGGACTTTCTGATCAATCCGTAGCAGAACAGATTCGCAGGGATGGTATCGATATTCTGGTTGATCTCGCTGGTCATACGGAAGGAAACCGGCTGGGAGTTTTTGCGTTAAAACCGTCCCCGGTTTCCCTGCACTGGCTCGATTACGGCTATACAACCGGTTTAACAGCCATTGATTATTACCTGACCGACAAATATATTGTTCCAGAAAAAAGTGAGGAATTTTTCAGTGAAAAAGTCTGGCGCCTGGAAAATCCCAGCCTGGCTTATCGTCCAGCACCCGGAATGGGAGAGGTATCTCCGCTGCCGGCTCGAACCAATGGGTACATAACTTTTGGTACACTTACACGGGCGATTCGTTTGAATGACAGGACGCTACGCACCTGGGCGGCGATCCTGAAAAAGGTCAGGGGTTCCAGACTGGTAATTGACAGTGGAGATTACCAGGATCCTGACTCCCGAAAGAAACTTGAGGAAAAATTTGGCGCATTGGGGATTGAAAAAAACCGGTTGAAAATAGGTTTTCATACCCCCCATGGGATATACTGCGAAACATGGACATTGGTCTTGACTGTTTTCCCCATAATTCAGGTACTACTCTTTTTGAGCACCTTTACATGGGTATTCCCTATATCACCTTGAAAGACCGCCCCAGTGTTGGGCGACTCGGGTGTGCAATTCTTGCCGGAGTCGGCCATCCTGAATGGGCTGCAGAAAATGAAGAGGAATATATTGAAAAAGCGGTTCAGCTTACCGGGAACCTGGACAGACTCTCCAGGATCAGGTCAGGCCTTCGTAAAGAAATGGAAAACAGCCCGTTAATGGACGAGGTCGGTTTTACCGCAAAAGTGGAAAATGCTTACATCCACATGTTTGATAAGTGGTACAGCAGAAAAAATAATGCAAAATCAGAAATAAATACATTGGAAGACCAGTTCCGCACCGCTGAAGAATTTTTTGCAGAAAATGAGTATGACCTCGCAGGGAATATCTACATGGACATTCTCAAGAACGCCCCTGACAATCCTCATGCCCATTACCGTCTTGGTAGTCTCGCCGTTGTGTTGGGACAACCCGAAACAGCCCTTCCCTATTTTCAGAAAGCGGTGGATCTTGCTCCGGAACAGGGACAGTACTGGCTGTCATATATTGATGCCCTGGACGAATGTGGAAATTCAGAAACAGCCATGGAGCTTCTTGAAATGGCTGTTCAGGCTGGTCTCTCGGACAACAGTATCTCCGATTTAAGACAGAAAATCGCTGGGAATTTTTCCGGTCCTTCAGTTGAAGATAAAAAATTTGAGATAGACCCCGATGAAGAAAAACAGTTGATAACTCTTTTTCAACAGGAAAAATACGCGGAATGTGAGGACTACGCCCGTACCCTGCTGAAAAGATGTCCTGAATATCCCCTTGGCTGCAAAGCCCTCGGACTGGCCCTGCATGGTGAAAAAAAATCAGAAGAGGCAATACCGGTACTGCAGAAGGCAATCTCTCTTGCTCCTAAAGACCTGGAACTCTACCATCTGCTAGCCGAAATTTACATCCGAGCCGGACAACTGACCAAAGCGGAAGAATGCTATCTTGACTCGCTTCGCCATCTCCCGCAGGCTGCCGAATCCTGGTTCGGCCTTGCTATTGTTCAGGCTGAGCAGGACAGAAATGAGATGGCAAAATCATCATATTTAAAGTCACTTGAACTGAACCCGAACCTGACAGACGCCTATGTGAACCTGGGTAATCTCTTCCAGCGCGAAGGAGATTCAACAAAAGCTGAAGAATGTTTTATCAAGGCACAGCACATTGCCTGCGACTATGCCGCGCCGTTTTTCAACCATGCGAACCTGATGAGAGAACAGGGCCATCTTAACGAAGCTGAAAAACTGTACCTGAAAACAATTGAAATCGATCCCAACCATCTACAGGCCTACTCAAATCTTGGAATCACCCTGCAACTCAGGGGGCGCCTGCAGGATGCAGAAAAATGGTATGAAAAGGCATTGCATATCCGCCCTGATTTCATAGAAGCACTGATCAATTCAGGGGCCTGTCTGAAAGAACAGGGATACTACAGAAAATCTGAAAACAGATATAAATCAGCACTGAAGATCCAACCTGATTTCACCCTGTGTTTGAGTAACCTCGGCTCTGTGCTGAAAGAGCAGGGAAAAATAGAGGAAGCAGAATTTTACCTGCGAAAGGCCGTGGAACTCAATCCTGATTTTTCCGAGGCTCACAGCAACCTTCTCTTCCTTTTAAACTATCATCCTGATAAAACTCCGGAAGAAATTTTTGCTGAATACCATCGCTATAATCAGAAATTCGGAACTCCCCGTGATCCGGTTCAGCCTGCTCCCCTCAGAACCCGTCGGGATCTGAAAAAACATCCCCTGAAACTTGGATATGTCTCACCTCAGTTCAAAAGACATTCAACTCTTCATTTCCTTGAACCGCTTCTCGCCAATCACGACAGGGATACATTTGAGATTTTTGCCTACGCCGAACAGACAGAAGAAGATGAATATTCGAAACGATACAGATCTTATATCGATCACTGGATACCCACGGTCAACCTGAATGACGATCAACTGGCGGCACGGATCAGAAATGATGAAATAGATATTCTCATTGATATTGCCGGACACACAGCTCACAACCGTCTGCTGATGTTTACCCGAAAGCCCGCCCCTGTCTCTTTGCACTGGCTCGATTTTGGTTACACAACCGGCCTTACAGCCATTGATTATTATGTTGCAGACGAAGCAATAGTCCCCACCGGAACTGATCACCTCTTTTCAGAAAAAATATGGCGGGTTGAGCCCCCTGTTTTGCTTACAGACCTGCTGAAAAGATGGGAGAAGTCAGTGTATTACCGGCACTGGAAAACAAGTATATCACCTTTGGAACCCTTACCCGTGCCATACGTATTAATCATAGAACAATTGATGCCTGGGCCGAAATTCTCAGGCAGGTGAAAAACTCCCGGCTGATCATCGATTCCAATAATTTTCGCAGACCGGAAATGCAGGATTCAATGAAGGAACAGTTTGCCACAAGAGGGATAACCCCTGAAAGACTTAAAATCGGATTCCACACTCCTCCATGGGATCTGATGCGGCAGATAGATATTGGCCTGGACTGTTTTCCGCATAATTCCGGAACCACCCTTTTTGAAACCCTTTACATGGGTATTCCTTTCATCACCCTGGCCGGCAGGCCTGCGACAGGTCGTCTTGGCTGTACTATTCTCACCGGGCTTGGACATACCGAATGGATAGCCTCAACCAGGGAGAATTATGTCCAGCTGGCGATCAATCTGGCCTCAGATATCCATAAACTTGCAACTATTCGTACAAAATTACGTTCAAGGATGGAAAAAAGCAGCCTGATGGACGAAAAGGGCTTTGCCCGCAGGATGGAAAAGGCCTACCGGGAGATGTTTGAAAAAAAATGCAGGGAACAGAAAAAAAAGACAACTACCGGGAAACTGACCGGCCGGAAAAAAAACAAAAAGAACAAAAAACAAAAATCCGGCAAGGTCCATGGCAGACCCGGACAGGTTCCGACAATTGAACAGGACAGACTCATCAAAATGTATCAACAGGGTAATATGGTAGAAGCTGAGAGAACAGCCCGTTCTCTTCTAAAACTGTATCCCGATGACGCCCAGACCTGGAAAATTCTAGGTGCTGTCCGCAGGCAACTTGGAGACTTCAATGAGGCTCTGACTGCCATGAAAAGATCAGTTACATTTTCTCCGCGGGATTATATCTGTCTCCGCAATATTGCTGTTATCCTCTGTGATCTGGGGAAATACCAGGAAGCGGAAAAATATTGTCGAAAGGCACTGAAAATCAACCCGCATTACCCTGACGCTTTCAACACCCTGGGATCCGCTCTCAGATCACAAAAACGATATCAGGAAGCGGAAAAAGCTTTCAGAAAAGCGATGAAGCTTGCTCCTGACACTGCGGATGCATGTATCAATCTGGCCCTTGTTCTCAATGAAACCGGCAGCTATGAAGAGGCTGAAAAACTGTATGGCCGTGCGCTCAAGGCACATCCTGATTCCGCAGAATGTTATTGCGGACTGAGCCTGACACTGCTTTCCCTTGGAAGATTGGAAGAAGCTGAGACCGAATGCCGCAGGGCACTTGAACTCAACCCCGAATATCCAGCGGCACTCAATTCTCTGGGTACAATCCTCCATGAGCAGCAACGTCTGGATGAGGCTGAAATCTGTTACAGAAAAGCCATACAATTCAAACCTGGTTATATTGAAGCATTACACAATCTTGGAAAAACCCTCTCCTCTCTTAACAGAACCGGCGAAGCCATACCCTGCTTTCAACAGATAGTACAACAGAATCCGGAGCATCCTGAAGCCTGGTTTAACCTTGGAAACTGTTTTGCGGACAGAGGTGATAACAGCAAGGCATTAATCCACTATGAAAAAGGCCTCGTCAACCGGTCCGATGATAAAAAGCTGTGGTTGAACCATGGAAACACCTGTAAGAAACAGGGATTGCTGACAAAAGCGGAAAACAGCTACAGAATGGCCCTGCAGCTTGACTCGAATTACAAAAAAGCCTTGAATAACCTGGGCAATATCCTCCAGGAACAGGCCCGTTTTGATGAATCCGAAACAGTTTTTCGCACTGTTTTGAAAAAGTATCCGAATTCACAGGATGCCTTTGGCAATCTCCTTTTTCTCCTGAATTATCATCCTGATAAATCAGCAGAGGAGATTTTTGAAGAATACAGACTTTTTGACGATAAGTTTGGACTACCGCTCACACCCGCCTCCCAGGTATACAGAAACAGTCGAAACCCAAACCGACGTTTAAAAATTGGCTATGTCTGTCCCCAGTTCTGCAAGCATCCTGTTCTTAATTTCCTTGAACCGCTTCTCGCCAGTCACAACCGGAGAAATGTTGAGCTGTATGGTTACAGTGATGTTCTGCGCGAAGACGAGGTAACCGATCGATACAGGACATACATGGATCACTGGATCGATACAGCTGAAATGAGCGACAGGCAAATGGCGACTGAAATTCTAGCTGACAAAATCGACATCCTCGTCGATCTGGCTGGCCATACAGAACGGAACAGACTGGCAGTTTTTGCTACAAAACCTGCTCCAGTTTCCATTCACTGGCTTGATTTCGGCTATACCACCGGTCTGTCGGCAATTGATTATTACCTGGCCGATACTATTGTCGTACCCGAGGGTTGTGAACATCTGTTTGCTGAAACTCCATGGAGACTTGACAGACCTTCCTTTTCCTACCGCCCCTCTCCCGGGATGGGTGATGTCAATGATCTGCCTGCAAAACGAAACGGCTATATCACCTTTGGCTGTCTCAGCCGTGCGGTAAGGATTAACTACAAAACAATACGAACCTGGTCTGAAATACTGCGCCAGGTTAAAGACTCAAAACTCATTCTGAACAGTGGCAGCTTTGCGGATCCGGAAATGCAGGAAAACATGGCCTCTCAGTTTGCGGCCCATGGCATAGAACGAGACAGGCTGGAAATCGGGTATACAAGTCCTCCCTGGGATAGTTTTCGTTCCATGGATATCGGCCTTGACTGTTTCCCTCATAATTCCGGGACAACACTCTATGAAACCCTGTATATGGGTATCCCTTTCATCACCCTTGCAGACAGACCAAGCGTCGGGAGACTTGGCAGTACAATCCTTGAAGGACTGGGACATCCCGAATGGATCGCCAGGGACGAACTGGAATATATTGATATCACAACCCGTCTCACAGAAAACCTGGACCAGCTGGCCATTCTCAGAACCAGCCTTCGTTCTGAAATGGAAAAAAGTCTGCTTATGGATGAAAAGGATTTTGCCGATAAGGTAGAAAAGGCCTACAGACAGATGTTTTTACAATGGTGTGAGGAGAACTCATGAAAGCAGTTATACTTGCGGGTGGACTGGGAACACGTATCAGTGAGGAAACACATCTTAAACCCAAGCCCATGATCGAAATTGGCGGCAAACCCATTCTCTGGCATATAATGAAAATCTACTCCTCGCACGGAGTAAATGATTTTGTTATCTGTTGCGGTTATAAAGGTTATCTGATCAAGGAATACTTCGCCAACTATTTTCTTCATATGTCGGATGTCACTTTTGATATGACCAAAAACAGCATGGAGGTACATCAGCACCATGCCGAACCATGGCGGGTCACCCTGGTTGATACCGGTGAAAACACAATGACCGGCGGCAGGCTGAAACGGGTCAGGGAGTACGTTTGCAATGAAGAACTTTTCTGTTTTACCTATGGAGACGGTATTGCGGATGTGAATATTTCAGCGACCATCAGATTTCACCAATCCCATGGGAAACTGGCAACTGTAACAGCTGTCCAACCACCCGGACGGTTCGGAGCACTCACAATATCGAATGACAGTGTTGCAGGGTTTTCAGAAAAACCCCGTGGTGACGGGGGTCTTATCAACGGAGGTTTTTTTGTCCTCTCTCCAGAATGTATCGATCGCATAGCTGAGGACGATACCAGCTGGGAACTCGAACCTCTGACGAGCCTTGCTGCCGACGACGAACTGAAGGCATTTGTCCATGACGGTTTCTGGCAGCCAATGGATACGCTGCGTGAAAAAAACATGCTTGAGGAATTATGGCAATCAGGCAGCGCTCCATGGAAGGTCTGGTAATGAAACCTTCAATGAATTTCTGGTCCGGAAAACGTGTGCTGCTCACTGGTCATACCGGGTTCAAGGGAGGATGGCTTGCCCTCTGGCTGCAAAAACTGGGTGCTGACATTACCGGGATTTCTCTTCCACCGGCTACCAGTCCCAATCTTTTTTTACTGGCCAGCCTTGAAAAAACAATCAAAGGTCATTTTATCGATATACGGGACAGAAACAGGCTCTCAGAACAAATTAAACGGGTAAATCCACAAATCGTCTTTCACCTTGCTGCCCAGCCACTGGTCCGGGCCGGGTACCATGAACCGGTTAAAACCTTTGAAACCAATATCCTTGGAACAGTAAACGTTCTTGATGCATTACGAAAATGCGACAGTCTTGAAGCGTGCGTAATTATCACCACTGACAAGGTGTACCGCAATCTTGAATGGCCCTATCCCTACCGGGAGGTGGATGAGCTTGGAGGATACGATCCCTACAGTGCCAGCAAGGCAGCGACTGAAATTATCGTTGAGTCATACAGGAAATCGTTTTTTACGGAGATGACAGCCGGGCTGGCAACAGCCAGGGCCGGTAATGTGATCGGTGGAGGGGACTGGGCTGAAGATCGGCTGATTCCCGACGCCATAAAGGCATGGCAGAAAGGGCAGACTCTCACCATACGACGCCCCGGGGCAATCCGTCCATGGCAGCATGTTCTCGAACCTCTTTACGGTTACCTGGTTCTTGCGGAAAATATGGTCGGCGACCGATCTCTTTCCGGGTCATACAATTTTGGCCCTGCCCCGTCCCAAACCGCTTCCGTAAAGGAGGTGATTACTCTCGCCAGCACTTTTTACGGGCGGGGGGAAACAGCTTTCAACACCCGGAAAACAGGTCCCCATGAAGCAAACAACCTGGCCCTGGAAACCGCAAAAGCCCGTTCTGTATTAGGCGTCACTCCCAAATGGTCCCTGGAAAAGGCGATAAAGGAAACCATCAGCTGGTACCGGCAACTTGAAAACGGACAGGATGCCGGAAAACTCTGTCTTTCGCAACTTGCCGAATTTGAATCAAGCTTATGAGTAAACTCATAATAAAGCCGACTTCATTTGACGGACTTTCGCTTGTAAAAAGAGTCCCGATCAGAGATAACAGAGGGTATTTTATACGCCTCTTCTGCCGGGAGGAACTTTCCTGCCTTGGCTGGGATACTCCCGTTGCCCAGGTCAATCTCAGCTATTCTGCACAAAAGGGAACAATCCGGGGAATGCATTTCCAACACCCACCTTTTTCAGAAAAAAAACTGCTGCTCTGTCTCAAAGGTTCCATTATGGATATCGTGATTGATATTCGCACGGGTTCTCCTACTTTTCTTCAATATTACACTGTCATTCTCTCTGAAGAGAATTCCCTGGGATTACATATTCCAGAAGGTTTTGCCCATGGATTCCAGACAATGACTGATTCTGTTGAGCTCCTTTATTTTCATTCTGCCGTATACTCCCCTTCTGCTGAGGACGGACTCAATCCCCTGGATCCAAAACTCGCGCTGCCGTGGCCCCTGCCACACACTGCAATTTCAGAAAGAGACGAGAAGCATCCGGTTCTTAATCAAAATTTTAAGGGAATACAGCCATGAACTGCCGGTATTGTCAAAGCCCGCTCAAACATACTTTTGTTGACCTTGGCTCCGCTCCTCCTTCAAATAACTATCTTACGACAGAAAGCTTGAAAAATCCTGAACAGTGGCTTCCATTACGGGTAATGGTCTGTGAGCAATGCCATCTTGTCCAGACCGAAGATTTTTCCACGGCAGAAAACCTGTTTACTGAAGACTACGCCTATTTCAGTTCCTTCTCAAAGACCTGGCTAGACCATGCCCGCAGGTACGTCACAGCGATGGTTGACAGGTTGTCCCTTGACCGGAAAAGCAAGGTTATAGAAATTGCCGCAAACGATGGATATCTGCTTCAATATGTCCACCAGGCAGGGATTCCCTGCCTTGGAGTGGAACCGACCACGGGAACAGCAAGGGCTGCCAGGAAAAAAGGTCTTGACATTATAGAGGAATTCTTCGGTACTTCCCTGGCAAAAAAACTTGTCAATCAGGGGCATGAAGCGGATCTCATGACTGCCAATAATGTTCTGGCTCATGTGCCGGATATCAAGGATTTTGTCAAGGGGTTTTCAATTCTTCTCAAACCCGGTGGTACTGCTACTTTTGAATTTCCGCATCTTCTCAGGCTTATGCGGGAAAACCAGTTTGATACAATCTATCATGAGCATTATTCCTATCTTTCGTTGACTGCTGTACAGCGCATCTTCTCGGAAAACGGCCTTCACATTTTTGATGTGGAAAAACTCGACACCCACGGGGGCAGCCTGCGGGTTTTTGCTGAACGTACGGATGGCCAGCAAAGAACCTGCCATAACAGGGTATCAAGGTTTCTTGAAGAAGAAAACAAGGCTGGAATACATGAAATGTCGTTTTATACCGGCTTTCAGGCAAAGGTCGAAAAAATAAAGAATGATTTACTGATGTTTCTCATCGAGTCCGGAAAACTGAATCTGACTGTCGCCGCCTATGGGGCCGCCGCCAAGGGAAATACTCTTCTTAATTATGCCGGTATCAGGCCGGATCTCCTCCCCTTTGTTGTTGATCGAAACCCGGCAAAACAGTATAAATTCATGCCCGGAAGTCGCATTCCCATAGTCGATGAAAACCGGCTCAAAGAAGTTCGGCCTGATTTTATCCTGATACTGCCATGGAATATCAAAAACGAAATTATGGACCAGTTATCCTATATACGTGAATGGAAAGGACAATTTGTTACTGCTATTCCGTTTCTAAAAATATTCTGATTTTTTCCTTCTTTTTTTCATTTTTTTCTAAACTCAAAAATCTCTTCTGCCGATACTGTTCTATAACGTACGAATTTATTCTTTCAAACAAGGAGGTGAACCGACAAAAACTGCAGTACCTGTTAAATTAGAACCAGGCAAGGATGCCTAACGAATACCCAATACACTATATTCAAGGAGGAATATAATGGGACTCACTATTAACACAAATGTAATGTCTCTCAACGCCCAGCGTAACCTGGGTAACTCTCAATCAGCGCTGTCAAAATCAATGCAGCGCCTTTCTTCCGGTCTCCGCATCAACTCGGCAAAAGATGATGCTGCCGGACTTTCTATTTCTGACCGTATGACCTCGCAGATCCGCGGTCTGAATCAGGCAGCCCGAAACGCAAACGACGGTATCTCCCTCGCCCAGACAGCTGAGGGTGCCCTGCAGGAAACCACCAATATCCTGCAGCGTATGCGTGAACTGGCTGTCCAGTCGGCAAACGATACAAACAGCGCATCCGACCGTTCATCCCTTCAGGCTGAGGTCAATCAGCTCAAACAGGAAATGGACAGGATCGCAGAAACCACTGAATTCAACGGCAAAAAGCTTCTCGACGGTTCATTGACATCTGCACAGTTCCAGGTAGGAGCCAATGCAAACCAGACCATCTCCTTTGGCATCAGTTCCGCCAAGGCGTCAAGTCTGGGTAACAATGCACTTACTTCTGATAACAGCACGGCCAACTACAGTATCGAAGCTGCCACCTCTGCTGCATCGGGAAGTTCAGCAAACGATGTCATGGCACAAACTCTTACTATAGTTGGTAAGGAAGGATCGCAGACAGCATCTGTCAGTACTGGTGACAGTGCGGCAGTAATTGCCGGTAAGATCAACAATGTAAGTTCTGACACCGGTGTTACCGCCACTGCAACGACCACCGCCACATTGAGCAACCTCGATGCAAACGGCAGTGTAACTTTTAATCTGCAGGGTACAAATACCACGGCTGTTGCAATCAATGCCACTGTACTCTCGGATGACCTGACTAACCTGGTCACTGCCTTAAACGAGCAGACCGGAAATACAGGAATAACTGCTACCCTGAGTTCCGATAAGGCAAGTATCACCCTGGAGCAGTCTGCAGGTTATGATATCAAAGTTACTGATTTCTCCCACAGCAGTTCCAGTGATTCTGTTGCAGTCACTATTAAGTTAACAGGTAGTGAAGGCAATGCAGCAACCCTCACCAAGGGTGGTGATACAACCAGAGCTGATGATACCGATTCTTCCACTGTCGGTGGAGAAATCTCTTTCTCCAGCTCCTCCGGATTTAATGTTACAAGTGATGTTGCAGCAGCAAGCGGATCTCTTTTTAATACAGCGGCTGACGGAGCCAATGTCAGTACCTTGAGCTCCATTGACAATGTCAACATTACCACTGTTACTGGATCGGCTAACGCCATCAAGTCCATTGACGGCGCATTGATGCAGATTGATAATATCCGTGGTAACCTCGGTGCCGTGCAGAACAGGTTCGAGTCCACGATTTCCAATCTGTCCAATGTTTCGGAGAATCTCTCCGCAGCCCGAAGCCGGATTCTGGATGCGGACATTGCCCAGGAAACATCGGCAATGACCAAAAACAACATCCTGCAGCAGGCTGGTGTATCCATCCTTGCCCAGGCCAATCAGGCGCCGCAGCTGGCCCTGTCACTGCTTGGATAAGGATAGTAAATCGGAGTAAGGCAAAAGGGACCGGTTTTTACCGGTCCCACTCCGGTTTTTACAAATTTCAGTTAAGGAGACTGCCATGAATGTCGATATGATTAATGGCACCGGAGGAATGATGCAGCAGCTCAATCCTGCGGAAAGAGTTGATACACAGAGAAAGACCCGGGAAACAGCAGCAACAGATCCCCAGGTCTCTCCGGAGAATGTAAAAGTCCAGCCGGAAGAGTTGCTTGACCAGATAAAAACCATCACCCAGGATGGACTGTACAGCGTGCGGTTTGAAAAAGATGATACTGTTCAGGATCTGGTTGTCAAAATTTTTGATAACGAAACCCAGGAAGTCATCAGGCAGATCCCGGCCGAAGAGTTGCTCAATTTCAAGGCATCTTTTGCGGAACTTGTTGGAAATCTGGTGAACACCAAGGGCTGAGACCTTTTTCGTTCCGTAATTACTTGAGGTATTATTATGTCTATCACCTTCAGCGGTCTTGCGACCGGACTGGACACGGACAAGATTGTCAACGATATAATGACTCTCGAACGTGCTCCTCTTGACAGAATTGAGGCAAAAAAAACTTCAGAAACCGAGAGGTTAAATGCCTTTGCGCAGTTTAAGACAAAACTTGATGATCTGAAAACTGCAGTGGGTGATCTCAACATTACCAGTGAGGTGCGGACAACCAAAGTTTCCCTCAGTTCAGAGGATGCATTCACCGCAACGACCACTAGCGGATCTCTCGGAAGCTATAATATTTCTGTTGCACAACTCAGTCAGGTACAGAAAAGCATCACTAACGGTTTCTCCTCTAATTCCGAATCTCTTCTTGGTACCGGATCAATCACCATCAATGGTACTGTAATAACCGTAAACGAGGACAATAATTCTCTCCTTGGCCTTGCAAACTCCATTAATGAAAAGTCGGAGACAACCGGTGTTACCGCAACCATTATTAATGATGGTTCTTCAGGTTCACCATATCATTTGGTTTTTACAGGTAAAGATTCCAGCACGAATTTTACGGTTACCAGCAATCTTGTTGATTCAGGTTCAAACCCCATTGATTTCACCACGACTGATGCCCAGACGGCACAGGAAGCTGTTGTTTTTATTGACGGACTGAAGGTCGTCAGCAACAGCAATACTATCAGTACGGCGATAAGCGGGGTAACCTTGAACCTCAATGAAGTCAGTAAAACAACCCATGACGGCACCCCGGAAGCGGGAGTGGACCCATGGGATTGGGCCGATCCTCCGGTGTACAGCACAACCAAAATGGACATCAAGGCTGACACGGATACCACCAAGGAAAAAATTACTGCTTTTGTCACTGCCTATAATGGTGTTATGGAATGGATAAATTCAGGCTATAAGGAATTTGGTGGATCCCCGGAAGTTCCGGAAAGTACAGAGGAGGATAAAGATCCTCTTCTGGGGGCGGTGCTTCGTGGAGATGCAACAATCAACAGTGTGAAAAGGCAGTTACAGGGTATTCTTACCAGTTCCATAAAAACGGGGGGGAATTTTCAAGTCTGGCAGAACTGGGTATCACCACCAACTCTGATGGAACTCTTACACAGAACAACACAAAACTTGACGATGCCCTGAATAATAATTTTGATGACGTTGTCTACCTCCTGGCCGGAAAAGACGAAACGGACGGCATCATGAAAAATTTCAACAACCTGCTGCTTGACCTGACCAGTGCAACATCCGGCATATACGCCACCAAGAAAAAGGCCAGCAACCAGGCGATGGAAAAATTTGATTACCAGATTGACCAGATGGAGCTCAGGATGACTAAAAGAGAAAAAGCTCTTCGCGCCCAGTTTAATGCCATGGAGCAGATGGTCAGCAAACTGAACGCACAGGGTGATTTTCTGACCCAGCAGATGAATGCGCTTAACGGGATGAAAAAATAATGAATGCCTATATGAACCAATACCAGCAGAACCAGGTTATGACAGCCTCCAGGGAACAGATTCTTATAATGCTGTATGACGGGGCCATCAGATTCTGTCATCAGGCCATTGCCGCCAGTCGTGCAGGAAACATGGAGGAAAAAATTGGCCGCATTGCCAAAATTTTCGCTATTATAACCGAATTTTCAAATTCTCTTGACCACAATATCGGCGGAGAAATAGCTGCAGATCTTGATGGATTGTATCAGTTCATGTTGAGAGAACTGCATAAAGCCAGAAAAGATCCAGGTGAAGAGCATCTGAAAATAGTGGAAGGACTCCTTGTTGACCTTAGACAGACCTGGAGTGAAGCTATAGAAATTACAAAGAATGAACAGAACTCAATTGGTCTTGAAAAACAGGACAAAACAAATGAAATGCAGCATCAGGTAAACCACCTTTCCGCTGCCGGATGACATATTTCATTGCAAAGACACCATACTGATAAGGAAAAATTATAATGTCACAACTCGACAGTCGTTCCTGGTCGGATACATTACAAAAGCTCTTTCAAAGATCAATCGACTATTACTGCAGAATTGATGCAGTTTACCTCAGGATAGGCAACGAACCACCCCACTCGATGCTGAATTCCACGGAAACCTCCATTCATGAGCTCTCACACCTGTTCAGCAAAGTGGAGAATATTGACAGACAGATACAATCACTGATGGAAAATGCATCGATTTCCCAGACAAAAGAGACTGATTCGCTCATACAGTTAAAGAAAAAAGTACTGGAACGAATTTACGACAGAAACAGATTTCTCCACACCAAAGCACAAAATGTGAAATCTCTGCTGCAGCATGAACTCAACACAATGAATACCGGCCATAATGCAATGAGAGGGTACAGATCTCTTTCCTCAGAAAATAAAGGTATTCTTACCGAATCAATTTAACCCCCCACGGGAATTGCTTTGGCTTTCAAATAACGCCACCTGAACTGACAAAAACAGGTGTATTTCAGATCGGAGGTGCAATAGTCACGACTATACGCATATCCGTTTCGGCCCTCACGCCATGGGGTTCTCGTATTTCAGAAATAAGAATATTGCCTGTTTTTGCTGGAATCTCCGCTCCATTCTCACCAAGAAAAAATCCCTGCCCTTCAATAACCTGAATCGAAAGCTCACCATCAAGATCATGTGAATGGACTGGAAAGGTTACCCCCGCCTTGAGATTAAAATTTATGATTTTAAAAAATTCTGAATCTTCCACTAGAAAAAATCGTTTCATGGCCCCTTCAGTAAATTCCCTGGTTGTATTCAAATCAAGTACTTTCATTATTTCTCCCTGAGATCTTTTCGAGGTGTTTAATTTCACCGAATCTGCTTCATTATCAACGACTTTAAACATGTCACACAGGAGCATTTTTATCTTTCACAGCCACGCAGAAATCGGACAAAAAAGCCATTTATGGACAGGCACAAACCCGCATGATAAATTCTGGTTAAACAGTAATCATCATTAACTGTGCAGTCAGGATAAATTATTACACTTAAATACACTCTGCGTTGACCTGGATCAATAAATAGAATAAAACTTACACCGACACTTGAATGGCTGGACAGGTTATTCTTGATTGACGCCTCTGCTGTTACTCTGACGAACTGGCCTTCTTCAAGCAGCAGGGGCGTTGCCAACTCCATGAAAAGAGAAAGAAAATGGCAGCAGAGAAAAAAAACGCAAATTCACCATCCACTGGCAGAGGTGTACCGGAAGAAATGATATTGAAAATATCCAAGGAAATCGCTGTGAAATTCATAGAAGTCGGTCGTATTACCCCCACCAATTTTCCTTCGATCTTTTCTACTATCCACTCAACCATCAGTAATACGGCAGGTAAAAAAGGAAATGATTGAACTTGATTCATCATTGAACAAATGCATTCCCAACGCCCGTCATATCCATATAATGGGAATCTGTGGAACCGGTATGGCCGCTCTTGCCGGAATGCTGCAGCAAAAAGGATTTCATATTACCGGCAGTGACAGTCATGTCTATCCCCCCATGTCTGATTTTCTCAGCAGACTCAACATCACGGTCATGGATGGATATCACCCTGACAACCTGCGACCGGCACCTGACCTCGTTATCGTTGGTAATGTCATTACTGCAAAAAACCCGGAGGCCTGTGGACTGGGCCAAACGACAATCCCTTACCTTTCCTTTCCACAGGCACTCTCACATTTCTTTATCTCCGACAGAACTTCACTTGTGGTGGCAGGAACCCATGGAAAAACGACAACCTGCTCACTCCTTGCCACTGCCTTGCACAGTTGCGGTCTTGACCCGACATTTATGATTGGTGGTATCGTCAGAGAATTCAACAGTAATTTTCGCCTTGGTAACGGTCCCTATTTTGTTGCCGAAGGGGATGAATACGACACCGCTTTTTTTGACAAGGAATCCAAATTTCTCCACTATCAACCCCGGATTGGTGTTATTACCTCCATAGAGTTTGACCATGCAGATATCTTTAAAGACCTGGCTGCTATCAAAAAGGCATTTTTAAAATTCGTGCGCCTGATTCCGGAGGATGGATTGCTCATCGCCAATTTTGATGACCCCAATGTGGTTGAAATTGCAAAAAAAGCGTCCTGTAAAATTGAAGGATACGGACAGACAGACAATCTTACCTGGTCCCTGAAAAACATAAAACCCAGTGGGGGACAGACTCATTTTACAGTCTTTCACGAAGATCAGCCCTATGGGGAAATGTCAGTCAGGCTGCCAGGCAGACATAACTGCATGAACAGTCTGGCTGTTACGGCAGTCATGCACCATCTTGGTATTCAGGCTGGGAGCATACAGCAGGGCCTGAGCAGTTTCAGCGGTGTTAAGCGAAGACAGGAAATACGGGGAATAGAGAAAGGAATAACCGTAATTGATGATTTTGCCCATCACCCTACAGCGGTGAAGGAGACTGTCCAGGCTCTGAAAGATGCCTATGGAGACCGCCGGCTCATAATTGTTTTTGAACCGAGAACAAATTCATCGAGAAGGGCTATTTTCCAAAAGAAATATACCGACTCATTTGACTTTGCCGACATCGTACTGTTGCGGGAACCGGTGCCCCTGAAAAATATTGCACCTGATGAAATGTTCTCATCACAAAAACTTGCTGACGATCTCAAAAATATAAAAGATCTTGATGCAGCAGCATTTGATGATACAGACCAAATTATTGACCGTCTTATGAGCTTTATTCAACCGGGTGATATTATAGCCATTCTTTCAAATGGTGGTTTTGATGATATTCACAACAGGCTGCTCCAGAGGATAAAGGAAACCATGTAGATGATCAATTCGATCTTTCCAGGGAACCAATGAAAGAAAAAATCAGAAAATATCTTTCTGAACAGTTTAACCTGACAGCAGAACAAATAGACACCATGCTGCCTGCTTTTTTAACTACTCTCCATTCTCACCTGATAACTCTTGAAAAATGCGTTGAAGAAAACGACCTGGAACGAATCGGCAAAGCGGCTCATACCATCAAAGGAGCCCTGCTGAACCTTGGGCTTGAACAGAGTGCTGAAATTGCCTACCGTATTGAACAGTCAGGAAAAACAAATGATGAATCAATGGATTATTCACAAACAATCAACATCCTGCGTGAACAACTCAGCTCACTTCTGGATAGTTAATCTGAATCCATGACAACTCAATACAATTTTAAAAAAAAATATCAGCAAAAAAAAAACTATAACCTGCTCAACAGCGTTGAAACCTTTGTCAGGGAGAACAGCTTACTGCATCGACACGACAGGGTTATTGCCGCTGTTTCCGGTGGGGGTGATTCCCTTGCCCTGCTTCACCTGCTCCACTCGCTTGACCTGGACCTGAAACTCCTGGCAGTTTATATCAACCACCAGCTTCGCCCGAAAGAAATCAGACAGGAAATAAATACGGTAAAGAAGGTCTGCAGAACTCTGAATATTCAGTTTGTCAGCAGAACTGTCAATGTTCCTCTTCACATAAAATCAACCGGCTGTTCCCCGGAGGAAGGTGCCAGAATTCTCCGGTACACCGCCCTTGAACAAACCCGTCGGGCATTTAACGGTTCTGCTATTGCCGTTGCCCACACAGCAGATGACCAAGTGGAAGAATTCTTTATCCGACTTATCCGTGGCAGCGGCATGAAAGGATTGTCAGGCATGTCTCCGGTATCGGGAAAAATCGTACGTCCCCTGCTGCTTGAAAAAAAATCAGACCTTCTCCACTATCTCAAAAGCAACAACATCACATTCTGCCTGGACTCCTCAAACCTTGATCCGGTCTTTCTTCGAAACCGGGTTCGATTAGAACTCCTTCCCGGTCTTGAAAAACAATTCAACCCATCCATCAGAACCACAGTCCTGCAGTGCATGGATATTCTCAGAACGGATAACGATTATCTTGAAGAGGTGGCCGACAAGGCATACCAAAAAAGTGTGACAACAGACTCAGACACTCTCAAACTTTCCACTACCCATCTCCAAACCTGCCATCATGCAATAGCAAGAAGGATCCTGGAAAAATGCTTCTGGAAAATGTCCATAAGACCGGATTTTAAAAAAATAGTCACCCTGCTGAATCTTACCCGAACAGGGAACAACGGTGGGGAAATACATCTCAGTGATGGGGTCCGTGTCGAAAAACATCAGAACTTCCTGCTGTTCTCCCGCCCTCTTCCAAAGGGGAAATTACGTGGTTCCCTGGAGCCGCAATCATTTTCTCCGCTGACTGTTCCGCAACCAGGCTCCTATCCGGTACCGGAATTGAACCTCTGCCTTCACCTCCATGAAGACAAGGTGTTTTCAGGGAAAGAAAATACTCTCTATGTTGACATGGAGAGTTTCACCTTTCCCCTTGTATTGCGTCCTCCCCATAAGGGAGAAAAATTCAGACCATTTAACGCACCCGGCAGAAAAAAAATATCAAGGATATTGAGCGAAAGGAAAATTGAACAGAAACGAAGGCCGGGTTTTCCTGTTCTTGCCTCTGTTGAAACCGACAGGATCATTGCCCTGCCTAGCCTGGCAATTGCCCATGAAACACGAATCACTGAAAAAACGACACGGATACTCACCATCAGGCTGGAGCCCACATTCATGGAGAACAATACAGGCCAGGAGGAGGCTGTCCCAGGCTAGCCTTTACGACGTAATACCCGCTTGTCCCCAATTCTCATGGTGACTTTTATCCGGTCAAGGTATTCGAGGATGGGAATTGAGAATTTTCTGGTCAGTCCAGTCAGGGCCTTGAAACGTGGCGCGTCAATCTCTCCATCTCTTTCAATGGCCTCAACCACTGATTCCACCAGCGGATCAAAACGTTCTTTTGAAAAATAAAGCGTTTCACTTATCTTCAGAAGAGTTTCCTGCCGCAGAAGCAACTGTAGAACTTCCTTCACAAGTCCTTCAGGGTACTCGGAAAACCTTGCCATGGTTTCTTTCACCGTGGGCGCAGTCAACCCTTTTTCCCTGTACCACTCGATGATTTCACTCTCCAACTGTTTTTCATCAGCCTTCAGAGCCACCTGATGGTCAGCCATACGGATTGCGGACTCCTCAAGAACCACTACAGATTTTCGCAGTAACTCATTGAGGCAGTAATTAAATACCTTCTGTTCCACCCTTTTTCCAACACTGGATCGGAGTTCCTCTTTCACCAGCCCCACCTGAATAGGATTGTCCCTGTGGTATTGCTGGAGTGTGGAAATAATTGTTTCCTTGATCTTTTCCGCTATATCGCGAATAACATAACGTTGAGTTGATGAATCAACCACAACCATCTTTTTCGTGGAAAGCGGTTCATTCAACGCCTTTTTGAGATGTTTGCCAAAAAGGCCGAGGCGAATACCCAATTCTCCGGCTGTGAGCCCCTTTTCTCCACTCTCTGCCAGAAAGAACAGTGCCTTTTCCTCCACGGTTCCCCCGGCGAGAACCTCGTATAACTGCCTGTTATACTCCCGGTCTTTTTCTGTGAGCCGTTTTCTTTTCCTGAATGGCAGATTGCCTAAAATTTCACCCCCACCAATCGTAAACACAGGTGAATAACTTCTCACCACATAACGATCCTGAGGCCAGACTGCAACCTTTTCTTCAAGCAGCAGCTGGACAATGCTTTCTTCTCCGGGTAGCAGTTCATCTCTGTCCAGAAGAGACACCCTGCCAATTATTTCAGAAGTACCCACATGGACGCGAATCCGTGCCCGATGTTTAAGTGGTTTTGTATTTGAAGCGAGATAAAGTAATTGACAATCGAGCATATAGCCGGGTTCCAGCACTTCAGGTGGCGCCAGAACCATACCGCGCTCAATTTCCGTACTGTCAAGACCCTGGAGATTCACCGCCGTCCTGTGACCGGCCTCCACTTCCTCAACCGGTTCCCCGTGGACCTGAATTCCCCTCACTTTTGCCATACGTTCCGATGGGTAGAGCCGCAGTTCCTCACCAATGGCCGTTCTACCTGAAATGGAAGTGCCGGTAACAACTGAGCCAAAACCTTTCATGGCGAAACTTCTGTCCACCGGAAGTCTGAAAGGACCAAAGCTCTGGGTAAAATTGTGCTGGGTAACAAAATTATCCAGAGTGGTACGAACCTCATCAAGTCCTTCTCCGGTAATGGATGAAACATGGAGAACCGGTGCATCTTCAAGGAAACTGCCCTGACAGAATTCAAATATTTCTTCATCCACCATTTCAAGCCAGTCCGGTTCCACAAGGTCAATTTTGGTCACAATCACCAGAGCACGTCTAACACCCATCAGTCGACAGATTTCGAAATGTTCACGGGTTTGCGGCATTATCCCTTCATCCGCTGCAATTATAAATGCCAGAATATCCATACCGGTTACCCCGGCAACCATATTCTTGACAAATTTTTCATGGCCGGGAACATCGACAATGCCGATACGATGTCCGCAGGGCAGATCAAGAAAGGCGAATCCCAGTTCAATGGTGATCCCCCTCTTTTTCTCCTCTTTCAGACGATCCGTTTCTATCCCGGTCAGAGCCCGGATAAAACTTGTTTTACCATGGTCCACATGACCGGCAGTACCCAGAACTATTTCACGCATAAATAATAATCTCTTCTTTCAAGTTCCCGGAATTTGTCTGAAAACTCAACCGCCACATTTTTTTTTGCCACAGTTGGAATTTTCATTACTCTGCTGTGGGAATGAGCGTTAAAGAAATGGGTTTGAAACCTTTTCTTCACCTATGGTAGAACGACTTCCCCCGTATCCATGTCCAGGCCAGACTATTGTTTCATCCGGCAGTACAAGCAGTTTTGTCCTGATGGAATTGAGCAGTTCTTCATGGGATCCACCAGGAAAGTCAGTCCGTCCAAGTCCCCCGACAAAAAGCGTATCACCTGTAATAACATCAGGACTGTTATACAGACACATACCTCCGGGAGTATGACCGGGCGTATGCATGACTTCCAGTTTCTCTTCGCCAAGCTCTATGATATCACCGTCTTCCACAAGTATGTCCGGTGATGGTGAAGGTTCCATGCCAAGCATTGAGAAATAGTTCTTCACTTCTGGCTTGTCAAAAAACTGTGCGTCGGCTCTATGCATAATTATTTTTGCGCCGGTAGCTTCCTGGATTTTTCGATTGCCGCATACATGATCAGGATGCCCATGGGTAACAATGATATATTCTATGCTGACACCCAAATTTTCTGCTTCAGCCAGAATTTTATCTTCATCTCCACCCGGATCAATTATCGCTGCTTTCTTCGTTTTTTCACAGGAGATAATATAGCAGCAGACGGCCATGGATCCAACTATCATCTGTTTTACTTTCATTGTCTCGGTCTCATCAGAAATTGTATTGAACCTCAATCCTGCAATCATGAAGTCTTCCGAAGATACAGGGCAGCAACGACTCTGACTTATATGCATACTTCAAGCAATTGATAACAATGCGGATTCGGTAATATCGCAGGATTGGGGTTTAAAGTGTTTTGGCAACCGGCAAGCGGGCTCTTGCAGGGAAAGCAAGAACCCGCTGATCCATTCTTCGAAAATTCACAAAAAATGAATATCTCAGGAATGTGAAGCGCAGCTTCCTCCGCAGGCACAACCGGAATCGGTGTCAGCCATCTTCAATACAGTCGGTTGAGCTACAGGTGGAACACGTGTTTCAACAGCGCTTACAACCTCTCCAAATGCCTTGGTGGCTGGACTGTCGGAATCTGAAGAAAGATAAGGCTTTCCATCATCACCTGCCATAACTACCTGGGGATCCATGGGGATTTTCCCGAGAAAAGGCAGTTCAAGCTCTCTGGCCAGTGTCTCTCCACCACCGGATTTAAATATATCAACGGTTTCATTACAGTGCGGGCAGACAAAACCGGACATATTTTCCACAACACCGATTATCTCCATCTTGACGGTCTTGCAGAAATTAATGGATTTCTTCACATCCGCAAGCGCCACTTTCTGTGGCGTTGTCACAACGATGGCCTTGACATTGGGAATTGTCTGAGCGACGGAAAGGGGTTCATCACCTGTCCCCGGAGGAGCATCAATGATGAGATAATCCAGTTCACCCCAGTCCATATCGGCAACGAACTGCCTGATTGCCTGAATCTTCAATGGACCACGCCATATAATTGCTTCATCCCTGTCTCTCATCATATACTCGAGAGAAACAACTTTCAGATTATCGTTATATTTCAGAGGAGGAACCAGCGAGTCAGGGGTTTCAGGTGGCTCAACATTCCCCTTGAGGTCAAGCATGCGGACCACGTCGGGACCGTGAATATCCACGTCCATCAGCCCCACCTGGAAACCACGGGCAGCAAGCCCGAGAGCAAGATTAACAGAAATAGTGGATTTTCCCACTCCACCCTTTCCGCTCATCACAAGGATTTTATTTTTAATCTTGCCTAAGGACCTGGTAATTGCATTTTCCTGCTGGGCAGCCGCAGCCTGTTGCGCCTCATTTGTGCCACAGGAACTTCCACACGATCCGGCCATTTCGATACCTCCTAACACTTTGAATATATAAAGATAGATTTTGATTAACATCTACACGGGCAAAAACCACCACCCGTTCCAAAATTAACATCACTACAGTAATGCCGCTGGAAGGAATTGCAATGATTTTCAGGCACGATCAAAAATTACGATTAAAAGATTTTCTGTTTACCTATACAACTTAACCATGACAATCATGGATGTGATGATGACTTTTTGTTGCTTTCTTTTCCTACTCTACGTAAGATAAAAAATCTTTGTCCACAAAACAGCATCTTTCAAATAAGGGTGCCTTGAATAATTAGAATTTTCGTTCGAAGTCAGGCGAAAAGCAATTTTTCGAGGTGGCTATAACTTTTTAACCAGGAAAAACCCCCATGTTAGGTTGGTTTAAAAAAAAGAAACAGACTCCAGAGAAAACAACTGAAATACCTGAATCAGAGAGCCCGGTCCAGGAAGAAAAACAATCACCGGAACCCGCTCCTGTAGAAACAGTACCCATAAAAGAATCCAGGGAAAATAAAAAGAAAAATCTTTTTTCAAGGCTCAGTGAACGGCTTTCAAAAACAAGATCTACATTCACTTACCAACTGGACACACTTTTTCTTGGAAAAAGAGAAATCGATAATGAACTTCTGGATGATCTTGAAGAGATTCTGATCACTGCCGACCTGGGAGTGGCAACAACCCAGGAGCTGCTTGAACACGCACGCCGCAAGGTCAAACGAAAGGAACTGACCGATCCGGCCGCCCTGAAGGATACCCTCAAGGAGAAAATAAAAGCTTTTATTCTCGACGCCGTGGCTAACGATGAACTGAGAATGCCCGACAAAGGTCCCTTTGTTATTATGGTTATAGGTGTAAACGGCGTCGGCAAAACAACAACCATTGGTAAAATCGCCCATAAATTTCAGCAGTCTGGGCAAAGTGTGATGCTTGTGGCTGCCGACACATTTCGTGCTGCTGCAGTCTCACAACTGCAGATATGGGGAGAGAGAAATAACGTCCCTGTTGTCGCTCATCAGGAAGGAGCTGATCCATCGTCAGTTGTTTTTGATGCCCTGGGTACCGCTGTTTCACAAAATATAGACGTGGTTCTTGTGGATACAGCAGGAAGACTGCACACCCAGGCCAATCTCATGGAAGAGCTGAAAAAAATCAAAAGAGTCATGGGGAAAAAACTTGCCGGTTCACCCCATGAAATCCTTCTGGTAATAGATGCTACCACAGGTCAGAACGGGATAAGCCAGGCGAGGCTGTTTGATGATGCGGTCACCATCACGGGTATGGCTCTGACCAAACTTGATGGAACATCAAAGGGCGGTATCGTCGCCAATATATGTCGTGAAATCAAGGTTCCAATACGATTTATCGGTATCGGTGAACAGATGGACGATTTACGGGATTTTAATGCTGATGAATTCACTGAAGCACTTTTCCAGAGCGACACCAGGACTGTTGACGAATAGAGGAACCATATAAAATGAATTATCAACGACAACAACAGCCCGGTTGCGGTGGTTGCCTCCTTATTGTCCTGCTGCTCGTCTTTGTTTCAGGAGGGGCACCGGCCCTTATCTCTTTTCTCGGTACGCTTATTTATACAGGGCTTGCAGGTGTACTTGTCTTCATCGCCCTTTTCTGGGGTTTTTCCTTCTGGGTGCAGAAAAAAGTCGCCACCTATGAGCAATCCCAGACCGAAAGCCACAGCAGGTTTGTCTGGCTGCTTGTCCATATCCTCATGCATACAGCCAAAATAGATGGCCGGATAACCAAAGAGGAAATCCAGACTATCCATCGGTTTTTCCAATATAATCTCCATTATAACCAGACCAAGATGCTCTGGGTTAAGGAGATTATAAAAGAAGCTACAAATTCCTCACCTTCCCTTGACGCCCTGCTGGAAGAATTCAAAACCACCTTTGCCTACGAACCCAGACTGATCCTGCTGGAACTGGTTTACCAGATTCTCTATACAAAAAGGGATGTTCCTGAAAATGAACTGGCTATCGCCAGACGAATTGCAGCCTTTCTTGAAATTTCTGCATATGACCAACGGACTATTGAAGCAAAATATAAATATGGTAGAGCTTACACTTCATCGCCCCAATCTCCGGATATGTCCGCCCGCCACTATGCAACCCTCGGTTTGCAGCCGGGAGCTTCGAAAGAAGAAATTAAAAAAGCATACCGTAAACTGAGCATGAAGTATCATCCGGATAAAGTTCGGCATCTCGGCGAGGAATTTCAAAAGATTGCCGAGGAAAAGATGAAGGAAATCAACGCGGCACACGATTATCTTGAAAAACTGTAAAAAACCGGAGGAGACGAATGGCTGTTTCAGAAAAAATGAAACTGTTTGCTGAAAAATCATCATGGATACGTAAGATGTTTGAGGAAGGTGCCAGAATGAAGGCCGAGTACGGTGCTGAAAACGTCTTTGATTTCAGCCTCGGCAATCCAGATGTACCACCTCCTGAAAAATACAATGAGGTGATTGCTGAAATAATTCGTGATAAAAGCCCCGGAGTTCATGCCTATATGCCAAACGGTGGCTACGTCATTGTTCGTGAAGCCATAGCGGAAAAGATGTCCAGGGAACAGGAAATTGAAGTAGACCAGGGCGATATGCTGATGACCTGCGGTGCTGCGGGTGGTTTGAACATTGTCATGAAATCCCTGCTCAATCCAGATGATGAAGTCATTCTCCTGGCACCCTATTTCGTTGAATACAACTTCTACGTGGATAACCATGGAGGTGTCAGTAGAATTGTCGAAACCGACTCAGAATTCAACCTGGATCTCCAGAAAATCTCAGACGCCATCACAGAGAAAACCAAAGCGATTATCATCAATTCCCCAAACAACCCGACCGGCCAGATTTATTCAGCCCAGTCCCTTGCAGCTCTCGGGACTCTTCTGACTGAAGCGGAGAGCCGATACAACAGCACAATTTACCTGATATCGGATGAACCCTACCGGAAGATTGTTTTTGACGGTCATACCGTGCCATCCATCTTCAAAGCATACCGGAACAGTATTGTGGTCTCATCATATTCGAAAGATCTTTCCCTTCCAGGAGAGCGTATCGGTTATCTGGCTGTTCACCCGCAAATAACAGACAAGAAGAATCTTGTGGATGGTCTGACTCTTGCCAACAGAATCCTGGGATTTGTCAATGCACCCGCACTGATGCAACGGGTTGTCGCAAAGCTTCAGGATGCCTCAGTGGATAATTCAATCTACGCTGAGAGAAAGGCCATTTTCTGCAAACTCCTCGAAGAGGCCGGGATGAATTTCACCCATCCCAAAGGAGCCTTTTATATCTTTCCCCGTACACCCATAAAAGATGATGTGAAATTCTGTGGGCTTCTGCAGAAACATAAGATTCTCGCCGTTCCCGGTACTGGATTCGGGGCTCCAGGCCATATCCGTCTTGCCTTCTGCGTACCCGATGATGTCATCAGTCGGTCGGCTGAAAGTTTTAAAAAGGTCATGGCTGAAGCAGGATAATCAGGTGCCCCTTTGACTGGATTTATCCTTGAAAATCAGTTGAATCGGCACCTTTTCCAATCCCAGACCTTCTCTGAACTTATTTGTCAGATATCGCTGGTAGGAGAAGTGAACTCCCTTGTAGCTGTTTGTCATAATGACAAATCTTGGCGGACTGGTGCCGATCTGTGAAGTATAATAAAATTTTAAACGTTTATTTTTATAAATAGGCGGAGAATGATTCTCTATGGCCTCCCGCAACAGCCTGTTGAGCGCAGATGTCGGAAAGACGGCTCTGTACTGTCTGTATACTGATCCGATAACAGGAAACAGTCTCTTTATACCATAACCGGTCTTGGCCGACACAGTGAGAACCGGAGCAAATCCCAGAAAAGGCAACTGGCGTCCCACCTCTGAGAGAAGCTGCTGCTGGCGCTTTTTGTCACCTTCAAGGAGGTCCCACTTATTGACCAGGATGATCAAGGCCCGGCCATGTTCCAGGGCGTAACCAATCACCTTGGTATCCTGTTCGGTGATTCCCTCCTCGCCGTCAATCAGGATCACCGCAATATCACATTTATTCAGGGCTGCCAGAGATTTTAAGATACTGAATTTCTCCAGTTTTTCCTTTGTCTTGCCCTTGCGCCTGATTCCGGCTGTATCGATCAGGAGATAGTTGTATTTTCCATGGGTCAACAGGGTATCAACCGAATCTCTGGTTGTTCCAGATATTTCGGAAACAACCATCCGCTCCTCCCCTAATATCCTGTTGATCATTGATGATTTACCCACGTTCGGCCTGCCAAAAAAGGCAACTCTCATCAGATCTTCCGGCAACCCCTCGTCATCCGATTCTCCCTCGATAATTGCGCTGAGGCCATCCATCAGATCACGGAACCCGAAACTGTGTTCAGCGGAAAGGGACCAGAGTTTTTCAATCCCAAGTTCGTAAAACTGGGCCAGCAATTCGACTTCCTGCTTGGGACTGTCAATCTTATTGACCACATGGAAAATCGGTTTTCTGGTTCTTCTCAGGATTTCAACGACCTCGTAATCCGCCGGGGTAACACCTTCCCTACCATCCATGAGAAAAAGTATGATATCCGCCTCCTCGATAGCCGCCAGTGCCTGTTCTCTGATATGGCCGACGAGTAGGTCTTCCGGATTGTCATCAATACCACCGGTATCTACCAGGACAAAGGATTTATTGTCCCAGGTAACCCTGTCATAGTGGCGATCGCGGGTCACCCCCGGGGTTGGATCAACCAGAGCTTTTCTTGACTTTGTTATCCTGTTAAATAATGTGGATTTTCCCACATTCGGGCGACCGATCAAGGCCACCATTGGACAATTTCCCTGAACCATAGTATTTAATTATTCCTTTCTGGCTACCTTTGAAATTCAGCTTATCTTGAGATATTCCCGCTTTGCTCCACAAGCAACAACCCTTGTTTCACCAGTTTTCTGGTTTTTTCATACTCTGAAAATTCCGGTTGTTCCAGCCGATTGCTCAGAGTAATGAGAGCAGGATAAATATATTGAGTAAAAAATGTCTTCTTTTTCACATTGGAAAGAAAAGAGAACGCGCCTATTATCTGCACATTTCTCTGAAATGCAAGAAAAGAATAGCAACGGGAAAATTCTTTTCTGTCAAATTCGTCAAAAGCCGAGGCAGTTTCAACATAACAATGATAGAGTATTTCGATCATTTCTTCATTGAGCCCACAATAAGGATCATGAAGAAGTGAGGCGAGATCATACCCCGGTGGGCCCAGTCGTCCCCCCTGGTAATCAATAAATCTCACCTTCCCGTCCTTGACCATAATATTACGGCTCTGAAAATCCCGGTGCAGAAAAGTCCCAGGTTCCGCTTCAGCCGCTCTGTCGGCGATATGGTTCAATTCCTCCTGTACATCCTGTGAAAATTCCATGCCGAGGAGTTGCTGCCAGAACGCCCTGAGAAAATAACCTGATTCACGCTCAATCATCAACTTTCTGTCATACACATGCGTATCCCAGCACCACGCCGGCTTAAAACCCTGGACACCATTAAACTGCATATTAACAAGTTCACGGATAACATCCCGATACAGAGCCATCAGGATGTCACTGTGAGACCCATCCTTTTCCCAGGCAACGGCATGATCATGCAGACGGGTATCCCCCAGATCCTCCATCAGTAGAATACTGCTCTTTTCGTCCCAACCGAGCTGTTCAGGAACCGGAACCCGGCGACTGTATAGATGAAGGCCGATATCCCGTGATGCCTGCGCCTCCCTTTTATCTGATTCAGTTGAATCAACAGGGGGAATTACAGCAATGCACCCTTCTGGTCTTTTTCCTGAAAAAATACGAAGAAAAATCCGGTTCGACCCGTCTCCTCGCAGCAACTGAGAATTGCTGTCGACAAACAGTTTTTCGACAGTTTTCCGATCGACCAAACCAGTTTTTACAAGGAGTATTTTGATTCTGGATTCAATATAAGAATTAAGATTGCCTGACATTATACAAGACCTGATACAAATGCGATGATTGATACAACAAAATTGCCTGCCCTGTGACCAGGACCAGCTATAGTTTATCAGGTATATTTTTTTCAGCTGGTACCATCACTGATTACAGTATCTACCAGACGACTGCCGGCAGCAACCCGAACATTGTTCCACACAACAACCCGCTCAAGATGACTGCCATCTTCAATATGGGCTCCACCGATGCAGACCCAGTCTTCCAGAACTATATGGGCAGGAAGTTTTGCAGCCATATCGATACAGTATGGTTTTCTCACCTCACCGATCTCAGCCCAGCAGGGGATATCATCCTTCAGCAGGCCACGGTGAAGGTCGAGATAATCATCCACCGTCCCCATATCAGTCCAGAAACAGTCATCAACCCGATAGCAATCAATCGACTCACCCCGTTCAAGAAGTTTTCTGTAGAAATCAATTATGCAGGAATTCCTGTTCTTTTCAACATCTTCCAGAATTTCAGGATCAATGACATGTAGTCCAGTAAAAGCCAGCTGGGTAAATTCTACCCTGTTGTCAAAACTGGCCACCTTGCCATCCCTGATCATCACATTGTTGAAACGATGGTGGTCATGCATTGCCAATGTAACAACAGAATCGTTCTGCTGATGGTGATTGTATAAAGCACGAAAGTCAACAGTATGATAGATGTCGCCATTGGTTACCAGAAGAGGCTCATCTCTCATATGTTCAAGACCACCCCGCAGTCCGCCTCCGGTACCTAGGATTTTATCTTCATGGAGCACGGTTACTCCACTCAATGAATCCACCAGGGAGACAATCTGATCCCCCAAATGATGGCAGTTCACCAGAATCGAATCAAATCCGTGGTTTTGTAACCTCTTGATGGTAAGAAGCAGGAGGGGTTGATTGAGAATTGGGAAAAGAGGCTTGGGACAGACCCTTGTATGCGGCAGCAATCTGGTTCCCAGCCCTGCTGCAAGAATCATTGCCTGCATAAATAACCTCCCTGCACAAGCATTCCTTAATCGGATGATTAATTACACCTAAATCCTGCACTTCGGGAATAAAGAAAAATTATTTATACTGTATAAACAGATAGTTATCATATTGCAGTAGGGGCTGTACTACTCACTATCAGAGTGAGATTGTTTTTTCTTTATTCCCTTGCCCTGGGGGATTGGCAATTTTATCGAATCTGCTTCGTTATCAAGTGCTTGAAGTATGTTAATACATCTGCGCCCTTGATGCCTCGCATCTCCGAAAAACTTGCCAATTGCAGGATTTAGGTTACATTATAAGTTTCCCATCTTCCTGTTCAACAACACCAACAACCACTATACCTGATTTATCCGCCTCTTCAATCATCTTTTCCCTGTCAAACAGCAGGGATTGTCCAGCCTCTACAGCAAGAACAGAACCATGAACGCGTCTCAGGCTCTCAAGAGTTCTGACTCCAGTGGCAGGAAGATCAAAGCGAAAATCCTGTCCCGGCTTTCTGACTTTCACAACAACAGCATTTTCCTTGGCGAGACGTCCGCCCCTCAGGATAGCCTCATCAGTACCTTCTATCGCTTCAACGGCCATGACGGAACAATCCCTGACAACCACACACTGGCCGATATCCAGTCTGCCGATTTCCCGTGCGTTTTTCCAGCCAAACTCTATATCTTTTATCTGTTTTTTACTGGGTTTGTTTTTTGTCAACACCCCTGCCGGAAAAAGCAGGTGAGAGAGGTACAGTGTGGATTCAAGGACCTTTATTCCCTCTCTTTCCAATGTATCGGCTATGGCCCTGAGAATGGCATCATCTTGTTTTCGGTCAATTTTATTCCACAGGGTCAGCCCTTTCAGATCCGGAAACACATCACGAAAAATTCTCGTCTTGGTTATTGTCCCCAGGAAAACAGTCTCTGCGACCCCACTCTTTTTAAAAAGTGAAATAACCCGCCCAAGCTGACCCAGCTTGACCCAGTAAACTTCGTCTGCAGCCTCGGTGACCCGCTTGTCAGTCTCCCCTTTGTGGGCAATGACAACAACCTGCCGACCCGCTTTTCTCGCAGCTTCAACAAAGAGGAGTGGAAACTGACCACCACCCGCAATAATCCCTATCTTCCTGTTTTCAACCTCCTGTGTCATTCGACTCAATCCATTATGGTCTGCTTGACGACACCACGCTTGGACTCTTTAAAAAAGGTAACCAGAGCGCCGACTTCGGGACAATCTTTCATTTCATTCCTGGCAATTTCAATTGCATCCTTCATGAGAAGATTTGGAGAACGAAAGATAATTTTGAAGGCCCGATCCAGATTTTTGATCGTTTCCCGACTGAAGCCGTTCCTCCTCAAACCAACCTTGTTGATTCCGGAAATACGGGTGCGGTTCCTGGTTCCTGCCAGAATGATATAAGGAGGGACATCGAGACTGATACCTGACACGCCGCCAATATAACTGTAAGTTCCTATTCGACAATACTGGTGAATCGCCACAAGTCCACCAATGGACGCACGATCACCGACCTCCACATGTCCCGCAAGCGTTGCCACGTTGGCAAGAATCACGTGGTTGCCGATTTGACAGTCATGGGCCACATGGGTATAGGCCATGAGGAGATTATGATCACCAATAACCGTTCTTCCATGACCACCCGGTGTACCACGGTGAATGGAGGCGTATTCCCTGATCTGGTTATCAGAACCGATGATCAATTCCGTCGGTTCACCATTGTAACCGAGATCCTGCGGGGCGCCTCCCACTACAGCAAAAGAACCGATCAGATTTCTCTCGCCAATAGTCGTAGGTCCTGATATCACGGCATGGGCTTCCACCCTGGTTCCGGCACCTATCCTGACACCCGCTTCAATAACCGCGTATGGTCCAACCGACACGGAAGAGTCCAGTTCCGCGCCTGGGTCGATAACTGCTGCTTTATGTATAGACATTTGAAATATAAATCCTTTATCTGAAAAACCCGCCACAGAAGATATTTCTGCCGCAGTCAGATTTTCATTACTTTGTTGTACCCGTCAGGGCATAAATGGCTGAGCCATTTTTTCCGGCCATGCCAATCAGGCCGCATTTCTCATCAGTTCAGAATGTTTTCAGAATCAGGAAAAAGAGGCCATGAGTTCTGCCTGAGCAACCAGCTTATCATCCACATAGGCCTTGCCCTTCATCACCATAACCGAGCGTTTTTCCTTCACAAATTCAAGTTGAAAAATAATCTGATCTCCGGGAACCACAGGACGACGGAATCGGGCTTTGTCTATACCGGCAAAAAAGATAAGCTTTTCACCAATGGCTTCCGGCTTGGCATAAAAAGCCATAATACCGCCAACCTGTGCCATGCCTTCGAGGATCAGCACCCCCGGCATTACCGGACGCCCGGGAAAATGTCCCTGAAAAAAAGGTTCATTGATGGTGACATTTTTCAGGCCCACAATTTCTTTTCCCAGTTCCATTGAGATTATCCTGTCCACCATAACGAACGGATACCTGTGGGGGAGGGTATCAAGAATTTTTAATATATCAATCTGTTCGGGTATAATTTTATCTGCCATGGTTATTCTCTCTATCACGTAACTTTATTGTTTCCCATTCAATCCTGCTGTTCACTTTTTTTTACAGCCTTACTGAGTTTCTTCACTTCTCTCCGCAGCTCCGGCAGTTTTGCGAAAACAGCACTGGCCTTGGCCCATTGATGTACAGGCATTGCCGGTGCTCCTCCGATCTTTGCACCCTCGGCAACATCACTATGCACTCCCCCCGGGCCGCAACCATGGCTCTGTCACCGATTTTCACATGACCTGCAGTTCCTGCCTGCCCTCCCATGACCACATTCCTGCCGAGAGTAACAGAACCGGAGATACCCACCTGGGCCACAATAAGGCTGTTCTCGCCAACCACAACATTGTGGCCTATCTGGACAAGATTATCAATTTTAGCACCGGACCTGATCCATGTAGTCCCGAATGCGGCCCTGTCAATGGTTGTATTGGCGCCGATCTCAACATCATCTTCTATACGCACAATACCCACCTGGGGCCTTTTAACGTGACAGCCTTCGGCATCAGTTGCATAGCCATAACCATCACTGCCGATTACTGCTCCCGGTTGAATAATCACCCTGCTGCCGAGAATACTTCCATCACATATTGTCGCATTGGACTTGATAAGACATTCATCACCAATTGTCACATCATTTCCGATTACAACCCCTGCTTCTATGGTAACTTTTTTTCCAACAGTAACCCGATCACCAAGGACAACCATCGGACCTATAGTTATCTCGCGACTGATTTCACAGTTTTCACCGACAAACGCCCTGCTGTGAATTCCCCCGGCCTGAAATTCTTCCCTGAGGATATAGCTGTGAATAATGGCTGCTGCAAGATACGGATCTCTGACAATAACAAGGGGTCGACTCCCATCACTTTCCACACCTTCCGGAACAATAAAAGCAGCCCCTTTGCTCGTCTTCAGAAGCTCCAGATCCTTCTTTTTTACCAGAAATGACATATCGGTTGGTCCAGCCTGATCGAGTGAGGCAAAGCCCCTGATCCTGACAGAACCATCACCACTAATCCGTCCTCCCACCATATCGGCAAGAACTTCAACCAAAACTTCTTTTTCAACCATAGTCGTGTCCAATCACATGATGTGTTTATCTGAAGGGTATTATTCAATAGAGAAAATATTCTCTTCTCAGTTTGTCAAATTCATCAAGATCTTCCTGCCATTCCCTCTCTATTTCATCCAGAGAAACCTGTTGTTCCAAAGCAACACGAACAGCTTTGTCACCAATGATCAGGTCCAGGGGCAGTTTTTCAAATTCATATTCGTAAGGGGGGATTTATAGGAAAATTTCCCTTCGTACAGCCCCATAACAGCTCGCAACAGCGCCAGACCGGTTCTGTAGGGGCGAAATGAGAATTCATCAGTAACATATATCTGGAATCCATTACAATTGCTTTCCGCCCATTTTCCAGAGGTCGGTTGAAAAACGATTGGTCGCAAAATACAGCCGTGTAAATCATCATCGGCCAGGGTCTCAAGAATTTCATTATAATTCCAATATGGTGCCCCTACAAATTCAAAAGGCTGTGTAGTTCCGCGCCCTTCTGAGACAGTTGTCCCTTCCCAGAGTACCTGACCCGGATAGACCATGGCTGTTTCCGGAGTGGGCATATTAGGAGATGGTGCAATCCAGGGGTAGCCACAGTGTCTGAAGGTCATGGACCGCTCCCATCCTTTCAGGGGTATAACCTCCAGTTCAGCCCCGATTTCATACTCCCCATTGATCAGAAGTGCAAGCTCTCCCATGGTAAGGCCATGACGCATGGGCAGAGGAAACAACCCGACGAATGATTTACAGTTATCCTGCAGGATATTGCCCTCGATCAGATCTCCTCCGATGGGATTGGGCCGATCCAGAATAATGATTTTCTTTCCACATTCGGCTGCCCGCTCAAGACAATAGGCCATGGTATAAAGAAAGGTATAGACCCGTGTGCCCACATCAACGAGATCAATAAAGAGGATATCAAGATCGGCGAACATTGACTCTGTCGGTTTACGATGCTCCCCATATAGACTGTAAATGGGCAATCCTGTAACGGGATCGATCTGGTGATCCGACTCGATCATGTTATCCTGTTGTTCTGAAAAAAAACCGTGTTGAGGGGAAAAAAGAGTCGTGAATTGCTGACCTAATTTTTTTTGAAGAAGCACCCGACCATGCTCAAGATTCGCATTTACGGATGCCTGATTGGACAGCAGGCCGAATCGACAGCCTGTCCACTCCGACTGCCATTCGTCTGCAAGGACATCCAGCCCCGTTTTTATCATAATGTCTGAAAAGAAAAAATTGTATTTTAGAATGTGCCTGCCCGGAAATGAGATTTTTTTCGAATTCAGGTAAGCGTAGACTCCGAGTAGTATAGAAAAATAAAACGCAGTATATCAGGAATATAAGAGCATTTTTCTTTTCAGCCCACATTCCATCAACGTACCATTTTTCAGGTATGTACTCTAACGGGGAAGAAGAAAAAAGTCAAAAAGATGATTGGACAAAAACAGGTCATCCCGACTCTATCAGGATGCCCTTTGCAGGTAATGAGAAGTACATTTGATATTCAGGGTACCTTGAAAAATTAGAATTTTCGTTCGAGGTCAAGGAACGGGATAATTAAAAAGCGCAGCATATTGAGCTATATGTAAGCATTTTTCATTATCCTGTGACGCAAAAATCGGGCGAAAAGGCAATTTTCAAAGTACCCTTCAATTGATGATCAAAAGGCATTCTTTATGAATGAACCCCGGCCTGTTACTCATCAGAAAAGGTATTGTAATGGACAAACTCCTCCAATGTCTTTCTTTTCGGCGGTTTCGGTGCCATATCCGGATAACCGACAGGGATCAGGGAGACAAGCTCACAGCCGTCGGGAACCCGAAGCAACTTTTCTGCTTTTTCATGATCAAAAGACCCGATGATAACAGAGCCGAGACCAAGCTCATGGGCCATGAGTGAAATATTCTGGCTGACCAGACCGAGGTCATAAAGAAACCAGTGTTCATACCTGGTAACCTGTTTTCCCTTGTAATATCCTGATTTATCGGGTCTTCCGCATACAGCAACAACAATGGGCGCCCCGGCCGTTGCCGGAGTTCCTGGATTTTTTGGGGAGAGCAGTTCCGACAGTGATTTTTTCAATTCAGCGTCCTGCACAACCACAAGCTCACAGCATTGCAGATTTCCCCAGGAGGGTGCCCATCGCCCGGCCTCCAGGATGGCGTCAAGTTTCTCCTGCTCGATCTCCTTATCGAGAAAACGTCTTATGCTCCTGCGTTCGAGTATGTTGCTTTTGTTTTGCATTCGTCAACCTCCTCATCAGGTTTAAAAACTGCTGAATCCAACGATTTTACCGCCATTCAACGAAATTTCTTTCCGACGGCCCGTTGTTTCTCAGGAAAAGGACTGGAGAATTTCCCGTGAAATGATCAGTCGCTGAATCTCACTTGTTCCTTCGTAAATTGTAGTAATTCTAGCATCCCGGGAGTAACGTTCAATGGGGTAATCTTTTGTATAGCCATACCCGCCAAGGATCTGCATAGCCTCGTAACAGGCCCTGTTCGCAGCTTCGGTGGCAAAAACTTTTGCCATGGAAGCCTCTTTTGCAAACTTTTGTCCCTGTTCCTTCTTGAATGCGGCATTCATCAGCAAAAGCCGTGCGGCTTCAAGCTCCGTGTAGGCATCGGCAATTTTCCACTGAATAGCTTGAAAGTCACTGATTTTTCGACCAAACTGCTTTCGTTCAAGAGAGTATCGGGTCGCACTGTCCATGGCTGCAAGGCCAAGCCCAAGACCGAGGGAACCAATTCCTATCCGTCCTCCGGCAAGCTCAGAAACCGCCACCCGGAAACCATCATTCAATTTTCCCATAAGGGCCGATCCCGGAATACGACAATTCTGAAAGATAATTTCGTTGGTGGCAGAGGCGTGCTGTCCCAGCTTATCCTCTCTTTTCCCTACAACAAGACCACTGGTACCCTGCTCCACGAGAAACAGGCTGATCCCCTTCCCTTTCGGTGCCTTCGGATCCGTCACAGCCCAAACGACAAAGACACCGGCGCATGATCCTGAGGTAATAAATATTTTGGAACCATTGATAATCCAGTCGTCACCGTCTTGGACGGCTGTGGTTGTCATTGACGCCGGATCAGACCCCGCTCCGGGTTCTGTAAGAGCAAAGGCACCCGCCTGATATTCACCGCTGCAGATTTTTGTGATATACTGTTGCTTCTGTTCTTCAGTTCCAAGGGCCTGGATAACCTCATTGACCATGTTGTTCACAGAAACTGTAACCGCAGTGGCAGCACAGGCACGAGCTATTTCCGTCATGGCAACACTGAAGGCTATGACACCCGCCTCCGCTCCACCATATTCTTCCTTTATATTCAGGCCCATGAAGCCTACTTCAGCGAGTTTTTTGAGATTTTCATAAAAAATCGCATCGTCCCCGCCTTTATCCAGATCTCCCGCGACCGGTTCAAGTTCCGTCATGGCAAAATCACGAGCGGTTTCCTGGATAAGTTTTTGTTCTTCAGTCAGATCAAGATACATAATCAGTCCTGTTTATTTACCGGTGAATTCCGGTTTTCTTTTTCCTAAGAATGCTTCCATCCCCTCTTTCTGGTCACCGCTGGTGAAACAGAGGCTGAACAGATCGACCTCATAGCCGCAACCCCGCTGAAGGTCCATTTCAATACCGTTGTTGACAGCATCTTTACACAACTGCACGGCAACCGGACTTCTGGAACAGATCATTTCAGCCAGGGAGCGACATTCACCCATCAAAGTTTCATGGGGAACAACCCTGTTAACCAGGCCAATTCTCTCTGCTTCCGCGGCATCAATCATTTTCCCCGAAAATAGTAATTCATTGGCCTGCCCTTTCCCCACCAGTCTTGGCAACCGCTGGGTACCGCCGAAACCGGGAATAACCCCCAGGTTGACTTCCGGCTGCCCGAATTTCGCTCTATCGCTGGCAATTCTCATATCACATGCCAGGGCAAGCTCACATCCCCCGCCGAGAGCAAAACCGTTTACTGCGGCAATAACCGGCTGACGCAGATTTTCAATAACTCCGAGAACCTCGTGACCGAGTTTGCCAAACTCTCTAGCCTCTCTGGGGGCAAGCCCCTCCATAAACGAGATATCTGCTCCGGCAACAAAGGATTTATCCCCACCACCGGTCAGAATCACCACCAGAATTTCACGGTCCGCCGCAATGGAATTGAAACAGGCAAGCAGCTCGACCAGGGTTTCATTATTTAACGCATTTAATGCCTTGGGTCGATTGATTGAAACAGTTGCAACTCCCGATTCAACATTTTTTTCGATATTTTTCCAACTCATTTTTTTCTCCGGTCTTGTTGTGTATATTACGTCCGCAAACAATATTTTCGGACTTAAACCTGGATCCTACACTTCAGGTTTTATCTTTATTTTCTGTGTATTACTTAAAGTAAAACTATAAAACCGTCATGGTTTCAGGGAAAATCTCCAGGCACAAAACCACTCAGCAGGATGATCATCCGGAGGACAGCCTATGCACTCGGTTGTAATCCTGCTGTCAATAGCCCTGGCAAAATAGGTGTATTCAACAAGTCCTCCGGATTTACATGGATAATCGTCCAGACCCTTGCGGTTACGCGCATTCTGTACACGACACTTGTTCATCTGAAAGACAAAACTCTCTTCGCTTTCTTCAACGATGGATTGCTCATTGATCGATTCATAAACCCGGAAACCGAGTGCTCTTTTTAATCCCTTAAGTCCAGGTTGCTCTCCCAGGTTTAACATCTTCTTAATGGCAGAGGCCTCGTAGGGAGAAAACTGGCCCCAGCAGGAATCGTTGCACCTTTTGGCATCATTCATCGATTCGGAAAACTCAATGGCCTGAAACCAGACACCATCATTTACAAGCCAGTTTTTTGCCAATCGTTCCTTCAACTTCTTCAACTCTTCCGGTGCCATTTTCAAAAGAGGCTCAGGAACAGTTCCCACCATTTCAAATCCAAGGAGAGCCGCCAGATGTTTCATCTGAATAGCATAGCTTTTCTTGGTCACAGTGTGGAGAAGCTCCAGAGCCTTTTCCATACCCATCTGGTGTTTTGCCTCGGCAAACCAGAGGCCGTGATGAACAATAATTCTCTGGATGAGTTCTAGAACAAACTCTGCCGTTTCCTCATGGTCAAGCTCCTGCGCTTTTTGTGCTTCTTCAAACATCGATACTCCTCCATGTATGATGGACTCGTAAAAACTCCGATCTACTGCGTTGTGGGGTGATCGTGTAATGCTCGACGTACTCTATGTACGCCTGCGCTTACACGACACCGCCGCCTTGTATATCGAAGTTTTTCCAGAGTCCATCTGAGAACGTTGAACGACTTTTTACGAGATCATCATGCATGACAGCCGTTACAATTATTCTTGGCAGTTTTACCGAATCTGCCTCGGATCTCCGGCAGGCAGCGTAGACTCCGGGAAACTTTAAAACTGATGTCGCCTGAACTGGTGAGAAATGCGGGTCAGGAGGTACACAAATACATTATGCACACCTCACCTCGCTTATTTCATCGGAAAACAAGGTCAGTGGCTCAAGGCCATTTTCAGTTACCAGATGGGTGTTTTCGATTCCTGCAACACCAACACCTGGAAAAATTGTTTTCGGTTCAAGTGCAATGATCATTCCCTTCTCCAGGGGGAGTTGCTGACCCTTGGCAATAAAGGGAAATTCATCAAGTTCAAGCCCGACGCCATGTCCCGTAAAACGAATGCGTCTTTCACCCACACCCATGAAATGCTCACCATAGCCAAGTTTCCGGGCCATGGAAACCATGGTTTCATACAGCTCTCCTGTCACAGCACCCGGCTTGGCTTTTTCAATGATTTCACCCTGGATTTCAAGCATTGCCTTATGGGCATCAAGGATTTTATCCGAAACCTTGCCAATTGAAAAAATTCTTGCATGATCGGAGAGGTATCCATCAACAGCAAAGACATAATCAAACAGAACCGGTTCATTCATTCCAATGATATTATGCCCTGCACCCTGGGCTACAAAAGGACTTACACCCTTGCCCCCCGTGGGAGAGGCAAGGTAACTGGAGACAGCTGCCCCGGGGCCACTGAGAAGATGTCCGTAGAAGAGTTCTCCCCCCCACATCCGCATACGGACAATTCCCTGGTGGCCTAATTTTCTGGCATACGCCTCCAGTTCCCCTGCCAGTTCAACTTCTTTTTTTCCAGGTTCCAGCAATTCAGACATCCGTTGGGCCAATTTGTCCGATAATTGGCAGGACAGGCGGATTTTTTCAATTTCAAAGGGAGATTTGACTCCTCGAATAAGGCGAATCTCCAATGAAATATCGACTGATTCACTCCGGCTGAAAATCTTCTGTTGCTGAAGATAGAGATTTACAGGCAGAACATCAAGCTCCAGCCCCAGTCTTTCGGGGGGCGTCAGGCCGAAATCCGCAAGACATTGCGGGATATTTTTTACGCTTGTCAGGGAAACAATATTTTCAATGGGTGATTCCATTTTCGCCCGCTCGAAATCCTTTACAACCATGAAAAGAGGTTGCCCCTCAACCGGAACATAGAGATAGCTCTGCTGTCCGGTGGCAGCAAAATAAAACAGATCACTTTTCTGCTGAATCAGAACTCCGTCTACATCTTTTCCAGCCATGGCATTCTGAAGCCTGCCAATTCTTGCCGCAATCTCCCTGGCCGGAGCGACCTTTGTTTCCTTACTGTTCATGTTCTCCATATTTTACCCGACACTAACCCTATTTCGAATAATCGTAAAATCCCCTGCCGGTTTTTCTCCCAAGCCAGCCGGCCTCAACATATTTTCTCAACAGCGGACAGGGACGATATTTTGAATCCTTGAAACCGTCATACAGCGTCTCCATAATGGCCAGACAGGTATCAAGGCCGATCAGGTCAGCAAGGGCAAGCGGTCCCATGGGGTGGTTCATACCAAGCCGCATGACCGTGTCAATATCTTCAGGCTTACCCACGTTCTGGTAAAGGCAGAAAACCGCTTCATTAATCATGGGTAACAGAATCCTGTTAGCAATAAATCCCGGGAAATCATTAGCCTCTGCCGGTGTCTTTCCAAACTTTTCACACAGATTCCACGTGACATCAAAGGTTTCAGCAGAAGTTGCCAGACCTTTGATCACTTCAACCAGTTTCATCACCGGTACAGGATTCATGAAATGCATACCGATGACCTTTTCCGGACGTTTTGTCTGAGAAGCAATTCTGCCGATGGGAATTGAAGAAGTATTGGTTGACAGAATAACATGTTCAGGGCAGACCTCATCAAGTTCACGGAAGATACCGAATTTAAGATCTTCCCGTTCAACGGCAGCCTCGACAACAAAATCCACTGATGCCATGTCAGCCAGTTGAGTTGTGGTGGAAATTCTGCTCAGTATTGCTTCTTTTTCATCCGCGCCGATCCGGCCCTTATCTACTGATCGGCTCAGGTTTTTCTCTATATTGGCAATACCTTTTGCGGTAAATTCCTCCGCGATATCACTCATCAAAACTTCAAGTCCACTTGCTGCGGCTACCTGGGCAATACCGTTACCCATCTGACCGGAACCGATAACACCGAATTTCTTTATCTGCATAGTATTTCTCCTTTTACAATTGATACCTTGTGTCCTATATCCCTTTCAGAGAACTGGGAAATAAAAAACCGCAGCATATCATTAATATATGATCATTTTCTATTGTCCAGTGCCCCAGAGATCGAGCGAAAAGATAATTCTTCAAGGTGACCTTATGAGTTTATTGATCAGGGATTACCTTTTAACAATTAAGGCAACGGCTTCACCACCGCCAAGGCAGAGAGATGCCAATCCTCTTTTCAGGTCTCTTCTCTTCATTTCATAAAGCAGGGTTGTCAGAAGCCGTGCTCCACTGGCACCAATGGGGTGTCCAATCGCCACACTGCCACCGTTAACATTGACGATATTGGTATCAAGTTCCAGGACCCTGTTAATTGCTACAGAAGTGCCACTGAAGGCTTCATTGATTTCAAAAAGTTCAATATCGTCAGCGGTAATCCCTTCCTTCTTCAAAACTTTTGGAATTGCCAGAATAGGTGCCATCAGGACATGTTCAAGTTCAATGGCAGCAGAAGCCTGAGCCCCGACGGTTGCCATTATCGTGCATCCCAGTTCTTCTGCTTTCTCCCGACTCATCATGACCACCGCTGCGGCGCCATCACTGATAACAGAAGCATTACCCGCAGTCCCGACACCATCCTTTTTAAATGCAGGACGCATTTTCTCAAGACTCTCATAGCTTGTTGGCACAGGACACTCGTCCGTATCAAACAGTTTTGTTTTTCCACCACGTAATTGAATGGTAACCGGAACAATCTCTTCTTTGAAAACCCCGTTTTCAATTCCTTTCAACGCCTTTGCATATGACTCTTCGGCAAACAGATCCTGATCTTTTCTGCTGACCTCCCATTTTTCACAGATCAGCTCATTGGACATACCCATGTGAAAATCGTTTACAATATCCCACAAGCCGTCGTGAACCATATGGTCTTCAATCTTCCCCGGCCCCATCCGATGTCCCCATCGCCCCTTCTCGAGATAATAGGGGGCCATACTCATATTCTCCATGCCACCGGCAACTATAACATCGGCATCACCACACTGAATTGCCTGGGCAGCCAACATGGCACTTTTCAGAGAAGAACCGCAAACCTTATTAACAGTAATTGCCTCAACCTTCTGGGGAAGTTTCGCCTTGATAGCTGCCTGTTTAGCAGGATTCTGTCCATAACCGCAGGGTAACACCATTCCCATGATACATTCATCAACAACCGAATCATCTATACCGGCACGCGTTACAGCTTCCCTGATAACAATTCCCCCAGATCCGTTGCACCTGTTTTACTGAGAGTTCCTCCAAAGCTGCCAAAAGGAGTTCTTGCCGCACTGACAATCACTGCTTCTTTCATATTCTATCTCCAGTTTCTGTTCAATATCGTAGAGTTAAGTCTGATTGGCGTTTTCCACTCCAATCACAAGTTGTTTCCTTTCAATTTACTTAAATAATGACGGTTTTCTTTTTTTGTTGTAACCCGCATTTTTCATCGTGAAGAAAACAATAAATCTTGAGCGTGGATTCACCCGGGCGTAATAGCTTGAAATAAGCATACAAAGAAAACCGACCAAGCGCTCAATCATATTGATGTTGACCGACACTATTCTATTTGTCAATCTTTTTTTAATGAACTCTTCAATATCCTGACCATGATTTCCACTCTTTCATATTCTCAATTCATTTAACATTTCCCAAAAATAAAAAAAACCTTTGACAAACATAAATATATATTATCTATTGCGTCCAAGGATACCGACCGAGCGCTCAGTTTGCCACTTGGTCAAAGAAAAAAGGGTGTATTCACACCCTGAAAGTTACTTTCAAATCAATATTGCAAGGAGTCATTTATGAGTATGAAAAGTCTGTATAAGGAAGTGATGGACCTGAACTTGATGGATGACAATGACCAGAAAAGGGATACGGCGAAGGCATTTTTTGAAAAACTGAACGCCATGGAGCTTCCGGAATATTTCAACTGGGCAGAAGAGGTATTTGAAGATCTTCACGTGAAGGAAAGAGGTGACAGTCAGGCTCTGGTCTGGGCTGACCTGGCAACCAAGGAAAGTGCTACCTATTCCTACAGTGAATTCGCTGCCAGAGGAAACCAGTGTCTCAATTCCCTGAGAAAAGCAGGCGTGGAAAAAGGAAACAACATGTATATGATGGTTCCGATTGTTCCCGAAACCTGGTTTACCAGCTATGCCTGTATTAAGGGCGGTCTTGTTGCGGTACCCACTGCCACCACCATGACCTTACGTGAACTGCAATTCAGATTCGAGACATATGCTCCCGATTCAATACTTGCGGACGAAATCTATGCTGATCTCATTGATGAAGCCCTGAAACTCACCGGTGCCACCCCGAAAATAAAGCTGGTACGCGGAAACAAAGAAGGATGGACAAGTTACACTGAGCTGGAAAAAGAAGCAACGGAAGCTGAGGCTGCAAAAACCAGATCGGACGATCTGCTTTTCTGCTTCTTTACTTCAGGAACGACAGGACTGCCAAAACGTGTCGGTCATACCGCAACTTCCTATCCACTTGGTCATCTCTCAACTTCAGTTATGACTGGTATCCGTCCGGACGATGTCCACCACAATCTCGGGGCTCCCGGCTGGGCTAAATGGGCCTGGTCAAGCTTTTTTGCACCGTTTAATGTTGGCGCCTCCGCCTCTGGATTCAATTTTACGACTCTCGATGGTGACGCCTATCTTGATGCTATCTCCACCCACAAAATTACTACTTTCTGTGCGCCACCAACAGCATGGAGAATGTTCATCAACCTGGATACGTCCAAATATGACCTCTCCAACCTGCGTCAGTCCATCGGAGCCGGTGAGCCTCTTAATCCGGAAGTTATTTCCCAATGGAAGAAACTGACAGGTACCGAAATTCGTGACTTCTACGGCCAGACCGAATCCACAGCAATGATCGGCAACCACCCATGGATGAACGGCAAAATGAGATCCGGTTCCTTCGGTCAGCCTTCCTTCATGTATGACGTGGCTCTTGCCGATGATGAAGGAAATGTTATCACCAAGCCGGACGAGGTTGGGCATATCGTAGTTAAACTTGATAAATGGCGTTCAATTGGTCTGTTTACCGAATATATTGGCAATCCGGACAAAATGGCTGATGTCTTCAGGGATAATTTTTATTATACTGGTGACCGTGCAACCTTTGATGAAGACGGATACTGGTGGTTTGTCGGGCGAAGTGATGATGTTATCAAGTCATCTGATTTCCGCATCGGTCCCTTTGAGGTGGAAAGTGCCCTTATGGAGCATCCCTCCGTTGCTGAAACCGCGATTGTCGGTGTTCCCGACAAGAAATACCATCAACTGGTAAAAGCTTTTGTTATTCTGAATGCCTCCTATGAACCCTCACGGGAACTGGCACTCGAACTGTTCAAGCATACCATCGACATTCTCGCCAAATTCAAGATTCCAAGAATCATTGAATTTGTACCGGAAGTACCCAAAACCCTCAGTGGAAAAATCCGCCGGGTTGAACTTCGTCAACAGGAAGTTGAAAAGCAGGAAGCCGGAACCAAGGCCCAGACAAATGAATTTTTCTACTGGGATTTCCCGGAACTGAGTTCAAAGAAAAAATAATCTTCAACTGTTGTTCAGCAGACGGCGGGAATAATCTCCCGCCGTCTGCTCTGTAAAAATATTTAAAACTAACACCCCACAAGGGGTATAAGTGCCTTGGAATTAAACCTGATCATTTAATTTCAAAACACCTTCCCTGCCTTCTTGTTTTTTATGACAGGAATTCAGGAGTAAGACACTCAATCATGCATTTCAAAAATAAAAAGAAAAGATCACAATCCCCGGAGCAATCATAATGAACTTTGAATTAACTGAAGAACAGAGCCTGATAAAAAGCATGGTTCGTGAATTTGCTGAAGCTGAGGTCGCGCCCACCGCAAAAGAAAGGGATGAAGAGGAAAAATTTGATCGCCAACTGATGTTTGACAAACTTGGAGAACTGGGCCTGACAGGTATAGTTTTTCCTGAAGAATATGGTGGCGCGGGGGCCGACTATATCAGTTATTCAATTGCCGTTGAAGAGTTATCCAGGGTAGATGCCTCCACCGGAGTCACCCTTTCCGCCCACCTTTCACTGGCGGCCAACCCCATATACCTGTTTGGCAGTGAAGAACAGAAACAGACCTTTTTAGTCCCCATGGCCAGTGGAGAAAAAATGGGTGCCTTCGGGTTAACTGAACCATCCGCCGGGTCTGATGCCGGGGGAACAAAGACCACTGCAGTGAAAAAGGGTGATAAGTGGATTCTCAACGGTACTAAAATTTTTATTACCAACGGTGGTGAAGCGGAAGTGTATGTCGTCCTTGCAAGAACCGACAAGGAAGCCGAAAAACATCACGGCATCAGTGCCTTCATCGTAGAAAAAGGAACTCCCGGGTTCAGTTTTGGAAAAAAAGAACAGAAACTTGGTATCCGCAGTTCACCTACAATGGAACTTATTTTTGAAAACTGTGAAATCCCTGCAGAAAATTTACTTGGTGAAGAGGGTCATGGTTTTAAAATCGCCATGAAAACCCTTGATGGTGGAAGAATAGGGATCGCCTCACAGGCCATCGGTATTGCCCAGGGCGCATTGGATGCTGCTCTTGAATACGCCAAAGAACGCAAACAGTTTGATACCCCTATTGCCCGTTTCCAGGGCGTGCAGTTTCAACTTGCTGATATGGCTACACAGATAGAAGCCGCCAGACTGCTCGTATACAATGCTGCCTACAAAGCCAGCAACGGACTTTCTTATTCCCAGGCTTCTGCCATGGCAAAGCTGATGGCCAGTGAAACAGCCATGAAGGTTACAACCCAAGCGGTACAGATTCTCGGCGGTTATGGGTACACCCGTGACTTTCCGGTAGAAAGAATGATGCGGGATGCAAAAATTACTGAAATTTACGAGGGTACCAGTGAAATCCAGAGACTGGTTATTGGCACAAACCTCACCAGGTGATATCAAAAATGCCCCATACACAGCTTAGCTCGTATTTTTTGTAAATAAGGCTTATGACTTAAAACAATTAAAATTCCGTCTACAGTAAAACGACCTTTCGCTAAGGGTTTTCAGATAAATTTTGCAATAGAGAAAAACAATGAAAATTCTAGTTTGCATAAAACAGGTTCCTGACATGGAATCGAAGTTTAAAATTGACAGTGAAAACAAATGGTACGACAGTGCTGATCTCGCCTGGCGCATGAATGAATATGACGAATACGGTGTTGAACAGGCTGTCAGACTCAAAGAGCAGGTAAAAGATGCGGATCTTACAGTTCTCTGTATCGGCCCGGACAAGGTCAAGGAAACCATGAAAAAGGCGCTGGCCATGGGATGTGACCGGGGAGTACATCTTGTAGATGATGCCATCTCAGCAAAAGATCCCTTCACCGTTGCATCAATTATCGCAGAATTCGCCAGAGATAAAGATTTTCAGTATATTTTCACTGGGATGCAGTCTCAGGATCGAGGTTCAGCCCAGGTCGGTGTCCTCGTAGCCGAGATGTTGTCCCTTCCCTGTATTACAACCATCGTTGACTTTGAATACACTGAAGGAAAAGTCACCACCAGGCGTGAACTGGAAGGTGGAGTCAAGGCTGTGGTCAGTGTCAGTGGACCTGCGGTATTCACCTGTCAGCTCGGTCTGAACACTCCCCGCTACCCGACCCTGCCCAATATCATGAAGGCCAAGAAAAAGGAACTCCTTTCCATTCCTGTGGAAGAGATTGTCCAGGTGGAAAACAAACTGCAGACCGAAAAAATTGCTTATCCCGAGAAAAAAGGAACCGGTCTGATTCTTGAGGGTGATGCCGGCGAACTTGCTGACCAACTGATTTCAATTCTAAAAGAAAAAACCGGCGTGCTGGCCTAAAGGAGGTTCCCGATGAAAGCGTTACTTATTGCAGAATACAAAGATGGAGAAATCCTCGGCAGCTACGCCGAACTCATAGGTTTTGCTGGACGGCTTGGCGCTGAAAGCGCCATGTTTCTCGTGGGAAATAAAGATAATCTTCCCCAATATGATGGAAGACTTTACCTGGCAGATGTTGCAAGCTGTGGAGAATTTGATCCGGACGGTCATAAACAGCTCCTCCTGGAAACGATTGAAAAGGAAAATCCAGATGTGATTGTTTTCAGTCATTCCTCTTATGGCTGGGATCTTGCACCCCGGATTGCCTTTGCAGTTGGAGCAGCCCAGGTCTCGGAGGTAGTGGAAATTGTTGACGGGAATTATATTGTTCCAGCCTGTAATGCAAAATTACAACGTACCGTCAAAAGCGGCACCGAAAAATGTGTTATCACCCTGCAGGCCGGAGCCTTCAGCCTTCCCGATGACCCGACTGGTACACCGGAAGTAATTGAGATGAATTGCAGTCCTGCCGCAAGAGTTGAATTCAGTGGTTATGAACAGGCTGAACAGGGCGGAGTGGATCTTTCCAAATCAGAAATTATTGTCAGTGCCGGCCGCGGTATCGGTAAACCGGAAAATGTTACCCTTATCGCCGACCTCGCCGAAGCGCTGGGTGGAGATTATGGTGCCAGCCGTCCTGTTGTTGATTCGGAATGGGTTGAGCATAATAGACAGGTGGGAACAACAGGGCAGAGTGTCGCCCCTAAACTCTATATGGCCTGTGGTATTTCCGGAGCCATTCAGCATCTTGCCGGAATGAAGAAATCGGATTTTATCGTGGCCATCAATACGGACAAGGACGCTCCTATAGGCGAAGTTGCCGATGTCCTGGTTGTTGCAGACCTGAAGCAATTTGTCCCTCTGTTGACAGAGAAAATAAAGAGCCTTTAACTCCCTGATTTTTTCCGGGTAGACCCTGCCGGGTCGGAAAGATAAACAGTATGAAAATCTTTCCGACCATTTTAAGTACAACCCGAATCCTGCAATTTACAAGTTTAATGGAGATGCATAATAAAACAAACTCCTAAAAACTACTCATCCTCCGGGGCATAGGAAATAGTCATTCCACCCGGATGACGAGTGAATTTACTTTCTGAAACTCAGGATTCAGGTACGATTTTTTGAAGTTTATTAAAAAAGGCGACATCTGGAGCAATTTGCATGAAGGAAAACCACGATCAGGAACGTGAAGTAGCAACCCATATAAAAAACAAGGAACTTGTCAGGGAAAGGAGAAGGAAGATAGTTGATGTTGCTGTCAAGCTTTTTATAGAACATGGCTATCATAAAACAACAACCAGGGCTCTTGCCAAAAAAACAGGAATGTCCACCGGTTCACTGTATGAATATGTTTCCAGTAAGGACGATGTGCTTTACCTGGTATGCACCTCCATTCATGCCGAAGTGGAAAGAGGTATAAAGGAAGCCCTGGCCAGGCCTGTTGAGAACGGCTGTGCTCTGGCAGAGGTGATTCGGGAGTTTTTTCTGGTCTGTGAGAGAATGAGTGATCACGTCCTGCTGATGTACCAGGTGACACAGTTTCTGCCGGAAAAATGGCAGAAAAAAGTTCTGGAAGCCGAATTGCGTATTACCGACCTGTTCATCGAGGCCATGAAGGAGCTGAGAATTTCAGGAAAAATTCCTGACCTGGATGACCATACAATCAACCTGATCGGACATAATATCTCCGTTCTTGGTCATACCTGGGCTTTCAGGCGGTGGTATTTTGCAAAATATTTTACAATAGATGAATACATCGAACAGCAAACCGAATTCATCATGCGGTTTTTAGGTAAGAAAAACAACCAGCAGTATCTACCCTGCCGTAACAATGTTACGGATACGGGCAGCTCTGTTTGAAGAAAGGCCCTGGCTGGCCCGCACTGTCAGGGCGTTCATACTCTGGGGTATATTAATCCTCAGGGATAAAACGAACAATGAAGGTCCCGGCTGCGATGGGAAACAGTCACGGCTGAGACTTTCCCAGAGAAGAAGGTGAAACAATGAATGCATCAGTGGAAATATATAGACCGGAGAATGTAGTTCGCGCCATTACAGCCACCTCCCTGTTTGACGGCCACGACGCTTCAACCAATATCATGCGCAGAATTCTTCAGGATTCCGGTGTTGAAGTTATCCACCTAGCCCATAACCGATCCGTCCAGGAACTTGTCGAAACCGCCATAGCGGAAGACGCCCAGGGAATCGCCATGTCAAGCTACCAGGGCGGGCATATGGAAGCGTTTAAATACATGATTGATCTTCTCAAGGAAAAAAATGCATCCCACATCAAGGTCTTTGGTGGTGGAGGCGGTGTCATTGTTGCCGACGAAATCAAGGAACTTGAAGCGTATGGAGTTACAAAAATCTATTCCCCTGAAGATGGGCGTCTTATGGGGTTACAGGGAATGATCAACCATATGATCCGGGAGATGGATTTTTCCACCCTGCCCTTCCATGATCTTGACCCCGAAACCCTGGATACCAAAAACCCAAAGGCTATTGGCGGGTTTATTACAGCTGTCCAGAAGGCCAAAAGCACCGACAGCAATGAGCTGGAAACTCTCATGGCTCAACTCGCCCCGATTGCTGAAAAAAACAACCCGCCTGTTATTGGTATTACGGGAACCGGGGGTGCAGGAAAATCCTCTTTGACTGATGAAATAATTGTCCGTTTTCTCCATGATATCAAGGATATTTCCATTGCAATTATCTGCTGTGATCCTTCACGGAGAAAAACGGGTGGCGCTCTTCTGGGTGACAGGATTCGCATGAACTCCATCACCTCCTCCGACAATGTCTACATGCGCAGTCTTGCCACCCAGAACTCTTCCACAGAAGTCTCTGAAGCGCTGCCTGAAGCAATAGCAGTGGCAAAGGCTGCCGGGTTTGATCTTATCATTGCTGAAACCGCGGGAATCGGCCAGGGCGACTCGAAGATCACCGACCTCTCGGATCTTTCCATCTATGTCATGACCAGTGAGTACGGTGCCCCCTCCCAGCTCGAAAAAATCGATATGCTCGATTATGCAGATTGCATTGTCGTCAATAAATTTGAAAAGAAAGGCAGTGACGATGCCATCCGTGACATCCGTAAACAGGTTCAGCGTAACAGAAAGGCATGGGATACCAAACCTGAGGATTTTCCTGTCTTCGGCACAATCGCCTCAAAGTTCAATGATGACGGTACCACAGCACTCTACCACGCCATTATTGATATGCTGGCTGAAAAAACATCATTAAAACTGCAGCCGTCCCTGCCCCGACCTCAGTCGAAAACATCTTCCTCCAAGACTATTGTCATTCCTTCAGATCGTATTCGCTACCTCGCTGAAATATCAAGTACCGTACGCTCTTACCACAAGGAATCAGAAGAGCAGTCTGAATGGGTCAGAAAACGCCGCCACCTTTCGGAAAGTCTCGATATGATCGATTGCGAAGAGGAAACGTACCAGCCTCTCTGTGATCTTCTTCAGGAAAAAATTTCACAGACAGCAAAGCAGATAACTCCTGAAACAGAGGACATCATTCAAAGCTGGCACGATATCAAACAGGCCTACAGTGGAGACGAATACGTCTATACAGTACGTGGCCGTGAAATAAGAGTTCCTCTATACACCCGTTCACTCTCCCACTCAAAGATCCCTAAGATATCTCTGCCCAAATTTACCGATCCCGGAGATCTCTACTGTTGGATGCGTAAAGAAAATCTCCCCGGCTATTTTCCGTATACCGCCGGAGTCTTCCCCATGAAGCGAACCGGAGAGGCACCCACCAGAATGTTCGCCGGCGAAGGTGGTCCTGCACAGACAAACGCCCGTTTTAAGCTGCTGTCTGAAAATTCAGAAGCAAAAAGGCTTTCCACGGCATTTGACTCAGTAACCCTCTATGGTATGGATCCAGCCACCCGTCCCGATATTTACGGTAAAATCGGCACTTCAGGTGTTTCCATATGTACCCTGGATGATATCAAGGTTCTCTATGACGGCTTTGATCTCTGCGCTCCCACCACCTCTGTCTCCATGACCATCAACGGTCCGGCCCCTATCATGCTTGCCATGTTCATGAATGCCGCCATTGACCAACAGGTTGATAAGTTCAAAAATAAAACCGGCAAGGCACCTTCCGCCGATGAATATGCTAAAATCAAGGCCGATGTACTTTCAACGGTTCGTGGTACCGTCCAGGCCGATATTCTCAAGGAAGACCAGGGGCAGAACACTTGTATATTCTCCATTGAATTTGCACTGAAAATGATGGGAGACATTCAGGAGTATTTTATCGACCACAATGTCAAAAATTTCTATTCCGTTTCCGTTTCCGGTTACCATATTGCAGAAGCCGGGGCCAACCCCATCACTCAGCTGGCACTGACGCTTTCCAATGGCTTTACGTATGTGGAGTATTATCTGGCCAGAGGTATGGATATAAACGACATCGCTCCCAACCTCTCCTTCTTCTTTTCCAATGGAATGGATCCGGAATACACGGTCATTGGTCGTGTTGCCAGACGCATCTGGTCCCTTGCCATGAAAAAGAAATATAACGCTTCAAAGACTTCCCAGCGTCTGAAATACCATATCCAGACTTCAGGAAGATCCCTGCACTGCCAGGAGATTCAATTTAACGATATTCGCACTACCCTGCAGGCCCTCTGTGCCATCTATGACAACTGCAATTCCCTGCATACCAATGCCTATGATGAGGCCATTACAACACCCAGTGCGGAATCTGTTAGACGGGCTTTGGCCATCCAGCTCATTATCAATAATGAATGGGGACTGGCCAAAAATGAGAATATGAATCAGGGAAGTTTTATTGTCGAAGAACTGACCGATCTTGTGGAGGAGGCTGTTCTCGTGGAATTTGATCGTATTACTGATCGTGGCGGTGTTCTCGGTGCAATGGAGACTGGATACCAACGTGGAAAAATTCAGGAAGAATCCATGTACTACGAGGGATTAAAGCACTCCGGTGAATATCCGATCATAGGTGTGAACACTTTTTGCAATCCAGACGCCAACTACGATGAAGAAAATGCCTGCCTGGAACTGGCAAGGGCAACAGATGAAGAAAAGGACAAACAGATCCGGCGTCTTGCTGATTTTCACGCACGCCACAAAAATGAATGTCCTGCCGCCCTTGAAAACCTGAAAACAACGGCACTGGAAGGCAGAAATATTTTTGAGGAACTCCTTGAGACTGTAAAGCATTGCAGCCTGGGTCAGATAACCAATGCACTTTACGAAGTCGGGGGCCAGTACAGAAGAAATATGTGAAGAGTGACCAGGCGCTCAATTTCATTTTTCTACAAATAATGATTGACAAAAATTCATCTTCTGTTAATCATCAGGGAAATTGATTGAGCGCTTAGTCAGAATAATATTTGTTATTATTTCAGTGCCGTTTCACTCTGTGAAACAATTGCTGTTAAAAATTTTGTCAGTTATTAAAAATGACTGAGCGCTCGGTTGAAGTTAACCGCGTAACCAGATTGTGATGTTCCGATATAAGAAAATCATGCTTTACCTGTTTGTTGGGCAAGGTGGAAAGTAATTATTACTCAAATTTTCAAAGGAGGATCGTATGGCTGCAGCACAGTTGAAACCACGATGGGGACAACCCTTAACCGGCATTATTTCATTTTTCACTTTTTTTGGTATTGCCTGGGCCACCTGGTATATCCTGAGTGATCCACGGGGGCCGATCGGCTGGTTCCCCTACCCCTTTGTAATGTACCTTGCCATGATGATTCTGGTAGGTATCTGGCAGCACATGTTTTTGGGCGACTGGCCTTTCCAGAACATCTCACAGCCGATGCGCGGTATTATCATGACCATAACCAATGTTATACTGGTCTGGTTTGTGATTGATGTAATTTTTTACAGAGTTCTTGGGCTGGGTATGAATGTACTCAGCTATTACGGCCTTGACGAACTCGGAAAACCCGGCAAACTTGCCCAGGTCGCGGTTGTCTGTTTTGTTCTCATAGGTTTTTACACCTATCCTGTTTCCACCATTTTCTTTGGCAAATGGCCGGTACAACCATCCAATATTAAACAACCGGCTGCCGGATTTGCCGAGCTCGGCTGGGGAACTTTTCTGACACTTTTTGCCTACACAATCCTTATTCTGCCGTTCTTCGGCCTGGTTTTCAAGGGCCCCGTTCTGAGCGCACCCTGGTGGACCGCGTTAGGTGGAACTGGGCATGTTCACTGGGTTTTCGGTTGGTGGGAATGGGCGATTATCATCCTGTTCATGACAGTTAATGTGTGGCGTATGAAGCCCTGGAGTCTCATCCCGGCACCACAACCGCTGAAAGGCATTATCAGTGTAATCCTCTCCTTCATCGGAGCATACCTTGTAGCCCTGTTCTGTATGAAAATCATACCCATGTGGGTTCCTGCAGAATCCTTCCATCACCTGGAAGAAGCTAAAGGTGCCGCTGAAGTTCAGCGTTTTCTCTGGCTGCATTCAGCAGAAATCGCCGGTTTTACCCTGATTCCATTCCTCATCTGGCACCATTATTTTGATGACCTGGCCCTCGGCCTGGATGTAGACGGATGGCCGGCGTTCTTTCTTCGGACTATCGGCGTTCTCGCCTTCGCCGCTGTCAGTTACTGGATTTTCTACTACGCTAATTTCGGTCACTGGGGACTCGGCAATCATCATATGGAAGAATTCTCCCATCGTTTTGCCCATGGCGAATCGTTAATATGGAACTTCTGGTGGATTATTCCACTGTTGTGGAACGAATGGTTCTTCCATAAATGGCCATTCTATGTCCATGCTGAAGAATAAGATATATCCATAAATAGATCTGAAATAAAAAAGACCTGGAAGAAATTCTTCCAGGTCTTTTTTATTTTTTCTTCATGAGAAATGCTGGTTAACCAATATTACACAACATTCAACCGATAAAATTCCCGGATCTCTTTATCCCGAACCCAAGCTCCTGTAATATTTCTGAAGTGCTCTGACCGAAACCCTGGGGCTCAGTTCTCAGTGAAGCGGGTGTTCCACCAAGCTTGACAGCAGGGCCAAGACTCACCTCATCTGAACCATCCGCACCTTTGTTTTTTATTACCATCGAACGCTCAAGAAAATGTTCATCTCTGAACACCTCTGTCATTGTCTGAACCGGTGCATAGCAAACTTCAAGAGCGGACAACAGGCTGTCCCATTTGCTTAACGGCTCTTTCTGAAAGGTTTCCCTCAGCCATTCAATGATTTCTTCCCGGACATTTTCATCATATTGAGCTTTTCCGTATTCAGGTTTTCCAAGAACCTCACAGAGTTTGCTCCAGAAGCGGTTTTCAACCGCTCCTATTGCCAAAAATCTGCCATCAGCCGTCTTGTAAGTATTATAACAACCATATCTGTGTGACAACATGGTATTGGAACGTTTCTGTACCTGTCCAGTCTCTTTTTCCAGAAAATACGGCAGAGCATGGAAACCTATCATCCCGTCCGCCATGGCAATATCAATATACTGGCCCAGCTTTTCGGGATGTTTTTCCCGGGCGTAAAGGGCCATCATAATTCCAATAACACTCTGCAGACTGCCACCTGCTATATCGGCTAACTGGACCGCGGGAACTGTCGGAGCACCATCTGCAGGACCAATAAGATCAAGTATTCCGGCCTGGGCAAGGTAGTTGATATCGTGTCCAACCCGGTCGGCCAGAGGTCCATCCTGACCATAACCGGTAATTGAACAATAAATTACTGAGGGGTTAATTTTTTTCACAGACCCATAATCCACTCCGAGCCTTTTAACCACACCGGGCCGAAATCCTTCGATGATCACATCCACATGTTTGGCCAGTTTAAAAAAAATCTCCAACCCTTTGCTGTTTTTCAGATCCAGGGACATATGGCGTTTGTTTCTGTTCAGATCATTGAAAAATAGCCCATCCCCTTGGAATCTTCTGCTCTCAACGGCAATAACCTCAGCACCATGATCTGCAAGTATCATGGAACAGTATGGCCCCGGCAGCATCCTGGACAGATCAAGAACCTTTATGCCCTTCAGCGCGCCTTTATCAAACATAGCTCCTCCCCCTCTGGAAGTTCCTTATCATGCGTAAGGCATTAAAATTCAATCCCCTTCTGGGCCTTGATCCCCTGTTCATACGCATGTTTGATAACCCGGATTTCCGACACCGTATCGGCAACCTCCATCAGTTCTGGTGAAGCACCCCTTCCCGTGAGAATAAGGCTCAGATTTTCTGGTTTGTTTTGGATGAGTTCGACTATTTTTTTCTCCTCAAGGAAATCATACATAGGCAGGTAGGTTATTTCATCCAGAACAATCAGATCATATTGTCCACTATCTACCTTTTCCTTTGCCAACTCAAATCCTTTTCTGGCCACCTTCCTGTCATCTTCAATATTTTCCTTTGTAAATACAAACCCTTTACCACAGATAAACCAGTCCAGGTTATCCAGCTGTTCGGCCATTATTCTTTCACCATACCGTCCCTGGCCTTTGAGAAACTGGATTACACAAACCCGGTGACCATGACCCAGAGCCCGGAAAACTGTGCCAAGGGCCGCAGTTGTTTTACCTTTCCCGTCACCAGTATTGATAATTGTTCTTCCTTTAGGTTTCATTTCCATCTCCTGATTCTTATGTCGTGTTATAAAACAATCACATAATTTACCGTACCGGTTCCAATATCGCTCCATCAATATCACTCAACTGTCAACTCTTTGCCAAAAACATGAAACCTGGATCCGGTACTAAATAATATTTGATTCACAATATCCTTATATAAATAAAAAAGTTATCTGTTTCATTTTCTGATATGGAGGATTGAGTTGAAAACAGTATTGTGCTCTACCTTAAACTTGAGTATTGATAACATTCCTGGTTTTTATGGCAATTGTACAAGAGTGACCGAATAAAACTTAAGAGACAAATAAAACCAATGTACAGAGTTGCAATCAACGGATATGGGCGAATCGGCCAGAGTGTTCTCAGGGCAATATATTCCAGCCCATACAGATCAAAATTTAAAATTGTCGCCATAAATGAACCCGCTGACATTGAGACCCTCACCTATCTGACACGATACGACACAACCCATGGCCGTTTCCCTTATCCTCTCAGACATGACGGAAACAGTATCTACGTGGGTGAGGACAAGATTGAGATATTTCACCATAAAACCCCTACTGCCCTTCCCTGGAAGCAACTGGATGTGGACCTGCTGTTTGAATGTTCCGGTTCCTTTTCCGACCGAAAACAGGCAGAACAGCATATCAATAATGGCGCAAAACGACTTCTCTTTTCCCATCCCGCTCAACCCGATATAGATGCTACCATAGTTTATGGTTATAACGAGGACCAGTTGCGACCGGAGCACACTATTGTTTCCAATGCATCATGCACGACAAACTGTATTGTCCCGGTTCTCCATCTGCTCAATCGGGAATTCGGCATTGAGAACGGGGTCACTACAACAATTCATTCCGCCATGAACGACCAGCCGGTTATCGACAATTACCACCATACCGACCTGCGGTTAACCCGGAGTGCCCTCCACTCCATCATTCCCGTGGAAACAAACCTGGACAAGGGTATTGAACGATTGATGCCTGAAATGGCCGGCAGATTTCACTGCCTCCATCTTCGGGTGCCGACCATCAATGTCTCGGTTATGGATATGGCAATCAATGTAAAAAAACAAACGAGTGTCAAAGAAGTCAATAATCTGATAAAAAACAGTGCCTGTACAACTTTAAAAGGACTGCTCGGTTATACTGAAGAACCCCATGCATCCGTTGATTTCAATACCGATTCCAGATCCTCAATCTTTGACGCGACCCAGACCAGGGTCAGCAATGGTCATTTATTGAAACTGCTCTGCTGGTTTGATAATGAATGGGGCTATGCCAACAGAATGCTGGATGTTGCCAACAGCTGGCTCACCCTGGCTTCCCTCTGATACCCTTCTTCCCATAACAGGTGAATACAATGAAATGGAACCTAACAGGTCTGAAATTTCTTTACCCGCCCGAGGACTTCCCTGGGTCATTTTCAAATAAACTCATGCAGGAACGGCATGAAATCATGCGAAAACAAAAGATTATGGAAATCCGCATGAACCTGGAAAGGGCTGAATCAATCTCTGCGGCCCTGAAGAGTCTCCATCCCCTGGACCACCTCCAGTTTCTCCAGAACAATCTCGATATATTCAGAGCTGAAAATGCTCTTGAAGAAACTGTTCTCAACCTTTTTTACAGGGAAAACGGCTCCTTTCTGGCCGATGGTCATTTCACACTCTGGCATGATCTATTCAGTGAATGTAACCGGGAACGCTTTTACTCCCTGGGCCAGCCACTCCCCGGTGATGGTGCCATCGCCTATCGAGGCTCCATCACTGACAGCCCCAGCGGGTTCTGCTGGACAATCAGTAACAGAAAGGTAAACTGGTTCCGTAAACGCTGGCAGGACAAGGATCTTGGAGGCGGAACAATATATTCCACTTCAGTCAGGCCCGAAGATATCCTTATTTATCTGGAAAAAGACGGTGAAAAAGAACTGATTGTCACTCCCGAATTCCTGGACAGGGCGACAATCAACACAATCTGAATCTCTTTTGCCCCTCTATTCCACCGTCACGCTCTTGGCCAGATTTCTCGGCTGATCGACATCACAGCCTCGTCTGGATGCAATTTCATAGGAGAGTAACTGAGCGGGAATTGTATAGAGAATAGGATTCATTTCTTCATGAACCTCCGGCAGATAGATCACATCATCCGTCAGTTTTTCCAGATGAGTGTCACCCTCTGTACCAAAGAGAATAAGGCGCCCCTTTCTTGCCTTGATCTCTTCCACATTGGACAAACTTTTCTGGTAGACTTCATCTCTGGGGATCAAGGCGACGATGGGCATCTCTTTGTCAATCAGGGCAATGGGACCATGTTTCAATTCTCCGGAGGCATAACCTTCCGCATGAATATACGATATCTCTTTTAATTTCAATGCACCTTCAAGGGCAATGGGAAAACTGAGCCCCCTTCCCACAAAAAGAAAATCTCGACAATCCCAGAAATCATCTATGAGATTTTCAATATCAGTACGAAGACGGGGAAGTTCCCGATCAACCACTCCTGCGATATTAATGAGGGCCTTACCCAGTTCCAGACGTTTCTCAGCAGAAACTGTCTCTTTTTTTCCAGCAAGATACAGGGTAAAAAGAAAGAGAGCGGCAAGCTGGGAAATGAATGCCTTGGTGGAAGCCACACCAATTTCCGGGCCCGCATGGGTGTAAATAGTGCCGTCCGCTTCCCTTGTCATGGTTGAGCCGACAACATTACAGATGGTGACAACCTTCGACCCCATCTCCTTAGCCCTCCTGATACCGGCAAGGGTATCAGCCGTTTCCCCTGACTGGGAAATGGAAACCGTCAGCACCCGTTCGTTTATCAACAGATTTCTGTACCTGAATTCTGAGGCAATATCTACTTCCACCGGAATATGGGCGAATTTTTCTATCCAGTATTTGGCAATAAGGGCCGCATGCCAGGATGTTCCACAGGCTACCAGAAAAATTCTGTCAAAAGATTCTATAGCCTCACGATCAAGATTGATCTCCGGCAGATCAACCTCACCAGTTTCCGGGTTGATTCGCCCGCTGATCGTATTGGTAATTGCCTGGGGCTGCTCAAAAATCTCTTTGAGCATGAAATGTTTATAACCTGCCTTTTCGGCCATTCCTGCGTTCCAGTCAATGGTATTCACCTCTTTTTCCACGGGAAGACCGGTTTCAAGGGACTGGATCTCACAGCTATGTGCGGTAATGACCGCCAGCTCCATATCATCCAGGAAAACAACCTTGTTGGTATAGGGGAGAAACGCTGGAATGTCAGAGGCCAGGAAATTTCCTTCTTCGCCTCCGAGACCAAGAACGAGTGGACTCTGATTTCTTACACCGATAATGGTATCTTCCATTCCCGACCAAAGCACACCGATGGCATAGGCGCCTTCTATCCGTTCTATAGCCTGTTTTACTGCGGCGACCAAATCCGTATCGAGATACTCTTCAATGAGATGAGCCAATACTTCCGTGTCGGTCTCCGAGGAAAAAACATGTCCCTTTTCCTTCAGCTCAGTCCTGAGAGAATGATAATTTTCTATAATGCCGTTATGAATAACGACAAGGTCCCCGGTACAGTCACTGTGAGGGTGGGCATTTTCCGTTGTCGGAGCACCATGTGTGGCCCAACGCGTATGACCAAGACCAATATGAGATGGGGCAATTATTGCGGAGTCGATAATACTTTCAAGCTTCGACAGTTTCCCCCTGGAGCGATGCTTAACAAGTTTACCCTCTTCCAGGTACACTATACCGGCAGAATCGTAACCACGATATTCAAGCCTTCTGAGACCTTCCAGAACAACCGGAACGACCTTACGGGGACCACAATATCCTACAATACCACACATAATTTCACCTTTTCAATATGACAACACGACATACACATCATGCGAAAACGATTCCAGACAAGTATTCAGCCTCTCAGCCGAATCGCCGAAGAAACATTTCAAAAGACTTCAAAACGGGCAATTATTACTTTCAGTGGTTGAAAAAAACGCTTCAAGCCTGACAACATTTGATGAACATACCAGTTTTTTCTTTTAACTCCAGCAAAAAAAATGTACTATTGCACGGTTTTCATGGATAATCCAACAATGACATCAATTTCTCCAGGCATACATAATAAAATGAACGATAGACAGCGGTTAAAAGATATTCTTCTGGAAAAATCCTACAGAAAAGGAACCTTTACCCTCACTTCCGGCAAAACTTCCGATTTCTATATAGATGGTAAACAGACAACTCTTTCAGCTGAAGGTGCGTATCTTTGTGGCAAGCTCCTGTTTGAACTGCTGCAGAAATCTGATACTCCCATTCATGCCGTCGGGGGCATGACGCTTGGTGCTGACCCTCTCGTCACGGCGGTTTCCATTGCCAGCTATCTCGCCGACAAACCCATCCCCGCCTTTATTGTCAGAAAAGAGGCAAAGGGTCACGGGACCGGAAACTATATTGAAGGACTGAAGAACATGGAAAAAGGCTGCACGGTCGCCCTGCTTGAAGATGTAGTCACCACCGGCGGAACTCTCCTTAAGGTTATTGAAAGAGTGGAAGATGCCGGTTTCAAGGTAGGTCTCGTGGCCACACTGGTGGAAAGGCAGGAAGGAGGCACTGAAGTCCTGAAAGAGGCTGGATATACTCTTGAATCACTTTTTACCAGGGAAGAACTGCTTTCCTGAACCGGACAATCATGAAATGTAAACAGTGTGCAGGAAAACTAGAAGTACATCGCAGTTGCAGACGCGTACGACTGCGATGTACCCTCTGTGGCAAGGAATACCAGATTCACGAGGTTGCAGCCGATCTGGACCGGGAAACTGAAGAAGTCCTTGAGAGATACACCGCAATAATCTACGACTAACCCCCAACTCCTAACTCCCAACCCCCAACCCCTCACCCCTCACCTCTATCCCCTCAAAAAAAAGAATTCATTCTATTTACCTATAGTCATTTATCTCATTTGGTCTTATAATATGTGAGGCTCTGTAGATTTGATAATAGATTCGTATGATTGTATAATCAGGTATGACGACAGAAAAGAATATGACCAAATCCTTCGTGAAAAGTGGCAATGAAGCAACCATCATCTGCCCGAAGTGCAATTTGGCAAAAACCATATCCGTTACTCAGTTCCGTAATCGTCAACATCTGCTGAAGGTGAAATGCAAGTGTGGCAACAGATTCAGGATCCAGCTTGAATTTCGACGTCACTACAGAAAAAATACTGACTTAACAGGTACTTATGAGCTAAAAACACCTGCAACAGGCGGTGGACTTGTCAAAATTTCAAACCTTTCTCTCAGTGGTGTCTGCTTTCTCGTCCGCGGAATACACAATATCAAGACAGGCCAGAAAGGTACACTGAGCTTCACCCTTGACAACCGAAAGCAGACAGTACTTTTCAAAAATGTCATCATCCGCTCGGTTGACAGGGGGAGGATCGGCTGTGAATTTATAGAAGATCAGGCCTTTGAAAAAGAACTGGGATTCTACCTACGTCCCTGACAATTTATTCCCGCAACCTTGCCTATCAGCGTTTCAGCTTTGATCAGAAACGTCTTTAATGTCTCGGGCTCAAAACAACTTACCAGCAACTCATTTTTTCTCAGCAAGCCATCCGCAACAGTGCTGTCCTGAAGGAGATCTGCCTTGTTATAGAGTTTCAGACATGGAATGGATCCCAGCTCCAGCTCTTCCAGAAGATTTTCCACCACCTGTACCTGGTCCTGGTAGAGAGGATTTGAGACATCAATTACATGGACAAGAAGATCCGCTTCCTGCAGTTCTTCCAGTGTGGCCATGAATGCTTTGAGCAGTTCAGCAGGAAGATCCCGGATAAACCCTACGGTATCTGTTATGATAACCTCAATTTCCTTTGGAAAACGCAACCTGCGGCTGGTGGGGTCCAGAGTTGCAAAAAGTTTGTTCTCGGCAACGATAGAACTGTTGGTAAGAGTGTTGAGCAGTGTCGATTTTCCAGCATTGGTATAACCGACAAGGGAGATGACCGGCAGATCTCTCTTTCTTCTCTTTGCCCGTCTCCGGTACCGCTCCCGGCTGACATTTTTCAATTCTTTTGCCAACCTGGCAAGCCTGTCATTGATCCTGCGGCGATCAATCTCAAGCTTTGTTTCTCCAGGCCCCCTGGCACCAATTCCACCTGTCAGCCGCGACAGGGAATCATCCCTTGAAGAAAGCCTTGGCAGCATATATTTCAACTGGGCCATCTCCACCTGGAGCTTTCCCTCCCTGCTCATGGCCCTGTGGGCGAAAATATCAAGGATGAGTTGCGTACGGTCTATAACACGCAACTCGGTAAATTCGGTAATGGATCGAATCTGGGACGGATTCAGTTCCTGATTAAAAATGAGCAGATTCGCGTCAAGCTGTAGCGCCCGTATCATAATTTCCGCCAGCTTTCCCTTACCAAGAATTAGGCGTGGATTGACCTTTCGTCTGCGCTGCAGAACAGTATCGAGAACTTTCACATTATCAGACCGGCTCAGTTCGGCAAGCTCCGCCAGGGACTCCTCCGCCCGAAGCCGCGACTCCGTACTGACACTGATCAGAATTGCCCTGTCCTCTTTACTGTCGACACTCTTTGCCCTGTGCTGAGCTGCAAAATCCCGCTCCACTGCCAGAATCAGTTCTTCCGCCGACTCAAACTGATTGGCCGGATGAACCGGATCAAGAAATATCCAGTTTCTTCCATCTTTTACGGCGGGGAGTAAATGGGCTGTATATAGCTGTTCAGGGAGGCCATCTTCGGTCATTTTCAACACTGAGAGCAGATCCAACCTGAGAAAGAGCAGATCCATCAGGTCTTCATCACTGATATCTTCCCCGGCCAGATGAGTATGGATGAGTCTCAGTCCTTTCAGTCTCCCGCCGGAAGAACGCACATGACCGAGCCTGGGAATGACAATCCGGGAATAATCACCCACAATAATGGATTCTACCTTGCCGGACCGATGCACGAGCAACCCTATCTGCCTGTTAATTTCCATGGACAGCTGACAGATGTTTCGTGCCATTTCCGGATTAATGATTTTATCCCGCTGCACCCTCTTGGTTCCCAGACGTTCCAGGGATTTGATCTGGTGCTTTTTCAGGCCGGAAATATTTCCTGTTACAATACCGATACCGTCTCCCCTCTATTAATCTTCAGATTTATCACGGCTGCAGACTGTCTCTGCCGTGTATGATTTCCAGATTCTGTCTTCATAAGAATCATGGCAGATGACACATGTCCCCACACGCAGAATAGCCTTTAACTCGACCCCATTGAAGGGACGCAGTTCCGGCCGGGAGCTGTTCTGCAACGGCTCTCCATCAAGGGTCACATAGGCATCAAGGGGCACGGTTTTACCACTGTCCGTCATCACCCCCTGTCCCAAAGGCTCAAAGACCAGTTTCCCATCCTTCTCGTACAAGGTTCCATTTCCAAGCCCAAGGGTTTTAGTCGAGCCATGACAATCAATGCATTTTCTCCCTTTTGCCTGGGTGGTATGGGGGTTGATAGCAGCCATGGTTAAACGATTAAAACTCTTTTCAAGCTTACCCTTTTTGTCAAGTACCGTGACTATATCCTGGCAGCCGGGAGTAACGATGACCACCTCGTCATTCCACACTCCAAGCATCGGTTTTTCATAGCGGATATAAGACCGCCCCTCTTCCCACCAGCCGGAGGTCTCTTTCAGAGTCAGTTTATCCAGGTGGGTCTGGGCCGCATCCCTTTTCACATGGCAGCCATAGCACTGAGCCACCCAGCTTGAATGGCACGCCTCGCATGAAACCCGCTTGTGGGCAGTAAAGTCACAGACTCCTTTTTTTATCGGTTTCAAGGGAAAGTTTTTATCATTCACCTTGCCAGCAAGAACCCAGCCATCCTTTCCTTTTACAACATTGTTCAAACGATTATTTTTCCTGGTAATCCCTGGATCAGCTGTATGACAGGTTTCACAGGATATCTCCAGCTGATCTTCATAATGGGCATAACTGGTACCATCTCCCATAATCTCATTTCTGGTATGACAGTCTATACACTCCATCCCCCTGCTGTGATGAATATCATCAGCCAGATCAAGATAAAACCTGGCCCCGGGAAGCTGTTTTGAGCTCACCGTTCCCTTTTCATAGGGCGTTCCATACCCTTCAGATTCAAAAATACCCATGTAGGAGATGCCTATCCTGCCGGAACGGTTATGGCACCGTACACAGTTGGAACTTTGAACCTTTTTCGTTACCAGGGGATGGATTTTCTTTTTTTCAAGCTCATCACCGTCATCGGACACTGTAACTGAAACACCCGATTCCCCAGGGATTGAATAATGGCAGGCGGAACATCCCCCACCCTTTTTTCTGAAAAAATCGGGAGCACCGACCATATCATTTTTCTGTTTCCAGAGGTGGCAGGTGGCGCAGAGTTTACTGAAATAATCAATGGCAAGGGTATCTTTTTTCTCTTGCAGCAGTTTTTCGACCGTAAGCTCCGTATCCTGGCTTTTGCTCTCCCCCAGTAATAGAGAAGGGTACCGAGAATCCCCCTGTTGGTTGCCATGAGGGAATTCTTTACCTTGTGAACATCCTTTGGATGACACCCTTCAGTTGAACAGGTTTTCTCCACATGACGGAGATCACCCGGATTCAGTACCATATCCCTGTGGGCCGCTTCTTCGGTAATGGCAAGAGGATTGCCGAGATGACAACTGCTGCAGCCAATCACCTTTGGATCATGGGCGGGATCGAGTTTTTCATCCCTGTGGCAGGTGATACACATGTCAACCATGCCGGAGCTGGTGATTCCCAGCTTTTCGGGACGGTTCAATACCGCTTCACTGTAGATCAGCCAGACAAAGGCTCCAGCAGCAAAAACGATAAAAAACCAGTGCAACACACGCTTTCTCTTTTCCGACATGTCAGGGTCACCAGCCATAAAATAGACTATTGCTGAAAATTCTGAACATTGGGAAACCTGCGTCCATAGCCAAAAGCCTTGCTGGTCACCTTGAGTCCCATTGGCGCCTGCTTTCGCTTATATTCATTTATGCGCACCCGTCGCAGGACATCCCTGACAACATCATTGTCAAACCCCCTTGCTGTGATTTCATCCGGTCCTTCCCCGCCTTCCAGATGCAGTTCAAGGATCCTGTCCAGTATTTCATAGGGCGGCAGATCATCCTGATCACACTGGTCAGGTTTCAATTCAGCGGTAGGCGGTTTCGTAATAATACGGGGTGGAATACGGATTTTTTGCCGATTAATATATTCAGCGAGTTCATAGACAAGCTGTTTTGGGACATCGGAAATAACCGCCAGCCCGCCACTCATATCACCGTAGAGGGTACAGTACCCGACAGCCATTTCGCTCTTGTTGCCTGTAGTCAGCAGCAAATGATTAAACTTGTTTGACAGGGCCATCAGCAGGTTGCCTCTGATACGTGCCTGGAGATTCTGTTCCGTGACATCCTCTCCAAAACCCGCAAACAGCGGTGACAGGTTTTTTTTAAAGGTTGAAAACAGTTCATCAATGGGAATTTTTTCAAAACCGCAGCCAAGATTGGCGACGAGTTCAAGGGCATCTTCCAAGGAATCATCGGAGCTGTACAGGGAGGGCATAGCCACACCGAGAACATTTTCCGATCCCAGGGCATCAACCCCGATGACAGCGGTGACCGCCGAATCGATCCCTCCGGACAACCCCAGAACCACCGAGGAGAAACCACATTTTTTCACATAATCCCTGACCCCGAGGACCAGGGCATCGTACACTGACGGAACCGATTCCATCTCGGCGGGTTCATGCATCTCACCTGTCCAGTCGGAGCTGTCGACGACAATCATATCTTCCCTGAATCCCGCGGCCTGTGCAACAGTCCGGCCCTGGCTGTCCAGTACATGGCTGCGTCCGTCAAAGATAAGGGAATCCTGGCCACCCACCTGGTTGCAATAGAAAAACGGAATATTGTGAGTGCAACAAATTTCCGCAAACAGTGTTTTCCTTAACTTTTCCTTGTCCCGTTGAAAGGGAGAGGCGGAAATATTGATAACCCCGTCAACACGGGCACCATCACTTATGATAATATCATCCACCGGCCGGATTGAATAGTCACGAACCTCGTGGTGCCAGACATCTTCGCAGATCGTCACACAGAAACGATGCCCATGGATTTCATAGATATCGGAAACAGGTCCCTGTTCAAAATACCTGGTCTCATCAAAGACGTCATAGGAAGGCAGGAGACGTTTTCTGGCTCGAAAAATAATTTTGTTATCACGAATCACTACAGCGGAATTGTACAGTGGTTTCCCCCGCCCATCTCCCCGCCTTTCAACACAACCAAGCATCACATCAGGACCGGGTGGAAGGTCCTGCACCAGTTGTTGCAGTGCCTGTTCGTAACTCTGGAGAAAAACCTCACGTTCAAGCAGATCCTGGGGTGGATAACCCGACACTACAAGTTCAGGAAAAATAATAAGGGAGCAGTTTTTTTCCCTGGCAGAATCAACCCATTTTTTAATCTTTTCACAGTTCCCGGAAAAATCTCCGATAACCGGATTTATCTGAACAAGACCGATTTTCACTCTCTTCTCCATTTATGACAGGAACCTGAATCCATGACTGTTAACAACAGCTAAACAGACTCCCTATTTACCTCTTTTATTTCTTTTTTTCCGCTGATATTTTTGCACGGCGCGATTATGTTCCCGCAGCGTCCTGGAAAAAGAGTGTGTGCCATCATTTTTCGACACAAAATAAAGATAGTTACTTTCAACAGGTCGCAATACTGCCAACAAGGATTCCCGACCGGGATTACAGATAGGCCCGGCGGGCAGGCCTGACAATATATAGGTATTATAAGGTGAGGACGTACGAAGATGGGTACGGGTAATGGGACCGAAATACCCCCTGTTCCGATAAGGATAAATCACAGTGGGATCAGACTGCAGGCGCATCCCCCGTTTCAGTCTGTTGAGAAAAAGTCCGGCAATAAGCGGACGCTCCCCCGGATCTCCCGTCTCCATTTCAATAATAGAGGCCAGGATAACCACTTCTTTTCTCGAAAAAGGAGCTTCCATATTCTCCTGTTGTATCAGGTCCTTCCAGACCTGGAAAAACCGTCTGACCATCATGGTGATGATCTTTTCCGCCCCCTTGGTTTCCAGGGTCAGCATATAGGTATCCGGATAAAGATATCCCTCCAGACTGTCAAGCCCTTTCAGTCCCAGGGATGCAATCAAGCTGCTGTCTGTAACATGGTCCATAAAGGATTTCGAATCACACCAACCTTCCGCTGCAAAAATTTCACCAATTTCCTGTGCCCTCAATCCCTCTCGAATGGTTATCGGGTGCTGTACCTGTCTTGCTTTGAGCAGCTCTTCCAGTAATTTACCCGGAGTTTTTCCCGTTACAAGCTGAAATTCTCCAGCTCGAATATGGGCTGCATGACCGGACAATTTGACCAGCAGGGAAAAGCGGATATCATCATAGATCAATCCGTTTTCTCCCAATATTTTTGCTGCGCCCCTGACGGATGTTCCCGAAGGAATGGTTACCACCACTTTCCGGCCCGCGGGCCCGGGTCCTTTTCCAACCAGGTAGGCAGCAAACCAGATAAAGAGCATCAATCCGGCAAGAAACAGAAAAAGGGCTGTCCACAGGACAACCCTTTTTCCGTTAAATCTTTTTTCATCCAACTGTTCTGTATCGTCAGTCACAATACCTTCTCTGTCTACGGGTATAGCTCAGTTTGGTCTAACCTAAATCCTGCACTTCGAAAATAAATAAAAAGTATTTATACTGTGATGATCTCGTAAAAAGTCGTTCAACGTTCCCAGATGGACTCTGGAAAAACTTCGATATACAAGGCGTGGCGGTGTCGTGTAAGCGCAGGCGTACATATAGTACGTCGAGCATTACACGATCACCCCACAACGCAGTAGATCGGAGTTTTTACGAGTCCATCATACTGTATAAACAAATAATTATCATATCGCAGTAAGGGTTGTACTACTCACTTTCTGAGTGAGATTGTTTTTTCTTTATTCCCTCGCCCTGCGGGATTGGCAATTTTATCGAATCTGCTTCGTTATCAAGGGCTTGAAGTATGTTAATACGTCTGCGCCCTTAATGCCTCGCATCTCCAATAGACTTACCAATTGCAGGATTCAGGTCTAAATTTATTTTTTCTTCTTCCCTGTACTTCTCTTTTTCTGACCGGACTTGTTGTTAAACGCAATTTTCACCACCTGATCCATATCCTTCACCGGGTAAAAATCCATCTTCTTTCTGATATCCTCAGGTATTTCCACCAGATCTTTTTTATTCTGCTCTGGAATAATTACCGTGGTGATCCCGGCACGCAATGCCGCCAGAGCCTTTTCCTTCAGGCCACCTATGGGCAGAACACGTCCACGCAGGGTAACTTCCCCTGTCATGGCCAGTTTTCCTATAACTTTCTTCTGAACAATGGCAGAATAAAGTGCTGTGGCCATGGTGATACCGGCCGAAGGCCCATCCTTTGGAATAGCCCCGGCGGGTACATGGATATGGATGTCTATTGTATCGAAATAATCCTCTTTCACCCCCAGCTCCCGGAAACGGCTTCGGCAATAGGTTAGAGCTGCCTGGGCCGATTCCTTCATGACATCCCCCAGTTGTCCTGTCAGAATCAGTTTACCCTTGCCGGGCATCAGATTAACCTCTATCTGCAATATCTCCCCGCCAACTTCGGTCCAGGCAAGACCGGTTACCAGGCCGGGCTGCTCAAGCCGCTGCAGTTCGGATTCTGGTATGGTTTTCGGGGGACCGAGGTATTTTTCAATATTCCTCTTACTGACAGTGTACGGACCCCGTCCGCCTTCGGCAATCTTGCGGGCAATCTTCCGACAGATCTTGCCGATTTCCCGCTCCAGATTTCTCAACCCTGCTTCATAAGTATAATGTGTGGCAATATATTCTATGGTCTCATCCTTGATACGGATCTGTGAGGGACGCACACCATTTTCCTTTACCTGTCTTGGCAAGAGATACCTGCGTGCAATCACAACCTTTTCCTCAAGGGTATACCCGGACAGACGAATAACCTCCATCCTGTCCAGTAATGGCCTCGGGATGGTATCGCTCATGTTGGCCGTCGTGATAAACATCACCTTTGACAGATTGATAGGCAGATTCATATAGTGATCAGTAAACTCAAAATTCTGCTCCGGATCGAGAACTTCCAGCAATGCCGAAGACGGGTCACCCCTGTAGTCCGCACCGATCTTATCGACCTCGTCCATCATGAAAACAGGATTGTTTGCTCCGGTAGTCTTTAACCCCTGAACAATTCTACCGGGCATGGCGCCGATATAGGTGCGCCTGTGACCGCGAATTTCCGCTTCGTCACGCATCCCGCCCAATGAGAGCCTGTAGAATTTTCTCCCCATGGCCCTGGCAATGGATTGCCCGAGAGAAGTTTTACCAACCCCCGGAGGGCCGACGAAACAGAGGATGGGGCCCTTGGTTGATTTATTGAGCTTTCGCACGGCAAGAAACTCAAGAATCCTCTCCTTCACCTTGTCCAGGCCGAAATGATCTTCATCCAGGATCTCTTTTGCCCTTTTCAGATCAAGATGATCCTTGGTCCCCTTCTTCCACGGCACATCGAGAATCCAGTCAATATAAGTACGAATAATGGTCGCCTCAGAAGAATCCGGGTGCATCATGGCCATTCGATTCAGCTGTTTTTTGGCTTCCTTTCGAACCGGCTTCGGCATTTTTGTTTTTTTCAGCCTGCGGGAAAGTTCATCAATTTCCTGACCGTAATCATCTGTATCTCCCAGCTCCTTCTGCAGGGCGTGGATCTGCTCGCGGAGAAAATATTCCCGCTGGGATTTGCTCATCTCCTCCTTGGCATCATTCTGAATCTTTGCCTGCACCGTGGACACTTCCAGTTCCTTGGCCAGCAGTTCATTCACCAGCTGCAACCGGACAACAGGATCAGTTTCCTCAAGAATTTTCTGGGATTCCGGGATCTTCAGGCGTAGATTAGAACCGACCAGGTCTGCCAATCGGCCCGGATCTTCAATGTTGTTGATAATCATCATAAGATCGGCGGAAAGGATTCCCCGAAGCGACATGATTTTCTCAGTCTGCTCCCGTACCGTTCGCATCAGGGCTTCCACCTCAACGCTCACTTCCCCTTCCATGGGCTGGTCTTCTATCACCTCCACTGCCACCTGGTAGGATGGATCCGTACGGAGAAATTCCTTTATTCTTGCCTTGGACATGGCCTGCACAAGAACCTTCAACCGGCCATCGGGCAACTTGAGCGTCCGCATGACCATACAGACCATTCCGACTTCGTAGAGGTCTTTTTCCGTTGGATTGTCTTTTGTCGCATCTTTCTGAGTGACCAGCATCAGCAGTTTATTGGATGCAAGAGCCTCGTTGACAGCCTCAACAGAACCCGGTCGCCCGACAAACAGGGGAATAATCATATAATTGAAAACGACCACATCCCGAACAGCCATCATAGGCAGAACTTCAGGTATTTCCATATCTTCATTATTGGAAAAATCGTCCATACCTATACTCAATGAATCATTAAATTCCACAAAAACCTCCTGGAGAGATTACTTTTCCGGTAAATCGGGAGCAGTTTCACTACCCGTTTACTTTTCGGTAATCCTCCCTATTTTCAGATATATATAGATTATTCAGATACATGCTTCTCAAATCCGGGGAAATTCTAAACATCGCTCACCGGGAAGTCAAGCACAGATCGTTTTTGTTACAGAACCTGTTTTCTCTTGATATCCTGCCCCTTTTCTCTCATAGTATCATCCTGCCATTTTTTTTTTAAGAAAAACGTTTTTACCGGAGAAATATCATGCTGACGATACGGTCTTTTTTCGACCTGTCCGATTTTCCACACAGCCATCTGTTCTCAGGCGATGGTCCGGTCTGGACACCTTTAAACAGACTGAAAAATTACATGGACAACTACAAATGTCCAAATGAACCGCTGTCAACAGATAACAGCCCCTCCACAGAACATGTCATTATATATAATGGAAAGGTCATGAGGGACAGTTCATGCAAGATAGATTTCGGGGACACCACCAAGGGAAAGCTGCGTGTCGAAAAAAATGGCAAGATCCTCGATGGCGCATCGGTGATCATGGCTGGTGCTGTTCTCATGGGAGAGCGGATAGCAATAGGCCGTGGTGTCCTCGTTGAGAGCGGAGCCATGATAAAATCTCCTGCAATCATCGGCGACATGACCGAAATCCGCCAGGGAGCCTACTTGCGTGGATATGTTCTCACGGGAAGACGTTGCGTTCTCGGCCATACTACTGAAATAAAACACTCCATCTTTCTTGATGACGCCAAAGCCGGTCATTTCGCCTACCTGGGTGACTCCATTCTCGGGAATAACGCCAATCTCGGTGCCGGAACAAAATTTGCCAACCTCCGGTTTTTGCCCGGCAATGTGACTATTTTCTATAAGGGAGAAAAAATCGACACGGGCAGAAGAAAATTCGGCGCCATTCTCGGAGACAATGCACAGACAGGATGCAATTCGGTAACCAGCCCCGGTACTCTCATGGGTAAACAAGCCATCTTACTGCCAAACACCACTGCCAGGGGTGGTTACCACCCCGAAAAATCTGTGCTGCGTTAGCCTGTACCTGCCCATAAATAAGATTTTTCTGTTCAAATGGGGCATAAGAATAATAAAAAGCCCATCATATTAGGTAGATGTGAGCATTTTTATTGTACGTAGCGATGCAGAAATTTGTCACCATGCCTTTCAGACTGTTTTCCAGTTTTTTCTTCATTCAGACACAATGAAATGAGGCAAAGCCGGTTTACCAGTGGATAAACCGGCGCCAATCCAAGGTCAAATGCCTCAGCCATTTATACCCTCGGGGTATGAATGCCTCCCATGTACAACAAAGTAATGAAAATCCTACTGCGGCAAAACAACCTTTGGTCGCTGGATTTTCAGTTAAAGTTGTCAACACCGAATTGATCCTTACTTTTTGTAAATGAGTATTATAATTACCAGATGATATCTTTTTTTCACCAATCGGTATTATTCCAGCAAAACAGCCGCAAAATGGTCCATTAACAGCAGCTGTCAATCTTATGATAGAAGGAGAGCAAACATGCGTATTGGTGTACCAAAAGAAACACGAAAAGGTGAACGGCGTGTTGCAACAACACCGGAGGTCGCAAAACTTATAAAAAGCCTCGGCTTTACAATCACTATTGAGTCCGGTGCCGGATTGGCATCAAAATTTACAGATGACGCTTATCAAGAGGTTGGCGTCACTATCGCACAGGATGCAAAAACGCTCTATGACGCCTCCGACATAATCCTGAAGGTTCGAGCTCCCGAATTCAACCCTGAGCTTTCATTGGATGAAACCGAGTTATTCCGGGAGGGCCAGACGCTTATCAGTTTTATTCAACCCGGCCAAAATGAAGAGTTGGTAAAAAAACTCTCAGAGAAAACCATTTCCGTTCTGGCGATGGATTCAATACCGCGAATTTCCAGAGCGCAAAAGATGGATGCTTTGAGTTCAATGGCTAATATCGGCGGCTACCGTGCCGTGGTCGAGGCCGCCCAGCACTTCGGGCGCTTTTTCACCGGGCAGATAACAGCAGCAGGAAAGATCCCCCCGGCCAAAGTTCTCGTCATCGGTGCCGGTGTCGCCGGCCTTTCCGCAATTGGAACTGCCAGGAGCATGGGAGCAATTGTCCGCGCCTTTGATACCCGCCCCGAGGTCAAGGAACAGGTAGAAAGCATGGATGCCGAATTTCTGATGCTCGATTTTTCTGGTGAAGACGGCAGCGGTGAGGGGGGATATGCCAAGGTGATGAGTGATGAGTTCATCAAGGCCGAAATGGCCCTTTTTGCCGACCAGGCAAAAGATGTTGACATTATTATCACCACCGCACTTATCCCGGGCAGACCAGCTCCCGAACTGATCACCGAAACAATGGTGGAGAGCATGAAGGAAGGCAGTGTCATCGTTGACCTGGCCGCGGAAATGGGCGGGAACTGTAAACTGACTGAAGCAGATAAAGTCGTAGTAAAACACGGTGTCACTATAATAGGATATACGGATTTACCGTCACGTCTCGCGACCCAGTCCAGTCAACTGTATTCCACCAACCTTCGCCATCTGCTTTCAGAACTCACTCCTGAAAAAAATGGTGTAATTGATATCAATATGGAGGATGAGGTGATTCGTGGCGCAACAATTATCAAGGAAGGAAAAATAACCTGGCCACCCCCTCCCCCCAAACTTTCCGCCGCACCCCCAAAGCAGGAACACCCCCCGGCACCGGAACCGGTGGAGGAGAAAAAACCGGGTCCATTGAGTGTTGTTTTACCTTTTGCCGTCGGAGCATTTGCCCTGCTTGGACTTGGAAGTATCGCTCCTCCTGAGTTCATGTCTCATTTTACCGTTTTTGTCCTGGCCTGTTTTATCGGCTATATGGTTGTCTGGAATGTTACACCATCCCTTCACACGCCCCTGATGAGCGTAACCAACGCAATCAGCTCCATTATTATTATTGGTGCACTGTTACAAATATCGTCTGAAAACCGGCTGATAATGTTTCTTGCAGAAATCACCATTCTAATAACCAGCATAAACATTTTCGGTGGATTCGCAGTTACTCATCGCATGCTTGCCATGTTCAGGAAATAGGAGGAGACTCATGTCACAAGGTATTGTAACTGCAGCCTATATCGGTGCGAGCATCATGTTTATCCTGGCCCTCGGTGGACTCAGTAAACCGGATACTTCAAGGAGGGGTAATTTTTTTGGTATCCTCGGTATGACATCGGCTCTCTCAGCCACTGTCATCGGGATCGTATCGAACAACTTTTTCATCTTGTCCGTGGGAATTATCATTGGTGGTACCATCGGGTTGGTTCTGGCTAAAAAAGTTAAAATGACTCAAATGCCGGAACTGGTGGCAATTTTACACAGTCTGGTGGGGTTTGCCGCAGTACTTGTCGGATTTGCCAACTTTCTGGATCATGACCCGACACTTATCGGGGCGGACAGAACCATTCATGACATAGAGACTTACCTGGGCATACTCATTGGTGCCCTCACCTTTTCAGGGTCAATAGTTGCCTTCCTGAAGCTGAGTGGTAAAATCGGCGGCAAACCTCTCCTGCTTCCGGGTCGCCACTGGCTCAACCTTGCCCTGCTTGTCGGTGCCCTCATTTTATGTGCCGGTTTTGTCGGTCAATCCGCCACGGGAGGCGGTACAGCCACACTTGTCCTGATGACCATAATAGCTCTTGTCTTTGGTGTACATATGGTTATGGCAATCGGCGGAGCTGATATGCCGGTAGTCATCTCCATGTTGAACAGTTATTCAGGCTGGGCCGCGGCAGCTACCGGCTTCATGCTGAATAATGACCTTTTAATCGTGGTAGGCGCCCTGGTGGGAAGCAGTGGTGCAATTCTCAGTTATATCATGTGTCGTGCCATGAATCGCAAATTCATCTCCGTTATCGCCGGAGGTTTTGGCTCCTCTGGAAGTAAATCGGCAACAGCTGATGAAGGAGAGGCAGGTGACATTGTATCTGTTGAGAGTGCGGAGGTGGCAGAGTTACTGCTTAAAGCAAGGGAAGTGATGATTATTCCCGGTTACGGTATGGCCGTGGCCCAGGCCCAACATACTGTGCACGAAATAACCAAAAAACTGCGCGCTGAAAAAATCAATGTCCGTTTCGGCATCCATCCGGTAGCCGGTCGTATGCCCGGTCATATGAACGTACTCCTGGCCGAGGCAAAAGTCCCATATGATATCGTTTTTGAACTGGATGAAATCAATGATGATTTCCCTGATGTTGATGTTTCTCTAATAATTGGTGCCAATGATATTGTAAATCCTGCGGCCCAGGAAGTCCCTGACAGCCCTATCGCAGGAATGCCGGTGCTCGAATGCTGGAAGGGCAGAACAACTGTCGTTTTAAAGCGATCCATGGCAACAGGTTATGCAGGGGTATCCAATCCTCTCTTTTACAAGGAGAATACCCGGATGCTCTTTGGTGACGCCCGTGAAAGTCTTGACAATGTATTGAAAAATCTCGACAGTTAGTGTGCTCCACAAACCGGTTGCAGACATCTCTTGACTTGCCACTCTGTTTTAGGTACTGTTACACCGTTTTCAGGTATCCGTAAATACGGATGAAAAGGGAACCCGGTTTAATTCCGGGACGGGCCCGCCGCTGTAACCGGGGACGAATTCCGCACAATGCCACTGTCTGATTCAGATGGGAAGGCGCGGAAGGAGAACGATCCGGAAGTCAGAAGACCTGCCTGAAACAAGTCTGCATTCCTGGCAATGAAACAGACATCGGTACATCTGGGATAAAGAAGGGAAATCCCGGATCAATTTAATAATTGGTCCGGGATTTTTTTTCCTCAGGACCGCTTGAAAAGGAGATTTTTCATGAAAACCATTTTTCTCACGGCTGTTGTTTTAAGCATGTTTGCCGTGCAAACCATTTCCGCCGGCGAGCATGAAGTAAAGCATAAAAATGGTGTTGTTCTGGCCATGTTTGGTACCACGGTTGAACCAGCATTGCAGGGACTGCTGAACATCAGGGAAAAGATGGCAAAGGCCTATCCGGACACTCCGGTTCGTTTTGCCTTCACATCCAATATCATTCGCCGCATCTGGCAGAAACGGGCCAAGGATCCGGCATACATTAAAGCACATCCTGAAATCCCCGCAGAAATCCTCAATGTCCAGGGACCGCTGGCGACTATTGCCAATTTCCAGGATGACGGTTACGATACCCTGATTGTCCAGCCCACCCATATCGCCCCGGCAGAAGAATTTCTTGATCTGAGCAGCTATGTCAAGGCGATTGCCTCCATCGACACCATCAAGGCCAGGTTCAAACCTTTTAACAAGCTGGTCATCGGACGCCCCATGCTCGGCACCTTCGGTGTTACTCACCCCTATGACGAAGATATCAAAGTTGCAGTCAAGGCCATGAAAGAAGATGTTGATCGTGCACGTGAGAAAAAGGCCGCACTGGTCTACATGGGACACGGCAATGATCATTTCCCGTCAGGGGGCTCCTATCTGCAGTTTGCCCATGAGATGAACCAGGCTTACCCCGATGTTCTCACTGTTGTTGGTACGGTTGAAGGATATCCGGGCGTTGATGAGGTTATAAAACAGTTACAACATGCCGGTGTGAAAAACGTCTATATCCGTGCCTTTATGATTGTTGCCGGGGACCATGCCCGCAACGATATGGCCGGACCTGAAAAAGACTCCTGGAAATCCCTTATGGAAAAAGCCGGAATCACCGTTCATCCCTACCTGCATGGCATGGGAGAAAATGATAAAATTGCCGAGATTTATGTCCAGCACGCGTCAGACGCAGCCAAAGATGCAGGCATTGTCCTGAAATAATTTTTTTTGGGAAGTGTTTGGTGTCTGTTCAGAAATGAGATTTTTTGTTCGAGGTCAGGTAAGCGAAGACTCCGAAGAGCATAGGAAAATAAAAAACGCAGCATATTAGGCATATGTGAGCTTTTTTATTTTTCGTAGCGACGAAGAAATCGGGCAAAAAGGCCATTTATGGACAGACACCATCTGACCTGAACCATTCCTGTGGACAGCATGGCAGTTGTCATTTCGGCAACCGCCATGCTGTTAATTTTTATTATCGCAGTTTTTTCTGACGTACAATTATCGTTGAAAAATAGTGTATCTCTTTTCCGACAGCCTGCCTGATATCAGGCCATATCTTCTCATCTCCTAGACTGCATCTTTCAACCAGTACCGCGTTCTCAAGGAGGTCCAGCCCATCCAGCAGTTTGACAAGTTGAGCCATGACCTTGTGAACTTTCATAAACACTACGGTATCACTGACCTGAAGTACCTTTTCAATTTCGCAGTCTTCGAATGTGGCGGGAATGACAACAAGCTTTTCGTCACCAAGACAGAGAGGCGTTTCAGTGACTGCTGACGATGCACCAATGGCGGATACACCAGGAATGATTTTTACATTAAAAGGCTGGCCGATTTTTTCCAGGGTCTCACAGACATAAAAGCCGGTACTGTAAATAGCAGGATCTCCAAGAGTGGGAAAGGCCACATCCTTTCCTGATTGCAAATAGCCAAGAATAGTGTCTGCCGCCTCACGCCATGCCTGACCTACCTCTTCCTCCGGCCTCTGCCCCCTGTGCACCTGTTTCATGGGGAAATGATGGGTCAAAATCGTTTTACCGGTGGAATCAACCTCTCCCCCGGCAATATTGAGAGCCATACTTTCACCATGCCTGAAGGCGGACGGTGCAAACCAGACGTCACATTTTTCCAGAGTTCGCACTGCGTTCAGCGTCATCAACCCAGGATCACCCGGCCCCACACCAATTACATAAAATGTACCCTGCATCATATACCTTTTTATCTGAAGTTCCCGCAACTCAAGGTCGTTCTGTCTGTCCCGGATATAAAAAAATCCCCGAACCAATATAATTGATCCGGGGATTCCCTGTTTTTCCTCGTATCGCCTGGCATCCTTTCCACGGAATACCGTTTCAGCTCATTTCAGGCAGGTTTTCTGACTTCCGGATTATCCTTCATCCACGCCTTCCCAGGTTTCCCCAGTGGCAAAAGTGTGAAATCAGTCCCCGGTTACAGCGGCGGGCCCGTCCTCGAATCACACGAGGTTCCCTCTTCAGCTTTCTGTCTTATGCAACAAAATGCAGAGACAAATAAAAAAGCACCTGAAAACGACCCCATTATTAACAAAATCATATGCAGGAAGTCAACTGCTTTCTCATTAAACAACCACATCTCCTTCAACAGAATTATCAGGTTGAGCGTTGTGCGAAATCAGAAAAAAATATTTGCTTTCTTTTTTCCCGGGTGTACTATCGATCTCACGTGAAGAACTGCTTCTCTTCCAACACTATCTATAATATTTTGATATTACTAGCTTTAAATGGACAATAGTCTTGTTTCACAAATATGGCCCCATCTCCTGTGGCCACTTCTCCGGATATCATTTTTTATCTGTATTGGACTCCTCATTGCAAATTTTATCGAGAGTCTGAACTGGACACACAGGCTGGCAACCCTGGCAAAGCCACTCATCCGGATGGGCAGGTTGTCCTCCATTACCGGAGCCTCCTTTTCCGTGGCCTTTTTCTCCGGTGTTTCAGCCAACGCCATGCTGGCCGAAAATTTTGACAATGGCAAAATTGACAAGAAGGAACTTGTGCTCGCCAACCTGTTCAACTCCCTGCCCCGCTTTTTTCTCCATCTGCCCACCGTTTTTTTTCTTACCGCTCCACTGATCAAGGGCGCCGCGGTAATCTATGTCGGTCTCACCTTTACAGCGGCTGTTCTCCAGACATTTTTTGTAATTATTCTCGGCAGAATAACCCTGCCAGCAAAACAGTCCGACGTCGATTCCGGCTCATCTGCCAAAAAACCGGAAAAAATCGACTGGAAAGGCGCACTTCAGAAAAGCGTGAAAAGATTGAAAAAACGACTGGTGAAACTGTTGAAATTCATGGTGCCGGTCTATATCTTATTTTTCCTGTTGAACAGATACGGGATTTTTACCCGGTTGGAAGAACTGATCGCCAACCATGCCTGGTTTCTCAGCTGGCTGAACCCCAAAAGTATCAGCATCGTCGTCCTCCATGTCACCGCTGAATTTTCAGCAGGTCTTGCGGCTGCCAGTGCCATGATTGCCGATAACAGCCTGACCTACCGTGAGGTTGTACTGGCCCTTCTGGCAGGCAATATCCTGGCGGCGCCCATCAGGGCCATACGCCATCAGTTTCCGTACTACACAGGGATTTACAGTCCGGGACTGGCCCTGCAGCTGGTCACCATCAGCCAGGTTACCAGGGCGCTGTCGGTCATAACTGTCGCTCTCTGTTATTATTTTCTTGCCGCATAATTTTTTGTGATTAAAAAGAAATAATGTCTTCCACATTTTCAAACAGATTTTTATTACTGACCCTGGCCCTGGCGGCAACCTGTTTTGCCACTGTTGTGCTCTCCACGGGAATGGGCTATATCACTATCTCCGCCACGGAAATTTTCAGAACAATTCTCTCCGCCCTGACAGGCAACGAGGATCTGCTGCACGACATCGACAAGACAATCCCCTACGTGGTCATGGATGTCCGGTTGCCGCGTATCCTGACAGCCGCCCTTGTCGGTGCGGGTCTTGCCCTCAGCGGTGTCATCTACCAGGGTATACTCCTCAACCCCCTTGCCGACCCGTACACACTCGGTATCTCCAGTGGTGCCGCATTCGGGGCATCCCTTGCCCTTCTCGCCAACCTGAGCATGTTCAGCCAGTTTTCTATCCCGCTCTTTGCCTTCTGCGGCGCGATTATCACCCTGTTCGTCGTCATCCACCTCTCCACCTTCAACGGCCGGATTTCCGCGAACACCCTGATTCTCTCGGGCGTCATTGTCGGGGCCATCTTATCCGCGGGAATCAGCTTTATGAAATACCTGGCCGACGAACAGGTGGCTGTTATTATTTTCTGGCTGATGGGTTCCTTTGTGTCCAGCACCTGGGACAGCGTGCTGCTCATTGGTGCTGCGGTTCTGATTGGGGGCGCCATCACTTATTTCTATGGCCGTGACCTCAATATCATGAGCCTGGGTTCCCGCTCTTCCGACGCTCTCGGGGTCGAAACCGCAAAGGTCCGGATCATTTTGCTGCTCACCGCCTCCTTTGTCACCGCCATCTGCGTGGCCATGACCGGAATCATAGGCTTTATCGGCCTGATCGTCCCCCACCTCATGCGCTTTCTTGTGGGGCCGGACAACCGGAAACTCCTGCCCGTCTCGGCCCTTGCAGGCGCCATTCTGCTCCTCCTGGCAGATACCGTGACCAGGGCCGTTCTGCCCGTGGAAGTACCCATAGGTGTGTTGACCGCACTGATCGGCGGGCCCTTCTTCTGCGTGATCTTCCGGAAAAGACAGCGGGGGGTGCGTCATGAGTAGCACTATTTTCTCAATAGAAGACATCTCCTTCAGTTATAACGATTCACTCGTCCTCCACGACATTTCACTTTCCCTGGAAAAAGGAAAATTCTATGGCATAGTCGGACCCAACGGCTGCGGTAAAACCACTTTTCTTGACCTGCTGATCGGCAATCGCAAACCGGACCAGGGAGAGATTGTTTTCATGGGCAGAAAAATCAACGATTATCCGCGCAAACAGCTGGCTCACCTGATCGGCCTCGTCCCCCAGGAATTCAGCACAGGATTTGAATACACGGTGGAGGAAATTGTCCTCATGGGCAGACACCCGTATATTCCCCGCTTCGGCTCCCCCTCTGCCGAAGACTGGGACCATGTGAAAAACGCCATGGAAACCATCGGCATTCTGGACGCACGAAACAGACAGTTCACCGAACTCTCCGGCGGCCAGAAACAGAGGGCCGTTGTGGCCAGGGCCTTTGCCCAGAACACCCCGGTACTCCTCTTTGATGAGGCCACCGCCAGTCTGGACATTCAATACACCCTGCAGATCTTCAATGTTGCAAAAAAACTTGTCAAAACTGAAAAACGAACAATAATTGCAGTTATACACGATCTCAACCTCGCGGCTGGCTACTGTGATGAGATTCTTTTTATGCGGGAAGGGCGCATTCAACATTTTGGCGCCACCAGGCAGGTTATGAGTTCCGAAAACATCCTGGATGTTTTCGGGGTACACGCAAATGTTTCCGGGAGACAACAGGGCGGAAACCTGCAGATCAACTTTCACTATGGAGAATTATCATGAAAACCAGTGGCAGGTGCATTCCTCTCCTCTTTTATCCGCTGCTGTTCATCCTCTTTACTGTCCCGATGACGGTTCTGGCGCAACAGGCAGATTTTACAGATAAGGCCGGCAGAAAAATTCATATTGTAAAACCGTTTACCCGGATTATCTCTCTTTACTCCGCCCATACCGAAAACCTCTGCTCTCTCGGCGCAGCAAACAGCCTGATCGGTATTTCCAGAACCGATAACTACCCTGCCGAAATCCTCTCCCGAAAAAGATTCTCCTACCGGGAAGACCCGGAAAAATTTATCGCCATGCGACCGGATCTGGTACTGGTAAGGCCGATGATCGAGCGTTCCCATCCCCAGTTTATCAAAAAACTCCAGCAGGCCGGTATCACGGTCATCTCGCTGCAGCCTTCCTCCATCTCTGAAATATTTGCATACTGGAGGAACCTGGGACGCCTGGTAGGCCGGGAAAAGGAGGCCGAACAGATGATTTCTTCATTCAACCTGGGAGTAGAAAAAATCCGCACAAAACTCGACTCCATTCCCGAAAGTGCGCGACCACGGGTCTATTTTGAATCGATCCATAAAAAGATGAAAACCTTTTCAGCCACCAGCACCGCCATGTATGTTCTCAGGCAGGCGGGTGGGGTCAATATCGCACAAGACGCCATCCAGGTGAGAAAGACCAATATCGCCGACTACGGCAAGGAGCGTATTCTCGGACACGCCACCGAAATTGATATTTTCCTGGCCCAGCATGGCCGTATGAACCCGGTCACCCTCGATATGATTTTTCAGGAATCCGGCTTCCAGGCTATTAAAGCGGTTCAGAACAAAAAGGTGTTCCTGGTGGAAGAAGCCCTGGTCTCACGACCGACCTTCCGTATCCTTGAAGGAATCAAACAGCTCAACGCCATTTTTTTCCCCAATGTCAAGTAGGCATGATAAAGATATGACAACAGACAAAACCAGCTCCCTGATCATCGCCGGAACCTCCAGCGGCTCAGGAAAAACCACCGTGGCACTTGGTCTGATGGCGGCTTTCAGGGCAAGGGGTGTATCCGTGCAGCCCTTTAAATGCGGGCCCGACTTCATCGATCCCGGTCTCCATAAACTGGTCACCGCAAAGGTGTCCAGAAACCTGGACCTGTGGATGTGCGGAGAGGATTTTACCCGACACTGTTATGAAAAAAACAGTTCAGGCCACGAACTTGCCATCATTGAAGGAGTCATGGGTATGTTTGACGGCGGCAAGTCCTCCTCGGCCGCTCTCGCCCGTGTTCTCGGGGTCGGGACCATCCTGGTGCTCGATGTCCGCTCCACTGCGGAAAGTGCGGCGGCTGTCGTAAAGGGCTTTGAGATGCTTGATCCCGCCGTCGCCCCGCGCGGAATCATCCTCAACCGGGTCGCCAGCAAGCGTCATCTGCAACTGGTGACTGACGCCATTCAAAAACACTGCGATGCAGAGATCCTCGGCCATATTCCCCGAACCCTGGAGTTCAGTATTCCCGGGCGTCACCTGGGGTTACTGACCGGGGAGGAATCCCCTTTGAGTGAAGACGGCATCGCCACCCTGATCAGGACGATCAGTGAACATGTCGACCTTGGGCGAATCCTTGAGCTTTTCCAAAGTGAAAGAAAAACGCTGAATCCTCAAAAGGAAAAATCCGTTCCTCAACGCTGCCGCATAGGTGTGGCAAAAGATCGCGCCTTCTGCTTTTATTATGAGGATAATTTTGATTCTCTACGGGATGGAGGAGCGGAACTCTGTTTTTTCAGCCCCCTTGAGGACCGATCCCTTCCCGAAAATATCGATGGCCTCTACCTGGGAGGTGGCTACCCCGAGCTCTATGGTCCACAGCTCAGCGCAAACCGTTCAATGCTCGCGGAGATAAAAAATTTTGCTGAAAACAATAACCCGGTCTACTGTGAATGTGGCGGTTTCATGTACCTGACCGAAGGTATTGCCGACTCCGATAACTCCTTTTTTCCCATGGCCTCAATTTTTCCGGTCAGGGCCAGGATGCAGAAAAAAAGAGCGAGCCTTGGCTATCGTCAGATCGAAACGACACGGGAGAGTTTTTTCGGCCCCGCCGGCAGTGTTCTCAGGGGCCATGAGTTCCACTATTCAACTATAGAAGAAATGCCGAAGAGCATAGAAAGAGTCTATCGGGTCAACAACGGTCAGGAGGAAGGATATCGTTATAAAAATGTTCTGGGGGGATATATGCACCTCCATTTCGGTTATAATCCGCACATGGTAAAATCATTTATTTCCCATTGCTCAAAACCAGCAAGGCTGGACCAAATTTTGGACCACAGCCACAATGAACATTGAAAGTGACGCGGTAACTGGAGTTTTTAACCCACACTTTCATATAAACCAGCAAAGCTGGACCAATTTTTTGACCACAGCTACAACGAACAATAAAAGTGACGCGGTAACTGGAGTTTTTAACCCACACTTTCATATAAACAAGAGAAAACAATGACTATCACAATACGTAAAATAGATCCGCTGAAGATCGAGGAAGAGAGTTTCCGCATCATCAGCGAAGAACTGGATACAAAAATAGAAAATCCCGATGATCCCGCCTACAAGGTTATCCAGAGGGTTATCCATGCCACCGGTGATTTCTCCTTCTTTGACAATATGCGCTTTACCCCCGGAGCCATCGAAGGGGCCATAGACGCCATTCGTGGCGGAAAAAACATCCTCACCGATGTGACCATGGTGGCAGCAGGTATCAGCAAGGGCATGCTGGCACAATGGGGCGGCAGGGTGTTTTGCAATGTGGCCGACAAAACGGTTGCTGAAATTGCCAGAAAGAGCGCAAAAACCCGCTCGGAGGTCGCCATCGAAAAAGGTTTGGGCGAAAATATCGGTATTGTCGCCATCGGCAACGCTCCCACAGCCCTTCTTGAGGCCATCAGGCTTGTTGGGCAGATGGAGGAGAAAAAAAGACCTCTTATTGTCGGGGTACCGGTCGGCTTTGTCAATGCGGCCGAATCCAAAGCGCTGCTGCACCGTGACAATCCCCTGCACATCACCAGCCTGGGCCGCAAGGGTGGCAGCCCCGTGGCCGCGGCAATCGTCAACGCGTTAATCAGACTGGCACAACAGTAAAATGGCGAAACGATTACGCAGTGGTTTTACTACCGGTTCCTGCGCTGCGGCCGCGGCCAAGGCGGCAGCCCTGATGCTCTGCGGGGAAAATCCACCCGCTACAGTGGAAATTCCTTTTCCCGACGGCAGCAGAAAAATTTTTCATGTGGACTCCACACGATACAATAGTGACGGCAGTTTTGAGGCATATATCATAAAAGATGCCGGGGACGATCCCGATGTCACCAATGGTGCGGAGATTGGCGCCAGGGCAGACCTGAATAATCCCGATCCCGCAAACTGCGTGGAGATAGACGGTCTGTACCTCTGCGGCGGCTCCGGCGTGGGCAAAGTCACAAAACCGGGTCTGGCGGTCAGGGCCGGAGAACCGGCCATCAATCCTGTTCCCCGGAAGATGATTACAGCAGCAGTGCGTGAGGCTGTGCCAAAGGGCCGGGTAACGATCACCATTATCGTGCCGAAAGGAGCCGAACTCGTCGAAAAAACACTGAACTATCGCCTCGGCGTGGTGGGCGGCATCTCCATTCTCGGCACGACCGGTATTGTCAGACCCGTTTCCGCCGACGCCTGGACCGCCACCATCAAGGCCTCCATGGATGTGGCAAAAGAAGCCGGCCTGAAGGATATCGTGATTTCCACTGGCAGAACTTCGGAAAAAGGGGCCCAGAAGCTCCTTGACCTGGAGGAGGAAGCCTTTGCCATGATGGGAGACTACCTGGAGTTTTCACTTCTTGAGGCTGCAAAACACGACTTTACCACCATCCACCTCTCCGGTATGTGGGCCAAAATCGTCAAAGCGGCCCTGCGCGTTCCCCAGACCCATGTGCGTAACGGAGCCCTGGAAATGATTGACGCCGCAAGACTTCTCAAGGAGCTGGGTGCCAACGGCAAAGTGCTTGAAAAAATAGAGAAATCCAACACAGCCAGGGAGATGTACAAACATCTTGAGGAAGCGGGCCGGAGCGAAATTATCACCGCGGTCTGCCATAAGGCCAGGGAATACGCTGAGGATGTCAGCGGCAGAAAGGTGAAGGTCTATCTGGTGGATCACAAGGCAAGGATTCTGGCCCATGTATAAAATTTTCCTCATTGGCACCAGCGACAATGGCCTGGTTTTGCAATCACAGACCCTGCTGGGTCAATGTACCCTTCTCGTGGGAACTGAGAGGTTACAGAACCTGGTCGAACAGTTTAACGGCCGGCGAATCCCGGTTGCCCCGCTGGCTACAGCCTTCAGCGCCACGAGGGAAGCGCTGCAAACCGGCAACGTGGCCATTCTTGCCAGCGGGGACCCGCTTTTTTACGGTATAGGCAAACGTATCCTGGAAGAGTTCGGGTGTGACAGGGTTGAAATCCACCCCGCCCTCAGTGCCGTGCAGCGAGCCGCCGCACGCTTTAAAATCAGCTGGGATGACGGCAGGATTATCAGCCTTCACGGAAGAAGTCACCATCACATCCCCGGACTGCTGCTCCTTCATCACAAAGCTTTTGTTTTTACAGATAAAAACAACAGCCCTGACATCATCGCCCGAAAAATTCTTAATTACCTCGAACTCATCGGGGACAAGGGGCAAATTGGAAAAAATCTCAGGGTGCATGTTGTCGAAGATATTGACCTTGAAAGCGAAAAAATTTTCAGGGGATCACTTGCCGAAACAGGCAAACGTCGGTTTTCCGCTCTCAATATATTCTGCCTTACCAGGGAAAAGAAAACTCAGTCAGGTCTGCTGCACCGGGAGTTCGGCCTGGGGCTCACCGAGGACGAAATCTGCCACAGCCGCGGCCTGATCACCAAGAGCGAGGTAAGGGCTGTCACCCTTCATCAGCTCAGACTCCCCCGCACCGGTGTCTTCTGGGACGTAGGGGGCGGCAGTGGGTCCATTTCCATTGAAGCGGCCAGGACCAATCCCGGCCTGACCGTCTATACCATTGAACACAAGATGGAAGAGCTGGAAAATATCAAAGAAAATATCCGCCGCTTCCACTGTTTCAACGTGGTTCCGGTTTTCGGCCGGGCCCCTGAAATGCTCCAGGACCTGCCCGCACCCGACCGGGTCTTTATCGGTGGAAGTTCCGGTGCATTACGGCAGATAATCCATATCGCCGCCGCGCAACTCCCGGAAAAAGGGCGCCTGGTTGTCAATGGCGTCATCGAGAAAACAACTCGCACAGCCCCCGCGGCCATGGCCGAATGCGGACTTTCGGTCAGCCGCTCGCTTATCCGGGTGAGCCGATCCACCTTTGGTGATGAAAATGACAATAACACCCAACACTTTAATCCCATAACCGTTATAACAGGAAAAAAATGAACAGCGCAGAGAACAGAGGCAAAACCAGTGGAGAACCTGTCAGGCAGATGGTCCATTTCGTCGGGGCCGGTCCCGGCGACCCCGAGCTTATCACCGTCAAGGGCCGTCGACTGCTGCGTGAGGCGGATCTTGTCATCTTCACTGGCAGCCTGGTACCCCGCGCCCTGGTCACAAACCTTCCGGCGGAAGTTCATGACTCCGCCGGAATGAACCTGGACGAAGTCTTTGAGCTTATCCACAGGGCCTGGAAAAAGGGGAAAAAAATTGTCCGCCTCCATACGGGTGACCCGGCAATTTACGGGGCCATCAATGAGCAGATGGCCCTCTTCAATGAACATGATATCCCGTTTACCGTTGTTCCCGGTGTCAGTTCCGGTACCGCTTCAGCAGCCGCCCTGGCAACGGAACTGACCCTGCCCGAAGTCTCCCAGACCGTCATTTTCACCCGCAGGGCAGGTAGAACCCCCGTTCCCGAAAAACAGGACCTGGTCAGCCTGGCCTCACATAAAGCTACCATGATGATCTTTCTCAGTGTCAGCATGATCGACAAGGTGGTGGACGACCTGCTGGCTGGGGGATACACAGATACAACCCCCGTGGCCATAGTGGAAAAGGTGAGCTGGCCCGATGAAAACATCCTCCGGGGGACACTCGCGACAATTGCCACCCAGGTTAAAGAAGCTGGAATAACCAAAACCGCCATAATCGCCGTGGGTGATGTCCTGGCGGAAGGCCCGCCTCCTGCGCTCTCCAGGCTGTATGATAAATCCTTCAGCCACGGGTACAGAAAAGGCAAGGTATGAAACTGGCAATCCTCTCCATTACCAGCGGCGGAAAAAATCTGGCAGACAAACTGACGGCGGCCCTCCCTGGCGCCACATATCTTCCCCGGGGATCAAAAAAAATTGCTGAAGTTGTGGCCGAAAACTGGCAGAATTTTGACGGTTTTATCTTCATCATGGCAGCCGGAATCGTTGTGCGGGCCATCGCCCCCCTGCTGCTCCATAAACATAAGGACCCCTGCGTCGTTATCATGGACGAACAGGGGCAACACGCCATCAGCCTTCTTTCAGGCCATATCGGCGGCGGCAACGAACTCGCCGTCCGCCTGGCGACCATAACCGGCGGAAAACCTGTTATAACAACCGCCTCGGACACCCTCGGTCTCCTCCCCCTCGACCTGTGGGCCAGGGAAAACGGCCTTATGGTGGAGGATCAGGAAAAGCTCACCCGGGCAAGCACAAAACTGGTCAACCGCAAATCGCTCTTTTTCTACACGGATCTCACCAGCCGCTCCCTGCCGGAAGAACTGGCTGCCGTCACCGATCCGGACGCAGCTGATATCATTGTCAGCCACCGCCTGTACCCGGACAGCCGGGCCTGCATGTTCCGGCCCCGCAACCTTGTTGTGGGTGTCGGCTGCAACCGGGGAACCCCTGCCCGCGAATTTGAGGAGAGCCTTGCCCAACTGCTGAACGACAATGGACTGAGCCGCCTCTGTATCCGCAACCTGGCGTCCATTGATAAAAAAAATGATGAGGAAGGTCTGCTTGCATTTGCGCAAAAAAACGAATGGCCCATTGATTTTTTTACAAAAGAAGAAATCAACGGACTGAACATCGACAATCTTGATATCTCCTCCGCGGCCCTGAAGGCCGTGGGGGCAATCGGCGTGGCCGAACCGTCCGCGCTTCTCAGCGGAAATACACAACATTTACTCTGCAGGAAAAGAAAATGGAAAAACATAACAATGGCAATAGCCCTGGTACCCTCTATGTTGTCGGCACGGGTCCGGGATCAGAACTCTATATGACAGGAGCGGCAGCAAAAGCTCTTGAAACGGCAGAAACGATCATCGGCTACAAAACCTACCTGGATCTCATCCCCTCTTTTCTGACAAAAGAAAAGGAAGTCATCTCCTCGCAGATGATGAAGGAGGTGGATCGCTGCCGGGAATCTCTTACCATTGCGGACAGTGGAAAAAAGGTGGCCCTGGTCTGCGGTGGCGATCCCGGCATCTATGCCATGGCCGGACTGGTCTATGAACTTGCCAGGGAAAATGATTACTCCTGTGCAATAGAAATCATTGCCGGACTGGCCGCCATCAACTCCTGCGCCGCCCGGCTCGGTGCCCCGCTGATGCACGATTTCGCCGCCGTCAGTCTCTCTGATTTGCTCACTCCCTGGGAATTGATCGAAAAACGACTGCGGGCTGTGGCCGCGGCTGATTTTGTCACAGCCATCTATAATCCCAAATCAAAAAAACGCACTGAGCAGATTGTCAAAACCAGGGAAATTTTTCTGGAACACCGGGAACCGAAAACCCCGGTGGGCATCGTCACCGCTGCAACCAGGGAAAACGAAAAAATCGCCATCACTACCCTGGACAATATGCTTGACAATGAAATAACCATGCAGTCTACAGTGATAATCGGCAACTCCCAGAGCTACACCTGGAACGACCTGATTATCACCCCGAGAGGATACCGGGGCAAATATTCCCTGTAGGTCACAGAAAAAACTACCAGCCCCCGAAACAGGTGCCCACGTTACGGGCACTTTGGACCCAGGGATGATCAGGCGGCACCAGGTTTTTCCTGCCAACCACTTCTTCCAGCGGTACCGGTTTCGTGGTGTTGCCGCTCCTGGCCACCATCACTCCATACAGATCCTGCTCGATACAGTTGACACAACTGTTTCCCAGCCAGGTGGCCAGCAACCGGTCAGCGGCGGATGGCGTACCGCCCCGCTGCACATGCCCGAGAATCGTCAGGCGGGATTCCAGCCCTGTCATTTCTTCTAATTTTTTCGTTAATTGTACCGTATTCCCACGATTTACAGCAGCAAACTTCTGCAGGGCCTCGTTGGCCTTCTTTTTCTTCCTGGAATCACCTTCCTCCTTGGCCTTCTGCTTTTCCTCCCGCAGTTTATGATAAATTCGACTGTTTTCCACATCCATGGCCCCTTCCGCCACCGCCACGATACTGAAGTTGGTTCCCCGCTGCTTTCGTTTGCGGATGGCCGCCGCCACCTCTTCCAGATCATAGGGAATTTCAGGGATGAGAATCACATCAGCCCCACCGGCCATCCCGGCACCCAGGGCCAGCCAGCCGGCATTGTGGCCCATAATCTCCACCACGATGATTCGATGGTGACTGTGGGCTGTGGAATGAAGCCGGTCTATGGCCTCGGTGGCAATCTCCATGGCCGTGTCAAAACCGAAGGTCACATCGGTCATGGCCACGTCATTATCAATGGTTTTTGGCAGGGTAATGATATTGAGCCCTTTCTGGGCCAGTCGCCAGGCGTTTTTCTGGGTTCCGCCACCGCCGATGCAGACCAGCACATCCAGGCTGTGATGATGATAGTTGGCACACAGGGCGTCCGTCATATCCATTATTTCACCACCCACCATCATCTTGTGCGGTTTGTCCCGGCTGGTGCCCAGGATCGTTCCGCCCCTGGTGAGGATGGAGGAAAGCACATCCCGATCAAGGCGCATGGTACGGTTTTCAAGCAGGCCCCGAAAACCGTCCCTGAAACCGACGATATCCATTCTGCCCGTTGCCAGGGCCGCCTTGCCGATCGCGCGTATCGCCGCATTCAACCCCGGACTGTCCCCACCGGCCGTAAGAATACCTATATGTTTATTACGCTTGTTCATTTTCCTTTTTCCTTCCACTTTCCGTGATTTTTTCCATTACTTTATTTTCAATGAACTACAGGAAAAGAGGAAAAGCAAGAAAGCTGGTGCATTTTCTTCGTGGTTTGATCATAATGCGGGCAATTCACCGTTTCTCATTTTTCTTCGACCTGAATCCTGGATTCAGGTTCTACTTTTCTCTTTTTTAACCCATGACACCCCCACCACCATCAGCATACGGAACCCTGTATATTGTCCCCACACCCATCGGCAATCTGGAAGATATCACCCTGCGGGCGATCAGAATTTTAAAAGAGGTGGATCTGATCGCCGCGGAAGATACCCGTCATACAAAAAAATTGCTCAACCATCTTGGCATAACTACCAGGCTTATCAGTTATTACCGGGAAAAAGAGGCACAACGGGGGGCTCAGATCCTGGACATGCTGACCGAAGGAAAAAATATTGCTCTCGTCAGCGATGCCGGGACTCCAGCCATTTCCGATCCCGGCTCGGTTCTGGTACGCCTTGCCCATGAGCACGGGATTCCCATCGTTCCCCTGCCCGGCCCATCGGCACTGATCTCCGCCATGTCCGCCTCCGGGTTTGAGCAAACCGGTTTTTTATTTCACGGTTTTGCCCCATCAAAAAAGGGACAGAGGCGAAAATTGCTGAAATCCCTCAAGGACTGTGAATACCCTGTCGCCTTCTATGAATCCCCCCACCGAATTGAAGGGCTGCTCACGGATGCCCTTGAGATTTTCGGCAACCGCAAGACCCTCTGGGCCAGGGAATTGACAAAAACCTTCGAAGAGCTCGAACAAAGCGATCTCGCATGTCTCAGGAAAAAGGCCGCCGAAAAAAAACAGAAAGGTGAATTTGTGATTATCATTCAACCTGGAGAAAAAATGGCCGTGAAGGGAGAGAGTATTGAGGAGCTGATCAACTGGTATCGGGATAACAGCGACCTGTCCCTGAAAGACGTCAGCAAACGTATTGCCTCCGACCTGGGCGTTTCCAGGTCAACGGTCTATCAACTTGCCCTCAGGCTCTGGGAACGATAATTTTTCCTGATTACCCATAAAATCCATGCACAGCCTGGATGTGCCAGCTTTATTAAACTGAGTTTCGACACAATCTGGTAATTTTTTCATTTTCTGAACTCCAGGATTCAGGTAGGATATAAATACTGGAAACAGAGAAACTTCCCCTTCAAATACCGAATGCATTACATAAAGGAGTTGGAATGGAAAAAATTTTAGTGCTTGGTGGTGGCTTTGCCGGAGTTGAAACCGCAATTTACCTGAGAAAACAGAATTTCGATGTCATCCTGGTCAGTGACAGGGATTTTTTTTATATTTATCCCACCTCTATCTGGATTCCAACCGGTGAAGTGACAACAGAAGATGTTTCCGTACCGCTTGACGCACTCGCTGCCAAACATGGTTTTCAGTTGATCGTTGATCCGATAGTCTCTTTTGAGGCAAGGGAGAAAAGAGTAACCCTTGAGAGTGGACGTGTGCTGGATGACTTTGAGTATATTGTTGTCGCCCTTGGACAAGACAAGATCCGGATGAAGGGAATGGAACATACCCTTTCCATCTGCGGGAAACCGGAAGAAGCAACAGCACTCCATGATCGCCTGAATTCTCTGGTGCAAAAGTCTTCCGGAAAGATAGCCGTAGGCTTCGGCGGGAATCCGAACGACAGTTCCGCCGTGCGTGGAGGCCCTGCATTTGAAGTGCTCTTCAATATCCACAATTTTCTGAAGAAAAAAGGCATCCGAAAGAATTTCGAATTAACCTTCTTTGCCCCCATGGAAAAACCTGGCCAAAAGATGGGGAATAAGGCACTGGTGATGCTGGATAAAATGCTTGCCTCCTCCAATATCAGAAAAAAGGTCGGCTCAAAAATCGTGGAATTTGTTGAGGACGGTATTGTTTTTGAGGATGGGGAAAAAATAGAATCTGATCTTACCATGTTTATCGCCGCCGGCACGGGACATAACATTTTGATGAAATCCGGATTACCGGTGAGCGAAGCAGGTTTCGTGGTAACAAACGAATTCAATGAAATTGAAGGGTTTGACGGCCTCTATGCCATAGGTGACTCCGCCTCTCTTCTGGGACCAGAGTGGAGGGCCAAACAGGGGCATGTTGCTGAGGCGATGGCTAAAAACACAGCTCGAAATATAGTCATCAAGACCAGGGATATTGACGCGCAATACAGTTATAAAAAACACCTGAATATCCTGTGCGTCATGGATACAGGAAATGGAGCCGCCTTTGTTTACAGAAACAATAAGGTTGGCAGGATAATCCCTCTGCCGATTGTCGGCCACTGGTTGAAAAAAGGATGGGGCTGGTATTGCCGAAATTCCAAACTGGGGAAAATACCGCGTATCCCCGGTATGTAATTCCTTCCGGACTTTGCCGGCGGGTGATTTATTGTGGCTGTGTTTCACAGGTAACCAGAAAATAGAAAGCCATAAAACCGTCGCCAATATAGCGTAACCAATTGATAATACGATTTATCAGGTTATTTTTTCCACACTTATGAACTTATACACACAATAGGCACGGTTTTTCACTGATATAAATATGTAATATCCTGTTATCATGCAATATTTCAGATTATTTCGCAAAACAGGATTTTTAAAAAAACCGTTCATTTATCTGGTTAATTTTTTCCAGAAAATTAGTGTCAAAAAGAACACAGTATATTATACTGATTTTACAGGTGAATTGGAACCCGGTGCAGTTGCAGAGTATCCTCGCTAAAGAAGAGGATTGAGACGTACAGTTGTCTACCTCTATCTGCACTCCGTTATGTTGCAGAGTATCCTCGCTAAAGAAGAGGATTGAGACGAGTTTGTGTAAGCCGTACTGTTAATTGTTATTGATGTTGCAGAGTATCCTCGCTAAAGAAGAGGATTGAGACCAATGTTAGCCGCCACATCACCCCTAATCTGAGTGTGTTGCAGAGTATCCTCGCTAAAGAAGAGGATTGAGACCACACCTAACCTGATTATATATCGTTCCAGCGCTGGGTTGCAGAGTATCCTCGCTAAAGAAGAGGATTGAGACATTGTCTTTAATGATGTCAACCATCTTTTCTTCCGTTGCAGAGTATCCTCGCTAAAGAAGAGGATTGAGACAGCTATGCACACGCCTCCTTCGCAGTTTTTGATTTGGTTGCAGAGTATCCTCGCTAAAGAAGAGGATTGAGACCGACTGACCAGTTGCCAATTAGTGGCACTGCCGGAGTTGCAGAGTATCCTCGCTAAAGAAGAGGATTGAGACCCTGAAGTGGCTGCATATTCAGACGGTATTTTGTTGCAGAGTATCCTCGCTAAAGAAGAGGATTGAGACAGTTTGCTCATTACATTTCCTAATTTGTTAAATGCTGTTGCAGAGTATCCTCGCTAAAGAAGAGGATTGAGACATTCTATTAACAGGAGATAATCTTTTTTCTTTATGTTGCAGAGTATCCTCGCTAAAGAAGAGGATTGAGACGTATGCGTAGTATGACTAGGCTCTGTTTTACGTTGCAGAGTATCCTCACTAAAGAAGAGGATTGAGACCCATGAGCTACAGCAACACTACCTTTATAGCCCGTTGCAGAGTATCCTCGCTAAAGAAGAGGATTGAGACTCTTCAAGGTCAGTTGTTTCCGTATCCATTACAAAGTTGCAGAGTATCCTCGCTAAAGAAGAGGATTGAGACTGGTCTTGAAAAAATGGTGAGAATCCTCTGCTTATGGCAATGCACAGGATTGCATAGAGTTATTCAGTCACTGACCGCTGACTGACAGTTAGGTATTTTGATGTTTTTGAGTTGTATCTCAGGAAGATCAGTGGAAAGTTTCTGACAGGAGTTTATAGAATTTCACCGCTCATTGGCTGCGGTGGGAGAATACGGACTGCCGGTCAACGAAGAATTGCCCAGTCACCGACCAATCCGGCTCAAAGAAACGATGTAATCTCTTTGATTGTTGCCTTCGCCACCCCTGCGCGACCTGCAAATTCAGGCCATCCGGCAACAGCCTCTGCCACTTCCCTGAAAATGGCAGATGATCGCCTGGGGGCGATACCTGATTGTTCTGCCAGTTGCAGCATCCGATCTTTTTCCGGTCGCAGCCCTTCACCAAGAACCGTGGTTGTATGTTCTCCTCCCGGCCCCCTGGCAAAGGTCAGGTCATAGGCCGGCGCAAACGACCATTCACCTGTTGTATCATCGAGCAGAAACGAAAAATTTTTCACATGATCATCACGGTTATGGGCCAGAACATTGAAGACCATCAGTCGATATACACGTTCAAGATCCTGGTAGTTACGGGTCAACAGGCTGGTGGCCTTAAAAAGATCGGCATAATCACTCCCCGGCACACGGAAATCCGCATGAACAAGATTGCCAAATGTATGGATATGACGCGTATGGATATGACGCCGGTTATTCCCCGGCTGCCGGTCAAAGCGTTTCACCCCGAAGAAATGGTCATTGTCACCAACAGTAAAAAGCCGGCTCTCTTCCATTGCAATGCCTGCGGCCCCTGCCATTTCGGCATAGGCGTATTCCACAGGGCCAGGATCATCAAAATCTTCACGGGCTGAAAACTTGACAATCCAATGCTCAAAGCCGGGAGGAATTTCCCCTTCTCCTGATACCATTTCCCCGGTATCAGGATGATACCCGACAAGAACCTTGGGCCTGGCGCCGCCGGGGCTGCCGCCTGCCCGTATAAGTTGCGGGAGGATATCTTCAGATTTTCCGGCATACACCTGCCTTGCTTCTTCTGCAAGATTATTCAACCCGGGGAACCAGGTATCATTTTCTCTGTGATCCGCAGGATGATACGTAAGCGCACCCATGGTTCTGCTGCCAAGATAAAGCAGCCTGTCAAGTATGGAAACCGTGAGCGGATCAACCCCCGGCTGCGAAAAAAACGATCCATCAGCAGCAGCCCCCACCCATCCGGCAGGGAATCATCAAACAGGCCGAAAACAGGTCCGAATCGAAAATCCCGGTGCCGGATAAGCCCAGCTTGCAGCGGCAGGGTAAAAGGGGATAACTCCAGCCCGCGGGTAAGCCATTGCTGATCATATTCGAAAAAGATCGAGCCGTCTTTTTCGGCTAACATCCCCACCGGTGAAGATAATTTCGGGCTTTGAGTAAAAAATACCTCTATTTCACGGTATCCGGTTGCCATTATCAGATCCTGCCTCGTTTCGGCACCGGTTTTTCTGCGGTTGATTTTAATTCGGCAAGGCTTTCGGCCTCGGGTGGTTGAAAAAGGGGAGCAAATTCCGGAAGACGTCCAAGGGCATGGGCAAGGCGCAAGAGGTTTTTCAGTGAGATTTCACCAATATCCTCAAAACGTTTTAACGATCCTTCGCTGACCCCGGAGCGGTTGGCCAGGGTGGCCCGTTTATAACCGGCGGTAAGGCGCAGGGTTTTGCAACGCCGGGCCAACTGCGCCTGCATTTCATTGGGTGTAAGGAGATTTGGCAGCATGTATCAAGTATAGCAGAATGGATGTTATTGTCAATATATTGATTATTAAAACACCAAAAAGACCATTACAGATCATATTTTAGCCACAACACCACAACGAATGATCTGTCTGCACCTGTTGCCATAGAAGGATGTCGGGTTCCGTCTCGTTGACTCTCTGGAAGAATTGTAACAGCGTCTCCATTTCGACGATGCATGATGAAGAATTATTTTTCCCTCAATTCTCTATATATAGAGTAAATTTTTCCTACAAAAGCCGCAAATCGGTCGGAAAAGATAACGTCTTTAAAAAAACCGCTGGGAACACAGTATAACCCATTGAGAATACTATTTATTCGGTTATTTTTTTCGCACTTATAGACTTATGCACACAACAGGCACGGTTTTTCCCTGATACACATATGTAATATACTGTTATCATAGAACTTGTCAGTTTATTCCGCAAAACAGGATTTTCCAAAAAACCGTTCATTTATCTGGTTAATTTTTTCCAGAAAAATAGTGTCAAAAATAAAACAGTATATTATACTGATTTCGCAACGAAATTGGAACCGGGTGCAGTTGCAGAGTATCCTCGCTAAGGAAGAGGATTGAGACCAGAGCAGCGTGATGTCGCCGCCCTGGTCAAGGTTGCAGAGTATCCTCGCTAAGGAAGAGGATTGAGACGGAGATCTCCAGCCGGTCGGTGGATTTTTTGTTGAGTTGCAGAGTATCCTCGCTAAGGAAGAGGATTGAGACTTTTTAAAATTTCTCCTAATCACTTCTTTTTGTGTTGCAGAGTATCCTCGCTAAGGAAGAGGATTGAGACACACCGAAATCAGCTGTTCCTCTAATTTTTTTCTGCAGTTGCAGAGTATCCTTGAAATTACTACCTTTTCCGCATTGTCGCTGGTCCCCCCCCTATCAGAACCAACATAAGACAGGTCGGTAACAATTCTTAACAATGGTGGAGCTTCTCTGGTAAAAGTTTTCAATTTTCTAATGCATTAATTTGATAATTCAGCCATAATGCTAAGAATTACAAAAAATATCCAACGCAATGGAACTTTTACATGAACCATATTTCCTACCACACTGTTTCAGTAATCTGTCCTGAAAATGATCTTGAAAGCCATACAATACTCAAGCTTGCAGAGGAATTAGGACTCGACGTGAGGAAATCCCATCAACCATGGGGGGCAAGACTGGAAACAGAACCGGAAGAAACATTCCAGGATCTGAAAACAACCGTCATAATTGTTGAAATCCCAGGACCGGAAAAAGAGGAGCAGTTACGCCGTGAAGGCCATACAATCATTATTGTTGATCACCACCAATATGACGATCTCGATAGAACACATCCGCTTAGCAGCCTGGAACAATTTACAGAACATCTAAATATTCGTTTCAGCGACCCACAGCACAGTGAGATGAAGTATATTGCCGCAAATGATAGGGATTTTCTTTATGGTCTTTTGGAGGCGGGGGCGGATTATGAAACAATGTGCGAAATCCGCAGGAGAGAAAGAGAACTTACGGGTGTTGCACCTGAGCTTTACAACGAAGTCGAGCAAGCTATCCACCATAAATGGTCGTTCGGCGATCTGGAAGTCTGCGTCATTCCCGAAAAATACCAGAAACCTCTTGCGGAAATCATTCGTTTTCCCGACAAAAAAACGTGGCTGGACTGTCAACGTACAAACAAACATTTAATTCTGAAAAAATGTCTTATCATCAGCCATCATGACTGTATCGATCCCACGAGAAACAAGATCACACCCTGTCGTGTTGAGCTATATGGCCCGAACAAATGGCGTGAGCCTATTTACGATATCATAAATGACAAAAGACTGAAGGCCCACTTTAAAATGTGGTACGGCGGCGGACATAGCCGTTTTTTCGGAGCGTTAGCAAGAAGAGATACAGCACCCTGGGACACACTTCTGACCCTTCTCCTGGAATTTTGCCTGACCTCCGGCAGACCTGTACGATCCTGGAACACTACGTTCCTCTTTCCTTTTATCTTGGAAAAAGATGGCGAATCTCAGCAAGTAAAACTTCAAGAAAAAGCCATAGAAAGCCCTCATACCATATCTGATGCCGATTCAACAGCAGCCGCGCTCCATTTTCTCCCCACAGTCAGAAAACTATTTTTCAGTTCTGATAACCAAAAAAGTACACACATAAAAAGAATTGTTCTGCCCCATGAAAATAACCAGCAGAAAGACCAGCTGATTGTCACCCATAAAGAAAAAAAACTATCCGGCACCCCTGAAGAAGCTAAGGACAAATTTAAAGCCGAATTAGATATTGAACATCTGGCAATCTATTCTTTCCCAAATAATAATATCCAGATTCTGTCTTTCAAAGTTTGTCTGCCTGCCATAGAAAAAGAAATAAATTTTGATTCGCTGGAACAGCCTCTCCAACTTTTCGAACAACTGTGCAAGAATAACAATCTCCGCAAAACCCTTCCATTGACAGCTGTCTCCCATTTATTAAAGGTTAACAACCTGCTGCGCATCCTCTATATGACCTTTGTGGCCCAGGAAAGTGAAGGAAAAAATCCTGATACTGTTGAATTAAAGACTGAAGGAAGAAAAATCACCTCAAAATTATCAATGACTGCCACAGGTAATACACTCAAGAATGACCTTGTTCCTCCCATTTCAACTGTGATTGAAACGCTTGTGGGAAGATTGGTTAAGACAGAAAATAAACAAATCGTCCCCCTTTTAGACGACAGGCTCTTTTTGATTTCCCATTTTGGTTTGTGGGGGAATAAACCTGAAAAAAAGGCAGGCCAAGAATATTACGAAGCCCTGTACTCACTTGGACTCTATGTTGACACAGAAGGCAATAATGAACCGGTGGGATATTTATATGATCCCGATGTTGTAAAAACAAGCATTCAAAACAATACAGACAGGCGTTGGTACGGCCCTTCAGGGAACCTTTACGGATATACGAATTATTCAAATATCTACATGGGATTCGGCAGATTTTTTGCCGATGAAATTGCACCCACCATTCACAACCATTACGTTTTTATGGCTCTTCTAACACTGTACCACCGGGTTTCTCTCATTAATTATCTTCATCGGTTATCTCTTGCCAGTGAAGAGCTCATGCCAAAAGTAAACCATTTTGTAACCGCCAACAAAATACAGAAACTGAGAACGGAATTTATTCGCTTTGACAGTATCTTTTTCCATAGAGAAATAAGTGCGGCACTACAGGGTGAAGAACTCTACGAAAAATGTCGTAAAGCAATGAAAGTTGAACAGCTCTTCGAGAAAGTCAGGCAGAAGCTGCAACAACTCGATGAATTTCTGCAGGCACAAAGGGCATCGCTTATTAACAGATATGGATTTGGCCTTGCCATAATCGCTCTTATCCTGACATTTTTGGCAACGTTACAGGCCACACCGAAAAAACTCCTCTTTATTCATTTTTCTCAGATTAAATCAATGATTATCTCTCATCTCCCTCCTGAATTGCTGACTTGCCTCAAAGCATCTTTTTTTACAAATATATCTGTTATCTCTGCTCACTGGATACCGTATATAATCCATGGAGTTTTCATTTTAATCCCAACCACTATTATTCTCCGGCTACTATATAAAAAATTTTTATCATGAGCCCCATTCATTACAAAATAACTGCCAACATAACTCCCGCCGAGGACAAGATACCATGCCAACCAACTACCTGCGTATAGAAGCGGTGAACATTGCCAATTTTATTGAGGACACGGAACAGCTCAGTGTTATTCGGGGCGGCGGCCTTTTGCTCCTGAAAGCAATCCGGAATCTCAAAAAGACTTTTAAGGAAAAAAATCAGCACTTTACCCTGGAAGAAATCAGTACCGGAGCATCTGTCGGACTCTTTAAATTCAGCGCCGATAAACCGGAAGAAATACGACAGCAAGTTGATGATATTTTAAAAAAAGACAAAAACTTATGTTATGCCACCTTTGTTGTGGATATCATCACTACCGATGATGAAAAATTTCGTAATCAACTTGAAAAAGTTATTGCCCGTAATCACTGGAGGCAATATCAGCAACCTACTCTGGTCAGCCCCAAATGGAATGATAAAAATAACATATGGGAATGCTCCCTGGATCGATTGCGCCCGGCAACCACCACAATTGCCATTAAAGCACCTGAAAAAATCGTCTCTCCACCTGTTAAAATTCGCCATGATTATGGCCGGAACAAAAAACACCATTTTTACCAAAATGAGCTGCAACGCACTCTCAATGAAGGGATCACAGACAAGTTCACCCATGACCTTGAAAAACTCACCGCAAACAGCCCAAGCAAGACTCTGCAACATAAAATGGCCGTTATCTACACCGATGGTAACAGCTTTGGAACATTGCAGCAGAAATTTTGCAAAACAGAATATACCCAGAAAAAATTTGATGATGAACTCAACAAAAAAAGAGCTACATTTCTCAGCAACCTGCTGAACTTTGCGAGAAATAGTGACTATTTTTCCATAGCAATCGACAATGAAAAATGTTTACAGATGGAGACTCTTATGTGGGGTGGCGATGAACTCCTCCTCGTAGTCCCCGCCTGGCAGGGCTGGCAGACCCTGGCCCTGCTCTACCAGCATATAGAGACCTGGGACTTTGAGGGAGAACCTCTCTATCATGGCGCAGGAATCGTCTTCTGTCACCATAATGCCCCTATCCATCGTATTACCAGGTTGGCCAAAGAGCTGACAGAAGAAGCAAAGAGTTGTAACAGGAGAAAAAACCTGTTCCAATATTGCGTATTGGAATCCTTTGACTATATCAGCCAGGATCTTCACCATTACAGAAAAGAGCAATTTCCGGGAACCCTTAATTCCGCCCCTCTGTCTCTTGATGGCACTAAGATAGCTGCCATCCAGAAACCGTTCATTCAACTGAAAGAACTATTCCCACGCCGAAAGGTGCATAGCCTGGCCAGAGCCGCCGTTCAGGATGGCAGGGATAACAGTACCCTGCTGTTTGAAAAAGAAATGGAAAGGACCAGAGATGTGGTTGATGAAAAAGCCTTCTCAAGCGCTGAAAATCTAGCAAAGCTGTCATTTTTCAACAATCCGCCTGAAACGGATAAATGCCCCCCATCCATGTGGATTCATATCTGTGAGCTATGGGATTATATTTGTCCAATGAACGATAACGGAGGTGGAATATGACAGCAACAGCCGGAAAAAATCCTGTCACTCGATTGGATATCACCTTCCATATCAAATTAACTCTGGAAGCCCCTATACTCACCAGAGCAACCGAGGCAAGTCCGGGCTTCAGTGAAACTGCAGCTCGAGATCACCTGGGTCGATTGTACCTGCCAAACTCTCTTATCAAAGGTAATCTCAAACAGTATTGTTTGGATTATAATTGGTTAACTGAAGATGAAATGCAGAAATTGTTCGGTTTTAAACCTGAAACCAGCACCAACAATCAGCCGGGAAGAGGCTTGCTCCACTTCTCTGATTTTACCTGTGAGAACCCTCCCGACCATGGGATTTCCACCCGTATTGAAATTGATTCCGACCGGGGAGCTGTCTCTTCCGGTCAACTTGTCTTTATGGAACTGCCATTCGCACCGGGCCGGGAAGTTGTCTTTACCGGAATAATCAGAGCGGCAGCAGAAAACGACGAAGAATTAAAAAAACTGTTTCATACAATCAACACCGTATTCAGGCTCGTTCCGGCCTTTGGCGGTCAGCAGGGTATCGGATATGGCAGACTGAAAAAAGTGACGATTGATCATAAAAGCAAGGAATTTCCGCAACCTCCCCCACTGGAAAAGATACAGACATGCGATGGTTTGTTCAACCTCTCTCTCACCCCGCTGGCACCTTTCTGTCTTGCAGGGCACCTGCCCCTGAAGAACAGATTCGAGGGAGAGGAAATCATTTCAGGTGGGGCTATCAAGGGAATTATGGCCCATACCCTGAACCGCATCACCGGCAGAGATATTAACTCACCCATTGACGGCTCCCTGCCCCTACCGTGGACAGAGCTGGGAAAACATTTCAGCCGAATTAAAATCAACCATGCCTTTCCGATTGAAAGCACATCGGAAAGCGGACCCACAGACTATTCATTTCGTCCAAAACAACCACCATTAACTACAGTACGGGCAGCTGACAATACCTATGATATCGCACTAAAATCCGGCCCCGGTCTTATTGCCGGAAAGGCCCCCTCCTTTGCTGCCGACTGGAAAGGCAGAGACTGGCGAGCGGTAAAAAGACACTTTGGCTGGCCCGAAAATCTGCGCAGAATTTTAAGAGTTCGCACTGCCATTGATAGTAAAAGGCGCCGGGCAATGGAAAGCGAACTTTTCGCCATGGAATGTATTGTTCCCGACAACCACGAATGGCTCTGCCAGATCGATCTTTGCTACAATGAAAACCCTGTTATTGCCGATCCTGAAACAAGAAAACGTATATCCAGTCAGCTCTGCACCCTGTTTGAATATGGTCTCTTCGGCCTTGGAAAAACAAAGGTTGAGTTGAAAACACAGCTCACTGCAGCAAAACCTCACCCGCTGGAATGCAAGCCACTTTATCGCACAGATTCGCCCGACAACCCCCTATGGATTATCACCCTCCAAACCAATGCTATGATTGTTCACCCAAAGGTACTTGCAGGCCCGGATAACTGCACCTCTGATAAACTGACCAGAGAATACCAACAATACTGGCATGAAATAGACAAAGATCTACAACTCGACAGGCACTTCAGCTGCCAGGTCCTTTATGGCCGCTATTTATCCCGGCGTTTTCAGAAAGGAAAACCATATAATCCATATCTCCTCGTAAAAGCAGGTTCGGTCTTTATTCTTTCTTCACAAGGCAACAAAAGGGCCACTAAACGGATTGGTGAAACACTGGCTAAACTGCAAAAAAACAACCTGCCCCTGCCGGGATGGGCAGGTGACATCTACGGAGAACCGATTGACTGGCAGAACTGTCCATGGCTGGCAAAACACGGTTTTGGAGAAATATGCGTCAACCTGCCGTTTCACGGTATATCATGTCCTGAATGGGAGGATATATAATGGCACATGAAGAAACAGCCACATTTCAAACACGATACCACATCAGCGCATCCATCATCCTTGACAGCTCTCTCCATATCGGCAGTGGAGAAACAGACACCCGTTCCCTTGATGATACGACAGAAAAATCCCAGGTATCAACAATAGTCAGGGACTATAGAAACAAACCCTATATCCCCGGCTCCACCCTGCGGGGGCTGCTGAGGGATCTGATGGAGCACAACCAGAATATCACAAAAGATACGATTAAAGCACTCTTTGGCACAGGTGAAGAGAATAATGAATGCGGTGGCAAACTTCGATTTGCCAATGCCTATTTTAATGAAACACAATCCAACCTGTCAAAACCTGACAATGAGCATATTCTTAAAGAGGATCAAGAAGATTGCCAGGGACTCCTTTTAAAAAAGATTGATATCAAAGAGTATAAACGCCGCCACTGGGATGAAAACAGATGGAGCTGGATTATCAACGGTGTTGCCATTGATCGTTGTACCGGTAGCGCGGCAGAACACCGCCTCTTTTTTTATGAGGCCGTACCGCCCGGTACGGTCTTTACTCTTGGAATCGAGGCAATAGGGTTGGGTGAAGATGATATTGAATTACTTTTTAAAACCCTCTCTTTTTTAAAGAAAGAAAACAATCTTATCCTGGGTAGAGGGCAAGCTGTCGGGTTTGGTAAATGCCATATAGGGGATGATATCTGCCTTCATGGAATTACCGATAAAAATGCTCTACACAAATGGCTGGAAAACCATTCCGCTGCCGGACTTAATTCTCTACCGAAATTAAGTGCCCCGGGAATTAACACTCCATTGGCCCAAAAAAACAATACTGTAACCCTGCACGTCACCTTAAAATTTAACGGACCCTTGCTTGTAAATGATCCCTCTTCAACTTACAAGAACCCCAAAAAGAACGAAGCAGGGTTGGGTCATGTCTATCTCAGTGACCATAAAAATAGAATTTTTCTGCCCGGCACTTCCTTTAAAGGTGCGTTCCGCTCCCAGATGGAAAGGATCGTTCGTACCATGGGGGATAGAATTAATGGGAAAGTCCTCTCACCGCAGGAATCTTCTAACCTTGCCTGCTATCCATCTGGAGAAAAAGAACTCTGCTGCCCGGATATTAATAAAAAAGACGATATTGCTGAAAAGCTTTGTCTGGTCTGTAGAATCTGTGGCGGCAGAGGCTACCGTTCGCCCCTGATGGTGAGTGAGTTTAGCGCAAAAGAAGGAAAAGAAGGGGAACTCAGATTGCAGGATTTTGTTGCCATTGACCGCTTTACCGGCGGCGTTGCCGGAGACAAAAAATTCAATGCCCTGCATCGTGAAGACCCTGAACTCACCGGCTCCATAACCCTGGATTGTGATCGAATTGATGAGCCACTGCTCGGGCTTTTTTTCCTTACCCTGCGTGATTTGATTGAAGGCGATATCGCTTTTGGATATGGAAAGACAAAAGGGTTTGGTTACTGCACGGCGGAGGTTACTCTAAAAGAAGAATCAAATAATATGTTTCCTTCCCAATCTCTTTCTGAAGACGAAGCTTGGCTTGCAGCTGCTGTCCCTCAAGTAAAAGAATTGGAAAAAATAATTGAAAACACCTTAACCAAGGAGGTGTAATATGACTTTCCATTATCCATATCATTTTGTTCCGGTCACTAAAACCAACAAAAAACAATCACTTCAACCAGATGGAATTGCTGTCAACGATATTCTGAATAAAAAGAAACTCAATTTTGCCAATCTAGGTACAGCCTGTCATGATCGCTATCATTCAAATACACACTCCGGAACTTTAACCTGTATTCTAGAAACCGAAAACGCAATAATAATTGGCGGCCGGCATGAGCCTACCGCTACCGGCCCTACCATCATCCATCCTTTTGAGATCAAAAACAAACCCGCTATCCCCGCATCAACTCTTAAAGGATGTATTTCATCCCTTGCCGAAGCAGCAAGCAATTCAGCCCTGCGTGTTTTGGAAAACAAAACATATACAAGAAGGGCAACAACTCATGAAGCTCTTTCTGCGGTCGGCCTGATCGTAAAAGAAAATGGACAATTGCGCCTTCTTCCCCTGGCATTACCAACACTGAAAAAATCAGAACAAAATCCTAAATATTTCCAAATTCCTGAAAATTACAAAAAGATGTTTTCACATACACCACCTCGATTAAAAACATATTGTTACAACAGGGAAAATTTAAAAAATACACCAAAATCATATTCCCTTAAAAACCAGCAATTTCACTGGCTCACACCCATCGGAAAATATTCATATGATAAAGGTGTTATTACTCGTGTAGCAAAAGGCAAAGAGGTTGGTCCTTACCTTCTTGGTTGCGCTATAGATACTTCAACACCACCTATAAATTGCAAAATAGAAGGGAGAGAAAGAGTTATTTTACGTACTTTTTATTCTGAATCCCGACAAAATGAAATCCCTGGAAATAAAAAATACGAACTGGCCTTACCATTCCCTGAAGGGATAGAAAGTGAACAAACATACGAAATAATGCCCGAAGCCATCGCGAAATTTACACGTCTTGCCAAAGAAAGAGATACAGAAAACAAGAGAAGAAAAACGAAAAATGGTGAAGAGCATGATATGCTTCCATTCACCTTAAAAGGCAGCAATGATTTTATTGATCGCCAACCAAAATATTCCATTCAAGAAAGAGATATTGTCTTTTTTGAACCTGATAAGTCTGGGGGAAAAGTGGCTGAAATTTCTATTTCTCAAATCTGGCGTAAAGAAATTGACAATGAAGATACCCAACACCCTGCTTCAACCCATGATTTTTTTTCCCAGATTGACAGCGAACTGCTACCAATAAATCCAAAGCGAAATAAACTCAGCCCTGCAGAATTACTTTTTGGCTTTGTTGAGGAACCAGACGGGAATCAAACCCCAAGTAAGATGCGATCACTTCTTGGCAGAGTTAAATTTTCAGATGCAAGAGCATATGACTCTCCTGATCAGGGTTATTATTTAAACAGTCGAACGCAATTAACACTTAATATTTTAGCCTCCCCCAAACCACCATCTCCTTCAGTTTACTTTCGAAAAACAAACCTCCCCAATAATATAGAAGGTTTCGCTAACAATACATGCTATATCAGTAAAAATGAGCTGAAAATTGATTCGACACTTCGTCAGGGGTACATTCCCCTGGGGAGAAAACAGTATCTCCACCATAAAGGCTTTGTACCCAAAAATGCTTCAGACAACAATAAAAAGCTCAAAAGCAAAGTCACACCTATCAACCCCCGCTGTAAATTTCAATTTAAAGTCAGGTTCAACAATCTTACTGACGGAGAACTTGGACTCCTTATTTATTCCCTTTCACCCAATAAGAAATTTCAACATAAAATTGGAATGGGCAAACCCCTAGGTTTTGGCTCTGTTTCCATACGGATAAACAAAGTAGAGTTATTAAACAGACAACATCGATATAGCTCAAAGGGCCTTAATGCGAATCGCTTTTCCCATATTTATTCTAATGATTGTCCAAAAAATTTAGAAGAGTATCTTAATATACGGAAATCATTTTTCGCAGGGGAAAATTGCTCAACCACAATACAGAAAGATGCCTTGGAGCTTATAGGCTGCAATCCCTGTTCTAACATTAAATACGGCCCTGGGAATCAAAAAGAGGAAACTTACAAATGGTTTTCAAAAAATGATCGCCTCAAGAATCAAGAGGATAAACAAGGGTTAATCCCATTAGATAAATATAAGAGTAACAGTTCCACGAATGAACCTCCTCTTCCCAACTTCAGAGGATTCCCCCATGCAAAAAAGAAAACCAATAATAATCGCCTACGATATCAGTAAGAACAAGCGGCGTTACAGGGTCCGGAAGATTTTGAAAGAATGGCGGCTGGGTGGACAGAAGTCGGTATTTGAATGTCAGTTGACCCTGGCAGAGGCGGAGGAGCTTTTTATGCAACTTGGGCAGGTGATGGATCTTGCCACCGATCATCTGCTGATGGCCTGGGTTGAACCCGGGCGCAAAATTCTCGGCCGGGGAATTGGCCGAAAATCAAACCTGCGTGGTAAGTTCAGGCCATTCAGTTAGACAGGGGGAGGAAATGAGACCTCGATCCGGCTGGTACCTGCTGGCCTATGATATCGCCGACCCGAAAAGACTGGGCAGGGTTTACCGGCTTTTAAAAAAAGAGGGCATCAACGTCCAGGGTTCAGTTTTTTTTGTCCAGGGCAGTGAAGATGATCTGAATAAACTGCTTTCACGGCTCGAGGTTCTGATTCTGGCGAAAAAGGATGATATCAGAGCTTACCCCATCACCAGACCTGGCGATGTCTGGAGCTGCGGCACCGGGAGATCGTCCGAAGCCCTGATCCTGCCGGGTAAAGGCCGGAAAGGACATAAAAAGGTTGGCGGAAAACCTCAGGCAGCCAGTAAAAACTGGAAAGAGAAAGTTCTTGCCTGGTTTACTTTTAAAAAATAAACGTTCTCCTGTAAGGTGAAAACCAGTCAACCCCATGATTTTACAAATGATCAGGTTATTTTTTCAGCCCTTATGAACGTATACACATAACTTGCCCTTTATTTTACATCGAAAACTCTTTAACATATTGTAATTTCACTTTTATTTATAACGTTCCGATTTAGCGGAATTTCAAATAAAGTGTTCGTTTATCTGGTTAAAAAATTGCTGAAAAATAGTGTCAAAAAGAACACAGTATATTATACTGATTTTGCAACGGAATTGGAACCGGCTGCAGTTGCAGAGTATCCTCGCTAAGGAAGAGGATTGAGACCCGAATTTCAATTCGACCACCAGAATGTTCAACCGTTGCAGAGTATCCTCGCTAAGGAAGAGGATTGAGACCGCAATAATTTCACGGAATAAATAAGGGTCTCTGTTGCAGAGTATCCTCGCTAAGGAAGAGGATTGAGACGCATTCCTGTTTGCCGTATACAACCAGTTGGGTTTTGTTGCAGAGTATCCTCGCTAAGGAAGAGGATTGAGACACTCATATTTGGATCTATACACTCTGCCACTACCTGTTGCAGAGTATCCTCGCTAAGGAAGAGGATTGAGACATAACCGACGTATGCCGGTTGACCTCAGCTCATTAGTTGCAGAGTATCCTCGCTAAGGAAGAGGATTGAGACATCCACAGCCAAGAGGGGTTGATTCACAACAAAAAGTTGCAGAGTATCCTCGCTAAGGAAGAGGATTGAGACTGACCACATTGCGCTCAATGACTGGATATTATTAAAGTTGCAGAGTATCCTCGCTAAGGAAGAGGATTGAGACAAAGAACAACTCTCCTCAAGCTGCAAGAACAGTGCTTGTTGCAGAGTATCCTCGCTAAGGAAGAGGATTGAGACACCTATTTTGTAATCTCCATTCTTTATGATAAGAGTGTTGCAGAGTATCCTCGCTAAGGAAGAGGATTGAGACCATTGTAGTTTTTCCTGATCCGGCAGGGCCGGTAAGTTGCAGAGTATCCTCGCTAAGGAAGAGGATTGAGACCTCCTATAATGAAGGTACCAAGAGCATCTCCGTAGTTGTTGCAGAGTATCCTCGCTAAGGAAGAGGATTGAGACAAAGAATTGTGCTGGAGTCCAAAGCTTTTCTTGTTGCAGAGTATCCTCGCTAAGGAAGAGGATTGAGACGGTCCAGTCTTTGCGACAAATCCAACATATTCGGTTGCAGAGTATCCTCGCTAAGGAAGAGGATTGAGACATGCATCTGTTAAACCATTCCTAACTCTTTCAGTGTTGCAGAGTATCCTCGCTAAGGAAGAGGATTGCTTTTATTCATTCCAGTGAATCTTTCCACCCATATCATTTTCCCTCTTGACGGACGACCATCGTCGCTCTATCCTTAGTCAGGCAATAAGAATGCAGCTGCAACCTTGAATGCTGGGCAGGGAAGGAGAAACGGCTATGGGAGAGATTGTGGTACTCCTTGATCATCGGGATATCGTGGTGAAGAGTGAGGGGCAAGTACTGAGAATTGATCGTCCCGGCCGTAAACCGGAGCGGGTACCGATCAATATGGTAGGCCGGGTGGTAGTATATGGCAGCCCTATGGTCTCCTGTGATGTCTGGCGCAAACTGGCAGACTGCGGTGTTCCCGCCATCCTTTTCCCTGGCAGAGGCAAGGGTGGCCCCGCCTGGCTCGGCAGCGGTCTCTCCACCTCTGTTATGGTTCGTCTGGCCCAGCACAAGGGTGCTGCTTCCCCAACTGTTTCCACTGAAATTGCCCGTTTTCTCATTGACAGAAAACTGGCTGTGCAGGAAAAGCTTCTGGAGCTGCTCTGTCGCGATGACCAGGATGAAACCCTTTGCTCTCTTTTTGCCGAAGAAATCGTGGAAAAAGCAGCCGCAACGGGCGAGATTCTCCGCCGGTGTCGTCTGGCTGTGGAAGAGGCGGAAAGCATCGAATCCATCAGGGGGCATGAGGGAACGGGCGCTACCGCCTGGTTTTCCTTTCTGAGCGAAATCCTTCCCCCAAAATGGCATTTTACCGGGCGCAACAGACGACCGCCCCGCGATCCGGTCAATGGCCTTCTGTCCCTGAGTTATACCATGGCGTTATCCGAGGTGCGCCAGGTTGTGCAACTGCGTGGGCTTGACCCCTGTGTCGGCTTTATGCATCTGCCGAGAGCCGGACGAGAATCACTCCTGCTCGATATCCTTGAACCATGTCGACCGGCAGTTGACGGTTTCGTCCTTGAACTGATCCATCGCGATCTCACGCCTGAACACTTCACCTCCTCCAAAAGCAACGGAAGCAGATTGAATAAAAACGGCCGCGCTATATATTACAGCCGATGGAGCGAAAGACGGTTGAACTGGCCGGCATGGCATCTGGATTTCGAAGAATTTCTCTCTGAACCGGCCCCGGCCGATAAAACAGATATTACACTGCGCAGCGCAATACATGCAATTGTCCGCGATGTAACCGGTATTCTTCCCCAATACCAGACTTCTGAAGGTGATACATGGGAAAGCTGCTGAAAGATGCCGCCTCTCCTCAGGTTCTCAACCACGCATGGAAACGGCATAAAAATGATAAAACCATGTGGGATGAATCAGTTCCAGCCGTGGAAATGCGCAATGATCTCGTCTATCATATGCTGCAAATGTCAAAAGAACTGGCAGATGGTACTTACCAGCCCGGATCCGTGAGATTATTTCCTGTCAGTAAAGGAGACGGGAGACAACGGATAATATCCGCCCTGACGCTTCGTGACAAAATCGCCCAGAGAGCCGTACTCACAGTTCTGGAACCGATCGCCGAAAAGACGTTTCACCATGACAGTTTTGGTTACAGACCCGGCAGAACCATTGATATGGCCCTCTCCCGTGTACGTGAATATATACTCTGTGGCGGGAAATGGGTTGTTGATGGTGATATACAACAATTTTTTGATACTATTCCCCATCGTCCACTGCTGAAAATTCTCCGCCGGCTTATTCCCGACCCGGAACTGACAGCTCTAATCGAACGTTGGCTGAAGGTTGGTACTCCCAGGACAGGTTTTTTCGGCAAACGAAAAGGAATTCCCCAGGGTGCTATCCTCTCCCCTCTACTCTGCAATATCTTTTTGACCAATTTTGACAATCACCTCGCCAGCCGTAATCTCTCTTTTGTCAGATATGCTGATGATTTTCTTATTTTCGCCCCCAACGGGAAGGAGGCTCATAACGCTCTTGGCTGCGCCGACCAGGCATTGCAACAACTTGGCCTGAAATTGCACAAGAAAAAAACCAGAGTGGCAGAAGCAGGACCGGGTGTTGTCTTTTTAGGAAAAAAGCTTCCGAAACTCAGAAAAAAAATCGTATGAACACCACCAGTTCCATAACCAACCCCCTGTTTAATCTTGAAACGGGACGATTCCGATTTATCTGCAAACGAAACAGCAGGATAGAGTTCAACAATGATTTCTGCGCGAGGCTGCGGGGCAGTATTGGTTTTCTGATTAAGAAAAACTGCTGTGTTTACAAAAATTTTCGGGAGCGCTCCTGTCCGGAATGCCTGCTGTCCCATTCCTGCTCATATCCGCAGCTCTTTGATCCCCCACTTCCTCCCCCGAGGGTCGACGCGAAAGGCATATTGCGGATTGGCCATCCCCCGCCACGGCCTTTTGTGCTTTCAGCAGTTGAAGACAGTGATGATAATTCTCTTTTGCAAGTTGAGTTCTGCCTGTTTGGCCCCGCGCTTAAGGAAGCCGCTTTTTTTCTGGATATGGCCGGCAGCAGTCTTTTATCCATCCACAGCGAGAACCGACCATTTCTTACCGGAATTGTCGATTTTCAACCACTCACGCCCGGCTCCTGTGCAAACACGCAAGGGGAAACATATATCCATTCGCTGGCCGAGTGGATCGCCTGTGAACATGTTCATGGCAAAAATCCGGATGCCTGCCGCAGGGTTACACTTTCTTTTCGCAGTCCTCTCTGCCTGGTGAAAGCAGGAAAAAAAAACCTGCCCACCGTCTTGCCGGAAATCCTCCTGAAAACAGTGGTCAGAAGACTGCGTGACCTGAAAAGGGCCTACGGAAAGGATACCAATATGGGAAAGATTGAAAACCATATCTTCAAAAACCTGAAAAAAATTTCCTGTGTTGGAAATAATCTCCACCCTGCCACCGGAGTCCGCTATTCCTATCGACAGGAAAAGTGGATAAACCTGCCTGGTATTACCGGAAAAATTGTTTATAATACCGTCCATCCGGCCCTGCTTGTATTTCTGCAATGCGGGCAGATCATCCAAATCGGCAAGGGAACGTCCTGGGGACTGGGAAACATGCAGATTGACTGCACCCGAAACCCGTGACGGTTTCGTGATGCTGTATTGAGCAATCTTCGGGAAATACGGAAAAATCAACAGATAATACCAAACTGCCATGAAACGAATCCAGACAGCGTTCACCCCGACCGGGCAATTTGTTTACGGTATCCATAAACCTTCTTTTTTTGTGAAAAACCTGCGGGATACAACAGCAATTTCCACCCTTGGCATGGACGAAAACAACCTTCCCGTTGATAACGGGCAAAATTATCCGGATGATGATTTTGAGGTGGAGAAAAGCGACTGGATCTTTGAGATTCCCAATGCCTTTTTCTTTCGGGGACGAACTTATATCGACAAGGAATGGGCGGACAGGAGTGCAGAAAACCTCGACAGGATCAAAATCGACCTACCCGAAAAAGTTTCCTTCACCGATCTTGTTGCAACGTCCGGCGCAAAAGCGGATCTCCTGGAAAAACTTCCCGCCCCCCTGCTCTATGCCCTGGCCACCTGCTCCACGGATCCGAAAGATCTGGTGCGGCTGGCGAGGCTTTCTTGCGAAATCATAGTTGATGAACGTGAAAATCCCGTGGGACTGCGTTACCGGAAAGAAGCGGCAAACATATCGCGGCCTGTAATTCATAACCATGATCTCTTTGAGGCTGTGGCTAATAACCCGGCTTTGCCCGATGAATATAAAATTGTCATGGTCATCCGTCCCGGTGCCCAGGGAGGCAGTGAAATTGTAGGTGAATGGCCGAAAGGCAAGGAAGACAGTTCAGGGGCCGGAAGCCATGTTTTTGAATATCTGCGGAGAAACTCCTATATTCCCTGGGGCCATTACGCTGCCAATATGGCCGATGATGCCATCCGATATTGTATCCGGGACCTTGGAAGTGAAGATATAACAGGGTTGCGCCATCTCTATTATCAGCGGAGCTTTGTGCGAATCGCCCATGCCCTGGCCCTGGCCTCCCATAACACACGGAGAAAATTGAATAAAGAACAACTTGAAGAACTCAGAAAAGAGATCATCCATCATCCTGACTTTCCCACACTTGGCGTTTCCACCTTGTGGGGCTGGAACTTCGGTTTTGATTTCGCTCCGAGCGGCTATCGGCTGCACGCCTCCCACCAGCAGATACACCAGCAGTACGCCATGATTCCTGACACTGTTCCCGCTTACTCCGGGTCCACGGAAAAGAGTGTGGGTGAACTCTCCTGTTATAGCTGCGGCGACCTGGTGGCAGACTGTATCAGGGAATACAGAAAAGAGTACGGCAGTGAATTTTTCAGGGATTATGAGAAGGCCATAGCCGGTAATAAACGAATGGATGATCGCCCTGATCTTGAGGCCGATCTGGTTATCTGGCAGGATAAAAATGTGATGCTCTTTGTGCCCAAGGCCCAGACATCCCAGTGGGAGATGCAGCTTATGACCCTGCCGGACAGGAACGGCCGGGTGGCCGGAAATATCTTTGAAGCGGATACGGCGACCCGCAACTCCCTGGACAGCGGGATTCTCACCGCCCAGAAGATTCTGGCGGCCCTGGGAGCGCGCATGGTGACCACCATCGAATTTCCCAAGAGATGTGATCAGGACTCAAAAGAATTATACCAGCCGCTGCTCTACAGCTTCCTGCCAAGACTGCCCCAGTCACCGGGAGCCTTCAGCGAGGCCCAGTACCGTTTTATCAACGGTCATTATCCGGAGGATTTTGCCGCCCGCTGCCGAATAATCACTTCTTCTCTGTGATAATGGTATTGACGGAGGATTTCTCAATTACCTTCTGCAGGCCAAGACGGTTCTTTGGGTTGATAATAACGGGACCGGCGATATTGGCATGGAGCCCTCCCGGCTGATTTTCCCCTTCCCCGTGTTTACTCAGGATTAGAAACACACCAAGGTCGGCAGAACTCTTTGCCTTGAGCAGCTCCTGCTCTTTTTCCGTCAGTTCCAGTTGATAGCTGATGCCGTACTGTCCCGGGTCCACAAGAGTAAAGGTGACTTTCGGGGAATCACAGGATTCGAGCCAATAGGCAAGAATATCATTTTCTTCCTTGTGAAAAAGAAGGTAAGTAGTGTATTTTTCAAAACCCGGAATACCTTCGGGAAAAGTGAGTATTTTTTCTGAATCGACTGCGTTTCTTTCGGACACGGCACCGTCTATTGTCATTGTAAGCTCCTTTACCAATGAATAAGTGGTATATTTCACTTAGCTTATCAGAAAAAACACCTTGAATTCAAGGATTTTTATCCAATCCTTGGTGTAGAGACGATCCGGTGCGAAAAAATAGAAATATCGGGGACAATTTTATGAATAAACAGGGTTTTTTCGGCAACTGGGGTGGTTCGTATATCCCGGAAATACTGAACAGGACATTTGAGCGGCTGCGAGAGGAATACGACAGGGCAAGAAATGATCCCGCCTTCTGGCAGGACTATACAAACCTCATGTCCACCTATTCCTGCCGCCCCACACCACTGACCTTCGCGGAAAATCTTACAAACCACTTTGGCGGCGCGAAAATTTATATAAAGCGGGAAGACCTGAACCATACCGGCGCCCATAAGGCCAACAACGTCATGGGCCAGGGACTGCTTGTGAAAAGGATGGGAAAAAAAAGAGTCATTGCCGAGACCGGGGCCGGGCAGCATGGTATGGCCACGGCGACAATGGCCGCCAAATTCGGCTTTGAATGTACCATCTACATGGGCGAAGTGGATGTCCTGCGCCAGCGCCCCAATGTCTTCTGGATGGAAAAGATGGGAGCAGAGGTTGTGCCGGTAAAGGACGGCAACCGCACCCTGAAAGATGCCATCAATGAGGCGTTCAGGGACTGGGTTTCCCATGTGGATTCAACTCATTATGTGTTCGGCACCGCCTGCGGACCCGCCCCTTTTCCCGAGATGGTCTCCTGGTTCCAGTCGATCATCGGCCGGGAAGCGACCGAACAGATTCTGGCCATGCACGGCAGGCCGCCGGCACGGGTCTATGGTTGCGTAGGCGGTGGCTCCAATGCCATGGGTATTTTCCAGGGTTTTCTCGGCAATGAAGAGACGGAACTGGTCGGAGTTGAGGCGGGCGGCCGTGGCCTTGACAGCGGGCTTCATGCCGCAAGGTTATCCGGTACCGATGCCAGCCCCGGTGTCGCTCAGGGATACAAGACCATGTTTCTCCAGAACGATGACGGGCAGATGCTTGAAACCCACTCCGTGGCGGCGGGTCTTGATTATGTCGGTGTCAGCCCCATCCTGGCAGATCTCTGGGAACGGAAAAAAGTGCGCTTTGAGTCGGCAACAGACGGAGAAGTCATTGAAGCACTGGATCTCACAATGAAACTTGAAGGCATTATCCCCGCGCTGGAATCGGCCCACGGTTTTGTTCAGGCCTTTAAGGAGGCCGGAGACCTTTCTTCTGATGATGCAATCATCATTAACCAGTCCGGCCGGGGAGACAAGGATATCTTTACCATCGCCGATGCCTTTGATGACCCGTCCTGGAAGGAATTTATCATAGAACGGGCCGAACAGTATAAAACAAACTCATGATGGAGAATATATGAGTCTTGAAAAAATATTGCGTGATCGCAAAAATAACAAAAAAATCCTGTTGATGACCCATATTGTCCTCGGCTACCCCTCGTTTGAAGTCAACAGAGAGGTGATCGCCGGGATGGTGGAAAACGGCGTGGACTGTATAGAGATGCAGATTCCTTTTTCAGAACCGATGGCCGACGGACCTGTCATCCTCAAGGCAAACCAGGACAGCCTGGCCCTGGGGACCAGCGTGGAACAATGCCTGGAGTTCGGCCGGGAAATGGCCGAACAGTATGACATCCCCTTTCTCTATATGACCTATTACAATATTGTTTATAAATATGGAGAAAAAGCGTTTTTTGAGGCAAGTGCAGCGGCCGGAATAAAGGGACTGATTATCCCTGATCTTCCCCCGGAGATGAGCCCGGATTTTTTCGGCTACGCAAAAGAATACAGAATTGCCCCGATCCTGATCTTTACCCCCACCTCAACAGACGAGAGAATGGCCGCACTGAACAACCATGGCAGTGGTTTTATTTACTGTGTAGCACGCAGGGGTGTAACCGGTGCCCAATCCGAATTTGATGACGGTTTCAGCCGCTATCTGAAGCGATGCAGGAAGGCGACCGGACTGCCGCTGGCGGTTGGTTTCGGCATCAGGGACAGAAAGGATATTGAAGCGCTCATCGGCAAAGCGGATATGGCAGTCATCGGCTCAGAGACCATCAGGCTGGTGGACAGTAAAGGCGCGCGGGCGGTCGGCCCGTATCTCGCCGATCTGCTGGCGACAAACTGAAAAGAGGAACAGTCAATGGCAAAAACCACAGATCTGAACAGCACTCTCGGTACCGATCGGGTTCTCTGGAACCTCTCTGATCTTTACCGGGGAGAAGACGACCCTGCCCTGGAAAAGGATATCATTTTCTGCAGGGAAGAGGCCGAGGCCATTCATGCGACGCACTCGAAAACTGTGGCCGAGCTGGATAATAAACATCTCTTTGAGCTGGTCAGGCGCCTTGAACAGCTGGACGAGCGGCTGACAAAGCTTGCCACCTTTTCTTTTTTGAATTTCATCACCCGGATCGACAACGAGGTAGCGGGTGCCTTGGATCAAAAGATCCATGAGCTCTATTCCTTCTGTTCCGCCCGCACCGTTTTTTTTGAGCTGGAATGGAACAATCTTGGGGACAGCCATGTGGAAAAACTGCTGTCTTCGCCACTGCTTGCCCCCTACAGTCATTACCTGCGCACCATGCGCAAGTTTCGTCCCCATCAACTCTCCGAAAAGGAGGAAAAACTTCTCCTGGAAAAGGAAGTTGTCGGCCGAAACAGCTGGACCACCCTGTTTGAAAAAATCTTCGCACATCAGAAATTCGGAGAACAGGGGCGGACGGAAGAGGAGGTTCTCACCGATCTGTACCACGAAAAGAGGACGGTGCGAAAACAGGCGGCAACCGATATGACCCTGGGATTGAAGGACCAGTCACATCTGCTCTGCCATATTTTCAACACCCTTGCGGCGGACAAGATGATCACCGACCGGCTGCGCGGTTTTGAGAGTTGGCTCAGTGCCATGAACCTCAGCAACCAGCTGAAGGACAGTACAGTTGAAACCCTGATCAAAACAGTGGTTTCACGGTATGATATCGTCAGGCGATACTACACGATCAAAGGCGATCTGCTAGGCCTGGACAGGCTCCGGGATTATGACCGCTATGCGCCGCTGCCGTCCCTGCCCACCCGGCAGATTGGCTGGGATGAGTGCAGGAGCACGGTTCTGGACTCTTTTGAAACCTTTTCTCCGGAAATGGCTGAAATCGCAGAACAGTTTTTTATGAAAAACTGGATACACGCCCCTGTAAGCAGCTCCAAGAGGGGCGGAGCCTTTGCCCATCCCTGTGTGCCCGAAGTCCATCCCTATATCCTCGTCAACTACACGGGAAACCTGCGTGATGTCTCCACCGTCGCCCATGAGCTCGGCCACGGTATTCACCAGGTTCTGGCGGCACGACAGGGACATTTCAACAGCGATACTCCCCTGCCCCTGGCGGAAACGGCCTCCGTCTTTGCCGAACTCCTTGTATTCAACAGCCAGCTTGACTTGATCGACGACAAAAAGGAACAGCGAGCCTTCATCTGCCAGAAGCTGGAGTCCATTTTCGCAACGGTATTCAGGCAGACGGCCATGAACCGATTCGAGCAGTTGATGCATGAATCGCGCAGGCAGGAGGGAGAAATCAGCAACGAAAAGTTCAATTCCTTCTGGTTGTCAACCCAGAGGGAAATGTTTGGCGATTCGGTTGAGCTTGGAGAGGATTATGGTATCTGGTGGTCCTATATTCCCCACTTTCTCTCCACACCCGGCTATGTCTATTCATACGCCTTTGGCGAACTGCTGGTTCTTGCCCTGTACGGGCTCTATCTCAAGGAGGGGCAACCCTTTGTGAAAAAATACCTGACCCTGCTTGAGGCAGGCGGCTCAGCCAGCCCTTATGAGTTGCTGCAGCCGTTCGGTATTGACCTGAATGATGCGAAATTCTGGCAAACGGGTCTCGGGGTGATTGAAGAGATGCTGGCACGCATCGAATAAGGCAGTGTTTTATTATACCTTTTCCCTGTCTTCCTTTCGCTTATTACGACGCCAGTGTGGATGGGTAATACCGAGCTTGTTAATTTTGTAATTGAGAGCGCGGGGGCTGATACCGAGCTTTGCCGCCGCGTTTTTCTGCACCCATAGGCATTCCTCCAGTACCATGAGGATAAGTTCCCTCTCCTGGTCGGCCAGGGAAAGTGGTTTTTCCGCCCGTCGCCCGCTTTCCCTTGCCTCTTTTTCACCAGCTGATGGATCATTTCCAGCAGATCTGCGAACAGCCTTTCGCATTTTCCTGGTGGGCAGGGAAAGATTCTCCGCCCGGATCTCCCGACCGTCTTCCAGGATAACTGCCCGTTCAATTGTATTGGCCAGCTGCCTGATATTTCCGGGCCAGTCGTATTCAATCATCATTTCCATGGCTTCCCGCCTGAAACCGAGGATCTCCCGGTGGGTGGATTTGCAGAATTTATCCAGCAGGATTTCGGCCAGGGGCTGGATGCACTGTTTTCTTTCCTTTAAAGAGGGCAGTGATACCGGCAGGACATTAATGCGATAGTAGAGATCCTCCCTGAAAAGACCCAGATCCACCTGCTCCACAAGATCCTTGTTGGTGGCGGCAATTATACGCACATCCGAGTAGATGGTTTTGTTCCCCCCCACCCGCTCAAAGGATTTTTCCTCAAGAACCCTGAGGAGCTTGGTTTGCAGGCGCAGTTTCATCTCGCCTATCTCGTCAAGAAAAATGGTGCCGCCGCCGGCCTGTTCAAACCGACCGATCCGCTGCTTGTCAGCTCCGGTAAAGGCACCTTTTTCGTGGCCGAAGAGTTCAGACTCAAGAAGGTCTTCCGGAATATTGGCACAGTTAATTTTTACAAAGGGCTTTTTTCTTCGCGGAGAATTAAAATGGACTGTTCCGGACAGGAAACTTTTGCCGGTTCCCGTATCCCCGGTTATGAGAATGGTGGAATCCGTCCCGGCAAAACGTTCAAGACTGGTTATGACTTTTCTCATGGAAGGGCTGACGGCAACCACATCCCTGAAATCGTAGACGACATCCTGGTTTCTCCGCAGGTAGGCAATCTCAAACCGCTGGTCACGGATTTTTATCGCCTTGTCAACGGCTATATTGATCCGCTCAGGCGAAATGGGGTGGACCAGAAAATCGCTGGCACCGCTGTTCATGGCCTGAACAATCAATTCTGCTTTTTCGTTATTACTTGTCAGAATGATGGGAAGATAGGGATCACGATTATGAAGTTTCTCGAGCAGAGGCAGGGACCGTCCGTCGTCAATATCAATAAAGACCAGGTCATGCTGCTTTGCCTGAATCTCTTCTTGAAATTCAACTTTGTTAGTCTTACATGTCAAAACACACTTATCACGAAGAGCGGCAACCATGATATCCGCGGTAGTCCTATATGTGTCATAGATTAAAATTTTATGCATGGCACTTATTACAAGACGGTAAATTATATTTCAAAATCGTAACTCTCTTTTTTGTTATACGAAAGGGAGGCAAAGAAAGCAACTAAATAAGTAAAGGATTTTCTACAGTGGATGAGAAAGCTGATAAAAAATGGATGAAACTGGCCCTGGAAATGGCTGTTCTCGCAGAAAAAGAGGGAGAAGTTCCCGTGGGGGCTGTTCTTGTGGGAGAAAATGATTTGATTGCCGGGGGCTGTAATTGTCCGAGAGGGAGCAAAGATCCAACTGCCCATGCGGAAATAATGGTTTTACGAAAGGGGGCGGTTATAGTAGACAACTACCGATTGCCCGGCACAACACTCTACGTCACCCTGGAACCCTGTATTATGTGCATGGGGGCCCTGGTCCATGCCCGTGTTGACCGTCTTGTCTTTGGCGCCACCGATCCGAAAACCGGCGCAGCAGTGTCCAGGTACGCCATCGGCACCGATGGATTACTCAATCACACTCTTTCGATTACAGGAGGCGTGCTGGAAAGCGAATGTGGTGCACTGCTGAAGAAATTTTTCGCAGCCAGAAGAAAAAACTCAAGACTGCAAACCTTGCAGGGAAGAGGATAATCTGATATTTTTCGCGGAACCGGCTTTTTTTTGATTGCCAAATCCTCTTTGAAGGTTTACATAGTACCTCACATTTTGATCCGTTTACCAGAGTAAACCTGATCAGGCATATTCGCATTCATTTTTCAGGCGAGTATGATACAATGCTGGAGAGGTGACCGAGTGGCTTAAGGTGCACGCCTGGAACGCGTGTGTACGAGAGTACCGTGAGTTCGAATCTCACCCTCTCCGCCAGTCTTGATTATGATTTTGATAGCCGGGTCCCTGCAACAGAGAATCACGAACCCCGCCAGGTCCGGAAGGAAGCAACGGCAGTGACACTCTCCGTGTGCGGGGGTTGCCCGGCTATCATTTTTTCCAACTGACTACTCCATGTCCTATCTTGTTCTTGCAAGAAAATCCCGCCCCCAGACCTTTGACCAGGTTATAGGCCAGCGCTCCGTCGTGAAGACGTTGCAAAACAGTATTGCCAGGAGAAGAGTCGCCCATGCCATCCTGTTCTCCGGAGTACGCGGTGTCGGCAAAACCACACTGGCCCGGATCATGGCAAAGGCGCTCAACTGCCAGTCCGAAGTAAGCAACCCTCCCTGCGATGACTGTACCTCCTGTCGTGAAATTTCGGCAGGCAGTTCCATTGACCTGTACGAAATTGACGGGGCCTCAAACCGCGGTATTCAGGAGATCAGGGAGCTGAAGGAAAAACTGCGATTCCTCCCCACTTCCGCCAGGTACAAGATATTTATAATTGACGAAGTACACATGCTGACAACAGAGGCCTTTAACGCCCTGTTGAAAACCCTGGAAGAACCGCCGGAGCATGTCTATTTCATGTTCGCCACAACGGAGATCCACAAGATCCCCATTACCATTCTCTCCCGCTGCCAGCAGTATGAGTTAAAACGTATATCGGCAGAAGAGCTGTCCGATCATTTCCGTAAACTTGCCGACGAAGAGGGGTTTGAAATTGAGCCCGCCGCACTTTCTCTTATTGTCCGTGAAGCAGAAGGATCCGTCAGGGACGGATTGAGCCTGCTTGACCAGATGTTTTCCTTTGGTGAAAAAACAATCAGCAAGGATGATGTCATTGAGCTGCTGGGCCTCATCGACCGAGACCTTCTCATGACGGTGGCCCGCGGCCTCCTTGACGGCAATACCGGAGACGTTCTTTGCGCCCTTGAGGATATTTTTAATTATTCAATTGATATCAAACGCTTTCTGATCGACCTCATTGACCAGTTCCGGGCCCTGCTTTTCTCAAAGATTGACGGCTGCGCCAAGCTTATCGACCTTCCGGAGAACGAGCTTGCCGAGTTGAAGAATATTGCGGCAGATTATCACCCGGAAACACTGCATCAGAAACTGGGCATGCTCATGGCAACCATGGAGGACATCCGCAATTCCAGCCATCCGCGCCTCGCCCTTGAAACCTCTTTCCTGAAAATAATTGAAGCGGGAAACGTTGTTGCAGTCTCCACCTTGCTTGGGCAAGTGGATAAAATTCTGGCAGGTCTCCCCGTCTCCGACCCTCCCCCGCCAGTCACTGAGAAACTCTCAGCAGAAACACCGGAATCACAGGCTACACCAGAAACAGACGTCGAAAACGTTGAAATTATACCACCGAAGGCGCAGGTATCACCTCCTCCTGCTGCCATTGCTGAAAAACCCCGAAAAGAACCCAAACCTGAACCCGAGAAACCGCAGGTTCAACCCCATACCAGAGATATCCGTAAAGACTGGCTGGAGTTTATTGATTACGTCAGGGAGAGAAAACTCTGGATGGCGCAAAATCTTGAACAGGCCGACTCCGCAAAACAGGTGGACGGTGAACTGCACCTGAGCTACAGCAAACCAGCGAAGTGTATGGTTCTCAGGCAAAAGGAAAATCTGAAACAGCTTTCCGAGTTTGTTCTCGATTTTTTTCAGCAATCAATCAAGATACGTTTTATAGTACCTGATAAGGAGCTGGACGATAGAGACGCTAATGGAGAATCTCCCCGACGTAAGCGGAGAGAGCTTGCAGACGATCCCCTGGTCATCATGGCGGCGGAAATCTTCAATGGCCAGGTAGGAAATATCAGAATAGGACCAAGAAGCAGGTGATTTTAAAAAAATGTCTCTTCAGAAATGAGATTTTTTGTTCGAGTTCAGGTAAGCGCAGACTCTGAGGAGCATAGGGAAATAAAAAGCGCAGCATATCAGGCATATGTGAGCATTTTTATTTTTCGTAGCGACGCAGAAATCGGGCAAAAAAGCCATTTATGGACAGGCATGAAAAAGGACGACTAAAATGGACCTCAGCAGTATAATGGAACAGGCCAGGAACATGCAGGAAAAAATGGCAAAAATCCAACAGGATCTTGCCTCAAAAGTGATTACCGGCAGTGCCGGCGGAGGAATGGTTACAGTCACGGTCAATGGCAAGGCAGACATTCTTTCCATCAATATTGAAAAGGCTGTCATTGATCCTGATGAAAAGGACATGCTGCAGGATCTCATTGTAGCTGCGACAAATGACGCTGTCCGCAGGGCACGGGAACTTGGCAAGGAAGAGATGACTCAGTTGACCGGTGGACTGAATATCCCCGGAATTTCCAATATACTGAATCCGTAGCCCGCATTTCCCATCACATTCATCATTCCACAGGAATTGAGTATTTCATTATGCAGGTCATCCCTCCGGCACTGGAAAAGCTGATCGAAAATCTCACGTTACTGCCGGGGATAGGCAAAAAAACCGCCACCCGGCTGGCGATGAATATTCTCCGTCGGCCCCCGTCCCAGGCAAGAGAGCTTGCCCGCTCGCTGGTGGATCTCCACGATTCCATACAACTCTGCTCCTGCTGTTTTACCTTCTCGGAAAGTGACCCCTGCGACATTTGCGCCGAACCACGACGGCATGCTGATATCATTTGCGTGGTCGAACAGTCCGCGGACCTGCTGGCCATTGAAAAAACAGCAACATTCCGGGGACATTACCATGTTCTTCACGGTGTTCTCTCCCCAATGGATGGAATAGGCCCGGATGAGATTAAAATCAGGGAACTGCTGGCACGTGTGGCCAATGGCACAATCAGCGAAGTCATCATCGCCACCAGCTCCACCGTTCCCGGAGAAGCTACGGCAAACTATCTTACCGATTCCCTGAAGGACAGACCCGTTAAGCTGACCAGGCTGGCCTGCGGAATTCCCATGGGTATGGATATTAAATACGCGGACAAATATACCCTGGCCAAAGCAATTGAGAGTCGCTCAACGGCCCTGTAGGTTTCGATATGATTTTTCATGAGAAATGCGAAATGAGAGTGATTTTATCTTGACACTCTTATGATTAACTGGTATTTGAAACAGGTTCGAAGGTTGCGACAGTTTCTCTCGGTCAAAACCCGGTTTTTATTGCTTGAGCAGGCGCGTAGCTCAGTGGGAGAGCGCCACCTTGACGTGGTGGATGTCGGCGGTTCAATCCCGCCCGCGCCTACCAGAATATAAGGCTAAAGTGAGAACTCCTTTTCAAGAAGGCGTTAATTCTTTAGCCTTTATTTTTCTATTTATTTAATGGGTGCATCGGTTGGATCAGTTTGTCCTGATCTGCCATGCCTGAAATCTCATGACGGATATTTCTATAGTTTTAGCAGACAGTGATAGCAGTGTTTTGGTTCCGGCCGGAACGACTGTTGGCGATGTTCTTTCCTCCCTGCTTTCCAACAAGCAGAGAAAACGCACAGTTGCGGTGGAAATCGATTCCGTCCTTCATGATTTTACTACGCCACTGACCGAAAACACTACTCTTTCGCCGGTTCAGGTCGGTTCCGAAAAGGCACTCGAGATCCTTCACCATTCCACTGCCCATGTCATGGCCCTTGCGGTACGTGATGTATTCGGCCAAGACATAAAAATTGCCATCGGGCCTTCCATTGAAAACGGCTTCTACTACGATTTTTTCAGAAACGAAGCCTTCAGCCCTGAAGATTTTGAAAAGATCGAGGCAAAGATGGAAGAGATCGTTCGCCAGGCCCTTCCGTTTACCCGTTCTGAACTTGCCAGTGACGATGCCATCAAGAAATTTGAGGCTGAAGAAGAAAAGTATAAGGTTGAACTTATCCGTGACCTGGACACCGACACTGTATCACTCTACCAGGTAGGTGAATTTACTGATCTCTGCCGCGGGCCCCACCTCCCCAATACATCTTTTATCAGGGCATTCAAACTGCTGCGGGTAGCCGGTGCCTATTGGCGTGGAGATGAGAAAAATGATGTCCTCCAACGAATCTACGGAACATCTTTTTTTGACAAGAAAGAGTTGCGAAAATACCTCAATTCCCTGGAAGAGGCAAAAAAACGCGATCACCGTAAGCTCGGCAGGGAACTTGAGCTGTTCACCGTCCAGGAAGATATCGGTGCAGGCCTGATCCTCTGGCAGCCGAAAGGGGCCCAGCTGCGAAGACTGGTGGAAGATTACTGGAAAGACGAGCATTATCGCCATGATTATGAGCTGCTCTACACGCCGCATATTGCCCGTCAGGATCTCTGGAAAACATCGGGACACCTGGATTTTTACAGTGAAAACATGTATTCGTCCATGGATATAGACGATGTGGCCTACCAGCTGAAACCGATGAACTGCCCCTTTCATATCGGTGTATATAATACACGAAAAAGAAGTTACCGGGAGCTGCCGATCCGCTGGTGTGAACTCGGTACAGTTTATCGCTACGAACGTGCCGGTGCCCTGCATGGTTTACTGCGCGTTCGAGGATTCACCCAGGACGATGCCCATATTTTCTGCCGTCCTGATCAGCTTGAGGAAGAAATTTTCAATATCCTTGAATTGAATCTTCTGATTCTGAAAAATTTCGGTTTTGATGATTACGATATTTATCTTTCCACTCGACCGGAAAAATATGTGGGATCGGACGAAAACTGGAACCTTGCCACGGAATCATTAAAACTTGCCCTTGAAAAAAAGGGGCTCGAATATATGATAGACCCCGGCGAAGGGGTGTTTTACGGTCCGAAAATCGACATCAAGATCAAGGATCAGCTTGGCAGATCATGGCAGTGCTCGACTATTCAGGTTGACTTTAATCTTCCCGAGCGCTTTCAACTGGGATATACCGGTGCCGATAACAGTGAACATCAACCCATTATGATCCACCGGGCCCTCATGGGTTCCCTGGAGAGATTTATCGGAGTACTGATTGAACACTACGCGGGGGTTTTCCCGCTCTGGTTCGCACCTGTCCAGGCAAGAATTCTGAATATTACTGATGACCAGGCTGAATATTGCGAGGAAATATTCAAGCGTTTTCGTAAGGCGGGCCTCAGGGTCGAAAAAGATTTACGTAATGAGAAACTGAACTTTAAAATCAGGGAAGCCCAGGTCGGCAAGATTCCGTATATGCTTATAGTCGGTGACAAGGAAAAGGAAAACGGTACGGTAACCGTCCGTCTCCGTAATGGTAAAAATCTGCCGCCGATGACTGTTTCCGAATTCATTGACAAGGTCACTGAGGAAGTGGCTCAGGGCAGAGGCGACTGAAACGCCCACCGGGTGGGCTATAATAAATGATTTCCCGGATATTTTTTTGTTTGCAGCCACAGATTCTGGTATGATGGGTATGATTTACGTTCATTTAATTTTATAAAAACATATACATTTTGTGCCGGTGGTGGTATTTTCCGGCAAATATTTCATTTATCTCGTAAATTCGAGGAGGTACAGTTATCAGAAGAGGAAGACAAGCCCCGGTACAACGTGAAGTCAGAGTACAGATTAATGACCAGATACGCTTTCCCAAGGTACGTCTGATCGACCAGGACGGCTCACAAAGGGGAATAGTTACTTCGGATGAAGCTCGTAATATAGCTTATGATGCAGGGCTTGACCTTGTGGTAGTATCGGCAAATGCCGACCCACCGGTATGCCGGGTTATGAATTACGACAAATTCCGCTACGAGCAAAAGAAAAAGACTCAGGAAGCAAAAAAGAAACAGACCACAGTCGAGACAAAAGAGATTAAATTTCGGCCGAAGACGGAAGAGCACGATCTCAATTTCAAGACTAAAAATATCAGGAAATTTCTGAAGAACGGCAATAAAGTTAAACTGACCATGCGCTTTCGCGGTCGCGAAATTGTCTACTCCCAGACAATCGGGATTGAGGCCATGAATAAAATTGCCGAATCTCTGAAAGATGATGCAGTTATCCTGCAGATGCCGAAAATGGAAGGCAGGCAACTTGTCATGTTTGTAGGGCCAAAGCCATAATTAACAGACGAAGCACATTCAACAATCAGAAAACCGACTGATTGATACCATGTGATATTGAGGTGTAAAGGAGTAATCTCATGCCAAAGATGAAAACAAACAGAGGTGCGGCAAAACGATTCAAGGCCACAGGATCCGGAAAAATCAAGAGGAACAAAGCCTATTCAAGCCACATTCTCACCAAGAAGACGACAAAGCAGAAACGCGGCCTGAGGAAATCCGGTCTGGTTGATTCTGCCAATACCAAGGCAATCAAAAAGATTATGCCTTATCTGTAAGAGAACACAATTTTTCCACTGTCGAAATGCAACTCAGCGTTTGACGGTGACATAAAACCCGCCTGAAAATACGGGGAAAAGGAGTAAATCATGCCACGCGTAACACGAGGTTTTAAGGCTCGCAGAAGAAGAAACAGAGTACTGAAACTTGCAAAGGGGTACAGAGGCGGTCGTTCCCGCCTTTACCGTACAGCCACCGAAGCAGTAGACCGGGCATTATGCTATGCCTACCGGGACAGAAGGACCAAGAAAAGAGATTTCCGCCGTCTCTGGATTACCCGCATTAATGCCGGTACCCGCCTCAACGACATGAGTTACAGCGCCTTTATGGGTGGACTGAAAAAGGCCGGTGTAGATCTTGATCGGAAAGTGCTGGCAAATCTTGCCATTCTTGATGCGGACGCATTCAGCAAGGTAGTGCAGGTGGCAAAAGAAGCCAACGCATAGAACGAGTGTCTGAAATTCGCACTTTCCCCTGCCGGACATGGCTTTGGATTACAGGCGGGTTTCCTGCATATGATTCATAAAAACATGCCGGTTTTTGGTTTACAAAACCATCAACCGGCATATTTTTTCTCCCAGCATTTATTCTTCATTCTCTATTATTATGGAAAACGAGTTACAACGGTTGGAAAGTGAGGCCAGAAAGCAACTGGCTCAACTCACAGATAACAGGCAGCTTGAGGAATTCCGTATCTCTTTCCTTGGCCGCAAGGGACATTTCACCGTGATCATGCGTCAGCTCGGGTCCGTCGCCAAAGAGGACAGGCCCCGCATGGGTCAGATGGCAAACAGAATCAAAGGTGAAATTGAAAAACTGTTCAAGGAAAAATCTGCAGCCCTACTGGCCTCGGCAAAAACAGAAACCGATGCGCCCGACCTGACCCTTCCTGGACGATTCCCGACCGTGGGCAAACTCCATCCGGTCACCCAGGTTATGAACGAGGCCTGCGCAATTTTTGAACAACTTGGATTCTCGGTGGCTGAAGGCCCTGATGTGGAGACGGATCATTATAATTTTGAAGCGCTGAATATTCCGGCCCATCACCCGGCCAGGGATATGCACGATACATTCTATGTCACTGATTCCACCCTGCTTCGGACCCATACTTCACCCATGCAGGCCAGAATCATGGAAAACAAACAACCCCCTCTCCGGGTCATTGCTCCCGGGAAGGTGTACAGGTGTGATTCCGATATAACTCATACACCCATGTTTCACCAGGTTGAGGGTTTTCTGGTGGACAAAGATATATCTTTTGCTGATCTTAAAGGTATTTTGACCGTATTCCTCAGGGAAATGTTTGAAAAAGAGCTACCTCTTCGCTTTCGTCCCAGTTTTTTCCCCTTTACGGAACCCAGTGCCGAAGTTGATATTGCCTGTGTCATGTGCGACGGTGCCGGATGTCGGGTCTGCAAAAAGACCGGCTGGCTGGAAATCCTTGGATCCGGGATGATCGACCCCGAAGTTTTTCGAATGGTCGGCTATGATTCCGAAATCTACAGTGGTTTTGCCTTTGGACTCGGTATTGAGCGTATTGCCATGCTCAAATATGGAATCGACGATATCAGACTGTTCTATGAAAACGATCAACGTTTTCTGCAGCAGTTTTAGGGCCTGATAGTCCGCCTGTATAACAAGGCGCTTGCGAATTCAGGAATCAAAAATATAAGCCAACATTTTAATTTGCCATGAAGTTTACCTTAGACTGGTTGCAGCAATATGTCGATACTGAAGGGCTTTCTCCCGAACAGCTGGCCGATAAACTGACCATGCTCGGTCTTGAAGTTGATTCAGTAGTTCCTCTTTACCAGGAACTTGCTCCCCTGAAAACTGGAAGAGTCACCTCCTGTGAAAAACACCCCAATGCTGACAAACTCTCTCTCTGCCAGGTCGATGTTGGGGATAAAACCGTGCAAATCGTCTGTGGAGCACCCAATGTCAGAGAAGGTCTTGCAGTAGTTGTTGTCCTTCCCGGAACCACCCTTCCCGGTAATTTTAAAATCAAGAAATCCAAAGTGCGTGGAATCGAGTCCTTTGGCATGATCTGCTCTGAAAGAGAACTGGGTTTGAGCGAAGAGCATGATGGTATTATGGAATTACCTGAAGGAACCGAGCCGGGTCAGTCATTTATAAAGGCCATGGGCCTTGATGATATCATGGTGGAAGTTGATCTCACCCCAAATCGTCCTGACTGCGCTTCCGTTATTGGTATTGCCAGGGAAATTGCGGGCATCACCGAAAAACCCCTCCAGGTTCCCATCAAGGACGCGGAAATCAAATCCACTTCAAAAGAATTTTCGGTATCGGTGGAATCAGATAAACTCTGCCCGCGATACGCAGCACGATTAATTAAAAATATAACAATCGGGCCATCCCCCTGGTGGTTGAGAAAACGGCTCCTGTCCATTGGTCTGCGTCCCATCAACAATATCGTTGATGTTACCAATTTTGTTATGATGGAATATGGTCAGCCCCTCCACGCCTTTGATTTTAACACTCTCACCGAGAGTAAAATAATTGTTCGCACCCCACGAAAAGATGAAACTCATTTCACAACCTTGGATAACACAAAACGGGCCATTGACAAAGATACTCTCTTGATTTGTGATGGGGAAAAACCCATTGCCGTTGCCGGGGTCATGGGGGGAATGAATTCCGAGGTTACTGAATCCACAACTGATATTCTTCTTGAAAGTGCCTGTTTCAACGATGTTTCCATCCGAAAAAGCGCAAGAAAACTCAATCTCTCAACGGATGCCTCCTATCGTTTTGAAAGAGGTGTCGACCCGGATGGCACCATCAACGCCCTCAATCGCGCAGTCGAACTGATCTGTGAAATATGCAACACCACGGCAAAGGACGAGGGAGCTGACGTTTATGGCGGGAAAAAACCTCTTAACTCACAGACATTACGTATTTCCAGAACAAATACACTTCTTGGGACAGAATTAACCGGCCGGGAAATGGCAGATCTGCTGCAATCCATAGGAATACGGTGCAAAGATAAGGATGAGGATACGCTCTGGGTCAATCCTCCGTCTTTCCGTGTTGATATAGAAAGAGAAGCTGACCTTGTTGAAGAAATTGCCCGGTTATACGGGTATGACAATATCCCCGTCACTCTCCCCCAGGTCCATCTCAGTTTTCCGGAGCAGGACCCACGAAGGATAAAGCGCAATAATCTTGCCGGTGCCCTTGCTTCCGCAGGGTATACTGAAGCCATCAACTACAGTTTTATTTCACGCAATTTTGCTGAAATGCTCTCCCTTTCCGCTTCTGACAGGCGATCAAAGAGTGTTGCTCTTCTCAATCCCCTGAGTGAAGAGCAGGCGGTCATGCGCACCCTGCTGCTGCCCGGTCTTCTTGAAAATGTAAAGCGCAACATCAATTTCCAGAAAACAGCTGTAAAGCTTTTTGAAATTGGGAAAGTATTTTTTCCCGTGGCCGGCGATGAACAACCGGTGGAAAAAATGTTTATTTCAGGTGTGCTTACCGGCAACCGTCATGGAGAAAACTCTCCCTTATATTACAAACAGGCCTCTGTTGATATATTTGACGTTAAAGGCTGCGTTGAGTTTATCCTGGAACAGAGCGGGATTCCCTTCGGCTCGAAAAACAGTGTCCAGTTCAGGCAGCCCGAAAACAGCGAATGTGAACCTTTTGCGGAACATAGTTACGCCCTGAATATCGTCTATGGGGACAGTACCCTTGGCACCCTTGGCAAAATTACTGATGAGATCTTGAAAAAATTCGCCATAAAACATGACGTCTACTATTTTGATCTTGATTATGACGCTCTTTGTGATATAAAAACAACCGCGAAAAAATTCTCGAGCTTACCTGTATTTCCCTCGGTTAAAAGGGATATTGCCCTTATAGTTCCGAAAGCTGTTTCTTCAGGTGAGCTTCTTGAAGTTGTCCGCTCAAGCAGAGATAAGCTTATTGAAAATGTAGAAATTTTTGATGTGTTTGAGGGTGAAAAGATACAACAGGGTTGTAAAAGTGTTGCCCTTTCCATAACATATCGATCACAAACAAAGACGCTTACGGAAAAAAATGTGGAAAAATCCCACTCAAAAATAGTACGTTTGCTCACAGATAGATTCGAGGGAAGCTTCCGCGATGGATAATATTACTGAAGAAAAAAAACCACAGAACCTCACAAGAAGAGAACTTGCAGAAGTATTGTCAGATAAACTCGGGTTTTCTCAAAGCAATTGCGCACAGATAGTTGACAGTTTTATCGCTGCCATGAAACGAGCCCTGTTAAACGGAGAGGAAATAAAACTCGTTCATTTCGGTACGTTTACTGTCAGAGAAAAGGCTCCACGCAAGGGTAGAAATCCCAGAACAGGTGAAACCATCACCATCAAGAAACGGAATACCGTCAGTTTCAGGGCCAGCAAGAAACTGCGGGAACGGATCAACAGGAAGGAAGAGCTCATCGAATAGTACTCTTTCTGTTCACCTGGATCCTTTTATGGAGTACACTGGTTAATATTATGAAAAAATATATTCCAGATAAGCTCTATTTCAAGATCGGTGAAGTCGCAAAACTGGCCGAGGTACCAACGCATGTACTGCGCTACTGGGAGTCGGAATTTTCTGAAATTCGACCCAAAAGAGCCGGGTCAGGCCAGAGACTGTACAGAAAAAAAGATATAGTGTTCATTCTTCAGATAAAAACCCTGCTCCATGAACATGGTTACACAATAGCAGGAGCACGAAAATTTCTTGCCGCCGGAAACAAAAAACCACCCCCGGCACAGGGAAATGAAACAACCGGGAGGAAGATCCCGGATCAGCTCTCCTCCATCAAGCAGGAGCTGCTGGAATTACAGAATATTCTTCTGTCAAAAAAAGAATAACCAACCTGTTACGGACTGTTGACAGTAGTTGTAACACGTGGTAGATAGAATCACAGTTTCGGGATGTAGCGCAGCCTGGTTAGCGCACTTGTCTGGGGGACAAGGGGTCGGAGGTTCAAATCCTCTCATCCCGACCATTTGTGAAAGCAGGGGTCAGGAACATATGTTCCTGACCCCTTTTTTATTGTAAGATCGCCATCAGATTTGGTTCTTGCGTGATAAATATGCTATACTTTTCTTATTATTGAAAATATTTCATTCACCTCAATCAAACTGAACCACCTGTTATGAAACCCCATTCTATCAAACGAATTCTTGTGACCGGGGGTGCCGGTTTTCTCGGCTCTCATCTCTGCAAAAGACTCCTTGACGACGGGCATGAAGTTATCTGTGTCGATAACTATTTTACCGGCACCAAAGATAACATCATACCCCTGATGGACAATCGCCGTTTTGAGGTTATCCGCCACGACATCACCTTTCCGCTCTACCTCGAAGTCGATGAGATTTACAACCTGGCTTGCCCTGCATCTCCCATTCACTATCAGCATGATCCGGTGCAGACAACCAAGACGAGTGTCCACGGGGCAATCAATATGCTTGGCCTTGCCAAACGGATAAAAGCCAAAATTTTCCAGGCCTCAACCAGTGAAGTCTATGGCGATCCGCAGATCCATCCCCAGACTGAAGATTACTGGGGACACGTCAACCCCATAGGATTCCGTTCCTGTTACGATGAAGGCAAACGCTGTGCGGAAACGCTGTTTTTCGATTACCGGCGTCAACATAAATTACGAATTAAAGTAGCTCGTATTTTCAATACTTATGGGCCCAACATGCACCCTAATGATGGTCGGGTTGTCTCCAACTTCATTGTCCAGGCACTGCAGAATAAACCCATAACCCTCTATGGGGACGGCTCCCAGTCTCGATCTTTCTGCCATGTGGATGATTTGATAGAGGTATTTGTCAGGTTGATGAACAGTCCTGACGATTTTACCGGTCCGGTCAATACAGGAAATCCCGATGAATTTACGATCAGAGAGCTTGCGGAAATTATTATTGATTTAACAGGTTCAAAATCAGAACTTGTTTTCAGGCCACTGCCTTCAGATGATCCTACCCAGCGTAGACCCAATATCACACTAGCAAAGGAAAAATTAGGGTGGGAACCTGAAATCCATCTTGAAGAGGGGTTAAAAAGGACTGTCCCCTATTTTGAAAAGCTTTTGCTGGAGAACAGGTTTGATATCTGAATTCACTTCATTCACTTTTCACCAACACCCTGATTTTAGCCTTTCCGTTATCTGAAAATGCACAGTTACAACTTTTTCCAATGAAACCTGGATTTGAAAAGACTTATGGAGTGAAGGTATACATCGGCACTTATGCCACTTCACTTTTTATTCAGGTCTGCACTGTCTTTCAGGGAGCCCTTCTGGCTCGCCTCCTCGGCCCACAGGGACGGGGTGAACTGGCGGCCATTCAGCTCTGGCCGGGTGTTTTTGCCTCTATTGGACTGCTCGGCATCAATATGGCCCTGACCAGGAGAGCCGGAAAAACGAATGATACTGCACCTCTCATTAAAAGTGCTTTGTATATTTCGTGTATAACCGGTTTTTGTACCGCTGTGATCTGCCTGTTTTTTCTGTCATATCTTATACCGACGGAAATGCGGAAAATACTCCCCGTGGCAACTATCTTTCTGCTTTATATTCCATTAAACCATATGGCATTGAATCTGCTTGCCATTGACCAGGGCACCGGGAATTTTAAATTGTTTAATTTTACACGTGCCCAGATCTATCCGGTCTTTTTCGCAGGCTTAATCCTGACCTGGTTTTTCGCAGAAGACAAACTGCTCTGGGTAGTAATATCTCTTCTGGCAGGTAATCTAACAGTTGCAATAACACGAGTTGTCCTGAAACGGTCAATACTTCGACAACAGATAAAACACGTTTCCCTTCGACTGCTTCTCAGGGAAGGGCTGCCCTACCAGATTACGACCATATTTTCCCTTTTCAGCCAATATATAGATCAAATCCTCCTTTTGTGGCTTTTAACACCTTCTGAAATGGGTCTGTATGTTGTTGCCCGGTCTTCCAGTAGTGTTATTGCAAGCCTTCCGGCGTCTCTTGGCATTGTATCACTCTCTGAAGCTGCCAGGCTTGACAAATCCAATGGTTTTTCCCCCTTGGCAAGAATGGTTCGCAGGGGGGAATACTCTCAGGAGTGATCGCCTTACTCTTCATTCCACTTTTACCTTTCCTCATTCCCCTTGTGTATGGAAATAAATTCAATAACGCGGCCCCTGTTGCACTGATTCTCCTGTTTGGCATCGTCTGTGCTGGACTATCAAATATCATTGAACAATCTTTGCTTGGTCACGGAAAACCACTGTTCGGAATAGCAGCAAAGACTGCAGGAATTATAACAATCCTGTTGGCTGGTGGTATCGGAGCACATTTCTGGGGGCTCACAGGTATCGCAATCGGTTTTACACTTTCTCAATTCATTGTTCTGATCGTTTTTTTATTCATTTGTGTTAATTTTTTTCACAATGCCCGACTGACGGCTTTTATTCCGCAACACGATGACGCGCTCTTTCTTTTTCATAAGATGATAAATTTAATAAAGAAATTATCAAAGAAATAACATAAAATGGCTATTGTGATTTTATTTCCCTCTCATCTTACCCGAGGTTGAAACCGGTGTGGCCAACAGCACAAACTCCATGGTTTTTACTAGCAGGTTTTTTACCTTTACTCTATGCTTTCGGTTTGAGTTATAAGTATGGTATTTCTGAACTGTTATCACTGAGATTTTTAAGTGTATTTTTTCTCTGGATTGGCTACCACTTCTCTCCACTATGCGCCTATATCCAAGGGGCACCATGGGAATCGTTTCTTCTTTCACCCAAATATCTTGATCAGGCTTTACTCTTTTCTGCTTTAAGCATGTATGCACTTTTAACAGGATATGGTTTAATTTTTACATCAAAATATTCTCGAATCAGAAAGAAAATCCCTCAACGAGTTACGCTCCCGAAAATCAAAACTATCTGGGTTATTTATCTTATCGCAGTTGTTTTCTTTCTGGCAGTTTACAATGCAGGTGGTTTTTCAGATTTCTGGAATGCATCCTACTCCAGAGGAGTGGGTCAGTGGGCTGAACATACAGCCAGGGTTCGTTTCCAACGTACATTAAACGTTTTGATATTTCCTCTCCAGTTTCTTTTGGTTTTACTCTCCTCAATCTATATTATAGGAAACAGATCTGCGCTTAATAGAAAATTGTTCGGGTGGTTAGGGTTGCTGGTTGGAATGTTACCAATGATGCATAAATTCAGCAGAGCCACAGGGTTTACACTTTTTGTTTTCGCATTTTTATTGTTAAAGTATTCAAAAAAAAGCATCAAATATTATTTCATAATAACTTTCCTTCTCCTTATTGGTTATCATTTAGGCTCTGTCGGACTGAACCAGAGGGGATTTTATCACCCAGGTATAAAAAATTATGTCGAGGCACTCTTCTCCAGTGACAACACAAAGAATGATCCAAAAGAAAAAATCTTTGGATTACTCTCTCCTGAATTAAACCCTGTTGATGCTTCGGCTCCATTCTCACGTCGTGTTGAAGAAAAAACAATGCGCCATGTTTCCTTGCAAAACCCATTACAAACACTCCTCCATTTCATCTTACACATCAATCCAATACCAAGCGGTTTACTTGACCCTGGAAAAATTGGTGAAGACCTTGCCTCTTACATGAAAACATTTGGTCATACAGGCCTGACTGCCCCAGCTCTCTCGGATATATTTTATGCTTTTTCATATTTTGGCCTTTTTCCTGTATTTTTATTAGGAGTTTCCTATGGATATTTCTCCCGTTATGCTATCCGTAACCCCAGTCTAGCAGGAGAATTTGCAGTTCTTTTATGTATGATATCCATTGGAGTTGGTCTGCACAGTGGTATCAGAGCTCAAACACGCCCTGTTTTGTACGCCTTTTTACTTATATGGATTGCAAATAACCTTTTAAAAAAAACCACTTTTTTCACCAACAGGAGTGGCCTAAAACACCCAAATACAATCAATAAAATAAACTGACGTACTGAAAACATATGTTGCCTGATAAACAACCTGTCATTTTTACCCAGTTAGGTGCCCGTATGCACTATGCTGTTCCCCGCATCCTTCAACAAGTTGACTTGTTAGGTCATTTGTATACCGATATCTGTGCAGTCAAAAACTGGCCGGCTCTACTGCACTATTTTCCATCTTCCATACTGCCAAAGGGGTTACAGAGATTAAAGGGCCGGGTACCATATGGCATTCCAAAAACAAAAATAACCGCTTTTACAGCCTTTGGTTATAAATATGCAGCCAGACGTCGCAAAGCACATTCAAGAGAAGAATTGACTGAAATACACCTGTGGGCTGGTGATTATTTCAATAAGCTGATACTCAAAAAAGGCCTCCAGGGAGGAAATTTAGTCTATGGATTTAATTCTGCATCTGAACGAATATTAAGATCCGCCCGCTCTCAAAGAATACCCGGGATCGTTGAGCAGACTATTGCACCATTCTCAATAGAACAGAAACTGCTCGAAACAGAAGTGGAGTCCTTTCCTGACTGGGGCAAAAAAAAGAACAATAAATTTGCAGAAGAATTCATCTCCCGGGAACGGAATGAATGGTCTCTTGCTGAAAGCATTTTTGCAGGGTCAGAATTCGTCAAAGAAGCGATAACAGCGGCTGGTGGACCGGCGCATAAATGTAAGGTAATTCCCTATGGTGTTGAACTGTCAAATTTCCTGACAATTAAAAAAAAGAACTCTCACACGAAAAAACTGCATGTTCTTTTTATCGGTGAGGTCGGGCTCAGAAAGGGCATTCCGTATCTGCTTGCAGCGATGAAAGCATTGGAACACCATCCTGTTTCATGCAGAATTGTCGGGAGCCACCAAATTCCCTTTGACACGATACGTAAAATAGTGCCGGCAAATACTGAACTGGTGGGGACTGTTCCGCGCATGAGCATATTCAAGGAATTCCAGTGGGCGGATATACTCTGCCTGCCAAGCCTGTGTGAAGGTTCAGCAACAGTAATCTACGAAGCCCTGGCCGCCGGACTGCCGGTTATTACTACACCAAACAGCGGTTCAATCGTTCGGGACCATCAGGAGGGATTCATAGTACCGATCCGTAACAGTCAGGCTATTGCAGATTGCATTGCAACACTCTGTTTTAATCACAAGCTGTTGAAGGATATGTCCCATTCCGCTCGCCATCGAAGTTCTTTTGGCTCACTTGAAGCGTATGGCAGGCGATTGGTTGAAGGAATTAATGATTGTCTCACTTCCTCTGACCTTTAAGAATGATCAAAACAACAACCGTGATCATAATCTTTTTACTTAACCGTGATCACATGATGATCTCGTAAAAAGTCGTTCAACGTTCTCAGATGGACTCTGGAAAAACTTCGATATACAAGGCGTGGCGGTGTCGTGTAAGCGCAGGCGTACATAGAGTACGTCGAGCATTACACGATCACCCCACAACGCAGTAGATCGGAGTTTTTACGAGTCCATCATCACATTACTTCATAAGGAAAACTCTTTATGCCTGTCACCGTCTGTTTTCATCGCTTTGGACCGTATCACATGGCTCGTCTTGCTGCAGCAGCAACACAAATGGACATTGTCGGTATTGAATTTTCTTCTCACACAAGTGAATATGCCTGGGATACAGTACAATCAGAAGAATCGTTCAGACGTGTTGTGATTGTACCGGATGGTGACATCAGAACTCTCAGCAAAAAAACGCAGAAGGAACTTATCTGGTCCGCATTGGACAGCATCTCGCCAGAGGTGATTGCGATTAATGGCTGGGCAACATTTGAGGCCCTGACAACATTAGCCTGGGCAGTCAGAAATCATGTTCCCCGGATAATAATGTCGGAATCCACAGAGTGGGATTTCCAACGCTACGGGTTCAGGGAACAGATAAAAAAACAGATCATATCTCTTGTACAGTCTGCTCTGGTTGGGGGAACAGTGCATGTCAATTACCTGAAACAATTGGGAATACCCGAAAAAAAAATATTCATGGGGTACGATGTGGTAGACAATTCCTACTTCAATCGTATGGCAAAAAAGATCCGGGCCGAAAAAAATTCTTCTCCAATTACCCGGTCTCCTTATTTTCTAACATCATGCAGATTTATTAAGAAGAAAAACCTCTTTCGCCTGTTTGATGCATTTGCCAGGTACAGAAAGCATCTCAAGCAGGAGGGATGGCATATGATAGTTCTCGGCGACGGATATTTGCGTCCTGAACTGGAAAAGTACAGGGACAATCTCCAACTTAAAGAAACTCTTCATCTCCCGGGTTTAAGCAATACGAAGAACTGCCATATTACTATGCTCCTGCGGAAGTCTATATACAACCAAGTACGACTGAACAGTGGGGACTGGTAGTCAATGAAGCCATGGCGTCCGGTCTGCCTGTGCTGGTTTCTGAACGCTGCGGTTGTGCTCATGATCTTGTTCGAAATGGTCACAACGGTTATTCTTTTGATCCATACAATGTTGATCAACTGACAGAACACATGACTGAAATTTCATCGGATAATTGTGACAGGGCTGCCATGGGGAGAACAAGCCTGGATATTATCAGAAACTGGACGCCCGGCAGGTTTGCGGAAGGTCTTGGGAATGCAGTTGCAACGGCATTGGCTTCTCCTCCACAAAAACCGCGCTGGCATGATCAATTAATATTACAGGGATTGCAATTTCGATGAAAGTCGGTGTTCTAACAGCATCAATATCCAGAAAAGCAGGTGGCCTTTTCTGGTCGGTTCGCTCACTCACGACCGAAATATCTTCATTGAATTGTTCAGTTCATGTTTTCAGTATTACAGATGATTTTTCACACAAAGATTCTCAACACTGGCAAATATCTGAACTGAATATAATGGGCCGCCGTGGCCCTGCTTCTTTCAGTTATGCCCCTGAATTGAAAAAAACTCTGCAGGCAGCCAATTTAGATATAATCCATACCCATGGATTATGGATGTATCCCTCGGTGGCAGCTACGCGGTGGTCTAACGATTCCGGTCGTCCATTTGTTATTTCACCTCGTGGAATGCTCGATCCCTGGGCAATCCGTAATTCCCGGTGGAAAAAACGGGTGGCCGGATTGTTATACGAACATGCTCATCTGCGCAATGCGGCCTGCCTGCATGCCCTGTGTCATTCCGAATATGAAGCTATCAGAGGATATGGCTTAACCAATCCTGTCGCAATAATCCCCAATGGCGTAAACTTACCCAAATGCTCTTCTACCAGATTAGCAGCACCGGACTGGCGCTCCGATTTACCTCCGAACGGGAAAATACTCTTGTATCTCGGAAGAATTCATCCCAAAAAAGGATTAGTCAATTTACTCCACGCATGGAAAGATATTCAAGGCAAGAATTATACTGCACAAAAACAATGGCATCTGGTCATTGCTGGATGGGATCAACATTCCCACGAGAAACAACTTAAAAAATTGGCAACAGATTTGAATATCAATAAATATATTCATTTTGTCGGTCCCCTGTTTGATGAGCGGAAAACAACAGCCATGGCCAATGCTGATGCCTTTATTCTACCCTCTTACAGTGAAGGGTTGCCCATGGCAGTGCTGGAGGCCTGGTCCCATGCTCTGCCGGTAATAATGACTCCCCAATGTAATTTACCGGAAGGTTTTTCAGCCGGTGCTGCCGTAAAAACTCACCCTGACCCTTCCAGTATCAGTCAATCTCTTGTAGAGCTGTTTATCACGCATGAAGATGACTTACAGATTATGGGGAGCAGAGGTTTCAAACTTGTGAAAGAAAAATTCATGTGGCCCGGGGTTGCTTCTCAAATGCTTGAAGTTTATGATTGGGTACTGGGGCATACAACTCGTCCCAGCTGCGTTAAACTGGATTAACCCTGAACCTTAATCTGAGCCCATGACGACCTTGTGATTCCACTTTGAATATTAATAATAAAAATAGAAATATGCCTGGTCGTTCACTACAAATACAGGTGAACCGTTCATCCCGAAAATACAGCAGAAAAGAACTTGCGGCAAGACAGTTATGGAGTCTTGTTCGTCCTCTTTTTCTGTTCAGTCCCCGTCCTTGTTTTGCCTGGAGACGGTTCCTTCTTCGATTATTCGGTGCCCGTATCGGGTATAAGGTTAATATCTATAATTCTGCCATGATATTCATGCCATGGAACCTGGAGATAGATGACTGGTCAAGCATAGGTGAACATGCCTTTATTTATAACCTGGGAAAAATCACCATAGGCTGCAATACAACTATTTCCCACCGCAGTCACCTGTGTGCAGGAACTCATGATTACACACACCGGGCTTTACCGTTGCTCAAACTGCCAATAAAAATTCAGGACAATGCCTGGATATGTGCTGATGTTTTTATTGGACCGGGTGTTACCGTTCAGGAGGGTGCTGTTGTCGGAGCCGGAGCTGTAGTCGTTGAAGACGTTGAACCATGGACTGTTGTTGCCGGCAACCCGGCAAAAGCTGTCAAGAAAAGAGTGCTTCATGACAGTTAACCTGCCGGTTTGCGTTATCCTGATCAATAATAAAAATTTCTTGTATCCATAAACAGTTATCGAACAATTCTCTTCATTTTCTATTCAACACGTTATGAAAGCACCAAAATTGACTGCAATAATTTTGACATACAACGAGGAACAGCATTTACCACGGTGCCTTGCAAGTCTTGATGGTGTAGTTGATTCGATCCTGGTTGTGGATTGTTTTTCCACAGATAAAACTGTTTTTCTCGCTGAAAACAATGGTGCAAAAGTCATACAGCATTCCTGGACCAATCAATCAACCCAGTTTAACTGGGCCTTAAGTCAAACAGAAACAACAGAGTGGATACTTCGTTTAGATGCGGATGAATATCTGACACCGGAATTACAATCTGAAATAAGGGGAAAACTCTCCTCCATGGGCAATGATATAGAAGGTATTTTCTGTGGACGTCAAATGATTTTTCAGGGACGATTAATAAAGCATGGAGGCCTTTTCCCTATCCGTGTACTGCGACTGTTCAGGTATGGAAAAGGACAGTGTGAAAAACGTTGGATGGATGAACATATCAAGGTCCCCGGCCCTACAGCTGACTTCAAGGGAAATATCATTGACCACAATCTCAACTCACTCAGCTGGTGGATTGACAAGCATAACCATTATGCCAGCCGGGAAGCTGTTGATCTATTAAATCTCAGGTATAAGTTTATGCCCCACGACTCCATCGCAACTTTTTCCCTCCGCCCCGGTTCCGGCTCAAAACGGTGGATAAAAGAAAACATCTATGCAAACCTTCCCAATGGATTTCGAGCTTTTGCCTATTTTTTTTACCGATATATTATTCGGTGTGGTTTTCTTGACGGTCAGGAAGGAATGACCTTTCATTTCCTCCAGGGGTTCTGGTACCGATTCCTTGTTGATGCTAAAATAGCAGAAGTTGAACAATATATGAAAAAAACAGGATGCAGTGCCACCCGGGCAATAAAGGAAATACTTTTTATAAATGTACAGCCAACATCCACTTGACAGGGAAAGCGAACTGCTTCTCAACTGTGTAACGTTTCACGCCGGAAAAAATGACACTCTGAATTTAACCCCGGAGTCATATTCTCAACTGAACTGGTCCAAACTTGTTGAACTGGCCACTTTCCATAAAATTGTTCCTCTTCTTTATATTACACTCAACAGCTTTTCGAGAGACTGCGTTCCAAAGAGCTTTCTGGATTCACTCAAGGAACAATGCCACCAAATCGGTGCCTATAACCTCTTTCTTTCAGGAACCCTGATATCAATCCTGAGCACATTCAATGATGAAGGTATCAGGGCCATCCCCTTTAAAGGGCCGGTACTGACAGAGATGATCTATGGGAATCTCAGCCTGCGTTCATTCAATGATCTTGATATTCTTGTTTCCCGCAACTCCCTTGCAAAGGCCATTGATCTCCTTTTTCAACAGGGTTTCTCTCCGGATATAGATTTAAATGCAAAACAGTTGATTAAACTGGCAGATAAGGGCCATCACGCTACAATGATAAGGGGGAATGTCATTATTGAATTGCACTGGGAGCTCACCGGCAGATATTTCTCAAGACCGATTACCCTGGAAACCCTTGAACCAAGAATTACCCAGACAACATTTTCGGGCTGCAAAGTACATTCTCTCAGTCCGGAGGATCTCCTGATATACCTCTGCATACATGGATGCCGGCATCACTGGCATCAACTTGATGCAATATGTTGTGTTGCCAAACTTATCCACGTAAGACCGGATCTTGACTGGAAACTCATCATGCACCTTTGTGATCGACAGGGTTCTTCCAGAATGGTTGCATTGGGTCTTCTTCTTTCCAACAAAATAGCAGGAGTAAAACTCCCGGAGGACGCCCTTGAAATCACCAATAACTATTCGCAATTACAAAAATTGTACCCAATAATCCTGGAAAGATTATTTCCTTCCCGGAGTCATGAAAACATCAAATTCGGTTTTTTCCAGTATGTCGGATTCCATCACGAAGTCATGAGCAATCATTTAGACTGGTTGAGATACTGCCTCAGACCACTTCTCAATCCAACCCACAGTGACTGGCTCTGGATACGTCTACCGGCGTCTCTTTCACTCATTTATTATTTATTCCGGCCAGTACGACTTTTGATAAAATATTTGCGCAGGAAAAGCTCATGACCCGATTAATGCCGACTATTTCCATAATAACCCCCGTATTCAATGGTGCCGCCACCATCCTTGACTGCCTGAAAAGTATAGACTCTCAGACATACTCACCTTTTGAGCATTTTATCATCAATGGTAATTCAACAGACACAACTCTTGCCCTGATAAACACCAGAAAACGTCCATACAGAACAGTTATAACTGAGCCTGACAGAGGACTTTACGATGCAATGAATAAAGGAATAAAAAAGGCAACAGGAGATATTGTCGGCATACTGAATGCGGATGATTTTTACCCTGCTGACGATATTCTCTCAACAGTGGCAAACGCCTTTAAAAATATTGAAATCGACAGCTGTTACGGTGACCTTCTCTATGTCGACAGTAAAGATACTGATAAGACGATAAGAAACTGGAAATCCGGGAAGTATGCCCGCCGCAAATTTTTTTCCGGCTGGATGGTTCCCCATCCCACCTTTTTTGTCAGGCGTTCCATTTACGAAGAACTGGGGTATTTCAACCTTGAACTGGGTTCCGCTGCCGATTATGAAATCATGATTCGATTCCTGGTCAAACACCGGATAACAACCACGTATCTGAATAAAATAATAGTTAAAATGAGAATTGGTGGTGCCAGCAACAAATCAATATCCGGCAGACTGAAGGCAAACAGAATGGACAGAAAAGCGTGGACGGTTAATGGTATCAAACCTTATCCATGGACTGTGTTCCTTAAACCAATACGAAAAATCGGCCAATGGGTCATCAAATAAAAAAGGCGAAAGATACATTCTTCCGCCTTTTTTATTTTCCGGAAATTATAATTCTCTATTTTGTTTTCTTGCGTCTCAGGCGAAGACCCGTCATGCCAACCAGCCCGGCACCAAACAGAATCATAGTTGCCGGTTCGGGAACCTCATTGTTGATATTGATTGAAGTATCAATTCTAAAATGTGACTCCGTTGTATGACGTTCCGCAAAAAAGAAATCAAAATCATAATCATTGCCAATCGTCAACCCGAGAGTATCAAGATCAACTGATCCGGTCAACATCGTATGCACTCCTCCCAGATCCATTACTAACTGATTGTCAATAAAGACCCAGACATCATCATCTCCTGAAAAGGTAAATGTCTCTCCACCCTGGTAAGTGAAATCGGAATGAATTTCATATGTAAAGAAAAAATTTTCCGGATCTTCCGGGGCAGTAAGCGGAAAAAAGGTCATATCCGAGAATGTATATACATTCGGATCCGGTGTGATTGAGTTATCTAAAGTAATTGTATACGACGAAGTTGTATTTACGCCGGGTACATCATTATACCACTGATTGAAGTTAGCAGCTCCAGTTGTCGTAAGCGTTCCGGCCCCACCTGCGTATACAGGTTTCCCGTCAACACCCAGCGTGTTTGCAACAATGCCGGGATCCACACCTATGACATATTGAAAATCAGGGTGAGATGATTCGAAATCCCGCAAAGTACCTGTCAGGTTAATTGTACTTGCATTGACAAAACTGCTGGCAGCCAATGTCACAACCCCCATGGAAAATACAGTTAACAGTATTTTTTTCATATCGACCTCCTGTAACTATGAATTTTTCATTTTCTTTTTTTATTGTGAAAATGAAGAAAAATTCTCTTGCATAATGGTATGCAATTTTCAAGCCAGAAAATTGCAACGAGGTCGTTTTCCCCTCAAACAAAACACCAGCAACCATTATTCCAGGATAACTTACTGATATTAAAAATATTAACTGTAATACTCACCCCAATTCGTTAAAATCAGTTATTCTCGGAATAATTTCATGACCTGACAAACATCAGTTGATTTTCCCTTAACATATCAAGCAGGTACCAAGGAAAACAAACACAGAGTAATTATATCACTTCCGTTTTTACCAAACATATTTAAAAAACTCGGAAAACTGCTCAAGTCTATTTTAGGCTTGTTTTTTTCAAATAGAGGAGAAAAATTCCGGAATTACAAACTTTAATCCGTAATTCAGGAAACCCTTACTATTTTCATCAATCCTAACTTCCTGTCTTTATAGACTCCACCGGCAGTATCCGCCAAAAAATGTTGATATTCAATCATTGATTTATCTGCTAAACTAATTGTTAAGAAAAACTTCTTTTGAAATATTTTTAAGCAGGACCACTCTAAAAATATCAATTTTATAACAGAAAGAACAGAGCCAACAACTGGATATTATGGATCAGAAAACAAGAGCTTCCTTTGTGGTTTCTACGTACAACAGGGCTTCAGACCTTGAACGCTGTATTGATTCCATCCTTGCTCAACAATGCCATTCACCCATAGAAATACTGATCATAGATGATGCTTCCACTGATCACACGGTTGAAATGATCAGGAAAAAGTACGATAACCGGGTGAAATTAATCTGCAGAGAAACAAATTGTGGCTCAATCAGAAACCGAAACTACGGCGCAAACCTTTCAGCCGGAGATATCGTTTTCATTGTTGACGATGACTCGGAACTTCCGGGAATTCACACTGTTGAGGAAGTTTTACAGCAATTTAATGATCAGCGTATTGGAGCTGTAGCTATTCCTTTTATTCAAGACGGCAACCTGATTAACGGACACCCCCAAGGCAAAAATGGCTCCGATATTTTCATTGCTGCCAGCTTTATAGGATGTGCCTGTGCAGTCAGAAGAGATACATTTCTCGGGTTAGGCGGGTTCGATGAATTTTTCTACCATCAGGTTGAAGAAGACGATTTCTGCATCCGATTACTGGAATCCGGAAAAATGTGTGCCATCGCTGCAGTCAGTGAGCCGATGAGACATTTCGAATCGCCTGCACGCAGTTTTGAGAAATGGGATTTCTACGGGCGTCGCAATTCGTTATTGTATATCTGGAAGAACTGCCCGACTGTTTACCTGCTTCCCAACCTGGCCATAAACACATTCCGGGGAATTCAACATACATTCAGAAAAAACAGATATTTATGGAACATAAAAGGGATGATTGATGGTTACAGGATCATTTGCAGAAGTTTTTTTAACTCAGATCAACTGAGATACCCTGTGCGAAAATCCGTATATAATATTGTTCGTCAAATGAGAAACAAAGGGCCATTGCCCCTTTCCTCTCTTGACCATTTATCAAAGTAAGGGATTCTGCCAGCACTCTATCCGGACAGGCAATAAATCCCTTCAGAGAAATGTGCTTCCCTGAAAGGATTTACTTTTTTTCACTGCCATAGTACCTGCAATTATTTGTTCCGCCTGTTCAAACTACTCAAAACAGCTTTTACCGAGGCAATAATTATATCTGTATCAACGCCCACACCCCATCGAACGGTTCCATCTGGATATTCTATCTTAATATAGGCTGCAGCTTTCGCACTGGAACCGCCATTCAAGGCATGTTCATGGTAATTTCGCAAACGGAAATCTCCTGTTATATCAGCCTTTAATGCGGAGCAGAAAGCATCCAGAGGGCCATTTCCTGAGGCAGATACAGTTCTCTCTTCATTTTGAACTGATAATATTGCCTCGATATTCGCAAAAGAATCATTCTCATTGGCCGCCACATGTCGTTTATGAACATGAAAAGATTGGATTGCATAGGGCCTGTCAGACGCAAGGTATTCTTTAGAAAAAACTTTGAATATCTCCTCGTGCAACAGTTCACGCCCTTCCCTGTCTGTGACTTTCTGAATAATGGCACCAAATTCGGGATGCATGCTCTTAGGCATTTTAAAACCGAATTCCTCCATGATATAAGCAACGCCACCTTTGCCGGACTGGCTGTTGATTCGTATGACTTCCTCGTAAGTTCTCCCCACGTCCCGGGGATCTATTGGCAGGTACGGCACCTCCCACAATTTCCCTTCCGACTCCCGGTGCCTGATCATACCTTTATTGATGGCGTCCTGGTGTGATCCTGAAAAGGCGGTATAGACAAGCTCACCGGCGTATGGATGTCTTGGGTGAACCTTCAGCCTGCACACTCTTTCATAAACATCTATGAGCCGGTTAATATCTCCGAAATTCAGTTCCGGATCAACCCCCTGATAAACATATTCAGGGCGAGGGTAATGATGTCCACATTCCCGGTACGTTCCCCGTTTCCAAACAGTGTCCCCTCCACCCTCTCTCCACCAGCCATCATAGCCAGTTCTGTTGCAGCCACTGCACATCCCCTGTCATTGTGGGCATGAAGGCTGATAATCACGGAATCCCGGTCAGATACAGTGTTACAAAACCATTCAATCTGATCAGCATATACGTTTGGAGAAGTCATTTCCACCGTTGCCGGCAGGTTAATGATCATTTTATTCTGTGGATCAGGCTGCAGTACATCTTTCACAGCTTCACATATTTCAAGGGCAAAATCCAGTTCAGTCCCGGTGAAGCTCTCGGGTGAATATTCATATCTGAATTTTGTTTCCGGATAAGCGGAAGCTTCATTTTTCACTGTCTCCGCTCCCTTTATCGCCAGATCAATAATTTCTTTTCGATTCATATTAAAAACGATTCGTCGCTGCAGGGTGGAAGTTGAATTATACAGATGCATAATTACTTCCCGCGCTCCCCTGATAGACTCAAACGTTTTCTTAATCTGCGATTCTTTAGCCTGGGTCAGGACCTGAATAACAACATCCTCTGGAATAAGATTATCCTCTATCAGGGTTCGAATGAAATGATACTCAACCTCCGACGCCGCCGGAAACCCAACCTCAATTTCTTTAAAACCAATTTCAACCAGAAGCCGGAACATTTCCATTTTCTTTTCATGACTCATGGGATGAATGAGTGCCTGATTACCATCCCTCAAGTCCACACTGCACCAGGTGGGTGGTTTTTCAATGGTTTTTTCCGGCCAGGTACGACCAGGCAGACTTACCAGTGGTTGGGGACTGTATTTCTTTACGGCTTCCGGATTCATTTGTTCTCCTTTCTCGATTCCTTGATCAATAGGACAAAAAAAAAGGCCGCGGTTTTATCAACCGCGGCCTTAAAGGGATATATAGCAGAATAAATTAGACTACAACTCTCCCGTGTTCGCCACGGCTTCACAAAATAAAAGCCAGGATAGTAGAGAGAGTAGAGTTTTTTTCATTACAACCACACTGAATTTGTATATTATACTTAAATATCGTCTGATTTTTGAAAATACACCATAAACTGTTCTTGTCAAGTAGCTTTTTTTGAACCCGCCCACTCCATCATGATTTTTAAGTTCATGGTATCCGCAGGAATTCCTGACAAGAGGCTTTGTATATTGACATTCATTCTATTCAAAGATATATTTTTTGAGCGTTTTTGATAAAGAGTGTTAATCTTCACAATAAATCATTGAAGTGCATTCCATCGTTTTTCACTTGAATCACGATTTCAAATCTTTCAAAAAGGAATAAATTAATGGGGAAAATTACCGGATCCCAGGCAATTGTCAGATGCCTTGAAGACGAAGGTGTAAAAACAATATTCGGATATCCGGGTGGTGCCGTCATTGATCTTTTTGATGCATTGATGGATTCCAACCTGGTAAATGTCCTTGTTCGTCATGAGCAGGGTGCAGTCCATGCGGCTGATGCTCTTGCCCGGGTCAGCGGCGAAGTCGGAGTAGCCATTCTCACTTCCGGCCCCGGTGCCACCAATGGAGTAACCGGAATTGCAACGGCATATATGGATTCGATTCCCCTGGTCGTTCTCACCGGACAGGTCCCCAGACCGCTCATAGGTAACGATGCCTTTCAGGAAGTTGATATTGTTGGCATTACCCGTCCCTGCACAAAACATAACTATCTGGTTTCCAGGCATGAAGACTTGATCCCCACGATCAGGGAAGCTTTTCATATCGCCAGAACCGGACGTCCCGGCCCTGTTCTCGTTGATTTGCCCAAGGATCTCGTAGGGTGCACTATAGATTACCCGGAGAAAAAACCAATCCGGATACAGAGCTACCAGCCAACATATGAACCGCACAGCAGGCAGATTGCCAAAGCTGCCAAACTTATTCTCAAAGCTGAAAAACCCGTTCTTTATGTCGGTGGAGGTGTCATTCTCTCTGACGCCAACAAAGAACTGACAGAACTTGCAACAAGACTTAATATCCCTGTCACCATGACACTGATGGGCCTGGGCGCCTTTCCAGGTACCCATGACCTTTCCCTTGGGATGCTTGGCATGCATGGAGGGTATACAGCCAACATGGCTGTTGCCGAGTGTGATCTCCTTATCGCGGTCGGAGCCAGATTTGACGACCGGGTAACCGGCAAACTTGAAGATTTTGCCACCAATGCAAAAATCATCCATATCGATATCGATCCCACCTCCATCAGTAAAAATGTTCGGGTCGACATCCCCATAGTCGCTGACTGCAGACATGCCCTGACGGCCCTGAATACCTGGTTTGAAAATAATACCAGTTTTAAAGCGACTGAAAGAGGGGATCTTCATACTCCCTGGATTGAGCTCCTCAATAAGTGGACAAAACAGCATCCGGTCACCTACAGAGACAATGGTACAATCATCAAACCGCAGTACGTCATTGAAAAACTGGATGAACTCACCGGTGGCAATGCAATAATAACGACCGAAGTAGGCCAGAACCAGATGTGGGCTGCTCAGTTTTATAAATTCAATTATCCGCGTCACTTTGTTACATCCGGTGGTCTTGGCACCATGGGATTCGGTCTTCCGGCAGCTATCGGCGCCCAGATGGCTTTTCCCGAAAAAACGGTTATTGACATTGCCGGAGACGGTTCCATCCAGATGAACATCCAGGAACTGGCAACAGCCAGGCAATACAACTGCCCTGTTAAAATCGCAATTCTCAATAACAGCTACCTGGGAATGGTTAGGCAGTGGCAGGAGCTTTTCTATAACAAGAGATACGCATCGACTGTCATGGATATCACACCGGACTTTGTTGAGCTGGCAAAAGCTTTTGGCGCCGTCGGCTTAAGAGCCCTCACAAAAGATGAAGTTGTACCGGTCATTGAAGAGGCTCTGGCTACTGATAACACAGTGATAATGGATTTCAAGATAGAGAAGGAAGAAGGAGTCTATCCGATGGTTCCTGCCGGAAAACCTAATACGGAAATGCTGCTCGTTTAAATACCGCTCCATCAAACATATACAACCTGACAAGGCTAGCCATATGAAACATACGATTTCTGTTCTTCTCCAAAACAAACCGGGCGTTCTTTCCAGGGTTACAGGATTATTCAGTGGCCGGGGGTTCAATATCGAGAGTTTATGCGTTGCCGCAACCCTGGATCCCGAAATTTCCTGCCTGACCGTTATATCAAAAGGCGACGATGCCATAATTGAACAGATAACCAAGCAGTTACACAAGTTGATTGATGTCATCAAGGTCACAGATATCAGTGAACAGGAGTATGTGGAACGTGAAATGGTTTTGATTCGGGTCAAGGCAGAAAATCATACAAGGGCTGAAGTTCTAAGAATCATAGATATTTTCCGAGGAAAAGTGATTGATGTCAGCGCCAGGAGTTATGCCATAGAATTGACCGGAACCGCATCCAAAATACAGGCAGTAATAGACATACTGCGACCGATCGGTATCAAAGAAATCGTGCGAACCGGTGTCATCGCAATGGCCCGTGCAAGCAAACACAAATAAACTTCCATTCTACCATTATGCTTAGTCCTCAAATTCCTGTTGCCAGGGAAGGATATCCTTTTATTGGCATGGCGGCGTTTTGTACTCTTATTTCGGCAGTACTGGGATTCACGGTTGTCACCCTGGTTCTTCTCCTCATCTCGCTCTTTGTCCTCAGTTTTTTCAGAGATCCGGAAAGATTCATTCCCCATAATGAAAATGCATTGATTTCCCCTGCTGACGGAAAAATTATTCTTATTGACAGAATCAAGGACGAAATTTTCATCCATGATGAAGTTTTCAAGATTTCAATTTTCATGAATGTATTTAATGTCCATGTTAACCGCATTCCGTTTTCCGGTACAGTGGAGCAGATAATCTATAGACCTGGAAAATTTTATTCGGCCGACAGTGAAAAAAGTGCCCTGCAGAATGAATATTGTGCTACCGTGATTTCAACAGAGAAACAGAAAAAAATTGCCTGTGTCCAGGTTGCTGGTCTGATTGCCAGAAGGATTATCTGCTGGCTTGAGCCCGGGGATGAAGCGATAAGAGGCAAGAGGTTTGGCCTTATACGATTTGGATCAAGAGTTGATCTCTATCTGCCGGTTGAAACAGATATTCTTGTGGAAGTAGGACAAAAAGTTCGTGCCGGAGAAACAGTTCTCGGGCAACTCAAAAGTTAGCACGGATTTCTCTTCAGGAAAGTGAGGATTTCTAACCTGTTCATTGCAGGATCCGGGTGCCATGTAATCAGATTTCTCTTTGACTTCATCAAATTACATTGAGAATTATCAGTGGGACAGTAAAAGGCCGGAAACTGATTGCTCCGCCGGCTCGACAGGGTAAAACCATTCGGCCGACCTCCGATCGGGCCAGGGAAGCCCTCTTCAGCATTATAGGCCAGCGGATCATTCATTCTGACATGCTAGACCTCTATGCAGGAACTGGCGCTGTTGGGCTTGAAGCGTTCAGCAGGGGCGCAAATAACGTCTTTTTTGTCGAAAAAAACAAGATTGCGCTTCAAATTTTACAGCGGAATATTTCCCTCTGCCTCGGAAATAGAAAAAATGTTTCCACAATTAAAGTCATTCGTCATGACCTTACCCACAGCCTGCCAACCGGAAAATTATCTTCCCTGCACCCCCGTGGATTTGACATAATTTTCTCGGACCCACCTTATTCCAGCAATTATTCATTAAAATCACTGCTTATGCTTGACAAAAGCAATCTATTATCAAACAATGGTCTCCTTATCATTGAAGAACGATGCAATGTAAGTCTACCGACAGAGCTTTCGTTTCTCAGGTTGTTTGACCGACGTGTCTACGGTGAAGCCTCATTCTGGTTTTATAAACCCAACCTTATGCAGTCAGAAAAAATTTAGAAAAAATAAACACCTGTGATCGTATACTCAAAAACCGATCAGATATCGGCAGAAATTTAATCCAGGGAAGCAATTTATGAGTACTCATATTAAAACAGAACAGGCTATCGCAGTTTATCCCGGAACCTTTGATCCAATTACCATGGGTCATGTCAATATAATTGAAAGGGCACTGAATCTTTTCAGTAAGGTTATTGTCGCAGTTGGTATAAACCCTGCCAAAAGTCCTCTTTTTTCAGTTGAAGAAAGAGTAAAAATGATTGAGCAGACATTTAAAGATTTCTCCCGGGTCGAAGTACATTCCGTATCAGGCTTGCTGGTTGACTTTGCTCATCAGCAGAAAGCAAAAGCCATAGTTCGAGGTCTGCGTGCCGTATCAGATTTTGATTATGAATTTCAGCTTGCACTGATGAACAGAAAACTGCAGCGGGAAGTCGATTCGGTATTCCTTATGCCGAATTTCAGATGGATTTTCATCAGTTCATCAATTATCAAGGATGCCGCAAGAAACGGCGGGGATGTCAGTGATATGGTTCCTTTTCACGTCAATGAAATGCTGATTGATAAGTTTTCAGAGAAACAGTAATCTTTTCTATCTAACCTGTATTCGTGGGCATTAAATTCCAGAAAAAAAGGAGAAATATTATTCTCCAGTTGCTGTCAACAGCACTTCTCTATCCCATATTGAAATTTGCAGGTTACACTGTCCCCAAAAAACCGAATTACGTAAAGATCGGTACCCCTCTCCCGGCAGATGGTGTTCTCGTGACCAGAGATTTCATTCTTTTTGATAAAGATGGCTCCTGTTGGGCTCTGTCAAGGAAATGTACACACCTTGGCTGCAGACTCCACTATAAGGATGCGGAAGACATCCTGGAATGCCCCTGCCACCAGAGTCGTTTTTACGCTAGAACAGGGGCTGTCCTCCACGGACCTGCCCGAAAACCGCTCAAACAGTTTCCGGTTGAAAAAAGAGAAAACAGTCCATATTACATAGTTACAACCTGACCGACACAGCTGGATAATATAACTCGGCAGTTTATGCTCCCGGGATAATCAATGAAAATCCGACTGCGGCATAACAACCTTTGATGACGGGATTTCCTGATAAACTGGACAGAGAAAAAATGGGCATTATCCAACAACTACTGCTTTTCCTGGAAAACTGCAAATGGGGCAGCTGGGCGCTGGTCTGTCTCTATGTTTCCCTTTTTTCGGGTATTATTGTCGGGATACAATATCAACCTTCAACACCGTATTATTCTTCGGTTTCGATTGAATTAATCGTTCCGTTCGGAGGTTATTTCCGATCTCTGCATTTTTATTCAAGCCAGTTTTTCTTTCTGTTCTCCTGCTGTCATTTTATGTTCACCTATACAAAAACTGACAAATATACACGAAAAGACTGGCTGTTTGTTGCATCCTCCCTGCCCGTCACACTCCTGCTGCTTTTCACAGGTTATATTTTAAGGGATGACACTACAGGCTCATCCGCAGGTTTCATTGCTGAAAATATTATTCAATCCATACCCTTTGCCGGGCACGCACTGAATGATCTCCTCTTTTCCATCTCATCCCATGGGATGAGAAATGTTTATCTTCACCATATCATTTCCTTCGACCTCCTCCTTCTTGTACTTCTCTGGAACCATCTGCGGAGATATAAGACTACAGCCTCAGGACATCCTCTGCTTCTCATTTTCATGTTCATTCTTCCCGTTTACCTGGCAGCACCACTTGAGCCGGAACTACCGGGAATTGAATATATTACCGGTCCATGGTTCTTCCTCGGCCTCCAGGAGCTCCTCCGCTATTTTCCTCCGCTGTTCGCTGGAGTTATAGTCCCAGCCCTTTTCCTTTTCCTGTTTTTCTCGCTTTCCCGGGACAATAATTATCGAAGACAGGCTGTTTATCTTTTTTTTGCTGGGCTTTTCCTTTATACCCTCCTTTCCACCATAGCCTTTTTACGATAAACAAGTCTGGCCAACCTGTATTTCTCAAACAAAAAAACGCTACACCATCACTACTGGTGCAGCGTTTTTTTGTTTGCTTTACTCCCCAGCCAGACCGGAGATATTTCCGCTATTCTTTTTTCAATTCCTTCTTAAGAGAAGCAATTTCCTCCTGAAGTGTCTTTCTCAAACTGACAATTTCCTCATGGATATCTGTCGTTACTATAGTCACTTCATCTCGCAGGCCTTCTGTCTCTTCTTTTTCCTGCACATCTTCACTTCCGTTTTCATCAGGAGAGATTGTGTTCCCGGCGGCAGGTGAGACCATGGCAGTAATAATCTCCTGCTGCCAGCCAAGAACCTTTGCAGTCTCCCTGAGAAGCATCTCCTGAGCCTCTTCCGCAGTTTTATCAGATAGAGTCCTCAACGCATCGTAATTGTCTTTGAGTAAAGCAAAAGATTCATGACTGGACTCCAGGCGAAATTGGTCAACGTGCTGTGTAACAGTCGATAACAGCTGTAAAAATGTTTTCTCAAGAGTCCTGTCGGCCCACAGCTGTCTTAAATGATTTATTTCAGCAAATATCCCCTGTATAACCTTCCCATCCAGCTCCAGTTCAATAGAACTGAGACAGGCGCCCAGAGACGCCAAGGGGTTTTCATCTACAGAGTCGCCTGGAATTTCTATTCCTTCCGACTCTTCCGATGATGCAGCAGGCAAGAGGTCATCGTCCTGTTGAACATCTTCTTCCGCAAGTTCAAAGACAACTTCTTCCTCATCCTCTTCAGGCTCATCCTCTTTTCCAGCTTCATCTACAACAGATTCAGGTTCATCCTCAGGTAATGAAAAGAGCAGATCATCGTCTGTTGCTTCCTCGACTCCCTCATCCATCCCAAAGAAAGAATCAAGATTCTGGTCCAGCGTGGTTGAAAAAGTATCATCACCAACATCATCCAACTCTTCTGACAACAGAGCAGGGTCAATATCATCCGCAACATCTTTAAAAAGCTCTTCATCCCCGGCATCAACAGGTTCTGCCGCCTCTCTTTCATCAACAGCCAAACCTTCAACGGGAATTTCTTCCGGAACTGGAGCAAGATCAAGATCATTTTCTTCCGGTAATGATTCCTGAAACCACTCTACAGGTTCCGGTTCCTCCGGTTCAGCCGGGGATTCAATGACAAGGGACTCATCATCTACCGGCTCTGGCAATTCTTCTACAAGATCAAGTTGTTCCGAATCTTCAAGTTCCTGACCACTGACATCATCAGCTATCGGTTCATCATCTATTTCCAGAGGCTCCTCAAACAATTGATCAGAAAAACCTATATCAGTCTCCTCTTTCTGCTCACCAGAATCTGTTTCAGCCGTAAAGCCAAAAGGAACTGTTTCAGCCGCCTCATCCTCCACAAAAAAATCATTGAGAGTTTCTTCCAGCTTTTCTTCAACATCCTGATGCTGTATTGGACCCTCCAATGAATCAACACTGAAAAGAGATTCCTCATCACTGTCAGTCAACGCAGGAGCCAACTCGCCTGATGCTTCAATCGGCAATGGTTCCTCACCGGAATCATCATCTGCCTCGGTTTCAACATCCACACCCTGCAACGCCAACTCTTTCTCTTCAACTAACGGTACAGGATCTTCCTCTGAATCTTCAAACAAATCAGCATCGGGTTCATCCTTAAAAAGAGTCTGTTCTCCTACTTCAAGCTCAACGGCCTGCTCGGGTTCTTGCTTATCATCCTCTTCAACATCAACACCTTGCAACGCTTCAGTTAAATCAGCCGCTGCCAGCAGCTCATCACTCTCTTCTTCCGGTGCATCGCCAAAGAACTGATCGATATGGGATGACACATCCAGAGGACTTTTCAGACCAAGCTCCTGAGCTTCAGCCTCTTCCTGGAAACCAATGGATTCTTCATCATCAAAATCAGCAAGTGCGGGCTGAATTTCACTGGAATCACCAACCACTTCCTGACCGGCGTCCTCTTCCCGCTTCTTTAAAGATTCCTCAGAAATTGTTGTGCCAAGAAGTTCTTTAAATGCGTTAAATTTTTCCACTGCATGGAAGAGAACTTCCTTTTCTTCTTCAAATGTCATTGAGGTTGTAACAATCTTCTCAAGGCTTTCAAAAAAGAGATGCAATAATGAAAAAGCATCTGCATGGGCATTGCTCTTCTTTACCTTTATGTAGGCTCCAAGGGTTCCAATGCCCTGCAACAAAATAAGCTTAGGCCTTTCCTCTGCAAATTTTGTTTCAAGCTTGACAACCTCTTCCCGAAGCTTTTTTAAATCCTCTTCGGTGATCTCCCAGTCAATGCCCAGAACAGCGGCTTTCAAATTTAACAGTTCATCGCTGTCGACCTGGACATCACCCGAAGATTCGGGGACTTTTTCTACTTCATTGGTTTTACCGGATCTTTTATCGTATCGAACAATCTGCTGTTTAAAATATTCAAACTTCTTAACATCTTCTAAAAGAAGATCTTTTTTCTCCTGCTCAGAGAGTTCCCCAGATGAAACAATTTTTTCAAGATTATAATAAAACGTTAAAAGTAATTTTATCGCATTTGGATGAGCTTCGGCTTTTTGCTGGTAAATATATTTGCTGATTTTCTCGAGGGCCTGAATATACACAAGATTAATTTTTTCATCAGCCCATATGTCCCTGAGGTCAACAAGCTCCTCATTAAACTGCATCAGGACCTCATCAGTAATTTCCCAATCAATCGATAAAATCAGGCTTTTCAACCTGCTGATAGGTGACTCCTCCTGGGTTGAGAATTCAAAAAGATCAACGGTATCCGGTTGATATCTCTCTTCATAGTCATCTAACCCGATTGTCAAATCATCATCGTATTGATTTTCATTATACTGTTCAACCACAGCCTTTCTCTCTAGAGTAATTTTTTCTGAATTGAAATAACTGATGAAGAGATGATTTTCTTCAAAGTAGCCGCAACATTATATCCGGTGATCGCACTTGCTTCAAAATAGGGTACTTTTAATCGACTGTTCAGATCGTTCTGCAACACGGAGGTTGGCAGTATTGGTATACCATGTTCTTTTAAATCAATTTTATTATATTGCATAACCAGAGGTATTTTAAAAATACTCTCCTTATATGATTTCAGATTTTCATGGAGCTGGTTGAGAGATCTGATATTTTTTTCACGCTGCTTCTCCATCGCATCGGCAACAAAAACAATTCCGTCTACACCCCGCAGAACCAGTTTTCTCGTGGCATTATATTTGACCTGTCCAGGTACTGTGTACAACTGTATTTTTATGTCATACCCTTTGATTTTTCCCATATCAAAAGGCAGAAAATCAAAGAATAATGTTCTGTCTCCATGGGTTTTCAAACTTACCATCTCAGAGAGAATCTGCTTTCGATACCTCCGATTGACATATTCAAGATTTGTTGTCTTTCCACCGCGACCAGGTCCATAATAGACAATCTTAACCTGTACTACTTTTTCTTTTAAATTAATGAAACTCAACGTTCCACTCCCTGTAGTTTCTTCAATATAAAGCTGATGACTTCAGTGGATCCACACTGCAAGAAAAGCATTTTCAACTTTACCTACTTTTTATCCCAGACCTTTCTTATTTTCTCTATGACATCCACCACATTCAATCGAAGAAAACCCAAAGAAATATCTCTGCCGAACATGGAAATCAAAAGAAGCTCATCATCAATTTTACTGAAGTGGATATTTGATTCCTGTCCTTTATGGAACAACAGAGAAAACTCCTGTTCACCGACAAGCTTTGCCATGGCATCTACCGTTGCAAAATTACCGGCAGCCAGAGCAGCAAAGGAATAAACATCATACTTGCTTTCACCATTATCCTTGGCAGTGATTATATTACCCGCCATGTCAATTATAATAACGCAATCGACACCGAGCTTTATCAGCTTTTCTGATAATATTCCATCTATTTGCTCGAGTTGCTCCTGACTGACAATCCCATAATTCATGCCACAAACCTCATCTTAAATATTGTCGCTGGAATCAGCTTTTTCTCAAACCCGCATTTATTTCAATAATAAAGCAATAATCTCTCAAAAGGTTCTGTTTGACATTTTAAGAAAATCACCATAAAAACCACTTATATAAACCAACATTATCCCACTAACGCATACCAAGAGAATGAAAAATCATTTCTGAACAGAGTAACGACGAAGTCTTCGGATAATCCTGAAAAAACAATCCAATTCAACCATTGAATATTGAGTATTTTACAGCAGTTTTTAAAAAAAACTGGAAAACTCCTTTTTACTATACGATAGTTTTGATCGTATATGAAGATTTATTTTATATTTTTATATGAAAAATCATTACACTAGTTCATTGTGAAGCTTTATTTCCTGTTTTAATATACAATGCAGCTCCAGATAAACAGTGACGGGAACAATTCAGATTTAACCGGACAAAAGAATTCTGATAACCCAGCATGGCTGGACCCAATAGCTCGACCATTTATGCCTTTTGGGTATTTATGCCCTTTGGGTATTTATGCCTTTTAGGTGCAACAAAGGAATAAAAATCTGACTGCGGCAGAACGACCTTGAGTTGCAGGATTTTTAGATAAACCTGTTTCGGGAGGAATACAGTTTGACGACCAGCAAGAAAGCATTACCGAATCTCCAGGGTGATGCCTACATTATAGACACTCATTGTCACCTTGATATGAAAATGTATCGGGAGGACCTGGAAAAAATCATAACAAATGGTGCAGACCATGGGGTTGCTCGAATAGTTACAATAGGCATTGACATGGAAAGTTCCGTCCGTGCAGTTGCGCTTTCAAAAAAGTTCAGCCAGATATCTGCAACAATCGGTATCCATCCACATGACGCCCAAAACAGTAGCGATTCTGATTTTTCGGCCCTCCATACTCTTTATCATACCAATCCGGATTATATTGTCGGCTATGGTGAAATTGGGCTCGACTACGCCAAACTACACTCTCCCAAAAACATACAGAAAGAGTTGTTTGACAGACAACTCAATCTGGCTGGTGAGCTTGGTCTGCCGGTTATAATTCATAACCGGGAAGCCGATGCAGACACCATCGATATCCTCCGCAATGCTTCACCATTGAAACATGGAGGAATAATGCACTGTTTTTCCGGAGATTTTGATTTTGCCAAAAAAGTTCTTGATCTTGGATTACTCATATCCGTTCCCGGTATCGTAACTTTTAAAAACAGCCCGGTCCTGCAGGATGTTGTTAAAAAGATACCGCTGAGTTCCATGGTCCTTGAAACCGATGGGCCGTTTCTTGCTCCTCATCCGTTCAGGGGAAAGAGAAATGAACCCCTCTATATCCTGTATACAGCACAAAAAGTTGCAGAGATAAAACAGACATCCCTGATGGAAGTTGCTCGTCAGACTTCTCAAAACAGTGAAACCCTTTTTCAATTTTAATTCGATTACGCATTATGATTTCAACAAACCTGTTAAAAATACAAGAACAGATTCAACTTGCAGCCAGAAACTCCGGCAGATCCGCCGCAGAAATAAAACTGGTTGCAGTTTCCAAGAAATTTCCTCACACGGCAATACTTTCTGCTTATAAAGCCGGACAGCAGCTTTTTGGTGAAAACTATATTCAGGAATTACAACAGAAAAGAAAAGAGCTTCCCGAAAACATTCGCTTCCATTTTATCGGGCACCTGCAGACAAACAAGGCTAAAATTGCAGCAGAATCATGCTCAATGATTGAAACCGTTGATAGAGTCAAGCTTGCAACTGCACTGAACAAACACCTTGAAAAACTTGATAAAAACCTTGATATACTTGTTCAGGTGAATATTGGCCAGGACAGCAACAAATCAGGTGTTGCTCCCGACAGAGCCGCGGAACTGCTGGAAGATCTCCAGCCGCTTTCCAGGTTGAGAATCAAGGGGTTGATGACTATCCCTCCATACGAAGCTTCTCCTGAAAAAACAAGACCTCACTTCAAAAATCTCCGGGTTCTGGCTGATAAACTGTCAGCCATAGGATTTTTTGCAGGTATTGAGAACATTGAGTTGTCAATGGGCATGTCCGGAGATTTTCCGATTGCCATTGAAGAAGGGGCTACAATTGTTCGTGTAGGGACGGCTATTTTTGGAAACAGACCCGTTTAACCCGCGTTTCTCATCAATGCGGGTGGCGTCAGGTTCAAAGATTTTCTTAAATAGTGCGGGTTAAAACAGGTTGCAGGTACAGTATGCAACCGAAGGGAGGCGGCAGATAAACGTCACCTCCCCTGTAATAAACCATGTTTCTCTGATTATTTATTTTTAGATGCTCTTTTTGCTGCTTTCAATGGATTTATTCTCACTTTAGTTACGGTGATTTCTGGCTTTGCATGGGTGGCAAAATTACAGATACCCAGTTTCCACTTTGCTGCAGGGTTCAGATAACTCATACAGAACTGCTCTCCTTCCTGCTCCACCACTCTTCCACAACCGTCACATTTTTCAATAACAGGCTGAAAACGACCATCTTTATAATTGACAGCTCCCTGCTTTTGCATTCTTTTTTCCTCCGTCCATATAAACGTTCCAGGTCATTGGAAAACCTGAAACAGGTATGCGTAAATATTTATCCACCAAGAACCTTGCAGTATACCAAGGTGAGATAAAACTCACAAGTTTTTTTCTGTTGGTAAAAGGAACAATATCCCTGAAAAAACATCTTTTCCGTAAAAAAATTTACAATAATCCTGACAGTCATCAGCTTGTATTATCCAACCATTTGATATATACTAGATTTTACTTTGAATTTATCCGAAACGACACGTACAGTTTCCAATCAAAAAAAACTGGCAGTTTTTTCAATACAGTTCATTAAAATAAACAAACCTACACTACGATTCTCTGATTGACTCAAAATCTGATGGAGGCAACTATGCCTGTTTATGTATGGAAAGGAAAAAATTCCAGCGGTGAAAAACGGAAAGGAGAAGTAGAAGCTCCCGATATGGCTGCGGCCCTGCTGCAGGTCAAAAGGTTGAGAATTGCAGATCCGGTTATAAAGGAAAAACCTAAAGATCTCCTTGAAAATGTAAGTATTTTCAAACCCAAGGTCACCGGAAAAGACATTGTGATTTTCACAAGACAGCTCTCCACAATGATTGATGCAGGACTACCCCTTGTCCAGGGTCTCGAAATCCTTGAAAAGCAGCAAAGCAATCCAACATTTAAAAAGGCTCTCGGAGAAATTCGCTCAGATGTTGAGTCAGGCTCCACTCTTTCTGATGCCATGCGAAAGCACCCCAAGATTTTTGATAATCTTTTTAACAATATGATTGAGGCGGGAGAAACCGGAGGTATTCTGGATACCATTCTTTCAAGACTGGCCACATTTATGGAAAAATCCATGGCCCTCAAGAAAAAAATTAAAGGCGCCATGACCTATCCGGTCATCTGTCTGGCCATTTCAATCCTCATCCTTATCGTCATTCTGGTCTTCGTTGTACCTGTTTTCTCAAAAATGTTTAATGATTTCGGCTCCAGTCTTCCGCTTCCAACCCAGATTGTTGTCAATATGAGTGAATTTTTTAAAAATAACATCGTATTTATTCTGGTTGGTATTTTTCTCATCATATTCATAATCAAAAAAATCTATTCCACTAAAAAAGGTGAATTGACTATTGATCGATTACTCCTCCGTTCGCCTGTGGTTGGAGTCCTGCTGCGCAAGGTTGCTGTGGCTAAATTTACTCGAACACTCAGCACCATGCTTCAAAGTGGTGTTCCTATTCTTGAAGCCTTGCAGGTCGTTGCCAAAACCGCCGGAAACAAAGTGATAGAAAATGCGGTTTTCATGGTTGGTGATGCTATCGCTGAAGGACGACCAATTGCTGAACCACTTGAAGAATCAGGCGTTTTCCCTAATATGGTGGTCCAGATGATTAATGTCGGTGAGTCTGTGGGCGCCCTGGATGCCATGTTGGAAAAGATTGCCGATTTTTATGATGAGGAAGTCGACCAGGCTGTGGAAAATCTCACGGCCATGATTGAACCGTTTATGATGGTTTTTCTTGGGGAATGATTGGTGGATTAGTTGTTGCCATGTACCTTCCGATTTTCAAAATTGCTTCTGTCGTCTAAAGGTGCTAAAGTTAATAATATAATACTTTATCATTAATTATATGTTTGACATTCTTTTTTGAAAGGATATCATTGCAATAGGGTAAATGAAAATAAGGATTTTTCACAATATCATCGAACATGAAAATTACGGTGATAGTTTGCTCTACAACAGGTTGTTGTACAATATTGTGTATTAGCGCTTCAGACAAGCTCTGAATGTAAACATTTCAGGCAATAAGAGTTGAATAACCTCTTAATTCTTCAGTATTTTTACAGCAAAAACAGGTTACTGGAGTTCATTGCAGATAAGCGCAGACTCCGAAAAGCTTTGAACCTTACGCCGCCTGAACTGATAAAAGATACGGGTTGATTACAAAACGTGGAGAAGACAAGCATTCATTAACTTGCCGTAACCCCGTGGAATTTTCTATACAAAACCAACAAGAAGACACAAATACAGCTCACGAGGGAGGAATGTATGACACTGACCAAAGCAGATCTTGTCCAGCAGGTTTATAAGAATCATGAGGGACTGACAAAAGCCCAGGCAACAGATTCTGTAGAAGCTTTTCTAAGAATTTCAAAAAACTCATTAATAAATGGTTCCGATCTACTGTTAAGCGGCTTTGGCAAATTTAACGTGAAAGATAAAAATGCCAGAAGGGGACGCAACCCTCAGACAGGCGCAGAATTGACACTTGAGGCTAGACGTGTTGTCACTTTTAAACCATCAGGGATTCTGAGAGATAAAATTAATGCATCGTAGTTCTATCTGATTGTTTTCTCTCTTAGTCTGGTTCATACCCTGGAATAGCTGTAGCACGTGCTATCCAGGGTATTTTTTTCATGAGAGTTTCATATTAAACACTACCTCCTCAATTTCCTTGTATATTCATGTCCATCCCTGAACTTCCAGTGTTTTCTTATCATCATGTTCCTTTCTCGAGCATATCAACTTCCAAAAAATGGAACCTGCATCCATGGAAAAAACAGTCATATAGTGATGAACTGAAAAACTCAGTTCTGCAGACCGGAGTACTCCATCCACCAATTCTCCAGCAAACAGGAAATAATATTTTTGATACTGTCACCGGAAATGCCAGAATTGCAGTCACCAGGGAATTCCTCGGAAAAGAGACCATTGCCTGTTTTATTCTACCAGACAACCTGCCGATACAGTCAATTCTGAAGATCATCCTGACAGAGCAGACCTGTTCGGGTCAGCTCTCAATTGCAGAAAAAGCAAGATTTCTTGAAATCGCAGCTGATAATATCCCTGATCGGGAAATTGTCAGCCATTTTTTTCCGATGCTTGCTCTGCCCAGGTATTTTAATTCGATCTCAAAAATACTGGATATACTGTCTCTGGGGAGAGAAATTCTGACTGAGATAGATAAAGGGAACCTGCAGGAAAAAATCGTAATGGAATTATTGAATATCAGGAAAAAAACTGATCGCCAAACCCTTGTCTCTCTTTTCAGGATGCTGGGTGTGGGAGCCGGAAAACAGAAAAAAATCATTATCGCACTACGGGATCTCAGCCGAAGACACCGGCTGTCCATATCAGATTATCTGAAAAATGATAAGATTACGGCAATTCTTGAGCATGAGGAAATGAATCCCCCTCAAAAAGCTCATCACCTTGGATTGCTGCTCAAAAAACAACTTACCCCCGCCTCAACAAAAGCAGAAGATGAGTTCAAGGCATTCACAACATCTCTTGATCTTCCAAAAAATTTCCGGCTTAACCACAGTCCGGCTTTTGAAAAAGATTCTCTGACACTTACATTATTGTTTCAGGACAAAGCGGAATGCACGAAGCTCATTCCGGAAATCAAGACTGTTTTTTCCCAAAAAGCTCAATCTGACTGAATTTCTTGGAAAATTATTATTTATTCCGGGTAAACCACATCACCTGCGATCATGATATCGTTACCATAACGTTTATAGCTGAGATTGCACAATTTTACAGCCGTATCTCGATTTTCTGTGTTGTACCCCTCAGTTAACGCTATTCCGTTTTCACCGGCAAAAACAGGTGCAATAAAAAGATTTACAGAATCAAACAGTTTCTCTCGAAGAAAAGCACCATGTATTCGCGCCCCTCCCTCAACAAGTACAGAACAGATGTCCCCCTCTCGGCCAAGCAACTTTACAACTTCCAGGAGATCAATGCTGTCTCCCCTGCATGCAACTGGTTTTACCACCACGTTCGATTTCCGGAATTTATCCTTTTTTTCCTTTGAAAGGGTGTCGGAACAGAAAATCCAGGTCTTTGCGGGAGACTGGAGATTATAAACTTTGGCGTCTGGAGAAGTCTGCAGATTTGTATCCAGAATAATCCGCACAGGATCTCTGCCTTTTTCCCCTGTAATCCGAGTCGTCAACGAAGGGTCATCAATTTCGATTGTTCCACGCCCAACCAAAATAGCATCTATCCTGTTTCGGATTGCGTGCACGGCCCCCCGGGTCTCCCTGCCTGTAATCCACCCGCCATGGCCTTTCTGGTAATTCAGCCTCCCATCCAGGCTGACTCCACCCTTCATAATAATAAGTGGCAGCCCGCTGCTGATATACTTGATAAAAGGTTTGTTTATTTCTCTACATTCATCACTGCAGATATCAGTCACGACCTCAACACCATTTCGACGCAGAAAATCTATACCTTTTCCATGAACAAGTGGATTGGGATCCTCCATTCCAATCACTACCCTGGCAATATGGTTTTCCACAATCGCTTCGGCACAGGGACCGGTTCTGCCCTTGTGACTGCAGGGTTCCAGGGTAACGTACATTGTCGTTCCGTTCAGGGATTCTTTCGCGGCCCTGATCGCATTGACTTCTGCATGTGGAGTTCCCGCTTTTTTATGATATCCTTTTGAAATAATCCGTCCACCCTTTGTAATTACTGCTCCAACACAGGGGTTGGGTGAGGTTCTCCCTTCACCTCTGCGTGCTTCCTGCAAGGCAAGACGCATAAAATGAATATCCTTACTCTGATTCAATTTCTCCCCTTTCATTCAATATATTTTTCAGTTCCTTCATGAACTCGTTTACATCTTTGAACTGGCGGTAGACCGATGCGAATCTGACATAAGCAACCTCGTCCAGATCCTGGAGATTCTGCATGACCCATTCACCTACATCTTTTGAAGGAATTTCTTTTTTCCCGTAATCCTGCAGTTTATGTTCTATCTCATCCACGAACTCGTCTATCATATCACGACTAACAGGTCGTTTCTCACAGGCTTTTTCCAATCCGATAACAAGTTTCTGCCTGTCCCATGCCTCCCTTCTACCATCTTTTTTAACCAGCATGGGGACCATTACTTCCAGACGTTCATAGGTTGTAAAACGCTGGTCACATGAAAGGCAAGCTCTTCTTCTCCGGGTAATGGAGGCATCTTTATTCAAGCGAGAATCAATAACCCGATTATCAAGATGGCCACAGTATGGACATTTCATCTATTCCTCCTGAAACATTTCTGAAGTGCGGGATGCTGATAAAAAAACGTGGCCTATGCTGACCTCAGGAAAGATTGTACTTCTTTTCTTCAAGGCAAAAGTACCTCTAACTGGTGTCTGTCCAGAAATGAGATCTTTTGTTCGAGTTCAGGTAAGCTTAGACTCCGAGGAGCATAAGAAAATAATAAGCGCAGCATATCAAGCATATATGAGCATTTCTGTTTTTCGTAGCGACCCGGAAATCGGGCAAAAAGGCCATTTATGGACAACCACTAACTGAGTTCGAGGCTTTTAACTGCCTGCGTTCCCTTTTGATTATCTGGTCTTCAAGGTTAATTACATGTTAACAATTATTACACAATGTTCATTAAAAATCCGGATAGATAATACTACACTGGAAACATACAACACAAAAAGCCGATCTTGCAAACGCAATCTCGGCTTTCATGAAAATTTGATAATAAATATTATATTCTGAAATTGAAAACAACTGAATCAAGATTCGTCAGAAAACGATATTTTTCATTCAGGAGGTCAAGCAAGAAGACAGTTTATGGTTGAGTCGGATTCATGATCCATGAAGACTATTCTACTGGCATCAAAGATGGAAATGTATTCCAGTTGAATAGCATTTTTATCGAGGAGACGACCCGATAATGATCTTTCACCTCAACTCTTTGGATTTGTCAAAAAAATATCCTTGGAATATCAATTATATGCCTGTAGTATGTTTTGAACGAAACGGTTATTCCCGAACAAACTCCTAGCCCGCAAAACTGCTGAACTTTTCAATCCGACGCTGATGTCTTCCTCCGGCAAATTCCGTTTTCAGCCAAATGTCCACCAGCTCCAGAGCCAGAGTTTCATCTATCACCCTTGCCCCGAGACATAGAAAATTGGCATTATTATGCTCCCGACTTAACACTGTGAGCTGCTTCGTATGGCAGTTGGCGGCACGAATTTCACGATGCCTGTTAGCGGCGATGGACATGCCTATACCTGTACCACATATGAGAATACCAAAATCGCATGATTTTTCATTAAAGACCTGGACTGCTTTTTCTGCGAAATCAGGGTAATCAACTGAAACTGCAGAACTGCAGCCAACGTCAATTACTTGGTGGTGTTCTCCGGCCAGGAAAGTCTTTACAGCCCCTTTCAAGTCAAACCCGCCATGATCCGCACCAATAACAATTTTCACTGTTTTCTCCGTTTATACAACTCCTGAAGCATCCCTGATTAGTTCCCGTCAAAACGACTCATAATAATTGCTGCGTTTGTCCCGCCAAAACCAAATGAATTTGACATAGCCGCTCGAATTTCCATCTTTCTGGCCTCATTCGGTACATAATCCAGATCACATTCCGGGCTGGGATCTTTTAAATTTATTGTCGGTGGAGCAATCTGATCACTTACACTGAGTGCCGTAAATACAGACTCAATCCCCCAGCGGCGCCAAGCATATGTCCGGTCATCGATTTCGTGGAACTGACAGCAAGGGATTTTGCATGATCTCCAAAAACAGTTTTTATGGCAATCGTCTCACATCTGTCATTGAGAGGTGTCGAAGTTCCATGGGCATTGATATAGTCAATCCTGTCAGGTGTAAAACCTGCATCCTGCAGAGCCACTTTCATTGCTCTTGCACCACCTTCACCATTTTCCGGAGGAGCGGCAATATGGTAAGCATCACTGCTCAACCCATACCCCGTAACTTCCGCATAAATCCGAGCTCCACGTGCCAGAGCCTGTTCATATTCTTCCAGCACCAGCATCCCGGAACCCTCCGCCATGACAAACCCGTCTCGCTCCCTGTCGAAGGGACGTGAGGCCTCCTGCGGAGAATCATTTCTAGTTGAAAGGGCCTTCATCGCTGCGAAACCACTGATCCCCAGGGGACAGACAACAGCCTCTGTTCCCCCGGTGATCACCATATCGCTACTGCCATACTTGATATGTCTGTATGCCTCCCCTACTGCGTGAGTTCCTGCAGCACAGGCTGTAGTCAATGTAAGATTAGGCCCTTTGGTTTTCAAAACCATTGAGATATGCCCGGACGGCATATTGGGTATAACCATGGGAATAAAAAACGGGGTGATCCTTTTCGGTCCCCGTTCCAGACAAACCTTATGGTATTTTTCAATGGTCGGCAATCCACCCATACCGCAGCCGGTAATGACACCGATTCTCTCACAATTTTCCTCAGTGACTTCAAAACCACTGTCCTTCATGGCCATCATGGCAGCAGCAATACCATACTGCACAAACAGGTCAAGGTGTTTGACCTGTTTTTTGTCCATAAAATCATCTGATTTAAAATCTTTGACTTCCGCGGCAATCTGCACACCATAATTACTGACATCGAACCGGGTAATCAGATCTATCCCACTCTTACCTGAGCATATGTTATTCCAGCTCTTTTCCAGCCCGGTTCCCAATGGAGTAACCAGCCCGAGTCCTGTAACTACAACCCTTCGCTTCACTATAGCTTCTCCTTATATGCCCTTCTCATGATTAAACAGAATCGGGGTATACGATCCGAGTAAGCTTCAATATCCTGCAATTGTCTGTTTTAATGAACGTTAGAACTCATTTCCAAAACAGAAAACCAGGCAGTAGGATACTGATATTGCCACCCCAATCAAAGGATTTACCCTTTCTGCTTATTGACGTAATCAATTGCATCCTGAACCGTGGAAATTCCTTCTGCATCCTCATCAGGGATTTCAATATCAAAACCTTCTTCCATTGCCATGATCAGTTCAACAAGATCAAGTGAATCAGCACCAAGATCATCGACGAAAGATGCATTCGGTACTACTTTTTCTTTTTCAACGCTTAACTGCTCAACGATTATATCTATCATTTCCTGCTCAATAGCCATTTGTCATTCTCCTGTTTTTATTTACTTTTTATTACAACTACATATACATGCCACCATTCACATGAAGAGTCTGTCCTGTAATGTACCTGCCGTCCTCTGAAACGAGAAAAGCAACAGCTCCGGCCACATCATCAGTTGTGCCCAGACAGTTGAGGGGTATTTCACTTGTCAACTGCTCTTTCACATCTTCACCTAAAAGATCCGTCATTTCCGTTTCAATATAGCCGGGGCCACACTGTTTACGGTAATGTTTCTTGAGCCATACTCTCTGGCAACAGATTTAGTCAAACCTGTCAACCCGGCTTTTGCGGCGGAATAGTTTACCTGTCCAGGATTACCTGCAAAACCGGAAACAGAAGAGATATTGACAATACGTCCCCACCTCTTTTTCATCATCGTTTTTGAAACTGCTTTTGAACAGAGGAACACCCCTTTCAAATTTGTATCCAGTACCGCATCCCAGTCAGTCTCCTTCATTCGTGCCATCAAACCGTCTCTTGTAATGCCGGCATTATTCACAAGGATGTCAATTTTCCCCGCTTCCTTCACGATGTTTTTGAAAGCATCGGTGACAGCTGTCCCATCAGCTACATTGAATCCGATAATCTCAGCCTTACCACCATTTTCAAGGATCTTTTTCCGTGTCTCCCGTGCAGCTTCTGCTCTACTGACATAATTGATATACACAAGAGCGCCCATGGAAGCAAGTCGTACACATATGGCCCTGCCTATTCCTCTGCTGCCACCGGTGACTACCGCAACTTTTCCGTCAAGTTCCATATCAGCGACGCTCCTCTATTCTTTTGATCAATTTAGGAATCACCTCAAACAGATCCCCTACAATACCATAATCTGCGATGTCAAATATAGATGCGTTTTTATCCCTGTTTATTGCCACAATAGTTTCTGTAGACTGCATACCAGCCACATGCTGGACAGCGCCTGAAATACCACAGGCAATATACAGTTTTGGCGCCACAGTTTTACCGGTCTGGCCAACCTGATGGGGATAGGGGATCCATCCGGCATCCACAACAGCTCTTGACGCCGAGACTTTTGCTCCCATGGTGTCCGCCAGTTTTCTTATCAGCTCAAACCCTTTTTCACTTTCAAGCCCTCTGCCACCTGAAACCAGTATATCCGCTTCCTGAATATTTACTTCAGCCCCTTGGGACGCAACTGTTTCCAGTACTTTTACACGACTTTCCAATAATGAAGGAGCTGGATCAATATCTATAATCTCTCCCTTACGCGACCCATCAAACTCAAGCGCTTTCATCACCTTCGGTCGAACCGTTGACATCTGCGGTCTGGATGATTCACAAACAATGGTGGCCATGATATTTCCGCCAAAAGCAGGTCTTGTCTGCAGCAGAGCCCCGTCTTCATCACGAATTTCAAGCCGGGTACAGTCTGCCGTCAGACCGGCATTCAACACTGTAGCTACTCCGGGGATAAAAGAACGGCCAATCGCTGTTGCACCTGCCAGAACGATCTCCGGCTTATATTCCTTTATGACTGAGGCCAAAACTGCACAATACCTTTCATCAGTGAAATCGGCCAGAGCCTCATGATCTGTGCGGTAAACAATATCGGCACCATAGCCGATCAGTTCATCCGCAACATTTCCAGTTTCATGACCAATAAGAACAGCAGACAGCTGTACACCACGTTTATCTGCAAGAGTCCGTCCAATGCCGAGGAGCTCAAGTGATACTGTTGCCAGCTCCCCACCCCTGAATTCGCAAAATACCTGCACTCCCTTCCAGTCTGCAATATCAGTTTTTGCTTCTTTTTCAACGTCCAGACTCAGGGCCTCAACCTCGCAACTTTCCACACAGGAACCGCAGAGAGTACAACTCTCACCGATGACCGCACACCCATCTTCTATGGTGATTGCGCCAAAGGGGCAGTTTTCCTCACAGATTCCGCAACCTATACAGAGTTCTTCATTTACTTTTAACATAATTATTGATTTCCGCCTTGCTGAAAAAACGGCACCAGCTTTTCTACAAGTTGTTCTATCTGTTCATCCAATGTCCCTGTAAGGATTGCCTTATCTCCTCTTGCAGGGGGAGGAAATACATTCACCACCTGGGTCGGTGAACCGGGCAGACCTATACATTTGCTGTCAGCTTCAATATCTTCCGCACTCAGTGTAGTGATATCTATTTTTTTGGCCTTCATCTTTCCCTTAAGGGAAGGTACTCTGGGTTCATTTATGTTCTTTACAACCGAGAGCAATGCCGGAAGGCGTATTTCAACAACATCATACCCGTCATCCATCATCCTTTCCACAACAAGCGCACCAGATTCAACCTGCCTTATTTTCTGTGCGCATGTGACATATGGAATATCAAGGCGCAGAGCCAAACCCGGACCCACCTGGGCTGTATCACCATCAATTGCCTGTTTCCCGCAGAGAATAAGATCAAATTTACCGGTTTTCAGAACAGCCCGGGAAAGAGTATAGGCGGTAGCCCACGTATCCGCACCGGCAAAGGCTCTGTCAGAAACAAGAACGGCTTTATCGGCACCACAACTGACTGCCTGACGCAAAACATCTTCTGCCTGGGGAGGCCCCATGGTAAGAACGGTCACTTCTCCACCGTGGGCTTCCTTTAAACGAACCGCCTCTTCCAGTGCATGCTGGTCGTAGGGATTCATTATTGATTCAACACCTTCACGCGCAAGAGTGTTCGTCTCCGGATCCAGCCGGACATCTTTTGCGTCAGGTACCTGCTTCACACAAACAATTATATTCATATACTGAACCGAACTCTTATTATTTATTAAAGCCCTGCATTTCCCAGGTGACCTTGAAAAGAAATCATTTTGCATATTCCTTATTCAGTTCCTGACCGATGACATTTCTCTGGATTTGATTCGTACCTTCGTAAATCTGAAGTATTTTTGCATCCCTCATCATCTTTTCCACCGGGTATTCACACATATAACCATACCCACCCATAACCTGAACGGCATCGGTTGTCACTTTCATCGCCACATCAGTTGCATGAACCTTGCAGATGGAGGAAGCTTTTGACATATCTTTGGGGTGGGCCTGAATATGTTTTGCCGCTGCATAAACCAGTGCCCTCGCAGATTCAATACCGATGGCCATATCAGCCAGAAGATGCTGAACAGCCTGAAAACCGATTATCGGCCTGCCAAACTGTTTTCTCTGTTTGGCATACGGTGCAGCCTCATCAAGAGCACCCTGCGCCAGACCTATCCCAAGAGCGGCAATCCCTGGTCTGGAAAGATCCAGAGTTTTCATGACCGTTATAAAACCTGTCCCCTTGCGGCCAATCAACCTGTCCTTGGGGATCCGGCAATCTTTGAATATGAGCTCCGTTGTTGATGAAGCTCTGATACCCATTTTTTTCTCCTTGGGACCACAGCTGAAACCGGGGTCTCCCTCTTCAATGACGAACATGGATGCTCCGCGGGGCCCCTTGCTGCGATCAGTAATAGCAACGATGGAATAAACCTGAGCCTCACCACCATTGGTTATCCACTGCTTGGTACCGTTAATGACCCACTCATCCCCATCGAGGACAGCCGTTGTCTGAATACCCGATGCATCCGAACCTGCATTGGCTTCAGTCAGACCGAAAGCAGCAAATTTCTTTCCAGTCGCAATACTGGGAAGGTATTTCTGTTTCATTTCTTCAGAGCCGCTTATGATAATCGGATAGGCACCCAGGAAATTTGCGGCAAACGCGGTTCCCACTCCCACGCAACCACGACTGAGCTGCTCAAGAATAAGAACAATATCAAAACAGCCTCCACCAAAACCTCCGTATTCCTCAGGAATTGGAACACCAAAAAGATCTGCCTGGGCCATTTCATTGAGAATTGCCCGTGGAAACTCGTGCTTCTCGTCAAGCTCTGCACGGATTGGTATAATTCTTTCATCAGTGATCTGTCTTGCAATATCGACGATCATCTGTTGTTCTTCAGTTAAAAAATAATCCATTTCAAAATCTCCTGTTTACCACTTTGTCAGGACTGCTCCCCAGGTAAATCCACCTCCAAACGAACAGAATAATACAGTTTTCCCGATAGCGAGGAACCCTTCCCTGTTTGCTTCATCCAATGCTATTGGAATTGATGCTGCCGAAGTGTTACCGTATTTTGAGACATTTACGAACATCTTTTCCGGCGGTATTTCAAGGCGATCGGCCAGATTTTTTAATATCCGGATATTTGCCTGGTGAGGTATGACACAGTCAACCTCCTTCATACCCAGTCCACTTTTTTCAAGCACCCCGCGGACCGCTTCTTCCATTGCTCTCACGGCATGTTTGAAGACTTCCCGACCCTCCATGAGAATATGGGCACCGGGGTTACCCTCCACTTCAAGATCGGGATTAAGGCTTTTGGGAGCATGCATGCATAACAGATTCCACAATTTGCCGTCAGACCCCATCTGCGCATCAATGAGCCCTCTGTCAGAATCACTGTAGCCGAAAACCGCAGCACCAGCCCCGTCCCCAAAGAGAATACAGGTATTCCGGTCAGTCCAGTCCAGCCTGGCCGATAATGTCTCTACACCTATAACCAAAATCTTTTTGCTACGGTCAGCACGAATATATTTATCAGCAAGATCATAACCATAGAGAAAACCTGAGCAGGCTGCGTTCAGATCATAAGCGAAGGCATTCCGGGCACCTATTTCATTTTGAACAAAACAGGCAGTAGAGGGCATAAGCATATGCGAACTGATGGTACCCACAACCACAAGATCCAGTTCTTCGGGCAAAACCTCGGCAGCCTCAAGGGCTTTTCGAGCAGCATTTGCGGCAAGTTGGTAAGCTTTTTCCCCTTTCCCGCCAATACGCCTGGCTTCTATACCGGTCCGGCTTCGAATCCATTCGTCATTGGTGTCAACAATGCTCTCAAGCTCGGCATTGGTCAATATTTTTTTGGGTAAACAGGATCCCGTTCCCAGTACGACAGTTCCCATTCGACCTCCACTCTATACTCGGTTTTCTTCAGAATTGAGACTACGCTGGATATCCTGATTAATATTATGCTTTACCATTTTTGAAGCTTCAATGATTGCATTTTTTATTGCTTCAGAACTTGATTTCCCGTGACAGATGATCCCGGTACCCGCAAGGCCAAGAAGTGGTGCACCACCATATGTGGCATAATCCACCCTTTTCTTGAATCTTTTAAAGGCAGGACGGGCCATAAGATAACCAAGTTTTGCCATCCACGATTTAAGGATTTCATCCCTGAGCATCATCATGGCGGCTTCAGCCAGACCCTCACTGATTTTCAGACATATATTTCCTACAAATCCATCGCAGACAATGACATCGACATTCCCCTGAAAAACATCTCTACCTTCAACATTACCGATAAAATTCAGAGAACTGTTCTGCAACAGGGGAAACGTCTCCTTTATAAGATTGTTACCTTTGCCTGTTTCTTCCCCAATGGTGAGAAGTCCCACGCTGGGATTGGATATATCAAGGACGCGTGAAAATGCTGATGCCATCACCGCAAACTGAAAAAGATGCTGGGGACGACAGTCAACATTGGCACCGATATCCATAAGAATAACCGGTTTTTTCAACGTTGGGAAAACAGAGGCTATTCCTGGACGGGAAACTCCGTTTAAGCGTCCAAGCTTACGTACGCCAGCAGCCATTGTCGCGCCTGAATTTCCGGCACTGACCACAGCTTCAACCTTACCCTGTTTCAGCAGGTCAAAAGCCACCATCACCGACGAATCCTTTTTCTTACGAATTGCGTCGACCGGATGTTCATTCATCTCTATAACCTGAGATGCATGGACAATTTTTATAAGATCCAATAGTTCAGGTGCAGGTGCAAGCTTGTCAATATAGTCCTGAAGAAGAGGTTCATCTCCAACAAGACTTACTTCCAACCCGGCCTGTTCAGCGGCAAGCAGTGCTCCGGCAATCAAGTCCTCAGGGCCATGGTCACCAGCCATGGCGTCCAGAGCTATTTGCACAGTGCTCTCCTATTCCAGATCAGTATCAAAACTGTAAACAGTTCTACCTTTATATTTCCCGCAGCTGCCGCACAGTCTGTGCGGTTCCTTTGGCTCACCACATTCGCCACAGACTGAAAGTCCGGGGGCTTTCAATGCATCATGGGAACGTCTTTTTCTGGTACGTGAGCGAGAATGCCTTCTTTTAGGTAATGCCATTTTATCCTCCAATCAGGTATGAAAACATACCGTTTTGTCTTTTTCGTTATTTACAAATTTTCTTTAAAACAGCGAAGGGAGAGTCCGCTCTGTCCGATAAGCATCTGCAATCGGCATCATTGAGAGTCACACCACATTGCGGACATATCCCCTTGCAATCTTCACTGCACAAAACCCTGACGGGTAATGCAAGGTACACCTGTTCCTGCAGAATTTCAAAAAGATCAATAAAAGGTTCTTCCAGATACAGGATATTTACATCCTCTGCGAGGACCTCTTTTTCCCCGGTTTCAAAAACAGTTTCTCCGGGAGATATACCCTGGTAAGAAAAGTCACCTGACAATCCGTGCTGAACTGGTTCTCCACACCTGTCACAACTCACTGTCCAGTCCCCTTCAAACATCCCTTCCAGGACTACTGATTCATCCGTTTGGCGATAGACGGTGATCGTCAATCGAGCGGAAAAATCGACACTTCGTTCCGGGAAAGGGACCCAATCCTCACTTCCGATTGTATAATGATTATGCTCTCCGGTTATTTTCTCGACGACCAGCTTCATAAATCAATAAAATGACAATGAGGATTGTATCTGAAACAAAAGAAAGGAAAAATAATCAATTTAAGGAATAATCGCCAGAAAAAAATTCACTCCCGGAAAAAATTCACTCTTTTCGGAGCTCCCAACACTTTTCGGCGGCCTTCATCACCTTTTCATATCTTCGGAAAGCCACTCTCGAACGAAAATCAACAAACTCATGAGTCCTGTTCTCGGACAGGTTCCTGGTTGAATTTCTTATATACAGCCAAAAAAAATAGTTCAAAGAACCCGGGAAAGCCGCTCAGAACTCTTCTGCAGTCGCAGACAGGTCCTGGCAAACACGGATTCCAGCAATGCCACAGCCAGACCTGGATCATCCTCTTTTAACTGGAGATAACGTTTTCGTGAAAGGGTAAAAATCCTGGTCTTTTTTACCGCCAGAAGAGTAGCACTGTGGACATGACCGGGTAAAAGAGCGCCCTCACCCACCGGTGCACCCTGGTCCAACAGAGCAACAACCTGGGTCCTCTCTGCAAAACCAGTTCGTTCCTGAACGGCGAGCCGTCCTTCGGCTATAAAAAACATTGCATCTCCCCGTTGTCCGGTGGTGAAAAGGATATCACCTTCATCCAGGGATATTTCATCCAGCAGGGAAAACAGAAATTCTTTTTTTTCCGGGGCAAAAGTCCTGAAAAAAAGATTCTGCAACTCTTTGTCGAGTTTGTGCATGTTTTATTTACTCCGGCGTCCAGACGAATTTAAAAAATTACGATTTATAGCTTTTCTGAAATGAATATTTTTTTCCATTCAAGTTCTGCAAAAACTGCGAGGAAACATGAAAAACTCGTCTACGAATTCTGCTTGTCCCCAGGCTCCTTGCGGAAAGAATTATTTTTTTCCTCCAATACTTTAATCAACCCTTTAAATTTTTCCTTACGCAGAATCGGCTTGAATTGCTGTTGATAATTTCGCACGAGACTGACACCTTCAATATTGATGTCATAAACCATCCAGCGGTTGTTCACCTGTTTCATTATATAGTGAACCGGAATTTTTATGCCCTTATTCTCTATAAAGGTAGAAACCTGGGCCCTCTTTCCTTTAATAATCTCCGCGTTGAACTCAATTTCCTGCCCCGAATAGCTTTCGAGTTTTCCTATATAGACATTTTCAAGGAGCTTTTTAATGAGTCGGGTAAAATATACTTTCTGGGAATCATCTATCCTGCGCCAGGTTTTGCCAAGTATTCTCTTGGACATTTCCTTAAAATCAAACCCGTGACTTATCACTTCCATTATTTTAGTGCGTCTTTCTGTTCGATGCTCATCGCCCTTGAGGGATGTGTCGATCAGTATGGTGGTCAACTCATCAAGAACAGGCTTCAATGCCGCAGTCGGGCTTTTATCTGCGGCTGCACCACTGGAACACAGCAACAATGAAACCAACAGAAACTGACAGATAATTCTTCTCAGAACGTTCATTATTTCGCACTCCCAAAGGCAAATTTGGAGATCAGTGATTCTATATCAAGGGAGGATTCAGTTTCCCGCAGGACATCGCCCGGTTTAAACATTTCCTCCTCTCCCCCGAGACTCAACTGAATATATTTATCCCCTATGATTCCCTGGGATTTTACCGAAGCCATGGAATCAGTTGGAACCTGCAGGTCGTTGTCGAGCTGCAAAGTCAGAACCGCGACATCGTCTTCCCCCAGGGAAATATCTGCGACACTGCCGACAGGAACACCGGCGACCTGAACAGAGGCTCCCTTTTTCACTCCGGCAACGTTGTCAAATTCCGCCTTGATCGTATAAGTTGACCCACTGGTCAGAAAAGAAACTTCCCCGAGTTGCAGGGCCAGGTAACCAAAGGCACAGAAACCGATAATCATAAACAACCCAACCAGGATTTCAAGAGTACTGTTTTTCATTTTTCCACCAGATGACTTTGATAAATATCGCCCATGGTCATTTTCACAAATTCCCGGATATGAGGCTTTTCAGACCACTGAATCTCTTCAGGACTGCCGAACACATCCATGTTCCCCCGTTCCAGAATAATGACCCGATCTGCCAGATTAAAGATTTTTGGAATATCATGACTGACAATAATTGAAGTAAAACCAAACTCGGCCTGTGTCCCGGCAAAGAGATGATATATTTCCTGGGACATGACCGGGTCAAGTCCGGTCGTCGGCTCATCAAAGAGCATAATCTCAGGATTGAGCTGCATGGCCCTGGCCAGACCAACACGTTTTCGCATTCCTCCACTCAACTGAGCTGGATATTTTTCTTCATGTCCCGACAATTCAAGCTGGGCAAGAGTAGTCATGACCAGTTCCCTTATTTCCTCTTCCGACTTCTGTGTTCTCTCCCTGAGAGGCAGAGCCACGTTTTCAAAAACAGTGAGTGAATCAAAGAGAGCAGATCCCTGAAAAAGAACACCGAAATGAGTGCGCAGCTTCTCCAGTTCCTTCCCCCTGATTCTTGTTACATCAGTGCCCTGCACCAGAACCTGTCCGCTGTCAGCCCGCATAAGACCAAGAATAAGTTTTAAGGTAACACTTTTCCCCTGGCCACTCCCTCCGGCAATAACCGTCGTCTGTCCCTTCGGGATAGAAAAACTGACAGCATCGAGTACGGTCTGAATGGAACCGTCTTTTTTACTGAACGATTTCGATACATTTATAAACTCAATAGCCGACGTCATCAGAGAAGTACCGCTGTAAGAAGATAATCAAACACCAGAACGGAAATCGAGGAAAGAACCACTGCCTGTGTCGTCACTCTGCTGACACTTTCCGCGCCAAAACCGGCACCCCTGATTTCCCTGACAAAATAACCCCTGCCGGTACAGATCCAGACGACCAGGAGGGCAAAAACGAACGATTTTATAACTCCAAGCTGAATATCATGATTTGTAACGCTTGAGCGCATCCCTTCAATATAACTTCCCGGATTGACATCCATCAGTGAAACTCCGGCAACATATCCCCCGGCAATCCCCACTACATCAAAAATAACAGTCAGCAGAGGCAGTGAGATAAGTATTGCCAGAAATTTGGGTGTAATAAAATATCGAAAGGGATCCACCGCCATACATTCCAGAGCATCAATCTGTTCAGATATCCGCATGATGCCAAGTTCAGCGCACATCGCAGAACCTGCCCGACCTGCCACCATCAAAGCGGTAAGAACCGGACCAAGCTCCATGATCAGGGTCAGTGAAACAGCAGAGCCCAGCATCCCTTCAGCGCCAAATTTATTTAATGAATAATATCCCTGCAGACCAAGCACCATTCCCGTGGAAGCAGCAGTAAAAAAAATTACTGCCAGTGACCCGACACCAATGAAATTAATCTGCCTGAGCAGTTCCCTGAACCTGAATGGCCTCCTGAAAATTCCCCGGAAAGCTTTTCCAAGAAACAGGGTCATTCTGCCCAGATCGGCCATGATATACAGTCCGGTATTTCCCAGAGTTCCCAACGGGTTTGTTTTATTTGATTTCATACCGGAAGTTCCGTCCTGAGTGATACATTATATAAAAAAGTAAGGAAGAGGCGTATAATTACTTAATTCAGTCAAGAATTCATCCACATTGCACCATATATAGATCAATATTCCTATATGTCAATATCCTTAAATTTCATCCCTCCATGGGAAATTCTCTCTTCCAGGGGATACAAAATTTACCCGGCCGGTAATTTTTACACCTGAATCCTGCTGATATTTCATTCACCGATCGATTCCCCCTTCCTCGGATCAAAAGTATCCCGCAATGCTTCTCCTATGAAAATCAGGAGGACGAGGGTCAGGACAAGCACAAAAAAAGATGACATGGAAAGCCACCAGGCATCAATATTGTTTTTTCCTTCTGCAAGAAGCTCGCCAAGGCTGGGAGTAGATGGAGGAACACCAAGTCCGAGAAAATCAAGACTGGTCAGGGCGAGAATTGACGCGGAAACCCTGAAAGGGAGAAAGGTTATGACCGGAGTCATGCTGTTCGGCAGCAGATGACGCCACATTATGGCAATGTTGGAAACTCCGAGAGCCCTGGCTGCCTTGACATACTCCATGTTTCTTCCCCGCAGAAATTCGGCTCTTACATAATCGGACAAACCCATCCAGCTGAAGAGAGAAAGGAGAAGAAAAAGGAGAAAAATTGAAGGCTGGAAGAGCGACGCAAAAATAATGAGCAGGTACAGCTCAGGCATTGCACTCCATATTTCAATGAGTCGCTGAACAATCAGATCAACACGCCCCCCGAAAAAACCCTGCACGCTTCCCACGAGAATACCAAAAAAACTGCCCGCCAGAGTCAAAACAAGACCAAAAAGAACACTCAAGCGAAATCCATAAATAAGTCTGGCCAGCACATCCCTGCCCCGGTCATCGGTCCCCAGGAGATTTTCGCGTGTCGGTGGTGAAGGCAGAGGGGCATTAATGTAAAAATTGATGGAGTTATAACTGTGTTGCACGGGTGGGAATATCACATAATTCCCTGGTCCCTCAATAAGTTTTCGAAAATAAGGATCTTTGTAATCGGTTTCCGTTTCAAAATCACCTCCAAAAACCGTCTCCGGATATGATACAAACACAGGAAAATAAAACCTGCCCTGATAGTGGACAACCAGAGGGGCATCATTACTGATCAGTTCAGCAAAACCGCTGGTAACAAAGAGCAGCAGAAATATCACCAGGCTGAAATAGCCCCTTCTGTTTCTCCTGAACCTCTGCCAGTACCGTTTTCGCCGGTACCCCGCACTGGACCAATGGTGTAATTCATCTGCCATATCAACCCTCCACTGCCTTGAAGCTGATACGGGGATCAACCAGCACGTAACTCAGGTCAGATAGCAGTCGAGAAACAAGTCCGATCAATGTAAAAAAATAGAGTGTGCCGAGTACGACCGGATAATCACGGTTCAATACGGATTCATAGGCAAGCAGTCCCATGCCGTCCAGGGAAAAAATGGTCTCAATCAACAAACTTCCGGTAAAGAATGATGCAAGAAAAAATCCTGGAAAACCCGTTATGATAGGAATAATTCCATTTCTGAAAATATGTTTGTACAGAACCTGGTTTTCTGACAATCCCTTGGCCCTGGCGGTTAAAACATACTGCCTGCGAATCTCCTCCAGAAAGGCATTTTTTGTAAGCATGGTCATTACAGCAAGACTTCCCACGCCACCTGCCGTAACCGGTAGGACCATATGCCACAGATAATCCAGAACTTTTCCAAGATAACTCAACTCTGCCCAGTTATCGGAAACCAGACCGCGCAGGGGAAAGATCGACCAGAAACTTCCCCCACCAAAGAGCACCAGGAGCAGTACCCCGAGAACAAAACCGGGAATACCATAACCAATCAGAATAACGGTTGAACTCAACGTATCAAAACGGGAACCATCCCGGACTGCCTTCTTTATGCCAAGGGGAATACAGATACCGTATACAATGAGAAAATTCCATAACCCAAGGGACATGGAAACAGGCATTCGGGAGAGAACCAGGTCAACCACGCTCCTGTTATAGTAATAGGAATCACCAAAATCAAAAACAAGATAGTTCTTCATCATGGTAAGAAACCGTTCAGCGGGCGACTTATCGAAACCGTACAGTTTTTTCAGTTCCTCCACCTTCTCTTTGTCCAACCCTGATGCGCCCCGATAAATTCCTACCGTCCCCCCGCTCACCTCCCCCCCGCCTTTGCCATAACCTTCAATATCCGAAATCATTTTTTCAACAGGTCCCCCGGGAACAAACTGGGTAATGACAAAGGTCACAAACATAACGCCAAACAGGGTTGGTATCATCAGAAGAATGCGTTTTACAATATAAACAAACATTGTCCGTAGAATTCAGATCGCTGAAAAAGATATGATAAAGTATTATATATTATTACCGAACCATTCGATACGACTCTGCCGGATGATCTGAAAATCCCGCCACAGATGGTCTTTCTGTCACAGTTGGGATTTTCGCTGCCTCGTTGTTGCTGAGCCAGCAGATGCAGCTTACTCCTTCATTCAAAATCCGGAATACATTCGATAATACGAAAAATAACACTTTAAAACACGATAAAAGAAGAATATTTCTTGTTTTTTCTTTTTCTTTATGTCTTGTTTGATGAATAGAGAAAAGACATAAAGAAAAAATTTCTGTTGATATATGAGTCTGTTGATTGAATATCAGAAAATGTTTTTCACACTGCCGTTACTCCCCAAGGGTCCTTGATAACACAGCAATCAGGAAAATCAGCAGTTTTCAAGGATGCCTGCAGTTGATATGGACTAGAAAAGAATGGAAAAACTCGACACCCTGATTCAGAACAACAATAATCTGCAAAAACTGGTGCAACTGGCGAAACAAACTGACGCCATTGCACTGGATACGGAATTTGTCTGGGAACGGACATATTTCCCCCAGTTGGGCCTTATCCAGATTGCCCTCTCGGATGAAGACTGCTATCTTATTGACCCCTGCGCCATAAAAGATTTGTCACCTTTCGGGCAACTGCTGGCGGACAGAAGCATTGTGAAAATTTTTCATGATGCTCCCCAGGATCTCGTAATACTCCACAGGGCAACAGGTGCAGTTCCCCAGAATATTTTTGACACCAGGCTGGCCGCAGGTTTTTCCAATCTTCCAGCCACACTCTCCCTCTGCAATCTTGCCAGAGAGCTCCTTGATATAACAATTTCCAAAACCGAAACCCGAACAAACTGGATGCAACGGCCTCTCAGTTCCGAGCAGATTGCCTATGGCCTCAACGATGTTCGCTATCTCAGGGCAATCAGGGTTATTCTCCTGACCCGGATCATTGGTCCTAAAATCAAAGCGTGGCTTCAGGAAGAACTCAATCTCCTGAACAATCCAGCTACATATTCAGGACCGCCACTGGATAAAAAATTTAGAAAAATAAGGGGTTCCGGCAGTCTGGACAGGCTTGGCCTGGCTGTATTGAAAAATCTGACAATCTGGCGGGAAACCACCGCCAGAAAGCTGAACAGACCGAGGGGGCACATTATAAAAGACACGGTTCTTCTTGAACTGGCCAGACAACGACCTCGAACTGTTGATATGCTCCGTGAGGTCGGGATTCTTTCAGCTAATGCTTTTAAAAAATACGGCAAAACCATTAGTGCAGTAACCGATGAAACCTGCAGGCAGGATCCTTCATCTTTTCCCTCAGTCAAACGTTCTATACGTTTGAACATAAGACAGAAAAAAACCTATGAAAAGCTGAACAACCTCATTGCATTGAAATGTGAACTTCTGGGCATAGCACCTCCCCTTGTCGGTACCAGCGCCGAATTGAAACAGGTGGTTAAAATGCTCAGCAGCAACGGCAAGATGGCAGGAAATGCTCAGTTAAGACAGACCGGAGGTTGGCGAAAAACTCTTCTTGAGGATTTCTTTAAACAAAACATATAACTTTAAACACTCTTTTTACAAAATGAAAAAATTCAATACATACACAATAATTACAGTATTTTTTCTTACTGCCCTTTACCCTGTCTTCTCACTGGCAGCCGAAAAGGACGGTTGGGAAAACGGTTCTGACTACAACTCCTATTACAATGCTAAGGAACGGGACACTCTCAAGGGAATCCTTGTCAAATTCAAAACTGTGACACCACTTTCAGGAATGAGCCCTGGAACAGCTTTTATCCTCCGTGAAGGGGATGATAATATCCTGGTCCACCTCTGTCCCCGTTCTTTTGCCGATGCAAAAGGAACCGGGCTGCGCAAGGGTGTGAAAACCAAAGTCAAGGGATGCTGGGCGTTTATTGATGGCAAAGACGTCTTTATTGCCTCAAAAGTGAAGCAGGGGGAACATTTCGAATTCAAGGTGAGACTGACAAAAGACGGAACTCCCTTCTGGACCATGAGTCCTGAAGAGTTGGAAAAGGAAAGAAACCCAAAATAAAACCTGATCAAACAATGAGCCAATTCCCAGTGATTGAGCTATATTTACACAATGTTCCCCAAGCTCAGTCCAGGCGACGACATCTACTGCATATTTCGGCAATAAATATAGATCACTATAATGTACTGCCAGGTAAGCGCAGACTCCGGAACGTTGAAGCTGACGCCGCCAGAACTGATGAGAATTGTTGGCTGATACTTGAAGAGTAAATCCTATTTTTTCCCTGGCAGCTGATCAAGATACCATTTCATCGGATCAATGAGCTCAAATCCGATTTCCTGCAGCTTTTTCTTCACATTAATAACGTTATTTGTATGCAGGTACGGAAAAACAGCCCGTTTTTCGCCATCCCAGAATCTTGCAACCAGTACACTGCCGAGGGAAATATTCTCTTCGGTAATAACATCGATTATTTTTTTCATCTGCCCGGGTTTCTCTTTAGTGAGAATACAGAGAAGACTGCCGGGTTCATCGATTCCCATGATATTTACAAAGGCGGAAAGCAGATCCCTGGTAGACAGAATCCCTTTCAAATACCCTTGTTCATCAATTACCGGTAACGCTCCAACCTTCTTTTTCTGCATGACCAGCAGGGTGTCCTGCAGGGTGAAATACGCATAAATGGTCAACGGCTCCTTTGTCATGATTTCTTTCACTGGAAAATCCATGATTTTTTCCAGGGTGATCTCATAATCCTCTTTTTTCAGCAGAGTCGAAGGCATCGCATCCCGCATGTCACGATCAGTAACTATCCCTACCAGCAAACCTTTTTCATCTACGACCGGAAGATGCCTGATCCCGTTATCAGTCATTAATTTCCTGGCCTCAGCAATGGAAAGATCAGGACTTGTTGTTATCAAGTCTGTGGACATCCTTTCACTTACAAACATAATTCCTCCAAAATACAAAATTTATAAAAAAATCCGCTTCAATTTTTATTTACGTAAATCAGCAAGCAATTTTATATGGTTTTCCACCAGAAGTGGCAATATATCAAGATTGTATCCTCCCTCCAACACGGAAACCACTTTACCGTCAGTCAGGGTATTCACCAGATTGACTACAACTTCCGATACAAAATCATAGCCATCCGTGGTCAGGTTGGTTCCCGACATCAAGTCTGTCACATGGGCATCAAATCCTGCCGAAACCAAAATAAATTCCGGCCTGAATTTTTTAAAGGCTGGAATCAGATCCTGTGTTATTTTTTTCCTGTACTCTTCATCTCCCCGCCCGGGCAATATAGGTGAATTGAGTGTATATCCATCACCAATACCAACACCGGTTTCAAATTCTCTTCCGGTTCCAGGGTAAGCGAACGATGGATGCTCATGTATCGAGTAATAAAAAACCGTAGGATCCTGATCAAAAATATGCTGGGTTCCGTTGCCATGATGTACGTCAAAATCTATAATTCCAACCCGTTCAAGACCGTACTGCTTCTGCAGGTAACGGGCACCAATGGCAACATTGTTGAAATAACAAAAACCCATGGGTTTATCTACTTCCGCATGATGTCCGGGAGGCCGAACGGCACAGAAGGCATTATCGATATTTCCTGCCATCACCTCGTCTATGGCTTTCAATACACCGCCTGCAGCGAGAAAGGCAATTTCATAACTCTCCCTGCAGATGCCATTATCGGGGTGATCAAATTCAGGCAGGCCCATCAGGCAGGTATCCTGGAATCGCATTATATAATGTATATTATGCACAGCTTCAATCCATCGCTGATTTGCTTTCTCTGCAGGAATCTGAATCAATTTTTCAAGGATACCGGATTTCGACAAACCTTTGCAGATGGCTTTCAATCGTTCCGGACATTCCGGATGATACCCCCCGGTAGTATGCAGTAAGTATCTATCATCGTAAACAAAACCCGTTCTTTTCATAAATAATCCCCTGTTTTTTCCGCCGAAGAAATCCTCCGCTCAAACACTTCTTGCGCAAACCGGCAAATCCTGCCGGTTTTTCTTTTCATTCTGATTATCCTGGCAACTCAACCATGTAGAATTTTACACGTAATCAGATTCCAGTTTGATCCGGCCGGCACCGGACCAGTTGTTTCTCCCAGCCAAAAACATAGCCGGAGAAATATCTTTGAACAATAATTCTTGAACTCTCTCGATTAAAAGGAATAACAGCCTAGCACCTTTCAGTCCCATATTTCAATAATTTTTCTTGAATATTGTGGAGTCCACAAAATAAATCAGTACACATAATCAACCTCTTAAGCGAGAATCTCAAGGGAAATGTAATCTGATCACCACGAAACACTCCTGACATCGAGGCAATAATAAAAAATCCCCGTTGAGTAAAAAAGACTTTTTTTTCTTGACAAATAAAATGACCATACATTAAAAGAGAGTAACATTGTTACTTTAATAAAGAGGTTTACAAAAATAAAATATTTATTTTTTTTGTATTTTCAAAGCATTACAAACCATAACAATCAATTTGATATTTAACCAACACTGTTTTTTTATTTTTTTTTACTTTTATAACGACCTGAATATAAAATATTTTCTAGTTTATGATATTAATCAATTTTAATGGATAATTCCCGCCAGTAACAATGTTAGACGACATAAATCCGAAAGTAAAAAACCGACTTGAAAAGGCTGTAATGGAGGTCTTTTCGACCTGCGATTTTCATAAGGCAAGCATCCGTGATGTTGCAGAAAAAGCGGGAGTCAGCTTTACGACTATTTACAAGCATTACGGGAGCAAGGAACGACTGCTTTTCACCTTCGTTAACATCTGGATGGAAAAACTGACCGGTCGCATTGCCGATCATTTAAACGGCATTCAGGACCTGAAGGAAAAACTGCGCAAGGTTTTCTGGCTGCACCTGGAGTACTACGAACGACACGAGGAGCTTGGTTGTATTCTCTTCATTCGCCTTCCCATGAAAACATGGATGGCCGATGAAACATTCGACCAGAAAAAAAGGGTCACACTGATCATTGATGTATTCAAAGCGGGCCAGGCGGCGGCCATTATCAATCCTCAGGTGAGAGCCGGGACACTTCTCGATTTTATGCTCGGGTTTATACAGCGAAGTTTTTTTATGTGGATAGTAAGGGGAAAAAAAGGACGACTTACCGACGAGGCCAATATTCTTTTTGAAATGGTCTGGCAGGGTATGGTGAATCCGGCAATCATAACCTACACGGATCCGGACACATAGACAGGACTACTGCCGTACATCATGGCACTGATAACTTTAACCAAGGAGGCTTCAAAAATGCCTTTGGACAAGAGAGAACTGCTGCTGCAAAAAAAAGAGAAAATCGCCCTGGGTGGAGGTGAAAAAAGAATCGAAAAACAGCATGCCAAAGGTAAAATGACAGCGCGGGAACGTCTTAATCATTTCTTTGATCCCGGTACGTTTATTGAAACTGATGCCTTTATCAAATGCCGATGCACTAATTTCGGTATGGACAAACTTGATGCGGAAGGTGAATCCGTAGTTACCGGTTACGGACAGATTGACGGCAGAATTGTCTACGCCTATTCCCAGGACTTCACCATCACCGGGGAGCCCTTGGGGAAATGCACGCCAGAAAGATTGTCAAGGCAATGGACAGCGCTGCCAAGATCGGTGCCCCCATGGTCGGCCTGAATGATTCAGGTGGTGCGAGAATACAGGAAGCAGTAGATGCCCTTTCCGGATATGGTGACATCTTTTTCAGGAACTCCATTTACTCAGGTGTGGTCCCCCAGATATCTGCTATTATGGGCCCTTGCGCCGGTGGAGCCGTCTATTCACCGGCTCTGACGGATTTTATCATAATGGTGGATAAAACATCCCAGATGTTTATCACCGGGCCCCAGGTGATCAAGGCCGTAACAGGAGAAGAAGTATCTGCAGAAGAACTCGGTGGAGCCATGACCCACAACAGTGTCAGCGGAAATGTTCATTTTATTGCCCCCACCGAACTTGAATGCCTGGAGTCCATCAGGAGGCTACTCAGTTTTCTGCCATCAAACAGCATGGAAAAAGCTCCTGTCTACCCCGTTAATGATGACATTAACCGAAGAATTCCTTCTTTGAACACGCTCATTCCAGACAACCCGAACAAACCATACGATATACTGGATGTCATACTGCCGATAGTGGACAATGGTGATTTTCTCCAAAGTCAACCCTATTTCGCGACAAATATCATTACAGGTTTTGCGAGGATCAACGGCAATTCAGTCGGCATCATCGCCAACCAGCCAAATGTCATGGCTGGCTGCCTTGACATGAACGCAGGTGACAAGGCAGCCCGGTTCATCAGAACATGCGACGCATTCAATATTCCCCTGCTCACCATAGTAGATGTCCCCGGTTTTCTACCGGGAACAACCCAGGAATACGGTGGGATTATCAGACACGGTGCAAAAATTCTTTACGCATACAGTGAATCAACCGTCCCAAAAGTTACCCTTATCACGCGAAAGGCCTATGGCGGTGCCTATGTTGCCATGTGCTCAAAATCTCTCGGCGCCGATATGGTATTCGCCTGGCCTACTGCGGAAGTGGCGGTAATGGGATCTGAAGGAGCCGTCAATATCATCTTCAAAAGAGAGATCTCAAAATCAGATGACAAGGCAGCCACCAAAACAAAAATACTGGAAGAGTATGCTGCAGAATTTGCAACCCCGTATAAGGCAGCGGAACGGGGTTTTGTTGATGATGTCATTGAGCCGGACACAACCCGACAGCGGGTTATCGATGCTTTTATCATGCTGCAGGGAAAACGGGAAAAACGTCCGGCCAAAAAACATGGTAATATTCCTCTGTAAAGCATGACAGCATCAAAGGGATCAGCCTATTTACATTTTTGGAATATCAAAACCCTTTTCAGGTGCTGGAACAATGATTTTTCGTTTTTTCGATCCATTTTCTGGAGATAACCATGACCACCATTGAACTTCTGGCCGATTTTGCAAACCCGGATACCATCCATGCCCTCTCTCTGACAGACAAACTTTTTGCCGGACTGTTTGCCACTGTCCTCGGAATGGGAATCACTTTTGCAGCACTCATCATCCTCCAGTTTGTTATTGCTTTCATGGAAAAACTGATGACCAACAGGAAAAAACCGGCGAGCAGTTCCGTAGAGACAGCAGCCTCTACTGCTGCTCCAACTTCTCCTTCAAAACCTGATAACACCGAACTTATTGCCGTTATTTCAACTGTTCTGGCAACACAGTTAAACACTTCCCCCAGTAATATTGTTATTAAAAATATTACACGAATCGACCCTCCCCAACCTGCCTGGAACAGGGCCGGAATTCTGGAGCAGATGAACAGCAGACTTTAACAATCACGGAGACCATTATGAAATTATTCAGAGTTGTTGTAAACGATGTTGAATACAGAGTTGGAATAGAAGAACTGCAGGATGAATCAACCCCCACAACACGACCTGCATCTTCACCTCCTGCCACTGCCCCGACGACTCCCATGCAGCACCCCGCAAAACCTGCCGCTTCACCTGCTCCCAAAACCGCCGCCACAGAAACCGGCTTGGGAGGAAATATTTCTGCCCCAATGCCTGGCACTGTAATCAGTATTCTTGTTGGCCAGGGTAGTTCCGTGAAGAAGGGAGAAACTCTTCTGGTTCTTGAAGCAATGAAAATGGAAAATGACATCAAGGCGCCATCTGACGGTACAGTACAGGAGATCAAGGCAAGTGAAGGTGCTTCAGTCAATGCCGGCGATATTCTCATCGTCCTTACACCATAGAGGGAGAGCCTCATTATGCTCGATTCATTACTCAATTTTCTTAGAAGCACAGGATTTTCAGGGCTGACGCCAGGCTCGATTGCAATGATGTGTATTGCTTGCCTTCTGCTCTATCTCGCCATTGTAAAAAAATTTGAACCTCTACTTCTTGTCCCCATCGCCTTCGGTGTTCTTCTCACAAACCTACCGTTTGCCGGGATGATGACAGAACCTGTCCTGGAAATTCAGAAACACTCCATCCATACACTTGAACCTGGAGGGCTGCTCTACTACCTGTTTCAGGGAGATCACCTGGGCATTTTTCCACCGTTGATCTTCATGGGTGTTGGCGCCATGACTGATTTCGGCCCGCTGATTGCCAATCCGAAATCACTGCTCCTGGGAGCTGCTGCCCAGTTCGGGATTTTCATAACCTTTATCGGAGCCATAGCCTCCGGGCTCTTCACAGCCCAGGAAGCGGCCTCAATTGGGATCATTGGTGGGGCAGACGGACCGACAGCCATTTTTCTTTCTTCCAAACTTGCCCCCCACCTCCTTGGTCCAATTGCCATAGCCGCCTATTCCTACATGGCTCTCGTTCCGATAATCCAACCCCGATAATGAAACTGCTCACCACTGAAAAAGAAAGAGTGATCAGGATGACTCAACTCCGTGAAGTCAGTCAACGTGAAAAAATCCTCTTTCCCATCATTGTTACAATAATAGTTTCGCTGATTGTTCCACCGGCAGCGACTCTTATCGGTATGTTGATGCTGGGCAATCTCTTCCGTGAATGTGGTGTTGTAGGCAGGCTTGAAGACACCGCAAAAAATGCTCTCATCAACATCATTACCATCTTTCTCGGGGTAACGGTCGGCGCCACCGCAACCGCGGAACAGTTTCTCAAAATTGAAACCCTCGCCATCCTCTGCCTGGGTGTCACCGCCTTCGGTATCGGTACCGCTTCAGGTGTTCTTCTTGCCAAATTAATGAACAGGGTAATGAATGTAAATATTAACCCTCTTATCGGATCCGCTGGAGTTTCTGCCGTTCCCATGGCAGCCCGTGTTTCCCAGGTTGTTGGCCAGAAAGAGGACCCCGGAAACTTTCTTCTCATGCATGCCATGGGCCCGAATGTTGCCGGTGTCATTGGATCGGCAGTGTCCGCCGGAGTTCTTCTTTCCCTTTTTGGAGGATAATTTCCTACTTCATTCATATATGCTGGTTTTATGGAATTTATTTATTTTCATAACGATATTTCACCAATTAACCGGAAATGAAGCTTTTTACTTGAAAACTGATCTTTTTTGCATTAAAGATAGGTGTGTAACAATGTTCTTAGTCTATACGGAAGAATTATATTTCATGATCTTTTTATTCATATTTACAAACAGTTGCACACCACAACAACGAATAACAAAGATACACCACAGAGTGCTTCTGGAGAATTTCAGGCACATTTTTCCCGGACACAAACGATAATAGTTATTCAAATACATCTTCCATACAGAAAAGAGTAACAATGTTGGACAAATTAAACGACGATATCCACAAAAGACTTGAACAGGCTGTTCTGGAGATTTTTTCCAATTCTGATTTTCACAAGGCATCCATCAGGGACATCGCCAACAGGGCTGGAGTCAGCTTCACGACTATTTATAAGCATTATGGAAGCAAGGAACGACTGGTCTTTGCCTTTGTCGACATCTGGATGGGCATTCTCACAGACAGGATTGTTGATCATCTCCATGGCATAGAAAATCTAAAAGAAAAACTGCGGAAGGTTTTCTGGCTGCAGCTTGACTATTACGAAAGACATGAAGGGCTGGGAAAAATTGTTTTCATGACTCTGCCCATGAAGACATGGATGGCCGACGAAACATTTGCCCAGCCGAGGATGATGTCTTTAATGATTGATGTTTTACGACAGGGCCAGAACGAAGGTGTTCTCAACCCCCATGTGAGAGCTGGAGTTCTGCTTGATTTCCTGATGGGTTTTGTTCAACGAAGTTTTTTCATGTGGATCCTGCGCGGAAAAACTGAGAGTCTGGCTGATCAGGCCAATGTCATGTTTGAGATGGTATGGCAGGGTATGGCCAATCCGGACAAAGAGTAGCTAACGGGTATGACATGAATCGCTGAAACAATCCTGCCCCTCCGTGGAGACATGTGTCTCCCTGAAAGCGTAATTCTGCAATATCCTGCCAAAAAGAAATGACCATGAAGCAAATAATCAACTGGAGGTAAACTTGAATGAAAATTTTAAAAATTGATCATCTTGGCATTGCCGTCAACAGCATCGACGGTGGAAAAGAATTCTGGACAGATGTTCTTGGTCTTGAATTTGAGGGTGCGGAAACTGTTGAAGCACAGAAAGTTACAACCGCCTTTTTTCCCGTTGGTGAAAGTGAAGTGGAGCTCCTTGAATCCACCTCCCCTGACGGCCCTGTGGCAAAGTTTATTGAAAAAAGAGGCCAGGGATTCCAGCACGTTGCATTCAGAGTAGCAAATATTGATGAGGCACTGGCGGAACTGAAGGAAATGGGAGTTCAGCTGATTGACAAGGAACCGAGAATAGGCGCTGGAGGTGCCAAGATAGCCTTTCTCCATCCCAAGGCAACCGGTGGAGTGCTTGTGGAGTTGTGTGAACGTTCATAAAAGCAACCTGGTACCTGTCCGAAAATAAGATTTTTTTGTTCGATTTCAGGTAAACGCCGCATAATAGGCATATGTGAGCATTTTTATTTTTCTTGGCGACGAAGAAATCGGGCAACAAGGCCATTGATGGGTAGCCACCATTTACCCCCCCTGCCGGGGATGTTACATATTTCATGAGGAAAGCACATGTCAGAACATCCGAAATTACAAGAATGGAAAGAACTTGCCACAAAACAGATGAAGGGCAAACCTGTCGAAACTCTCGACTGGGACACCCCCGAAGGTATTAAAGTAAAAGCACTCTACACGGCGGAAGATCTTGAGAATCTTCCTGCCAATACCCTTCCAGGAATGGAACCCTACATGCGGGGTCCCATGGCGACCATGTATGCTGGCAGGCCCTGGACCATCAGACAGTATGCCGGTTTCTCCACAGCCAAGGAATCAAATGAGTTTTATCACAAGGCTCTGGCTGCTGGCCAGAAAGGACTCTCCGTTGCCTTTGACCTGGCAACTCATCGGGGCTATGATTCCGATCATCCCAGAGTATCCGGTGACATAGGCAAAGCAGGTGTGGCCATCGATTCAGTTGAAGATATGAAAATTCTTTTCGACGGGATCCCTCTGGACAAAATGTCCGTATCAATGACCATGAACGGCGCTGTTATTCCCATTCTTGCCGGTTATATTGTTGCTGCGGAAGAACAAGGGGTGAGCCATGATCAACTCTCCGGCACGATTCAGAATGATATCCTTAAGGAGTACCTGACGAGAAATACATATATTTATCCGCCGGAACCATCAATGCGGATTATTTCTGATATCATGTCCTTCTGCTCCAAGAATATGCCCCGCTACAACACAATCAGTATCAGTGGTTACCATATGATGGAGGCCGGCGCCAACAGCGTCCTTCAGACCGCCTTTACCCTGGCTGACGGCGTTGAGTATGTCAAGGCTGCCTTGAATAGCGGCATGGATGTGGATACTTTTGCGCCGAGACTCTCTTTCTTTTTCGGCATAGGCATGAACTTTTTCATGGATATTGCCATGCTCCGCGCAGCCAGATTTCTCTGGCACCGGTTGATGAGCCAGTTCAATCCAAAAAATCCTAAATCTTCCATGCTGCGGACCCATTGTCAGACCTCAGGTTGGAGTCTTACTGAACAGGATCCCTACAACAATATCATAAGAACAACTCTGGAAGCCATGACAGCTGTTCTGGGTGGCACCCAATCCCTGCATACAAACTCATTTGATGAGGCCATTGGCCTGCCGACCGACTTTTCCGCCAGAATTGCCAGAAACACCCAGATTATCATCCAGGAGGAATCCCAGGTATGCCATGTTATTGATCCTCTTGGAGGCTCATACTATGTGGAAACTCTGACCAATAACATCATAGATGAAGCCCAGAAAATAATAGATGAAATCGAAGAGCTGGGTGGAATGGCCAAGGCTATTGAAAGCGGTATGCCAAAGATGCGGATTGAAGAATCCGCAGCCAGGAAGCAGGCACGTATTGACCAGGGTCTTGACGTCATTGTCGGTGTCAACAAATACAAACTGCCAGACGAAAAAATTGACTTTGAGGTCCGGGAAGTGCCCTCAACAGTCAGGGATGAACAGGTAGCCAGAATAAAAGAGATCAAGGCAACGAGAGACGCAGAAGCGGTGAAAAAGGCTCTTGCTGATCTGACCAATGCAGCCAGAAACGGTGGAAACCTGCTGGAGGCTGCTCTCCCCGCAGTGCGGGCCCGTGCTACCGTTGGTGAAATATCCGATGCCATGGAAGAGGTGTTTGGCCGTTTTGTGGCAACAACACGATGCATTTCCGGTGCTTATTCTTCCGAATACACCGACAATAGTGACACCATAGAATCCCTGAAGAAAAGAACAGCCAATTTTCTTGAAAAACAGGGCAGAAGACCTCGCCTGCTCGTAACCAAAATGGGACAGGATGGGCATGATCGCGGGTTCAAGGTTGTGGCCAGCGCTTATGCTGATCTCGGATTTGATGTGGATATCAGCCCCATGTTCCAGACCCCGGAAGAAGCGGCTAAAATGGCCATTGAAAATGATGTCCATGTTGTCGGCGCTTCCAGTCTTGCAGCCGGACACAAGGCCCTGATTCCATCACTGATTGAAGAGCTGAAAAAAGTCGGAGGTGAAGATATTCTCGTGGTGGCCGGAGGTGTTATTCCTCCGGGTGATTACGATTTTCTTTTTGCTGCGGGTGTCAAGGCGGTATTCGGACCTGGTACTCCGATTACCGATTCTGCCGAAAAGACCATGTCGTTACTTGAAGAAAAATACTTGTAGAATTTTCAATTGAAGATAATACGGGTCCAGCGGCAACACTCCTCGCATGCTGCCGGGCCTGTATTGTCTTTTTTCTTCTCCTGGATCCACTACAGATCCAGGAAATTATTATTTCATCACAGATCATTATGCTCAAAGACGCCCGGGACTATGTGGATGGTGTACTGAGTCACAACAGATTACAGCTGGCGCGAACCATTACCCTCATCGAAAGCACCCTGCCTGCCCACCAGGAACTTGCTAGAGAAATCGTTGACAAGCTTTTACCTCACACAGGTCAGGGTATTCGTATCGGCATAACCGGTGTGCCTGGTGCAGGAAAAAGTACCTATATCGAAAGTTTTGGCAATATGCTGACCGAACTGGGACACCGGGTGGCGGTTCTGGCCATTGATCCAAGTTCCACAAGAAGCGGTGGATCTATCCTCGGAGATAAAACCAGGATGGAAAAGCTCGCCATTAACGAAAATGCATTTATCCGCCCCTCTCCGTCTTCCGGCACCCTTGGCGGTGTAGGCAGAAAAACGAGAGAAACCATGCTGGTCTGCGAGGCTGCTGGTTATGATGTTATTATCATAGAAACCGTCGGAGTCGGGCAATCTGAAACAACCGTTGCGTCCATGGTTGATTTTTTTCTTGTCCTGCTGATTGCAGGCGCAGGCGATGAACTCCAGGGAATAAAAAAAGGTGTTCTTGAAGTGGCGGATGCCATTGTCATTAACAAAGCAGACGGAGATAATGTAAACCGTGCGGAAATGGCTAAGAAGGAATATGAAACTGCCCTCCACATGCTGATGCCCACAAGCCCCAACTGGACTATCCCCGTTCTCACATGCAGCTCCCTTGAACATCGAGGAATAGATCGAATATGGGAAACAATCCTTGAACACCGTGATAAACTGACTGCATCCGGAGAGATGGCGGAAAAGAGAAAAATCCAGGCTCTCGAGTGGATGTCATTTCTCCTCGACGAAGGCTTACGCCAGTGGTTCTACTCAACCCCGAAAATCATAGAAATTCTGCCACAGCTTCGTCACCTGGTAGCAAAAGGTAAAACCTCTCCGACAGCAGCGGCCGATACCCTGCTGGCCCACCTGAAGCGCGAATCTGATTCATGAACTCCTTTTACCTAAATCCTGCAATTGGCAAGTTTGTCGGAGTGCAGGATTTAGGTTTTAATCCTTCTCCTTATACCATCCTGAATATTTGATATAATTATTGGCTATTCTCTCAATCTCGCCGGAGATAAGTTCCTGACTGATATCTTTCACCTTCCTGGCGGGGATTCCGGCGTAAATAGTACCAGTTTCCACACGGGTTCCCTGTGTAACCACTGCTCCTGCAGCAATTATCGTATTTGACTCAACCACACAATCATCCATAACAATGGCACCCATCCCTATCAGAACATTATCGTGCACAGTACAACCATGAACAATTGCGTTATGGCCAATGGATACATTATTACCAATATTGATGGGGAATTTTTTGTATGTTGCATGTATGACAGCCCCATCCTGTATATTGACCTTATTGCCAATTTTGATGTAATGCACATCCCTCGAATCACCGCGTTGTACCATATGGAACACTGGTCCCCTATTTTCACCTCTCCCACAACCACTGAATTTTCTGCAAAATAACAATCTTCTCCAATTACTGGCTGGTGACCGTTTAACTCTTTCAATATCATGACATACCTCTTTTGACTCATTCCGAGATCTTAGAATTGAATATGGACTGGCTTTTGGAGTTAATCTCTGTTAAAAACGGAACATCCATCCGGAAGCCGTACCTCTGTCCATAATAATCACTGCAACTGATCATGCACCAATTCATACAACAGGCATGTTATATTTTTGAGTTAAATATCCGCATGAAAAGCTGTTGAAAAGAGAATACGGTTTCCGGGTGGACATCTAGCAAACAACCTGCATCCCAACCAGCATTTCTCATCAGTTCAGGCAGTTCCGTTTTCTTTTCTATTTTGTCGGCAAACAAAAGTTACTTCAATTTACCGCCAGGCAATTTAAACCTCCGAAAACTTGGATCTGACGCTCCTGTATTGATAAGAAACATGGACTCATCGCATGATTCAACTACAAAAAAGCGTGAGGAATTTTTCAATTCTCCACGCTTTTTTTACACTCAGTACAGATTTCAGCCGATAACACAAAGAACGGCACCTTTCGCAACACTGTCACCAGTGCCGAATTTAACCCCTTTTACCACTCCATCGGCAGGCGAGGCCAGCGCATTCTCCATTTTCATGGCTTCAAGTATCACAACCGTATCTCCTTTCTTGACTGTGTCTCCCTCTCCGGCAACATATTTTACAATCATGCCTGGCATTGGGGCAAGAAGGAGTGTTCCATCCGCTTCATCAGTAGTATCCGGCACAGGCTCCTTTACCGCCTGTGCCGAGGCCGGTGCTGCTGCAGGGGCGGGAGCGGCAGGCACTGCCGCCGGAGCAGAAGAAGCAGGCGCTGCTACAACCTGAAAATCACCGGTTGGATCAACCTCCACATTAAAATATTCATTGTCAACAAAGACATTAAATGTCCGAAGTGCTTCTGATTTCTCAGGAGTGTCACCTTTTCTTTCAATCAACTCACCAGCAAGAGCCTTTTTAATCAACTCTTCTCTTTTCTTTACATCCTCAAGAGTAATCGGCTTGACACTGTCAGGAGCTTCCGACTTGCCATATTTCCATTCCAGGAATTTTTTACCTGTTACAGGAAACTGGGCATAGAGAATCAGATCATCCAAATCTACAGCTAAATCACCTATCTCTTCTTTCGCCTTTTCAAGTTCGGGCTCAAGAACTTCAGCCGGACGGCAGGTGATCGGCTCCTCACCACGCGGATATCCCTTCAAAGCCTTTTTCTGCAGCTCCGGGTTAATCGGCACCGCAGTCTTTCCATAAAGACCATAGCAGAGATCCTTCACCTGTCCGGTGATCATTTTATATCGTTCATCGGGAGTATCATGGAGAACATTGTTGACCGTCTGCACCCCGACGATCTGGCTTGTAGGTGTCACAAGCGGAATTTGACCGAGATCTTTTCTTACTTTCGGCAATTCCCTGTAAACCTCATCTATCTTATCAAGGGCATCCATTTCTCTCAACTGATTAACCAGGTTGGACAGCATACCCCCGGAGTCTGGTGCAGCAGAACGTTAATATCAATAATGGAAACTTTCGAATCATCAAGCAGGTGCTTGTATTTGGGTAAAATTTCCTTTTCAAAAATCTCATTGATAGCAGCAAGTTTTTTTATGTCAAAACCGGTATCCCTGTTGGTGCCAAGCAGGGCCATTACCAGGGGCTCAAGGGCGGCATGGGAAGTCCTGTAGGCATAGGGTGTCATACAGGTATCAATAATATCAACTCCAGCCTCAATAGCCTTGAGGTGTGTCATCGGCGACATGCCGGAGGTAAAATGACTGTGGAGATGGATAGGAATCTTCACAGCTTTTTTCAATGCCTTGATCAGCGGATAGGCATCATATGGTGCCAGCAGACCTGCCATATCCTTAATACATACCGAATCGGCACCCATGGACTCCAGATTTTTTGCCCGATCAACATAGTAATCAAGATTATACACCTCTCCACCCAGTCGAGGTTCCGTCAAAGTGTAACAGATACATCCCTGGAAATGTTTCCCGCATTGTTTAATCTCGGAAACCACGGTTTCAAAATTACGATAGTCATTCAGGGCATCAAAGGTTCTGAACACGTCCATACCGTTTTCTGCCGCCCTCTCCACAAAAGCACGGGCCAGATCATCGGCATAATTTCTGTAGCCCACAAGATTTTGAGCCCTCAGGAGCATGGAAAACGGTGTTTTCTTAATATACCGCTTCAGTGTACGCAATCTTTCCCAGGGATCTTCATTAAGAAACCTGTGCATAGTATCAAAAGTCGCACCTCCCCAGGTTTCAATAGCCCAGAATCCCACCTCGTCCATCATTTCAGCAACAGGGATCATGTCTTCCGTACGCCCCCTGGTTGCAAACAGGGATTGATGTCCATCACGCAGGGACAGATCCATTATCTTTACCGGATTTTTTGCCTTGGGTCTGTCCGCTGAATACTCCAAAGGCGTCATTTTTACTTGATCACTCATCCTGTTTCTCCTATCGCCTGATCATTTTTTTTATTTTTTTTAAATGCGAGTAAACACTCTTAACTGTGTCAGCCTGCGCATGGTCATAATCTCCTGACGCCCACTCAGGCCCCAGGGACTCTGTCCAAAGCCACCGGCTCTTTCAGGATTTTTCTCCTGTTCGGCAGCTGTTGCCGCTTCCTCTTCCAGGTAAAGACTCACGGCTGCCATTGCCGCAGCCATCTTTTTTTTTTCCTTTCCTGTCATTCCTTCACCCGTTGTTTTTGCAAAAAACAGTAAATCACCCTTTCAGATTCCGGGGTATCTCCTATTTTTCATATTTTCGCCATCAAAAAGGACAACTCTTTACCATTAACTGGATCATGACGATTTCGTGATTTTGTCTTAATTTTTAATCTCCATGCCAAAATACACTCAGTCAGCTGGCCCATGGATAAAGTTCAAGATAATTGAAAGTATTCACAAGGATCCAGGCTACATCACCATCGACATTCACGGATTCAGGGCCATAGCAAACATTGTACAAACGATATCCATCAAGTACTGTACATTGCATACTCGGTTTCCCTCCCGAGAAGTGTATCAATTTGGCCCTGGATTTCAGTTCTTTTCGGATTGTTAACCCATTCATTCCAGTCTTCGACTGAACGCCATGTACTGATAACCAAACACTCATTCTTGTTATCTATCCTGCTCAGGGTCTCGCCCGAAATATATCCTGGCTGTTCCAGAGTGAGGGAACGGAGTTTTTTCAGCAACATGGTCAGTTCGAGGATATTGTCGTCATTCACAGTACGTTGAATTATTATTTTTACAGTCATTTTTTATCTCCTGAATTATAAAGAACTCTCTCTTTGGAAATTATAGTGGAATATTACCGTGCTTTTTCATTGGATTGACATCACGTTTATTCTGCAGTAACCCCAGCGCCTTTATAATCCGTCTCCTCGTTCCTGCAGGCTCTATGATATCATCAATATATCCACGGCGAGCAGCAATATAGGGATTGGCGACGGTCTCCTGATACTCTTTTTCCTTTTCTGCCAGAAATGCGGCACGGTCTTCAGCTCTTGCGGCTTCACGACCATACAACACACCAACAGCGCCTTTAGCTCCCATAACAGCGATTTCACCACTGGGCCAGGAGTAATTGATATCGCCACGTAAATGCTTGGATGACATGACACAATATGCACCACCATACGCCTTTCTTGTAATAACCGTAACCTTGGGAACAGTGGCCTCGGCATAAGCATAAAGAATTTTTGCGCCATTTCGTATCACGCCACCATATTCCTGCACCGTTCCCGGCAGAAATCCGGGTACATCCACAAAAGTGACAACCGGAATATTAAAACAGTCACAGAATCTGACAAATCTCCCACCCTTGACCGAGGAATCAATATCAAGAACTCCGGAGAGATGTTTAGGCTGATTAGCAACAATACCGACACTCATGCCGTTATAGTGAGCAAAACCTACAATGAGATTAGGAGCAAAATTTTCCTTTATCTCAAAAAACTCACGGTTATCCACAGTCTGAAGAATCACTTCCTTCATATCGTATGCCGCATTCGGGTTTTCAGGAATGATGGCATTCAGACCGGGAGCAACACGTTCGACTGGATCGCTGCACTCCACAACCGGGGATTATCCATGTTATTCTGGGGGAGAAAGGTGAGCAATTTACGGATATAAGCTATGGCATCCTCACCCGAAGGTGCAGGATAATCAGCAACACCACTCCGACTGGAATGCATGGCAGCCCCACCAAGCTCCTCAACAGTCACTTCTTCATGGGTTATGGCTTTGACAACCTTGGGACCTGTGAGGAACATATAAGACTTGTTCTCCACCATGATAATGAAATCAGTGAGTGCAGGTGAATACACTGCTCCCCCGGCACATGGCCCGAAAATGGCTGAAATCTGGGGAACTACACCAGAGGCCATGACATTTCTCTGGAAAATTTCTGAATATCCAGCCAGACTCTCAATTCCCTCCTGGATTCTGGCTCCTCCGGAATCATTCAGGCCAATCACCGGTGCTCCGTTTTTCATGGCCAGATCCATGATTTTGCAGATTTTTTCCGAAAAAGTCTCAGAAAGGGAGCCACCAAGAACTGTGAAATCCTGCGCAAAAACATAAACTATTCGACCATTTACAGTACCGTGCCCGGTAACAACACCATCACCTGGGAACACTTTGTTCTCCATGCCGAAATCCCGGCACCTGTGGGCTTTGAACATATCAAATTCTTCAAATGATCCTTTATCCAACAGTAAATCGATCCTTTCCCTGGCAGTCATACTGCCTTTTGCATGCAGCTTGTCGATTCTCTCTTGGCCACCTCCCAATTTTGCCTTTTCCCTCAACTTATGGAGGTGATCCAGCTGGTCATTCATTTTCATACCATCTCCTTGAAACGAGAATAATCCTCAATAGGTTTTCACGTCTGAATCAAGTTAAATTTATTTAATAATCCAGAGTGCAACAGGTACCACTGCCGCAGTCGGGATTTTCATTACCTGTTGCACCCGAAGGATTTAAATACCCGAAGGGTATGAACGGCTGAGTTTATCCTGTGCGGTTACTGTTCAGAAAACATCCTTACACAGTTTTCCGAGACTGCCCAGATCCTCACAGACATGAATGCCACTGTCCCTCATGGCCGAAATTTTCGCCTCGGCAGTACCCTGACCACCACTGACAATTGCTCCTGCATGACCCATACGACGCCCTGGAGGAGCAGTTATTCCCGCTATGAAACCGACCACCGGTTTATCCATATTGTCTTTAATCCAGGCGGCAGCCTGTTCTTCCGCATTCCCGCCAATTTCCCCCACCATGACAACCGCTTCAGTGGCAGGGTCTTCATTGAACGCTTCCAGGCAATCAAGAAAATTGGTTCCGTTCACCGGATCCCCACCGATTCCTATGCAGGTTGTCTGTCCAAGTCCTACTTCGGTCAATTGATGAACCACTTCATAAGTAAGAGTGCCGGAGCGGGACACCACTCCCACCGGTCCTCCCGGGGTGTGTATCGGCCCGGGCATAATCCCTATTTTGCACTCACCTGGAGTAATAATTCCAGGACAGTTTGGACCAATCAGCCTGGTGGTTTTTTTCAGCTCCAGATAATTTTTAACCTTCAGCATGTCCATAACAGGGATACCTTCGGTTATACAGACAATGAGTTCAATATCGGCATCAATTGCCTCAAGAATCGCATCAGCGGCAAATGGTGGCGGTACAAGAATCATGGACGCGTTGGCACCCGTACTTGCCTTGGCATCCTTGACGGTATTAAAAACAGGTACACCACCCATTTCCTGACCACCCTTGCCGGGAGTCATACCGGCCACAACATTCGTGCCATATGCGATACATTGCTGTGTATGAAACTGCCCTTCCTTTCCAGTAATACCCTGTACAAGAACACGGGTTTGAGAATTAACAAAAATGCTCATTTTTTTCCTCTAGGTAGTAAGAGTACATCAATATTTTAATATATTGTATTCAAGCCGGTCGCTGGATATTTTCCACAGTCCTTCGCCTGCACAGAGAACGCTGCACCTGTCAGCATCAATCAGTAGAAGAAGAGACCGGTCTCGAATTAAAACCCAACAGGCAACAGTTCCTTCCCATATCAATATCGCCTGTTTCATTCCGGGTTGAGATTACGACACTAGTTCTGCAACCTTTTTGGCTGCATCGGCCAGATCCGTTGCATTGATCAATTTCAGGCCGGATTCTGCCAGGATTCTCCTTCCCTCTTCAACATTTGTCCCTTCCATCCGTACAACAACCGGAACCGACAACTTCACTTTTTCAGCCGCCTGGACCACACCCTGGGCAAGGACATCGCACCTGAGAATACCACCGAAAATATTGACCAGTATTCCCTTTACCTTTGAGTCACTCAGGATGAGACGGAATCCGTTTTCAACCATTTCCGCGTTTGCTCCGCCTCCTACATCGAGGAAGTTTGCAGGATCAGCACCCGCCTGCTTAATAATATCCATAGTGGCCATGGCGAGACCGGCACCGTTCACCATATTGCCAACATTACCGTCGAGATTTATATAATTTAGATTGTATTTCGCCGCTTCGGCTTCCGTGGGATCGTCTTCATTGGGATCATGCATCTCAAGAACATCGGGATGCCTGTATAATGCATTGGAATCAATATCCATTTTTGCATCAAGTGCAATTATGGAATTTTGATCTGTGACGATAAGAGGATTGATCTCCACCAGGGAACAATCATAATCAACAAAAAGATTGTACAGATTTTTCAGAATCCCGGAGAACTCTCTCATAAGCGTCTTATCCAGTTCAAGACCAAACATCACCTGGCGAAGATGGTGCCCCTGGATCCCTGTCGTCGGATTCACAGGTACTTTGACTATTCTCTCCGGTGTTTTTTCTGCAACCTCCTCGATATCCATTCCACCATCCTGGCTGGCAATAATCGTTATGCAGGCTGTTTCACGATCCGGAATTATTGAAAGATAAAGCTCTTTTTCAATACCGACACCTTTTTCAACCAGGACTTTCTTGACAAGCCGACCTTCAGGCCCGGTCTGCTTTGTGACCAGGGTCATACCAAGAATGGCATCAGCGGCTGCAACCAGTTCATCATCTGTCCTTGCAATTTTAACACCGCCACCTTTTCCCCGCCCACCTGCATGAATCTGGGCCTTTACCGCAACCGGAAGACCAAGCTCTTTGACAATTTCCTTAACCCCATCAACACTATCACTTACTCCTCCTTCAGGAGTTGGTACGTGATATTTTCTGAATAACTCTTTTGCCTGGTATTCGTGAATCTTCATAAACTGTACCCATACCCGGGACCGGAACGACATCCGGTCCCTTTGTTGAATTAAGAAAAAAACGCAATTACCACACTGGTAATTGCGCTATCCGGCACGTCTACTTTTTCACGTATCCCATCTCTCTCAATGTATCTGTGATTTCATCGAGAATTACAGGATCGTCAATAGTTGACGGCATATTATAGTCTTTATTGTTGGCAATTGACCGCATGGTCCCACGAAGGATTTTGCCGGAACGGGTCTTAGGCAGTCTCACCACCTGAGTCGCCTCTCTGAAACAGGCAATCGGCCCTATGGACTCACGAACCATCTTGACCAGTTCATCCTTGATTTCGACAGGATCTCTTGTAACACCTGCTTTCACAACAAAAAATCCCACAGGCAACTGCCCTTTCAACTTGTCATCCACACCAAAAACAGCACATTCCGCGATATCAGGATGATTGGCAATTATTTCTTCCATGGCTCCGGTTGACAGACGATGTCCCGCAATATTGATAACATCATCCATACGTCCCATGACATAGACATACCCGTCTTCATCTATATATCCACCATCACTGGTTTCATAGTATCCGGGGAAAGTAGTCATATATGATTTCACAAACCGCTCGTCATTGCGCCACAGGGTAGTCAATGTCCCCGGAGGCAACGGCAGTTTAACAACAATATTGCCTTCCTGTCCGGCCGGCAGTTCCTTTCCTTCGTCGTCCAGAATTTTCACATCATATCCCGGCATCGGCTTGGTCGGTGAACCTTCTTTCACAGGTAATTCCTCAATACCACGACAGTTCCCGACGATAGCCCATCCGGTTTCCGTCTGCCACCAGTGATCTATAACAGGAACCCCGAGAAGATCTTCCGCCCAGTGCAGGGTATCCGGGTCTGTTCTTTCCCCGGCAAGATAGAGACATTCAAAGCATGATGTATCATATTTTTTAAAGAGCAACCCATCCGGATCCTCTTTCTTGATAGCCCTGAAAGCTGTAGGCGCAGTAAAAAGAGCCTTCACCTTATGCTCGGATATGACCCTCCAGAATGCACCGGCATCAGGTGTACCAATAGGTTTTCCTTCATAAAAAACTGTAGTGGAACCCTGAAGAAGCGGACCGTAAACTATATAAGAATGTCCCACAACCCAGCCGACATCAGAAGCAGACCACCACACCTCTCCCGGATTTATATCGTAGAGGTTTTTCATGGTCCAGTAAAGGGCCACGGCATGACCGCCATTATCCCTGAGAACGCCTTTGGGCATTCCTGTTGTTCCCGAGGTGTACAAAATATATAGAGGATCCGTAGCATCAACTTCAACACAATCGGCCGGCTCACTCTTTTCCATCATCTCATTCCAGTCAAAATCACGTCCGTCTATCATATCGGCTTTGACAAAATCCCTCTGAAACAGGATGACCTTATCGACCTTATGGGTTGACTGCTCAATTGCACTGTCCACGAGTGGTTTGTAAGCCAGGTTCTTCACACCCTCAATGGCCCCGGATGCAGTTACAATAACTTTCGGCTGAGCATGGTCAACCCTGATGGCCAGCTCATGGGGAGCAAAACCGCCAAAAACCACAGAATGAATGGCTCCCAGCCTTGCACAGGCCAACATGGCTACCGCTGCCTCAGGGATCATCGGCATATAGATTACAACCGTATCCCCCTTGCCGACACCCATTCCTTTCAACACTCCGGCAAAAGTGGACACCTGATCAAGGAGTTCCTTATAACTGATTTTCCTTATGGTGTTCGTGACAGGGCTGTCATAAATAATTGCCGTCTGATCTGCCCGTCCATTTTCAACGTGTCGATCAATGGCGTTGTAACACGTATTCATCTTCCCCCCGGGATACCATTTGTAAAATGGCGGGTTGGATGAATCAAGCACCTTGTCATACTCCTTATACCAGGTGATATTTTTTGCAGCCTCCGCCCAAAACTCCTCAGGATTATTAATACTACTTTGAAACACAGCATCAAAACTAGTCATAATCACTCCTTTTCAGTCTGAATTTTAGTCCACTCACCAGTCTCCACTGCTCTCTATAACGCAAAGAGGAGCAGAGTTCAAGAACAATATTAACATTGTTACTCTGACCAAAAAAAGAGTTTCCGCCAACTATAATTCCATATTATTTATTTTATAGTTATTACTATATGTTACAGATTACACTTAAATATCACTACCAATAGTAAGACCCTCATGAAACACTAAATAAAATCTATCGTTTTTTCAAAATAATACACTTAATCTACTGTTTTTATGATATTTTTAAGTTTATATTTTGGTTTTACACAGCAATAAAAAGAACATTGTTACACATAATAATGGTCAATTCAAGAGCAAGTTGGTATTCAAAAGCGAAGGTATTCGCCTCACCATGCAAACATTTTAATGGCATTTGACCCGCATTTTCCATGAACCTTGTGTCAATTTTAAAAATAACTATTAAATCCAACCAATGAATCAACCATCAATGATCGAATAAAATATACACAATGTTCACACAAGGTCAGTCCGGGCGACACCACCTTCTACAGTATTCCGACAGTAAATACAGGCCACTATAAATTACAGCCAGGCAAGCGCAGGCTCCGGGAACTTTGAAGCTGACGCCGCCTGAACTGATGAGAAATGCAGATGAGGTGGCAGTATAATTTCAAACAACATCAACACCTTCATTTCAGATTCTCTGATTGCAGCAAAAACTGATTGAGAATGCACCAGTCCTGATTATACTATGACCAGAATTCAGCAATTCAAAATTAATCAAATGCTCACAGCAGAAAAACAGACTACACAGACTTTACAACTCAGGGATATCCCTTGATATAATTCTTTCCCCATAAGACCAAAGGAACAATAATGCCGAACTCCGATTACTGGGCAGATACGTACATTGAAAAAAAGACATCACCCTTGAAAGCTATCGAAAAAATCCGCTCCGGCCAGAGAGTTTTTATTGGATCGGGCTGCGGAGAACCGCAGATTCTTGTACAGATTCTGACAGAAAGGGCCAATCACTTCAGCGGGCTGGAAATAGTCAGACTCCTCGGCCGGGAAACTGTTTCACTTACTGCCATTGCCGACAAAACCAGGGATACAAGTCTTAATATTCGCTCAATCTACCTTGGGTCCACCAGATCCGAATCAATAGCCAGACAGCAACGCTTTGTCACACCGATGAACATGTCTGACGTCCCTGCCCTGTTTACAACCCGCAAACTCCCTCTGAATGTTGCCCTGATCCAGGTATCTCCGCCGGATGACTTCGGCTGGATGAGTCTCGGTATTTCGGTTGATGTAACTCTGGCGGCAGCGAGATCCGCTGAATTTGTCATCGCTCAGGTAAACCCCAAAATGCCCCGGGTGATGGGACAGAGTTTTATCCATGTCAACGATGTAAATCTCATAGTAGAACACGAAGAGGAACTCCTGTCTGTCCCTCCCTCCAAAGAGCCATCCGAACCCGCCCAGAGAATAGGTCATCATATCGCCAAGTTGATTGAGGATGGCTCAACCCTGCAGATTGGACTTGATGCTGCGTCCCAGGCCACTCTCCAGGGTCTTTCTGACAAAAATGACCTCGGCGTGCACTCCCAGTTCCTCACTGATGACATCATGTCACTGTACGCCAGGGGTAACATAAACAATCGCAAAAAAGGATTTAACGATGGAAAAATGGTTGCTTCCATGGCCATCGGCAGTGCCGACCTCTATGAATTTCTAAACGACAACCCGGCGATTGACTTTCACCCTTCAGACTACGTCAATGATCCCTTCATCATCTCCCGCCACAATAGAATGGTATCAATGAATGTTGCCAGAACCATGGATCTTACCGGTCAAGTTGTTGCAGAAGCTGCTGCATCTACTAGATTTGCGGGTGTTTCTGGAATTCCCGACTTCGTACGTGGTGCCAGGCGATCAAACGGCGGCAGATCAATTCTGATGCTTTTTTCCGCATCTGAAACAGAAAACGGCCTTGAATCCAATATCGTTCCACATATAGTTGACACTATAGTCGTCGTTCCCAGGGGGATGTTCACTACGTGGTAACTGAATATGGTGCAGTCAACCTGTTCGGTAAATCAATCCAGGAAAGAGTGGTGGCAATGATCACTATCGCCCACCCCCAATTCCGGGAGGAGTTGTTTGAAAAAGCCAAAAAACTCGGCTATATAGGACCAGAAAGGAACCTTGGTGAAGCGGCCAGGGCCGTATATCCTGTTCAGTTGGAAAGCACAATTAACATTGACGGAGAAAAAGTCACCATCCGCCCGGCCAAACCTGTTGATGAAAGAAGAATCCAGGAACATTACTACAGCCTTCCCAAGGAGGATGTCCTCTCACGTTTCTTCTGCCAGAAAACAATTTTTGGTCGTCCAGAAATGGAGTCACGCTCCAATGTTGACTATATAAATGACCTGACCCTTGTCGCGGTTGTGGGAGAATTTGGTTTCAGCAAGGTTGTTGCCGTTGCCGAAAGCATGAAACTCAAAGATATCAACATGACGGAGGTTGCCTTTTCCGTATCCAAGGAGTATCAGGGCAAGGGACTGGGCAAGATATTCCTGAAAAAACTTGCTGCCGCCGCCAGGGCAAACGGTGTGTCCGGACTGATGGCCTACACCTTCCCCAGCAACAAAGCCATGATTTCACTCTTCAAAACCCTGCCATACAAGGTTAAAACAAGGTACGAGGACGGGGACCTTATCTTGAGCTGTAAATTCAATGAACTGGCATAAAGAAGAAAGCAGTATTCTTACTGTACATTGCCCTTGCATTATGCCCTCCTGTCATTGAACCCGTCGATGCAATTCACAGCACTCGATGGGTTCAAATATCAGTGTGTATCATCGGGTATTCTCGGGATCCGGTTGTTAAAAATCAAGGGTGAATTTCATCAGAGAAACAACAATGGGATTAACAAGTGAACTGACTCCCTCCCACCCTGAGAGCCTGATCAGGCCAAATCCACCGATCAGTAGAAATGGCCCGATTTTACAGAGCCAGTGTTTCAGCCTGTCAAAAGTGTGATTATCGGGGAAAAAAGCAAAAAGGAGCGACGAACCCGGCAAAGGAGGTACAGGCAGCAAACCATAAACCGCCATTGTGATATTCACTGCGACCATTGAGGAAAAGACCTTATCCACAAATCCAAAATTTCCAAGTATCCACGAAAGACTGGCTGCTATATTTGCCAGAAGGATATTGGCAAGAGGACCAGCCAGCCTGCTGATCACAAGAGACAATCGCGGGTAGTTTTTAAATTTATTTGAGTTTATCTCTATCTCCTTCACCCATCCAAATCCTGCAACCAGAAAACAGAGCATTCCCGGAATGGACATATGAAGAAAAACATTGAAATGAAACCTGTCTTTCACATCAGTTCGCGAATCCCCGAGAAAAGTTGCGAGAAAAGCCTGTCCTTCTGCATTGACAATAATCGCTGCCATGATTGCAATTACAAAAATTACCGTACTTTCTGCTGTCAGGTTTGAATAATCAAGAAGGTACGGCAAATAAAAATCATTTTCCATAATTGTCCCGAAAATATGACTACCACAAAGGCTCAGCTACTTGCGCCCTGTGGGAATTTATGCCCTCAGGACAAAAAAAGAATGAAAATCCGACTGCGGCAGAAGTACCTTCTGTAGCGGATTCTCAGACATATTTCTCAGTTCACAATGTTTTCCTTTTTACTCTTTTTTACCGAAAATATCTACTGTTGCCCCCATAACATCTGAAAAAACAAAAAAAAAGGGAATCCCACAACAGGATTCCCTTTTTGGGAGAGTGGACTACTAAAGATACAACTTCCAGTCCGGATTTCCCGACCGGTACCAGACCGTTCAGAAAATCCGGGGAACAGGTTTATTCACCAACCATATTCTGAATCTCTTCTACAATTTCAGGATTGGCCAGAGTCATAACATTTCCGACATCACCTCTGTTAGAGATGGCACCGAGAACCCTTCTCATGATCTTACCGGAACGGGTCTTTGGCATATCAGGTACAATCCAGACATTCTTACACTTAGCAATCTTACCAATCTGGAAGGTAATCGCATCAGCAATTTTCTGCTGCAGCTCAGGAGTTGCCTCATATCCAGGCTTGAGAGATACATACAGTTCCGGCTCCTTACCTTTAATCTCATGATTAACAGGCACAACAGCAGCTTCTGCAACTTCTTCAACAGTAAGGGCTGCCGATTCAATTTCCTTGGTACCAAGGCGATGACCCGAAACATTGATAACATCATCAATACGCCCAAGAATCCTGAAATAACCATCTGGCGCCTCAACGGCCGCATCACCTGTCAGGTATGGCCAGTCTCGCCAGTCCTTGCTGTTTGGATCCTTATTATACATAGAAAAATAGGTGTCAACAAAACGATCCCTGTCACCCCAGATGGTCATAAAACAACCCGGCCACGGATTCTGAATACAGATATTACCGGCCTTTCCGGAACCGCTTGGCAGAACCTCACCATTTTCATCGAAAATGATCGGATGAATGCCAGGAACACCAGGTCCGGCGCTGCCCGGTTTCATACCCTGAATACCAGGTACGGTACTACAGAGGAATCCGCCAGTCTCAGTCTGCCAGTAAGTATCAACGATTACGGCCTTGCCTTTGCCGACTTCACGCTCATACCACTTCCATACCTCCGGCTCAATGGGTTCACCAACGGTCGTCATATGCTTGAAATTGTAGTCATACTTAGCAGGCTCATCCGGACCGATCTTTCTCAGTGCACGAATAGCAGTCGGTGCAGTATGGAAAATGTTCACATCAAGTTCCTGAGCAATACGCCAGGATCTGCCGGCATCCGGATAAGTGGGAACACCTTCATAAATCACGGAAGAAGCACAAAGCGCGAGCGGGCCGTATACAATAAAGGAATGTCCGGTGATCCAGCCGATATCAGCCATACACCAGTAAACATCCTCAGGATGTATATCCTGGATATACTTGGACATGGCCGTTACATAAGAAAGATACCCTCCTGTACTGTGCTGACATCCTTTGGGCTTCCCGGTTGTCCCGCTTGTATACATCAGGAAAAGCGGATCTTCGGACAACATCTGTTCCGGCTCAACACGAGCTCCGTAATACTTTTTCAACTCATCATTTACTACAATATCACGACCTTCCACCAGAGGTGAATCAGTTGACATTTTTCCCGGGTAACGCTGCCAGATCAACAGCTGATCAACCTTCTGCCCGTCAGCGGCGGCCAATTCACATGCCTCATCATCAACAGCCTTATGATTCAGCAGGTTACCGGCACGATAATAGGCATCCATTGTGATCAATACACGGCTTTGAGAGTCAACGACACGATCCGCACAGGCACTCGCAGAAAAACCACCGAATACCACCGAATGAATAACTCCAAGCCGTGCACAAGCAAGCATTGTTATGGGCAGTTCGGCTGACATCGGCATATGAATTGTGACCCGGTCACCTCTTTTCAGTCCGGCCGTGTCACGGAGAAGTGCCGCAAATTCATTAACCCTGACATAAAGTTCCTGATATGTCACATGCTGAACCCTCTCCTCTTCAAGCTCGGGAACAAAATGAATGGCCGTTTTATTTTTATTATCCTTCAGATGCCTGTCAATACAATTATAGCTGGCATTCAACTTACCACCTTTAAACCATTTCCAGCACGGAGCATCACTGGTATCGAGGACCTCATCCCAATATTTGTACCAGGTAAGAAGTTCAGCAAACTCTGTATAATAGTCCGGGAAATTATCGAGACTGAATCGCTCAAATATGGATTCATCTGTTAAATTAGCCTGCCCGATAAAGGTCGGGGATGGCATATAATAATCCTCTTCCTGCCAGTGTACAGCAATTTCAGCTTCTGAAGTTTCAACAACATTCTTTTCACTCATGAAAATAACTCCTTATACATGGCTTTATAAATTCGAGTCCATTACAGCAAACCCATTCTCAAAAAACCGGATATCTTCTCCGGATTTAAGCTGTGACTTCCTCTCCAGGTGCTTCTTCCGTGTGATGCATTGGTCGCCTGGTCATCTGGGCCAGTATGACACCTGCAACAAGCAGTGCGCCTGAGAGATAGAACGCATAATTGAGACTGCCGGTTACGTCCTCAATGGTACCAGCAAGCCTGGTAACAAAAACACCAAGACCCCAACCGATAAAAACGAGGCCGTAGTTCATACCAAGATTTTTAGGACCAAAGAAATCAGCAGTAAAAGAAGGCATGAGTGCCAACCCGCCACCATATTGCCAGTAAGCGATACCAACCGCCAGGAACAGCAGTGCTACACTTTGAGACTGGATGATATAAGGCAGGGAAAAGAGACAAAGTGCTGATACGCCACAGTTAAGACAGTAAGCATTCAAACGTCCGATTTTATCTGAATAGAATCCTGTCCCGACACGTCCTGAGGCGTTAACAAGACCACCAAAGGAAACAAGAATCCAGGCATTAGCCGCAAAAAACGGCATGTTCTTGGCAGCTGCGACCATCAACCCTTTTGCATTTCCAATAATCAGCAGTCCGGACTGGGTTGTCAGAATAAACATAACGACGAGAGCATAAAACTGCCATGTTTTAACAACTTCAGCAGGATCCCAGTTAGTAATTGTTGATCCAGCAGTAGCGACATTACTCCCTTCCAGCGACGGTGGTTTATACCCTTCCGGCGGGGTTTTCAGTAACTGTCCAGCGATTACAACTACAACAGCAAAGAAAACTCCAAGACCGATAAAACTTCCTGTTATCCCGTATTTGTTTATGAGATACTGACCAAGTCCACCAATATACAGTGCTGCACCACCGTAACCACCAACAACGATACCGGCAATCAGACCACGTTTGTGGGGACCGAACCATTTCAACGCAGCTGGTGTAGGGGCAGCGTAACCAATTCCCATTCCAATTCCGCCAAGAACACCAAAACCGAGAATAATTCCGGTATAGCTTTTCATAAGACCGGCAACAATACATCCAACGGCCAGAGTCAAACCACCAAGTGTGGCGCCGAATTTCGGACCAAGTTTATCCTGAATACGTCCACCGGGAATCATCAGGAGAGCAAAGATTATAACACAGATGGAAAACGGTGTAGCCGCCTGAGCGTTGTTCAGATAGGCCCATCCGGCATTCATTCCGGTCATGATTTCACCAGCCTTATCAACATTCACAAGAGCTGACTTCCATATACTCCAGGCGTAAAGAATACCTAAACAGAGGTTTATTGACATACCGGCAAAAACAGTTACCCATGCTTGCGCCGGAACTGATTGATTCTGTTGTGACATCTGTATCTCCTTTTAGGATAAAAATAATGACATGATCAAACACCTGCTCCTGCATCGGCCCAATCTTAAATGTTCAAGTCTTTCGTAACAAAACAGGTGATTGTTTGAGCGCACAATAAATTGCCAATTCATTCCTCGCTGCTGTCTTATGCAATTCCCTCCTTTTCAATTTAGTTAAATGGACTGTGCAGGAAAAAACTATCCGTACCGAACAGTAAAATTTGAAATACTAAATACCATTTTGGAACTGAAGTCGACATATCAGTTTTATTTATCAAATATTTAAACAACACTCAAGTCAAAAAACAGAATGGATGGACATTCGTCATTCATTTTCAGGAATTTAATTATCATTCTCATCAACGAAGACAAAAACCGCCCGACAGGACTTTTATCAGACTGTATTTACGTGCTTTTTTAAATGATAAATAAAAAGAGTCTCAAAAATTTCAACATCATTACATGTAATCAAAGCTGTTAATGCATACTCCGTAGGATGGACCTTTACGTTAAAGAAAGGTGAGCGAACGCTCAATCAACTAGACAGGACTCACGCTATTCCACGAATCCGGAATTTTTAGTAAAATAACACAGCATATTATATTACATGCAATAAGCTTCCCAGTTATCCAAAATCTTGAAAACTGCTTCACAATGATAGGCCAAAACAGCCGACAATCCAGACAAGCACTCCATTTATAAGTTATGCACTCTTGACAGATTCAGCGCTGATACAGGACAGAAGAGCACAGATGCGTATTGTTTCAAAAAATCAAACACAACTTTTATTTTCAAAAATTATGGTACCTACTCTTCAAAATCGAAGCGACAGGCAAATTAGTTTACAATTCCAGAATGTTACAAATCAGTACTATATAATAAATTTGGTTTTCATAAATTTTAACGACTATCTTCACGTTCCCTGCTTGACATAGCTGTCAATACAAAGTATTTTTCTTCTTTTTTGGGTTCAGGATATCAGAAATCTGCCATGACTCTGTCGGCAGGTCGAAATATATGAAAAGATATGATATTTCATTCCTCTGAACGGGGTAGAAATAAAGCAGAATTTTATGACGATCTCATTAAAACAATTTGCTGTATAAATTATGTTTGAAAATCTAACTGACAGGCTCGAGGGAGTTTTCAAAAAACTCAGAGGGCATGGAAAACTTACGGAAGAAAACATCAAAGACGCAATGCGGGAGGTGCGTGTTGCTCTCCTGGAAGCTGATGTCAACTTCAAAGTCGCCAGGGATTTCGTCACAACAGTAACGGAAAAGGCGATTGGCCGGGAAGTTTCCAAAAGTCTCAGTCCTGGACAGCAAATAATCAAGATTGTTCACGAAGAACTGGTTTCTCTTCTTGGGGGTCTGCAGAACAGATCCAGCTGGATGGCAGACAACCTGTCATTATTATGATGGCCGGCCTGCAGGGTTCAGGTAAAACCACCACTTCCGGAAAACTCGCCTCCATGCTGAAAAGCAAGGGAAGAAAACCTTTTCTTGTCCCTGCAGACATCTATCGTCCTGCCGCCATAGAGCAGTTACAGGTTCTTGGAGATCGTCTGAATATACCGGTATACCCTTCAACTCAGGACGTCAAACCGGTTGACATTTGCAGACAGGCAATAACTGAAGCTGCGGCACATGATTATGATACCCTTATTATAGATACCGCAGGTCGGCTCCACGTGGATGAGGAGCTGATGGGAGAATTGAGAGAGATCCAGACAGCAGTTCCTCTGACTGAGATTCTTTTTGTTGCAGATGCCATGACCGGTCAGGATGCGGTTACTGTTGCCGACAAATTTAATCAGGATCTTGAAATTACCGGTGTAGTGCTCACAAAAATGGAGGGTGATGCCCGGGGTGGTGCTGCTCTTTCCATTAAGCATGTTACCGGAAAGCCGATCAAGTTCGTCGGCGTCGGTGAGGGGTTGGATGCTCTGGAGATTTTTCATCCAGACAGAATTGCTTCCCGTATTCTCGGAATGGGCGATGTCCTGACTCTCATTGAAAAGGCAGAAGCGGTTGTTGACAAAAAAGAAGCAGACCGCCTGGCCAAAAAACTGAAAAAAAATCAGTTTACCCTTGAAGATTTTCTGGACCAGATTCAACAGATCAAAAAAATGGGGTCGCTTGAACAGATTCTCGACATGGTGCCGGGCATCAATAAACTGAAACAGTTAAAAGACGCACCAAAACCTGACGAGAAAGAGCTCATCAAGACTGAAGCAATCATTCGTTCCATGACCCTTCAGGAAAGAAAAAACCATAAAATCATCAACACCAGCAGAAGAAAACGTATCGCGGCAGGTTCCGGTACTGCAGTTGCTGATGTGAACAGAGTATTGAAAAGTTATTCTCAGATGCTCAAGATGATGAAAAAAATTCGCGGCAAACCGGGTGCTTTTTCCGGTCGCAAACGAAGAAAATTGCCCAAGGGCATGAAAAGAAGATAGTTCCCTGGTAAAACAGGATGTAAACGAAGCATGAAAATCAGAAATGAAGTTTGAACTCCACGTTGAAACGATGATTTTCATATTTAAGTAAGTGTATAATAACCGGAGGAGTAACCGGAATGGCAGTTCGTATTCGACTCACACGACTTGGCAAAAAGAAAAAACCTTTTTATCGTATTATCGTTGCAGACAGCGAAGCCAAGCGTGACGGAAAATTTCTTGATATTTTAGGCACATACGATCCTTTGCAGGACCCTGCAGAAGTTAATATCAATGAGGAAAAACTACAGGAATGGCTTGGCCGTGGAGCATTGCCTACAACAACGGTAAAAAGCCTTATAAAAAAAGCAGTAGCTGCCGAGCAGTAATATGCAGGAATTAATCGGGTGTATTGCCAGGTCGCTTGTCGATAAGCCTGATGAGGTCAAAGTGAACCTTATCGAAGAAGATGACTCGGTAACTATTGAGCTGACAGTTGCCCCCGAAGATCTTGGCAAGGTCATCGGGAAACAGGGCCGAACAGCCAGAGCCATGCGCTCTCTGCTCTCTGCCTCAGCTGCCAGGTTTGATAAACGGTCCAGGCTGGAGATTATCGAATAAACGGATTATTCAGATGACACAGGAATTTTCTTTTCCTACCCAGGACTTCATACTCCTGGGAAAAGTTGTGAAGGCTCATGGTATGCGGGGAGAGTTCAAGATGGTGTCTTTTTCTGGGCAACCCGAGAACCTCAGCGCATACAAGGAGTTGATCCTCGTTGACAGGAAAGGAACGATGTCCCCTGCCCTTTCAGTTATTTCTACTCGTAACAAGGGTAAAATGGCGATTGTTCATCTGGAATCCATTTCTGATCGTACCAGGGCCGAATATCTGGAAGGCATGGGTGTGCTTCTGGCCAGAAAGGAACTTCCCGCACTCAAAGAGGATGAATTCTACTGGCATGAAGTCATAGGAAAAAAGGTGAATGACCTCACAGGTGTTTTCGTCGGTACTGTTGGAAATATCTTTTCCAATGGAAAACAGGACATTCTGGTTATCCATGACGGTGAAAATGAGATTCTTGTACCGATAACCAGGGAAACTATTGTTGCTGAAACCGGAGAGGCAGTCACTATTGATCCCCCTCCCGGTCTTCTTGAACTTTACAGAAACAGTGCCGGGAACGGATATCCTCCCGAATGAGATTCGAGATACTGACAATCTTTCCTGATCTTCTTTCTTCCCCCCTGGGGGAAGGAATACTCAGAAAGGCTCTGGAAGAAGGACTTATTGAAGTAACCTTTAGAAATCTCAGGGATTTCACCTTTGATCGTCACAATACAACTGACGATCGGCCTTTCGGTGGCGGAGAAGGGATGGTGATGAAGGCTGAACCCCTTGCATTGGCCGTTGAACAGGTAAAACAAAATGCCCCGTCATCCAAGGTTATTCTGTTAAGCCCTCAGGGTGAGACATATAACCAGGTGATCGCAAGGGAGTTATCCCTTGAAACATCACTTGTACTCGTCTGTGGGCGATATGAGGGAGTTGACGAAAGATTCAGGGAACGATTTGTAGACAGGGAAATTTCCCTGGGAGATTACATTCTCACTGGTGGTGAGCTGGGAGCTATGGTGTTGATCGATTCCATTACCCGACTCCTGCCGGGTGTACTTGGCTGTTCTGATTCTGCCGAAAAGGATACCTTCAGCAATGGACTGTTGAAGCATCCACAATACACCAGGCCACGTGTCTTCAGGGAGATGGAGGTACCTGAAATTCTTCTTTCAGGAGACCATAGTCGAATCGGTGAATTTAGATTTGCAGAATCGGTTAAAAGGACTGTTGAACGGCGTGCTGAAATGATCAGAGAAAAAAAATTCAGCAGTGATGAACTGAAAATTTTAAAGAAATACGATCTTTACGAAAAGGTCAGGACATTGCAACAGGGAAAAGCACGTGTACAGGGGTGAAACAAGTCTGCATATTGCTCTTATTCACCATCCCGTGCTGAACAAAAAAGGTGATATTATCGGTTCAGCCGTGACTAATCTAGATCTTCATGATATAGCACGGGTCGCAAGAACATATGGAGTCAGCAGGTATTATATAGTGACACCCTATTCAGATCAGCAGAATCTGGTCAGAGAAATGCTTGACCACTGGCTGACAGGGCACGGTGGCCAGTATAACCCTGCCAGAAAGGAAGCTTTGAATATTGTCAGGGTGGCCGACAATCTGGAACATGTGCAGGAAAATATCGAGAAACGGTTTAGCCGGAAACCTTTTCTGGTCTGTACCAGCGCAAGAAAACAGAATTGTTCTGTATCGTACAGTGAGGTAAAAAAAGAGATCAACAGTAATCACCCTGTTCTTCTACTGTTTGGAACAGCCCATGGCTTGGCGCCAGAACTTTTGCAACGGGCTGTTCATGTTTTACCACCAATTACCGGAGCTTCAGATTACAATCACCTTTCGGTGCGGTCAGCTGCATCAATTGTAATAGACAGATTACTAGGAAACTAAATCCAGCAGGGCAAGAAAATAAAAAAATCATCTCACACAATCGAGGAGCTGAAAGAATAAACATCTTTCTTAACATTCAGATTAGATAAGGAAAATTCAATTTCCAAAGATGGCCTGTAGAGGAACAACCCTTCCGTGGTTGGAACTTCAGATAAATTTTACTGTAAAAAAGCAAAAACATTACCCTTTAACCGAAAAAAAACATTATGAGCACAATAATCGAAAAAATAAATCAGGAACAGATGCGACAGGACATTCCAGAGTTCCGTCCGGGGGACACTGTAAAAGTACATATCCGCATTATTGAGGGCAACAAGGAAAGGGTACAGATTTTCCAGGGAGTCGTGATCAAGCGCAAACGTGGGTCCATGGATGCGTCGTATACCGTCAGGAAGATTTCCCATGGAGTCGGCGTCGAAAAAACCTTTGCAGTTCACAACCCTCGTATTGAAAAAATTGAGGTTGTAACCAGAGGTCGTGTTCGTCGATCCAGACTGTACTACCTCCGCGAACGCAAAGGAAAGGCCGCCAGAATCCGGGAGCGTGGTTATACCCGCTGATTCAACTATCTGTCTGTCTCCACAGTCGTTCAACTGTGGAGACAACTTTTTTGTACATTTGTATGACAGACAGCCTCCTGACACCCTCTCCATTTGGTGATGACAATTTCCGGATCGAAAGATTGCTCTATTCCCGAGGTCTTGCAGGTGTAGGTGGATGTGATGAGGTAGGTCGAGGCCCTTTGGCTGGCCCCGTTGTTGCAGCCTGTGTCATACTCCCTCCTGAATGTGATCATTCTCTTTTTCAGGACTCAAAAAAACTCAATCATTCCAGACGAATAGAGATAAATCAATTTCTTTTTGAAATTGACGCGCAGGTTGGGATTGGTCTTGTCAGCGAAAAGACCATTGACAGGATTAACATTCTTCAGGCTTCACTCCTGGCCATGAAACGAGCGGTACTTAACCTCAAAGCAGCCGGCTCAACCCCTGATTATCTCCTGATTGACGGAAAATTTCCTGTGCCGATCGATATCCCCCAGGATTGTTTTATCAAGGGCGAATCCAAAAGTGCCTCCATTGCGGCCGCCTCGATCGCCGCTAAAATTCATCGGGACAATCTGATGGAAAAGCTGCACGATCATTATCCTCTCTACAATTTTAAAAAGAACAAGGGGTATCCCACCAAGGAGCACAGAAAGATGCTTCTTGCCCATGGACCCTGCCCTGCCCACCGTTTCTCCTTTAAAGGCGTTATCCCCCATGACTGACAGAAGAATTCAGACAGGTCGGTCCGGAGAAAGTGAGGCGACCCTGTTTCTAGAGAAAAAGGGATACACTGTTCTTGAAAAAAACTATCGTAGAAAATTCGGCGAAATTGATATCATCGCCCGCAAAGATGATTATCTTGTTTTCATTGAAGTGAAGACAAGAACAGGTCACTCCCACGGTAATCCGTTAGAGGCTGTTACAGTAAGGAAACAACGACAAATCAGTCGGGTTGCCCAATGTTACCTCACGGAAAAACAACTCCATGATACCGCAGCCCGTTTTGATGTTGTTGCAGTTAATATGACAAAAAACAGTGCACCGAAAATAGAGCTCATTGTTAACGCGTTCGATCTCTGCTGAAGTAAGTGATCAGGGATGTTAATACTTCTGCGCCCTTAAAACCTCGCATATCCGGCAGGTAGAAATATTATGAACATCATTGGTATAACAATGGGCTGTCCCGCAGGAATAGGACCGGAAATTATTGTACGCTACTTTAAACAGCGCACTCCAGATTCCCGGTTCACCCCGATTGTCCTCGGTGACCCTGGCATTCTCCAGAGATGCTGTAACGAACTGGAATGCAGTCTACTGCCGTCCCTCTGGCAACCTGGTCTTGACATCCCTGAACGCGCTATCCCCGTATTGTCACTTTCACAACTTCCATCCGACACTCTTGAATGGGGCAAGCCCACACTGAATACTGCGAAGGCCATGGTTTCTTATATTGAAAAAGGTGTTGAACTTGTCCAGAATTCTCAACTTGATGCTATCTGCACCTGTCCCATCTCCAAGGACGCTTTGCAAAACGCCGGATACACCTATCCCGGTCATACTGAAATGCTTGCGGATCTTACCAGGTCACCCCGATATGCCATGATGATGGCAGGAAAAAGACTGAAGGTCACCCTGGTTACCATCCATTGCGCCTTGAAAGAGGTGACTGCTCTTCTTTCAATTCATGCTGTTTTAAAACTCATTCGCATAACCAACCTGTCATTAAAAAATGATTTTGGCATTGCTTCTCCCCGTATTGCTGTCGCCGGAGTCAACCCCCATGCCGGTGAAAACAGACTTTTCGGGGACGAAGAAGATCTGTTGATTCATCCTGCCATTCTCCAGGCCAGGGAAGAAGGTATTGACGTTAGCGGCCCTTTTCCTCCTGATACGATTTTTTTTACTGCGGCTGAGTATGGCACCTATGATACAATCATTTGTATGTATCATGATCAGGGGCTCATACCTTTCAAACTCCTTCATTTTCATGATGGTGTAAACGTAACCCTTGGTCTCAGTATTGTCCGCACATCGGTTGATCATGGAACTGCTTATGATATTGCCGGAAAAGGCATAGCCCGTTGCGACAGCCTCACGGAAGCTGTACAATTGGCTTCTGAAATCAGTTCCAACCGAAAAAAAAGGCTCTGCAACAACATCTATGAAACCTGATAAACCAGAACGGCTGGACAAGAATGCTCAACCATTTATGCCCTCCGGGTGCAATAAAACTGATATAAATCCGACAGCGACTGAAACACCTTCTGAGGAAGAATTTTCAGATCAGCATAAAGCGGCTAAAGGATTGCTCATCGTCTTTGAAGGAACAGACGGTACTGGCAAATCGACCCAGTTGCAACTCCTCTACACAGTTCTCCGTAATAAAAATCTCCCTGTTATTGCCACAAGGGAACCAACGAACGGACAGTACGGCCAGCTGATCAGAAAACTCTACACGAACCGAACGGAATCCAGTAGAGAAGAAGAACTTGAACTCTTCCTTGCTGATAGGCGCGAACATGTGAACGAATTGATTCAACCGGCACTTGACAGTGGCAAAATAATTCTCTGTGACAGGTATTTTCTTTCCACCGCCGCCTACCAGGGGGCTCTTGGTTTTGACCCTGAAGAGGTACTTGAACGTAACAGTTTTGCCCCTGATCCCGATCTGGCACTGCTTTTTCAGCTTCCTGCTCAACAGGGAATAGAGCGAATTATCTCTGGCAGAAAAGAAAAACCAAATGATTTTGAACAGTTGGAAAACTTACAAAAGACAGCCAGGATATTTGCCAACCTCAGAAGACCGTATATAAAAATTATTGATGCCGATGGTTCCATAGAAGAAGTCCACCGTCGAGTTCTCAACCATGTCTCCCTCCTGCTCTCCAGATCTCCCGACTTTCAGGAAAAACTATGAGCCGCCTGTATGCAACACTCATGCTTTTGTTCTGCATCCTCCTTGGATCCTGTACCTTTCCGCGCCCATCTACCGTCCAGCAACCGGAAGACGATAACACTGATCTTTCCTGCTCCTATTTCTACTTCCTGTGGGGATCCCATGCTGAAAGCAATGAGCAGTACAGGGAAGCTCTGGAAGCATACCAGAAGGCCCTCATCTGTGACAGGAGAGCCGATTATGTCAAACGTAAACTCCCTGTTCTTCTTCTGAAGATGGGTGAGACCGATAAGGCTATTGCCTGGCTTGAAAGGGAAATTGAAAAGAGTCCCGATGCCATACGACTCAAACTCTTTCTGGCCAATCTCTATGCCAGACAAAACAAGGCTGACAGGGCTATCCAGCTCTATAACGCCGTCCTGGAAATAGAGCCGGATAACGAAGATGTCCAGTTCCGTCTCGCCTTCCTTTACAGCTATAAAAAAGAGTACAGTATTGCAGAGGAAAAACTGCGACTTCTGCTGAAAAATAATGATGAACACTATTTTGCTCATTTTTACCTGGCCCGTACCCTGAAAAGAGAAGGTAAAATAAAGGAAGCCGCTAAAGAGTATGAAAAGGCCCTGGCCCTCAACTGGTCCAGAGAACTGGCCTTTGAAATTGGTCAGTTCTATGCGGAACAGAAACAGTATACCGACGCCCTCAGAATATACTCTTCCGTCAGCAGAAATGATCCCGACGATGAAAGAGCATCGCTCAGTCGCATCCAGGTTCTTCTCGATATGGGTCGCAACGACAAGGCTCTTACAGAATTAAAAGAGATTCGGAAACGAAGCAGGGATAAAACAAGAATCGATATCATCGCAGCCAAAATTCTGCTGCGAAAAAAAGATCTCTCGTCCGCAGAATCTCTTCTTCTTGACCTCGTCAACAAAACTGAAAAGCAGGAACCGCATTACCTGTTGGCAATGATTTATTTCCAGAATAAAAATTACAGCCTGGCCCTGCATCACCTGCAATCAATTGCACCCTCGAGTGTCATATTTGAAGAAGCCGTCTACCTGCAGACCCGCATCCTGCGAAAACTGAAAAAACCTGAAGATGCAATAAACCTGCTTGAAAAAAATATCGCTTCACCCAAGAGACGCAGCCCGCTTTTTTATGCCTTGCTTTCAGTTTTCTACCAGGGACAGAAAAAAAATAACAAGGCAATTTCCCTGCTCGATAAAGCTGTGCATATTTATCCCGAAAACCCTCAACTCTTTTTTGAATATGGCCTTCTGCTGGAGAAAAATGGTGCGCACAGTCAGGCAATGACCATTATGCAGAAAGTGATTGACCTGAAGCCGGACCATGCGGAAGCCTTGAATTTCATCGGCTATACCTGGGCAGACAACAATGTGCATCTGGAAAAAGCCCTGAAATATATTGAAAAAGCAGCACAATTAAAACCCGGCAACGGGTATATCATCGACAGCCTGGGCTGGGTCCATTACCGCCTCGGTAATTTTGAAAAAGCACGGCAGGAAATACTGAAAGCTCTGGAACTGGAGCCCCGGGACCCCCACATTTTCGAACACCTGGGAGACATCTACAGCTCCCTGAAACAGAATAAAATGGCTGTGAAGACCTGGAAAAAGGCTTATGAGATGTTCAAGGATGAAAAAAAACGTAACCTGGTCAAGCAAAAAATCAGGGCTTTTGAAAGCGGTGAGTAATTATAGCAAAACGTCTGTTTTATTATGCCTTTTCTGGCTTCTGGCCTCGGGGTGTGCCTATCACCCATGGACAGCCCCCATTGAAGACGAGGACAACCAAAAGGCCACGCAGCTCCTCCAGGCACTCGATCAGAAAAGCAACTTTTGTGAACAGCCCATTGATGGTGATATTTCCATATTTTACAAGAATCTCTTTAATAAAGAGCTGATATCAGGTTATTTCCAGCTGTATTATCCATCCTCCCTTAAATTTATCGTCACCAATCCCTTTGGCCAGACACTGCTGGCCTTTGCAGTTACTGAAAGAAGATTTCAGCTGATCAACACTTTTGAAAGAAGATATATCAAAGGCAATACTTACTCCTACGGCATGCTGCACAATATCCCATCAATACTGACCCAGGGCACATGGAATGAATGGTTGCGGGGAACAGTGCACCTCCCCGAAGGAGATATTATTGACCTGAGAAATGATGCAAAAAAAAGAGGTGTGTGGATTACAATACGGAGGAAGAAAAGAGATCATACTGCGGCTAAAGGACTGACACATTTTCTGGTTGATCCTGAAAAAACTCTTCTTCTTTCACGTATCCTGGAAAACGCTCGGGGTAAAGTGGTCGGCGAAATTCACTATGGCAATTGGAAAACAGTCAGCGGTTGCGCGCAACCATATACAATCAGGGTAAGCGGACTTGAATATTCAACGGAAATTGATTTAAAACTGAGCAATATAGCTGTTGCCGACGATCTAACAGAAAAAGACTTCCATCTCAAGGCACCGGCAGGCTATGTGCGCCAGATCATTCCGTAGCGCCCTTCTCTTTATTTTTTTTCCCGCCACTGACTATTTCCGGAGGCAGTTCATTGACGATCAGGACAAAAAGATTGTCATTTTTAAAAAACACCTGCTGCAGATCGTAATCCCTGTCCGGAGCCAGATCAAGAACAACCTCAATCTTATCTGTACTTCCCTGATTGGTGGTGGTGATTTTCTCAACATATTTTCCGTTGGCAGAAATTGCCCTGTTCACATCCGGCCCCAACTCCATGTCCATGAAATCACAGATTACCCTGGGTGTTTCCTTTTCCATCGCGGAGACAGAGGGAGGATAAAAATCATTGAGACGAAAAATGACCATCTCGCCCTTGTTGGATGAATCATCAAAGGAAATTTCCAGTAACCTGGCTTTATTTTCCTCGATATCTTTTCCGATTTCCGGAGCAGTGATAGATTTTTTATCTGCCTCCCCCGCCACTGAAGGTCGTTTTGCTGCAACCTGGTTTACATTTGCTTTTTGTGGAGGAGCCTTCCGGTCCTGCAATACCGGCTTGTCCGCAAAGACCGGTGGAACTGCCCTTTCCTGTTTCTCAATCTTCATTTTGACAACAGTGGACTGAGGATCTGCTGTTTTTGTTTCTTTTCTGAGCAAGGTAAGTAACAATGTCTTATCTTCTTCAGAAAATGATTTTTCGTACCGGATCTTATTCTTTTTTACGAGATCAATCACAACCCGTGTTTTCCGAATCGGTTCAGTATGAGCACCAATGCGTATGGCATTGGCAAAGATACCGTTTTCCACGGGAATAACATTCTTCCCCCTGTAGACAACATTTGGAAAATCTATCACAATTCTGGGATTATCCCCATGCAACTGAAAAATTTTTGCTGATATGGTAGCACCGAGTTTAAAAACAACAGTCTCTCTGTCATTGGTCAGGGGATTGTAGGATATGGATTGAAGAGCGACCGTATCACTTTCTCCGGCACTGCAGAGTGGGGTCGAAAAAAAATACATACAAACAAAAAGAGGCAGAAGAAGGGAAAAATACTTCATAAGAAAATCCTTTTTATATATTAAAACGCCTGGTTATACGCATTCTTTTCTTTAAGCTTTCTGATTACATCATCCCGGCTTGAAAAGTCAACCAAATTCCAGTAAATGAAGGGGCTGGCCAGAAAGAAACCCGACTCTGTACGGGACTCATCAAGGTGAAACGGGCATTTCTTCAACCAGGCCGAAGTTCATGGGTGATCGAAAAAAGAAAACTCCCATACAATCAAGACTGCAAACCTTGAATTAAACAATCCTCAACCGGATTTTATCAATGATAAACAAGAAAATACTTCCATATGTTTCCAAACCCGGTCGCTACCTGGGACATGAATACAATTCCACCATAAAACCATGGGATACCGTCATGACCCGCTGTGCCCTCATCTTTCCGGATTTATATGAAATTGGAATGTCTCATCAGGGATTGCAGATACTTTACCACATACTTAACGGTAATGACAAGTTTCTGGCCGAGCGATGCTACTGTCCGGATACCGATGTGGAAAAACTCATAAGGGAGAAAAATGAGACTCTTACAACCCTTGAATCCTCCCATCCACTGATTGATTTTGACCTGCTTGGGTTCACCCTGCCATATGAACTCTGTTATACCAATATCCTGACGGTGCTGGATCTTGCAGGCGTGCCGTTTTTAGCCGCAGAAAGGGATGACACCCAACCCATTATCCTGGCCGGTGGGGCCGGGGCCCTGAACCCGGAACCGGTGGCTGATTTTTTTGATGCCATCCTCCTGGGTGATGGAGAAGAAGCTGTTCTGGAGATAGCCGAAATCATAGGCAATACACCAGGCAATCAAAGAGAGCGAAAAAAACTGCTGGAACAGCTGGGAAAAATTAAAGGGGTCTATATCCCGTCTCATTTTAAACCGGTTTACGACAAGGCTGGACACACAGTGGAAATCCAGCACCGTTCAGATTCACAGTCACACATTTCACGACGGATCATCCCCAATCTTGATCGTATTGATCATCTCAAGAACCCCATCGTCCCCAACGCCAGGATTGTCCATGACAGACTGGGAATCGAAGTTGCACGTGGCTGCACCAGGGGATGCCGTTTTTGTCAGGCCGGGATCATCTACAGACCGGTTCGGGAACGTACACCTCAACAGATCAGGGAGCTGGCCATGGCCGGTATTGAAGACTCCGGCTTTGAGGAGCTGGCACTCCTGTCCCTTTCAACTGGGGATTACTCCTGCCTGGAGCAGACATTACCGGAACTGATGAACAGGTTCGCCGACAATTTCACCTCTGTCTCCATGCCTTCCATGCGTGTGGGTACTCTCACACAACCTATCATGGATCAGATCAAACGGGTCAGGAAAACAGGTTTCACCCTGGCCCCTGAAGCAGGAAGTGAGCGGTTACGCCGGGTCATCAATAAAGGCATAACCGAGGAAGATCTTCTCTCGACCTGTAGAGAGGCTTTTGGTTTGGGCTGGAAACTTGTTAAGCTCTATTTCATGATCGGACTGCCGACTGAAACAAAAAAAGATCATGAAGAGATAGTGGAACTCGTAAAAAAGGCCAAACTTGAACGGGACCAGGGTACAGCCAGAGGAAAAAAACAGATCAATGTCAGTGTCGGTACTTTTGTTCCAAAACCCCACACCCCGTTCCAGTGGGAAAGACAACTGTCCATGGAAGAAAGCTACTCCACCCTTAAAAAATTGAAAAGTGACTTGAAACTCAAGGGTGTCAATCTCAAGTATCACAATCCTGAACTCAGTTTTCTGGAAGGTGTTTTTTCCAGGGGAGACAGGCGCCTGGGTCGCCTGATCGTTACGGCCTGGCACGACGGAGCAAGGCTTGACGGCTGGACAGAGTATTTTCAGCTCAGGACCTGGCAGGAAGCGGCACAGAAATGTCACCTTGATCTGGAAGATTACCTCCGTCCCCGGTCGATGGATGAGACTCTTCCCTGGCAACACCTCCATTCCGGAGTTGATCTTGACTTTCTGAAAAACGAGTATGAAAAAGCCCTTACCGAATCATATACACCTGACTGCAGATATCACAGCTGCCAGAAATGTGGCCTTTGTGATTTCAAAACCATCCTGCCGATTGTCCACAACAGGTCAAAAAAACAGCAGGAATCAGGCCTGCCACTGTCTACCGATCAGGATTACAAAAAAAACGACAGCCACTACAGGTATATTGTCCACTACTCTAAAAGAGGGGAAATTTGTTTTCTCGGCCATCTGGAGATTCTCCAGGTCATTTTCAGAGCCCTTCGACGGGCAAATATCAAAACCCATTACAGTAAGGGGTTCAACCCTTCTCCCAAGATTTCCTTTGGACCGGCACTGGCTGTGGGCACAGAAAGCCTGGCTGAATTCTTTATTATGGACCTTACCACTCCCCTTTCAGACAGAAAAACTGTTATTAAAAAACTCAACGACAAGCTTCCACAGGGTCTTGAAGTGACAACCGTGGAAAAACATCCCGGAAAAATAGCGCAGGAAATTCTGACATCCTATATAATGGTGTTGCACAGTCCCCTGAGTGACAAGGAAAAAACAAGAATAACCGATTTTTCTGAGAGTCGTTCATTTTCCATACAGAGGAGCAGAAAGGGGAAAACAACTTCCCTCGACGTCCGTCCCCTGGTAAGAAAACTCCGGTGCACAAAACCTGACACCATTGAACTGGAAACGGTTTCAATTGCCTCCAGACCTGGTATTAAACCTGTTGAAATTCTAACCCACATTATTGGTGTTAACAAAAAAAGGGCATTGGAGACGGCAATTCTCAAAACCGGTTGGAGGACAATGAACCATTAAAATCAATTTTAGAATATTTCAGATGTGTTCCCCGGCAGGAACATGGAGAATTCCGCTTCTCCTGGTTTTTCTTCTGGGAAGCTGTTCTTTGTCTTATGGGCATCCTCCATGGGTTAACAATCTCATTCGAAATGGTGGATATGGTGTCGCCCATGGCGTGAATATTTCCGGGTTCAGGGAAAACGATCCCTTCATCCCCGCTTCGACTCTGAAAATTCTCACTTCGCTCGCGGCCCTTGAAACTTTGGGGGATAATTACCGCTTCAAAACAGATTTCTTTCTGGACAATCACAAAGTCCTTTTTATCAGAGGATGGGGTGATCCGTTTCTCATATCGGAAGAAATTGAGCGAATCTGCAGAAAACTTGTCGACCTCGGGCTCAGAGATATCACCTCAATTGTCCTTGATGACAGTGCCTTCAACCTGGCAACCCCCACTGACGGCAGCGAAGGTTCCAACAACCCTTATGATGCTCCGAATTCTGCTCTGGCTGTTAACTTCAACAGCCTGCCGGTTTTTATCTCTGCAAACGGATCTGTCGTCAGTGGAGAACAACAGACGCCCAATCTACCGATTATGCAGAATATACGAGGAAATCTCTCTGCCGGAATTCATCGCATTAATGTTGATACGCTTGCAGGCATGACCCGGAATCCACCCTCACTCCAGTACACAGGAGAACTTTTCGCAGCCATGCTCAAAAAATCCGGCGTTCAGGTCGGAAACAAAATTTACGCGGGAAAATTTCCCGCCATTGATAATGAAAAGATTCTTTACATCCACGTCTCCTCAAAAGCCTTAGTTGATATCGTACGATCCTGCCTGAAGTTCTCTAATAATTTTATAGCAAACCAGCTTTTTCTTACATGCGGTGCAGCAGCCTATGGCTATCCGGCCAACTGGCAGAAATCCCACCGGTTTTTTCAAAACTATGCCCGAAACACCCTCGGCCTGACGCCAGATGCATTCAACATAATAGAAGGTTCCGGTCTTTCCAGAAAGAACAGAATCACCCCCGATGCAATGCTGAAGATCCTCAGACGGTTCTATCCCTATAGAACTCTCCTCAATGAAAAAGAGCATGTTTATATAAAAAGTGGTACTCTCACTGATGTTTTTTGTTATGCAGGGTATGTGAAAAATGGTCAGAAAAACAATCCATTTGTTCTGATGCTCAATCAAAAGGCAAACACAAGAAAACAAGTCCTTCAATATTTAAAACATTCTTTTCGGCCACGGAAAAATAATTAATGAAAAAACGATTCTTTCTTTTTCAGGACAAAATTGAAGAGCTTATTCTGGAAAAAAGAGCAACATTACAGGGAAACAGGCTAATCATCCTCAAGCACGATCTCAGGACCCCGGAACAGATATACAAACTTATTCCGGCGGTAAAAGTTCTGCACTGCGAAACATCCCGAATTGATCCATATAAACTTGTGGGTAAATTCATTCCTTCTCAGATATTATCGAACAATGGGGTTGACCTCCTTCTCAACTCTTTTACCTATAAAAATCAATCGTACCGGATTGATATTGGTTTTTTGACAGATTTATAACTCAACTCCCATTGCTCATGACCATTGTGTTAATTTTTATCTGTTTTTTTCATTCACAAAGATAGCCAGGCAAACAAAAACTCCGAGAACTCTGAATATGACACTGCTTGAACTCATGAGAAATGCTGGCTAACCCGCATTTTTCATCAGTTCAGGCGGCGTCAGCTACAAAATTTTCAAGAGTAAATAATAGTGGCCTATATTTACTGTTGAAATATTGCAGAAGATGGCGTCGCCTGGGCTGACCTTGGGTGAACATTGTGTCAATTTTGTTCGACTACTGATAGTTGGCTAATTATTTGTATTCTACAGCTCATCTCAAAATTGACACAATGTTCATGAGAAATGCGGGCTAAAGTGCAGGATTCAGGTTTATTTCATGCAGAACAGAAACACAAGCCGTACATCATTTCTGAAATGGCTTAAAATGCGCCTGAAAGAGGGGCGATATCCCGGTATCAATCCTCTGGACCTGCAGAAAATAGTCGTAAAACCAGACAGGAAGTTGATTTTCTCTCCAGCTGATCAACCACGTGCGACCTGGATAGGTCATGCAACGGTCTTGATCCAATATGGTCAAATCAATATTCTTACCGACCCCCATTTCACTGCCTGGCCTGCCCCCGTTGACTTTTTCATTCCAACAAGGCACACCAGACCGGCTCTATCTTATGAAGAACTGGTTGATATCGATTTTATCGTCATTTCACACAACCACTACGATCATCTCGACCATCGCACAGTAAAACTGTTCGGCAATTCTGTTACCTGGTTCGTCCCATGGGGGCTGAAGAGATGGTTTAAAAAACAGGGCATTGATTCGTGCAACATTGTGGAATCCGAATGGTGGCAGTCACATACTTACAATAAAGATGTGACGGTTACATTCACCCCTGCTGTTCACTGGTCCAAAAGAACACCTTGGGACACCAACAAAAGCTTATGGGGATCCTGGTCAATCAGGATAATGGATTTCACCTGCTGGTTTGGCGGTGATACCGCGTATGATTCCATGTTATTTAAAGAAATCGGCCAACGGACAGGACCATATGATCTGGCCCTTATCCCCATCGGCGCTTACGGGCCGAGATATTTTATGTTATCTCAGCACGTGGATCCAGCCCAGGCTATTCTTATTCATAGAGATATCATATCGAAATTATCCATTCCAATTCATTGGGGGACTTTCCAACTGACCCATGAACCATTTTTTGAACCACCACGACTTTTAAAAACAATTCTCAAATCTGAAAAATATGAGAAAACACAATTCTTTCCGATCAGAATTGGAGAAACAGTAACAATTCAACCTGGAGGAGGCGACTCCTCTTTTTAATGTCCCCCGTATTCATGGCATTCGATAGTGATGAAACATGCTCTTTTTGAAAAGCATGGATCGTGAGAATCTCAATTGCAATGATGCAATTACACAAACAATGATTACTATTACCAAAAAGATGTTCTATATCCCATTTTAGAAATGAAGGTATGGTACCAGGAGCTTGTTCGAGAATAGGCATTTTGTTCAAAATTGAAGATTTATCAAAAATACCACAGGCATATGATTGATATTCCGAGGATATTTTTCTGATAAATCTGAAGAGTTTGGGCGAAAGACCATTCTCGGACAGTCTCCCAGCTGAGCTGTAGTGAAACAAGAACCGATATATCAATGAACTGGAGAAGCTTATGGTTGAAAGCATTTATGGATTTCTGGCAAAAGTTGGTTTTACGCATCCACTGCATCCCATGCTCACCCACGTTCCCATGGGAATGATTATTGGCATGGTTACCTTCGCGTTTCTCGGTCTGATCTGGAAAAACAGCCACTTTAACCAGACCGCCTTTTATTGCTCCGTTCTTGCTTTTCTTGGCGTCTTTCCAGTAATTGGGGCAGGTCTGCTGGACTGGCTTCAGTTCATGGAAGGGGAATGGAATACATTCATCATAATCAAAATGGTTCTTGGAACCACGTTGATTGTCCTTCTTGGAACTTCTATTATTTTTAAAAGAAAAGGAAAAGAACCAAGAACAATTTTTCTGATCTACATTCTCTGCCTGGCATGTGCAGGCGGACTAGGATATTCAGGTGGGGAACTTGTTTACGGATAGTTCGCGGAGCATGTGAAACAACGCTGACAAAACTCAGTCATGGAAGGCCAGGTAGATGCCTGCTCCGGCAATAATTGTTCCAGCACCCCGGTTCATCCTCTTGACAGATGAGGGAGACCTGAGAAGTTTTCCAGCCGATCCGGCACAGAAAGCCACAAGCATGAGACCGCTCATCAGTGCAACTATGGTCAGTAGAGAAGCTAAAAGAACATCTCGGCCACCAAGACTTGTCAGATCAATAAAAGTTGGAAGAAACGCAATATAAAAAAGGATCACCTTGGGATTGGATGAGGATATCAGAAATCCCTGCAGAACACCGGCCCATGCCTTTTTTCCCGTTTTCTTATGGGACATGGATTGTCCGTCTTCCGAAGGAGCAAACCATAATTTCAGCCCGAGATAAACCAGGTAAACAGCCCCTGCATATCTGATAGCCATAAAAATTTCTTCATACCGCTCGGCGACTATCGCCAACCCGAAACATGCAAAAACCAGATATATCACATCACCCAGAGCCATACCGAACGCCATTCCTCTGCAGGACCGCCACCCAAATGCCAGGGCCCTGCCTGTCAGGGCAAACGTTCCCGGTCCGGGAGTTATGGCAAAAAGAAAAATAGCTGTAAAAAAGGTCAACGCACTCTCCGGTGACATACCGCCTCCAATTCATAACAGTTCCTTACTGAAAGATTACCAAAACCTGACTTGGCAGGTAAATCTTTACAAGCTATCATCGGCTGGACAGTTTTATTTTGAACCTTATCCCGGTTATGGAACACTCATTAATAACTGCCTGAGCAGAAAAAACTTGGTCAGGAAATTTTTTAATTATTTTTACTCCAATTCGGTCTCCAGGATATGAGTCATAAAACAATCATGTCCGGTCATTTTTACTACAAAATCGCCTATGTGTAAAGTACCCCATACAGAACTGGCAACCACGAAAAAAGACTTCACAACTGTCTGTTGCTTCTGCAACAAGGTCTTAACCGCCCATGGAGAGTGGACAATACCGGCAACACCCCTGCATCTCGACTCAAGTGACACTTTAAGTCATACCTTCTGCCCCGACTGTGTAAAAAAACACTATCCTTTTGCCGTCTCCGAAGGCTGATCCCCATTTCTCCTCCTGTCAACCACCCTGAGATGGTTACGCAGCCTGGCTTTTTTTTTCATTCCTTCCAATTCTCATTTTCTTTTTGAACTGGTGTGGTACAGTTTTATTTTCAAACAGTTCGAGTAAAATATTTTGATTAAATACCCAATTCAGCTTGACACATAAAAGCCTTTTTTTCATGGGTTATCAGAGTTTAGAACACAGAGTTGAGAACAGACCGGCATTGCTGGCCCCAATGGTTCTGCCATTTATGCCCTATGGGTGTTTATACCCTCTTGGTATTTATGCTCTTTGAGTACAAAATCTGACTGGGGCGAATAACCTCAAAAAGCTGGATTTTCAGATAAAGACAACAGGACATGAAACTGCTGCACACTTCCGACTGGCACCTGGGATGCCATCTCTATGGAAAAAAACGGATTGATGAGCATGAACACTTTCTTAACTGGCTCCATGGGGTCATCGAAGAACAATCTATAGATATTCTCTGTATTGCCGGAGATATCTTTGACACGACTACTCCCAGTAATCGGGCCCAGTCTCTCTATTTCAGGTTTCTCAGAAAAATACTCTTTACCTCATGCAGCCACGTCATCATCATTGGAGGCAATCACGACTCCCCCACTCTTCTTGAAGCACCGGGCGAATTGCTCCGTTCTCTTGATATTCATGTCATCGGCAGTAAAACAGAGCTCCCGGAAAAAGAAGTTTTGCTGCTGAAAAATGAAAATGAAACACCCCTGGCCATTGTCTGCGCCGTGCCCTATCTACGGGATCGTGATGTCAGACAATCTCGCCCGGGGGAAGAAAGTGTAGAAAAGGAACACTTGCTTCTGGAAGGTATTCGCAACCATTTCAGAGAAGTAATCAACCATGCAGGCTCAGTACAGAAAAAACTTGAGCAACCGGTACCTGTAATTGTTATGGGCCATCTTTTTATGGCGGGTGGTAAAACATTTGACGGTGATGGAACCCGGGACCTGTACGTGGGCGGTCTTGGCCGTATTTGCTGTGATATCTTTCCTGAAATCGTAAACTATGCGGCACTGGGCCATCTGCACACGCCACAGGTTGCAGGGCAGAATCCCCTTTTTCGCTACTGCGGCAGTCCTCTTCAGATGAGCTTCAAGGAAGCCGAAAATCAAAAACAAGTTCTGCTGGTTGAATTTGATCACAAGGTAAAAGAGATAACACCCCTCATCGTTCCATGTTTCAGGGAACTTGTTTCTCTTCAGGGGGATATTGAAGAGATCAAGGCCTCCCTTACCCGACTGCTGGAAACAGGCAGTAATGCCCGTGTGGAGATTCTCTATACCGGCAATAATGCTGCCGCTGACCTCTCCCACCTTTTCAATGAAACAATACAATCATCCGATATGGAGATCCTGAGAACAGTCAATACAACAGCTGTAAAGAATATTCTCCTCCCTGCTGCACCCAGGGAAACTCTTGAAGAACTGTCGGAAAATGATGTTTTTAGACGGTGCCTTGATACCAATCAAATTGAGGGAAATGACCGAAACGAACTGATCAGACGCTTCAATGAAGTTTTAACGGATCTGGGCGAAGCCGATAAAAACGCAGAATGAGACACTGGCCTCAAAGAGCAAATCTTTCATGCTCTTTATGTATTTATGTTCCCGGGATAATAATGGTGCCGTTCCACTGCACTGTTTTGTAGATAGCCGCAGCAAAGTCACCAGTTACACTGCGAACTTTTATGAATTCAGGATACTATGAAAATACTGCACCTCCGATTCCGTAATCTGAACTCTCTTGTGGGAAGCTGGGCTGTTGATTTCACCACACCGGATTTCAGGGCGGGAAACATTTTCGCTATAACCGGTCCCACCGGCTCCGGAAAAAGCACCATCCTCGATGCCATCTGCCTTGCACTCTACGGGAAGACACCACGTCTGGAGTCAATCAGCAAAAGTACCAACGAAATTATGAGCCGCAGAACCGGGGAATGTTTTTCAGAAGTCACCTTTTCCACTGCAAAGGGTGTTTTTCGCTGCCACTGGGCCCAGCATAGAGCCAGGCGGCAGCCCGCTGGAGACCTTCAACCCCCGAAACACGAAATAGTTGCAGAGGAAACCGGTCGGATACTGGAATCAAAACTGCGGAATGTTCTGAAAAAAGTAACAGAAGTCACAGGAATGGACTTTGATCGTTTTACCCGGTCCGTCCTGCTGGCCCAGGGAAATTTCAATAAATTCCTTGAAGCTACTTCCGATGAAAAAGCCCCCATTCTTGAACAGATAACAGGAACAACCATCTATTCCGAGATATCACAGCACTCACACCATCGCTGGAAGGAAGAAAAGGAAAAGCTGAACAGACTGAAACAGACCAGAGATACATTCACTCTTATCCCTGAAGAAGAGCTGTCCCAACTGTACAGAACGATTGCTGACCATGACACCGATCTGACAAAGACACGACAGCTTCTCAAACAGGTTCATACCAAACTCGACTGGCTGAAAAATATTGCACATCTCGAAGAACAGATCACGCAACTCAAAGCTGAACTGTCAGATGTGGAAACCCGGTGGAAAAAAGAAAAACCTTCACATCAGAGAATCAACAAGGCCGAAAAAGCCAGACTCCTCCATGATACCTGTCGGATGATTCACCAGCTGCGAAAAAATATAGAAAAAAACAGCAATGAACTGGAGAGAAGCAGAAAAGAAGCAGGGAATATTACAGTTGAGATGGAACAAGCCAGACAAGAAGTTAATAAGAGTGCTTCCAACTACAGTCGCCAAGTTCAAGAGAAAAACGCAAGTGAAACTGGCGCAAAAGAGGCAAGACGCCTTGATCTTCTCATCAATACAGGACAACAGGAACTTGCCCGGCTCCAAAAGACTGTCAATGAAGAGAAACTGAATATTGAACACCTGGAAGAAAAAAAACTGGCTATCCGGAAAAAACAAAGAGAACTGGAAAAAGAACTGGATGAACAGACAAAAACCATTGAAAACAACAGGTATCTAGCCGACCTAGCGGAAAAAACAGCCATTATCCGACAGAAGATCAGCAATCATGATAAAAAAAGAGTCGAAGAAACCCTGCTTACCCAAAAGCATAAGAATATTGAGCTGGAAATTACAGAGAAGAAAAAAACTGTCCGAGAGTGGGAAAAAAAGAGAGAAACTGCGCGAAACAGGCTTCAGCAGCTTTTTAAAGAAAAAGAACACATTTCTGAACAGTTTGCCAGGAGTCCAGCCACTTCCCTGCATTTTCTGTATGAAGAGGCTGATACTCTGAAAAAATCGCTTGAAACCCTACTTCTCATTGATGAACTGGAAGAGAAAAAGGTAACAGTGCAACGTCATCTCACTGACTGTGACAAGGGCAGAAGAACACTTGACGGGGAGTACACGCAACTGACAGACCGTATTGAAAGAACAAGATCAGAACGTACAGAAAAAAGAGACACAATAACAAAACTTGAAGAACTGGTACTTCTCCATAACAAGATAGAACAGTTTGAAGCAGAAAGGGCAAAACTGAAAAAAAACAGCCCCTGCCCTCTGTGCGGCTCGCAACACCATCCTTTTCTTGCCACAGAACATATCACTACTCCTGCAAAAGACAATTACCGGCAGGAACTCCTCCAGGAACAAGAGAATCTGGAAGAAATATCAGGCCGACTCACTCGCCTGCAGACAGATCTTGGAGTGATCGCTGAACAAAGAAAGCAGCTGGAAAAAGAGCGTAAACTTCTGATTGACAACCTGGATAAAATTAAAGCAGAACTGTCCATGCTCAAAAGAAAAGCTGTAAACAGCACCTGCACTGATCTCAGGAACAGACAGAAGAACATAGCAGAAAAAATAAAAAAAACAGCCGGCCTGCAAAAGAGAATAGAAGAAATTAACGATCATATCAGTACGGTAAAGGACGATCTCTCCGCCGGGGAAAAACACCTGCAACAAAGGTCTTATGAACTGGAAAAATCAAGAGATGAAAAAAAACGTCTGGCCATGGAAATTGAGACGGCTGTGAATGAAAGGAAAAAACTGTTCTCAGCTATCACCAGTGAGTGCAGACGCTACAAGATTGCCTTGGCCGATGGTGACAACCTGTCTTATTTAAATGTAAAACTCCGGGACCTTGCGGGTCTCTGGACAAAATGGCATGGAAAAATGGATGAACTGAAATCATCCATGCAGGCGACAGATGCTGAAAGAGACAAGGTTGTTTATTCGCTTGCCCATGCCGAAGCTGAACTGGAAAAAAAGCTTTTACATAACCAGGAAATAAAGAAAAAGATTGAACTTCTCAATGAAGAACGGATACATATTTACGGCAGAAAAGATCCGGACCGGGAGGAACAGCGACTGAAGCAACTGCTCGATGAAGCGGAAAAAACCAGAAAAAAACATCAGAAAATTTTGGACCAGCTTGAAAAACAAAGCATTACTCTCAGCGAACGCATTGAAATTCTGAAAATAAACAGAAAAAACATTTTACAGGAACTGGATAAACTGCAAACCCGTTTCCAACTGGATCTGGCTGAAAAAGGGTTCAGGTCTGAAGAAGATCTTGAGGCCAGTCTCATTCCGAAAGATATCCTGGCAACCATGACAGCGGAGCGGGACTCGCTAATCCGACGTCGGGTTGAGCTTTCAGCCCTGGTGGAAGACTGTGCTAATCGATTTGCCAGAGAACAACAGCAAAAACTGACTTTAAAGCCTGAAAGAGAACTTCAACTTCAGGCTGCTGGTCTCGAAAAAAAAATAAATGAACTGCAGGAAAGCTTAGGGGCACTGAAAAACAGAATAACACAGCAGGAACATATCAAAAAACAGTTTGCCGGTCAGCAGGAAATAATCAGACAGCAGGAAAAGGAATGTCATTACTGGGATCAGCTCCATCATCTTATCGGTTCAGCCGATGGCAAAAAATTCCGCAACTTTGCCCAGGGACTCACTTTTGAACAGATGGTTTACCACGCCAACACAATCCTCATGAAAATGAACGACCGTTATCTCCTCGTTCGTGATCGTACAAAACCTCTTGAACTGAATGTGATTGACAACTATCAGGCCGGCGAGCTCCGGCCCACGCGCAACCTTTCCGGTGGAGAATCTTTTCTTGTCAGCCTTGCCCTTGCCTTTGGTCTCGCCTCAATGGCCAGTAAAAACATCCAGGTGGATTCACTGTTTCTTGATGAAGGTTTTGGCACCCTGGATGAAGAATCTCTCGAGACAGCCCTTGCAAGCCTGGGCCGTCTGCAGCAGGACGGAAAGACAATCGGTATCATTTCTCACGTTCCTGCCATCCGGGAACGAATTCCCGTACAGATCAGGATTGAACCGGGATATGATGGCACAAGCAAAATAACCGGTGCTGGAGTTTCATAACGGATCCTGCCGATTTTTCTTGTCATTTTTTGTCGTTATCTGCTAGAAGATATTGGAAATTACACCTTGCCACAACACGCTGAAGGATGGCTGTCTGACCAGCTCCCGCATACAAGGAAATTGAAATGAACAAAACTTCAATCACCAGAGAACTGCTTACAGCCATTGACCAGCTGCCCACCCTGCCGCATACTCTTGCAAAACTGCTTGATATATGCAACAACCCGGAAGTTGACATTCAACTGATTGGTAAAACCATATCCCGGGACGCTTTGCTGTCCGCCAAAATACTGCAACTGGCTAATTCCGCCTTTCTCGGGAGCAGATCGTCCTTTACCGGCATCGAACAGGCTGTAATTTTTCTTGGTATTGACAGCGTCAGGAGCCTGGCCATATCTGTTTCCGTTCAGGAAACATTTCAACAGAACCAGGTTGGCCCGCTTAATCTCAGAGAATTCTGGTACCATTCCCTGCTGACCGCTTTGATTGCTAAAAGGCTTGCGGAAATCTGTACCTATCCACACCCGGCTGAGCCTTATCTTGCCGGATTACTGCACGATATCGGTAAATGTATTTTCAACCAGTTCAGTCCTGAAAAATACAGCGAAATTACAGAGAATTGTACTTCACCAGATGAACTCACAGAGCTTGAGCACCATGTTTTTGGTATTTCACACCAGGAAATCGGCGCCTTGCTGACCGAGCGCTGGAAACTTGATGAAAAAATAACCCGTGCCATTCGGGAACACCACTCGTCCACACTGCATCTGGAAAAAACCGACAGACTCAGTCGGCTGATCCATATTGCAAATCCCCTGGCACTGGAAACAGGAACCGGGTACAACAACACCCTCCGGCAGGTTGAAAATCTTGAAGTTCCGGGTGAGAGAATACCGGAAATCATTCAGGAACAAAAAGCCATTGTATTTTCCATCGCTGAATCGATGAACATGAGTATTTCCGCTCCGGAAATCCCCCAGCAGAGATTACAGGGAAGAAAAACTGTATCCGCGAAAAAAACCGGTAAAGAACAGTTACAGAAAACAGTGGAGACTATTGCCCTGAATCATGGTCTTCTGGACAGCCTCAGCCGGGCAGAAACACCAGACCGGATATTTGCACTCTTTGAAGAAAATCTCCAGACAGTATTTTGTATCCATAAATGTATAATCCTGCTGCCGGACAACCGTGCTCCAGGAAAACTGTCTGTTCACGGCTCAACCGGAAATCCGATTGCCCGACAGATGCAACATGGCATTCTGTCGCTCGATACAGAATCTGCTTTTTTCAAGAAACTCACAGAGAATCATGGAATAATCCGTCTGCAGGATGGCGGCAATGACCAGTCCCGTATTTTTGTCAGCCGACTTCGCCTTATCATGAAGGAAAATTGTTTTGCTGTAGTCCCTTTCACCTTGATGGGTAACAGCAAGGGAATAGTTCTGGTTGCAATGGACTCCCATGAGTTCGCAACAGTCATGTCAAAAGAAAAGCCCCTCGTTCTTGCATGCACTTATCTGGGAAACCGTCTCAATCTGGAGCTCTTGAAAGAAAAACACGCTGAAGAACTGGCAAGGGAACGTGCAGCTGCTAAAGAATCGATTGCCCGCTCAATAGCACATGAAATATCAAATCCCCTGTCCATTATCCAGAACTACATTTCTCTGCTTGCCGACAATCTTCGAGACCTGGAACTCCAGAAGGATCTCCAGGTAATTTCAAATGAACTTGATCGAATTAACGGTATCAGCAAAAGACTCAACAATCTTTCAGGCACTGAATCCCCTGCAGGCCTTGAAAAAGTGAATATCAACAGAATCGTGGCAGAAGCGGTGGATCTCTTCAAAAAATCTTTCAAAACCACTTCGACTATAGGGATCACCCTGTCCCTTGCGCCCGAAGAGATTACCGCACTCAGCCGCCCCGGTGCAATTCGCCAGATTCTGAACAACCTGATAAACAACAGCATTGAAGCATTGGGAGACACAGGAACGATACGAGTGGAAACACGGCTGGAACATGATAATACCCTCAGAAAATCCCCTTGCGTAAAAATTATTGTGTCCGATAATGGCCCCGGTATCTCTTCATCAGTGAGCGAAACACTCTACAAACCTGGCCACACAACTAAGGATAGGGAGCATGCAGGACTTGGTTTGGCTATCATCCGCAAAATTATCAATGACCTGGGTGGGTCAATACAACATGTTTCAGACCCGGAAACCGGAACCACATTTACCGTGACGATTCCATTAACATCCTGAAACACCTTAGACATCAATCCACCCGATTTTTCAGCACTATTCAACATCAGCCTTATCGGAAATAAGTCGCATTATTCCAATTGTTCAGAGTTTCATGAAGAGTTGGAATTTCAATTGACTTCTTTCTCTATTTCATCTAGCCTTACTTGTGATATTCCTTAAGAAAACAATAATATACTACATACAGTTGCTAGAAACCTCGCACTCATGCCAGAAAGAATTTTAGTTGTAGATGACGAACCCCAGTTCCGAGACAGTATCAAACGTGTGCTGCAGAATCAAGGCTACACTGTCGATACTGTATCTTCGGGTGGAGCAGTCTTCACCATTCTTTCCCAACAGAAATATAATCTCGTTCTTCTCGACCTGCATCTCCCGGATCTCAATGGTCTTGAAATTGCGGAATACCTGACTCAAAATTATCCGGACCTGCCTACCGTGATTCTCACAGGAAGAGCCTCTGTTGACTCCGCCATCCAGGCCATCCGTACAGGCTGCTATGATTATCTCACCAAACCCTGCAAACCGGAAAGAGTACACCAGGTCATTAAACGAGCCATTGAAACACAGAATTTGAAGACTGAGTTGACAGCCAACAAAAACAAATTTCAGAGACTTTCAGAGGCCACATGGGAAGGAATTGTCATTTTTTCCATGGAAGAAATTATTGAAGTCAACGACCAGTTCTGCAAACTACTGGCTGTGGATGAAAAAAAAGTCTTAGGTCGTGATTTTTTTGAAATTCTTCCGGCGTTGCCGTTATCAGAACAATTTGAAATATTCTCCGGCAGAAAATCACTCAGTCATATTTGTGAAATAGAAGCAATACGATTCAACGGTGAAACATTTCCTGCTGAAATCAGACTCAGGCAGATTGATGACGACGGCAGGCTGTTATGGGTTGCAGCCATACGTGATCTCACTGAAAAAAAGAAACATGAACAGGAACACCTGTTGATGCGTGAAAAACTGGATCATGCCAGGAGAATGGAGTCAATTGGCTTGATGGCCGGCAGCGTGGCCCATGACCTGAATAATATTCTCAGCAGTATCGTCACCTTTCCCGAACTCCTGCTCCTCGACATGCCTTCATCGGAAAAATACAGGAATGACATTATCCGTATCAGGGCAGCAGGTAAACAGGCAGCAGCAGTTGTGGAAGACCTGCTGACCGTTGCCAGGGGATCCACCTGCCAGAAAGAAAATCATAATCTCAATGATATCATAAAAGATTACCTGGATTCCCTCGACTATTACCAGCTTATTCAGTCTTTCCCCGGAATTCTTATTGATTTTCACCTCTCCCCCCATCTCAGCAATAGCCTGGTCTCGCCGATCCATATCACAAAAGTTCTTATCAATCTCATCCGTAATGGAGCCGAGGCCATCAACAGTGGGGGGCATATATACCTGTCCACAAGGGATGAGATCCTGGCAGAACCTAAGAATGGTTATGATACTGTTCCTCCTGGAAAATATGCTGTACTCTCTGTACAGGACACCGGATCCGGAATCGCCGCATCTGCACTTCCTCATATTTTTGAACCCTTTTTTTCCAGGAAAAAACTGGGGAAAAGCGGTTCCGGTCTTGGCCTGACAGTTATTCTTCATACCGTACGCGACCACCAGGGATATATTGATGTAAAAAGCGACTCAAACGGTACTCTTTTTGAACTTTATTTCCCGGCAAATGAAGAAGAACCGCGCAGAGATACTTCATCCGTATCCCTCGATTCTCTTTTGGGAAACGGTGAAATAATTCTTGTCATTGACGATGAACAATCCCAGAGAGACCTGACTGCCTGTATCCTGAAAAGACTCGGCTATAATCCAGTAACCGCGTCAAGCGGAGAAAAAGCCATTGAGTATATAAAAAAATGGCCAGTCGACCTCCTGCTTATGGACATGGTTATGGAACCAGGGATAAACGGATATGAAACATACAAGGAGATTCTGAAGATTGTTCCCGACCAAAAGGCCGTTGTAGCATCAGGATTCTTCAACCCTGTGGAGCTGAATAAAATCAAAGAACTTGGAGTGATACACTATCTTTCAAAACCCCTCAACCTTTCAGATCTCGCCCTGACCATTCACAAGGAAATCAGAAGATAGCTCTCCCCTTCAACTGTATCTTTCTCTTTGTTTATTCCGGCATAAAAGATTGTAAAAATAAGAGTCATGGAATACTATCGTTCCTGACCAGCATTTCTTCCGCAACAAGGCTTATTCAGATACAGGTCTGATAAGCCTGGCAATTTTTCTCCATCCCTCAAAACTACTATGAAAAACCTGACTCTTCTTGTTTTCCTTTTCTTTATAATTTCAGGCTGCACCAGTCTTGTCAGCGAAAAAACAGTTAAAAAAGAAAACCTGAATAATTTCCTCAGGGTCGGCATATCAACCAATTCTCCTCCCATTGCTTACCGACAGGGAGGGAAAATCACAGGTCTTGAAGTCAGTTTTGCCGAGGGGTTGGCCAGATTTACAGGCAAAAAGCTGAAATTGGTGCAACTCCCCTGGAAAGATCAGATCTCTTCACTCCTACGGGGTAAAATTGATATTATAATGTCCGGTATGACGATTACCGAACTCCGCAGGTATCAAATCCGTTTTTCCACTCCATATATGGTTTCCGGCCAAATTGCCCTTATCCGCAGAACAGACAGAAACAGGTTTGACGGATCCATTTCGGACCTGCTCAATCCTCAGGTGAGGCTTGGTACAGTAGCCGGTACCACCGGAGACCTTTTCATCCAGGATATCAAGGCAAAAGGCGCACGAAAAATTTATCCTGTTTCAACCGATGGTGTAAAGGCACTGCTGGAAAAGAAAATTGATGCCTTAATCTACGATCTGCCCCAGAATCTGTATCTCGCCTCAAAATATGCAGACAAAGGACTCATTCCCACCCATATTCTCCTGACAAAAGAATCCCTGGCCTGGGCAATTCGTCCCGACAACGGAAATTTACTTGAAAATGCCAATAATTATCTTAAAAGTCTTACCCGGACCGGAAATCTCGTCCCGTTAATACAGCAGTGGGTACCATATTATCAACCATGATTTCCTCCTGAGGCCCCCTACCATATAAAAATAAAAAAACCGTCACGGATTCAGAAGTATGCTGAATATGACAAAAATCAGTCTGATGAAAAAGATTTTTCTGCTGGCCACAAGTTTCATCTTTTTCCTGGCCGGTATCAATATCTATCAATACCTGAAAATCAAAACAGAAATTGCGCCAACGTTGATCTCAGAAATAAGCAATGTCGAACTGGGTGAAATACGGGTATTTTTTGCCTCAATCACGGAACAACTCAATATTGTAAGGGAGTGGGGAGCAAATGGCGCTCTTCACTACGAAAACATCCACGATCTTAATAAACTGTTCTTCCCTCTTCTTGAAAACAAGACCATCATCAACAGTCTTGTCCTGGCCAACAGCATGGGGGACGAATATTTTCTCTACAAGGATGGCCAAAGGACAATAACCAGGTATTCACATGATTTAAAAAGTACTCCCCGGACGCTTCATTTTGCCGAATGGCAGACCGTGGATAAGGAATTGAAAACATGGAAAAAAACTGACGACTATGATCCCCGGCAGATGAGCTGGTTTTTTACTCCTGACAAAAAAAATCGCATCCATATCACCCCGGTGCGAACATTCATTTACTCAAAGGAAAAAGGAGTCACCACCTCTGTTTCCTGGAAACATAATGGTTCCCAGGTCTATTCAGTCTTCGGACTCAATATTCCCCTTGCCAATATAGAAAAATTCCTTTCCATCAGAAATAAGAAATATTCCGGAATCGTCTTTCTTATCAACTCTTCCGAAAACACGTATATCTCAAGCAACTCTGATGAAATCTCCCAGAAAAATGAACTGCTGGATATCCTTATCCACAAATGGAACGATTCAGGGCAGCCAAGAAACCAGGTTGTCCAGTTCCTCAAGGGTAAGCAGCCATGGCTTGCATCGCTGCAACCCCTGAACACGGATCACCCTAATTTCTGGCTTGGGGTGGCAGCACCTGAAAAACAGTTTATGAGCCAGATCAATGCCAAATTGTTTCAAATCGATTTTTTCGACCTGCTGATCGCTCTTGCCGGAACAGGGCTGGTCTATCTACTCTTTATGAAGACCCACCAGCGAAAGAAAAAAAATAAGACTCCGATTGTACGACTCAATGAGGCAATCAACCGGGGGGAAGGGCCTGAGATTGAATTTAAATCAACAGTCCGTTTCAATCTGAAAACAGATAAAAACGGCAAGGAAATTGAACTGGCGTGGCTTAAAACTGTTGTTGCCTTTTTGAATACCAGAGGCGGAACATTGCTTATAGGTGTCAATGATAACGGAGAACTCACAGGGCTGGAAAAAGACAATTTTGAAAACAGGGACAAGTGTCTTCTTCATGTCAAAAACCTTATCAATCACCATATTGGCGCTGAATTCTCAAGATTTATAGAAACAACCCTGGTTGAAATTGAAGACAAGGAAGCCCTGCTGATAGAATGCTCTCCAGCTTCAACACCGATTTTCCTCCATATAGGTAAAAATGAAGAATTTTATGTGCGCTCCGGACCGTCGTCTGCGAAACTCACACCTTCCCAGACCGTTCGCTATGTTACCCAGGATCACACCATAGACCTCTCAGGAGATTAGCGTTTCCCCCACACCACAAAGCCTTTGGCCTCATAGTCCTTCACACACTGTTCGTTGGCCTTGTATGAGCTTTCCGTTTCCCACTTGCTCACTTCACAGTTTACAAATTCCATTGTTTGGGGATTCCGGAGAATCACCGTTTCCGGTTTCCCACTGAACGAGGCACAACCACCAAGCAACAGCATCACACAAATTGCACTTATTTTCCCCATTTATCTGCTCCTGGTTCAGGAAATGTTCATAATCTGATTACATACGACTCAATACAGATACATCTCCAATCCCGCTGAATTCAATTGATAATCAGAGTTCATAAAGCTCAGCATCTTTAAAGAATGTGCCGTCCGCATCTTTTTCTGAAAGCACAGGTATAAATTTAAAGGGCCAGTCAATATTCAGATCGGGATCATTCCAGACAATGCATCGCTCATGTTCAGGTGCCCAGAAATCAGTAGTCCTATACAGGAACTGCGCACTCTCTGAAAGAACAACAAAGGCATGACCAAACCCTTCAGGAATCCAAAACTGTTTGAAATTCTCGGCACTCAGGAACTCCCCGACCCATTTCCCGAAAGTAGGGGAATTCCTGCGCAGATCGACAGCCACATCAAAGACCTCACCCTCAACAACCCTTACCAGTTTCCCCTGGGCCTGTTGGATCTGATAATGTATCCCACGTAAAACTCCATGATCAGATTTCGAGTGATTATCCTGGACAAAATTGCATGTCAATCCAGTCTGCTCCCGCCATTTCCTCTCATTGAAACTCTCAAAGAAAAATCCTCGATCATCACTGAAAACCCTGGGTTGAATAACAAGGACCTCGGGTATGTCCGTTTTTATTATTTTCATTTTCACACAGTATACATCTTTTCGTAATATTGCTGATAAGAACCATCCACAATCTCATCAACCCACGTCTGATTAGCCAGGTACCAGTCAACTGTTTTTTCCATTCCTTCTTCGAAACTGACCTTCGGCTCCCAGCCCAGCTCATCCTTTATTCTGGAAGCATCTATGGCGTATCTTCTGTCGTGCCCGAGCCTGTCTTTAACAAAAGTGATCAGGGATCTGCGCGGCTTCCCGTTGACAGGCCGCCCAAGTTTGCTGTCGAGAATGTCACAGATCAGGGTAACAACTTCCAGGTTCTGCTTTTCATTGTTCCCGCCGATATTATAACACTGCCCTGTTTTTCCCTTTCGTACGACCTCAATAATGGCTTCACAATGATCCTGCACATAAAGCCAGTCCCGCACATTTTTTCCATCTCCGTATACCGGGAGGGATTTCCCCTTCATACCGTTATTGAACACAAGGGGAATAAGCTTTTCCGGGAACTGGTAGGGGCCGTAATTATTTGAGCAGTTTGTAATCTTTACTGGCAGGCCGTAAGTGTGGAAATAGGCTTTGACCAGGTGGTCTGAAGACGCCTTTGAAGCCGAATAGGGAGAGCGGGGATCAAAAGGTGTCTCCTCCGTAAAATACCCTGTTTCTCCGAGAGATCCATAAACCTCGTCGGTACTCACATGAAGAAAACAACATTCCTTCTTTCTGTCACCATTGAGCCAGTATTTCCTGGCCGCCTCCAACAGGGTAAATGTTCCGACAATATTGGTCTGAATAAAGGACTGGGGCCCCGTAATTGACCTGTCGACATGGGATTCGGCGGCAAAATGAACGACGGTATCAATTCTCTCCTCTCTGAAAATCAGCTCCATCATCTCCCCGTCACAGATATCTCCCCTGAGAAATCGATAATTCGCCCCTTCTTCAAGTCCCTGCAGATTTTTGAGGTTTCCGGCATAGGTCAGCTTATCGAGATTCACAACCCGCCAATGGGGAAACTGTCGATTGACAAGCCGCACAAAATTTGCGCCGATAAAACCACAACCACCGGTCACAAGAAGTGTTCGTTTTGTTTCCATCTTCTCTCTCTGGCTAAATGTTGATACCCCAAATCCCACTTTTATTAACGACAGAGTAACTACCTGGTTAAGGATTTAGGTTGCAATATTATAAAAAAAGCATATTCTTCTCAGTTTTCTCATGTTTCTGGACCCATGCCATGAAACCGGTGTCCGTCCGGAAACGAGATTTTTCATCCGAGTTCCAGGAGAATGGAAAATAAAAACATAGCATATTGGTCATATGTAAACTTTTTATTTTTCATAACAACGCAGAAATCGGGCGAAAAGATCATTTCCGACTACACACTGACTGATCATGATTTCGGATCATTGTCCTTATAATAAAGTCACTGTATAAATTAAAGTCATATTTTGAATACCATGAGTAAACAACTCCTCAGGGAAATAACCAGACGACGCACTTTCGGCATTATCAGCCATCCCGACGCAGGAAAAACTACACTGACTGAAAAACTGCTGCTGTTCGGTGGAGCCATCAATATGGCAGGTGCCGTCAAATCACGGAAAGTGGAGAGACACGCGACAAGTGACTGGATGGCTATCGAGCAGGAGCGTGGTATCTCGGTTACCACCTCGGTTATGAAGTTCACCTACAAGGATTATGAAGTTAATCTCCTGGATACTCCCGGTCACCAGGATTTCTCCGAAGACACCTACAGGGTGCTGACGGCTGTAGATTCCGCCATTATGGTAATTGACAGTGCCAAGGGTGTGGAAAACCAGACGGAAAAGCTGATGGAAGTCTGCAGGATGCGCAACACACCCATCATTACCTTTATCAACAAACTTGACAGAGAAGGTTTGACCCCGCTGGATATAATGGGAGAAATTGAGGAAAAACTACAGATCGAATGTACTCCCCTTTCCTGGCCAATCGGTATGGGAAAAACGTTTAAGGGTGTCTATAATATTCACCATAAGACCCTGCATCTCTTTACCCCTGGCCAGGCTACACTCAATGAACAGGGGTTTTTAATTGAAGATCTCTCGGACCCGAAGGTAGATGAGCTGCTTGGAGAACAGGCGGATGAACTACGCGATGATATCGAACTGCTGGAAGGTGCGGCTAATCCGTTTGAATACGATCATTACCTCAATGCCAGCCAGACCCCCGTCTTCTTCGGCAGCGCCATTAACAATTTTGGTGTACAGGAAATGCTGGATTGTTTTGTTGAAATGGCCCCTCCCCCGGGGCCTCGGCAAACCGTGACCAGAGAAGTTTCTCCGGCGGAAGAAGCCTTCTCAGGTTTTGTTTTCAAAATTCAAGCCAATATGAACCCGGCCCACCGGGACAGAATCGCCTTCTTTCGCATCTGTTCCGGAAAATTTACCAGGGGAATGAAAGTCAGACATCACCGGCTTGGAAAGGATATTACCCTCGCGAATGCCACTATTTTCATGGCCCAGGAACGGGAAAATGTCCAGGAAGCCTGGCCTGGTGATATTATAGGCCTCCATAACCATGGTACAATAAAAATCGGTGATACCTTTACTCCGAAGGAAGAATTGAAATTTACGGGGATACCCAATTTTGCCCCAGAGCATTTCCGCCGTGTACTTCTGAAAAATCCGCTCAAGATGAAACAGCTGCAGAAAGGACTGGTACAATTGGCCGAAGAAGGGGCAATCCAGGTTTTTCGCCCCCTTATCGGCTCAGATTATATCATGGGTGCAGTTGGTGTTCTCCAGTTTGAAGTAACCATGGCACGCCTGAAAAATGAATATGGAGTTGATGCCATCTATGAAAACGTGGACTACCAGGCTGCCAGGTGGGTTCGCTGTGAAGACAAAAAAGCTTTTGCGGAATTTGAACGTAAAAATCAGGCATCTCTTGCCCGAGACTCAGAGGGATTTTTAACTTATCTTGCCCAGAGTGAGTGGATGCTCAATTATTTTATGGAAAAATGGCCGACAATCACCTTTGATAAAACACGGGAAAACATATAATCGCTAGTGATTTCGCATCAGCCTGAATTTGTGCCGTATTGCGCCGGGAGTTTTTGTGGCTGCGAGGCACGGCTTGAGGCGCATAGTTGTGTTGTGTGCTCAAGTCGTATGGAGGAAAGGCACGAAAAAGGACAAGTAATAAGTGTCAGAGCCGCTTTGATGCGACAACACCAAGAGCTTATCCGAGAATAGGTAGTTCGTTCAACAAACTATTCAGGGGAAAATTAAGACTCCTTTTCCTCTTCATCGACAAAGACGAGGGCTGCTCCTTCAGTCAGGGCCCTGGCCGTTTTTTTTCTGGCAGCAGTAATTATCCGCTGGATAGTCCCCCGGGAAACCCCCATACTCCTGCCGGTTTCCTCCTGGGTCAGCCCCTTGCCATCGCACAACCGCAACGCCTCAAGTTCATCCCTGTGGAGCGGTATCTGTTCCAGCTCCGTTAAGGGCGTTCCGGTAGGTTTAAAGGCAAGTCCACAGAACTTCCCCCGGCACCTTCTCAGCTTTTTTGGTCTTGGTGACATAATAATCAGTGATTGAATTTAACAACAAACTCCAAAACGATTCGTTACTTTTTGTCCGAAAATGAAATTTTTCGTAGCGGTAAAGAAGGCGGGCGAAAAAGCCATTTATGGACATACGTTCGTTACTCTCTGCCTTTTATACAGACTTCAACCTAAAAATTCAACCACTCAGTGGTGGCAATTGCCTGATCCCCTGCAAACCTGATCTGGGTGCATAAGTGGCAGCTTATTTTTTATAAATTGTAACAGTACCTCTTCCACGGTCACAAATCTGTTTCGATCGGCGAAATACACATCAATACCAGCCTCAGCAAACCCCTGCATAGGTCTGGCCCCCATACCACCTACCACTATTGCCTCCACTCCCGCATCTTTCAGAACCTGCACCGGAACCATGCATCCCCCTGCCTCATGTTTTCCATTGTCAACATTTTCAATATTGACTGTTTCTCCTGATTCATCCAGATCAATCACCGTAAATAAATCACAATGACCGAAATGGTCGGATCGGACAGCTTTCAGACCTCCCGGATTCACTGCAGGTATTGCTACACGCATCTTTTTCTCCTTCCCTTTTTTCACTAGCTCCCACCCCATGGCCGACCCGACAAGATCAGCGATGGAGTTATTTACAAATGAACACAGTGTTTATGAAAAATGTGCGAACTGATGTTCAACGACAATTATCATTTAATTTCCCCTGTCAAGTGATGGACAACACCTGCCATTTCAGGTAAATTGTGGTCTATTCATACCTCAAATTCAATATACCCTCATCCGGCCCATCGGCTGTTTGTTTTATATATAATTATGACTCTGAAACCACTTATATTTTTGTTCTGTCTGCTTTTTTTTCTTACCTTTTATTTCCACATTCCCAACCTGACAGCTGATGACAGTTCAAAATCTGCAGTAACCATAGAAGAGCTGACCGCAACAACTTCCGAAACCCATCTCATTCTTTTTGGAACATTAAAGAACAGCTTTAATTCAGAGATGATAGAAGTTCTGCACAGTGGTATTCCCCTTCACTTCACCTTCTATATCGAACTGTATAAAACTGCGAAAAACTGGCCGGACGAAATGATTTCATCCATAACATTGCAACATACAATGGAATTTGACACGCTCAAAGAATCCTACAAGGTGACCCTTGAAGAAGAAAAAAATAAAACTCACACCTTTCGTTCACTTTTCGAAGCACAGAAAGTCATAAACGAAATAAATGGAGCCAAGGTCGTGGAGCTGGGACAGCTCATCCCCGACAATCTCTATAAAATCAGAATCAAAGCCGATCTTTACCGTAAAACACTTCCCTTAAGTCTTCACAATATACTGCCATTCCTGTCCTGGTGGGATGTAAAAACCGACTGGCAGACAATTGAATTCAGGTATTAACCTGAAACCGTGACGACTTTGTAATTTTGCCATAAGTAATATACTGAAGATCCAGTTGATTCAAAAAACACTTGTCGTCCTGCGGCGCGTCCGCCCACTGATCCAGGTTTAAGACCAGGGATTTTAAACAGGTTACCGAGAAAGACATAAGTCAAATGGAACAGACGATTCCAGAGAAAAAAGGTTCAAGACGACCATATACGGAACAGCAGCGACAGCAGAAACGCAGACTGATCAGACGTGCTATCCTGTTCTGTATTCTCCTGATCCCTTTCCTCATCTGGATCCAGAGCCTTCTCTTTAAAAAAGATGTTCTTCCTTTCGATAACAACATCCTCATCTTCGCTCTTATAAATGTTAACGTACTCCTTGTTCTTTTTGTCCTTTTCCTGGTCTTGAGAAATCTGGCGGAACTGCTCTTTGAAAGAAAGGTCAACCGCCTCGGTAACAAGCTGAAAACAAAACTGATCGCCTCCTTTCTTTCCCTGACCCTGATTCCCACCATCCTCCTCTTTTTTGTTGCACTTCAGTTTGTTTCAACAAGTATGGATTACTGGTTCAATGCCAGTATCGAGGACTCACTGACAGAATCTCTCCAGCTTGCCCAGTCCCTGCTGCGGGACAAGGAAGATCAGGTCACCCAGATGAACAAAGGCATCGCCGACCGTCTGAAAAATCTCGATATCTCTTCGTATACTACCGAGACGATCAGCAAAACCCTCGAAAATATACTCAGTTTCAATCCGATCAATGGACCGGACGGCCTTACCCTTATTACCAATGACAAAAACCTGGAAATCGCGGTACGGGGTCCACTACTCCGCAACATGATTCTGCCTGCCATTCCAGCCAGTGTTATCCAGGAAATTCGTGAGAAGAAAGGGCAGAAAACCCTGATTCAGGAAATGAAAAAGGGAGACCTTGTCCGCTCTATTGCCGAAGTGCAGATAGGCAGTAATAATCTCGGCAAAGGGATTCTTGTCACCTCCCTTCTCGTGAAAAATGACCAGCTTGCCAGAATGACCACGATTTCCAGAGGGCTGGAAGGATACAGACAGCTGAAACACTTCAAGGAACCGTTTAAATTCTGGCTGTTGATTATTCTGCTGATTGTCACCCTTCTTATCATTTTTGCCGCCATCTGGTTCGGTCTCTATATTTCCAGGGGGATTACAGAACCGATAGAACAGCTGGTGCTTGCCACCCGACGTGTGGCCGAAGGTGATCTTGAGTTCAAAATGGAACATGAATCAAACGATGAAATGGGGTTGCTCGTTGAATCTTTCAACAAGATGACAATCAACCTCAACTCCAGCAATAAAAGACTGGCCGAGGCTCACCGGGCACTGCAGAAGAGTTCTCAGGAGAGTGAACAGAGAAGACGGTATACTGAAATTATTCTCCAGAATGTCTCTGCCGGGGTTATTTCTCTGGATGAAACCGGCCAGATCATCACCATAAACAGGTTTGCCGAAACCCTCCTGAACATAGATAAAACCCTCTTTATAGGCCTCAACTTCAATGATGTTCTCCCCCCTTACCAGGCAGCTATTGTCCAGGGATTCATCGATGAGCTTCACGATACGGGTAAGATTACGGTTGAGCAGCATATCAGGCTTAATGTACTTGGCAAGAACTATTCCCTTCTTGTGAACTTCACCCGGCTTGAAGATGAAGAGGGCGAACCCCTCGGTTTTGTCCTGGTCTTTGACAACCTGACCAAACTTGAAAAAATGCAGCGGGTTGCCGCATGGCGCGAAGTGGCCCGGCGCATTGCCCATGAGATTAAAAACCCTCTCACCCCGATTCAACTCTCGGCCCAGAGACTGCGACGACGCTACCCGGAAATACTGGCGGAACAAAACAGTGTTTTTGATAAATGCACAAACACCATTATCACCCAGGTGGATGAACTGAAACGACTGGTGAGCGAGTTCTCCCAGTTTGCCCGTATGCCCAAGGTACAGAAATCTCCAAATAACCTGACACAACTTGTGGAAAATACACTTATTCTCTACAAGGAAGCACACAAGCATATAACTTTCAATTGCATTGAAACCAAACCGATACCTGTTTTCAGTTTTGACCGGGAGCAATTAAAAAGGTGTCTTATCAACCTTATTGACAACAGTGTTGCCGTTTTAAGCGATGGCGGCACAATCACTACCGAACTCTCTCCCGATGACGAAATGGAAAATGTTTTTATCAGGGTGGCGGATGATGGGCCAGGTATCTCCAAGGAGAATAAACTGAAACTTTTTGAACCATATTTTTCCACCAAGAAGACGGGTACGGGACTCGGCCTTGCCATTGTTTCAACAATCATTTCGGACCATAATGGCTATATCCGGGTCCAGGATAATGAACCAACAGGCTCTGTGTTCGTCATAGAGCTCCCCCTAGCCAATCGGGAAAACAGGAATATTTCATGAACAAACGTATTCTGCTCATTGATGACGAAATAAGCATACAGGAATCACTGTCCGGTATACTTGAAGACGAAGGTTTTTCCTCCATCTGCGCTTCTTCCGCCGAAGAGGGTATGGAACTGCTTGAAACCAGAAATATCGATCTTGTGCTCCTCGATATCTGGTTGGGAGACAATATGGACGGCATGACGGCCCTGGAAAAGATCAGGGAAAAATTTAACATGCCGGTCATCATGATCTCAGGTCATGGCACAATTGAAACCGCCGTTCAGGCAACCCGCAAAGGTGCTTTTGATTTTATCGAAAAACCGCTATCTTATGACAAGGTAATCCTTGCCATCAGCAACGGCCTGCGTTTTGCAAAACTTGAACAGGAAAACCTGCTTCTCAAGCAGGGCAGTGGCAAAAAACCCGTTCTCACAGGCAAGTCTGAAGTCATCACCGCCCTTAAAAAACAGATAGAAATGGTTGCCCCTACCGATGCCTGGGTCCTTATTCGTGGAGATCACGGTACCGGCAAGGAACTGGTTGCCCAATCCATTCATCGCAAATCACTCTCCCGGGATCTGCCGATGATTGAAGTCAACTGCGCGGCCATCCCTGAAGAGCTTATTGAGTCTGAACTTTTCGGTCATGAGAAAGGGTCTTTTACCGGTGCCCATACCAGTAAACGTGGCAAATTCGACCAGGCTGACGGCGGGATCCTCTTTCTGGATGAAATTGGAGATATGAGCCTCAATACCCAGGCGAAGATACTACGTATCCTCCAGGAACAGAAATTTGAGAGGGTTGGCGGCAACAAAACCATCCAGGTCAACGTCCGGGTTCTGGCGGCAACCAATAAAAACCTGGAGGAGGAAATTGAGGCTGGTAATTTCAGGGCAGACCTGTTCTGGCGCCTGAACGTCGTTCCCATCCATGTTCCCCGGCTCAAGGAAAGACTGGAAGACATACCCATGCTTGTTGAATCACTCATGCTGAACCTGGTAAAAAAAGGACTGAAACGCAAGGATTTTACTGACAAGGCTCTCAAAGCACTCATGGAACACAGCTGGCCGGGCAATGTCAGGGAACTGCGTAATTTTATCGAACGACTGGCAATCATGTGCCCGGAACCAAAAATTACAGACAATCAGGTTCGTCTCTTTCTCAGCAGTAACCAGACCGGTCCGATAGATGGAAACGATGGAAACAACAGTACCTTGAGTAATTATCTTAATATGGACTTTAAAACAGCCAAAAAAATGTTTGAAAAGGAATATCTCCGGTTGAAACTTGACCTCAATGGGCATAATATCTCCAAAACTGCAGACCAGGTGGGCCTGGAACGAAGCCACCTGCACAAAAAATTAAAATCTTATGAAATAATTTAAACCCTTTTTCTCACCTGTTCAGATAAACCAACTCAATCCACAAGGAATCAATATGCTTTTTCCAGAATACAGACCAAGACGACTCCGTAAAAACAGCAGTTTTCGTGCCCTTATCAGGGAGACAAGATTATCCGCAGCACAACTTGTTTATCCTCTCTTTATCATGCCCGGAAAAAACAGAAAAGAAGAGATTATTTCCATGCCTGGAGTATACAGGGTTACAGTGGACAAGTTGAAAAAGGAGGCCGAAGAATGTCTGGCCCTGGGGATTAACAGCGTTATCCTCTTCGGCCTGCCCGAAAAAAAGGATGCCATGGGGAGCGGCGCACACCAGAAAGACGGCATTATCCAGACCGCTATCAGGGAACTGAAGAAAAAGGTCCCCGAGATGCTTGTCATAACCGATGTCTGTCTCTGCGAATACACGGACCATGGTCACTGCGGCTGTATCATCAACAAGGATGTTGATAATGACGCCACCCTGGAAATACTTGCCAAAACGGCCCTCTCCCATGTCCGGGCCGGGGCTGACATGGTTGCACCCTCGGATATGATGGATGGACGTATTGCTGAAATCAGGGGCGCACTGGATGAAAATAATTTTGAATCTGTTCCCATCATGTCCTACGCGGTTAAATATGCGTCAGCCTTTTACGGACCATTCCGGGAAGCCGCCGACTGCACCCCCCAGTTCGGTGACCGTCGCAGTTACCAGATGGATCCGGCAAACAGCAGGGAAGCCCTGCGGGAAGCAACCCTTGATGTGGATGAAGGGGCAGATATTCTTATGGTTAAACCGGCTGTGGCCTACCTGGATATTATTGCAAAACTGAAAGAGGAATTTGACCTGCCTATCGCTGCCTATCATGTCAGTGGGGAATACGCCATGATCAAAGCTGCTGCTGAAAAAGGATGGATTGATGGCGACCGGGTCATGGCAGAAACACTGCTGTCAATCAGAAGAGCCGGAACGGACATTATTATCACTTATTTCGCCAAAGATATGGCAAAAATACTGAAACAGTAACCTCATTTTAACTGACACCTGGAGCCGTTACGGCTTCAGGTGTCAGTTTCCGTACCTATCGTTGAAAAAGGGCTCGCCATAAAATCCAGGCGCCGCAGGCCAGCAACGCACCCGCCCCATCCGCTGCAATATCACCGACACTGACGAAACGTCCCGGAATAAAGTATTGGTGAAACTCATCGCTGATTCCGTAGAGAACACAGAAAACTACAACTGAAAGAGTTACTGCCGCGATGTTTTTCTCTTTCAGCAAAGGGAAAAAACCATAAAGGACAGAAATTGCCAACAGCGCATATATTACCAGATGGGCAGCTTTGTCAAACCAGGGGAGAGGTGGCATATACAGGGCATCTCCCGGTTGATTGGAGAGAAAAAAAATGGTTCCCATGACGATCAACATGGGAACCATACGAACTGAGTCTACTCCGGATAACTTCATCTTTCTTCCGAATCCCGTAAATTGCAGGATTTCAGGTGGATTCTGGAGCCGGCAGATGGACTTTGCTGAGCTGATCCCGGGAGAATTTTTTTCGTATCCTGCGAATTGCGGCCCGTATGCCATGGCTGGGAGCATCCGCCAGGATCTGCACACTTTTGTCACTGTATGCCGTCAGTTCAAGCTGCCTGTCACGAAAAGAAAACATATGGCTCCAGTTAATTTCGATTGTTTCCGAATTTTCATCAATGGGAGGTTCCAGGACTTTTCCAGCAGCTGCCACCTGAACACAGTCACAATCGGTCATTTCAAGGAGCCAGGCATCACCCTGTTCTGTCGAATAAAAGAAGAAAACACCCAGCTCCCTGTCCGTCTTCTTCTTGAGGACAGCCTGTTCCTGAATCTCCTTTACTCCATCCATCAGGGTGACTTTTAACTGCTCCTCAGGAGATGCGGAAGGTTGTGTAATACTCTCCTTTCGCGCGCAGCAGTGCTTAAATTTTTTTCCGCTGCGACAAGGACACTTTTCATTTCTGCCGATTTTTGCCATTTTTTATTCCGTCAATCTTTTTTACCTCAACCCTGCAATTGGCAATCTCACCGAAAATACGAACCATAGAATTGCAGGATTCAGGTTTTAATCTGAACCCATAAGCATTTACTTATAAACATAGAACTATGATAACTGGTCACAGGAGTAACTCTGTGTTTTCATCTACATTAACCCTGTAAGTGATCAGGGGTGCCGTAGATTCGTGCAGGCGTGACTGGCCCCGCTATAGCCCCCTATCCCGCATTTTTCATCAGTTCAGGCGGCGTCAGCTACAAAATTTTCAACAGTAAATAATAGTGGCCTATCTTTACTGTTGAAATATTGTAGAAGATGGCGTCGCCTGGGCTGACCTTGGGTGAACATTGTGTCAATTTTGTTCGACTACTGATAGTTGGCTAATTATTTGTATTCTACAGCTAATCTCAAAATTGACACAATGTTCATGAGAAATGCGAGCTATGCGGCCAGTCGCGACCGTGCGAATGTGCGAATGTGCGGTGCCCCTGATCACTTACGAACTATGAGCATTTACTGTAACCACAGTCATGGCATGTCTCGCACCCCTCCTCAAAACGAAGAGCCCCGGTGCACTCCGGACAAGTAGAAGCAAACCCTTTTTGCGTTCCGGCCATAAACGATTTGAACAGTTTACTCAATTGAGCTGGAAGATCAAGCATATGTCCACTGGATCGATCCAGCTGTTTGATAATTTCATCCATGGGCACATTAAAACGCAGAGCCAGGGAGACCAGCCGACAGGTGGTTGTCCACATGGTGGATTTATCTTTCAGATCAACACGGTTATCAAAGGGGAATTTTGCAAAAACCTCCATCGGTTTCTCATTTTCGTCAAAACAGACAATTATATACACCGATTTCTGGTGCTGATCCTTCACCCGGTATCGTTTGGCATCCAGCGTATCCGGGAGAATCCGTTTGGTGGGACCGTGTTCGGAAACCATGGCCATCTTTTCTTCTTCCGAAGATGCCTTGGTATTAAGAACCTGGGAATCACGCGAACCGTCCCTGTAAACGGTCAGCCCCTTACAGCCAAGCCGGTATCCGGTCAGATAGGCAAATTCAACATCATCCCTTGTGGCATCGGACGGCAGATTTATGGTTTTTGAAATAGAAGAATCAACACCGTTTTTTTGTAACACACTCTGCATCCTGATATGGTCTTCAGGGGCGATATCCTGGGCTGTACAGAAAACGGCCTGCCATTTTTCAGGTATCTCAACATGGCCCATGACAGTCCCTGAGTCGGCAACCTTACTCATCAGTTCTTCTGAATAAAAACCTTCTTTTCTCGCAACCTCCTCAAAATGTTTATTGACCATGATCAGGCGATCATCATCCATCACATGTTTGACCATGACAATGGAGAAATAAGGTTCACACCCCGATGCACAGTCAGCGATCATGGAAACCGTACCCGTGGGCTGGATCGAAGTCAATGCGGCATTACGCCTGGGTGGATAAGCATTCACTAAACCGTCATAGGCGGGAAAAGGCCCTTTCTCTTCGGCGAGTCGAATGGAACGTTCTTCTGCCACATCACGGATAAACTGCATCAACTCTCCTGAAACCCGTCTGCCCTCTTCACTGCCATACGGAATTGCAAGCTGAATCAGTAAATCATGGAGGCCCATGATACCCATACCAATCTTCCTGGTCTGCAGGGTCATTTCCTGTATTTCAGGAATGGGAAAACGATTACAATCAATAACATTATCGAGAAAAACAGTTGCATTTTCAACAATCTTCCTCAACCTGTCAAAATCAATCTTGCCTTCCTTCACAAACCTGGCAAGATTCACGGACCCGAGATTACAGCTCTCATATGGCAGCAGCCACTGCTCGCCGCAGGGATTGGTTGCTTCGAAATCCCCAAGCTGTGGTGTACTGTTGTCCCTGTTTGCCGTATCGATAAAAAGAACACCCGGTTCACCATTATGGTAGGCAAGATCAATAATTTTATCAAAAACAACCCGTGCATTGAGCTGTCGGACCACTTTTCCATTGGATGGCTCAATGAGGTCGTACTCATCATCATCCTCCAGAGCCTGCATGAAAATATCAGTTACAGCGACACTGAAATTGAAATTATTGAATTTACTCTGATCTTCCTTGGCAGATATAAAATCCATAATATCCGGATGATCAATGCGCAGCACCCCCATATTGGCCCCGCGTCTTTTGCCTCCCTGCTTGATTGTTTCGGTTGCTGCATCAAAAACAGCAGCAAAGGAAAGAGGCCCGGAAGCCACACCCTGGGTGGATCGGACAGAAGCATTTTTGGACCGCAGCCGGGAAAAAGAATAACCTGTTCCCCCACCGGTTTTATGCACCAGCGCTCCATTGCGAATTGCCGTAAATATTCCATCCATGGAGTCCTCAATCGGTAGAACAAAACAGGCAGAAAGCTGACCGATATCAGTTCCGGCATTCATCAGACAGGGAGAATTAGGCAGAAAATCCATATGATATATCATATCAAAGAAATTATCACGTAACTGCTCATGATATTCGGGATCCTTATCAACCGCGGCCACACAGTCAGCCACCCGACGGGCAAGGGTCTCCCATGTCTCAACACATTTCCCACTGGAATCTTTTAAATAATACCGCCTTGCCAGCACGGTTTCAGCAGTACTTGTTAAAACTTGTTTCTTCATATCAGGTGTCATAAAAACCTCTTACTTTATAATCGGCAATAAACGCCATATATCAACCCGGAAACCATGACAGCCACTCCGTTCCGCGGACCTTGAAAAATCACTGTCAAATTTAAAAATCATCAGGCGGGAAAATTCAATAGTCATGAATCATTCCCAACCGTATATACACTACATTTATACAGTGCTCAAGGCCATTCTACAACATATAGTGGCTTTTCCCGGAACACCCCGATTTTTCAAGGGCTGCAGAATGAATTTATTTTTTCAATATTTTTTTCATGTAACCGCTATTTTTTTTACCACCTGAATCCTGCATTTCTCATCAGTTCAGGTGGCGTCAGGTACCACCTGGATCCTGCGCTTCGAAAATGAAAGGCATCATAATGTTGACACAGTGGCCAAAGAGACCACTGATATTGAGAAAAGTTTTTCACCTGGGAAAGAATAAAAACAAAAGCTTGCTTTTTCAGTTAATAGGTATTATTTTAATTTGGTTAATCATTGTAAATCAGATCAAGCAAAGTATTACTCGTCACCCCTTCTGCAGTTTTCCTGCAGTCCTGATGCCGATAAAGACTCTGGCCGATCACAACCCATGGAGAAGCAGAGTGAAACTTTTTATCGGTAATTTACCTTATGACATCACAGAGCCGGAAGTTCTTGAACTTTTCAGTACCTATGGAGAGGTGGTTAATGCGAGTCTGGTGATAGACCATTTCTCAGGTCGCTCGAAGGGTTTTGCCTTCGTGGAAATGGCCACAAGGTCTGAAGGTCATCGGGCGATGGAGACGCTCAACAAGAAAGAATACAGGCACAGGCAGCTTGTCTGCAATGAGGCCAAGCCACAGAAAAAAGGTAAACGCCGCAGGTAACAGCTGAATGCAGAAGACTACCTTTTCTTTATTTAAAAATAAATAATTACAAATAAATATATTTCAGTCACACGTCTTCCCCAGGAAGAGGTGTAACAGCACATTCAGCCGACAATACGGCTGAAGCCGGGAGACCACAGTCGGTTTTCGGCAATTCACAAAACGGGAAAACAAAATCCCAAACACACAGGAGTATCAGCAATGGCAGATGGAACAGTAAAATGGTTTAATGACGCAAAAGGTTTTGGCTTTATCGAGCAGGATGGAGGTCAGGATGTTTTCGTTCATCATTCCGCCATCCAGGCAGACGGTTTTAAATCCCTCGATGAAGGCGAACGAGTCAGCTTTGATGTTGTCGACGGACAGAAAGGCCCCGCCGCCCAAAACGTTACAAAGCTCTAACCTGCATTTCTCATCAATATCCAGGGATCGTCGATTTTTCAGTATAGTTACCGTAAACACAGGAGACTGTTGTTTACTGTAAAAAAAACTTTAAACCTGGCACAGCCTGAACTGATGAGAAATCCGGCTTTATTTTGAGTTTTCGGGGCAGCCGGTTTTCCGGTTGTCCCTCTTTTTTTGGCCGCAGTACCGAGCAAAAAAAGGATTTACAGCTTCAGCTGCAAATCCTTTTTTTTTTTTGGAGCCAGCAAGCGGGATCGAACCGCTGGCCTGCGCTTTACGAGAGCGCCGCTCTACCAACTGAGCTATGCTGGCAGGTGACCTGTTCCGGAACGGACAAAATCAGTACGCCTATATATCAGGTAATCGGTGAAAATTCAACCATTACCTTGAATTTCCATTCTTGCCAGTATTGAACATGTGGATATTCTATGTAGAATATGTTTTTTATAAGAAGCTTATTATAAAACCAATTATATTCAACCTAAATCCTGCACTTCGGGAATAAAGAAAAAATATTTATACTGTATAAACAGATAGTTATCTGTATCACAGTAGGGGCTATACTACTCACTATCAGAGTGAGATTGTTTTTTCTTTATTCCCTTGCCCTGGGGATTGGCAATTTTATCGAATCTGCTTCGTTATCAAGTGCTTGAAGTATGTTAATACGTCTGCGCCCTTGATGCCTCGCATCTCCGAAAACTTGCCAATTGCAGGATTTAGGTTCAACAAATATACTTACTATTTTCAGACCAGCTTGAGGTCGAAAATTTTCTGGAATAACAATGAAAAGCGGATCATCATACAGCCACTTCCTGCTGCCGCTCATCCTTCTGATTTTTTTTTCCGGCTTTTGGGGCTGCAGAAATGACCGTCAGCTTCAACAGGGCAAAAACAATTGCAAAACCTGTCACTCCATCAACCTTGACAGGGATCATCGAATCGGCTGCACTACCTGTCATGACGGAGACAGTAGCAGCGCCAGGAAAGATGTGGCTCACTTCAATATGGTTCGCCAACCGTCTCATCCTGACCATATGAAAAAGCGTTGCGGCGGATGTCATGAAGATGCAGTGAAAGACGTGCGCCACTCCCTCCATTTCACCCTGAAAAAAAGCACAAACCTTTTCAGACAGGCTTTCGGCTCAGAAATTCAACTGGACTCCTTTCTTGAAACACCTCAACACGATACTATCCAAACAACTCTTGATCTGGCCGATGATCTCCTGCGACGAAGATGTTTCAGATGCCATCCTTATTCCGCAGGTGATAATTATCCTGCAACCCGCAGGGGAACAGGATGTGCCGCGTGCCACCTCCAGCGTGAAAACGACAGTTTCTCCCATATTTTCAGCAGTCCATCTGATAAAAACTGCTTGTCCTGTCATTATGGCAACAGGGTCGGTGCCGATTATTACGGCCGGTTTGAACATGATTTCAACAATGAATATCGTACCCCGTACAAAACAGATGATCCTCAACCAAGACCCTATGGTCTTGAATTCCACCAGCTACAGCCTGATATTCATCAAAAACGAGGTCTGCTCTGTATTGACTGCCATTCCGGTTCATCCCTGATGGCCGTAGGTGACCAACAGAAAATCACGACCTGTGCAGATTGTCACTGGAAGACACTGCTTGATAAAACATTGCCACCCAGGATAACAAAAAAGGACAACGGTTATTTTCTGTTCTCTGACAGGGGCAAGATCCACAACCTTCCCCTCCTGCATAACCAGGCCCATTTTCAGAAGCATGACAGAACAAAACTCAAAGCCATATCCTGCCAGGTCTGCCATGCCCAATGGAGTTTTAATGATTTCGGTAAACATTTTCTCCGTTCAGATACAGATGAATTTGAACCCTGGATTTATCTCACCAACCAGGGTAGTTCAGAAATAGAAAAGATATTGACCAACAATACCGATTTTGACAGGGATGAACTGCCTCCGGCTATGACAGACAAGATTACGGGCCGGCAACAAACCGGACTCTGGTACAGGGGATATACCATGCGCCGCTGGCGACCGATTTTGCTTGGCCGCGGCAAAAATGGTACACTCACAACGGTAAGACCTGTACTTGATTACTTTTTATCATGGATTGATGAAGAGGAGGAGGTTCGCGTTGACTCGCAAAAAGCCAACTCAAAACATAATGGACGACGCCCCTATACACCTCATACGACCGGTGCAGCCGGACTCTTCTACAAAAACCGTATCAGCACCTTTCTAAAAAATGAAACCAGCCAGCAATAATTTCAGTCGACAATACGGAGGTAGGCAACATATTTTTCGGATTACATTTTTCCTGATCCTTTTCTGTTCTCTCTGGCTGACAGACCAGGGGGAGTCCGCCACTCGCCGCCATCACACCCAGAAACCCTATGTGATCAATGCCAAACGGTATTATCCCATCCCCTCCGCCTCTGGATTTATACAGACGGGCCTTGCTTCGTGGTATGGCCGAGATTTTCATGGCCGCAGGACTTCCAACGGTGAAATATACAATATGTATTCCATGACAGCCGCCCACAAAACCCTGCCGATGAATACCATGCTGCTGGTCAGGAACCTGCACAACGGCAGGGAAACCGTGGTGCGGGTCAATGACCGGGGACCGTTCATTCGTGGAAGAATTATTGACCTGAGTTATAAGGCCGCCAAAAAAATAGGCTTGGTAAGTGAAGGGGTTGCCAGGGTCAAAATTGTTGCTTTGTCTGAAAAAAGATCTTCATATCCTGATTTCAATTCCGGAGAATTCTATGTGCAGATTGGCGCCTTTGCCCACAAGATTAATGCCTTGAAACTGCAGAAAAGGTTTACCGACGCTGGGCATACAACGGTAATCCAGAAATACTATGGCCCCCTGTCGATACTCTACCGGGTCCAGGTTTATGTGGGAGCAACCCTGAAAAATGCAAAGAGAGCCGAAAAAGCCCTGCATGATTATGGATACAAGGGGCGTTTATCATCGCCCGCTGACTATCTGCCCCATTACCTGTTTTAATAACTGATGATCTTTTATCCCCGGCGCACTCTCCACACCTGAATTGAGATCTACAGCATAAGGATTTACCGAAGCTATTGCAGCACCGATATTTTCTCTATTCAATCCTCCGGCAAGCACAACAGGAAGACGTAAAACCAGTCTTCTGATTATGGACCAGTCAAATGTTTTCCCCGTTCCTCCCTTCTCCCCCTTGACCCAGGTATCCAGAAGAAAGCCGTCCACACAGTCTTCATAGGGAGTAAAATTCTCCATCACGGATAATTCCCCCACCCGGAAGGCCTTTAACAGTTTAACGTGGGGAAGATTCTCCCTGAGCTGCTCACAGTAGTGTACCGACTCTTCACCATGAAGCTGCAGATGGGTAAACCCGACCGCTTCAACCAGAGAAACGAGCCGTTCAGGTTTTTCATTCACCACGACTCCCACCCGGTCGACAAAAGGAGGCAGGGTATCACAGATCTTTTTAGCCTGTTTGACAGAGACATACCGGGGACTGGGAGCGTAGAGAATAAATCCAAGGGCATCAACACCATAACGCACAGCAGCTGCGGCATCTTCCAGTCGGGTCGTACCGCACATCTTTACCCTTGTTCTGGAAACAGAATTCACTCTCTTCTCAGCTCCCGTAACAACCCGGAATCACTCCCCGCCCGCATCAGAGCTTCACCAATCAGGGCAGCACTTACTCCAGCTTCTCTGAGACGGACAATATCCTCGGCAGTTCGCAACCCGGACTCACTGACAACAGGAATCTCAGCAGGAATCATTTTTTTCAGACGAAAAGTAGTTTCCAGATCCATGGAGAAATTTTTCAGGTTCCTGTTATTTATACCGATCAGATCAGCTCCGGATTCAACGGCCAGTTCCGTTTCTTTTTCATTGTGAACTTCCACCAGGGAATCCATTCCGTATTCCGCAGCACACAATCGAAATTCCTGTAGCCTCGACAGGTCAAGGATGGATGCTATCAGCAAAACGGCATCAGCACCATGCACAGCAGCCTCTCTGATCTGCACCTCATCTATTATAAAATCTTTTCTTAATACCGGTAATTTCACACTGTGCCGCACCTGCAGGAGATAGAGCAGTGAACCCTGGAAATAATCAACGTCGGTGAGCACTGAGACAGCTGCTGCACCATTTTTCTCATAATTTTCAGCAATTCGAACAGGCTCAAAATTCTCACTGATAACACCCTTGGATGGAGAGGCTTTTTTTACCTCGGCGATAATAGAAACGACGGGAGAGGAAACCAATGCATTTCGGAATCCTCGGGGAGGTTCAATCTTATTTTCTCTGAAAGAAGAGGGTAGTCGAATGCCCTCTTCTTTCAGAGAAGCAACTTCTTTTTTCTTTGTTTCTACAATGGTATCAAGAATCATCGGCGGCAGGCTCTCCGGGATTTTTTAAACGTAAAGGTAATGCTGCCCCAATCCTGCATGATTGAGGTTTTTGCAAATTCGGAGACGCACCTTACCTGTTTTCCAAAAAATCTTCAATGAACCGACCTTCCACCACCAATTGTGCTCAAATTTTTTTCCGGTTGAGTACAAAGCTTATCATCGCAGAAAAGGTGATAAACATGACAATCATAAATGAAACTGCATTAAGAACAGGTGTTGAGCTGAACTTGATGCGGGAATAGAGGTCAACCGGCAGGGTCGGATCAGAGCCGATAAGAAAAATAGTTGTATTGAAATTGGAAAAACTGATCAGAAACGTAACGACAAAAGCACCGATAATAGCTGGGCGCAGAAAAGGAAGAGTGATAAGCCTGATCACCTCCAACCGGGTTGCCCTCAGGCTGAGTGCCGCCTCTTCCAGAACCTTGTCAAATTTTTTCAGTCGTGCGCCAACGAGAAGCATCACATAAGTTGCACCGAAGGAAAACTGGCCAATGACAACCAGCCAGAACCCCGGACTGAGAAACTCCATATCCCAGCCAAAGGTTTCCTCCATATAGGTTCCAGTGTAAGTCGAAGTAAGCAAAATGGAAATACCCAGTACAACTCCTGGAATAACCAGGGGTGCGAGAGCCAGAAAATAGAGCAGTCCCTTGAACCTGAATCTCTCTTCCTCAAAAAGCAACGCGGCAATAGTACCGACAATAGTGGAAAACATAGCCACAAAAAAACCTGTTTCCACACTTGTCCAGACACTCATCATCAGGTCAGGATCCTTGAACAGGCCAAGCCGGTCATCTGTATCGGCAAAAAACCAGTCCAGGGAGAATCCGTTCCATGGCAGAGCAATGAAATTCGAATCATTAAATGCCAGCACACAGATCGTTACCAATGGCATGATGAGAAAGATATAAAACAGTAAAATATAAAGAGAGTACCCAACCTTATATAGACGTGAGCATGGTAATGTACGTATCATGATCCAACCTTCTCAAGTTTTTGTCCCGTCAGTTTCAGGGCTATCCAGATAATGGTCGAAGACAGCATAAGCAACAGAAAGCCAAAAGCCGCACCTTCATTCCAGTTGAAAGTAGCCAGAAATTTGTTGTAAATCTGCTCCGTGAACCATAGAGAACTCTTTCCTCCAAGGATATTGGGTGCAACGTAATCCCCTATCACCAGCATAAATACAATAATGCCCCCTGAAGCAATTCCCGGTGTTGTATATGGAATTACAATCCGATAGAAAATTGTCCATTTTGAGGCACCCAGATCACTTGCCGCCTCGATGAGAGAGTCATCAAGACTTTCCAGAGCAGACATCATGGGAACAATCATAAAAAGCATGGACATATACAGTAGACCGATGGTCATGCTGAAATTGTTGTACAGCATGGGCAAATAAGTGTCTATCAATCCGATATTTATAAGAAAATTGTTTATCACACCATTGTCACTCAGAAGAATCATCCAGCCGTAAATCGTCACCAGCTCCCCTATCCATATGGGGATCAAAAGCAGCAACACCATAAAACTGCTGTATTTTTTTGCAATAACCTTGGTCAGGTAAAATGCTACGGGAAAGGTGACCACAAAAGCAAGAAAAGTAACACCAATGGAATACAATGCTGTCTTGACAAAGGTGAGCCAGTATATTTGATCTTCAAAAAATGCCAGATAATTGTTCAGGGAAAAAATCATCGCTCCCTCATCAGTTTCAAAACGAAAAGAGCGAAAAAACATATCCAGGTGCGGAACAACAATCAGCATAACAAGCCATAAAAGGACAGGTACCAGCAGGAGGTAAAATGTGCCGCTTCTTTTTTTCATATTTTCAATCCCGATAACATTTTAAATCATCACGGTGAATGCCAACCTTCAGTTCTTCCCCCTCCCTGAGGTCTTCAAACTGTGCATTCTGGGGTAGAGAAATGAGAACATCATCATTACCATCAAGGATATTTGCCGATATTTTCGTATTGGAACCGTCAAAAAGGATGGCCTTGACCTTCATATCTATCAGTTCAACATTTTCCAGATCAGGAGAAGGGTTCAGAATGAACGCTTCCGGCCGCATGAAAAGCTTGCGGGGCTGAAAATCGAGTCCGGGTTTGTTTAATCGGCACCCACTTCCGGTAACCAGAATACCGTCCCGATAATCGGTAACTGAGAACTCATTACTTTCACCGACAAATCCTGCGACAAAAGACGTTTTTGGATTCTTGTAGAGATTTTTTGGAGTATCAATCTGCTCAAAGTGCCCTTCATTCATGACAGCAACACTGTCACTCATAACCAGCGCTTCCGATTGATCATGGGTAATATAAATAAACGTGGTTCCGATTTCCTTCTGAAGGACTTTGAGTTCAATCTTCATATGTTCCCTCAGTTTTCGATCCAGTGCACCCAAGGGCTCATCCAGGAGAAGAATGGATGGCCTGAGAACCAGGGAGCGTGCTATTGCCACACGCTGCCGCTGCCCGCCGGAAAGATCAGTTACCTTTTTCTTTTCAAAACCGACCAGTCCTACCCGCTCAAGCATCTCTGTCACCCGATGTTTGACTTCCTGCCTGGGCAGCTTCTGCCGCTGTAGACCAAAAGCGACATTTTTTTCCACATTCATCATGGGAAAAAGGGCAAGATTCTGAAAAACAATATTAACCGGCCGTTTTTCAGGCGGAATACCCTTCATGGATTCGCCACGGATATACAGTTCTCCTTCCGTTTCCTCTTCAAAACCTGCAATCATCCGCAGAAGTGTTGTTTTTCCACAGCCTGATCCACCAAGAATGGAAAAGAACCCGCCATCATCCACAGTAAAACTTACAGAATCAACGGCCGTAAAATCGCCGAATTTTTTTGTGATATTTTTTATTTCCAGAACATAACTCATGCTGATTCCTGAGAAGTGTCAATTTTGAATAGAAACTGAACAGAACCCGGAGCGATAACACAGGTAATGAAATCACTCCGGATAACGATGAAAACTCGCCTGTAATGAAAAAAGTATCCTAAGATCAGGACGCTTTCAGGCTATTTTGCGGCCTTGATTCTGTCCAGGACCTTTGCTTCAATTGTTTCAAATCCTTCAGGAACCGGCGGGTGCCACTTGATGTTGTCAAGCACCTCCGGGGGAAATGATCTACTGAAATTGGCCTTAATATCTTCGTTAAGATATTTTATGGCATCGGCGGAAGCGGTACCGTACCCTTCCTTGTTGGTGAAGTATGCAGCATTTTTTGGTGACAGCATGAAGTTAATCCACTTGTACGCCGCATCAAGATTCTTTGATTTTGCCGGAATTGCAAAAGTATCTATCCATCCCAGCGCACCGCTCTTGGGAGCAATAAAGTCTATATCGGGATTTGTTGCATGCAGACTCCAACCCTTGCCATCCCAACCGGAAATAACCCATGCATCCCCACTCTTGATGATAGCAACCTGAGTATCACCACTGGTCCAGTAATTTTTTACCAGCTTCTTGCCATCAATAAGAGTTTTTTCAACTCTTTTCATCAGAGCACGATAAGCGTTAATATCATTGTACAGGGCAAAAGGATTCTCTCCCAGACCGAAAGCGGTAGCAATCAGCAGTGGTCTTTTCAATCTATAGGAAATTTTTCCGGCATATTTCGGATTCCACAGATCTGACCAGTCTTTTGCATCCGGAGCCATTTTCTGATTGACGATCATACCTGTTGTTCCATAGCAGAACGGTACAGCATAAGCCTTACCATCATAGGCACTGTTTTTCTTAACAGCCTCTACCATTGAAGCAGTCAGCTGACCAGTGTTTACCCTGCTGAAATCGATCGGCTGGTACACCGGGAATTTTGCCTGCACAAAGGAAATCCTGTCCTGACTTGGCTGGGCCAGATCAAATCCTCCACCGCGGGTAGCCCTCAGCTTGGCAATCATTTCTTCATTGTTGGAATAGGTGATTTTGACATCGATACCTGTTTCCGCTTCAAAATCCTTTACCAATTTGGCCGGTGCATAACCCTTCCAGGTCAACAGTCTCAAAGTGTTTTTTGCCACAGCACCATTGGCAATAAACATGAATGCTACCGTACAGATCAATACCAGTTTTTTCATAGTTGAATCCCCTTTTTTATTCAGGTTTTTTTAACGCGTACCCATTTCAGGAAATACACGCCTCTCCACAACTCCATATAGTGTGACTCAGTTCATTTTCTCCGGCAAAAGACTCACACCGGGGGCACTGTAATGAATGAGTATTATAATTATGTTACAAAAATATTATTACTTCTCCTGAAAACTCCTCTGATTGTTACCACAGCTGCTTTGGCCGAACAAGCATAAAGGTTCCTTCGACACCACAGGACAGAACCCGCAACGCGAAATTTTCCTGATTCAGTTGAAGTCAATGCCAGCTGCATCACCTTCTCCACTCTTATTCACGAAAAATAACGCGGACTACTGTTCATTGTCAAAAACTTTGAGGCATATCCTCTCTGAACTGATATAAAAATCGGGATAATCATACCCGCTTCCCAATTCAACATCTCCTGTCCCGGCATCGTATGCAACTATCTCCTTATGATATGTATCCTGTTGAAAAACATTCTGCATGAAAAACAGTGATACCAGACTGATCACACCTGCAAGAATCGGAGTTGTCACCCAGCCACTTGCAATACCGGCCACAGTTCTCCATCGAATCGCTTTCCCCCCTTTTAGTAAGCCAATACCAATAACTGCCCCCACTATTGCCTGGGAACTGGAAACCGGAACCAGGGGGAACGTCGGCAGTTCGTGGTTTTTCAACCATGTTTCAAGGCTCAGGGAGGAGAACAGAAAAAGAACAATGGAATGCGACCAGACGACCACTGCTGCCATGACCGGAGAAAGCTCAAAAATACCCTTTCCCACGGTAAGCATGACTCGCTTTGAAAAGGTGAAAACTCCGATCGCAATGGCTATTCCCCCGAGAAGAAAGAGTTGCCTGGCAGGAGTAAACGTTACATTAAAGATGGTAATATCACTCAGGTCCGCCACCGGCACAAAAACACCCATGACATTGGCGATATTATTCGCACCAAGGGCATAGGAACCGAAAATCCCGGCACAAAGCAGGGACCAGCGGGTGATATTATCAAGCTTGAACATGGGCACAGAAAGATAACGTATGAAAAAGCCGGTGAACAGATAAAGAACTATCGCGACACTCGCCGCCAATACCGGACAGAAGATCCAGGTCGAAACAATCCTGGTCAGGGATGTCATATCTGTAACTGAACCACTGAAGATATTCCAGCCGATAATCGCACCCACTATCGCCTGGGAGGTGGACACAGGGAAACGGGCATACGTCATAAGGGACACGCTTACAGCCGCTGCAAAGGCAACTGTGAAGGCTCCGGCAACCGCATTGACCGATCCCAGTTTTCCCAGGGTATGTGATGCTCCGGCTCCACTGATTACAGCCCCGAGAATGACAAAAATGCTGCAATACAGTGCTGCGGTACGAAATTGAATCATCCTTGAACTGACCGCAGTACCAAAAACATTTGAAGCATCATTGGCCCCGAGAGACCAGCCAAGGAAAAGACCGCTTGAAAAAAAACCAAACATAGTATCCTTTATAAAGAACGCTTGATCACATAAATATTGAGTCTGTCTCCAACATCTTCCGCCCTGTCCGCTATTTTATCGAGATGCCGGGCAAATTCCCGCAGCAGCATTCGATGACTTAAACGAAGCTCCTCTTTTCTGAAAATCGCCCGTTGGAGGCGGGTTGAGATTTTGTCCGATTCAGTTTCCCAGTAATAAACCTTGTCCAGATGGTCGGCCACTGCTGAAATATTTTTAAAAAAAGCACGTACGGAACGGACAATCGCCTCGACTGTCTCACCGACACACTGGATAAGCAGTAGGAAATCTTGGTGAAAATCCTTTTCGATATCAAGATTTTCTATCTCCATACGCCACAGAGCTCCTTTAAAACGATCCAGCAGCGAGTCCATATCCTCCAGAAGTTGAAGAACATCCCCCCTGGATTCGGGAATCAGCGTCCTGGTGTAAAGATATTGCTGGATGGTACGCCTGAGATCGTCTCCGGAATGTTCCACTTCAATTATTTCTGATAATTTCTGCTCAAAATCTTCTCTGTTTCCTTGAAGATAGGCCTGAGCTCCCTGGCTGAATATCAGCCCGGAACGAATAACAAGATCCAAAAAACCATCAATTTTCTGTTCAACTCCAATTTTCTTTTTAAAAATACTCATATCGGCAATTTGAAAACCTAATGGTTTGTAGAACCTGCACCGGTCTTCTGAGAATTCAGAAGAATCTACTGTTCATCAAATAGATATGGCCCATCCATTTTCCCGACCGTCACCGTGTAAGTTATGAGATTCCGATCAGGTGTAAAATAGTGTAGGAGGTACCCGGGCTTCTCCAGATAAAACTCGGAAGGTCGGGTCAGAGTGAGATCAAGCCCAAGTTGAAGCCCCATACTTGGAGCAGTGGTGATTATCGTCCCCTTCCATCCCCCATGGGAGGACAAGTGAATATGACCACAAAGAATCCGAAGAATATTCTGATATTTTTCAATAACATTTCCCAGGATACCTGCCCCGGCAAAGCCATCTTCATCAGTTTCCAGTACTCCAAACTTTACAGGTGGGTGATGCATGAAGACAACGGTCGGCTGCGCAGGTTTTTCTGCCAGTCTCTTATCCAGCCATTCTGCCCTTATAGAACAGATCTCTCCGCCTGGCTCACCGGGAACCGTGGAATCAAGTGCTATCAGACGAATTTCCCTGCCCTCGATAACATAATTACAAAAACCGGCGCTCATTTCCGGACAGGCTCTTCCGCCGAAAACCCTCCAGAGAACTGAACGTGTATCATGGTTACCGGGAACAACATAAAAGGGGCACCGCAGGCGATCCAGCAATCGGGCGGCTCGCTCAACCTCCTCAATTTGGCTGCTGCAGGTAATATCACCCGTCACCAGAACAAGATCGACTGTCGGATTACTTTGGTTGATATGATCTATACAATGGGCAAGATTTTCTGCCGTATGAGCAATTTTATAGGCGTTTTTTCCGGGGCCCGCAATATGACAGTCACTTATCTGTGCAATCAACATGTTTTCACCTCCCTCCTGTCGTATGACTATTACCACACTATTTATGCCCAAACAAGCATTAATATCTACCCAAACCCTATTCTTGACAACAGGAACAAAAAGAGGTACTGGTACATATTCTTAATATTATTTAATCTTTTCTAAGTGGTATTCTGCCAATTTGCCCATGATTCCTGACGTCAGAAGGTCCGAAATAGTTAACATCGTTCGTCGCCAGAAACAGGTAACTGTAGAGGAACTGGCTCAAACCCTGCATATTTCCCGGGAAACTATCCGGCGCGACCTGACTGAGCTGGCCCGCATCGGCAAGGTTCAGAAATTCCATGGTGGAGCGTCAATTCCCACCATCACCGGAGAAGGCCCGTTTCGGGACAGGATGAGCGAAAATGTTGCTGCCAAAGTGGCTATTGCCGTAGAAGCCGTCAACCTGATCTCTGCAAATGAAACCCTTTTTATTGATACAGGTTCCACAACGCTTTATTTCGCTGAACAACTGGCAAGTATTGCAAACCTGACTGTGGTAACCAATTCTGCCGAAATAGCCAGAACCATGAGTCTTTCAGAGTCTCAGATCAAAACATTTCTGCTGGGAGGAGAATTCAATGGAGACAACCGACAAACCATCGGCAGTATGACCATCTCACATATCCGTTCATTTCGTGCGCACCACGCCATCCTGACTATCAGTGCTCTGGACCACAAGACAGGAATTATGGATTTCTGCATCAACGAAGCCCAGATTGCCAGGGCCATGATTGAGCAGGCCGAATCGGTAACTATCCTGGCAGACAATTCCAAGTTTGGTCGTATTGCCTCTTTTGAAGTATGCTCCCTCAACCAGGTGACCAATCTTGTCTGTGATCGTCCACCTGAGGGAGATATCAAAACTGCCCTCACCAAGGCAGGAGTCACTGTCATTCCTGTTTCTCACCAATAAAACGCCCGGTACGCTGAACCTGATAAGTGCCTTGCAGGTTACATCGGTTGTCATTTTTTATGAATTCTGCTTATTCATGCACTTCCGGCTTGATTATTCGGTCGTCTCTTGTTACCATTCAGTCATGAATACTTTAAAACAACAAAATAAACTCACACCTGTTGCTGATGTCGATATTGCCGTCATCGGTGGCGGGGTAGTCGGCTGCGGCGTTGTCCGCCGTCTGGCACTGGAGGGAGCCTCCACAGTCCTTCTGGAAAAGGCGACAGATATCCTTGACGGTGCCAGTAAAGGAAACAGCGCCATCCTCCATACCGGCTTTGATGCCCCTCCGGGATCACTCGAATGGGAATGTGTCCGGAAAGGACACGCAGAATACCTGGAGATACATGAAAGCCTCAACCTGCCACTGCTGAAGACCGGCGCTCTGGTTACCGCATGGACAGAGGAAGAAGAGGAACGGCTTGAAGAAGTTCTTCAAAAAGGTCTGAATAACGGCATAGAAGATCTAAAACTGCTCAGCCGGTCTGAAATCCTGAAAAAAGAACCGCACCTGGCCGGAAACGTGCGTGCTGCCATCCATGTACCGAGGGAATATGTTATCGATCCCTGGTCAGCGCCCCTGGCCTACCTGCTCCAGGCTGTTGAAAATGGGGGTAAAGCGCTTTTCAATGCCGAAGTCACCGGAGGTGAATTCGACGGCAGTCACTGGACATTGAAAACCGCTCGCGGCTGGGTTCGAGCACGTCATGTCATTAATTGTGCCGGTCTTTATGGTGATATTGTCGACCATGCTGTTTTGGGAGACAGCGAATTCACCATCAAACCTCGTAAGGGACAGTTTGTGGTTTTTGATATGGCCGCAGCAAAACTCGTCAATTCGGTTATTCTGCCGGTCCCTTCCGAACGGACCAAGGGTATTGTCCTTTTTCCCACTATATTCGGCAATATGATGGTGGGTCCAACTGCTGAAGAACAAGACAGCCGGGATGATGCTTCAGTAGACAGCCAGACCCTGGAAATGCTCTCGAAAAAGGCCGTTACCATGCTGCCGGCTCTTGCCGAAATGCCTGTAACAGCGACCTATGCCGGTATTCGGCCAGCCACTGAAAGAAAAGAATACAGAGTCATACAGGATTCAGAACGCAACTGGATCACCCTTGGGGGAATCCGCTCAACCGGGCTCACTTCCGCTCTTGGCCTGGCTCATCATGTCCTTGATCTTCTTCAGAACATGGGAGCCCAGTTCGCCGGGAGAACGAACCCGAAAGTCCCCCGTGTACCCAATCTTGCTGAGCACCTTCCCAGGGATTGCCATAAACCCGGGTACGGTGAAATTGTATGCCATTGCGAAATGGTCACCCGTAGAGAAATTGAAGCAGCTCTCGGGGAAAAATCCCGGCAGGCAGCCTTGCGGGTCTAAAACGCAGAACCAGGGTTACCATGGGCCGCTGCCAGGGATTTTACTGCTCAGCACGTCTGGCTGAGCTCACCGAAGATAAATTTGCCAATCCAATAGTGGTAGGAGACGCCCATGACTGATATTCTCAAATCCGACAGGTGGGATGTGGTAATCATCGGTGGAGGTCCTGCCGGACTGGCAGCCGCAACTACCCTGAAAAAATCCGGCATAACCGACATCATTGTCCTTGATCGTGAAAATGAAGCGGGTGGCATACCACGTCACTGCGGCCATCCCCCTTTCGGAATCCGGGAATTTGGCAGAATTCTCACCGGACCTGCCTATGCCAGGCGTCTCGCTGAAAGCGCAAAACGACTCTGTATTGATATCGCCGTGAAGAGTTCCGTAACTTCTCTGAAGCCTGATGGAAAACTGACCATCCTCCGCCCTGAAGGTGAATTGGAACTCCAGGCGAAACGGGTACTGCTAGCCACCGGTACAAGGGAAACACCCCGCTCCGCCAGGTTTGTTTCGGGCAGTCGTCCCATGGGGATATACAACACCGGCGCCCTTCAGGCCATGGTCTATCTCAAGAACAAAATCCCGTTCAGAAAACCGGTTATCATCGGCTCTGAAATTGTCAGCTTCTCTGCCCTCTTCACCTGCAGGAGAGCCGGAATCAAACCTGTCGCCATGCTGGAAGAAAAGAACAGCCCCTCTGTCTCCTGGCCGATTCAATATGCTTCAACTGTTTTCGGAGTACCTCTGCTCCGAAACACCAGACTGTCAGAGATAATAGGGAAAGACAGGGTCAATGGAGTTCGTGTGACCGATGAAAAAGGCAATGAAAGAGTAATGGAATGCGACGGTGTGCTTTTTACCGGCCGATTTATACCAGAAGCAGGTCTAGTGCTTATGAGTCACCTGGAATCAGACCCGGCAACTGGAGCTCCCAGGCTCGACCGATACAATCGCTGCTCCGACAGGTCATATTACGCTGCAGGTAATATGACCCAACACCCGGTCAAGGTGGCAGGAAAATGCTGGCAGAACGGCAAAGCTGTTGCCGAATTGATAAGAAAAGATCTCACAGGAGGTTGAGTCTGAGGTATCACCCTTTTGATTTACGCCGATATACTTTGTGATATCGACCTCGTCAAGTTTCTCTTCACTCATATATTGTTTTGCGTACTCCCTGTAAAATCCCTGGTGTCAGCAGCAGGTCAAAAATATCCTTTTGTGCCCTGATAAATCTGTTTTTACCAGGACCCGGTACCGCATTGGAAGAAAGAACTCTGACAAATTCAATATTCTCTGAAAAATAAATCTCATCACGTCCGATTTTCCGGGCATTCACCAGATATAGCAGGCACATCTCCAACCTGGCTGAGGTTCCTGGGTTATCACTACCGACTGCATTACCATCATGAATGGTAACCTCGCCTTCAACAGTAAACAATGTAATACTAAAATACTTTTTATTTTAAATTTATCATTTTTCATATATTATATTCTCAACTCAACCAATGAACAATTCCATTTTGTGGCAATTCAAAATGTTTTCCGTTAAGCAACAGCCCGATAATTCACCATATTTCCCCAATATGACAGTTTGAAATGCTCAACTCCGTTAAGAACATATTTGCCAGAGCTGTTCCACTTACCATCGCCATCATTATCCCTTTTACCTTTTTGACTGTCTTGATTGTAGGACTTGTTGGGTATCTTTCCTTTATCAATAGCAAAAATGCCGTTAATGATGTGGCCCACGCTCTGCGCAATGAAATAGCAACCCGTATCGAAAACCACCTTGAAACCTTTCTCAACGCACCACGGAAAATCAATACACTCAACAGTAATGTCTTGAAAAATGGTTTACTCAATGTAAATGATCCTGCAGGTATCGAGTACTATTTCAGAGGCCAGCTCCTGGTATATGATTCCGTTTCCAGCATTTATTTTGGTAATACATATGGAGGTCTGGTCAACTGCGGTCGTGAAGGAATCACAGATTCTCAATATGTTATTCTGACGGATGATTTTCGTAAAGGAACCCTCAAAAAATATGCCATAGACGCAGATGGTAATCGTACCAGCCTGATCGTCGCAATCCCGGAATTTGATGCCCGTACAAGAGATTGGTATAAGGGGGCCGTAAGAGAAGGAACAAACACCTGGAGTAAACCCTACATTCTTTTTACTGGACAGGACATGGCAATTGCAGCCAGTCGTCCGGTATATAATAAGGAGCACCAGCTGCTTGGTGTGGTTTCAGTCGATATTTTCCTTTCCCAAATCAGTAATTTTTTACAAAACCTGGCCATTGGCCACCACGGCCAGGCCTTCATCATTGATCGCTCCGGCAAACTCATTGCCGCCTCATCTGGAGAAAAACCTCTCACCGTACCTGCTGTCGGTCAAAAGCCACGGCGATTGAATGGCACTGAAAGTTTAAACCCGACCATTAAATATGCCAACGAATCACTGAGAAAACGTTTTACAGATTATAATCTTATTACCTCAACGGAAAACTTTGATTTCGAAATAAAGGGTGAACGTCAACTGGTACAAATTACGCCTTTAACAAATGCAAATGGTCTCACATGGCTCATTGGAGTGGTCATCCCTGAAGCAGATTTCATGGCACAGATTACCAGAAACAACCGTACAACAATTTTTCTTTCTCTCTGCGCAATTATATTCAGCACCTTGTTTATTTTTTTCATCGCCCAAAGGATAGCTCTGCCAATTTTACAACTCAGCAACGGTGCACTCAATATTGCCAGAGGAGAATGGGGAAACGCAATTCAAGATAAAAATCAATTTGTTGAAATCAGCACTTTGACAAACTCATTTAACACTATGTCCAGTCAGCTCCAGGACATGCTGAGCAAACTCAACCACGAAATAACCGGAAGAAAATTGGTTGAAACCGAACTGCGGGACAGTAAGGAAAAACTCATTGCCATACTTCAAGCTATCCCTGATCCTCTTGTAGTTTACGACAGTAGCGGCTTTCCTCTTTATTTAAACCCTTCTTTTACCGAGGTATTCGGCTGGACTTTGGAAGAACTGGAAAAAACACGTATCCCTTTTGTGCCTGAAGAGGAGAAAAATATCACCGAGAGTAAGATCAAGGAAATATTTAAAACCGGCCAACCTCTCCAAATGGAAACAGCAAGATTAACCAGACAGGGAGAAACAATTCCTGTTCATCTGAGTGCCGCAATAGTTAGAAATTTTTCAGAAAAACACACTGGTCTTGTTGTTATTCTGACGGACATCTCTGAGCGAAAGCAGATGGAAGAGGAACTGAGACACGCCCATAAAATGGAATCCATCGGCACCCTTACAGGCGGAATAGCACATGATTTCAACAATATCCTCAGCATAATTCTTGGCAATTGTGAACTGGCCCTGGAAAGTGTTTCCCATAACAATCCAGCACGCCGGCATTTTGAAGAGATTAATCATGCCAGTCAAAGAGCTTCAGGTATAGTTAAGCAGCTTCTCAGTTTCAGCAGAAAAACCAACCAACATCATATACCGATAAAAATCGGTCCTGTTGTATGCGAAACATTGAAACTTCTTCGGGCGACAATTCCAACCACGATTGAACTTCGAAAAAAAATATGCGAAAACGAAAAAACAGTTCTTGCAGATCCTGTCCAGATTAACCAGATTATTATGAATTTGTGTATTAACAGTTCTCATGAAATTGACCATGAGAGAGGCGTTATAGAGATTTCAGTTGATACGGTTACTTGTGCCGACAAAGGCAATGAGAGCAATCACTCATTACCCGGAAATTATGTTCGCCTGACAGTAAGTGATAATGGGCAGGGAATTGATCCCAAAATAATCGACAGGGTTTTTGATCCATATTTCACGACTAAGGAAATTGGTAAAGGTTCGGGTATGGGGCTGGCTGTTGTCCATGGCATTGTAAAAAACCACGGCGGCACCGTCAGTGTCAGAAACAGAAGCGATAATGGTGTCATTTTCACTATACTTTTTCCAGCAACCAATCAACCTCATGAAATAACAGCAATAAATAACAAAACACCCCGTACGGGCAACGAAAAAATCCTGGTGGTGGATGATGAAGAATTAATAGTCTCAATGACCACACAAATGCTGCGAAGGCTTGGTTACAGTGTCCATGGGACAACAAGTCCACAGGAGGCATTACAGCTTTTGCAGATAGAATCAAATCATTTTGACCTGGTCATTTCCGACATGACTATGCCTGAAATGACAGGTATATCATTTGCTGAAAAGCTCCAAACCATCAATCCTGATATCCCTGTGATCATCTGTACAGGCCACAACCAGCATCGCAACACCACAAACGCTGTTACTGCTTTTTTAAGCAAACCGATACCCATGCACGATCTTGCCAAAACACTCCGGTCTGTTCTTGATAGTTGAGTGAAGAGAGCGGAAGAATGATTGCTTTTCCAGCTGAATGATATTTTCCGACTTGAATATTCAGATTGCAATCAGCGACCGTATCTGGCAGTAAAACCGGCTTTTCCAAGAGAATTCGCATTGATCATAAACCCGATCAATGCAGCGCTTGAATCAGATGGAACATCGATTTTTTCAATATCGAGAGCGTAAATTGTGAAAATATACCGGTGGGGTTTATCTCCTTTTGGCGGACATGCACCACCAAACGCATGGGTACCGAAATCAGTGCGGCCTTGAACAGCACCGGAAGGTAACAGTTTGCCCGTCGGCTCACCGGCCCCCGCTGCCAGTTCAAAGACATTGGCGGGAATATTATAAACGACCCAATGCCACCAGCCGGAACCCGTAGGTGCGTCAGGATCATAAACCGTAATCGCGAAGCTTTTTGTTCCCTTGGGGCTTCCCGACCATTTCAAAGCAGGTGACAGGTTTTTTCCGGAGCACCCGAACCCGTTAAAAACCTGTTCTTCGGAAAGAAAATCACCATTTTTAATGGTCGGTCCTGTCAGAACAAAATTGCCGGCAGAAGCAACAGTCGCGATCAGGCAGAAAATAATCATAAAAATAATCTGTTTTCTATTCATGATTCCACTCCTCTTTTTGTTCCGGGGACCAAATCACCATCCGGTATCAGCATTGCCCCGATTTTTTCAATTACCTTTGCAGTTGTTAACGTCTTCTCCATTTTCACCATTCCCATTCTTCATTATCCCACTTGCATTTCTGGCAAACGCCTACGAGATCGACTAACCAGCTGTTTTATCTAGAATATTTCACTGGTATACCAAAATTCATCAATTTACCGGTAAAGTTTTGATCTGGCTTCAGTTGCATTGAGTATATTCATAGTGATACCTCCTGCAAAACGTACGTCATCAAGACAGTCAAATCAATATTTTCTTTTCACACAACAAGTCATTATCCGGTTTCCCGCGGCCATCTGGGTTTCAAAACAGGGTCCACTTCGCTCGGGCTTTAACCATGTTGAAAATCTCAATCTAAACATTCAGAAAAAACTTAATTGAATTCATTTTCATGTGCATCTTGACCCTGAAGTATACTTTAGGGATTATAGTATTCTAAAAGAGAAAAAGCAGGCCGAGACAAAAACTGCGAACATTGACCCCAAAGTAGAGAACCTGCTGAAAAGAAAGCTTTGCCAGGACGTGTTTCCGCCTGTCAAGGTCCACTCAGCAGCTGTCAGACACCTGCCGTCGTCTGAGCCAGGATGGAACATGAAGAGAAATAAGGGGTAATTGAAAAACAGCAGATTTTTTATATTCCCGGTTCCGTGTATGTCCGTATAAAGGAGGCTGCCAATGTACCAAAAACTCATTGTTGCGATCCTGACAGGAGTTGTACTTCTTCTTCTAACAACTATTGCCCAGTCCCGTGTGGCGGACATGACAGTGACAGTAGATGGCATGTCCTGTCCATTCTGTGCTTTCGGTGTTGAAAAAAGACTCAGAAAGGTAAGAGGGGTAGCAACGGTTGCAGTTGACATGAAAAACGGGACAGCTTATCTCGTGGCCAGGCCGAAAGTTTCCATTCATTACCAGGATGTCCCCAAGGCAATCAAAGAAGCCGGTTTTACAGCTGGAACAATGGTAGTGACAGTCAACGGTTTTATTGAACAAAAAAACAACTCTTTTTTCATACAGTTTGATGACCTGTCATTAATACTTGAACCTGGAAATACCGAAATGGCTGCGCAGCTCAGCGACCTTACAGGATCAGGAAAATCTGTCCTGCTACGTGGTGCAGTAAGCAGGCAAACGGCTGCAAACTGGAGTCTGACTCCGGAATCAATTGAGGGAGGGGGGCCATGATTCACAGAATATCGAAAATGATATCTGTCACCACTTTCTGTCTGCTCTTTTTGAGGGTAGGCATTGCAGTTGCGGCTCCGGTCACCTTCAATACCGCCCTGCCGGTTGCGAGAGAAGAATTTCTCTTCAGGGCACAGGTAAAATTCCTGCGATCAACAGATGATCCATCCGGCGCAGATCGTGAGCTAACAGTCTGGGCTGTCCCGATTGTGGCGGCGTATGGTATTACTGAAAAGCTGGCCCTGTTTGGCATCCTGCCTGTGCTGGACAAGGAAATTAAACTGACTGTCCCTGTCGGCAGAGTGAGTCGCGGTGACGCAGGTATCGGTGATTTTACGGCCCTGACCCGGTATACGATCTGGAAAAAAGACCAGCCCGGCCGTACCCTGCGGCTTGCCCCGTTCATTACCCTCGAAATACCTACCGGGGACGATAACGAAACAGACAGCTTTGGACGATTACCGCAGCCCCTGCAGATGGGCTCCGGATCCTGGGATCCTTCAATCGGACTGGTTCTAACCAGCCAGACACTTGCCCGCCAGATAGACACCTCACTTTCATACACGTTTAATACCAAGGCAAACAACTTCGAGTTTGGTGATGCTGCCCGGTTTGATTTTTCCTATCAACATCGTGTCTGGCCCCGTGTACTCGGGGCCGGAATCCAGGGATTTCTTTATGGTGTACTTGAGAGCAATCTTATCTGGCAGGATAACAACAGGGTCAATGGGGTGGAAGACGGTAACTCCGGTGGTATTACCTGGTATCTGGCCCCAGGCATCCAGTATGTGACAAAACGCACCGTTGCCGAATTTACCGTTCAGATTCCGGTTGTCCAGGATATGAACGGTACAGGGCTTGAAAATGATTTCATCACAACGCTCAGTTTTCGGATGAATTTTTAGTCACCCTAAAAAAGGTTACATCATATATTACCGCGATCCTCCTGTTTGCTGCTGTCATTTACTGGTTCATTCGATGAATATAATCATTGCTGATTTAATAAAAAAATTTATTTTCCTGATATGTTTCCTGTCGTTACCATTTTGGTCTGCTCCCGTGAAGGCCGATGGGAAAATGACATATAATTTCGTCAGGAGCTGGGGGCAGCAAGGATCAGCTCAAGGACAATTCAATAATCCTATAGGCATTGCCATAGCAGGCCGGGAAATTTTTATCAGCGACACCGGCAATAACCGGATCCAGGTGTTTGATCTTGACGGTAAATTTCTTAGAATGTTCGGTGGTCAGGGGAATGGGCCGGGTGAACTTGATCGCCCCATGCACTTGGATATTCACGCAGGCAAGCTCTATGTAGCTGAATACCTCAACGACCGCATTCAAGTTTTTTCACTGGACGGCACCCCCTGGAAACTTTCGGCTCTTCCGGTTCCGGGCCGGAACAGTTTGATGCGCCGGGTGGAGTTGCTGTCGACAGCAACGATCGGTTGTATATAGCTGATTTTTACAATCAGCGGATACAGGTACTGGCAAAGGATGGTTCAAGTGTCAGGCAATATGGCGAAACCGGCAAGATCGGTATAAGGAAAGGCCGTTTTAACTATCCGACCGATGTGGCTCTATTACCCGACAACAGCCTGGTGGTGGCGGATGCCTACAATGACCGCATCCAGATATTTGGAGCGGATGGCAGATTTGTCCGCAAATGGGGAGGTCTGTTTGGGATGAATATCTCCGGCAGTCGTCCAGGCTGGTTCAGGACCGCTACCGGAGTTACTGTCGGACCGGAAAACAATATCTTTGTGGCTGATTTTTACAACCACCGTATCCAGAAATTCACCCGGAAAGGCAAGTTCCTTGCAATCATCGGAACTGAGGGTATCGCCCCGGCCAGTTCAATCTTCCCACTGATATGATTCTGGATGAAAATGGCAATCTCTACGTTGTGGACTTCGGTAACAATCGTATACAGAAATTCTCTATTAACAATTCAAACTGACGAACCTTATCCATTTTATCCCGTTTCCGAAGAAGAGGCCTGCTACTCATCAAAGTTTTACTTTTTCTACAGTTTGAGCGCATGAACTCCCTGGATTTTACGGGGTGTAGTTGAGTAAAAACCAGCCCAGTATTTTGTTATACCTTTTTGGGAATAAGACGTTGAACCTTTCTTCCACTGATATTTAACAACCACCCCTAAAAGGGGTGGATTAAAGACGACCCTATAAGGGTAACCTATTTCCAGAGCTTTAGTTGCTCAATTCGACGATCTTTCTCTTTTTACCATTTTACGTATTTACGTATTCTTTTTTCATCCAAGCCAACTGTGCTTACACAATAACCCTTTGCCCAGAAGTGCCTCCCCCAGTATCGCTTTTTGAGTTCCAAGTGCCTATCAAATATCTTGATAGCACATTTCCCTTTGAGAAAGCCCACCACTTCTGACACCGAATTCTTGGGTGGAATTGAAAGCACCAAGTGAACATGGTCCTCTTGGACATTCATTTCCAAAACTTCAAGCTTCTTCCATTCACACAATTGTCGTAGAATCTCTCCTACTGATTTCCTTAGTGCCCCATTCAGTATCTTAAACCTATATTTGGGGCACCAAATAATATGGTATTTGCATTGCCATACCGCATGTGCTAATTTTTGTAATTCGCTCACTCAATACCTCCTTTACCCTTCCGAGTCGCCAACCCGGATGATAAGGAGGTATTGAGTTTTATTCACTATGATACATGCATAGCTAAGCTGGGACCCACCAGTAAAACTGGTGGATTACTCCTTTATTTAAAATCGGAGCTCAGGTAAAAATAACCGTTCGTAAGGTATGGGTCTCATGCGCCAGCTGTTATCCATACATTGATCTCTTCAATCAGGTGTATCGCAACTTACAGCAGATACCGATGCGCAGCTGAATAAATCTGATTGAAGAGATATGTGGAGGGGGAACTACCCGTCTTTTAAGATATAGATTATCATTATCTGTCAATATGTGTATTTTAACCTGTTCCAGGCAGGATTTTGTTCAATTTGAAGACGACTGATTTGCAAAATATGTGTGTGCGGCCCATGACATGCGCTGAAGTTGAAATAATATGCTTGCTCAATGAACCTGTGAAATATGCAGGCTAGTGTCTGTCCAGAAATTTTTCCCAGGACCTCAACATACCATATATAGCGTTGAGGTTCTGGGAAAAGGACTACGACTCGTATATCAAACTTTTCAGCTCAGCCGTCTTTAATGTATGATGAGCTTTTTGCGAGTCCATCAATGTCGTCAAGTATAAAGAATTACTTGGGCACATCGGCTGCTTTGGAGGAAAGATTATATTCAATGAATTTATCCGGTGGCGCTGGAAGTTTTACTACTTTGATAAAATCGTAACCCATTCCTGAATGGCATGAATTACAAGAAGAGATGACTGCTTTATATTCTTTTTTAAAGGTGCTGAGATCTTCGGCTGCAATTGCCTTGTTGACTGCGGCAAAATCATCTGCATAAAAAGATTCCCAGTCCGGATAAGCATTTGGTTTCGTAATCTTTGCCGGGTTCATCGCCTTGTTCATATATCTCGACATATATGAAGCCAGGGCCCAGTTACCGCCTTCGGCAGCAAAATACATATTCTGAAACCTGTCACCCACTTCACGCATAGGCACAGCAAACTTCGGCAACGCACCCATAATACCGTCAATTTGCGACTGTACATCTTTTCCGGCGGCACTGACAAACAGACTGCTACTCGCAACTACCAGGCCTGCGACAGTTAACGTCCGCATACATTTTTTCCACATGGTATTCTCCTTGTTTGAGGTTGTGAAAAACAACTATTGTTGGTGATAAGGTCAATGCCTGACTGATATTTATGATTATTCACAAATCAAATGTTTTTCAATCGACCAGACATTCCCAACCAACAATGAAACATGGTAGAACGATATGAAATAAAATGAGATTTTTCCAGATAAGACTTTTTCACAATAAAGACAATTCTGTGAAGAACACTTCACAGACGCTGGCTCTCCAGCTTACATTCCCACTTTGAACATTGCTTCAAGATCATTTCGGGAAAACGCTTTAAAAGGCAGCATGGGAAGAAATAAACTGGCCCGAAGAAATCAAGGCCGGCATTGCCGTTATCTATTTTGAACTGATTTTTTCTGAAAATTTAACAAGTTGATCAAGTTTTTCCAGTGCCGCTCCCGATTTGACAATGTCACGTGCCAGAGAAACACCATCTTTCAGGTTTTCCACCTTACCGGCAGCCATCAGAGCCGCACCACCATTCAGCAGTACCATATCAAGTTTTGCCCCAGCTGTGCCCCAAGGACTTCCCGGACCTGTTCTGCCGCTTCCTGCGGAATAGCACCGCCCCTGATATCTTCCAGGCCGGCCCGCTGCAATCCCACCTCTTCCGGAGCTACGGTATAGGTTGTCACTCTGCCGTTACAGCCGTCGGCAATATACGATTTGCCGGTGAGAGTCAGTTCGTCCAGGTTTCCCTCACCCCAGACCACAAGGGTCCGTTTCATACCGAGACGAACCAGAACCTCGGCCATCACGGACGTCAGCTCTTTCGCAAAGACACCGGTGAGCTGAACATTGGCACCAGCCGGATTGGTCATGGGCCCCAGGATATTAAAAATTGAGCGGATACCTATTTCCCGCCTGGGACCAACGGCATGTTTCATGGCACCATGGAGCATTGGCGCAAAGAGAAAGCCGATACCGACTGTCTGCACACAGTCTGAAATCTGATCCGCTGAGAGGGAAAGGTCCACGCCTAACGCTTCCAGAACATCGGCACTGCCACATTGGGAAGAAATGGCACGATTTCCATGTTTTGCAACCGGTATACCGGCAGCGGCAACCACAAAAGCCGTAGTCGTGGAGACATTAAAGGTTCCCGACCCATCCCCCCCTGTACCGACAATATCCATCAGAATTTGCCCGGCCGACATATCCACACCGGAATCGACAAAGGTTGCTTTGGCCCGCATCACCTTGACTGCTCCGACAATTTCCTCTATCGTCTCCCCCTTCATCCGCAAAGCTGTTATAAAGGCCCCGATCTGTGCTGGTGTGGCAATACCATCCATGATTTCCGTCATGGCGATGACCATTTCTTCTTCCTTCAGATCCTGTCTGCCAACCACTCTTTCAATTGCTTTTCTGATATCCATTTTTTTATTTATTTGCAGAATTGTACATTTCCGGATAATCCGTGCTCATAAAATTCCCCAGCAGGGTTATACCATCCGGGGTCATAATTGATTCGGGGTGAAACTGCACACCTTCCAGCAACACTTCCCGGTGCCTGATACCCATCAGTTCTCCTTCATCCGTCCTGCAGGTCACCTCAAAACAGTCTGGGAGATCACTCTCTTCCACGATCAGAGAATGATAGCGCATTCCCTCAAAAGGATTGGGCAGACCGGTAAAAACACCTTTACCATCGTGGTGCATGGGACTGGTTTTTCCATGCATGATCCTTCTGGCCCTGACAACTGTGCCACCAAAGGCCTCCCCCATGGACTGGTGACCAAGACAGACTCCGAGAACCGGAATTTTCCCGGCAAAAAAACGGATGGCCTCCATGGAAATACCAGCCTCTTTAGGAGTACATGGCCCGGGCGAAACCAGTATCCTGTCCGGTTGCAGTTTTTCAATTTCCTGTACTGTGATCCGGTCATTGCGAAAAACCCGAATGTCTTCCGTGCGCCCTTCCCGTAATCCGTTTGCCGCAATTGTCTGCACAATGTTATAGGTGAACGAATCATAATTATCTATAATAACAAGCATTTTAAAAACCCTTCTCGGCAAGTTCAACTGCGCGACGCAGCCCCAGCGATTTATTAATAGTCTCTTCAAATTCTTTTTCCGGATCGGAATCAGCAACGATTCCGGCACCGGCCTGGACCCAGAGATCTTTTCCGCACATGACAAAGGTCCTGATTGTAATACAAAAATCCATGTTCCCGGTAAAACCAAAATACCCGACTGCCCCGGCATAGGCACCACGTTTTTCCGGCTCCAACTCGTCAATGATCTGCATGGCCCGAATCTTTGGTGCTCCGCTTACTGTTCCTGCAGGAAAACAGGCGGCCATCACATCAAACTGATCCCGCTCTTTTGCGATTTTACCATGAATACCGGAAACAATGTGCATCACATGGCTGTAACGCTCAACCACCAGCAGATCCTGAACCTCCACCTGTCCCCCTTCCGCAACCCTGCCCACATCATTGCGACCGAGATCCACAAGCATCAGATGCTCAGCTATTTCTTTTGGATCGGCCAGCAGCTCTTTTTCCAGGGCCAGGTCATCTTCCCGGCTCTCACCCCTCGGACGGGTGCCGGCAATGGGTCGCAGTTCTATATTCTCCCCCTCTTTTCTCACCAGAATCTCGGGAGAAGAACCGATCTGGACGATCTCGTCCAGCTGCAGGTAAAAGAGATATGGACTGGGATTGATATGCCTGAGAGCCCGATAAAGAACAAGGGGGGATAATTCCGTTGTGGTATGGAACCGCTGGGAAAGAACTACCTGGATAATATCGCCGGCGCGAATATATTCCTTTGCCCGTTCCACCATACGACAGAACTGCTCCTTTTCCATATTCGCCTTGAACACATGGGAACTTGAAAGCCTGTTACCACTTTGCTGATAAAACCCTGCCGGTACAGGCTGGCGGACAGCATTTATCACTTCACGCAGGATATCACAAGCCTCCTGGTAAAGCTGTTCAACCTGTTCTTCGTCACTCCAGATCCAGCAGACAACAGTTACAGTCTGTTTCAAATTGTCGTAGACGAGCACCGTCCTGGGAATAATAAAGGACGAGTCCGGAAGATCCAGGGAAGATCGATCATCAGGAAGATCCTCCATGAAACGTACCATATCATATCCCAGGAATCCGACAGCACCACCGCAGAACCGGGGCAGCATCTCATATTCCGGCACGGCCAGGTCATTCAACAGCTCCGTTAAGGCCACCAGAGGGTTTCCCTTGAAGCTCTTCTCATCAGAAACCCCGTCCCTGATTTTGCTGATACTGATATCGTCTCCGCTGGAAGAAAAAAGAACCAGGGGATCAAAACCGATAAAGGAGAATCGACCCCATTTTTCCCCCCCCTCCATGCTTTCAAAAAGGAAAATATGGCGATGTTCCGCCACAACCTTTGCGAAAAGGGTCAGGGGAGTATCCAAATCGGCTACAATCTCGGTACAGACCGGTACCAGTTTCGAAGTAGCCATCGCTGTCCTGGTCTCTGGTATTCCGGGATAAAACTTTTCATGATCCATTTTTTACCCTTTCATTTCGTTGAGCCGTTTTTTCGCGCTGTCTTGGAAAACACGGATTCATGTTTCTATGCATAAGAACAGAGAATAAACTATTTTTCAAAAAATGAATCCTTTTTCTTTGTTTTAAAGAGGAAAAAATGAAAATGTGCAGGAGAAAAAAAACAAAAAAGGCCATGGAATCGACGATTCCATGGCCTTTTAAATGAAAAGGAAAAACAGATCAGGCAGTCATTTGATTTACCCGTTTTGTCAGACGTGAAATTTTCCGGGATGCGGTCTTCTTATGAATGGTACCTTTGGACGCAGTCTTTGCAATTACGGGAATCGCCTGTTTGAGGGCCTCGCGCGCTTCATCGGCTGAACCGGCAACTACAGCCTCATCAATTTTGCGAATTGCAGTTTTCATCCTGCTCCTGTTGCTCTTATTGCGCAAACGACGAACCTGGGATTGACGATTTCTCTTTTCAGCGGATTTATGATTAGCCACGAATTTACTCCTTATATTTAGTGCATTACTCCTGAATTTCTGTCATAAAAAACAGGAAACCAGGGAAGGTGTTTTGAAATCAAATGGTTAGGTTTATTTTCAAGGTACTTATACCCCCTGGTGGGGTGTTTGAACTCATATCCTTTCGATATAACCGATTTATCAACCAATGAACCGGAACATGCAAACGCTCTTCATACCGGTTCAGAATCATTTTCGCAAGAAAAAAATTTATAATTCAGAAAAATAATAAAGTCAACAATTATTGTATTTCATATTGCTCTTCCCTGTTTCCCCGACTTTCAAACATCCTGAAAAAGATTCGTGCTGTATCAGGTGCTGAAAAAGATTCCCGACCATTTGACACAGCCTGTTACGATAAGCTATTCTTTTATGAAAAACAGACACAAAGCTGTCACAGATTCAGGAATAAAAATAAAGGCATTTTATGGGTTTTCCCAAAGTAATATTCAGGATCGTCGAAAATCGCAGGTGTCCCCTGTACAAATATGACGATTCCTTTGAACTCACAGGAATCGCAATTCCTCTCACAAATAAGTCTGAAAACAGCTTTATCACAACCTCCATCGTCAAGTATCCTCCAGACAAGAAGGTCTGCAAGATTCTCAATGGAGACCTGGGTAAAATCCTTGTCCAGTACGAACGTGGAGACAAAATCCCGTTCTGCATGATCAGCTGCAGCGGCTGCACCGGCTCCATCAGACTGGAACACAGTAGAAAAGAGAAACTGTTCAACCATACAGACACCTATTCCAATGAACTGGCGTCCATGATCCATGTGTTGAGCGACTTCGCCTTTTTCAAAAATATAGACGATAAACACTTGGACACCGTTCTCAGTTTTTTCAAGCTCAACAGTTACGACACCGGTGAAATCGTCATCCGCAAAGGTGATCCGGGTGGACGTTTTTATATTATTGTTTCAGGAAGTGTCAACGTCCTGAACGATGCCGGAATCATTATATCCGCCCTTGACAAGGGTGATGTCTTTGGGGAAATGAGCCTGATTTGCAATGACAATATCAACGCCACCATCCAAGTGAAGGAACCGACGAAAATTCTTTATATTGACCAACCGAACTTCAACAAGATTCTCGACTATTATCCAGCCATCCAGCTCTATTTTTCCAGACTGATGGCCCAAAGACTGAACCGCTCCAACAAGGTCCGGGCCGAAGATCTTGCCTCCGGCATGATTGGTAATCTGACGGAGATTCCACCCGAGGCTCTCTTTCAGACACTCAATATGAACAATAAGACCGGTATTCTTACCATCAATGAGCTGGGGGGTGGCACTGCCAGGTTCTCTTTCAGGCAGGGATCCCTGATTAAGGCCAAATATGGCAAATATGAAGGTGATCTGGCTTTTTATCAGATTTTAAAGGAAAAATCAGGGCGCTTCAGGTTCACTCCCGGTATTCCACCGGAAGACTTCAGTACTCCTGAAATTGGGTTTTTCATGAAACTGCTGATGGAGGGTATGCGCAGGCTGGACGAGGGCAAGGAAAAGCGCACAAACTGAATTTTTTAAGGTGGCCTTTAATCGGTAACTGGTCACAGGATTTGTAACTCTGTGTTTTCATTTACCTCACCCCTGATCACTTTCTTTAATCGAGCTTGCCGAAATAATTAAAGGTAGAGAGCTTGGTGTAGCGACCGCTTCCCGCCAGCCGTTCCTTCAGCTCCTGCTGCTCCTTTTTATTAAATCTGCCTCCACTGACATCCACCACCACATAGTCAAGACCCAGCTCTTTCAGTTCGCCGAGCCACGGCAGCAGGGAAAACGGTTTTTGCGGAAATGTCTGACTGAAACCCTCTTTTTTTCTAATAACAAAGGGCTCTTTTCTGGGACTGACCACCGACTTCCCTGCTTGAGACTGCGTCAGAGCCAGGCGCGAAGTATAGAGGGCCGGTGAACCATACACCGTGAGGCCCAGAGAGAGATGGACATTTTTCTCACCGAGCCATTCTCGTTTTCGCAACTCCCTGTAACCGGCCACGGCTTCTGCCAGGGACGATTTATCCATTTCTATTGCCAGCTGCACCCCGTCAAAACCAATTTCCTCGGCAAAAAAAAGAGCCCGGTTATTCATCAGATTAAGTGTGTAATCGGCGAAAAGCCGCACCTTCTCGTTCTTAAACAAACTGAGCTGACTGCTGTGGCCAAGTTGAAAGCTCCTGAAACCGGAACGAATAAGCAGTTTGATCTGTTTCCTGACCCTCGCCAGATCATTTTCCATGACAAGGGGTGGTAGAGCCCAGATGACTTTTTTTGCCTCTCTCCCAAGGTGTCGTTTCACCATCCCGGCCTGGGAAACCAGTGATTTTTCAAAACAGAGCAGCAGGCGATCAGGGGAAAACGGTAGCTGGTACTGTACAGATTTAATGGAATCAGTCTTGAGCCACCATTCCGTGGGTATCTGCCTGGCAGAGCGTCTTGCAGGTGACCTTCGTTGCCTGGTCTGCTCCTGCGTTGGTTGCCCCCATGGTACCCAGGCCTCTCTGGAGATGGCAGTAACATGCCCCTTTACCCCCGCAGAAATAACAGCCAGTTTTTCTCCTGCTTTTACCGAATCAAGTCCTGCACCCTGTCGTCTGGTTACCCCGCCATCAACTCTGTAGACATCAACATGTTTTATAAAAAATCCTGCAACTTTTTCCGGTATAGCCAGGGAAACCCGCTCGCCGGCGTTCGCTTTTTTTCTCTCTTCTCCGGCAACGAAGAGTTTTTTCAGGCGAAAGGCAATACGTTCGCCTGAAGGCTCCATATGGAGGCGGACCCTGTCCCCTGCAGCCAGCGCACTTTTCAGAACAAAGCGGCAAATGGACTCTTTACCTGCTTTTTTTATCGTGGAAAACCGACCAAGATGGGTACCCATATTACCGGAATGAAATGGAGTTATCGCCCCGGCAGGCTGGGGAGAAAAGAAATATCCCGAACTCGTCTTTCTGCTCATGGCCTCTTCTGCCAGACGTACAGCCTCAGCCACTGCCCTCTCCATATCCGCGGGACCGGCATCCAGCACCAGGCGATAGGCTCTGACGATATGATCCACATAATGGGCGGACCGCAACCGCCCCTCGATTTTGAAAGAGACAACCCCGGCCTTGCGCAACAATTCCAGGGATTCGAATCCGGCCAAATCATTCATGGAAAAGAGATAGCCTCCTTTCCCGCTTTTCCCACTTCCACGATTGGATGCCAGGGTATACGACCTGCGGCAGGGCTGAACACAGCGCCCCCGCAGACCACTTTTTCCACCCAGGTAAGAGGAGAAGAGACAGAGCCCCGAATAGGAAAAACACATGGCACCATGAACAAAGACCTCCAGCTCCATCTGGGGACAGCGTTCGCCTATTGTGGCAATCTCCTTCAGGGTCAACTCTCGGGCAAGCACGACCCTCTTGAAACCGAGCTGAGCAAGAAAATTCACGCTGTCTGAATTGTGGGCTGTCATCAGGGTGGAGGCGTGGAGGGCAAGATCGGGGAAGTACTGGCTGACAAGGTGAACAATCCCGGGATCCTGGACGATAAGACCATCCGGTTCCAGTTCCTGGAGAAAGGCAAGACTGTTTATAACAGCGGGCAGCTCACGCTCAAGAACAAGGCTGTTTGCAGCTATATAAAGTTTTTTACCCCGTTCGCGGCAGTAAGCAATCATTGCCGCTATTTCTTCCAGCCGCAATTCCCTTGCCAGGTTTCGCGCATTAAATCCAGGAGCACCAACATAGACGGCATCTGCTCCCGCGTCCATGGCCGCAAGAAAATTTTCACTGTTTCCGGCGGGTGCCAGAAGTTCAACCCGTGCCATCAGCTTTCAACGGATACTTCACAGAAAGTACCACTCTCCGCGAAAGAAACCTGAATTCTCTCCCTGTTTCTGACACTGACACACATACCGGTATAGTCTGGCTGGATGGGTAGTTCACGCCCTCCCCGGTCCACCAGCACGGCCAGTTGAACACTGTTGGGACGGCCGTAATCCATAATGGCGTCCATGGCAGCCCGGATAGTACGACCTGTAAAAATGACATCATCAACCAGTATAATATCAGCATTATCCACGTCAAAGCCGATATCAGTTGTCTTGACCACCGGATTCTGACTCATCAGGCTCCAGTCGTCCCGGTAGAGATTGATATCCAGCGTACCGAAGCCGAGCTGGACCTCGCTCTGTTTTTCAATGAAATCAAGGAGTCGACGGGCAAGGTCAACCCCGCAGGTATGGATACCGACAAGGGCAAGGGCACTACAGTCGTGATTCCTCTCCAGGATCTGCAGACCAATCCGCTGAACAGCCAGGTCAATGTCTTTTTCCGTCAAGATTGTTTTTCTTTTGATCTCTCTGTCAGAACTCACTTGGCCACCCTGTCCCAGAAGAAATCAATACCCATCTCATTCACCCTGTTTATCGCCTCCGGAAAGGCCTCACATTCCGCTGCAAAAACTGTAGTGGCGATGGTGTCAATATCATCATTATAGCCGACTTCGACCGTTTTCTGCAGGATGATCGGTCCTTCATCATAATTTTCATCGGCAAAGTGAACCGTGCAGCCGCTTACCGTACAGCCCCTTGCTTTCACTGCCCGGTGAACAATATTCCCGTAATAACCATCACCGCAGAAAGAAGGGATAAGCGAGGGATGAATATTGATTACAGCCCGTTTCAATTTTTCCGGAGGACTATACAGTTTAAGGTAACCGGCCAGGCAGATGATATCGATCTCATAGTCGGCCAGGATCCTGTTGATCTCATCATTATCTGCCGCATGAAAAGCCGGGTAACCGTAATTAACTGCCTTCTGCAAACCGAGAACATCCTTCACATTGGATATGACCACCTGAATTTCCCCGGCCAGGCTCCCCTCCTGTATGCGGCTGTGAAAATTGTCCAGTGTCCGCCCGCTACCCGAAAGCAAAACCGCCATTTTCTGCATGATTATTCTCCGGAAAAGTAACTGTTGCTATCCACATCTACCTTGTCGAGCCAGGCTGAAATGGCCGTATCGTATTTAGAGGTGAGCGCAAACACCTTGGCCGCCAGCCTGAATCTTGTCTTCAATGTTGTATTGCCGCCCTCTTTAATCTCCTGCAACACCACAGGGTAATCCGCCGGATCGACAATAACTGTAACATCATTGAAATTCTTGGCTGCCGCCCGCAGCATTGTGGGACCGCCAATGTCGATATTTTCAATGGCATCCGCCAGACTGCAGTTCGGATCCGCCACTGTTTTTTCAAAGGCATAGAGATTGACGGCGATGATATCGATATTTTTAATTCCGTGTTCTGCGCACTGTTTCCGATGTTCCTCATTTTCCCGCTGGTTGAGAATACCGCCATGCACCAGTGGATGGAGGGTTTTTACCCGCCCGTCAAGCATTTCAGGAAAACCGGTAAACTCGGAAACATCCATAACGGTCAGTCCGCTGTCCCGCAGTTTTTTTGCTGTTCCTCCCGTGGAAAGCAGTTCAATGCCCAATTCGACGAGTTCGGTCGCAAAGCCTTCGATTCCCGATTTATCAGTGAGACTGATCAAGGCCCTTTCTATCTTTTTCATAGTTTTCTCCAATATATTCGTCTCTCTCCCCAAAACAGAGCATCCTCTTCATGCCCCTTTCTGGTTCGTTTCCTGTGGCAATAGAGTAATATTCCTACCCCTTCCTGACAAACTCCTTTATTTTCCTGCGATCACGTTTACCCGGTTTTTTAGACGGTGAGGAGAAACCTGCGTTAAACATGCGCCGTAACTCCCTTTTTTCCTCTCGTGCCTTGATGCTTTCCTCATATTCCTCATAAAGCAGACGTGCCTCCACCGCCGGTCGCCTGTAGAGGGAGAGGCCAAGAACCTTTACCTTGAATTCCACTCCGCCACGGGTAATAAAGAGATCATCTCCGGCCTTCACCGCCCTGGCAGCCTTGGTTCTGGCTCCGTTCAGATGGACCTTACCGCCGTTTACAGCCTTTGCGGCAAGTGAGCGCGTCTTAAAAAACCTGGCTGCCCAGAGCCATTTATCCAATCTAACTGTATCCGGTTGAGTTTTTTTCATTGGATTGAAGAAAAATGAAGAGTTTTTTTGTTTGCCGGAGATTGCAAAAGTACACATATTTGATGAAAAATAAAAGCCTGTTGTCGAAGATGATGAAAAAGGGTACAAATCACTCAGAACAGAATATGGATTTTAAAACCACTGTCGAGCCAGCACCTGCAATAAACCAGATTTTGGAATAGGAATATGCACATTCAAACTGTCGGTTTAAAAGATATAAAAACTCCCGTACGGGTAAAGGAAAAAAGCGGTAACCTGCAAAACACAATCGCGACAATCTGCATGCAGGCCCGGCTCGAAGAAGAACAGACGGAAAACTGTGTGGAAACGTTTCTGTCTATTCTCAACGAATCCCTTGGAGAAATCTCCGTCACCAGTTTTTCATCCATTCTTTCTGAAGTAAAGGAAAAACTCCAGGCAAAAAGTGTACGCTTGGAAATGTCATTCCCCTATTTTATAAAGAAAAAGGCTCCCATAAGCAATACCCACAGCCTGATGGAGTACAGTTGCACCTTCTCCGGGGGCATCGGAGAGGACGAAGGCTTTATTTTAAGTGTCCGTGTTCCGGTAACAACACTCTGTCCCTGTTCAAAGGAAATCAGTAAGGACGGTGCCCACAACCAGCGGGCCGAAATTACCCTCAATGTAAAATTCAACAGTTTTATCTGGGCAGAAGACCTGATAACAATGGTTGAAGAATCAGCTTCATGCGAAGTGTACGCGCTTTTGAAACGACCGGATGAAAAATACGTGACGGAAAAAGCCTTTAACAACCCCATGTTTGTAGAAGACGTGGTCAGAAAAGTTGCTGTCTCAGCCCTGGAGAACCAGAAAATTACCTGGTTTTCAGCCGGTGTTGAAAGTTTTGAATCCATACATAAACACAGTGCCTATGCCTATGTAAACAGTGACGAGGTCCGATGAAAAACCAGGCTTACCCAAAACTGGAAAAACGTGAAAATCGCTTCCTTGAAGAGGCCGTGTCTTTTTCTCCATCAAGCATATTCCGAAGTATCCGGTATTCGTTTTCTGCTTTTTTCAGTTCATTTTTCAATAATTCCTGCTCATCGGCAGACGCTTTTTCCAGAGTCTTCCTGAGCTCACCTACCACCTTATGAGCACGGTATAAATCCAATGCAAGTGCCTTAATAGACATTCAAACCTCCCTGAACCATTTCTCTGGCTTCCATCTTTGCTTACTGAAAAACCTGACAAAACTTCCGCTATAGTGAGAAAAACAGAAGAGATATACTCTAAAATTCTTTTCTGTTCTCCCTTGACTCGGGCCTGTTTTTTTTCATACCATTAACTAGTGACTGTCCACAAATGGCTTCTTTTCGAGTTCAGATACGCGTAGACTCCAAGGCCTTTGAAGCTGACACCGCCTGAACTGATTGGAAATGCAGGCTATCGGAAGCGCAGACCCGGAGCACGAGTTGGAAAATTTCCGTCTCATGCCCATAAACAATTAATCAATGAAATCGCCGTTACCCGGATATCCGGTTCTGGCAGTTTATAAAATTATTACACTATACACTGACTATGAATACTAAATCTATTGGATTCCGTCTTATTGCCGGAGGTTGTATTGCCGTAATCCTCCCTCTTCTTGTTGTCGGCTATCTTTCAACCAACAAAGCATCCAGAGCTCTTGAACACCTTGCGACATCCAATGCCCGGTCGGGAGCTGAAGATCTGGCAACGTTGGTGGAACATATCCTCATTGAAGAGAAAAAAATTGTACTGGCCCTCGCATCAGACAGCCTTGTCCGTTCAGTTGCGCAGAAGGTAAAAAACAACGGAATCGCTGGAACAGCAGAAGATATAAAAATTCTTCGAGCCGATATGAAGAACAAGTATAAACACCTGGGCTCGAATTATCTCGGTATTTTTGTAACCGACGTCAACGGCAAACTATATACCGGTGAAAGATCCGGAGGAAAGGAATACAAGGGCTCTGATGTCTCTACCAGGGGGTATTTCAAACAGGCAAAACAGAGCCTGAATGCGGTGGTTGGTAATGTGGTCCGCTCCAAGTCCACGGGAGTTCTCATTTCCGTTGTCTGCGCTCCCATTCTCTCCGATTCCGGTGAGTTTCTCGGAATTTTCGGCATGCCCATGAAAGCTACCACCCTGACTCAACTGGTTTCAAGCAAGACTGTCGGAAAAACCGGCTACGCTTTTATGATCAACAGCTCCGGCATCATTATTGCTCATCCGAAGGAAAAATTCATACTCAACCTCGATCTGAACACGTTAAAAGGAATGGAAACAATCACCCGGAACATGCTGGCCGGGAAAAGTGGTATAGATCAGTATAAATTTAAAAATACCAAAAAAATTGCTGGCTACGCTCCCATTAAAACCACAGGCTGGAGCGTTGGGATAACCCAGAACCAGGACGAACTGCTTGGAGCAGCAACAACCATCAGAAACAGCACCATGGGAATCGGGGCCATATCTCTTCTGCTGATTTCCACCCTCATCTATTTCGCCTCCAAAGCTCTTATCCGGCCAATCAACCAGGCAGTTGCCGGCCTGAAAGATATTGCCGAGGGCGAAGGTGATCTTACCATGCGGCTACCCGTGGCACCAATACAGGAAGTTGGTGAAATGGCAACCTGGTTTAATGTCTTTATTGAAAAACTTCAAAAAATCATCTCCCAGATTGCCGACGACAGCAAGAAAGTGGCCCAGTCAGCAACCGGTCTTTCAACCATCTCCCGAGAACTGCATGACAATGCCAGTGAGACATCTCAACTTTCAGACAGTGTTGCCGTCGCGGCAGAAGAAATGAGCTCAAACCTGAACAGCGTTGCCGCAGGGATGGAGGAATCGACTACAAATACGACAATGGTGGCCAGTGCTGCAGAAGAGATGACAGCGACAATCAGTGAGATTGCAGCCAATTCAGAGCAGGCCAGGGACATATCAGAACAAGCTGTTAAACAGGCGGAAAGCACATCTGAAAAAATCAGTGAGCTGTCGATTGCGGCCCAGGCGATCAACAAAGTTACGGAAACTATCACGGAAATTTCGGAGCAGACCAACCTGCTGGCCCTCAATGCCACAATTGAGGCAGCACGGGCCGGAGAGGCAGGCAAAGGTTTTGCCGTGGTTGCCAATGAAATCAAGGAGCTGGCCAAGCAGACAGCCGAAGCGACCTTCGACATTAAGAATCAGATCAATGAGGTTCAGGTGACCACTTCCGGAACCACAAAGGAAATTGATGAAATTTGCAGTGTCATCAAGCAGGTGAATGAAATCATCGCCACCATTTCCACCTCTGTTGGAGAGCAGTCTGCAGCAACCGGGGAAATCGCAACCAATATTTCACAGGCATCGCAGGGACTGGGAGAAGTCAATGAAAATGTCAATCAGATATCGGTTGTTGCCGACTCCATTGCCAGGGACATCACCAGCGTCAACACCTCGTCCACGCATATTTCAGCAAGCAGCGGTGAGGTGAAGACCAGCGCGGACACCCTGCATGATCTTTCCAGCAGGTTGACAACAATCGTCAATAATTTTAAGGTATAACCTCAATGCTGCAATTGGCAATCTTGCCGAAGATACGAGGCATCGAAGTGCAGGATTGAGGTATAATTGTTTCCCTTTCACCGGGGATTTCTGGATATACACAGGTCCCCGGTGAAGATTGAATTCAGGTCTTTTCCGGACTGATCCTGTCCAGCATATCTTTCTTATCCACCGCAGCCTTCAGGATCCTGAACACCTCCCGGTAATGGGAATGAATCCGTGTTCTGGTATACTGGAACACGGACTGCCTCAACTCTCTCTCATTCAACGGATAAGCTGCGACAATGGAGGCAATTTCATCACCGGGCCAGTCAGGCTCCCACTCTTCTCCATTCTGCAGGCAGAACTGCTGGAAATCCATCGCCTCATTAATGACAACATCCCTCAATCTCTCCGCCTCCTTGTGGGCCATTGTCCGTTTTACGGCAGAACCTTTTTTTTCTGCAAGATAGTCGAGCAGATCATCCATGGAATCCTGGCGCATCACCTTTGCAAGATACTTGACCTGTCTTTTCCGTGCTCCACCCTTCAATCCCCTGCAGGCTATAATTTCCGACCTCACTGCCTCGCCACCGGGAAACACCTTGAGATCCCTGTCTGAAAGCCTGGACAGTTCTTCAGCCGCGGCTTCCTCCTGTTTGAATCTTCTTTTTCTTGCCGATTTACTGATTCGTTCAGTCATAATTTTTTTTTCGTCAACTATCTGTTGTAGAGGATTTCCACTCAAGCAATGATGGTTCATAATCATCCGGCGGAATGTAACCCAGGAGAACACACAGGGTTGCTGCCACGTTGGCCAGTCCTGGATTTTGGATATCGGCCATTGTAAAACTGTTGCTGTCGCTGTAATCCTTCACAATGAAAGGTACAGGGTTGAGGGTATGGGCCACCATGGGTGTAATTGTGCCGTTTTTCTTCTTCCACATACAGTCGGCGTTACCATGATCAGCCGTGACAACGGTTATACCACCGGCTTTTTGAACTGCATCGAGTATTCTTTTCAGTGATATATCAACCGTTTCCACAGCAATGCGAATGGAGGCAGGAAAGCCGGTGTGGCCCACCATATCTCCGTTTGCCAGGTTGAGACGGATAAATTTATGGTTGGCTCCGGCAATTATCTCAAGAACCCTGTCGGTAATTTCCGCCGCCTTCATCCATGGACGCTGATCAAATTCTATCTTGTCCGACGGGATTTCTTCATAAAGCTCAAACTTTTCGTCGATATAACCAGACCTGTTACCGTTCCAGAAATAGGTCACATGACCAAACTTCTGGGTTTCTGAAATGGCAAAGGAACTCACTTCCGCCCTGCAGAGATACTCGCCGAGGGTCTTGCTGATGGCCGGTGGTTCGATCAGGTAATTCGCAGGAATCTCCGCATCACCATCGTACTGCATCAATCCGGCATAAAAAACATCCGGTTTTCTCACCCGGTCAAATTCACTGAAACCGTCTTCCTCAAAAGCCCTGGAAATCTCAATGGCCCGGTCTCCCCTGAAATTAAAAAACACGACGGCATCCCCATCCTCAATGGTACCGACAGGAACGTCATCTTCCACAATGACAAAACTTTCCATATATTGATCGGTCATCTCCGGGTCTTCACTGTAATAGGTTGACACCGCCTCGGAAGCTGATGAAAAGAACCTGCCTTCCCCCAGAACATGGGCCTTCCATCCCCTTTCCACAACGGACCAGTTTGCGTTGTAGCGATCCATGGTGGTTATCATCCTGCCACCCCCGGAAGCAATTCTATAATCGGCTCCGTTTCCTGAAAGCCGGCTCAGTTTCTCCTCAAGTGGCTTGATATAATTCAGAGCACTCTTCGGGTCCACATCACGTCCGTCCAGAAGGGCATGAACCCTGACTTTTTTAAATCCGTTTGCAGAACACTGATCCAGCAGACCAAAAAGATGATCAATATGACTGTGCACATTACCATCGGAGACGAGACCGATGAAATGTATTGTTCCACCCGCTTCGGCACATTGTCGTATCATTGCCCAACTTGATCCTGCAGTAACCGAACCGGAAGATATTGCCTCATTCACCAGTTGCGCCCCCTGGGAAAAGATCCTGCCTGCACCAAGGGCATTATGCCCCACCTCGGAATTTCCCATATCATTTTCAGAAGGCAGACCAACCGCGGAACCATGAGCCTTCAGGCGGGTAAAAAGTTTCTCCTGGAAAAGCCGGTCAAGAACCGGGGTATTTGCCATATGGACCCCATCACTTTCATCACCGGGTCCAATGCCTACACCATCCATTATTACAAGTACCACGGGACCGGAAAACTCGGAGTACCCCGCATACTTTTTCAGCTTGTCTACTGTCATTGTCTTTCCATTTTTAAAAATTTAACACCATGAATATCAGCTGAATCCTGCAACTAAAAAAAATCAGCCTGACACTTATGAACCTGAAGATATGCATGAGGTTGAGGGTAAACAGATTTTTTTAACTGCATCCAACATTAATTTTGCTAAAATCGTCAGAGTACCTTAATATGGAACAGTGCGCCTTAATCAGGTATTAATCGTTTTTTACCTTCCCCCTGAATCCGGAACGGTTTCAGGATTCAGGTACTATTCTGAAATGATTCGAGCATCGTCCATGGAAAAAGCCATACAAACACCTGAACTTTCCCTCACAATCAATCCCCGGGACATGTCATTTTATACTACTTTATTGCAGTCCGGTATAGAAATCAAATGTCCACCTTATGAACCCGTCGCTCGTTTTCTCGACGGACTTCCCGGTTTTACAGTAGATTACATAGCGGACATCGTGCAGACAATCTTCCTGGACGGTACTGCAGTGGACGACCTCACCACTCCTCTGTCCGGAAAAAATCCAGTCCTCGCTCTTTCTGCGGCCATGCCGGGACTTGCAGGAGCAATTTTCAGACGGAACAGTTTTCATGCCGCCCTGCGCACCACTCCAGACAAAAAAAACACTCAGAATATAGAGACAAAAAAAGTTACTGTCACGCTCAAACTGTTTAACTCCATCGCTTTTGACAGGGGACCGGAACTGCTGCAAAATTCAATCATCATAAAGACTGGACATTTATTGAATTATCTGGCAAAACGTCCTTCGCTGCTTTCACAGATCAAACAGTGTGTACTCTCCGGGAAAACTGTGAACAAGGAGGATTTTCCTTTTCTTCTTGCTGATTTTCCCCGAATTAAACTGACAATTACCACCACCCATGACTCACTCAGATAATCCCAGGGACATGCTTGGCAGAACCGGTTTGATTACGGTTGATAACGCCCTTTTGATTCTCAGGAAAAACCTTGAGAGTCTGACCAGGCAGGAAGAACGGATCCCCCTGCATCAGGCTCTTGATCGAATCCTGTCTTATCCTGTTATTTCTCCGGAGGATCTCCCCGAAAAGGACCGTTCAACCATGGATGGCTATGCGGTGAGAGCGGCGGACACATTCGGTGCCAGTCATTCCATGCCCTGTTACCTGAATATTACGGGAGAGGTGATCATGGGAGAAATGCCGGTGGGTAAGGTCAAAAAAGGATGTTGTTTCAAAATTCCCACGGGCGGGCTGCTGCCACCGGGGCCGACAGTGTCGTTATGCTTGAACATACCGTCCCCGTGGATGACACCATGATTGAGATTATCAAGGGTGTGGGTGCCGGGACAAACCTTATCAGAAAAGGCGAGGATATAAAAAGGGATACTACGGCCCTGAGTGAAGGGCATCTCCTCCGCCCCCAGGACCTCGGATTGCTGGCAGGACTTGGAATTGCCGAAGTAAATGTGTATAAAAAAATCAGGGTCGGTATTGTCTCCACAGGAGATGAAATAATTCCTTTCCAGGAAAAACCCCGGACAGGCCAGATAAGAAACATAAATTCCCTGACCCTGACCGGCATGGTCAGGCGGCTCGGTGGAGAAGTAACCGACTACGGGATCGTTTCAGACCACAGGGATATATTTTTTCCCGCTCTTGAGAAAGCAGTGCAGGAAAATGATATCGTACTCTTTTCCGGGGGCAGCTCTGTTGGTGTTCGGGATCTGGGTGAACAGGCGGTCGAGACCCTTGGTCCTCCCGGAATCCTTGTTCATGGTGTCGCTCTCAAACCGGGCAAACCCATCTTAATCGGGATGAGCGGAGCCACTCCTGTTTTTGGCCTTCCGGGTCACCCTGTTTCTGCACTGGTCTGTTTTGATCTCTTTGTCGGCCCGGCAATCCGTGCCCTCCAAGGAAAAAATGAAATCCTCCCCGAGCCCGGCCTCAGCTGTGTTTTAAGCCGTAATATCAACTCCGCTGCCGGTAGACGTGATCTGGTGCGGGTAAAACTCAAACTCGAGAACGACACATGGACGGCCTACCCCATCCTTGGCAAATCCGGTTCCATCTCCACCCTCTCAAGGGCTGACGGATTTTTTGTGATTGATGAGGAAAACCAAGGCGTTTCCAGAGATGACCAAGTTCTTGTATATCTCTACCAATGAGCAGACAACACAATATATATGTGCGTAATACGGTCCTGGCCGAAGCCATGACCATTTGGAAAAAAGCACTCGATGAATGCGGGTTCTACAGTAAATCTCCGGTGGAAAACGTCAAAGTCGATGATTCCCTGGGGCGTATTACCGCTCATCCGGTTTTTGCCCACAGGTCATCCCCCTCCTACAATGCTGCCGCTATGGACGGGATTGCTGTCCATTTTTCCGACCTGAGCAGCGCCACGGAAGCAGCTCCTGTCCGGTTGACCAGAGAACAGTTTGTTCCCGTCAACACAGGAAACGCCATTCCAGAAGGGTTTAACGCTGTTGTTATGATTGAAGATGTTCATCAGATCGATAAAGACACTGTTGAACTGCACATGCCGGCCACCCCCTGGCAGCACGTCAGAACCATCGGTGAAGATCTGGTGGCAACGGAACTGATCCTGCCGGAAGGACACAGGATTCGACCCATCGACCAAGGTGCTATGCTGGCCACGGGTGTCACGGAAATAGAAGTCCGTTGCCCCCCGAGGGCCCACGTAATTCCCACAGGATCGGAACTCATCCAGCCGGACCAGGCCCCAAAGGCCGGAAACATTATAGAGTTCAATTCCCGGATTCTAGCCGGTTATCTCAATGAATGGGGTTGCGTGGCAACAAGAGGCCTGCCGGTCCTGGACGACCCGAAGCAACTCAGGGAGACAATTAAAGCTGCTGCCCGGACAAATGATATCGTTATCCTTAACGCGGGTGCCTCCGCCGGAACCCGGGATTACAGTGCAAGAGTCCTGGCCGAAGTTGGAAAAGTAATTATCCATGGGGTGGCCATCAAACCTGGAAAACCGGTTATTCTTTCAATGGTTGGGGATACACCTGTAATCGGTCTGCCGGGGTATCCCGTCTCCGCCCTGCTCACCATGCGCCTTTTTGTGCGCGATATGATTTATGACTTTCTGGCATTGCCACGACCCGAACCCCAGATAATTGAAGCGGTCATGTCGCGCCCTCTTCACTCCGCCATGGGCGTCGATCAGTTCGTCCAGATAACCCTGGGCAAGGTGGGCGAAACCCTCATGGCCACACCATCCGGCAAAGGAGCGGGCGTTGTCATGTCCCTGGTGAGAGGCGATGGACTGCTTACCATTCCCACAGGCAGCGAAGGTGTAGGCGCGGGGGAAAAAGTGAAAATCGAGCTTCTCCGCTCCCGCAACGATATTGACGCAACTCTTGTTTTCATAGGCAGTCACGATAATATTCTCGATCTGCTGGCCAATCAGCTGCATCGGCAACGTCCCATTGTCCGTATCTCATCCGCCCATGTGGGCTCCATGGGTGGACTTATGGCCATCAGAAGGGGAGAGGCCCATATTGCCGGGACTCATCTCCTCGATGAAAAAACAGGAGAATATAATATTTCCTTTATCCAGCGCTTCCTGAAAGACATTCCCCTGCAACTTATAAACCTCTGTTACAGGGAACAGGGCCTGATTGTCGCCCCCGGAAATCCTGAAAACATTCAGAGTTTCAAAGATCTGGCGGATAAAGGTCATATTTTCATCAATCGCCAGAATGGTGCCGGCACCCGGCTGCTGACCGACAAGATTCTGGCCGAAGAAGGCATTGATCCTGCTGATCTCCAGGGATACGGGCATGAGGAATACACCCATATGTCAGTAGCTGCTGCGGTTGCCAGCAACAGCGTTGACGCGGGCCTTGGCATCCGGGCCGCCGCCAATGCCCTTGGCCTTGATTTTGTACCAATAGCTGAAGAAAGATACGATCTCATTATACCAAAAACCTTTTTAGAAGAGAGCAAAGTAAAAACCGTTCTTGATCTGATTCGTACGGATAGCACTTTTCATGAAACAATTCTTTCCCTGGGAGGTTACAACCTGCGGGATTGCGGCAAGGTTCTATATGAACAATGATAAAAACATTCTAGCTTCAGGGTTCCTTTATTGTTCATTTTCCATTCACCTGAATCAACCTTAAAAGGAGAAAAATATGACTGATAAAATTTTTCGAGTCAATATGAGTACACTTACCACATCCGTTGAAGAAGTTCCGGCGGAGTGGGCCGGACACGGTGGTCGCGGCCTGACATCAACCATTGTTGCCGCGGAAGTGAACCCCACATGTCACCCTCTTGGTTCTGCCAATAAACTGGTCATCGCACCGGGCCTGCTCTCCGGCACTGTAGCAGCAAACTCCGGACGAATCTCAATCGGCGCCAAAAGCCCTCTCACAGGTACAATAAAGGAGTCAAACGCAGGCGGAACAGCTGCCCAGCTCCTCGCCAGAGCAGGATGCAAGGCCATTATCATTGAAGGGGTGCCGGGGGAGGACAAATGGTACAGCCTGGCGCTGACCCCCGAGGGCATCACCATCAATGAAGAGACAGAACTGATCGGAAAAGGCAATTTTGAAGTGCTCTCCGTCCTCGATAGCCGGCTTGAAGGTAAACAGGCCGTTCTCACCATCGGCCAGGCCGGAGAAATGCGGCTCGCTGCCGCCAATATTTCCATCAAGGATCCGGATGGAGGTCTCAGATCCAGTGGTCGTGGTGGTCTTGGTGCCGTCATGGGCTCCAAGAAAATTAAATTTATCACCATTGATCCAAAAGACGGGAAAGTGGCCATCGCCGATCCGGACAAATTCAAACAGGCCAACCGGGTCTTTGCCAAGGCGCTTGTGGACCACCCGATCAGCCAGGGACTCGGTCAGTATGGCACCAATGTCCTGGTCAACATCATCAACGAAGCCGGAGGACTGCCCACCCGTAACTTCACCAGCGGCCAGTTTGACGGCCATGAGGCTATTTCCGGTGAAACCATGCATGACACCATCCTCGAACGGGGCGGCAAGGTCAAGCACAACTGCCACGCTGGATGTGTCATTCAGTGTTCTCAGGTCTATCACGATGCCAAAAAGGAAAAACTCACCTCCGGGTTTGAATATGAATCTATCTGGGCCATGGGAGCCGACTGTTGTGTTGATAACCTTGATCATATTGCCGAAGCCGACAGGATCATGGATGACATCGGCATCGACACCATTGAAACTTCTGTAGCCATGGGGGTAGCCATGGAGGGCGGTGTACTCGAATTTGGCGATGGTGCTGGTGTCTGCAGAATTTTGAAAGAAGAAGTCGCCTCGGGGAGTGCTCTCGGTCGCATTATTGGCAACGGTGCTGGAGCCGTGGGCAGGGCTTTTGGGCTCACCAGGGTACCGGTTGTGAAGAACCAGGCCATACCCGCCTATGACCCACGGGCCATCAAGGGTATCGGCATAACCTATGCCACCTCCACCCAGGGTGCCGACCATACCATGGGATATACCATTGCCACCAATATCCTCAACGTCGGTGGCAATGTTGATCCCCTGACAAAGGAAGGCCAGGTTGAGCTGTCGAGGAATCTGCAGGTGGCCACCGCAGCCATCGATTCCACTGGCATGTGTCTTTTTATCGCCTTTGCAGCCCTTGATAACGAAACATGCCTCCCGGCTCTGGTGGACATGCTCAATGCACGCTTTGATCTCAACCTTACCGGGGATGATGTTGTGAGCCTGGGACAGAGTATTCTCAAAACGGAACGCGCGTTTAACAGTGCTGCCGGTTTCACTGCAGCGGACGACAGACTGCCCGAATTCTTCTACACCGAACCGCTGCCGCCCCACAACACTGTTTTTGATTTCAGTGATGAGGAAATCGCAACATTCTGGGATTTCTAAATGCGGGTGACCATCAAACTTTTCGCCTATTTCAGGGATTCCCGGTTCAAAGCTGAGAACCGGGAAATCCCGGATGGAACCACGGTAGGTGAAATTGTCGATTCCCTTGGCATTGACCGGGAAGAGGTGGGCGTACTCATGATCAATTCCAGGCATGCAGCTTTCGATTCAGTATTAGAGGAGAACTGCATGCTGGCCATCTTTCCCATGATCGGTGGAGGATAACACACGCTGCAGCTGACGACAGATTACCCGAATTCTTCTCCACTGAACTGCTGACACCCCACAACACTCCTTTGATATCAAATATAAGAAAGTGTCTGCGTCCCAGGATTTCCAGATGTGGGTAACTACCAAGCTTTTAGCCCGCATTTCTCATGAACATTGTGTCAATTTTGAGATGAGCTGTAGAATACAAATAATTAGCCAACTATCAGTAGTCGAACAAAATTGACACAATGTTCACCCAAGGTCAGCCCAGGCGACGCCATCTTCTGCAATATTTCAACAGTAAATATAGGCCACTATTATTTACTCTTGAAAATTTTGTAGCTGACGCCGCCTGAACTGATGAAAAATGCGGGTTAGCCCATTTCAGGGATTCCCGGTTCAAAGTTGAGAGCCGGATAATCCGTGCTGAAACCATGGTCGTTTAAATTGTCGATTCCCTTGGCGTTGAAAAAGTTCCTGTTGCAGTCAGCTCCATTTTCATGTTATTAATTCGAAGATTACTGGACGACAGACTGTAAACTATGAGGAGCCTGATAAAACTGCATGAATCAAACAGAAAGCACAGTATATAAATATAAGGTGGAAGCCTCCAGTGATGAGGAATTTATTGCCAAAATCGACGATTATTCCAAAGCTTCCGGACCTGAAGTGTATACTGCAGTTTTCAAAATTCTGGCAGGCATAGACATCCCCGAGAAAAAAGGCAGCCGATTCTGGCGGGAATCCCTTGAACACAGGCTGAAACTCATGAAACTCCTGGGAAGATATGTCGACATAACAACTGCCCTCAGCGATTTTCTGCAAACCTCAACTGAACATCTCTCTCACCCGCGACTCATCGAAACCACATACTATGAGAACGTAGTTCGGGACACTATTTATGACCAGCTTACCGGCCTTTTCAACAGAACATATTTTGACGAAACATTTACCCAGCAGCTTTCCCTGGCAAAACGATACAACACTGATCTCACGGTACTTTTTCTTGATATCGACAATTTTAAAGAGGTAAATGATACTTATGGTCATCTGGCTGGGGATGAAGTTCTGAAACAGACTGCCGGTATCATTAATCTTGAAAAAAGGGACAGTGATATCGCAGCCAGGTTCGGCGGTGAGGAATTCATCCTGCTCATGTCCCACACAGACAGCATCAATGCGTTTATCCTTGCAGAAAGAATACGAAAGGAAATTGAGTTGCATCTATTTTCCCATAAATCTGATACCCTCAGAATAACCATCAGTGGCGGTCTGGCTTCATACCCTCTCAATTCTGACAACCCAACTCAACTGCTGTCCATGGCAGACAGCGCTCTTTATCTTTCCAAAGGGGCTGGAAAAAACAGGATTTCCCATTTCAAAAAAGAAAAAAGACGTTACCTCCGGGTAAAAATCAGTCAACCGATACTTGTAAAAGAACTCGATTTCAAGGACTCAATCCCCTTTTCCGGTAAGAGCAAGGATATCTGTGTCGGCGGGATTCTTTTTGAAAACAAACATCCGCTGCCCATCGGCGCCCTGATCAAAGTCAAGGTGGAAACAGGGCATAATTCATCTGTTCTTCTGATTGGAAAAGTAGTACGTATAGAAAAATTTTCAGAAAACCGCTATGATATAGGAATGACGACATCGTTCAATGAAATGGCCAAAGCAGCCAACCATGAAATTTCTGCCATTCTCCATAGCAACGGATCTCCTTGATCTATTTGAACAACTGAATTCCTGGAAATTGGCTGGAAGAAAAATGATTTTAATTCGCCGGATTGAGAGTTCTTACCGCTTTTGCGATCTATTGCAATAAGAACACAAAACCGTCATGAATTTGGATTTCAGGTACACTCCGCATGATTAGCAAAAAAGTCATAGTAAAAGGAAAAGTTCAGGGTGTGTTCTTTCGTGACTACACGAAAAGACAGGCCGTCAGTCTCGGCTTGACCGGCTGGGTCCGCAATCTTCCCGATGGTTCCGTTGAAGCGCTTCTCTCCGGGGAGGAAGAATATGTCAGGTCAATGCTCGACTGGTTCCATGATGGATCTCCTCATTCAAAAGTAGATGAAGTGCTCGTTTATGACTCTGAGACAGACAAATCGTACAGCTCTTTTGACATACGTTATTAAGCAGAATTCCCCATGCTGCTGACGGTCGACAACTTCAACCTCTGGTTCCATGGACGTAACGAACAGAATAACCCTGTTCAAACCCAGGTCCTCCATAATATCTCCTTCACCATCCCCAAGGGTAAAACAACAGCCCTGGTCGGTGAATCGGGCTCCGGAAAATCCGTCACAGCTTATTCCGTCCTGCGCCTTCTTGAGGAAAACAGTACAATAAGCACTACCGGTTCCATTATTTTTGAAAACAGGGATCTGCAAAAACTTCCTTTTGAGGAAATGCGCATAATCAGAGGAAACCGGATTGCCATCATTTTCCAGGAACCAATGAGTTCTCTAAACCCTGTTTTCTCCGTGGGCAACCAGATTAAAGAGCCTCTTCTCATCCACCGCAGGATGGTAAAAAAAGAAGCGGAAAAAGAAGCCATACGATTACTTGACCGGTGTGGTATCATTGATCCGGAACGATGCATGACAGCCTATCCCCATCAGCTGTCCGGTGGCCAGAGGCAACGTGTCATGATAGCCATGGCTCTTGCCTGCAGACCGGCACTGCTGATCGCCGATGAACCGACCACTGCGCTTGATGTAACAATCCAGGCCCAGATTCTGCAGCTTATTCATGATATCCAGATGGAATTTAATATGGGCCTCCTCCTGATATCCCACGACCTTGGTCTGGTTAAAAAAAATGCCGACCAGCTTGTCCTTATGAAAAATGGTTTCATTGTCGAACAGGGAAGGACAGAGCAGCTTTTTTCTTCTCATTCGAACAGTTACGCAGGCCAACTCCTTTCCCTTACAACCAGGGAACATAAACAGAAGGAGATCTCAAAATCTCCACTTCTCCTTGAAACTGAAAACCTGAGCTGTTTCTTTGCCACTGCCCGCAGCTGGGGCCAGTTCCTCAGACGTGAAAAAACCCGGATCACCGCGGTGAACAAGGCAACTATCCGACTTCACAGGGGAACCACATGCGGTATAGTCGGTGAATCCGGGTCCGGGAAAACGACGCTCGCCTTTGCCATTTTAAAACTGACCCCAGTCAAGGCAAAATAGTCTACAACGGAAAAGACCTGGCACAGTTAAATAGTGGACAGATACGAAGCCTTCGTCGACACATGCAGATCGTTTTCCAGGATCCTTTTTCTTCTCTCTCACCCAGGCTCACCGTTGAAGAGATCATTGGAGAAGGACTGAAAATCCATTTCCCGGAATTTGATCGAGCCAATAGAAGAACCAGGATCCTTGCAACGCTGGAAGAAGTTGGATTGACGGCGGACATGATCTATCGTTATCCCCATGAATTTTCCGGAGGACAACGCCAACGGATTGCAATTGCCCGGTCAATCATCCTGAAACCACAACTGCTGATTCTGGATGAACCGACTTCAGCGCTTGATGTTACCATTCAGGCCCAGGTCATTGATCTCCTCCTCACACTGCAGGAAAAGCATAACCTGACCTATATTTTCATATCCCATGACCTTCGGGTTATAAGGGCCATGGCGGACTATATAGTTGTCATGCAGAACGGAAAAATCGTTGAAAGCGGACCATCCCGTGAACTGTTTTCCTCACCCGCACAGAATTATACAAAAACACTTTTCCAGGCGTCTCTATATGATTTTCAGCAATGAAATGAATGACGATTCAACTGCAATTCCCAACTATTTACTTTTCCTTTATATTTTGGTAAACACAAAAGAGTAAAATAATATTTTTCCCTTGACCGGCAGAGCTCGACTAAAAGGCTCAGCCATGCTTTCATGGGAAATTCGGGATAAACAAATTCTTGAGCCCTGTTGCTTTTCACCGTCAGCCTTCAGTGCCAAGCTGTGGAGTATTTTTGTGTTCAGACCATTGCGCCTCAGCCTCATCGGCAGATTCAAGTTCATCCATATATGTTATGTGATTGGGATTCTGATAATCGGATACATTTCCTATGAAGACCTGCGCACAGCAGAGGAAAAACTGCAAATCATGGGCCTGGCCTACAAGCTCAATAATATAATCCTGGAAGTTCGCCGGTATGAAAAAAATTACCTGCTATACAATACGCCCCAGGCACTGCATGAAAATGCAAAATTTATTGACCTGGCCCTGAAGACCCAGAGGGATATGTCCGATAAGGTGGAAAAACTGAAAGTTGCTCCCATGCTGGAGGAACTCAGCAGTCATATTGAAACTTACCGCAGAAGTTTCAGGCAGTTCACCAGGGCAGATCCCACAAGCCCCGATCTGCACAAGGATATAATTGAAAAAATAAGACTGCAGGGTCAGCAGATGGTTGAATTGAGTGAACATCTGGTTAAATTCGAACATACTCAGATTTATTCAATACTCAAAGAACTCAAACAGCAACTGGTCATCTGGGCGACTATTGCCATTCTGCTGAGTATTCTCATCCCTTTTCTCATTTTTTCACGGATTTTCGACCCGTTGACCGTCATCAAAAAAGCCACAAAAGATATCGCCCTGGGACGTTTCAAAAAACTGGAAATTCCCGCCACCAGGGATGAAATGCAACAGGTCATGGAAGCATTCAATACCATGGTTCAGGAGCTTGAGCACAGGCAGGACCAGCTGGTCCAGTCTAAAAAACTCTCTTCAATCGGCACACTGACTGCCGGTGTGGCCCACCAACTCAACAATCCCCTGAATAATATTTCCACCTCCTGCCAGATCGCAATCGATGATCTGGAATCCAATGATCAGGAACTGATCCGCAGAATGCTGAAAAACATTGAACAGGAAACCCACAGGGCAAGGGATATCGTTAAGGGATTACTCGAATTTTCCAGATTGCAGGAATTCACCCTCCGCCCTTCAACACTCGTCAATATTGTCAATCGAGCCGTAGAACTGGTAAAAAGTCAGATTCCGGCAGATATTATCATTACAGTCAATGTTCCGAAAGACCTGGTCCTGCCTGTGGATATACAGAGGATGCAGGAAGTGTTCCTCAATCTTCTCATCAACGCTTCCCAGTCAATTGAGCACCAGGGAACAATTACTATTTCCGCCAGAGTCGATGAACAGGAAAACAGTGTGCTGATAGAAATTACCGATACTGGTCAGGGTATTCCGACAGAGATACGCGGACAACTGTTCGACCCGTTTTACACCACGAAAGAAGAGGGCAAGGGGACTGGTCTTGGCCTCTCCGTCGTTTACGGTATAATCCAGCGGCACCATGGAGAAATATCCGTTGAAAGCACTCCCGGGGAGGGTGCTTCGTTCCATATCAAACTCCCCCTGGGCTAGAAACAACTACAATGACCTCTTCAGACAGAAAAACCGTCCTTGTCGTGGATGATGAAGCCATTGCCAGGGAGAATCTGGCCCTGATAATGGAAAAGGAAGGATATGATGTTGTAGTTGCCGACAGCGGAGAAACTGCTCTTTCACTTCTTGAGAAAAGAGAAGTTGACCTGGTCCTTACTGATTTGCGGATGCAGGGAAAAGACGGTATCGCTGTTCTTAACGGAACAAAAAAAAGGTGGCCGGCAACTGAAGTGGTGGTCATCACAGGATATTCCAGCGTTGAGACAGCCATTGAGGCAATTCGACAGGGTGCGTACCATTACCTCCCTAAACCTGTCAATGTGGCAGAGCTCAAAGTTCTTGTCGGAAAGGCACTTGAAAAAAGTGGTATGCAGAAAGAGATCCGTTCCCTGAAAAAGCAGCTATCGGACAATGCGGGAGCGTCCCGGATCATCGGCCAGAGTCCTGCTGTCCAGGCCATGCGTGAAAGAATAACCCAGGTGGCACAACTTGACTGCAATGTTTTGATTCTGGGAGAAACCGGGACAGGCAAAGAACTGGTGGCGAGAACAATTCACGAATTGAGCCCACGCGCAAAGGGTCGTTTTGTTGCCTTCAACTGCGGTGCATTTACCGAAGAACTGATAACGAATGAACTGTTCGGCCACGAAAAAGAAGCCTTTACAGGGGCAAACAGGGAAAAGAAAGGGCTTTTGGAACTGGCGGAAGGAGGTACAGTCTTTTTTGATGAAATAGGTGAACTCTCTCTTTCCATGCAGGTCAAGCTGCTGCGGGTTCTCCAGGAAAGAACCCTGCGACGGGTTGGGGGATCCAGGGAAATTCCTATTGATATAAGGATTCTTGCAGCAACCAACAAAGACCTGAAACAGGAGGCGGAGAATGGCACCTTCAGGATGGATCTCTTTTACCGTCTTGATGTTATCACAATTCGTGTCCCCCCCTTGCCCAGCGCAGAGATGACATACCTCTGCTGGTAAATCATTTCATGGTTAAACATGCCCATGCCGGGAAAGACATCCCCCAGCTTTCCGGTGAAGTAATCGAACGTCTCAAGCAGTATGAATACCCTGGAAATATACGAGAACTTGAAAATATCGCCCAGAGGATCCTCATTGAGTGCCATGACGAGATTGTCATGCCACCCCATCTCCCCGTCGATCTGCGAAACGATTTGATCATCCCCACCCGGTCCAACAGCGACCCCTGGCCGTCACTTGTGGAACATGAAAAAAGCTATATCCGGGAAGTTCTGGACAAAGTTGAAGGAAACAAGTCCAAAGCCGCAAAACTGCTCGGCATAGACAGGGTCTCCCTCTGGCGGAAAATCAAGCGGTATGATCTTGAAAACCCTGATGCCTGAATCAGACCACCCGAAACACAAAGTCAACTTTCTGCCAGTACATGCTCAATAATCTCATCCACAACCCGCACAAGAATTATTTCAAGCCCTTCCTTCACATCATCTGACAATATTTCCACTTCATCCCTGTTGGCTTCGGGCAGGAGAACTCTTGAAATCCCGGCCCTCTGTGCTGCCAACAGCTTTTCACGGATACCGCTGATGGGCAAGATCCTGCCGCTGAGAGTCATCTCTCCGGTCATGGCCGTATCGGCTCTTGCCACCCTTCCTGTGAGAAGAGACAGCAATGCAGCAAAAATTGTAATCCCGGCAGAAGGTCCATCTTTTGAGACTGCCCCTGAAGGCAGGTGAATATGCAGGTCACTGGCCTTGAAAAAATCATCAGGAACACCATATTCTCCTGTCCGGCTGCGAATAAGGCTGAGGGCGGCCTGCGCCGATTCACGCAGAACTTCCCCAAGGGAACCGGTAAGAATAAGATGACCGGTTCCCGGCATTAACGCCGACTCAACACTTATTATTTCTCCCCCGACCTCAGTCCAGACAAGGCCTGTTGTAATGCCAAGCCTGTTGCAGACCCCTGCCGCTTCACGATGATATTTCCGGGGACCGAGAAATCCCCTGATAACTTCTCCGTCAATATTGAGGAGCTCATCCTTTCCATCACTGTTCAGATAAACCAGAGCAAGTTTTCTGCAGATATTTGCAATTTCCCGCTCAAGGCCGCGCAGTCCTGACTCTCTTGTGTAATCATTAATAATTCTGGATACGGCATCATCAGAAAACTGTATATCCGCCCTGTTCAGCCCGGTTGCCTTAAGCTGTCGTGGAATCATGAACTGCCTGGCTATTTCCCGTTTTTCTCTCTCTGTATATCCGGAAAACTCTACTATCTCCATGCGATCAAGAAGAGGTCCCGGCAGTCTCGATAGATCATTGGCTGTTGCCACAAACATGATTTTTGAAAGATCAAAGGGCAGATCGAGATAGTGGTCCATAAATTTTACGTTCTGTTCAGGATCAAGCACTTCGAGAAGAACTGATGCGGGGTCACCCCGAAAATCCTGACCGATCTTGTCTATCTCATCAAGCATGAAAACCGGATTATTAACCCCGACCCGTTTCAGTTCAGTAATGATTCGCCCGGGCATGGCACCCACATAAGTTCGCCGGTGACCCCGGAGTTCCGCCTCATCCCGCAGCCCGGCCAGGGACATACGGACGAAATGGTGATTGAGGGCTTCTGCTATGGCCTTGCCAACAGAAGTTTTACCAGTTCCCGGAGGACCGGTAAAACAGAGAATGGGTCCCTTGCCCATTTCCGTCATCAATCTCTTTTCCAGTACTTCCTTGACGGTTTTGCGAAGTTCATCAAGATTAAGGGGCTTTCCAAGGTAATGTGCAGCCCCCCTTTTCAAAGCTTCCACTGCAGAATTGACTGTGGCAAAACCGGTAACCATAACTACGGGAGTTTCGGGAGAAACCCGATTGATATGTCCCAGGAGTTCCATTCCGTCCATACGATCCATTTTCAGATCGGTAATTACCAGGTCAATATCGCCACTGGAAAGTATTTCCAGAGCATCAAGACCGTTTGAAGCGGGAAAACAGCTGTAGCCATCTTTCAGCAGGACATGTTCCATATTGGTTCGAGCAATCTCCTCATCATCAACGATGAGAATTCTTGCCTGTACTGTTCCCCGGAGGGTTTTGGCTGCTAGAAATTCAAGAATCCGCTGCTTGACTTCATCGAGACCACAGTGGCGGGTATTCAATAATGTTTCTGCCCTGGAAACATCGAAGTTACCGGTGGACGACGCATTCCATGGCAGGGATAAAATAAAATCAATATAATTGCAGCCAATGGAATACTCTGCTACAGCAGCATCAGTTTTTTCCAGTTTTTCAACCTCCTTCTCCGCTGCCTCTCTTGCCTCACGGGCAATTCCGCTTCTCTTATCTGTTGCCTGACTTTTTCCAGTTGAGTCTGTTCCGGTGGTTTTTCTTCAATCCGGCTATCATCCTGCTCATGTTTTTTTTTAAAAAACATAATACCTGCTCCCCCATCTCATATTTTTTATAATGATTATCTAGTGTCTCTCCTGAAATGACTCTCAATTCTGCATTGTCATGAACAAAAATGAGTATGAAAAATCATCAATCGTACTGTCATTGTTTAAAATACTAGCATTTTCAATGCCAGAACATCTCTTTGCTAACCTCAAAAAATTCCGGTGATACCTCAATTCAACTATACGCCACGGTTATCAAGACAGCTTTTTGTTGACATTACATCACGATACTCTTCCACTGAAAACCGGATTCTGACTATAAATAACCATCCGGGCAATCACCACCATGTGGTAATGTTGCAATACGCAACTGATGTTGCTTTTTGCACCATCAAAAATACGGGGGTGTTGCAATACGCAACATGCCTTGGCTAAACAAATTTCTGCTACTTTTTATTTCTTTTATTTCAAACAAGTTACACAACAAATACAATCTGGCACAAATATTGATTTAATAGATTTGACTTTCAAAGTAATTTTATTGCTAATTTGCCAGGATTGTTATGACCAAACATGACATGAACGAAAAAACCGGTAAAACCACCGAGACACCAACAGCAAACATACCACGGATTCTCGTGGTGACAAGCAAGGGACACCTCACTGAACCGGTTATGGATTACGCCATCAGTGTTGCCGAGCGTCTTAACAGAGCAATACACGCTGTATACGTCAACACCCTTCCCTTTCTTCCGGACGGCGGTGTCCGTGCCCGGCACTTCAGCAGAGCTGTTAGAGAGAGTGCCACCATCTTCAAGGAAAAGGCCCGGCAAAAACCAGTATTTTTCAGCTACACGGAAGAATCAGGGAAAGTGGGTAAGGTTGTTCATCGACTGTGTCATTCGGCAAAACGTATTGATTTCATTGTAATTGACAAAGGTATCCGACGTTCTGAAGTTACCAGAAAAGCACCGGTTCCAGTTTTCAGTGTCATCTATACCCAATCTAAGAAAGGAAATCCAACATACAAAAAGAAACATCATTTCAACAATTTAAACACAGGAGGTTTTTCAATGTCCGCCAAAAAAACACGCTATGCCAAAAGATGTCTGATTTTCGGGCTCGGTTCCGCCGCTCTCTATGCGGCGGTTTTTACCAGCAGTGAAACTGTCATGGAATACTACACCAGGGGTGGCTGGTATGCCATACTGCCGGTAGCCACTGTTTTTGCCTTTTCCTATTTCCATGGAAGCTTCACAAGTGCTTTCTGGTCCATGCTCGGTATTGAAGGATCACAGAAGGCAGCTGACGAGCTTGCTGAAAAACGTGAAAAATCTGCTGACACTGTAGAAAAGCGCAGAGATGAACGTCCCAGAGCACAGGTCAATGCATAAAATCCAACCTGCATTTCTCATGAACATTGTGTTAATTTTTACATGATTTCAAGCATTCACAAGGGCAACCATACAGGTACTGTTGCCAAATGAGGGCTAATTAATATTTTTTTTATTTTTTATTTTTTTCATTTTATTTTTAACGTATTGGAGAAAAATCATGCATGGTCCAGTGACAGAAGCACTTCAATTTATCGATTTAAATCTCTACTCAGCCATATTTCTTATCCTGGTCGGTTTTGTCGGTGGCCTCGTCAGTGGCTTTATAGGCTCAGGTGGCGCGTTCGTTCTCACCCCGGGAATGATGAGTCTGGGGTCCCCGGTACAGTTGCCGTAGCCAGCAACATGTGCCATAAATTCCCCAAAGCCCTGGTTGGCTCCATCAAACGATACCGTTACGGTCAGGTGGATATCAAACTTGGTGTAATTATGGGCATAATCGCCGAAGTTGGTGTCCAGGTAGGTATTCGTTTCCAGAAATTCATCAGGGATACCTGGGGTGATGCCGGCTCCAATCTCTATGTAAGTGTAGCCTTTGTTGCAGTTCTGGTTGTCGTCGGTTCCTTTGTCATGCGTGATGCCATCAAAATAATGAAATCAGGCGGTGACACAAGCAAACCAGTACTCGCCAAAAAACTACAGAAAATCGAACTGTGGCCGATGATCACCTTCAAACGCATCAATCTCCGCATCAGCTTCTGGTTCCTGGCTCCTGTCGCTCTTGCAACAGGTATGCTGGCTGCCACCATTGCCGTAGGCGGATTTATCGGCGTTCCAGGACTCATGTATGTCATTGGTGTAACAAGTATTGTCGCTTCAGCCACTGAACTTGTCATCGCCTTCGTCATGGGCCTTGGTGGAACACTGCTGTGGGCATATTACGGTATGGTTGATATTCGTCTGACTCTTCTCATCCTTGCAGGATCCCTTTTCGGTGTACAACTCGGTGCCATTGGAACTACCTATGTCAAGGATTACATGGTTAAATTTGTCATGGCGACAATCATGCTGATTGTTGCAGTCAGTCGTTTTCTGGCAATGCCGAAATATATGAACCAACTCGACATTACCCATATTGCCAACAGCAATGTTGCACTCATGTCAAAAATCAGTTACGGCATTATGGTTATAGCTCTTCTGGTCGGCGCATTTATCATTCTCTACAATCTTTTCAAAGCTCGCAGCCAGGAAAAGAGGGCATACGCAGCTGCTGCATCTGAGGCATAGTCATGGCTGGTTCCGTCAGTACTGTTCTGGTAGCAATTGATCCGGTTTCACCGGTCAAAAGCAGTGTCAGAGAAGCCCTTCGACTCACTTCGTCCATGGGTGCTGAACTGACGGCACTCTCGGTTGCTCCCCGATATGAAGGAGACCTCAACCGTCTGACCCTGAAAAATACTGACACCCAGCTCAGACAACCGTTTCAAAAATGTCTGCAGGAGGCCTCCGACTTTGCGACCTCCTGCAGCATGCCGATAAAAACAGTCCTTCGCCATGGAGACCCGGCAGATGAAATCGTTAACTGGGCGGAAAAGACAGGTGCGGAATTCATTATCATCGGCAGTCCCAAGAGAAGCAATATGGAACGCGTTTTTCTCAGCAGGACTACCGCAGGTATTATCAGCCTCAGCCCATGCGATGTATTAATCATTCCCGAAGACTCCATTATCGATTTCTCCAGGATCCTTGTCTGCATTAACGGATCAAAGCACTCCATGGAAGCAGCCCAAAGAGCACTTGACCTGGCAATGAGCTATGGGAGCACCGTCCATATGCTTACTGTCGTAGATATCCCACTGGACAAGAGTCTGCGATATGGAGTTCTCAAGGAAGCCCGAAGGAAAGCTCTTACAACCCTTCAGAATCTCGCTGAGCAGGGGCGTAAACTGGAAGTCAATGTCGTAACAGAACTGAGGGAAGGAACTCCCTATAAGAACATTGTCACCTATGCTGAAAAAAACGATATTCAGTTGACAATTCTCGGCTCATACAGCCGAACAGCTCTGGAACGAATGTTTTTCGGTTCGATTGTTGAAAGGGTAACAGCACTTTCAACCTGTCCAACTCTGATTGTAAAAAAACTTGGCAGTGGAGGTGTCAGGAATTTTATCTGAAAACTCCGCACCCAGAGGGCATATATTGCCGAGCCATTGGGTCCATCAATGCTGATTGGATTGATGCAGACTGTAATACAACAACCTGGCACCGGACATTTATAGGAAAGCACGAGGTGATAAAATGGAACCTGGAACAGTGTTTGCCGGATTTGTACTGTACATGGGAGGATTTCATCTTCTGTGGCAGGCATCTGAACGGCTGAGCAAATGGTGGACAAAAAACAAAACGGCCACCACCCTGCTCAAAAAACAACGGGTTAAAAGAGGTGACTGGTATGTCTTTTTTCACCTCTCTGACTTGACGGGCACAACACGTCAGCAAAAGTCACATTCCGGTAGAATTAAAAAAGACAGCACCACGGAAAACAGACCTCCCAGAAAACGACGGCCAAGAGCACAGGTATGACAGTTCTCCCTACTGGCCAGCATTACAGGATCTTAAGAATTAACTATGAGAAGTCCGGTATGAGTTTTTTCTGCTGAAGAAATGATTCAGTAAAGATTCTGCTTCTTCCAGAGAGTTCCCGCTGAACCTGAATGCAAGACCCGCCCGGAGCATTTTTTCCGTAATAAGACTTTTCTCCTCTGCCAGTACAGCCAGAGAAATCAATGCCCAGTGCATGGATGGAATACGTAACTTTTTAAAATCAATTGTGATTGTCTTTCCTTCATGCTCCGGAACTTCAACACCTTTTCCCCGGATGACCAGGTTTTCCGGTTTGAGTTTTTCAAAAACACTCCTTCTGCGAGTCACACCTTCCCGGGCAAGGGCGAAAACCACATCCGGATGACCGGTCCCCGTGTATAACACTGGTGAAGAACTGAGAACCACCTCACTGATGGAATGCCCCCTCAGCACGGTAATCGGATAATCATTTTTCTGACTGACATGCAGACCGGCAGACATGGCCGCCAGACAGAGCAGTTCACCTGCAGTATTGACCCGCTGGCCTGCAGCACCCAGGAGCAGAATATCCTTTTGCCCGGTGAACGCAGAAGAATAAATTGGTTCAATATCTACAGGGCCCGAGGGCAAAGATAATCTCGAACTCTTTCTACGATAAAGGTCGGCGTACTCATCCCGCTCATTTTCCTGAACCGCACCGGAAACAGGCGGCAAAGCAGCCATTTCCTCTTCCAGCCCTTTCAGGGTGACACGATTCCTCTTACTGTAACGCCCCGGACAGACACCCCAGATATCCACAAGAGAAAACCCTTGATATTGCACTGCATCCCTGATCTGTTCTGGCAGTTTTTTTCCTGTTGCCATGACCCTGTCTACCCATGGACTTCCCGCAGCTGAAGCAACTTTGCAGATATCCAGGGAGGGCTCCAGTTCATTTAAAAATCCCGATGCAGTTGAAGCAACAGGTGACGTGGTGACGGAACATTGCCCTCCAGTCATGCCATAATTGAAATTATTCAGTACAAGAAGGGTAATATCAAGATTGCGTCTGCAACTGCTCAGGAAATGCGCTCCACCTATACCCATTCCGCCATCACCCATAATGGTAATAACAGTGAGTTCGGGCCTTGCCATCTTAAGACCGGTAGCATAAGTCAGAGCTCTGCCATGAAGACCATGCATGGCATGGCTGTTAAAAAAAGTGTCAAAAAGACCAGAACAGCCTATATCTGTTACAATAGCAACTTCCGTCCCCTGTTTTCCCATTGCCACCAGGGCCCTGTCAAGGGCTCTGACAACCAGGTCGTGGGAGCAACCCGGGCAAAAAACAGGCGGCCTGTCCCTGTTCAGTAAACTGCTCATAATCCCATCACCTCACACATGGCAGCAGGACTGATGAGTTTACCATCCATCCGTCCATGGAATTCTACAGGCTTGCTTCCAGCCAGCCTCTCTATTTCTCTGACATACTGGCCAAGATTCATTTCAATAACCATGACCCTTTCTGCATCAGCAATACAACGTTGAATAGTTTTTTCCGGTACAGGAAAAAGTGTTTTAAGAATCAGAAGAGAAACAGCACCGCCAGCATCCCGTATTCTCTGCACTGCTACCCTGGCAGCACGCGCTGTTACTCCGTAGACAATAAGCAGTGTATCAGCTGAATCATCCCGGTCATACTCAAACAGGGACAGGCTGTTAATGGCTCCAAGCAGCTTGTTTTCCATTCGCCTGATCCCACGGGCGATTGTTTCCGTATCTCCAGTAATATACCCGTATTCATCGTGGGTGGAAGATGTCTGTCTCACCAGCCTGTCCCCTCCAAGGGGCAGAAAATACGGGACATCTTTCTCCCCACCAGGCCCGAATGGTAAAAACTCTCTGTCCGGCGGACAATGATTTCTGTTGACAACACTCGGAATCTGAAGCGAAACAAGGTCTACACTTTCCCTGGTCATTGCTGTCTCTTTATTGGAAGCCAGAAATACCGGACAGCGAAATCGTTCAGAAAGATTAAAAGCCCGGACAGTCAGGGTATAACAATCCGTCACATCCACAGGGGCCAGTACAATAACCGGAAGCCCTCCACTGTTACTCCAACGGAGAAACTGTATATCACCGTCAGCTCCTTTTGTGGCTGATCCTGTGGATGGGCCGAGACGCTGCACATCAACAATGACCAGGGGAATCTCTCCGCCAATGGCAAAAGAGATCTGCTCGCTGTAAAGACTTATTCCCGGACCTGATGTTGCTGTCATGGCTTTCAGGCCAGCCATGGATGCTCCGAGACAAAATCCGATGGAAGCAATTTCATCCTCCCCTTGGAGACAGACGCCCCCTTTTGGGGAAGCATTTTCAGCAGGTGATGATAAATCGGCGTTGCCGGAGTAATGGGATATCCAGCAAAAAACCGACAACCCGCTCTGACAGCCGCCAGAGCAGTTGCCTCGTTACCGTCAAGAAAAACCATACCCATATATCTCTCCCGAAAATCGGAATTTTAATTTTACGGGATTTTACTCACAAGCATTGGAGTTCTCAACAGTTTTTCTGCATTTATCTCCCTGTATATCATTTTTAAAAAGGGCATGGCCTCGCTCCATAGCACAAAAATCACCACACATGGTACATGTAGCCTTGTTTTCAGGAGTGCGTGAATCACGAACCTGGCGCATTTTTTCCGGAAACATTGACAGCCTGAAGTATTCTTCAAAATCACTGTCTCTCCTGGCCAGGGCCACCTGTTTTTCAAGTTCCCTTCGTTCTGGATATTTTGCAATATCACCGATTCTTGCGGCAAGCCGTGTGGCCCGCACTCCTTCCCGCACATCATTTTCGTCAGGCAGAGCCAGATGTTCTGCCGGTGTTATATAACAGATAAGATCCGCACCATACCGTGCAGAATTGGCAGCACCGATTGCCGCAGTAATATGGTCGTATCCTGCGCCGGAATCAGCCGGCAAAGGACCAAGTACATAATAAGGTGCTCCACCACTCATTCTTTTTTCCAGCATAATGTTTCCCTCGATCTCATCAAGGGGAACATGCCCCGGCCCCTCCACCATCATCTGGCAACCCATATCCCGGCCAAGTTCCGCCAGTTCACAGTTTATTATCATTTCCGCCATCTGTGCCCTGTCATGACTGTCATGAATTGCCCCGGCCCGTATACCATTACCAAGGGAAAGAACAGCATCATACTTTTTCATCAACTCGCAGACTCTGTCAAACTGCTCATAAAGAGGATTTTCACAATTATTATACTCCATCCAGGACACCATGAATGTCCCCCCCTTGGAGACAAGTCCGCCATACCTGAACCCCTGTTTTCGCAGTCGTTCAATGGAAAAACGGTTTATTCCGCAATGAATGGCCATAAATGAAATACCGTCAGCCAATTGGCGCTCAATCAGCTCAAAGAGATATTCCGGATCAAGTTTATTGGGATTTCGATATTTTTTAATACTATCTGCAAATGCCTGATACAATGGAACATTTCCAACTGGAAGCTTACAACCATCCAACACAAATCGACGAATCATATCAAGATCCCCCCGGCCGACAGTTCCATCAACGTATCAACATGCTCTTCCTCAGCTATTTTTGCTTTTCTCAGCTCAAGTTCAACATCGACAATATCAGACGAGGTGCCGATTGAAGCATTCACTTTCGTGCGCAGACCTTCACCGATACCACATGTTTTTTGATTCGGTCTTACCGGGTTACACGGGATAACCACTTTTCCCTCAGCCACCCTTTTTCTGATTTCTTCAGGGATAAAACCTTCATCTTCTGCAACACATCTCATTTCCCGGGTAATAACCCCTTGTCTGGCCAATTCAATCTGAGTTTTCATTTCCTCATTGCTCCTTAAAAAAAAATTCCTGTCAAAGCGGGCAATAAAAAAGTCCGTACCACAGCCAAAAACTGCAGTACGGACTTTTTTAGGACAAGAAAGCCATATCTTCCAGGCAGGTCTTCTGACTCGCGGTTCACTCTCGGACTGCGCCTTCCCATCCCAAACATGGACAGTGGCAATTCGAACAGTCGTCGTCCCCGCTTACAGCGCTGGCCCAACGTTACGGAATTTCACCGTATTCCCTTTTCACCCCGGACCATTGTCCAAAGGCACCTGGTAGACTGTATATCTGTGTCTGCAAACGCTTCGGTCATTTTTCATTAAAATTGACTCACTTACGTTCACAAACTCTTCCCTCAACAGAGAGATTCACTTTTAGTGCCTTACTCCCGAGGTTCTGTCATAAAAAACAAGAAACCATGGAAGGTGTTTTGAAATTAAATGGTTAGGTTTATTTTCAAGGCACTTATACCCCCTCGTGGGGTGTTAGTACTCTCTTTTACTCAAACTCATTGTAAATGTAAAGAGTTACAATCTACCCCCGCTACCTCTCCCTCCTCTATGACCCAGTAATTTTTCCCACAAACCGTTTTTAACGAACATGAAAAACTCCTTGAATTTTAACAAGAAATTATTATATTGATCACAGGTTTTCAGCCCTGCAGACAATAGAAAAAAATATAGCTATACACAAAATTCAGTCTGGCATTTATGAGTCTGGAATGTGCCTGCCTCATCTGAAAATCCACAGTACAGAAGGTATTTTTACCACGGTTGTGATTTTCATTGTTTGTCGTTGCAGGGCCTTAAGATCAAGCAATGCTGGTTTATCGTAAGTATCCTAACTTGGCTGAATTTCATAAATAACCAGGAAAAACTTGTCCTTTCAAAGATTTGTAAAAAATGAGATTACATTTATTTTGCTCACTGTCAACTGCCCCCTAATACAGGTGCATTGAATGAAAAATCTTCCCACGCCACTGTATCGATTCATTAATAAAATCATTTTCAGTGGCGTGCGTGACACCCATGACAGTGAAACAAAACGTAAGATTGTTCTCTTTAACATCTTTTCCCACATCACGATTTTTTTTCTTTTTATCCTGGGAATAGCAGCTTTCGTACAAAAAGCTTTTTTTCTCGGTTTTGCGGATGCTGTCATGGCATTGGTCCTGCTCTCCCTTGTTGTCTACCTTCGTTTCAGTGGAAATCAGGTTTTCTGTGCACGTGTTGCTGCGACCCTTGCCAACCTGTTTTTCTGTTACCTTTTTTTCACGGGAGGAGTAAACAGTACCGCTTTCATGTGGCTGTATACGTACCCGACACTCTCTTTCTTTCTTCTGGGACCTTTCGGAGGAAGTTTTGCGACTCTGGTTCTCTTTATTTTCTGCCTTGGCTTCCTCTCCATTGATCTCACTTCCTCCTCGATCAATGTTTATAACGTTGATTTTGCCATACGTTTCATACCATCTTTTGTTGTTGTCTATTTTTTCTCATTTCTCCTGGAGCAAAGCCGTGAAAATGCCCAGAATGCCTTGGTCGGTAAACAGGAAGTTCTCATTCATCTCGTTGAAAAACTGAAAAAAAAGGAAAAACAACTGGAAGTTTCACAGGAAGAACTCGAACAACGGGTCAAGGAAAGAACAGCAAAACTTCTGGATATCAACCAAAAGCTGCAAAAAGAAATTGAAACAAGAAAAATTGCCGAACAGGAGCGAAAGAGACTGGAACAGGAACTGTCAAGTGCCCAGAAAATGGAAATGCTTGGCAGACTTGCCGGTGGAGTTGCCCATGACCTCAACAATGTTCTTTCCGGGATAGTCAGTTATCCCGATCTCCTGTTGACAGATCTTGTTACGGACGATCCGATGCATGGTCCACTGAAAACGATCAAAAAATCAGGGGAAAAAGCGGCTGCGATTGTTCAAGATCTCCTTGCTCTTGCACGAAGAGGAGTCATAGTTAAAAAGAACATTTCTCTGAACAGTATATTGAACGAGTATTTCCAGAGTCCTGAATACACAAATCTCTGTCGTGCAAACCCTGAAATTATTGTTGAGCAGAACCTGGCCCAGGATCTCAAACTGCTCTGTGGTTCACCAATTCATCTACAGAAAGCGATTATGAACCTGGTCATTAACGCCTTTGAAACAATTAACACTGCGGGGAAAATAATCCTTTCAACTAAAAATATTACCCTCTCCTCTCCCCTGATCGGTTATGAAGAAATACATACCGGTGATTACGTTCTCTTAACTGTCAGGGACACGGGAATCGGCATGACTCCAGAAGTACTAAAGAAGATTTTTGAACCGTTCTACACCAGAAAAAAAATGGGTAACAGCGGCACTGGACTGGGTATGACAGTTGTCTGGGCGACGGTAAAAGACCATAACGGTTATCTCAATATTGAAAGTCAACCGGATGAAGGGACAACTATTTCACTCTACTTCCCAGTCTCGGCTGCAAACACCTCTGAAAGTGCAACACCATTGAATAACGCCCAAAAGCTTATCCATGGCACGGGGCAGACTATACTGCTCGTGGATGATATCGAAGAGCAGAGAAATCTCGGGCTCTCGATTCTTGAAAAACTCGGCTACAAGGCATGGTGCGTTTCAAGTGGAGAAGAAACCATAAAATTTATTCAGCAGCAACCTGTAGATCTTCTCCTGCTTGACATGATAATGCCACCGGGAATAGACGGTCTTGAAACCTACAGGAAAATTCTGAAAATCAACCCGGACCAGAAAACGATAATCATCAGTGGTTTTTCCGAAAATGACAGGGTCCGAAGGGCCTTGGAACTTGGAGTCAAGGCCTATTTGCAAAAGCCCTACAATATTGAGCAGATGAGTATTATGCTCGCCCATGTTCTATCATCAAACTGAGTCTGTTCCCGATTCGTGGGCCAGGGCTTCCCCAAAAAAAATGACCAACCTGAATCTGTAATGACTTTGTGATACGGCTGCATCTCAATCAACCACGCACGGTTTCAGGAAAAAAGTATCTTTTTCTGTTTTTTTGACCGATACAGAGATTACTCTTTAAAAAAAAGTGAAATCGAAGGGATGTCTCTATTATAAATTTAACTCTCAACTTTGATGATCTCGTAAAAAGTCGTTCAACGTTCTCAGATGGACTCTGGAAAAACTTCGATATACAAGGCGTGGCGGTGTCGTGTAAGCGCAGGCGTACATATAGTACGTCGAGCATTACACGATCACCCCACAACGCAGTAGATCGGAGTTTTTACGAGTCCATCAACTTTCAGCCAAAACAGGTTCGCCGCCCCCACCTGTCCGGTATTGAAAGAAATTCTCTAAAGGAGGAAACAAATGATAAAATGTATACGACGATTATTTTTTGCATTTTACACGGTTGTACTGCGACTGCCTATCTGGGCTGTCATATGGCTTATAGGTCGTACCGGTGTTATTAAAACGGTTTTTGTAATCTATCCCCATGATCCGAAGGAATATGCTGATCTCTGCCCCAATATACGGATCTTTATTAATTTCCTCTCGGGACGTCCGGTCCCGGGCGGTTTTATTATGGATGGATTCAAACCCATAGGCATCTATTTCTATATTTCCAATACTCCCCAGGAGCTTGTCAAAAAGAAAAACAGACATCTGGCTGAAACAATTGTCCGCCGAATGCAATGGATTCAGAAAATATCCAGAGCTTCCGCTATTGGTTTTGCTGGACAACTTGGCCCCATCCTTGAGAGACGACACGGTATTGCCATGAAACCTCCTTTTTTTGCCAGTACAGCTGGAAATATCTTCAGTATTGATGATGCAGTTGCCCATCTCGCCAGAGTTTGTAAAGAGGGATCGAAACCATGGCAACTCTCAATTGCCATTCTCGGTGGTGGCGAACTGGGGGAAATGCTTGAAAACCATCTTGTTTCCCAGGGATATAACGTCAGCAACATTGACGTGAAATTCAAAAGAAGGGGGGGAGTGGAAATACGGGATATGGATACAGCCCGAAAGCAACTCAAAAAAATAGATTTTGTTATCAACCTCCTGCACACGGGAGAGGATTTTGTCCGTTGTGGCACAGGTGATCTTCTCCCCTCTTCGGCCCATGTTATAGATTTTTCACGACCGGCAATAGAACCGGAAAAACTCTGCTGCAGTACGTATATGGGTAATCGTGTTCAGCGTTCCGGCATGCGGTTTGTCTTTGCTCTTCCCGGCTGGCAGCAAAAAGAACTACCGGCATGTTCACTGCCGTCAATAATGGCTGCGCGTTTCGGCGTAATTGAGCAGGATCTGGCAAAATTCTGTACAGCCGCACGCCAGACAGCTTTCGGAACAGCACTTGCTTCTGAACCTCCGTTTTCCAAAAATACACCCGAGCCTATGCTGCCAAGACTTGAGTTATTGGAAAACGATCTGTAATACGCTGTTATGTTTCCTGAAAATGTGACAGAATCTGCACCCCATGCACCAGGTGTCTACCTGATGCTGGACAGCAGATCGACTGTTCTTTATGTGGGTAAAGCCAAGGATCTGTTCAAACGGCTCTCCTCTTATGCACGTTTTTCCGGAGCAGAACATAACAAAACTACAATAATGCTTTCCAGGGTGAAAAAGGTTGACACCATTATCACCTCAACAGAAAAAGAAGCACTTATTCTGGAAGCATCACTGATAAAAAAGCACAGACCGAAATACAATATCATACTCAGGGATGACAAGAACTATCCCTATATCCGTGTCACTGTTGAGGAAGAGTGGCCCAGGGTCATGATGGTGAGAAAAAAAAAACGGGACAACGCAAGGTATTTCGGTCCCTTTTCCTCATCGTCAGCCATGTGGGCCACTCTGAAACTGATCTCCACCCTCTTTCCCTTGCGAAACTGCAAGGGAAGCAGGCTGAAAAAAAGGAAACGTCCCTGCCTGAACAACCAGATAGGAAAATGTCTGGCTCCATGTACGGGCACTGCCGACAGAAAACTCTACCTTGAGCATGTCAACAATATTCTCCTCCTGCTGGAAGGTCGAAACAGAGATCTTACAGTACGGCTGAAAAAAAAGATGCTGTTGGCGGCAGACAGGCTGCAGTTTGAGAAAGCGGCGACACTGCGGGACCAGATATCGGCCCTTTCCCGTACACTCGAAAAACAGATCATCTCGGCCAGCCATTCCAGGGACCAGGATGTGTTCGGTTTTGCCCGGCAGGGAGCTGCTGTTACCATCGCTATTCTCTTTATCCGAAACGGGCTCCTCAACGGCTCCAGAACTTTTTTTATCAGTGACTCCTATGGAGATGACCAGTCAATTCTCGCCCAGGCCCTGACCCAGTTTTATGATATGGACGCAGTTCCGCCCGGAGAAATCCTCCTGCCCTTTTCTCCCGCCGACCTTCAACTCATCCAGGCCCATTTCCATGACAGGACTGGAAAAAAATCCATCCTGAAAATCCCGAAACGCGGCGATAATCTCAAACTGGTGGCCATGGCGGACACCAACGCCCGTCAACTCTTCGAGGAGAAGGAAAAAAAGGAAAAATCATGGCAGGGCCTCTGTAAAGCCATGGAGAAGAAACTTCACCTCAAACGAATACCGGAAAAAATTGAATGTCTGGACATCTCCAATATCGGTGGGAAACAGGCCGTCGGTTCCCTTGTTCATTTTCTAAAGGGAGAACCGGATAAAAGAAATTTCCGCCATTTCAGAATCAAAACAGTTGAAGGACCGGATGACTATGCCATGATGAGAGAAGTCTTGATGAGACGCCTGTCACGGGGAATCAAGGAAGACAATCTTCCTGATCTCTTCATGGTAGACGGAGGCCGTGGTCAGCTTGGCATGGCTCTGGCTGTAGCGGTAGAACTCGGCATCACTGAAGAACTGGACTGGATAGGTATTGCCAAGGAAAAAAAAGATGAAGGGGAAAAACTCTACAAACCCGGCAGAAAGAATCCCCTTCTCTTACGCTCCCATGACCCGGTCCTTCTCTATCTCATGAGAATTCGGGATGAATCCCACCGGTACGGGATAACATTCCACAGAAAACTGCGCAAAAAAGCAACCATCACCTCCGAACTTGACGCAATACCGGGTATCGGCGAAGCAAAAAAGAAAAGCCTCCTCCGCCATATGGGCAGTCTCAAACGGATTAAGACAGCTACAGTAGAGGAATTGCAGGAAGTAAAAGGTATCGGCACGGAACTGGCAAAAGAAATTAATTCCCACTTTCACTGAGGTCCTGCACTTCGAGCCGACCCTGCATATAGAGAGAAAGTGCAGCCACAGCCCTGTCGCATACAGGAAAAACAGGGACTCCCCGATCTGCGAGTGCATCCCGCAGGGGATCGTACAATCTTCCCCCGTCAACAACAGTGACAACCGGCTTCTCGCAGGAAGCTACCAGTCGCTCAATCCTGTTTCTGACAGCCTCTTCCTGATTCATATCATACTTACCTGCTCCAGGTCCTGCCAGGGTACAGGTTACCGGAGAAAGGGGATCAAGACTGATAACTATGCCGTCCACGCCTTCATCTTCTGCGACAACTCCGGCCACCAGGGCGTGAGTTTCATCATCTGCCATAGGGGTGATATCCAGGGGATTTGTCAAAGTAACAAGAGAAAAGAGTTTTTTCTCTTCCAGGAGATATGTGATCCTGGACCTGGTATTCTCACTAAACTCTGCAAGGTGCATATGAAACTCATCTGAATCGATCGAATCCGCCATTCCCACCGCCTCAAATCCGGCTCCACTGATTGCTGCCAGTCTGTTCCCATTAATTTTCTTGTCATGCAGGGTTTCCGCAAGAAAAAACAGATCCTGGAATTCCGTGAAATTCCTGGCGACAATAGCGCCCGCCTGATGCACACAATTCTCACAGACCATATAATCTCCGGCAAGGGAGGCAGTGTGTCCGCTGGTTGCAGCCTTACCCTCCTCCGTCCTGCCCGCCTTGTAAAAAATTACCGTCTTGCCGTTACAGACTGCCTGCCGAACCGCCCTGCAGAAAGAGAGACCATCCAGATCGGAAAACCCTTCAGCATAAATAGCGATCACGTCAACCTCTTCCCTGTCTTTGAAATAATGGACCATATCCCCCAATGTCAGATCGGTCTGATTGCCCATGGATATCATATATGCCGGATTAAGCTGGGGGCACTGGTGGCTGCGATGGAGCATGAAAGCACCACTCTGACTGATAAGCGCTGCCCGATGATATTTTCCCTCTCGTATCTTCGGTAATTTTTCTTCGGGAATAAACCAGGTATCATATCTTCCCGGCCTGGAGATAACACCCATGCAGTTTGCCCCGAGGAAAACCGGACCGTCAGCCCCATGGGATTCGTCAATCAGCCTGATCACTTCTCTGGCCCTTTCCCGACTTTCCTCGGTCTCACCGAGACCACCAGGAATCAGCATGACACTTCGGGCACAGCCAAGACGGGTCACCTCCTCCACCAGGCCGGGAACCTGTGGGGCTGCAATGGCCACGATCAATAGATCCAGTGGTTCCTCCAGATCAGCAAAAGACGCGACACATGATACGCCCCCTATCTCCTTTTCACCTTCCCGGATAATTACCACGTTTTCCTGCTGATAACCTTCCGCCAGAATATTATCGAGAATAATCCGACCAAAATTTCTGCGCAGGGAGGAAACACCGATAATGCCGATTTTCTCCGGATGCAGCAGACAGCCGATTTTTTCCACAGGCCTCGGTGAGGCCACAGTCGGCTGTGTGGTAAACCTGCACATACCATCAAGAGGTACCATGAGATAATCTGTAAAGGCAAAGGGATTGACTTCCAGTTCCTCGATCACATACGGGCTTTCCAGATTGGATGGAGAATAATAGTTGGCCATGCGGATAAAGGAATCAAAACATTCTATCAGTTGTTCATTGGTCACAACCCTTCGCTGGCCACGGGTCAGCCCCGTCAGTTTTTTATAGGCAATGGTTGGTTTAAACAGTTCAAAAAAGGAATGACCGTCATTCATTTCGGTCAGCGCCGCAACTATAGCCTGCCCTTTGCGAAACCGTTCCGCATACAGTTCAGCATCCGTTCCGCCGAGTCCTGCACTGATCACCATACCGAACTCCCGCGTGTGCCTCAGGCCTACAATCAGCTCATTACCGAAAGCCATGGAATCAGGTGGCATGAACTGGACGAGCAGAATACCCTTGAGATCAGCACTGATCGCCTCCTCCAGCTTATCACCGGACAGCTCCCGGTAACATGGGGGTGAGGCTTCTCTGTTATTATCTATCCACCCAGCGTAATTTTCTGGAACCTCGTAGAGCATCCTCCTGACAGCCGAGCGAATTTTTTCAGGTCTTTTGTCAATAATCCGGACTCCACCCACCTCAGTTTTATGTATAATATTGGGAGAGACAATTTTCAGAACGACTTTTTCTCCCGGAAGAGCCATCAGTTCCTCATCGGAAAAACGCGCTCCCCTTGGTAAAAAAATTGATTTCGGTGGTGTTTCCGCACCCGACCTTGAAAGCAACGAATACACTTCATATTCAAAAAGAAAACTTCTCCCCTCTCCATGGGCTCCATGCATGAGTTCCGTAATTCCTGCAAAATCAATTGAAAGATCCATCACATTCCCTGTTGCTCATTTGTCTTCATGCAATCCTGTTTCATCAGTCTGACCAGCATGGCCAGACCAAATGGATCAGCTGTTTATGCCCTTTGGTCGCAACGAAGCAATGAAAATCCGACTTCTCAGAAATACCTGCTGAGGCAGAATTTTCAGATAAACGACCACAGGACTCCCCCATCCTATTTGTTTTAAAATCTGTTATCAACACCTTATCTCTTTTATGGCTCTTGACTCCCCGGAGGTAAGATGCGATACTTAAAGAAACCAACACGTTGCTAATCATCCTTTCCCTGTTGAGGAGAAACAATGGACTTTCTTAAAACCCTCGGTATTGGTTCCAGCATACCTGGTTGCTCCAGCGGAAGAATCTGGCTTTCACGCAAGAAACGAAAAAAAATTCAGGCATATTCTCCCGTTGATGGTGAAATTTTTGCCAAGGTGTCTCGCGCTACAGCAAAAGATTATGATAAAATCGTAAAAACTGCCCAAAAGGCATTTGAGGAATGGCGAACAACCCCTGCCCCAGCCCGGGGCGAAATCATCAGGCAGATCGGGTTACAACTTCGTGATTTCAAACAGCCATTGGGCAAACTGATCTCCTATGAAACAGGAAAGCCGTTGCAGGAAGGTCTGGGCGAAGTTCAGGAACTGATAGACATCTGTGATTTCTGCGTTGGCCAGTCAAGAATGCTCTACGGCATGACAACAGTTTCAGAGCGGCCAAACCATCGCCTTTTTGAACAGTATCATCCACTGGGGCCAATCGCCATCATCACTGCCTTTAATTTTCCCATGGCCGTGTGGGGATGGAACGCCATGGTAGCAGCAGTCTGTGGCAATGTCTGCATCTGGAAACCTTCATCAAAAGCAGTTGTCTCGGCGGTTGCACTGCAGATGGTAATCTCCAGAGTACTTGGCAAGAATCATCTTCCCGAAGGCCTTTTTTCACTGGTTATCGGAAATGGAAAAAGTATTGGTGAAACAATACTGGAAGATCAGCGCATCCCCTTGGTATCATTCACAGGCTCCATTCCTGCCGGTCGCCATGTTTCTGAAAAAGTGGCCAGCCGCCTGGGCAAAACCATTCTTGAGCTCGGCGGCAATAATGCGATCATTCTCACAGAACATGCTGACCTGAAACTTGCCCTGCCGGCTATCGTTTTCGGGGCAATCGGCACATCTGGTCAACGCTGTACGACGACACGACGTCTTATCATTCATGAATCAATCTACCAGGACATAAAAAAGAGACTGGTAACTGCCTATAAAAGCCTGAAAACCGGTGACCCCCTCATAGAAAAAAATCACATGGGTCCGTTGATTGATAAAGGCGCAGTAAAAAATTTCCAGAAAGCTGTCAGGCTGATTAAAAAACAGGGCGGCTCAATCCTCTTCGGCGGGAACTGCCTCCCGAAGGGGAAAAAATTCCCTTCAGGATGCTATGTTGAACCAACTCTTGCCGAAGTCAGAAACGATATGGACATTGTTCAGGAAGAGACCTTTGCGCCCATCCTGTATCTTATGAAATACAAGGGGGATATTCATGAAGCAATTGCCATGAACAACGATGTGGCAATGGGACTCTCCTCTTCTATTTTCAGTACACACCATGGGCAGATTGAGACCTTCCTGAGTGCTGTAGGTTCGGATTGCGGCATAGCCAACGTCAATATCGGTACATCCGGGGCTGAAATCGGTGGCGCATTTGGTGGAGAAAAAGATACGGGTGGAGGAAGAGAGTCAGGTTCTGATGCCTGGAAAAACTATATGCGCAGGCAGACCGTTACTGTCAATTACGGTTCCGACCTGCCCCTCGCCCAGGGAATTCAATTCGATCTGTGAATAAACGAGCCACAAATAATATGCTGAATTGAAAAAAACCCGGAAAAGGAGATTCATGAACTCAGCAGATTCCATAAAAACACGTATTGGCAGACATCTTCTAGCCGATGGCATGGACATTATTGTCGACCTGGAAAAGTCAAAAGGATGCCGGCTTATCGACAAACGCAACGGAGACGAATACCTGGACTGCTTTTCCATGTTTGCCTCAATGGCTGTCGGTTTCAACCATGATGATCTTCTGGCACGCCAGGATCAACTGGGAAAAATTGCCATCCAGAAACCATCCAGTTCGGACATCTATTCCGAGCCGATGGCAGAGTTTATTGATACCTTTTCCTCCATTGCCATACCGGACTATCTCCCCCATCTTTTCCTTATCGAAGGTGGCGCTCTGGCTGTAGAAAACGCTTTAAAGACAGCTTTTGACTGGAAAATCAGGAAAAATTCTGCAAAAGGTATCAGGAAGGAAACAGGTACAAAAATCATTCATTTCCGCCAGGCCTTCCATGGTCGTTCGGGATATACCCTCTCCCTGACCAATACGGCCGATCCACGGAAAACTGCTCTTTTCCCTAAATTTGACTGGCCAAGAATCATCAATCCCAAACTCACCTTCCCCCTGGACACCACTTCACTTCTGGAGGTAAAAAAGCTTGAAAAGGAGGCACTTGATGCGATTTCCACTGTGATCGACCGGGAAGGAGCAGATATTGCCGGTCTTATCATTGAACCAATCCAGGGAGAAGGCGGAGATAATCATTTCAGAGATGAGTTTTTCCGTGCTTTACGCACTCTCTGTGACGAGAACGAAATTCTCCTCATCATGGATGAAGTTCAGACCGGGGTTGGCCTTACAGGAAAATTCTGGGCCCATGAACACTTTACTGTCCGCCCGGATATCCTCTGCTTTGGCAAGAAAACACAGGTCTGTGGTATTCTCGCTTCTGCAAGAATTGATGAGGTGGCAGACAATGTATTCCACGAACCGAGCAGAATCAACTCCACCTTTGGCGGCAATCTTATCGACATGGTCAGATGTTCCATCATCCTGAAAATAATCAGGAATAATAACCTGGTTGATAATGCCGAAAAAAGAGGTCGAGAACTTCTGAACGGCCTTAGAACCCTGTGCCTTGACTTTCCTGACCAGATGAGCAACGCCAGGGGACGCGGACTGATGTGTGCTTTTGACCTCGAAGATGGTAAAAAGCGTGACCGCTGCCTCGCACATCTTCTGAAAGAAAAAATACTGCTTGCGGGTTGTGGAGAAAAAAGTATACGATTCCGGCCTCATCTGATAATTTCCTGTGAAGAGGTTGAACAACTGCTCCAGGCTATCAGAAAAGTAATGAGAAAGAGCTGACCATTCGAATGGTGAGTGAACTGACATCTCGGTGTATGTACAATATCTTGAAACTTGAATCCTTTACTTTACATATGGGGAGTATTTCAAGATTTTTTTTAGTATAACGCCGAGACTGGACTGAAAGACCTTAAATCAACAGGCTCACAAATAGAGCCTGACAATAAAGGGAACATACTGTAAATGAGCACGATGAACGAACTGACAGACTACATGGGGTTCCAGGGATTACTGGACGATGAAGAAATTCTTGTCAGGCAGACCGCAAGGGAATTTGTCAACAAGGAGATCATTCCGATTATCGACGAATACGCCCAGGAAGAAAAATTCCCAGCTCACCTGGTACAGCCCATGGGAGAACTCGGTTTTCTCGGCCCCAACCTGCCCGAAAAATACGGCTGTGCCGGGCTCTCCAATGTGGGCTATGGCCTGCTTATGTACGAACTGGAACGGGGAGATTCCGCCCTGCGCAGTTTTGCGTCTGTCCAGGGTTCCCTGGTCATGTATCCGATATTTGCCTTTGGCAGTGATGCCCAGAAAGACTACTGGCTACCGAAAATGGCTGCCGGTGAGGCTGTCGGATGTTTTGGACTCACCGAACCCGACTTCGGCTCCAATCCTGGAGGAATGCGCACACGGGCTGAAAAAAACAAGGACGGCAGCTGGACCCTGAACGGAACAAAAATGTGGATCACCAATGGTTCCATCGCCGATGTTGCAGTTGTCTGGGCTGCGACAGACGACGGTGTACGTGGTTTTCTGATCAAGACCGATACACCCGGTTTTTCAACGGTTCGTATGAAGGGAAAATGGAGCCTGCGTGCCTCCGTCACCTCCGAGTTGATTCTTGAAAATGTTCGAGTCGACGAGGAGGAAAGCATACTCCCGAAAGTCAAGGGATTGAAAGGACCGCTGAGTTGCCTTACCCAGGCGCGGTACGGTATTGCCTGGGGAGCATTGGGTGCGGCCGACAACTGTTACCAGACAGCTCTGGAGTATTCCCTTTCCAGGGTACAGTTTGAAAAACCTATCGCCGCTTTTCAACTGCAGCAGAAAAAACTGGCGGAGATGGTCACGGAGCTGACCAAGGGACAGTTGCTCGCCCTGCAGCTTGGCCGCCTGAAGGATCGCAACGCATACAGCCCAGCCCAGGTTTCGATGGCAAAGATGAACAATGTCAAAATTGCCCTTGATATTGCCCATACGGCCCGGACCATGCTGGGTGCCAATGGCATAATGGGAGAATATCCGATCATGCGGCATGCCAACAACCTCGAATCTGTGTACACCTACGAGGGTACCCACGATATGCACACGCTGATCATTGGAGAAAAAGTGACGGGAATCGCGGCCTACCGTTGAATTGACAACTGTTCAAGCAACAGACTGATACGGGAATGAAGGGCAATCACCGCTGTATCAACCTTGAGAATCCGCTCACCAATGGAGCAGGGAGTAAAACCCTGCTCCAGGAATTTTTTTACCTCAAAGTCGACCCATCCCCCTTCAGGGCCAATGGCCAGAAGAACCCGTTCAGGAGTTATTTTTTCTGTAAACCCCTCTTGCAGGCTGCTTCCTCCATCGGGATGGGCCAGAAGCAGAGAACCATATTGTTCCCTGATATTTGGAAAAAAGTCTTCAATAAATGGTCTGAAATGACGGTGAACAACGACTTTCGGCACCCTTGTGGCTACAGCCTGTTCAAGACCATGGAGTAAATGAGGTAGAAATTCTTCCCCGCTTACAATAGATGATTTCCAGAAACTTTTTTCCACCCGGTTTGCCTGAATAAGATGGATAGTACCTACACCCATGGCACTCACCTGGCTCAATACTCTCTTCAGCATGATTGGCCGTGGCAGGGCAAGGACCAGGTCTATCGGAGAAGCCCTGTCCATATCCTCGAAAATTTCCACCTGCAGCTCTACAGAAAAAGGAAATTTTCTTTTCAAGTCAAGAATCTTTGCTTTTCCTCTGCCACCGTTTATAATACCAAACCTGACAATATCCCCCGGCCCTGAACGAAGAACTTTGACAATATGCTCAGCCCTGTGATCACTCAGGCGAATACGGCTGGCTGTTATTTCCTCAGGTGAGGCCAGGATAATATTCATAATGTGTTTTCATGACGCTTTTGCCGCCCGTGCTTCGTGAAGCGGGAGACTGCGAAAAAAATGTTCATACTCTACTGCTTATTGCAGCTTTTCTTTCTACCTGTATTGCTGCTGTTAATCATTCCGGCCATGGCAATCCCCAAATACAGGGGACGCATACCAGCCCGCCTCGGAGCGGGTCTGTCGGCGATTATCCCTGCGTCAGCAGCAAGTCAAAAAACCATCTGGGTCCATGCCCTTTCAGTAGGAGAAGTCACCTCGGCAATCCCTCTCCTCGAGGGATTACGCAGAGACCATCCCCGACACAGGATTGTTTTTTCCATTGCAACCCGCTCCGGGCATACAATCGCCCGTAAGCTGGCAGCCAACCTCGTTGATTATATTATTCCCTCGCCCATAGATCTCCTGCCGGTCGTTATGCTTTTTGTCCATCGCATCCGACCAATGCTGTTCATCCTGGTGGAGACCGATTTCTGGCCCGGGCTTCTCGGTTATCTGCGTCTGAAAAACATTCCTGCAGTTCTGGTCAACGGCAGGATATCAGAAAAGTCGATGAAAGGATACTACCGATTCCGCTTTTTCTTCCGCCCACTTTTTCGCTCTTTTCGCTACCTCTTCATGCAGACCGAATTCGATGCCAAAGCCATGAATACACTAGGAGTTGGAGAGAAATGTATCAAAACAGCCGGTAACCTCAAATTTGACACGAACATCCTGAATAATTCAGCAGCAAACGAATTACACTCCCTCTTTCCTTCCGAAAAAACACTGCTCATTGCGGGATCAACCCATCCCGGCGAAGAGGAAGTGCTTTTTCAGGTCTTTAAAACTCTACGCCACAGTTTTCCACATCTCTTATTGATCGTCGCTCCGCGAAATCCAAATCGAAAAGAGGAAATATGTTCCCTCGCGGAATCATTGGACCTGGATATTGAATGCAGAACTTCCATGAACAGTTCCCGCTCACCCATTTTTCTGCTTGATACCATTGGAGAACTCATCAATTTTTATTCGCTCTCCCATATTGCTTTTATTGGTGGCAGCCTTGTCAATTACGGGGGGCACAACCCTGTGGAACCGGCCCTTTTCGGGATTCCTGTTCTTTTTGGTCCATATATGAGCGACTTTCATGAAATTGCCCTCTCCCTGCTACGGGCAGGTGGAGGACTACAAGTGAAGGACGGGAATGAACTACAACAATCCCTTGAATCATTTCTTGCCTCAGACAGGAAACGAGAAAAATATGGATTTGCCGCTCAGCAATGTATTCAACAGCAACGCGGTGTTATCAACAACCATATGGAAATATTAAATAAACTAATGTGAACCGTCTTCTCCCCTTTTCTCGTATCATCTGCTGCCCTCAGTGACTCTGGCCTTTGTCCTGGGCATAACCTCCACTTTATTTATTGAACACCTTCCCCCGGAAAGTTTCCCCATGAAGGGCGTTCTTATCCTTTTTCTTTTTCTGATTGCCAGTGTTCATTTTCGAAACCGTAACAGATCGGTGTACTGGCTGATGCTCATCCTTTTTTTCGGCCTGGGCCTGCTGCAGGCCTCACAACAATTACATCATCCGGCTAATCCAGATAATATTTACAACCGGATTAAGGAAAAAAGTGAAGCCATTCTTGTGGGAACCCTGCACGCCATGCCTGAATACAACGAGCATGGAGATACCACCAGGATTACAGTTTCATTACATTCCCTCCAATTTCAAAAACAGCGGTTTTTCACACCAGCCACTGGACGCGTCCTCCTGAGACTTTCCGGAAAATGGCCGCAGAACATCTTTCCCGGAGACATGCTGGCCATTCGAGCCGAGTTGAAACGACCACAGAGCTACCTTTCGCCCGGCAGTTTTGATTACAGCCGATATCTTGCGAGAAAAAATATCTGGATTACGGGAGTAATACGCAACCCGCTTTTTGTCCAAAAACTGGCAAACAAAAAAGGGATTACCGAAAAAATAAAGTATTTTCCGGAAAATTTGAGACAGGCCATCGCCGAAAAAATCAAACGGACAGTTGCTCCGAATCTTGAAGGACTCTACCGGGCCATTCTTCTCGGTGACCGATCAGGGGTGGATAATACTCTGCAGGAACAGTTCAAAGCAGCCGGTGTCATGCATATTCTGGCTATTTCCGGCATTCATATGGGAATCCTGGGAGCACTGCTCTTCTTCCTTTTCCATCATGCCTTGAAAAGGTCTGAAACTCTTCTGCTCAAATTGAGAATAAAAAAAACAGCAGCTCTTTTATCCCTGCCGGTTCTACTCCTGTACTCATCAATTACAGGACTCAATGCACCGGTTGTCCGGGCTGTGATCATGAGTTCAATAGTTCTTGCGGCTCTCTGTATCGATCGAAAGAAATCTTCACCCGAGCTCCTCTGCAGTGCCGCACTGGCTATTCTGATCTATTCTCCTCTTCAGCTGTTCACAGCTTCTTTCCAGCTCTCCTTTGCAGCGGTTGCAGCCATCCTCTTTATCCTTCCCTGCCTGAGAAGAATTATTTCATCTTCCTGGGAAATGGAACATCCACAGAGCTTCATGGCCGTAACCGGAGCATGGCTTGTCTCATCCATGCTGGTTTCACTGGTTGCCTTTCTGGCAACTGCACCAATATCGCTCTATTATTTTAACAGGGTATCCCTTGTCGGACCCGTTGCAAATCTTGTGATAGAACCCCTGATCTGCCTTTGGGGCCTTCTGTTTGGTTTCCTTTCTCTCCCCTTTCTCTTCATCCTGCCACCATTGGGAGAATTTTTGCTGCAGACAGGCAGCCACGGTCTGGCTGCAGCTATTCAATGTGTACAGTTTTTTGCTGCTTTACCATTTTCAGATGTCTTCCTGCCAACACCACCTGTCCCCCTGATCCTGTTCTACTATTTTTTTCTGACCATGTCAGTCATCTCCAGAAAGTTGCAGATGAAAATGTCTATACCTGCCCTTGGCGTCATCTGTACCCTTCTCTTCTATCTTGTTTCCTCTCTTTTTGACATCAAATTAACTGAGAGAAAATTCTCAATCTCTTTTCTCGATGTAGGTCAGGGAAGTGCCGCGTTTATCACCCTCCCGTCAGGATACAGACTGCTTATCGATGGAGGCGGCTCATCGTATATCTCTCCTTCGGTGGGAAGAAGAGTTATTGCTCCGTATCTCTGGCAAAAAGGTATCTCCAAAATCGATGCAGTCATTGTCACCCACCCGGATGCAGACCATTACAATGGCTTGCCGTTTATCGTAGAACATTTTTCTCCATCCATTATTTGGGTAAACACTTATTCAGGGCACGACCCTTTTTTCGCACGATTTCTGGAGAAAGCACGAGCAAAGGGAATAATGACAAAGCTGGCGAAAAATGGTGCATTTCTTGAACAGACCAGAAAGATAAGGTGTATTGCCAATACAACATCCTGGCCGGGAGACAGAAAAGGAGAAAATAATGGCCTGGTCATAAAGGTTGCCGGAAAAAATTTCTCTGCTCTTTTTCCCGGTGATATAGAAAAGAAAACAGAATACTCCCTTCTGGACCAACACTTCCCCCTGCACAGCGATATTCTTCTTTCACCCCATCACGGATCGGCAACATCCAATTCCGAGCAGTTTCTCAGGAAGATCAGTCCCCGAATCATGGTTGTATCCGCCGGTAAAACGAGGAAAAAATATTTTCCATTTCCAGGATTGCAGCTACTCTGCCAAAAAAACAACATCACTATGCTGACCACAGCCCACTACGGAACCATCGAAATAATCGATGGTGATGACGGTTACGCCCTGTTCGGACATCACGTAAGGGAGGGGAATCCATTACTTGGAATAAAACGATATCTGATCAGAAGAGAAACAGCGGCTACACTTCGGTAAAATCCGATGGGGGTTTTCGCAGGAATTTAACAAATTTCGCCTTTTCTACAGCATTGGAATAGGCATCGTCCGCACTGATCATCTTCTTCTGCAAATACTCCATGATAGCATCATCCAGGGTCTGCATACCGTATTTTTTCCCAGTCTGCATGGTGGAGAGTATCTGGAATGTTTTAGAGTCCCTGATAAGGTTTCTAACAGCCGGTGTTGCAATGAGGATTTCCAGGGCAGCACATCTGCCCTTGATATCAACCCGTTTAAAAAGGGTCTGGGACACCACCGCTTTCAAGGCATCTGAAAGTGTGGATCTGACCTGACCCTGCTGGTTGGCCGGAAAGATTTCAATTATACGGTCAACGGTTTTCATGGCGTTGATAGTGTGCAGGGTTCCGAAAACCAGGTGACCGGTCATAGCCGCTTCCATTGCCAGGGAAATCGTTTCCAGATCACGCAATTCACCAACCATTATGATATCAGGATCCTCACGCAAAGCCCCCCGCAACGCTGAAGAAAAACTTTTGGTATGAGTTCCGACTTCCCTGTGATTGATAATGCATTTCTGACTTCTGTGAACAAATTCTATGGGATCCTCAATGGTAAGAATATGATCTTTCCTGGTCTTGTTGGCCTCATCCACTATGGCGGCAAGGGTTGTGGACTTTCCTGAACCTGTCGGCCCTGTGACCAGAACAAGTCCTTTCGGCAGATGAGCGAGACGGGCAATGACCTTTGGTAGTCCCAGCTGATCACAGGTCATTATTTCACTGGGAATCTCCCGAAAAACAGCTCCGACACCATATTTCTGTTGAAAAAAGTTACACCTGTATCGAGCCAGGCCGGGGATTTCATAACCAAAATCAACGTCACCTGTTTCCTCAAAAACCTTGATTTTTTCCTCGGGACAAATCTCATACAACATGGCCCGGAGCTCATCATTGCCCAGTTTTTTGAATTTGACCCGCTCCATATCTCCCGAATACGGAGCAGAGGCTGCTGTTCGGCAACCATATGCAGATCGGAAGCACCTTCATCATTCATCAATTTAAAAAAACCATCAATCTGGGCCATAATTTTCCTCAAATATAACTATTTAAACAAACTCCTTTTTTTCCAGCCTTGATTGTAGCATAACAAAAAAAGATAGCAAAGATTCTTTCTGTTATTTTTCAGCCAGTGCGCACCTGCAACCTGTCAGGTAATTTTTAAAAAGGTTTTTATGCAGCAATAGTTTTCTGAAAATAATTCACGATTTCATCAACATCATCCATCACTTTAAAAAGGAACTTGTCTTTCTCACTTATATTGCCGCACCCAAGCAGTTGCTCTTCAATCCAGTCAACCAGTCCCTTCCAGAACTTGCTGCCAACCAGAACAATTGGAAACGGTTTAATTCTTTCTGTCTGGATAAGTGTCAGGGACTCAAAAAGTTCATCCAGAGAACCAAAGCCGCCGGGCATACAGATGAACCCCATGGAATATTTCATGAACATCACTTTGCGAACAAAGAAATATTTAAAATTTAACTCAAAATTGGAATATGGATTAGGTCGTTGTTCATGGGGTAGATTTATATTCAGCCCCACGGACACTCCTCCTGCTTCAGCAGCTCCTTTGTTGGCAGCCTCCATGATACCCGGCCCACCACCGGTGATAATGCCATAACCGCTTTTTACCAGTTCGCCCGCAATCTGATCAGCCAGCTGATAATATTTGTTTTCCGGCGGAGTTCGAGCCGATCCATAAATTGTAACAGCAGGAACGTCAATAGCCGACATGGCATCAAAACCGTCAACAAATTCGGACATTATTCTGAACATCCGCCATGAATCTCCGATTACGGAATTATCCAGACAATACTTATGTTCTCTTCTCACCTTTCTTCTCTCTTTTCTTTCCATTTATTGTCCCTCATTCAATTGATTCTGAATCACTGCTGATCCAGGAGCTCTCCCTGAGAGGTTACGGGATAACACAGCATATTCTTTAAACTTCTTTCCTTCCTGCTCAGCGATTTTATTCAACCAGTTACGGGCTCTTTTTTCATGACCAAGCTCACAACAGCATCTGGCAAGAAGTAATCGGGCTTCAACCTGAAATTGTTTATCTTTCAGACAGAGCCTGAGTACATCCATGGCCTCATAAAATAATCCACAATGAATCTGAATCCTGGCCAGCACTATACGATATCCAGGCAGATCCGGACAGAGTTCCACACTTTTTCGACAGAGAGAAAGAGCCACCTCCGCCCCCTCTCCATTTTCAAAATAGACTTCGCCGAGAAGATTCATGGCCCGGTGATCAAACTCATTGATCCGAAGAGCTCTCTGCAGCCACATCATGGCCTCGGAAGCAAAGCCAAGTCCGCAATAACATAACCCGATATGGTACACAATTCGATCTGCCCGGCAAGTCCCGGAAAACAAGTCGTAGAGAGGAAGGAGGAAATCCAGCCCCACCTGATAATCACCGGTTTCCGAAGAAAGAACACCAATTCGAAAACTCAGATCCTCCCGGACAGACGCATTCAGGTTCTCATCAATCCCACATTCCAGAGACTGCCTGAAAAAGGAGATAGCTTTTTCTTTTCTTCCCCTTTCAAGTTCTCCCAAACCAAGATTGTACAAGGCCATAAAATTGTCCGCATCCAGCTCTAATCCATTTTTAAAACATTCTTCAGCCTGTTTATGTCTGTTCATCAGAGCATAGGCTACTCCCAGGCTGTTATACAGGTTTATATTTTCAGCATCACATAACAACCCTCTTTTATACTCCTTTACCGCCTGTACAAGATCTCCGTCTCCAAAAAAAATATCACCACTGATATTCAGGCTGACGGCGTCAAAAAAAACCGCAGAACTATTGCCATAGAAAGAGGCATGCTCCAATGCTTTCAGGCAGTTATAGGGTATTTCCGCTTTCTTGAAATCAGCATAAGGAAAACCGCATATTCCGGCGGAAACAGTGTTGCCGTCTTTCTTTTTCCTGTAACTTTCCAGTATATTTTCAGTCCATTGCAATACCTGGACATCACTTTCACCGTCAAGATAAACCAGTAGATCATTACCGACAGGAATAGACTCACCCCTGTCCACCAGTGCCCGTATATCATTGACAATCGAAAATTGTTTTTCATCACTGCGGAAATGTACAAGAAAAAACTTTTCAGACTGTCGCCACAAGCGCCTGAGTTTTCGTAAAAGTCTTTCCTGTGGACGAACCAGAGGATGAGCTTCCGGATGGGCCAGTAGATCAAAATCGCAAAAACCATACGGTCCACGTTTTTTGGCAACCTGAAGGGCTGTCCATGCCTCATCGAGAAAAATTCTCCCCTTTTTCTCTCCACTGTTTCCTCTCGTTGAACAGGTTGTACCAATATGAACTTTTTTAACCCCCTCCCTTTTCAGGTAAGCCACAAGTGAAGCGGTCAGACATGTGTTCCCGCTCTCGCGGTGACGATCGGAAACAATTGCAAAAATGGAGTTGCCGAGATGGTGCAGAATTGCTCCCTCAGGAACAGAAGTTCGTAAAATCTCTACGCACCTCTGCAAATGACGACTCGCCGCCTGGAAGGTCATACTTCTTCCTGGAATTTCAACAACAAGCAGCTGAATATTTCGAGCAGAAGAAAAGGTATCAAGAAGAGAGTAGAGATTTGACAGATTGAACAACCCGGTCAGATCGTCAATCCGGGCCTGTTTCAGTAGCAGAAAACTGCGCTTGGCCTCCCGCCTGACATCAAACAGCCAGTCCTCTGTAACCCGCCGCATAAAAAGCGGATCGAGCCTTGAAAACACAGCCAGGATAACACTTTGATCTGACAGGAGAAAAGGGAGAAAAAGAAAATTTTCAACCTTGCCGACCCGACGACCATCCTCTACAACCAGCTGAAACGTTCCAACAAGCTCATTTATGGATGATTCATCAGAAAACTGTTCTTTTAACTGCCTTTCATCGGCAATAAAATCCAGGTGTTCCGCAGGTGCAACCTTTTCAAGAAGGATATCTGTGAAAGCCTTTGAAAATCTAAGGAAATCTCTTTTAACCAGTGCCTGATTACCTGAGGCCAATGGGAATTTTTTTTTAATCACTCTTTTCCCCGTCCTTAAAAAAAACCTCGAGCTGTCCGACAAGATCAACAACTTCATGATCGCCTACAGTGCGAATATCAAGAAGAAAATGTTCGTTTTCTATTCTTCCGATTACAGGGATTTCAAGATCGCGCAGTCTCTTTTCAAGAGAGCTGAGCTTCATTTTTTCGGGAACCAGCTCCACGGCCCAGGAAGGAATACTGTATTCGGGAAGTGCCCCACCCCCAACCCGGCTGACAGTTGACACAATTTTGAAGTCACACCCTGCCTGAACAGTTTTTTTCAAACGACGCTGAATTCGCAAGGCTCTTTTTTTCAACTCTCTGTTTTCAATCGTCAGCATGGCCAGTGTCGGTATTTTTGCCAGAGCATTTTCTGTGTCATAGTATTCACGCAGAACACTTTCTAGTGACGAAAGGGTAAACTTATCAATTCGCAGTGCTCTGTTCAGTGGGTTTTCCTTTATTTTCTGAATAACTTCACTGCACCCGACTATAATCCCGGCCTGAGGGCCACCCAGCAGTTTATCTCCGCTGAAAGTTACAACGTCCACGCCGGCTTTTACTATTTCCTGAACTGTCGGTTCCTTTGGAAAACCGTACCTGGAAAGGTCAACAAGACATCCGCTACCAAGATCTTCCATGGTAAAAAGATTCTTTTTTCCTGCCAGTTCAACCATTTCTTCAGCCGACACATCCGACGTGAAACCGATAATTCTGAAATTTGAGGTATGCACGCGAAGCAATAGAGCGGTCTCGGGTGTTATGGCATTTTCATAATCACGAAGATGTGTTCTGTTGGTTGCCCCAACTTCCACAAGACTTGCCCCGCTTTTTTTCATGACATCAGGTATCCTGAAAGATCCTCCTATTTCCACGAGCTGCCCTCGGGATACAATGACCTCACGATCTTTTGCCAGGGTATCAAGAGCCAGGAGAACTGCAGCCGCATTATTGTTAACAACTATTGCAGCTTCAGCTCCGGTAAGATCACAGATCAGCTCCTCGACCAGACTGTACCTGCTGCCACGTTTTCCACTTTGAAGATCAAATTCGAGATTTGAGTAAAATCCTCCAGCCCTGGTCAGACTCTCTGTACACTGCCTCGACAGGATAGACCTTCCAAGGTTAGTATGAACTACAACACCTGTACCATTAATTATGCGCTTCAGGTTTGGATCCTGTTTTTTCCTTATATTTCTTTTCACCAACTCAAGCCATTCCTCCAGACTTCTACTGGGGACATTACCGCCAGCCAGAATGGTTTCTCTTTCCCTCTCAATTGTCCTGCGAATGACAATTTTAGCTAAACGCCTGGGTGTCGAAAAATTTTCAGAACTCTCCAGGTGAGAAAGAATGACATCCACTTTCGGAAGGGTTGCTAATAATTTTTGATTTGAATTCATTTGTTTTTTACTTTTTTATTATGCTATAATTACT